>NZ_JBYUNN010000001.1:0-1425051 GCF_058133575.1 Rhodococcus sp. Z13_19A
CGAATGAAGGAGCCAAAACAAAATAAATTGGCACTGACATTCATCGGCACACTGTTGAGTTCTCAAAGAACACACGCTCACCTGCTCCGCCGAGCTGTTCGCTTGGCCTCGCCGGGGCAACCACTCTAGGTTACCAGGACCACCCCGGGGGGTGCAACTCGGTCCCGATCGAGATGATCAGATCCGGTTGAGGCAACCGTTCTAGCCTACCCGAACCGCCTGGCCTAGTGCAACCTGGCCGATCCGGGCCCCCCGGTCGTCCTCGTCCGGCCGTGACTGCACCAGATGATTTCTTGCGGGGGTGGCACCTACGTCGATGGGACAGGATCTGGGCCGTGGCCCGGAGCTTGTCGCTCTGTCGTGCGGTGCATGGAGAAAACTACGCGGCCCGCCGGGCCCCAGTCAAATCTGCTGGTCAGGGGCCCGGCGGGGGTTTACTCCGCGTTCTGCGCCGCCAGGACCACGTCCACGATCTGGTCCATGATCTCGGTCATCGCGTAGTCCTTCGGTGTGAATACCTGAGTAACGCCCTTGGCGCGCAGGATCTTTGCGTCCTCCGGCGGGATGATGCCACCCACCACCACAGGGATGTCCCCTGCTCCGGCAGCGGCGAGGCCGTCCACCACGGCGGGCACGACCTCCAGGTGTGAGCCCGACAACACGGACAGTCCGACCACGTGCACCCCCTCCTGCACCGCGGCCGCGACGATCTGGGCGGGGGTCAGTCGGATGCCCTGGTAGATCACCTCGAAGCCGCAGTCGCGGGCGCGCACCGCGATCTGCTCGGCGCCGTTGGAGTGCCCGTCCAGGCCCGGCTTGCCCACCAGCATGCGCAGGCGGCCACCGACGATGTCCTCGGCGGCCTTCACGTGCTCGCGCACCTTGGCGATCTCCGCACCGGCCTCACCGCCGGTCGAGGCCGCGGCGACTCCCGTGGGAGCGCGGTACTCACCGAAGACCTCGCGCAGCGCGCCGGCCCACTCCCCCGTGGTGACCCCGGCCCGGGCGCAGGCCATGCTCGCCGGCATCAGGTTGTCCCCGGTCTTGGCGGTGTCCCGCAGGGACTGCAGGGCTGCCTCCACCTCCTCGGCGTCACGGGAGCTCTTCCACTCCTGCAGCGCGGTGACTGCGGCCGCCTCGACCGCGGGGTCGACCACCTCGATTGCGCCGGCACCCTCGGCCTGCAGGGGGCTCGGCTCGGTGCCCTGGAACTTGTTCACACCCACCACGACGTCGTCCCCGGTCTCCATGCGCCGGCGGTGCTCCGCCAGGGACGAGACCAGCTCGGACTTCATGTAGCCGCTCTCGACGGCCGCGACCGCGCCGCCCATCTCCTGCACCTTGTCGATCTCGGCCCGGGCGCCCTGGACGATGTCGGCCACCGCCGCCTCGATCACGTGGCTGCCGGCGAAGATGTCCTCGTACTCCAGCAGGTCGGTCTCGTAGGCGAGCACCTGCTGCATGCGCAGGGCCCACTGCTGGTCCCAGGGGCGCGGCAGCCCCAGCGCCTCGTTCCAGGCCGGCAGCTGCACGGCGCGGGCCCGCGCGTCACGCGACATCGTCACGGCGAGCATCTCGAGCACGATGCGCTGGATGTTGTTCTCCGGCTGCGCCTCGGTGAGCCCGAGGGAGTTCACCTGCACCCCGTAGCGGAAGCGACGCTGCTTGGCGTCGGTGACCCCGTAGCGCTCGGCCACCAGCTCCTGCCACAGCTGGCCGAAGGCGCGCATCTTGCACATCTCCTCGACGAAGCGCAGCCCGGCGTTGACGAAGAAGGAGATGCGCCCGACCACCTCGCCGAACCGCTCCTCCGGCACCTGCCCGGAGTCGCGCACCGAGTCGAGCACGGCGATCGCGGTGCACAGCGCGTAGGCCACCTCCTGCACCGGCGTGGCGCCCGCCTCCTGCAGGTGGTAGCTGCAGATGTTGATCGGGTTCCACTTGGGGATGGTGGTGACGGTGTAGGCCACCATGTCGGTGATCAGCCGCAGGCTCGGCTCCGGGGGGAAGACGTACGTCCCGCGGGAGAGGTACTCCTTGATGATGTCGTTCTGCGTGGTCCCGGCGAGCTTGCTGAGCACCTCGTCGCGATCGAGCCCCTCCGCCTCGGCCTGCTCCTCCGCGACCACCTGGTACAGCGCCAGCAGCCACATGGCCGGGGCGTTGATGGTCATGGAGGTGTTGGCCGTCGCCAGCGGGATGTCCTGGAACAGGGTGCGCATGTCCCCCAGGTGGCTCACCGGCACCCCCACCTTGCCGACCTCACCCTTGGCGAGCTCGTCGTCGGGGTCGTAGCCGGTCTGGGTGGGCAGGTCGAAGGCCACCGAGAGGCCGGTCTGACCCTTCTCCAGGTTGCGCCGGTAGAGCGCGTTGGATGCGGTGGCCGAGGAGTGACCGGCATAGGTGCGCATCACCCAGGGTCGATCACGTTCTCGGTCGCTGGGATAGGGCACGGCAAACCTCCGCGTTGGCTGGGGACCTCAAGGGCCCGTCCGGCATAGGTGTCCATCAGACGTAACACCTAAGCCTACTGGCCAGTAGCGTTGCCGAGACAGCACGGGCGGTCTGCTCAGCCCCCAGGTCGTCGCGGCGCCCGCGACGACGGGAGATCAGTCGTGCACGCGCTCGATCTGCGCGCCGAGCTGCTGCAGCTGCTCCACGAACATCGGGTAGCCGCGGTCGATGTGGAACACGTCCCACACCAGCGTCTCGCCCTCGGCGCACAGGGCCGCCAGCACCAGGGCCGCACCGGCCCGGATGTCCGACGCCCACACCGGCGCGCTGGACAGTCGCTCCACGCCACGGACCACCGCGTGGTGGCCGTCGGTGCGTGCGTCCGCGCCGAGCCGCACCATCTCCTCCACGAAGCGGAACCGCGCCTCGAAGACGTTCTCGGTGATCATGGAGGTGCCCTCGGCCACTGCGGCGAGGCCGATGGCCATCGGCTGCAGGTCGGTGGGAAAGCCGGGGAACGGCAACGTCACGAAGTCCACGGCGCGGGGCCGGTCCTGCTGCAGCACCCGGAACCCGTCCGGGCTCTCCTCCACCACGGCGCCGGCGTTCTTCAGCTTCTCCAGCACCAGGTGCAGGTGCGCGGGATCGATGCCGGTCACCGTGACGTCCCCGCGAGTCATCGCCGCGGCCATCCCCCACGTTGCGGCGACGATGCGGTCGCCGATCACCCGGTGCTCGGTGGGGTGCAGGGACTCGACCCCCCGCACGGTGAGCGTGGAGGTGCCAGCGCCGGAGACGTCGGCACCCATCTGGTTGAGCATGTCGCACAGGTCGACGATGTCGGGCTCGCGGGCGGCGTTGCCGATGGTGGTCTCCCCCTTGGCCAGCACCGCCGCCATGAGGATGTTCTCGGTGGCGCCCACCGACGGGTAGTCCAGCACCATCTCGGCGCCGTGCAGGTTCTCCGCCTCGGCCACCACGCAGCCGTGCGCGATGGCGCTCTCCGCCCCCAGCATCCGCAGCCCCGCCTGGTGCATGTCCAACGGGCGCGAGCCGATGGCGTCGCCGCCGGGCAGGGCCACCACCGCGCGGCGACAGCGCGCCACCAGCGGGCCGAGCACGCAGACCGACGCCCGCAGGCGGCCCATCGCGGGAAAGTCCGCGTGGTGGCTCAGCTCGGCAGGAGTGGTGATCCGGGCGACGTCGCCGACCAGCTCGACCGTGCAGCCGAGTCCCCGCAGCACCTCCGCCATCAGGGGCACGTCGAGGATGTCGGGACAGTTGGTGATGGTGGTGGTGCCCTCAGCCAGCAGCGCAGCAGCCATCAGCTTCAGGACGCTGTTCTTTGCACCGCTCACGGTGATCTCGCCGGCCAGGCGCCCTCCACCGGACACCCGGAAATGCTCGCTCACAGGCGGTCACCCTAGCCGCTGCCGCCGGTGGGCATGAGGCCGGCTGCACTCGCGGTACCGTTCGCCCATGGCTGTGCACCTCACTCGCATCTACACACGCACCGGAGACGACGGGACCTCAGGCCTCAGCGACTTCTCCCGGGTCTCCAAGTGCGACCCCCGGCTGGTCGCCTACGCGGACACCGACGAGACCAACGCGGCGATCGGCGTGGTCCTCGCGCTGGCGCCGCCGCCCCAGGAGATCGTGGAGGTGCTGCGCCAGATCCAGAACGACCTCTTCGACGCCGGTGCCGACCTGTCCACGCCGGTGGTGGACAACCCCCAGTACCCGCCGCTGCGCATCACGCAGGCCTACATCGACCGGCTCGAGCGCTGGTGCGACCAGTACAACGCCCAGCTCGAGCCGCTGAGCTCCTTCATCCTCCCCGGGGGCACGCCGACCGCGGCGCTGCTGCACACCGCCCGGGTGGTCTCCCGGCGCGCCGAGCGCAGCGCGTGGGCCCAGGTGAACGCCTCGCCCGAGGACACCAGCAAGCTCCCCGCCACCTACCTCAACCGGCTGTCGGACCTGCTGTTCATCCTCTGCCGGCTGGCCAACCCGGACGGCGACGTCCTCTGGGAGCCCGGCGCCGGTCGCTGACCCGACAGCTCGGAGCAACGTCCGCACAACGACAGAAGACGCCGCCGGCGCCAGGTTCGCGAACCTGGCGCCGGCGGCGTCTGTTGTCTGTCTGGTGGAGCCGTTGGCTCAGCACCGACGACCGTCTCAGTGCCTGCGCACCCGGCGGGCCCGCCCCGGGGGGCTGGACTCCACCCAGGAGAGGAAGGCGGTGAGCTGGCCTCCGGTGAGCGCCAGCTCGGTCTCCTGCTCCCCGTCAGTCACGTGCAGCACCACTGTGCCGGTGGGGACCACGTCGCCCTCCGAGGCATCGGCGTCGCGACGTCCGAGGACCTCGATGCCGCAGCGCTGCAGCCTGCGGTCCGGACCGGGCCGCAGGCTGGAGACGCGGAAGAGAACCAAGTCCTCCTCCTGGTAACGCATGACCCCGTGGCGCCACCCCTTGCCGCGACTGGCGGGCAGCGCCCGGGCCACGATCTGGGTGCCACCCCGACGGAGCAGCTGCACGCGGTGGCCGGCAAAGAGCAGCACCGCCACGAGCAGGCCTATGACAGCCACGGTCGCAACGGTCTGTACCAGCTCCACCGCAGACAGTCTCTAGGCCTCGCGTCGATCAGCTGCTGCGCTCGATCGCGCGGATTCGACCCCGCGCGATGAGGGCATTGGTCTCGTCCTCGGTAGCCTCGGCGCTCCAGTGGTGCAACGCCTCCCGAGCCTCCTCGACGTCGATCTCATCAGCCATGTCCGCAGACTCGGCCAGGACCGACACCTTGGACGCGGTGACGGAGATGAATCCGCCGTGCACCGCCGCGACCACGCGGTCACCGTCAGTCGTGTTGATGATGACGATGCCGCCCTCGACGAGCTGTCCCAGCACCGGCTCGTGCCCAGGCATGATGCCCAGCTCGCCCTCGGTGGTCTGGGCGACCACCATGCTCGCCGTGCCGGACCACACGCTGCGCTCCACCGCGACGAGCTCAACCGTCATCTCAGCCATGTCGAGCTCCTCTCCGGGCCCCGGTCACTTGCCCTGGAGCTTCTTGGCGTTGGCCTCGACGTCGTCGAGGCCACCGCAGCTCACGAAGGCCTGCTCGGGCAGGTGGTCGTACTCGCCCTTGGTGACCTTGTCGAAGGCCTCGATGGTCTCCTTGAGCGGGACGTAGGAGCCGTCCTGGCCGGTGAACTGCTTCGCGACGAAGAAGTTCTGACCGAGGAAGCGCTCGATGCGACGCGCCCGGTTGACCAGGACCTTGTCCTCCTCGGCGAGCTCGTCCATGCCGAGGATGGCGATGATGTCCTGCAGCTCCTTGTAGCGCTGCAGGATGCGGATGACCTCCTGCGAGACCCGGTAGTGGTCCTCGCCGACGATCATCGGGTCGAGGATCCGCGACGTCGAGCTCAGCGGGTCCACGGCCGGGTAGATGCCCTTCTGGGTGATCGCACGCGAGAGCTCCGTGGTGGCATCCAGGTGGGCGAAGGTGGTCGCCGGCGCGGGGTCGGTGTAGTCGTCGGCGGGGACGTAGATGGCCTGCAGCGAGGTGATGGAGTTTCCTCGCGTGGAGGTGATCCGCTCCTGCAGCTCGCCCATCTCGTCGGCCAGGGTGGGCTGGTAGCCCACGGCGGAGGGCATGCGACCCAGCAGGGTCGAGACCTCGGAGCCGGCCTGGGTGAACCGGAAGATGTTGTCGATGAAGAGCAGCACGTCCTGGTTCTTCACGTCGCGGAAGTACTCCGCCATCGTGAGGGCCGACAGGGCGACGCGCATGCGCGTGCCCGGCGGCTCGTCCATCTGGCCGAAGACCAAGGCGGTCTGCTCGATGACGCCGGACTCGGTCATCTCCTCGATGAGGTCGTTGCCCTCACGGGTGCGCTCGCCGACACCGGCGAACACCGAGACGCCACCGAACTCCTGCGCGACTCGACGAATCATCTCCTGGATGAGCACGGTCTTGCCCACACCGGCACCACCGAACAGGCCGATCTTGCCGCCCTGCACGTACGGGGTGAGCAGGTCGATGACCTTGATGCCGGTCTCGAGGATCTGCGTCTTGCCCTCGAGCTGGTCGAACGCTGGGGGCTTGCGGTGGATGCCCCACTGCTCGCCGTCGCGGCCGGTGCCGGGCGCGTCGAGGCAGTCACCGAGGGCGTTGAACACGTGGCCCTTGACGACGTCGCCGACGGGAACCGAGATCGGCTTGCCGGTGTCGGTCACCTCAGCGCCACGGACCAGGCCGTCGGTGGGCTGCATGGAGATGGCGCGCACCAGGTTGTCACCGAGGTGCTGGGCCACCTCCAGGGTCAGCTTCTTGGCCACCGTCTCGAGAGTGATCTCGGCGTGCAGGGCGTTGAACAGCTCGGGGATGGCGCCACGCGGGAACTCCACGTCGACGACCGGACCGATGACGCGGACGACGCGGCCTGCCTGGTCGGAGCCAGCCTCGCTGGCAGAGTCAAGTGTGCTTGCAGCAGTCATGTCAGTCATTCTCTCAATCGTTTTCCGCGCCAGCGGACAGCGCGTTCGCGCCACCGACGATCTCGCTGATCTCCTGGGTGATCTGGGCTTGCCGCGCCTGGTTCGCCTCGCGGCTCAACGTGCGCACCAACTCGTTCGCATTGTCGGTGGCGGCCTTCATCGCGGTTCGTCGTGCTGCCGACTCCGACGCGGCGGCGTCCAGCAGTGCCGCGTAGATCCGGGTGTTCACGTACTTCGGCAGGAGCGCCTCGAGCAGAGCCTCGGGCGCCGGCTCGAAGTCGTACATGGCCTGCGGACCGCTGTCGCGCTCCTGGACCACCTCGCCCTCGGCCATCGCCGCCTCGGCCCGCGACGAGCCGGAGTCGTCAGACTCCGACTCGTCGAGGTCGTCGACGTAGGTGACCTCGAGCGGGGCGACCCGCTTGACCACCGGCGTCTGGGTGAGCATGGACTCGAAGCGGGTGTAGACGATGTGGAGCTCGTCCACACCCTCCACGTCCACCGGCTCGCCGTCGACGCCGTCGATCTGCACGGTCTCGCCGGTGCCCGCGATGAAGCGGGCCACCATCTGCTCGCCGGCACGGGCGGCGTCCTCGTAGCCCGGCTGCTGGGAGAAGCCGGTCCAGGACGCCTCGATCTCGCGGCCGCGGAAGGTGTAGAAACCCACCCCCTTCTGGCCGAGGACGTACAGCACCGGCTCCTTGCCCTCGCTGCGCAACAGCTCCTGCAGCTCCTCGGCGGCGCGCAGCACGTTGGCGTTGTAGCCACCGGCCATGCCGCGGTCGCTGGTGACGATCAGCACCGCGGCCCGCTTGGGCTCGGGCCGCTCGGTCAGCAGAGGGTGGTCCAGCGATGCCGCCGCGCCCGCGAGGGCGGACAGCACCTTGGTGATCTCTTCCGCGTACGGCTTGGACGCCTGGACCCGGGCCTGGGCCTTGGTGATGCGGGAGGTAGCGATGAGCTCCTGCGCCTTGGTGATCTTCTTGGTCGAGTTGATCGACCTGATCCGCTGGCGCAGCTCGCGTAGCTGGGCAGCCATGTCAGGCGGTCACTTCCCCGCGGAGCTGGTGGCCGGCCGCTGCTTGTTGACCTTGACCTTCTCCTGGTCGACCTCGTCCGCGTCCATGGCCTCGGCCTCGGGCTCGTTGACCACGGAGGTGCCGTCCGAGGAGGTGAACTGCTGCTTGAACTCGTTCACGACCTTGACCAGGCGCTCGGCGTTGTCGTCGGAGAGGTTCTTGGTCTGCCGGATGTCGCCAAGGATGTCGTCGTCGCTGCGACGGATGTGCTCCAGCAGCTCCTTCTCGAACCGGCGGACGTCGGCGATCGGCACGGAGTCGAAGTGGCCCTCGCTGCCGAGGTAGATCACCACGATCTGCTCGTCCACCGGCACCGGGGAGTACTGCCCCTGCTTGAGCAGCTCCACCAGGCGCGCGCCACGGTCGAGCTGTGCCTTGGACGCGGCGTCGAGGTCGGAGGCGAAGGCGGAGAACGCCTCCAGCTCGCGGTACTGAGCCAGGTCCAGACGCAGCGAGCCGGACACCTTCTTCATGCCCTTGATCTGCGCAGAGCCACCGACGCGGGAGACCGAGATACCCACGTTGACGGCGGGACGCACACCCTGGTTGAAGAGGTCGGACTCCAGGAAGCACTGACCGTCGGTGATCGAGATGACGTTGGTCGGGATGTACGCCGAGACGTCACCGGCCTTGGTCTCGATGATCGGCAGCCCGGTCATGGAGCCCGCGCCCAGGTCGTCGGACAGCTTCGCGCAACGCTCCAGCAGGCGGGAGTGCAGGTAGAAGACGTCGCCGGGGTAGGCCTCGCGGCCCGGCGGGCGACGCAGCAGCAGCGAGATGGTGCGGTAGGCCTCAGCCTGCTTGGTCAGGTCGTCGAAGACGATCAGGACGTGCTTGCCCTGGTACATCCAGTGCTGGCCGATGGCCGAGCCGGAGTAGGGAGCAAGCCACTTGAAGCCGGCGGAGTCCGACGCGGGGGCGGCGACGATGGTGGTGTACTCCATCGCGCCCGCCTCCTCGAGGGCGGTCTTGACGCCGGCGATCGTGGAGCCCTTCTGGCCGATCGCGACGTAGATGCAGCGCACCTGCTGCTCCGGGTCGCCGGTCGCCCAGGCTTCCTTCTGGTTCATGATCGCGTCGATGCAGACCGCGGTCTTGCCGGTCTTGCGGTCGCCGATGATCAGCTGGCGCTGGCCGCGGCCGATCGGCGTCATGGCGTCGATCGCCTTGATGCCAGTCTGCAGCGGCTGCTTCACAGGCTGACGCTCGAGCACGGTGGCGGCCTGCAGCTCGAGGGCGCGGTCGCCCTCGGACTCGATCTCGCCCAGGCCGTCGATCGGCTGGCCGAGGGGGTTGATGACGCGACCGAGGAAGTTGTCGCCCACGGGCACGGAGAGCACGGCGCCGGTGCGCCGGACCTCCTGGCCCTCCTCGATGCCCTCGTAGTTGCCCAGGATGACCGCGCCGATCTCGCTCGCGTCGAGGTTGAGCGCCACTCCGAGGATTCCACCAGGGAACTCCAGGAGCTCGTTGCTCATCGCCGAGGGGAGACCGCTGATGTGGGCGATACCGTCACCGGTGTCCGTCACCAGGCCGACCTCCTCGCGGGAGGCCTCCGGGGAGTAGCTCGAGGTGTAGTTCTCGATCGCACTACGAATCTCGTCGGAGGAGATCGTCAGCTCCGCCATGTCACTGTCCTGCTCTCAGTAGTCGTGCCACTGTCTCGTTGCGCTCGTTCACAAAGGTAATGCTCCGCTGCTGCGGCCGATTCAGCCAGCCAACCTGCGGCGAAGCTCGTCCACGCGGCCGGCAATGCTGCCGTCGATGACCTCGTCACCAACCTGCACGACCATGCCGCCGATGAGCTCCGGGTCGACCTCGACGTGCAAGGTGACCTCGCGGCCGTAGGTCCGACCGAGGCTGGCCGCCAGCCGCTCCTCCTGCTGAGCACTGAGTGCAACTGCAGAACGAACGTGGGCGACCGATTTCTCCCGAAGCGTCGCGGCGAGCGCGGCGAGGGAGTCGAGGCCGTCGGCCGGCTCCTCGCGGTGCCGGGCCACCAGCTGGTCCACCAAGATCTTGGTGGTGTTGGTGGCCTTGCCGGACAGCAGGTTGTCCATCAGCTCGCGCTTGCCGGCGGCATCTGCCGTCGGGTCGCCGAGCACCCGCTCCAGCGCGGGGCTGCCCGCAACGATGCGTCCGAGCCGGAACAGCTCGTCCTCCACCGCGTCGAGCTCACCAGTCTGGTGGGCGTGGCGCAGCAGCAGCTCGCGGGCGAGCAGCTGCAGCGAGTCCACCAGGTCACGCGGTGAGGACCAGCGCTGCTCGGCCGCGGCCTTGACCACGTCCAGGGCTCCGTCGCTGATCTGGTTGCCGAGCACCCTGGAGACCAGGCTGACCCGGCCGGATGCCTCGGTGGAGGCGTCGGCCAGCGCCCGCCGCAGAGCGCGCTCGCCGTCCAGGAGCCCGACGACGGCAAAGAGGTCCTTGCCCACTTGTTCGGCGTCGGCGGCCGAGGCGGGGAGGTTCTCCCGCACCGCGGCCACGGCCTCACGACTTGCGGCGTACATCAAGACTCCCGTCGCGTAGCAAGGACTCCGGCGCGGGCGCCGGCCGGGTCCGTCATCGTGACGAGCTCATCGCGTCGAGCTCGTCGAGGAAGCGGTCGACCGTGGCAGAGCGCTTGGAGTCGTCCGCGAGGGACTCCCCCACCAGGCGCTCGGCCAGGTCCACCGAGGTGCGACCCAGGTCGGAGCGCAGCTCAGCGATGATCTGCTGGCGCTGCGCGGTGAGCTGGTTGTGACCCTGCGTCACGATGCGCTCGCTCTCCTGCTGAGCCTGCACGCGCATCTCGTCGATGATCTGCTGGCCCTGTGCACGGGCGTCGTCGCGAATCCGGGCCGCCTCGCCGCGGGCCTCGGCCAGCTGCGCGTTGTAGCGGTCCAGCGCGGCCTTGGCCTCGGCCTGAGCCTGCTCGGCCTTGGCGATGCCACCCTCGATCTTCTCGGTGCGCTCCTGCAGGACAGCCTGGAAGCGGGGCAGGACGTACTTCCAGAACGCGATGCCGATGATGATGATGCAGACGGTGGACCAGACGATGTCGTAGGTCGCCGGAAGGAGCGGGTTCTGCTCCTCCGTCGTCTCCGCGGCCAGTAGTGCGATCGGCGTCATCGGAATCAGAAGATGAAGCCGGCGACGAGGCCGATCAGCGCGAGGGCCTCGGTGAAGGCGATACCGAGGAACATCGTGGTGCGCAGCTGGCCGGCCATCTCGGGCTGGCGGGCCATGCCCTCGATGGTCTTGCCGACGACGATGCCGATGCCGATGCCCGGGCCGATGGCCGCGAGGCCGTAGCCGATGGCGCCGTAGCCGGTGGCCTTGGTCTCCGTCGCCTGCGCGAGGACGTCTGCAGCTTGAAGCGCGACACTCATGTGGAGTCCCGTTACCTTTCTGTTGGCCGGACCCGGTGTCGGTACCGGGTCAGGTCGTCTGGTGCCGGAGGTGCCCGGCTAGGTGGAGCAGATCAGTGTTCGGCGGCGAGCGCCAGGTCAATGTAGACCGCGGCGAGCAGCGCGAAGATGTACGCCTGCAGGAAGATCACGAGCATCTCGAAGAGCGTGAAGAGGAAGCCCATGACCAGGCTGGGAAGGCCGAAGAGCTTCAGCGCTCCGCCGCCGTCGAAGAGGAAGTAGCTGGTCGCGCCGAAGAACAGCACCAGCAGGATGTGGCCGGCCAGCATGTTGGCCAGCAGTCGCACCGTGAGGGTGAACGGACGCAGCAGGAAGGTCGAGACGAACTCGATCGGGATCACGATCAGCAGCAGCGGCTTGGGCAGGTTGGGGACGACAAGGCTGTCCTTCATGTGCCCGCCGAAGCCCTTGGCCTTGATGCCGGCGTAGTTGAACACCACGTAGGTGAGCAGCGCCAGCACCAGCGGCATGCCGATCAGCGCGTTGGTGGAGATGTTCAGCAGCGGGATGACACCGGTCGCGTTGAGCGTGAGCACGGTGAAGAAGATGACCGCGATCACCGGCAGGAACCGGCGGCCGTTCACCTTGCCGAGGATCTCGTCGGCGATCTGGATGCGGACGAAGTCCAGCGCCAGCTCACCGAAGTTCTGCACGCCCCGGGGCACGATCTGCGGCTTGCGCATCGCGATGTAGAAGAACAGGACGAGCAGCAGCGAGAACGCCACCCTGATCAGCATCAGCCGATTCATCTCGAAGGGCGTGCCGTCGAAGAGGACGGAGGATGGGTAGAAGTCGTCCAGCGACGGCGGGTGGTACTCGCCGTCGGAGGCGGCCGTGACGATGACGCTCAGCGGTCTCTCCCGTGATCGGGCGGGGAGTGTTGACCCCGGTGCCTACGGATGTGAACAAGTGCAGCCTGACTCCGTGCCCAAGATGCTGGGCGAGTCACGACCCTGGATGCGGGCCTGACCTTACCAAGTCATTGGACAGGATCGCACCAGCGGGGCTGCGGCGCTAGGCGGCGTCCTCGGAGTGGGGCGCGACGTAGGGCACGTTGGTGCTCAGCACCGCCCGCGTCTCCAGCGCCAGCACCGCGATCGCCTCGATCGCGATGACGATGACGAACGTTGGGTGGCTGTAGAACTCGAGGTCCCGCAGCACGGCGACGACGCCGATGAAGACGAGGATCTTGAGCAGGAAGGATCCCAGCACCGCCGCCCCCATCACGGTGGGCTCGCTGCGGGCCGTGAGGAGCACGACAATGGCCGTGATCACGACAAATCCCCCACCCACTGCAGCGCCCAGCAGCGCGCCCCACAGGCCCTCCAGGCCGGCGATGGCGGAGGCGACGGCGGCCGCGACGACCGTCAGGACCAGCAGTCCGAGGACGCCCTGGCGCACGGCGGCGCGCAGCGCGGCCGTCGGGTCGGAGGACGTCGGGCGGGGGGTGGGGTTGTCCGTGCTCACGGCACACAGGGTACGGGGGCAGCATCCCGAGGCGCACGGGCCCGACTAGCCCTCTGCACTCCTGCGGGGGTCGCGCAGCCGCGGGATCGCCGAGCCCAGGAGGGCGACCGCCAGCCCCACCACCATCACCAGCGCCACCACCCGGACGTCGAAGATCGTGGTGGCCACCGCGCCGAAGGCGATCACCCCGGTCCAGAAGTAGATGAGCAGCACCGAGCGGCGGTGCGAGTGGCCAAGGCTCAGCAACCGGTGGTGCAGGTGCATCTTGTCCGGGGCGAACGGGCTGCGCCCGGCCCTGGTGCGGCGGACGATGGCCATCAGCAGGTCGAGCACCGGGACGAAGCTCACGGCACCGACGACGAGCAGCGGGGTGAGCAGGGCGACCAGGTCACGGCCGCCGTAGGCGATCGGCGACACCTTGCCCGACGCGCTGGTGGACACCGCGGCGAGCATCAGCCCGATGAGCATGGAGCCGGAGTCACCCATGAAGATGCGGGCCGGCTCGAAGTTGTGCGGCAGGAACCCCAGGCACACCCCGGCGAGCACGGCGGCGATGAGCGCGGGCGGGTAGTTGCTGACGTCTCCCCCGGACCGGTCGAGCAGGCCGAGGGAGAAGGCACACATGGCGAGCGCCGCGATCAGCCCGATGCCGGCCGCGAGCCCGTCCAGGCCGTCGACGAAGTTCATCGCGTTGACCAGCAGCACCGTGACCCCCACGGTCACCAGGCCGGACTGCAGCTGGTCGAAGACCAGGATGTTGTTGCCCGCGCCGAGGGGGAAGTACACCTGCAGCCACTGCAGCCCGAGCAGCACCAGCACCCCGGCGGCGGTGACCTGGCCGGCGAACTTGGTGAGCGAGTCCAGCCCGAACCGGTCGTCGATGGCGCCGACCAGCACGATCACCAGCCCGGCCCACAGCACCGCGGTGACGTCGGAGCTGTAGTCGAAGCCGCGGGTCAGCGCCGGCAGCTGCGCCGCCAGCAGCATGGCCGCGAGCACACCCAGGTACATCCCCACCCCGCCGAGTCGCGGGGTGGGGGTGACGTGGACGTCGCGGTCGCGGGGGTAGGCCACCGCGCCGATCCGGATGGCGACCACCCGGATGATCCCGGTGGCCAGGAAGGTGACGACGGCAGCCGTCAGCCCGACCAGCGCCAGCTCCCGGATCGGGACGCCGGTCCCGCCGGGGGCGATCAGCGCGACAGTGTCCCCCCGTTGCAGCGGCACGGTGTCAGCCGGGCCTCAGCCTCAGCTGCGCGGAGCTGGGTAGGCGGGGTTGAGCGCGACCAGCTCGCCCACGGCCTGGGCGACCTGGGCCAGCTCGGCGTCGCCGGCCGTGGTGCCGTGCTCGGCCTTGACCGCGCGGGCGATGAGCGAGGCGACCTCGGCCATCTCCGGCTGTCCCATGCCCTGGGTGGTCAGTGCCGCCGAGCCCACCCGGATGCCCGAGGCGACCATCGGCGGTGCCGGGTCGTAGGGGATGGCGTTCTTGTTCAGCGTGATCCGGGCTGCGTCGCACCGGGCCTCGGCGTCGGCACCGGTGACGCCGAGCTCGCGCAGGTCCAGCAGGGCCAGGTGCGTGTCGGTGCCGCCGGAGACCGCCCGCATGCCCTCGGCCTCCAGCGCCTTGGTCAGCGCCGAGGCGTTGCCGACGACCTCGCTGGCGTAGCTCTGGTAGCTGGCCTGCGAGGCCTCCTTGTAGGCCACGGCCTTGGCGGCGACGGCGTGCATGAGCGGGCCACCCTGGGTGAACGGGAAGACCGCCTTGTCCAGGGCCTTGGCGTGCTCGGCCTTGGACAGCAGCATGCCGCCGCGGGGGCCGCGCAGCACCTTGTGCGTGGTGGCGGAGACGACGTCGGCGTAGGGCACCGGGGAGGGGATCGCCTTGCCGGCGACCAGGCCGATGAAGTGTGCGGCGTCGACCCAGAGGATGGCGCCGACCTCGTCGGCGATCTCGCGGAACGCGGCGAAGTCGATCAGCCGCGGGTAGGCGGTGGCGCCGGTGACGATCATCTTCGGCTTGTGCTTGCGGGCCAGGTCACGGACCTCGTCGTAGTCGATCAGCTCGGTGTCCTTGCGCACGTGGTACGGCACGGGGTTGAACCACTTGCCGGAGAAGCTGACCTTGGAGCCGTGGGTCAGGTGGCCGCCGTGCGGCAGGCTCATCGCCAGCACCGTGTCGCCGGGCTGGCAGAAGGCGGCGTACACCGCGAGGTTGGCGTTGGCGCCGGAGTGCGGCTGCACGTTGGCGTGCTCGGCGCCGAAGAGCGCCTTGGCGCGGTCGATGGCGATGACCTCGGCCTTGTCGACCTCCGAGCAGCCGCCGTAGTAGCGGCGCCCCGGGTAGCCCTCGGCGTACTTGTTGCTCAGCGTGGAGCCCAGGGCCGCCAGCACCGCAGGACTGGTGAGGTTCTCGCTGGCGATCAGCTGCAGACCGCCGCGCAGCCGCTCGAGCTCGGAGAGGAGCACACCTGCGATCTCGGGGTCCTCGTGCTCGAGCGCGTTGAAGTCAGGTCCCCAGAACGGCGTGCTCACGCTGTGTACTCCTCGTTGGGCTTGCTGGGCATCATGGTGCTGCCACGGTAGATGAGACGTGCGAAGTCTATGCGACGCCGACCTGGCCCTTTCGGAGTGCGGGCCGAGCTGGCAGGTCAGCGGCGGAGGACGTCCTCCGCCGGGACCCCGAGCACCTCGGCGACGGTGGTGGTGGCCACCGCACCCTCGCGCAGCACCCGCGGCCGGTCACCGGTGAGGTCGACGATGGTGGAGGCGACCGCGGACGCGCACGGACCGCCGTCGAGGTAGACGCTGACCGACGCACCGAGCTGCTCGCGGGCCTGCTCGGCGGTGGTGGCCGGGGGCTGGCCGGAGACGTTGGCGCTGGAGACCGCCATCGGTCCGACCTCGCGCAGCAGCTCCAGGGCCACCGGGTGCAGCGGCATCCGCAGCATCACCGTGCCGCGGGTGTCGCCCAGGTCCCAGCTCAGCGAGGGGGCCTGCTGGACCACCAGGCTGACGGCCCCGGGCCAGAACGCCTCCACCAGCATCCGAGCCTGCGGAGTGACGTCGAAGGCCAGGCCGTGGATGGTCTGCCAGGAGCCGACCAGCACCGGCACGGGCATGTCCCGGCCGCGGTTCTTGGCCCGCAGCAGGCTCTGCACGCCCACGCTGTCGAAGGCGTCGCACCCGAGGCCGTAGACGGTGTCGGTGGGCAGGACCACCAGCCGACCACCGCGCAGGGCGGAGGTCGCGGCCGTCAGGCCCTCGGCACGGGTGTCGGGACGGGTGCAGTCATACGTGGTGCTCACGACCCTCATCCTCGCAGGGCCGGCGCGGGCGGTGCGGGCGGGTCAGCGCGCGGAGGAGACGCGGCGTGCGGTGGTGAAGCGGGGACGGCCAGCCAGGTCGGGGTGGCTGACCACGTCGGTGAACACCCGGCGCGAGCTGAACAGCTCCGCGACGACCTCACCGTGGCTGTCGTCGTGCTCGACGCCAATGACCCCGCCCACCTGCAGCAGCTGCGCGGCGTTGCGGATCAGCGGGCGGATGACCGAGAGGCCGTCGTCGCCGGCGAACACGGCCATCGCCGGGTCGTGCTCGGCGACCTCGGTGGACACCTCGGTGCCGGCCGGGACGTAGGGCGGGTTGGCCACCACCAGGTCGACCTTGCCCTCCAGCTGGGTCAGCAGGTTGGGGTCGGTGACGTCGCCGTGGTGGAGCCGCACCGGGGTGTCCCCCGCCGTGCGCCGCGCCTCCACGTTGCGCCGCGCCCACGCCAGCGCGGTGGAGTCGGCCTCGACGGCGTGCACGGTGGCGTCCGGGCGCGCGTTGGCCAGCGCCAGCGCCAGCGCCCCGGAGCCGGTGCAGAGGTCGAGCACGAGCGGTGCCTGCACCCCCTCGAGCTGGGCCAGCGCCCAGCCCAGCAGCAGCTCGGTCTCCGGGCGCGGGATGAACACCCCCGGACCCACCTCGACGGTGATGGCGCCCATGGCCGACCAGCCGGTGAGGTGCTGCAGCGGGATGCGCTGGGCACGCTGCTCGACCAGCCGGCGGTAGGTCTCGATGGTCAGCGGGTCGACCAGCGGCACCATGGCCAGCTTGGTGCGCGGGATCTCGACCACGTGGGCGGCCAGCATCTCGGCGTCGGCACGCGGGCTTCCCACGCCGGCCTCGGTCAGCAGCTTGGTGGCCTCGACGATCGCGAGGCGGAGAGGTTGACGGCTCACGCGGTCAGCGTGCCACGTCGTGGCACAACGAGATTCACGCGGATGGTCATTGGGCTCATCACTCGGGGCCCGCTCACTCTGCGGAGACCCGTTCCGCGCGCTCGGCCGCCATCAGCGCGTCGAGCAGGGCGTCCATGTCACCGTCGAGCACCGCGTCGAGGTTGTAGGCCTTGTAGCCGATGCGGTGGTCGGCGATGCGGTTCTCCGGGTAGTTGTAGGTGCGGATGCGCTCGGAGCGGTCGACCGTGCGCACCTGGCTCAACCGCTCCGCCGAGGCCTCCGCCGCCGTGGAGGCCTCCGCGGCGGCCTTGAGCCGGGCGACCAGCACCTGCATGGCCCGCGCCTTGTTCTGCAGCTGGGAGCGCTCGTTCTGGCAGGAGACGACCGTGTTGGTGGGCAGGTGGGTGATGCGCACCGCGGAGTCGGTGGTGTTCACGCCCTGCCCGCCCTTGCCGGAGGAGCGGAACACGTCGATGCGCAGGTCCTTCTCGTCGATCGCCACCTCGGCAGCCTCCTCCACCTCGGGGTAGACCATGACCCCGGCAGCGGAGGTGTGCACCCGGCCCTGCGACTCGGTGACCGGCACCCGCTGCACGCGGTGCACCCCGCCCTCGAACTTCATCCGGGCCCAGACCCCGATCGGGTCGTCGCCCCGGGACTTCACCGACAGGGTGGCCTCCTTGTAGCCGCCGAGGTCGGAGGTGGCGGCGTCGAGCACCTCGATGCGCCAGCCGTGGCGCTCGGCGTAGCGCAGGTACATGCGCACCAGGTCGGCGGCGAACAGCGCCGACTCCTCGCCGCCCTCCCCCGACTTGACCTCCAGCACCACGTCGTCGCCGTCGTGCGGGTCCCGCGGGGCGAGCAGGTCGGTGAGGGCCACGTCCAGGCGCTGCACCTCCGCGGCCAGGGCGTCGGCCTCCTCCCCGAAGGCGGAGTCCTCAGCGGCGAGCTCACGGGCGGCCTCCAGGTCCTCGCGGGCCTGCACCAGGCGGTCGTGGGTGGCGACGACGGGGCCGAGCTCGGCAAAGCGCTTGCCCACCTTCCGCGCGGCCGCGGCGTCGGCGTGCAGCTCTGGGTCGGACAGCTGTTGCTGCAGTCCGGCGTGCTCGGCGAGCACGTCGTCCAGCGCTGAGGGCTCGTTCATCGATCTCCGCCTCGTGTGGTGACTCGTGTGGTGACCAGCGGTGCTCGCGCGGTGGGCGCGGACGCTGGGAGGACTCCCCCCTGCACGCCACAGCGCCCGCCCTGCGGTGCAGGACGGGCGCTGGGAGTGGAGCTACTTGGCGTCTTCGGCTGCCTTGCCGGCGCGCTTGCCGTAGCGGGCCTCGAAGCGGGCGACGCGACCGCCGGTGTCCAGGATCTTCTGCTTGCCGGTGTAGAAGGGGTGGCACTGCGAGCAGACCTCGACGTTGATCTGACCGCTCGCCTCGGTGGTGCGAGTGGCGAACGTTGCCCCGCAACCACAGACGACCTGGGTCTCGGTGTAGACGGGGTGAATTCCTGACTTCATGGTGCCCTCTCCTCGTGGCCGCCGGGTCGCCCTCGACGAGGGCGTGAACCGGAACCGGACTCAGCCGCTCAGTGTGCCAGAGCGGCTGCTGGTTGGTCCAACCACCGGGGTGGGGTTGATGTTCCCCGTCCCGGTGGTCGGTGTGGTGCTCGTGCGCAGGCGCGCGAGCGGACGCGCAGGGTTCGCGGGGCCTACGTCTCGCGGACGTGGTCGCTGACCATGCCCGGCGCCGTCTTGGCCACCTGCATGAGGAACTCCGCGTTCGAGCCGGCCTTGCGCAGCCGGTCGATGAGCAGGTCGATGGCCTGCTGGGAGTCCAGCCCGGAGAGCACGCGGCGCAGCTTGAGCGCCACCTGGTACTCGTCCGGCGCCATCAGCAGCTCGTCCTTGCGGGTGCCGGACGGGTTGACGTCCACCGCGGGGAACACCCGGCGCTCGGCGATCTTGCGGTCGAGCTTGAGCTCGGCGTTGCCGGTGCCCTTGAACTCCTCGAAGATCACCGTGTCACCGGTGGAGCCGGTCTCCACCATCGCGGTGGCGATGATGGTCAGCGACCCGCCGTGCTCGATGTTGCGCGCCGCACCCAGGAACCGCTTGGGCGGGTACAGCGCCGTGGAGTCGACACCACCGGAGAGGATCCGGCCCGAGGCGGGCGAGGAGTTGTTGTACGCGCGGCCCAGCCGAGTGATGGAGTCCAGCAGGACGACGACGTCCATGCCGCCCTCCACCAGGCGCTTGGCCCGCTCGATGGCCAGCTCGGCCACCGCGGTGTGGTCGCCCGGCGGCCGGTCGAACGTGGAGGCGATGACCTCGCCGTTCACCGACCGCTGCATGTCGGTGACCTCCTCCGGACGCTCGTCCACCAGGACGACCATCAGGTGGCACTCGGGGTTGTTGACCGAGATGGCGTTGGCGATGGCCTGCAGCACGCTCGTCTTGCCTGCCTTGGGCGGGCTGACGATCAGTGCACGCTGCCCCTTGCCGATGGGCATGACCAGGTCGATGATCCGCGCGGTCATGGCCTGCGGGGTGGTCTCCAGGCGCAGGCGCTGGTTGGGGTACAGCGGGGTGAGCTTGTTGAACTCGGGGCGCTTGCGCGCGGCCTCGGGGTCGGCACCGTTGATGGTGTCCACCCGCACCAGCGGGTTGAACTTCGCTCGGGCGCCGCCACCGTTCTGCTCACCCTCGCGGGCGATGCGCACGGCGCCGGTGACCGCGTCGCCGCGGCGCAGGCCGTGCTTGCGCACCAGGCTCATGGAGACGTAGACGTCGTTCGGCCCGGCCAGGTACCCGGAGGTTCGGACGAACGCGTAGTTGTCCAGCACGTCGAGGATGCCGGCCACGGGCTGCAGCACGTCGTCGTCGCGCACCTCGATGTCGCGCTCGTTCTGCCCGCCCTGGTCGGCGCCGCGGTCGCGGCCCCGACGACGCTCGCGGAAGCGACGGCCCCGGCGGCCGCGGCCGTCCCCGTCGTCGTCGTTGCCGTCGCGGTCGTTGCGCTGGTTCTGCGGGCCGTTGTTGCCGCCCTTGTTCTCACCGCGGTTGTTGCCCTCGCCGCGGTTGCTGTTCTCGCCGCGGGTGTTCTCACCACGGTTGCTCTCGCCGCGGTTGTTCTCCCCGCGGTTGTTGCCCTCGCCGCGGTTGTTGCGGTTGCCGCGGCCGCCCTGCTGGCGGTCGCCACGCTCGCCCTGCTGGCGCTCACCCTGCTGGTTGGCCTCGCCGCCGCCGGACTCGCCGTCCTGCTTGGGCTGGCCGTTCTGCTTGCCGCGCGTGTCCTCGGTGCGCGTGTCCTCAGTGCGGGTCTCGGCGTTGCGGGACTCGGCGTTGCGGGACTCGGCGTTGCGGGACTCGGCGCCGTCGCCGGCCTGGGAGCTCTGCTCGCTGGACGCCTCGGGGGCACCGGCCGCACGGGCCGCGCCACGGCGCTGCCGGGAGCGGCGGTTCTCCACCGGCGCCTCGGCGGTACCGGCGTCGCCAGTCGGCTCGGCGCTGGGGGCGGAGGCGGCCGGAGCATCAGTGCGCTCGGCCTGCTGCGAGCCGGCGCTGGCCTGCTCGGCGGGTGCGTCCTGCGCGACGGGCTCGGCGGGCGCCTGGGTGGTGGCGCCGCGCTCGGTGGTGGCTCCACGCTTGCGGGAACCGTTGTCGGCGACGGTCGACGCCTTGTCTCCAGCGGGCTTGTCAGCAGCGCTGCCGCTGCCCGCCTGACGCTGCTTGATGGCGACGATCAGGTCGCCCTTGCGCATGCCGGCGGTGTCGCTGATGCCCAGCTCCCCCGCCAGCGTGCGCAGGTCTGCGAGCACCATCCCAGTCAGACCGCCCCGACGACGCGGCGCGGAGGCCGCTTCCTGGGTGGGGTCCTGGGCTGAGCTGGTGATCAGGTCCGTATCGGTCACGGATGTCCTTTCCTTCCCTGGCTCTGCGCATGCAGCACCAAGGGTTCGAACCGGGATCCGACGACAGTGGTCGGACTCGGGGGTTCCGCCATAGCCACGACGGAAGAGCGGAAGTTGTCCATCGACGTGGGCCCTGTGCCCGCTGTGCAGCGACTCGACCAACGCAAGATATAGCGAGAAAGGTCGTCCCGAACAAGGTTCGGGCAAAGCACCGGCATCAACGCTCACGGTGACTAGACAATTTGAGGGTAGCCCCACCGTCCACGCCCGGCAACTACCACCCCCGTGCCGCGCTGACCAGCGTGTCGGCGGAGGAGCCCAGCGGTGCCGGCACGCGCGACGACCGCCCGCCGTCATCCGATCAGCATCGACCCCGCGTCAGCACGAGGGCATCGGGGAGAAGGCCGAACAGCCCAGCGGGCCACGAAAGCCCGGCTTCCCCACCGGTGCTGGCGGTCTCAGCAGACCTGCACGCCAGGAGCCACCGCGAGGTCGAGCACCGCCAGGCCGTAGTCCTCGGCCTGCGCCCGCAGCTCGGGTGCCAGCCCACCCACCGTCAGCGCCAGCACCGTCGGGCCGGCGCCGGAGATGGTCGCCGCCACTCCCGCCGCGCGCAGCTTCTCGATCCAGGCGGCGGTGACCGGCATGGCCGGTGCGCGCTGGGACTGGTGCAGGCGGTCCTCGGTGGCGTCCAGCAGCAGGTCGGGCCGCTCGGTGAGCGCGAGCACCGCGAGCGCGCTGCGCCCGGCGTTGAAGGCGGCGTCGCAGTGCGGCACGGTCGCGGGCAGCATTCCCCTGGTGAGGGCGGTGGAGGACTGCTCGGCGGGCACCAGCGCCACCGGCAGGATGTCCGGGTGCACGCGCAGGCTCACCGCTTGGTAGTCGGCCGAGCCGTCGGGCAGGGGGCGCGTCCAGGAGACGACCGCACCGCCGAGCACGCTGGCCGAGGCGTTGTCCGGGTGGCCCTCGAACTCCGAGGCGCGCTGCACCAGCACCTCGTCCGGCACCTTGACGTCGCACAGCGCGCGGGCAGCCGCGAGGCCGGCAACCACCGCGGACGCGGACGATCCCAGTCCGCGGGAGTGCGGGATCTGGTTGTGGCACTGCACCTGCAGGCCCTGCTCCGCAGCGTCAGCTGCGCTGAGGCCGCACAGCTGCAGGCCGGCCCGGATGGCACGCACCACCAGGTGCGAGTCACCGAGGGGCACCTGTCCGGCACCCTCGCCCTGCACGGTGACCGTGGTGGCGGTGTCCACGGCACGCACGCTGACCTCGTCCCAGAGGTCCAGCGCCAGGCCCAGGCAGTCGAACCCGGGGCCCAGGTTGGCCGAGGAGGCCGGCACGCGGACCGTCGCCTCCCGTCCGGAGGCCAGCACGCCCACCTCGGTCAGGCCAGCTCGAGCGCGCGGGCGACCGCGACCGGGTCGACGCCGATGGGCTCGACCTCGACCATGCCCAGCAGTGCCGTGGCGGGGTCCTTGAGGCCGTGGCCGGTGACGGTGCAGACCACCAGCGAGCCCGGCTCCAGCCAGCCCTCGGCGTGGGCGGCCAGCAGGCCCGCCACGCTGGCGGCGGAGGCCGGCTCCACGAAGACGCCCTCACGGGCGGCGACCAGGCGGTAGGCGGCGAGGATCTCCTCGTCGGTGGCGGCACGGAACATGCCACCGGACTCGTCCTTGGCCGCCATCGCACCGTTCCAGGAGGCCGGCGAGCCGATGCGGATGGCGGTGGCGATGGTCTCCGGGTCGCTCACCGGGGCACCGTTGACCAGTGGAGCGGCACCGGCAGCCTGCACGCCGAGCATGCGCGGCAGCGTCGCGGTGATGTCCTCGGCGCGGTACTCGCGGTAGCCCTTCCAGTAGGCGGTGATGTTGCCGGCGTTGCCCACGGGCAGGCAGTGCACGTCGGGCGCGCGCCCCAGGGCGTCGCACACCTCGAAGGCAGCGGTCTTCTGGCCCTCGATGCGAGCCGGGTTCACCGAGTTGACCAGCGCGATCGTCTCGAACTCGGCGGTGGTCTTGCGGGCCAGCTCCAGGCAGTCGTCGAAGTTGCCGCGCACCTGGACGATCTTGGCGCCGTGCATGACGGCCTGGGCCAGCTTGCCCATGGCGATCTTGCCCTCGGGCACCAGCACCGCCGACGTCATTCCCGCGCGGGCGGCGTAGGCCGCGGCCGAGGCGGAGGTGTTGCCGGTGGAGGCGCAGATCACGGCGCGCTGGCCGCGGGCCCACGCGTCGGTGATCGCCATGGTCATGCCGCGGTCCTTGAACGAACCCGTGGGGTTGGCGCCCTCGACCTTGAGGTGCACCTCGCACCCGGTCAGCTCGGACAGGTGCGCGGCGTGCACCAGCGGGGTACCACCCTCGTGCAGGGTGATCACCCGGGTGCCCTCGGGCAGCCCCATCCGCGACCGGTAGGCCTCGATGACACCCGGCCACGGGCGGTGCACTGCGGTCGGACGGTCGAGCTCGATCATGGGGTTCCACCTTCTACCCGAAGAACACTGGTCACCGCGGTCACGAACGGCGCATCGCTGAGCGCCGCAACAGTATCGGCCAGCGCCGCGTCGCTCGCGGTGTGCGTGACCACCACGAGGGAGGCGCCCTCGCCGTGGCCGATCTGGCGCACCACCGAGATGCTCACGTCACGCTTGGCGAACTCGCCGGCCACCGCGGCCAGCACGCCGGCACGGTCGGGCACGTCCAGGCTCACGTGGTAACGGGTGGGCGTCTGCCCCATGTCCGCGACCTCGAGCTCGGCGTAGGTGGACTCCCGGGGGCCCCGCCCGCCGTGCACCAGGTTGCGCGAGACCGACACCAGGTCGCCCAGCACCGCAGACGCGGTGGGGGCGCCGCCGGCACCCTGGCCGTAGAACATCAGCCGACCGGCGGCCTCGGCCTCCACCACCACCGCGTTGAACGCGCCGTCCACGGCGGCCAGCGGGTGCGAGCGCGGAACCATCGCCGGGTGCACCCGGGCGGAGACGCGCTCGACGCCGTCCTCGCCCACCACGCGCTCGCACAGCGCGAGCAGCTTGACGGTGCAGTCCAGCGCCTTGGCCGCGGCGATGTCCGAGGCGCTGATCGCCCGGATGCCCTCGCGGTAGACGTCGGCGGCGGTCACCCGGGTGTGGAAGGCGAGGCTGGCCAGGATGGCGGCCTTGGCGGCAGCGTCGAAGCCGTCGACGTCGGCGGTGGGGTCGGCCTCGGCGTAGCCCAGCCGGCCCGCCTCCTCCAGCGTCTCCGCGTAGCCCGCGCCGGTGGAGTCCATCGCCGACAGGATGAAGTTGGTGGTGCCGTTGAGGATGCCCACCACCTTGGTGATGCGGTCACCGGCGAGGGACTCCCGCACCGGGCGCACGATCGGGATGGCCCCGGCGACCGCTGCCTCGAAGTACAGGTCGGCACCGGAGGCATCAGCGGCCTCGGCCAGCTCGGCGGTGTACTCCGCGAGCAGCGCCTTGTTGGCGGTGACCACGGACTTGCCGGCGCGCAGCGCCGTCAGCAGCAGGGTGCGCACCGGCTCGATGCCGCCCACCACCTCCACCACCACGTCGACGTCGTCGCGGGCCACCAGGGCCGCGGCGTCGGTGGTGAGCAGCTCGGCGGGCACGTCCCGGTGCCGGTTGGCCCGGCGCACGGCGATGCCGCGCAGCACGATGGGCGCCCCGATCCGGGCGGTCAGCTCGGCGGCCTGCGACTCCAGCAGCCGCACCACCTCCGAGCCCACGGTTCCGCAGCCCAGCAGGGCCACTCCGATGCAGCGCTCGTCCCCGCTGTTGCGGTGTTGGTTCATCACGCTTCCAAGCTCAACAGGTCGGCCATGGTCTCTCTCCGCAGGATCACCCGCGCGACTCCTTCTCGGACAGCAACCACAGCGGGTCGGGTCAGCATGTTGTACCGACTCGACATCGAGTAGCAGTACGCCCCGGTGGCCGCGACGGCCAGCAGGTCCCCGGCCGCCACGTCGCCGGGCAACCAGGTGTCGCGCACCACGATGTCACCACTCTCGCAGTGCTTTCCCACCACCCTCGCCACCACGGGGTCGGCGGCGCTCGCGCGGGAGACCACGGAGCAGGTGTAGCTGGCGTCGTAGAGCGCGGTGCGCAGGTTGTCGCTCATCCCGCCGTCGACGCTGACGTAGCGCCGGGTGTTGCGCCGGGCCTCGCTGCCGCCACCGAGGCGCACGTCCTTGATGGTGCCCACCTCGTAGAGGGTGAGCGTGGTGGGCCCGACGATGGCGCGACCGGGCTCCACGGCGACGGCCACGTCGGGCAGGCCGACTGCGGCGCACTCCGAGGCGACGATGCTGCGCAGGCTGGCGGCCAGCTCGCGCACCGGCGGGGGGTCGTCGGAGGCCAGGTAGGAGATGCCCATGCCGCCCCCGAGGTCGAGGGTGGTGAGGTTGGACAGCCGCTCGGCGCCGTGGGTGTCGACCAGGGTGCGCAGCAGCCCCACCACGCGGTGCGCCGCCACCTCGAAGCCGTCCACGTCGAAGATCTGCGAGCCGATGTGGCTGTGCAGGCCCACCAGGCGCAGGTGCTCGGCCGCCAGCACCCGGGCCGCTGCGTCGGCCGCCACGCCGCCGGCGAGGGAGAAGCCGAACTTCTGGTCCTCGTGCGCGGTGGCGATGAACTCGTGGGTGTGCGCCTCCACGCCGACGGTGACGCGGATGAGCACGTCCTGCACCGTGCCGTGCTCGGCGGCGACCTCGTCGAGGCGGTCGATCTCCTGCAGGGAGTCGATGACCACCGAGCCGACGCCGGCCTCCACCGCCGCGGCCAGCTCACCGCGGGACTTGTTGTTGCCGTGCATGGCGATGCGCTCGGCCGGGAAGTCCGCGTAGAGGGCCAGGGCCAGCTCACCGCCCGAGGCGACGTCCAGCGACAGCCCCTCCTGGGCCACCCAGCGGGCGATCTCCCCGCACAGGAAGGCCTTGGCGGCGTAGTGGACGTGCTCGGGGCCGCCGAAGGCCTCGGCCATCTCCCGGCAGCGGGTGCGGAAGTCGTCCTCGTCCACCACGAACAGCGGGGTGCCGTGCTCGGCGGCCAGCTCGCGGACGTCGACGCCGGCGACCCGGAGCACGCCGTCCTCGCCGCGGTGGGCGTTGCGCGGCCACACCGCGGCGGGCAGGTCGTTGAGCTCGGCGGGGGTGCTGGGCCGCTCGGGCAGGTTGCCCAGCGAGACGTGGCCGGAGCCGCCGTCGCCCTCGCCGTGGCGCGGCCCGGCCGGGTGCGCCCTCACATCCGCTCCGGGGCGCTCACGCCGAGCAGCCCCAGGCCGCTGGCGAGCACCTGACGGGCACCGGCGCACAGGGCCAGCCGGGCGGCGTGCAGCGGGGTGGGGTCCTCGTCACCCTGCGGCAGCACGCGGCAGGAGTCGTAGAAGCGGTGGTAGGTGCCCGCCAGCTCCTCCAGGTAGCGCGCCACCCGGTGCGGCTCGCGCAGCTCGGTGGCGCTGGCCAGCACCCGTGGGTACTCCCCCAGCGTCCGGATGAGGTCACCCTCCCGGGCGTGGGTGAGCAGGCTCAGGTCGGCGTCGGCGAAGTCGATGCCCAGCGCCGCCGCGGAGCGGGCCAGCGCGGACAGCCGGGCGTGCGCGTACTGCACGTAGAACACCGGGTTGTCGTTGGTCTGCCGGGCCAGCAGGTCCAGGTCGAGGTCGATGTTGGAGTCCACCGAGGAGCGGATCAGCCCGTAGCGGGCCGCGTCCACGCCGACCGCCTCCACCAGGTCCTCCAGCGTCACCACGGTGCCGGCGCGCTTGCTCATCTTCAGCGGCTTGCCGTCGCGCACCAGGTTGACCATCTGCCCGATCATCACCTCCACGGTGTCCGGGTCGTCACCGAAGGCGGCAGCTGCGGCCTTGAGCCGGCCGATGTAGCCGTGGTGGTCGGCGCCGAGCATGTAGATGCACAGGTCGAAGCCACGCGCGCGCTTGTCCTGGAAGTAGGCGATGTCACCGGCGATGTAGGCGGACTCGCCGTTGCTCTTGATGACGACGCGGTCCTTGTCGTCACCGAACTCGGTGGAGCGCAGCCACCAGGCGCCGTCGGCCTGGTAGAGGCTGCCGGACTCCTTGAGGTGGTTGACCGCCCGCTCGACCGCGCCGGACTCGAACAGCGACTTCTCGTGGAAGAACACGTCGAAGTCGGTGCCGAACTCGTGCAGGCTGCGCTTGATCTCGGTGAACATCAGGTCGACGCCGACGCGGCGGAACACCTCGTCGCGCTCGGCCTCGGGCAGCGCCATCGCGTCCGGGCGGGCGTCGGTGACCTGCTTGGCGATCTCTGCGATGTACTCCCCGGCGTAGCCGTCGGCCGGGGCGGGCTGGCCCTGGGCGGCCGCGACCAGCGAGCGCACGAAGCGGTCGATCTGCGCCCCGGCGTCGTTGAAGTAGTACTCGCGGGTGACGTCGGCGCCCTGGGTGGTGAGGATGCGCCCCATCGCGTCACCCACCGCGGCCCACCGGGTGCCGCCGATGTGCAGCGGCCCGGTGGGGTTGGCGGAGACGAACTCCAGGTTGACCTTGGTGCCGGCCATCAGCTGCCCGGCCCCGTACGCGGCGCCCTCGGTGAGCACGCGCCGGATGATCGCCCCCTGGGCGGCGGCGTCGAGGCGGATGTTGAGGAAGCCCGGCCCGGCCACCTCGGCCGAGGCGATGCCCTCGACCGCGGACAGCGCGGAGGCCAGCCAGCCGGCCAGCTCGCGCGGGGGGACACCGACCTTCTTGGCCACCTGCAGAGCCACGTTGGTGGCGTAGTCGCCGTGCTCGGGGTTGCGCGGTCGCTCCACGGTCAGCGTGGCAGGCAGCACCGCGGTGTCGAGCTCGCGCTGGGCGAGCACCTCGGAGGTGGTGGCGCGGAGAAGCTCGGCGAGGTCGGCAGGGGTCACGGCAGACCATCCTAGGTTCCGGCCGCCCGGAGCAGAGCAGCGGTGCTCAGGATGCTCGTACAGTGGTACGGACCGCAGGAACCACCCAGATCGCGCCGGTGCCGGTAACCGGACAAGTGAGGACAACCCACCGATGCCCAGTGGCAAGAGCAACCGCCCGCAGTCGAGCAGTGCAGCCAAGTCGGCCAAGGCTCTGCAGGCGGCAAAGAGCAAGAGTCGCAGCAGCAGCAAGTCGGTGGTCAAGGATCGGCAGATCCCCTGGCTGTCGGTGGGCGCCGGCGTCGTCGTCCTGGCGCTCGTCGCCACCATCGCCGCCTACCTGGTGCCCAAGTACCAGGAGCGCGCCGACGCGCAGCGCTTCGTGCCCAGCGCCAGCAACACCGATCCCTCCACCGGGATCGACGGTGTGATGAAGATCGACTATGCGGCCGGCCAGCACATCCAGGCCAACCAGCGAGTGGCCTACGACCAGACCCCGCCCTTCGGCGGACCGCACGACCAGGTGTGGGCCACCTGCCTGGGCAACGTCTACCCCAGCGCCATCCGCACGGAGAACGCGGTGCACTCCCTGGAGCACGGCGCGGTGTGGATCACCTACAACCCGGACGTGCTCTCGGCGGAGCAGGTGGACACGCTCAAGGCCAAGGTCGAGGGACAGCCGTACCTGATGATGTCGCCCTACCCGGGCCTGGACTCGGCCTTCTCGCTGCAGTCGTGGGGTCACCAGCTCAAGCTCGACGACGTCAACGACGAGCGGGTGTCGCAGTTCATCAGCGCGCTCAAGGTGAACCCGAACACCTACCCCGAGGTGGGTGCCAGCTGTGACGCCGGTGAGCCGAGCCTGTTCGACCCGGAGAACCCGCCGGCCTTCGACGCCAGCGCCCCCGGCCCCACCGCGGTGCCGATGAACGGTGCCGGCACGGAGTCCGCGCTGACCAACGGCCAGGAGCCCGCCCCGTCGGCCGCCCCGGCTGCCCCGGCCGCCCCCGCGCCGGCTCCGGCACCGGCACCGGCTCCGGCCGCACCTGCCCCCGCCGCTCCGGCTCCGGCTCCGGCTCCCGCCGCGCCCGCACCGGCAGGTAGCTGACCCGCCACGCACCCACCCGAACCCGACCGACCAAGGACACCGTGACCAGCGAGCACACCACCCCAGACCCGACCGTCACTGACCGCGCCGGCGCCCCCGTCGGCACGCAGCAGGCGCCGCCCCGGCGCAGTCAGCGGGTCGTGGTGCTGGCGCTCGCGCTGGTGGCGGTGCTGGCGGTCGGGTTCGGGCTGGGCGCGACGCTCGGGCTGCCCTCCAGCGGGGACAACCTCAGCGTGCCCGCCGCCGACTCGGTGGACGTGGGCTTCGCCCAGGACATGACCGTGCACCACCAGCAGGGTGTGCAGATGGCCACGGTGGCCTACACCGGTGCCGTGGACCCCTACGTGCGCAGCCTGGCGTTCGACATCATGACCAGCCAGCTGGCCCAGGTCGGCCAGATGCAGGGTTGGCTCTCGCTGTGGGGTCGGCCACTGGCTCCCAGCGGCGCCTACATGACCTGGATGAGCGACGCGGGCGGGCACCACGGCGCCGCCAGCAGCTCCGGCGCGGGTGCGGCCACGATGCCCGGCATGGCCAGCGCCGCGGAGATCTCCCAGCTGCGCGCCGCCACCGGCCCCGAGCTGGACACGCTGTTCCTGCAGCTGATGCTGCGCCACCACCAGGGCGGGGCCGAGATGCTCAGCCACGCCGCCGACCGCGCGGTGGAGCCGGTGGTGCGCAACCTGGCCAAGCAGGCCGCCGCCACGCAGCAGGCGGAGTCCACCTACCTGAGCGACCTGCTCACCCAGCGCGGGGCCACTCCCCTGCCCCTGGGCAACTAGCCCCGGGGCGGACCGTGGTCGGCAGCCCGACCGCGGTGCGCTAGTCTCGTCAAGCCGTCACGGCACGACGGTCCGCACGCGGACTGTCGGGCCCCCGTAGCTCAGGGGATAGAGCGCCGCCCTCCGGAGGCGGAAGCGCAGGTTCGAATCCTGCCGGGGGCACCCACCATCCTGAACCCGCTCGCGCAGGTCAGCAGGAAGGAACCACCGTGACCCGGAGCCTCAGCGCCGGCCGGTCGGCTCCTCCCAGCGTCACCGTCCAGGTGCAGAGCCTCAGCAAGACCTTCCGCGCCGGCCCCGCCGTGCGCCAGCTCTCCTTCGCCGTGCACCCAGGCACCGTCTGCGCCCTCGTCGGCCCAGCAGGCAGCGGCAAGTCCACCACCCTGCGCGCCCTCCTCGGGCTCGTCACCCCCACCTCCGGCAGCGTCACGCTCAACGGCGCCCCGGTCGGCGCGCTGCCCCGCCCCGGTCGCACCGTCGGCGCGGTGCTCGACCCCCGCGGCATGCGTGCCGGCCACACCCTGCGCCAGCACCTGCTGGTGACCGCCGCGGCGATCGGGGTGCCCGACCGGCGGGTCGAGGAGGTGCTGGCGACGGTGGGCCTTGCCCCGATGGCCTCGCGCCGCGTTGGGCCACTTCCCCCGCCGGGCCGGCTGCGCCTCGCCCTGGCGGCGGCGCTGCTGGGCGACCCGCCGCTGCTGGTGCTGGACGAGCCGCTGCGCGAGCTGCCGCCGCCGGAGCGGCGATGGCTGACGGGCGTGCTCCGCACCCACGCGGCCGGTGGCGGCACGGTGCTGCTGACCGCCGAGCGCGCTGCCGGGCTGGAGCAGGCCGTCGACCAGCTGGTGGTGCTGCACGACGGCGCCTGCACCTTCCAGGGCAGCACCCGGCAGCTGCTGGCCGGGAGGGGCAGCCGGGCGCTGGTGGCCAGCTCCAGCGCCGCCGGACTGGCCCGAGCACTGGTGCACCGCGGCGTCACCGACGTGGTGTGGGTGCCCGACGGCCGCATCGCGGTGCGCGGGGCCCGTGCCGACGACATCGTGGCGGTGGCCAGGGACGCTGGCATCACCGTGCGACACGTGCAGCAGGAGCACCCCGACCTGGACCAGGCCGTGCGCGCCCACCTGGACAGCGGCACCCCCGCGCCACGGCGCTCGGCATGAGCAGCGTCGCCGGCCACCCCGCCGCGACGGGCCACGACCTCGACGCCCTCGGCCTGGCACCGCTGCGCGCGGAGCTGCGCAAGATCCGCTTCGGCATGCTGTGGTGGCTCCTGCTGATCCCCGCGGTGGTGGTCAGCTACCTCATCAGCGTGGCCGGTGGGGCCATCGCCGGCCTCGCCGACACCGAGACGCTGCGCCAGCTCGGCGGCAGCTTCCCGTCCCTGCTGGGCGTCAGCCTGTCCTACAGCGCGGGGGTCACCTCGGTGTTCACCCTCTGCCTGGGGGTGACCGCCTACGCCGGTGAGGTGCGGGCCGTGACGCTGGGCGCCACCTACGTGGCCACCCCCTCCCGCGGGGCCGTGCTGGCGGCCAAGCTCGTCGCCTACGGCGGGCTGGGCCTGGTCTACGGCGTCGCGCTGATGCTCGCGGCCACCCTGGGCGGGCTCACTGCCGGCGGCTGGGCAGCTTTCCCACCCCTCGGGGAGTTCCTCGCGGTGGCGGTGGCGGGCACCGCTGTGGTCACCCTGTGGACCCTCATCGGCGTGGCCTTCGGCGCGCTGGTGCCCCTGGACGTGCTCGCCCTGCTGGCTGCGCTGGCACTGCGGCTGGGCGTGGGCCCGCTGGCCGACGCCCTGCTCGGTCGAGTGGGCGCGCAGCCGTTGGCCGACCTGCTGCCCGGCTCCGCCAGCGGCACCCTGGTCAGCCGCCTCGCCACCGACCTCGTGGTCGGCCGGGCACCGCTGCGCTCCCGGTCGGCCTTCGAGGAGGTGCTGCCGGCCGGGGCCCTGCCGTGGTGGGGCAGCGGCGCGGTGTTCGCGCTGTGGGTGCTGGTGGCCTGCCTGGCCGGGTGGTGGGCGGTGCGGGAGCGCGACATCTCCTGAGCGCAGCCCGTGGACGGGTGGCGGAACACGAAGGACAGGCGGAGCTGTCGGCACTCGCGGGTCCGCTGTGTCGCCCGCTGGGAGGCCGGTGACCGAACCTCGGCGTGAATCTCCACGTAGGCGCAGTGCCACGCGCACGATGCCAGCGCGCGTCCGGAAGCGTGGCGAATATCCGATGAGGCTAACCTGCATGTAGCGGTGTGTTGCCAAGACGAGCATGGAAAAGAGGGGAACGCCTCCGTGTCGAGCGGTTCAGCGTCCGAGTTCGGGCCCAACGAGTGGCTAGTTGACGAGATGTACCAGCGCTACCAGGACGACCCGTCGTCCGTGGACGCGTCGTGGCACGAGTTCTTCGCCGACTACAGCCCCACGAGCAACGGTGCGGCTGAGGGTGACTCGGCCGGGAGCAGCGCGGCTGCGCCAGCCAGGGCCGCAGCCTCCGGGGAGAAGTCTGCCGATTCCTCCTCCGGTGGTGGCACCACCACCAAGACGAAGCCGGCCCCTCGCGACGAGAAGCCCGAGGCTCCCAAGAAGGCCGACTCGCCCAAGCCTGCCGCCGGCAACGGTTCCAACGGCGGCGCCAACGGCAAGGCCGCTCCGGCCAAGCCGGCCGCGAAGGCCCCCAGCAAGGACGGTGCGGGCAAGAACGGCGCGAGCAGCACCGACGCCGACGCCGAGCCCACCGAGCAGTCCAAGGTCCTCCGCGGCGCCTCGGCCGCCGTGGTGCGCAACATGACCAGCTCGTTGACGGTCCCCACCGCGACCAGCGTCCGGGCCATCCCCGCCAAGCTGATGTTCGACAACCGCATCGTCATCAACAACCACCTCAAGCGCACCCGCGGCGGGAAGATCTCCTTCACCCACCTCCTCGGCTACGCCCTGGTGCGGGCGCTGGAGTCCTTCCCCGGGATGAACCGGCACTACGCGGAGATCGACGGCAAGCCGCACGTGGTCACGCCGGCGCACGTCAACCTCGGCCTGGCGATCGACCTGCCCGGCAAGGACGGCAACCGCTCGCTCGTCGTGGCCTCCATCAAGGCCTGCGAGAACATGAGCTTCAACCAGTTCTGGTCCGCCTACGAGGACCTCATCAAGCGCGCCCGCAACGGCAAGCTCACCGGTGAGGACTTCGCCGGCACCACCCTCTCGCTGACCAACCCCGGCACCATCGGCACCGTGCACTCCGTGCCCCGCCTGATGGCCGGGCAGGGCGCGATCATCGGCGCGGGCGCCATGGAGTACCCCGCCGAGTTCCAGGGCGCCAGCGACCAGCAGCTGGCCAAGATGGCCGTCAGCAAGATCCTCACGCTGACCTCCACCTACGACCACCGCATCATCCAGGGCGCCGAGTCCGGCGACTACCTGCGCGTGGTGCACAACCTGCTGCTGGGCGAGAACAACTTCTACGACGACATCTTCCAGTCCCTGGGCCTGCCCTACGAGCCCGTGCGGTGGCGCCAGGACATCCCGGAGAGCGCCGTCGACAAGAGCACCCGGGTGCTGGAGATCATCGAGGCCTACCGCAACCGCGGACACCTCATGGCCGACACCGACCCGCTGCACTACGGCCGGCGCCAGCACCCCGACCTGGACGTGCTCAGCCACAACCTCACGCTGTGGGACCTCGACCGCGAGTTCCCCGTCGGCGGCTTCGGCGGCAAGGAGCGGATGAAGCTGCGCGACGTCCTCGGCGTGCTGCGCGACTCCTACTGCCGCAGCGTCGGCGTGGAGTACATGCACATCCTGGAGCCGGAGCAGCTGGCCTGGATCCAGTCCCGCGTGGAGGTCCCGCCGAGCAAGCCCAGCCTGGGCGAGCAGAAGTACATCCTCAGCCGGCTCAACGCCGCCGAGGCCTTCGAGACCTTCCTGCAGACCAAGTACGTCGGGCAGAAGCGGTTCTCCCTGGAGGGCAGCGAGTCCGTCATCCCGATGATGGACACCGTGCTGGACTCCGCCGCCGAGCACGGCATGGACGAGGTCGTCATCGCCATGCCGCACCGCGGCCGCCTCAACGTCCTCGCCAACATCGTCGGCAAGCCCTACTCGCAGATCTTCACCGAGTTCGAGGGCAACCTGAACCCGACGCAGGCGCACGGCTCCGGCGACGTGAAGTACCACCTGGGTGCCGAGGGCAAGTACATCCAGATGTTCGGCGACGGCGAGACCAAGGTCTCCCTCACCGCCAACCCCTCGCACCTGGAGGCCGTCGACCCGGTGCTCGAGGGCATCGTCCGGGCCAAGCAGGACCTCATCGACCGCGGTGAGGAGGGCTTCACCGTGATGCCGCTGATGCTGCACGGCGACGCCGCCTTCGCCGGGCAGGGCGTGGTGGCCGAGACGCTGAACCTGGCGCTGCTGCGCGGCTACCGCACCGGCGGCACCGTGCACATCGTGGTGAACAACCAGGTCGGCTTCACCACCGCTCCCGAGCACGCCCGCAGCACCGAGTACTGCACCGACGTGGCGAAGATGATCGGCGCGCCGATCTTCCACGTCAACGGCGACGACCCCGAGGCCTGCGTGTGGGTGGCCAAGCTGGCCGTGGACTACCGCCAGGCCTTCGGCAAGGACGTGGTCATCGACCTCATCTCCTACCGCCGCCGCGGCCACAACGAGGGTGACGACCCCTCGATGACCCAGCCGAAGATGTACGACGTCATCGACACCAAGCGCAGCGTCCGCAAGAGCTACACCGAGGCCCTGATCGGTCGCGGCGACCTCTCCATGAAGGAGGCCGAGGACGCCCTGCGCGACTACCAGGGCCAGCTGGAGCGGGTCTTCAACGAGGTGCGCGAGCTGGAGAAGTACGCCGTCAAGCCCAGCCCGTCGGTGGAGTCCGACCAGGTGGTCCCGACCAGCCTGGTGACGTCGGTGGACGCCTCGGTGCTGGAGCACATCGCCGACGCGCACGTGAACCTGCCCGAGGGCTTCACCGTGCACTCCCGGGTCAAGCCGGTGCTGGAGCGGCGCGCCAAGATGGCCCGCGAGGGCAAGATCGACTGGGCCTTCGCCGAGCTGCTGGCCTTCGGCTCGCTGGTGATGGAGGGCCGCAACGTGCGGCTGTCCGGCCAGGACTCCCGCCGTGGCACCTTCACCCAGCGCCACTCGGTGGTGATCGACCGCAAGACCGGCGCGGAGTACTCCCCGCTGAGCAGCCTGGGCGAGGAGGGCGAGACCGGCAAGTTCCTGGCCTACGACTCCGCGCTCAGCGAGTTCGCCGCGGTGGGCTTCGAGTACGGCTACTCGGTGGGCGACCCCGAGGCGCTGGTGCTCTGGGAGGCGCAGTTCGGTGACTTCGTCAACGGCGCGCAGTCGATCATCGACGAGTTCATCTCCTCCGGTGAGGCCAAGTGGGGCCAGCGCTCCAACGTGGTGCTGCTGCTGCCGCACGGCCACGAGGGCCAGGGTCCCGACCACACCTCCGGCCGCATCGAGCGGTTCCTGCAGCTGTGCGCCGAGGGCTCGATGATGGTGGCCGTCCCGTCCACCCCGGCCAGCTACTTCCACCTGCTGCGCCGCCACGCCATGGACGGCGTGCAGCGTCCGATGGTGGTGTTCACGCCCAAGTCCATGCTGCGCTCCAAGGTGGCGGTCAGCTCGGTGGAGGACTTCACCAAGGGTCGCTTCCTCTCCGTCATCGACGACCCGACGTTCGAGGACACCGAGGCCGCCAAGCGTCGCGAGGAGGTCACCAAGGTGGTCCTGTGCAGCGGCAAGCTCTACTGGGAGCTGGCGGCCAAGCAGGCCAAGGACGAGATCACCGACACTGCGATCGTCCGGGTGGAGCAGCTGTACCCGGTGCCCCGCAAGCGGCTGGCCGCTGCGCTCGACCGCTACCCCAACGTCGAGGAGGTGCGCTGGGTCCAGGAGGAGCCGGCGAACCAGGGCGCGTGGCCGCACTACGGCCTGGCGCTGCCCGAGCTGCTGCCGGAGTACTTCGACCGGCTGCGGCTGCGTCGGGTGTCCCGCCGGGCCATGGCGGCTCCCTCGGCCGGCTCGTCCAAGGTGCACGCGGTGGAGCAGGCCGACCTGATCGACGCCGCGTTCGCGTGAGCGCCGACCAGTCGGGGAGCGCACGTGTACTTCACTGATCGCGGGATCGAGGAGCTCGAGGAGCGCCGTGGCGAGGAGCAGGTGAGCCTGTCCTGGCTGGCTGGCCAGATGCGGGTGTTCGTCGACCTCTACCCCGAGTTCGAGAACGCCACGGATCGGTTGGCGACCTTCCTGGCCCGGGACGACTCCGACGACCTCTGAGTCGCCCCGGTCCGAGTGACCGACCCTGAGGGGGACCAGCGTCCGCGGACGCTGGTCCCCCTCGTCGTGCGCTCCCCGGGGTCCGCGGCACCAATTGTGAGCAGCGTCAAGTCACGTTTGGGTCTCATCGGGCCCTCTCGACGGCCGTGACCCGGTTAGATGGTCCCGGCCCGAGCAGCGTTCAGCCATGCCGGCGGGCTCGCCGCCATCGGCAGACCCCGTCCGTGAGCTGCAACCCGGTCGTTGCCGGCGCCAGTGGCTGCGTGCGACTGGCGCCCCGGCGGTCGCACACACGTGCGCACCTGGTGTGCGCCCAACGGAAGTGATCGTCTGATGATCCGGTTCGACTCCGTGACCAAGACCTTCCCCGACGGCACCACCGCCGTCGGTGGCCTCAGCCTGACGGCTCCCTCCGGACAGATCACCGTCCTGGTGGGCCCGTCCGGCTGTGGCAAGACCACCTCGCTGCGGATGGTCAACCGGATGGTGGAGCGCACCAGCGGCACCATCTGGCTGGACGAGCGCGACACCGCCGACATCGCCCCCACCGAGCTGCGCCGCGGGATGGGCTACGTCATCCAGGAGGCCGGGCTGTTCCCACACCGCACGGTGCTGGACAACATCGCCTCGGTGCCCATGCTGCTGGGGGTGCGCCGGCGCCAGGCCCGCCTGGACGCGGCGGAGCTGTTGGAGCGGGTGGGCCTGGACGCCGGGTTCGGCGGCCGCTACCCCGCCCAGCTCTCCGGCGGCCAGCGCCAGCGGGTGGGCGTGGCCCGGGCCCTGGCGGCCGATCCCCCGGTGATGCTGATGGACGAGCCGTTCAGCGCCGTGGACCCGGTGGTGCGCGAGCAGCTGCAGCAGGAGTTCCTGCGGCTGCAGGGTGAGCTGGGCAAGACCATCATCTTCGTCACCCACGACATCGACGAGGCGATCAAGCTGGGCGACCAGGTGGCGGTGCTGCGGGTGGGGGGCGCGCTGGCCCAGCTGGCCTCCCCCGCTGAGCTGCTGGCCCGCCCGGCCGACCCGTTCGTGGCCGGCTTCCTGGGCCGCGACCGCGGCTACCGGGCGCTGGGCTTCGCCGCTGCCGGCGAGCTGGCCCTCACCGAGGAAGCCGTGGTGGCCCTGGGCGCGCCCACGGCGGCGGCCCGCGACAGTGCCCGCGACGGCTGGGTGCTGGTGACCGACGAGCAGGGACGCCCGCAGGGCTGGCTGGACGTGCGCACCACCCACACCACCACCGTCACCGCCGACCTGCTCAACCTCGGCGGCACGCTGGCCACCCAGTCGGCCACGCTGCGCGAGACCCTGGACGCGGCGCTGTCCTCCCCCAGCGGGCGCGGTGTGGTGGTCGACGGCGACAGCCGCCTGCTCGGCACGGTGACCACCTCCGAGGTGGTGGCGCGCATCGAGGAGCAGACCCGGAGCCGTGCCGCTGCCGACCGGCAGGGCCGTGCCGACCAGGCGATGACCGCCCCGTGACCACCCACGAGGTGAGCGCCGCGGGCCCCGGGTCCTCGCCGCTGCAGTTCTGGAGCTACTTCACCGACCACCGCCCGGAGGTGCTGGGCTGGCTGGCCGACCACGCGTGGCTGTCGGTGCTGCCGGTGGTGGTGGGCCTGCTCGTGGCGCTGCCGCTGGGTTGGCTCGCCCAGCGCTACCGCTGGCTGTACACGCCGCTGCTGACCACGACGGGGCTGTTCTACACCATCCCCTCCATCGCGCTGTTCGTGCTGGTGCCGCCGCTGCTGGGCCTGCAGAGCCTGGACCCGCTGCAGGTGCCCATCGCGCTGTCGGTGTACTCCACCGCCCTGCTGGTGCGGGTGGTCGCCGACGGGCTGCGCTCGGTGCCCGAGGAGGTCAACCTCGCCGCCACCGCCATCGGCTACGGCCGCGCCCGGCGGCTGGCCACCGTGGAGCTGCCCATCGCCGCACCGGTGATCATCGCCGGCCTGCGGGTGGTCACGGTGTCCAACGTCAGCATGGTCGCCATCGCGGGCACCATCGGCATGGCCAACCTGGGCCAGCTGTTCGTGGTCGGCTTCCAGCTGTCCACCCCGGACCCCTACTACCCGCCCATCGTGCTGGGCATCGGGCTGTGCGTGCTGCTCGCCCTGGCCCTCGACGCGGCGCTGGTGCTGCTCACCCGCGTGCTCACCCCGTGGCGGAGGGCGGTCGCATGATCGGCGACGTGCTCACCTGGCTCAACGACCCGTCGCACTGGCGCGGCACCTACGCGATGACGGGCATCACCGACCAGCTGGTCGCGCACGTGCGCTTCTCCGTGATCGCCGTGGTGATCGCGCTGGTCGTGGCGCTGCCCCTGGGGCTGGCCATCGGCCACACCGGACGGGCCACCTGGCTGGTCACCGCGGCCAACGCCCTGCGGGCCCTGCCCAGCGTGGGGGTGCTGGTGCTGCTGACCATCGTCATCTCGCCGCACTTCCAGGGCCGCACCGACACCGGCTTCGTCATCCCCACCGAGATCGTGCTGGTGCTGCTGGCGGTGCCTCCGATCCTGTCCAACACCTGCGCGGGCGTGCAGAGCGTCAGCCCCGCCGCCCGTGACGCCGCCGTGGGCATGGGCATGACGCCCTGGCAGGTGCTGCGGCAGGTGGAGCTGCCGTGCAGCCTGCCGCTGATCTACTCCGGGCTGCGCGCAGCCACCCTGCAGGTGATCGCCACGGCGACCATCGCCTCCTACGTCACCCTGGGCGGGCTGGGCCGGTTCATCTACGACGGCCTGGCCCAGCAGGACTTCCCGCAGATGATCAGCGGCGGCGTGCTGGTGGCCGCGCTGGCCCTGCTGGCCGAGCTGCTCCTCACCCTGGTGCAGCGCTGCACCGTCTCCCGCGGCATCTCCGGCCGGTTCCGCCGCACCCCCACCACCCGCACGTCCGTCCTCACCACAGGAGAGCAATGAAACGCACCATCCTCGCCACGACCGCTGCCGTCGCCCTGGTCTCGCTGGTCACCGCCTGCGGCGCCGACAGCTCCACCGACGATCCCGCCGCCGCCCCTGGCGCGTCGGACACCATCGCCAGCACCATGATCCTGGGCGGGCCGGCGGAGTTCCAGACTCGCAGCGACGGCGTGCCCGGGCTGGCCGAGACCTACGGCGTCTCCTTCGCCAAGTACCAGGTGACCGACACCGGCGGCCCGGTGACGATCAACCAGCTCAAGAACGGCCAGATCGACGCCGCCGACCTGTTCTCCACCGACCCCTCCATCGCGGCCAACGACTTCGTGGTGCTCGCCGACCCCAAGAACAACTTCGCCGCGGAGAACGTCGTCCCGGTGATCAACAAGAACAAGGTCACCCCCGGCGTCTCCAGCACCCTCAACGCCATCTCCGCCAAGCTGGACACCGAGGGGCTCAGCGCCGCGCTGGCCAAGGTGGTCACCGACAAGGCGAACCCGGCGGACGTGGCCAAGGAGTGGCTGCGCAGCAACGGTCTGGACAGCACCGGCACCGCCGCCCAGGGCACCAGCCTCACGGTGGGCTCGGCCAACTTCCCGGAGAACGTGCTGCTGGCCACCATCTACACCCAGGCGCTGCAGGCGCAGGGCGCCGACATCAGCACCAGCTTCAGCATCGGCAGCCGGGAGAAGTACTTCCCCGGCCTGCAGGACGGCTCCATCGACCTGATCCCGGAGTACACCGGCTCCGCGCTGTCCTACCTGGACAAGGACGCCACCGCCACCAGCCCGGACGAGGTGTACGCCGCGCTGCAGAAGGCGCTGCCGGCCAGCCTGCAGGTGCTGGAGAAGTCCGCCGCCCAGGACGCCGACTGCATCGTGGTCACCAGGGCCACCGCGGAGAAGCACAACCTCAAGACCATCGCCGACCTGGCCAACAAGAAGTAGCACCACGCCGAACCCGAGCCGGGGGCTGCGCGAGATCGTCGCGCAGCCCCCGGCTCGAGTGGTCTCCAGGCCCTCGCCCGGGTGCTGGTCACCCAGTCACAGGACTGGGCGCCGGCACCCTAGCGCGGCGCTCGGGTGGGCTGAGGCTGGGTGTCACACGCCCTTCCGTCCCGGTCGATGTCCAGGTCGGCACGGTAGGACGGATCCTTGCCCCGGATGAGGGGCGCCACGCCTTCGGCATAGACGTCGGCGCAGGTCCGGAACGTCGGCTTGGCCGGCACCGTGACGAACACCGTCGACGGGCTCGGCGTGGGCTGAGCGCTCGGGGCCGGCGCCGAGGTGCTGCTGGCCAGGGGAGCCGGAGCGGGGCTGTCCGGCTCCTGCGCCGCGAGCAGGCCCACCACCACCAGCCCAGCAACGACGGTGGCCCCCAGAGCCAGCCAGCGCTTGCGGGGCGTCCGCGGCGTCCACCTCGTGCGTGGTCGGGCGGCGTGCTTGGCAGTCATGGTCAGCCCCTCCGTGCAGCGGTAGCGCCGGTCTCCCGCACATCCTCCCTGCCCTTTTTGCGCTCAGCAATCGCTTTGCCCATTACCGCGAGTCCATTGTGACTATTGGTAATTAGCAGTCACCTGTGTGTATTTCCAGGCGCCGATCGAGCCACTGCGACCACCCTGCGCAATGGTCAGTGAGCACCCCTCGCCATGGAAAAAGCAGCGTGAGCGACAACCATTCACCGGTGCCGGTGCCGGTGGACTCGGGACGGGTGGTCTAGGACACCGGTGCCGGGGCGACACCCTCGGCGATCGCCGCAGCGGCCACCGCGGCGGCCACGGCCGGCGCCACCCGGGGGTCGAGCGCGCTGGGCACGATGTGCTGGGCGTCCAGGTCGTCCCCGAGCACGTCGGTGATGGCCTGGGCGGCCGCGAGCTTCATCCCCTCGGTGATGCGCCGCGCACCGGAGTCCAGCGCCCCACGGAACACGCCGGGGAAGGCCAGCACGTTGTTGATCTGGTTGGGGAAGTCGCTGCGCCCGGTGGCGACCACCGCGGCGTGGCGGGCGGCCACGTCGGGGTGGATCTCCGGGGTGGGGTTGGACAGCGCGAACACGATCGCACCGGGGGCCATGGTGGCCACCAGCTCCTCGGCGACGGTGGCCGAGGACAGCCCCAGGAACACGTCGGCGCCGTGCAGCGCCTCGGCCAGGCCGCCAGTGCGCCCGGACGGGTTGCTGCGGACGGCCAGCCCGGCCTTGACCTCGTTCAGGTCGGTGCGACCGGGGTGCACGATGCCGCGCGAGTCGATGACCGTGACGTCGTCGATGCCCGCGGCCAGCAGGATCTCCGCGCAGGCGACGCCGGCGGCGCCGGCACCGGAGATGACCACCCGCAGGCTGGTCAGCTCCCGGTTGGTGGCGCGGGCGGCGCCGCGCAGGGCAGCCAGCACCACGATGGCGGTGCCGTGCTGGTCGTCGTGCATGACCGGGCAGTCCAGCGCCTCGACGAGGCGGCGCTCCAGCTCGAAGCAGCGCGGGGCGGAGACGTCCTCGAGGTTGACCGCGCCGAAGCTGGGGCGCAGCCGCACCAGCGTCTCCACGATCTCGTCGACGTCGGTGGTGTCGAGCACCAGCGGGATGGAGTTGAGGCCGGCGAAGCTCCTGAACAGTGCCGACTTGCCTTCCATCACCGGCAGCGACGCGCGGGGGCCGATGTCGCCCAGGCCGAGCACCGCGGTGCCGTCGCTGACCACCACGACCAGCCGCGAGGCCCAGGTGTAGCGGTTGACCAGCTCAGGGTCGGTGGCGATGGCGCTGGACACCTTGGCCACGCCCGGGGTGTAGGCGATGGACAGCGAGCGGGCCGAGTCCAGCGGGGCGGTGGTCTGCACCGAGAGCTTGCCGCCCTCGTGCGCCAGGAAGATCTCCTCGTCCGTCACTACCTGCGTTCCCTGCTGGTCGGCGACGGGTGGGACAGAGGTGGTGGACACGGCGGGGCCTCCAGCAAGAGATGGCTGACAAGTGCACCTGCAGCTCAGTGGTGCCCCGTGCACCGGGTAGCGGCACGGGCAGCACGAGCAAGTGGCGATCGGCCAGTCGCGCAGGCGGCGCGGGTGCCGGGGACGGTCAGCCCACGATTGCGCCATTGTGGCACCGACGCCACGGACGCCGCCAAGGGGCGGCGCGCACTGTGCAGTGCCTCACCCGGCGCGCGGCTGGGCGGTGCTGCAGCACCCGGCCGCTAGATTGAGCGCGTGAAGTCACGCGAGCTGCCCGTTGCGGGCGCATGGGAGTTCGAGCCCCCGGTGTTTCCCGACGACCGCGGGCACTTCGTGGCCCCGTTCCAGGCGGAGGCCTTCGTGGAGGCCGTCGGGCACAGCCTCGCCGTCGCCCAGACCAACCACAGCGTGTCCCGCCGTGGGGTGGTGCGCGGTGTGCACTTCGCCGACGTGCCCCCGGGCCAGGCCAAGTACGTGTACTGCGCCAACGGCAGCCTGCTGGACGTGATCGTGGACGTGCGCACCGACTCCCCCACCTTCGGCCAGCACACCGCGGTGCTGCTGGAGGCCCGGCGCGGCAACGCGGTGTACCTCAGCGAGGGGCTGGGCCACGCCTTCGTCGCCCTCGACGACGACACCGCGATGGTCTACCTGTGCTCCACCGGCTACAACCCCACCGGCGAGCGCGGCGTGAACCCGCTCGACCCCGCGCTGGCCCTGCCGTGGCCGGCCGAGCTTGACCTGGTGCTCTCCGACAAGGACCGCGACGCCCCGACGCTGGAGCAGGCGTGCGCCGCCGGCGAGCTCCCCACGATGGCGGCGTGCACACAGCGGCGCAGCGACCTGCTCGACCGGGCCTAGCCCCGCGGCTGCCCCGGCCGCAGCCGCTGCGGGCGGGGCCACAGCCGCATCGGCACCGTCCCCACCACCCGCGCGGGGCCGAGGGCGCGGGAGTCGGTGGATCCGTAGGAGTTGTCGCCGAGGACGTGCCAGGTGCCGTCCGGCAGCCGGGTGCGGGCCCGCTTGACCGACAGCTGCTCCGGACGGGCGTCCCAGCGCACCAGCACCACCATCCCTGGGCGGGCCCGGGCGCCGAGGCGGGCCAGCACCACGTCGCCGTCGGCGAGCGTCGGTGACATGGAGGGCCCGCGCACCAGCACCCGACGCGGAAGCCAACCCGGTAGTGCCGTCACTGAGCGGCTTCCTTTCTGCTGCTTGTTGATCGCGCGAGTAAGGTTTGTCCGGTCGAAGCATCACAAACTCTAGGAGGACACATGGGTTTCCTGTCCCGTCTCGTCCGCCCCGCACTGGAGGCCACCGCACACTGCGACCTCCCGTGTGGTGTGTACGACCCCGCGCAGGCTCGCATCGAGGCCGAGTCGGTCAAGGCGATCCAGGAGAAGTACCAGGGCAACGACGACCCGTCGTTCCGTGAGCGCGCGCTGCTCATCAAGGAGCAGCGGGCCGACCTGGTCAAGCACCACCTCTGGGTGCTCTGGACGGACTACTTCAAGCCGCCGCACTTCGAGAAGTACCCGGAGCTGCACGAGCTGTTCAACAAGGCCACCAAGAAGGCGGGCGGCGGCGCGGGCGGCGTCAAGGCGTCGAACGACCCCACCACCGGCCAGGAGCTGCTCGACCAGATCGCGGAGATCGACCGCATCTTCTGGGAGACCAAGCAGGCTGCTTGATCCTGGGCGGGTCAATCCCGCCCGGTGAGCACACGGCCCCGACCCGCGCACCCGCGCGGATCGGGGCCGTCGTGCGTCCGCGGACCAGCAGGTCGGCAGCCCCCCGGCGGGCCGGGTCGCTAGGACCGGCTCAGCACCACCTTGAGCGCTCCCGTCTCCTCCGGCCGGGAGAACACGTCGTAGGCCGCCATGAACTCCGACATCGGGAAGCGGTGGGTCACCATCTCGGTCACCCCGAGCCGGCCGTTCTCGAGCAGCCGCAGCAGGGTGGGGGTGGAATAGGCGTCCACCAGGCCCGTGGTGATGGTGACGTCCTTGATCCACAGGTCCTGCAGGGCCAGGGACACCGGTGAGCCGTGCACCCCGACGTTGGCCACGTGCCCGCCGGCGCGCACCAGCTGGGTGGCCAGCTCGAACGTCGCCGGCACGCCCACCGCCTCCACGGCGACGTGCGCGCCGAGCCCGTCGGTGAGCTCCAGCACCCGCGCGAGCGCGTCCTCGGTGCCGTTGTTGATCACCTCGTCGGCGCCGAAGCGCCGGGCGGCCTCCAGCCGGGTGTCAGCCAGGTCGAGAGCGATGATGCGCGCGGGGCTGAGCAGCCGCGCCCCGAGGATGGTGGCCAGCCCGATGGGTCCGGCGCCCACCACCACCACGGTGTCGCCGGGGTTGACCTGCCCGTTGAGCACGCCGACCTCGTAGCCGGTGGGGATGATGTCGGCCAGCATCAGCAGCTGTTCGTCGGTGACGCTGGGCGGCGCCGAGTAGGTGGAGGTGTCCACGAAGGGCACCCGCAGCAGCTCCGCCTGGGTGCCGTCGATCTTGTGGCCCAGGATCCAGCCGCCGCCCCCGAGGCACTGCCCGTAGCGGCTCTGCCGGCAGTACGGGCACACCCCACAGGCGGTGATGCAGGAGACCAGCACCCGCTCGCCGACCTTGGTGTTGCGCACCCCGGGGCCGACCTCCACCACCGTGCCGACGGCCTCGTGCCCGAGGATGCGCCCGTCCACCACCGCCGGGACGTCACCGCCGAGGATGTGCAGGTCGGTGCCGCAAATCGTGACCGTGTCCACCTGGACGATCGCGTCCCCGTCGGCTCTGATGGAGGGTGCCTCCACCTCCTCCCACGCCTTCTTGCCTGGACCGTGGTAGACGACTGCGTACATCCCGACCTCCTCTGCCCCGCCCCCGTCACCTCGAGGGTAGGTCGGCTCGGCGAGGGCCCGCGGCGCTGGCGAGCGGCCGTGCGCGGTCCCGGTCCGCGAGCACCGACCGGGCACGGCAGCATGGGGGCCATGAGCCCGCCGGCACCCCCCTCTGCCCCAGCCGCTGCCAGCGAGCCGCAGGAGGGCGGCCCTGGACAGGTCTTCCTGCTCCGGCACGGACAGACCGAGTGGTCGGAGTCGGGCCAGCACACCGGGCGCACCGACGTGCCGCTCACGGACGCCGGCCGCGAGCAGGCGTCGCGCCTGGTGGGGCTGCTGGCCGCCCAGCACCTCACCGACCCGTTCGTGATGTCCAGCCCGCGTCGACGCGCCCTGGACACCGCACGGCTGGCCGGGCTCACCGTGGCGGAGACGACCCACCTGCTGGCCGAGTGGGACTACGGCGACTACGAGGGCCGCACGTCCGAGGAGATCCAGCAGGAGGTGCCGGGCTGGACGCTGTGGACCCACGACACCCCCGCCGGCGAGCGTCCCGGTGCCGTGCAGGAGCGCGCCGACGCGGTGCTGGCGCGGGCCCGGGAGCTCATCACGCACCGGGACGTGGTGCTGGTGGGCCACGGGCACTTCTCCCGCGTGCTCATGGCCCGCTGGATCGGGCTGCCGGTGACCGCCGGCGTGCACTTCGCGCTGTCACCCGGCGGGCTGGCCATCCTCGGCCACGACCACGGCTATCCCCGGCTGGCGGCGATGAACGTGACCCCGCCCTGAGCGTCGGGGGGCGGGCGGGACGTTGCTCAGTCGTCCTCGTGAGCCAGCCCGAACTGCTCGGCCGACCACGCCTGGGAGGGTGCGCACAGCAGCAGCGCGAGGGTGCCCAGCACCACCGCGCCGAGGACCAGGCCGAGCGCCACCTGGTGGGAGTCGGTGAGCAGCGACCAGGCCACCGGCAGCAGCAGCACCTCCATGACGATGCCGGGCCCGCGCCCGCCGCGCCTGGACTGCACCAGCGTCACCCCGATGACCAGCACCCCGGCGCCGAGGACGGCGAACATCACCGCGGTGCCGTAGCCGAGGGTGGTGGACTGGAAGTGGCCCAGCACGGTGCGCACGGCCAGCACCACCGCGAGGACCAGCGCGACGGCCGCCTGCACACCGAGCGCCACGCCGCCGGCCCGGATGGTCCACGGGGCGGTCAGCGGGCCGGTGCTCGGCTCAGGCGCGGGCGCCCCACGGCGGGGCGCCCTTCGGGCTCCACGAGCGCTGCGGGACTCCCACGAGGTGTTCGAGCTGCCATCGGCCACCCCTCCAGGTTAGGGCACCCGTATTCTTCACCGCTGTGCGCGCACTCCTGGTTGTGAACCCCAACGCAACAACCGCGAGCGCAGCCGCCCGCACCGTGCTGACCAGTGCGTTGTCCAGCCGGCTGGACCTGACGGTGGCGCACACCGACCGGCGCGGGCACGCCACCGAGCTCGCCGAGGCCGCCCGCCGGGACGGCATGGACCTGGTGGTGGTGCTCGGCGGCGACGGCACCCTCAACGAGGTGGTCAACGGCCTCCTCGGCCCGCCCGCCGAGCACGACGACGCCCGCGGCACCCACCGGCCCGCCCTGGCGGTGGTGCCCGGTGGTTCGGCCAACGTCTTCGCCAAGGCGCTGGGCATCTCCACCGACCCCATCGAGGCCACCGAGCAGCTCCTCGAGGCCATCACCGCAGGACACCGGCGCTCGCTTGGCCTGGGCCACACCGAGGACCGCTGGTTCCTGCTCAACGCCGGGCTGGGCTGGGACGCGGAGGTGGTGCACACCGTGGAGGGCCACCGCGGCAACGGCAAGCCCGCCACCCCCCTGCGCTACGTGTGGTCGGCTGTGCGCCACTACTTCAGCGCCAAGCACCGCCCGCCCGCGCTGTCCGCGCAGATCGGTGACGCGGCCCCGGTGAACGGCTTGCACGTGGTGATCGTCACAAATTCCGATCCGTGGACGTACTGGGGAAACCATCCAGTTCGGACCAATCCCGGAACGACCTTCGCGAGCGGTCTGGGGGTGTTCGCCCTGCAGAGCCTGCGGTGGCTGACCCTCGCCCGAGTGGTGCCCCAGATGCTCACCCGCCGAGGCAGTCCGCGGGCGCGTCGGCTGCTCCGCGAGGACGACGTGCCCACCGTGCGGGTGTGGTGCGAGGAGCCCACCGCGCTCCAGCTGGACGGCGACTACCTGGGCCTTCACGACAAGGTCTTCTTCAGCACAGTCGCGGACGCAGTGCAAGTGCTGGTACAACCGAACAGGTAGAACCGCTATGGCGAAACGTGCGTGTTCACTGTTGGTCACATGATCGTGACATGCAGCACGACCGGATCCGAAACTCTTGACATCGGACTGGTTCGTGAAAGCATTCACAAGCAACAGCCCAGATTCCCTTGGGCGTTCGAACACCCACGCCGCCCAAACGAAACGGCGCACACACGCGCGCCCAGCAAGGAGCTAGAGATGGATTGGCGCCACAAGGCGATCTGTCGTGACGAGGACCCAGAGCTGTTCTTTCCGGTTGGAAACAGTGGCCCTGCCCTTGCCCAGATCGCTGACGCGAAGGTGGTCTGCCGCCGCTGTCCAGTGATGTCCGACTGCCTGGCCTGGGCCCTGGAGTCCGGCCAGGACGCCGGCGTCTGGGGTGGCATGAGCGAGGACGAGCGCCGCGCGCTCAAGCGCCGCAACGCCCGCACCCGCGCGCGCACCGGAGCCTGACCGCTCCCCACCCAGCACGGCGACGCTGGTCCCCCGCGGACCTGGCCACCGCGCTTCGACGAGACCGGCTCGCACCCACAGGGTGCGGGCCGGTTTCGTCGTGCAGGAGCCCCACCTACCGCCCGCGGTGGGTCACCGGGACGCGCAGCTGCGCCACCGTGCCGCCGTCGTCACCGGGACGCAGCTGCAGCGACCCGCCCAGCTCGGCGTCCACCAGGGTGCGCACGATCTCCAGCCCCAGCCCCCCACCGCTGCCCAGGGTGAACCCGGGGGGCAGCCCCACGCCGTCGTCGCACACCTGCACCTGCAGCCAGCCGGCTGAGCGCTCCGCCCGCACCACCACCCGTCCGGCCGCACCCGGTGCGAACGCGTGCTCCATGGCGTTCTGCACCAGCTCGGCGAGCACCATCACCAGCGGAGTGGCCAGCTCGGCGGCCAGCACCCCCAGGCTGCCCTCCCGGCGCAGGCTGACGGCGTTGTTGAGCGAGGCGACGTCGGCCATCATCGGCACCAGCCGGTCGATGACGTCGTCCAGGTCGACCCGCTCGTCCACCGACATCGACAGCGTGTCGTGCACCAGCGCGATGGAGGCGACCCGGCGCACGGACTCGGTGAGCGCGGTGCGCACCTCGGCGTTGTCCGAGCGCCGCGCCTGCAGCCGCAGCAGCGCAGCCACCGTCTGCAGGTTGTTCTTCACCCGGTGGTGGATCTCCCGGATGGTGGCGTCCTTGCTGAGCAGGGCACGGTCCCGGCTGCGCACCTCGGTGACGTCGCGCACCAGCACCAGCGCTCCCCGGGGCACCCCGTGCGGGCGCAGCGGCAGCGCGCGCAGCAGCACGGTGGCACCGCGGGCGTCCGCCTCGATCCGCAGCGACGCATCACCGGCCAGCGCGGAGCGGATGCGCTGCACCACCTCCTCGGCGTCGAAGGGGTCGGTGATCAGCGTCCGGGTGACCTGGGCCAGGTCGGTGCCGACCAGCTCGGTGGGCAGGCCCATCCGGTGGTAGGCCGACAGCGCGTTGGGGCTGGCGTAGAGCACCAGGCCGGTGGGCTCCAGCCGGATGACCCCGTCGCCCGCGCGCGGGCTGGTGTGGATGTCGGCCGCGGTGCCGGGCGCGGGGAACGTCCCGTCCGCGATCATCTGGCACAGCTCCGCGGCGCCCTGCAGGTAGGCGGTCTCCAGCGGGCTGGGACGGCGGACGGTCGCCCGGTTGGTGTCCCGGCTGAGCACCGCGACCACCTGGCCGCCGAAGGTCACCGGCACCGCGACCCGCCGCAGCGAGATGCCCTCGTGCTCGTGCGGCTGGTCCTCGGCGAGCACCCGGCGCTCGGCCATCGCCGCACGCAGCTGCTCGCGCTCGGGTGGCCGCAGCACGGTGCCCACGGCGTCCACCGGGTAGGAGGTGTGCGCGGTGGTCGGGCGCACCTGGGCCACGCAGAGCAGCCCCTCGGGCACCGGCACCCACAGGCGGTAGTCGGCGAAGGACAGGTCAGCCAGCAGCTGCCACTCCCCGACCAGCTCCTGCAGGTGGTCTGCGGCCGCACCCGTCAGGCCGGTGTGCTCACCGAGGAGCTCGCTCAGGGTGGACATGGTCCGTCGTCAGCAGGTCAGTGGGGTGGTGGGGTGATGGGCGCTTGCTCAGCCGAGGACGGCGAGCAGGTGCCCGGGCTGGACGTCGTCGCCCTCGGACACCTCCACGGAGGTCACCGTGCCGGCCTCTTCCGCCAGCACGGGGATCTCCATCTTCATCGACTCCAGGATCACCACGGTGTCCCCGGCGGCGAGCACGTCACCGACGGACACCGAGACCCGCCAGACCTTCGCAGGCAGCTCTGCGAGCACCTTCTCCGCCATCGGAAACCTCCTTGTAGACCTGCCCGATCAAACCACACGGCCCTGGGGCGACGGGCTGCGCCACAGCCGTGGGAGAATGAACCCACGAGCACTGGGCCCACCCAGCAGCCCCACCACTGAGGAGAAGTCATGGGAAAGCGTGGACGCAAGAAGCGTGACCGCAAGAAGAGTGCCGCCAACCACGGTAAGCGTCCCAACTCCTGAAGTTGCACGCACCGCGCACGCACGGCACAGGGCCCGTACCTCCACGGAGGTACGGGCCCTGTGCTGTGTCAGCAGAGCTTGCGGCTGAGCCCTACTCGGCGCGCTCGGCGGAGCGCGGACGGCCGTCGTGCTCGTCGCTCACCACCGTCTCCTGGTAGGAGATCACCGTGGACTTCAGCGACACCACCAGGCGCTCGCGCAGCCCGGCCGGGGCGTGCTCCCCGCCGCACTTGCGGCTGAGCAGCTTCTTCACCTGCTCCTCGATGCCGAACTCGTGCAGGCACGGGCTGCAGTCGTCGAGGTGTCGCTGCACCCGCTGACGGCCCTGCTCGTCGCACTCGCCGTCGAGGTAGAGGTAGACGTCGGCGAGCACGGTGGCGCAGTCGGCCTCGCCGCTGCCCGAGCACTGCGGGACCTCGGGGCTCATCGCGCCACCTCCTCGGGCTGGGGCACGTTGCTGAAGCCGCGGTCGCGGGCCACGTCGGCCAGCAGCCCGCGCAGCAGCTTGCGCCCGCGGTGCAGCCGGGACATCACCGTGCCGATGGGCGTGCCCATGATCTCGGCGATCTCCTTGTAGGCGAAGCCCTCCACGTCGGCGTAGTAGACCGCCATGCGGAAGTCCTCGGGCAACGACTGCAGCGCATCCTTGATGTCGGAGTCGGGCAGCCGGTCGAGCGCCTCCACCTCGGCGGAGCGCAATCCCCGCGAGGTGTGCTCGGCAGCGTCAGCGAGCTGCCAGTCGGTGATCTCGTCGGTGGGGTACTGCTGCGGCTGGCGCTGCTTCTTGCGGTAGCCGTTGATGTAGGCGTTGGTCAGGATGCGGTACATCCACGCCTTCAGGTTGGTCCCGGCACGGAACGAGTCGAACGCCGAGTACGCCTTGAGGTAGGCGTCCTGGACCAGGTCCTCGGCGTCGGCCGGGTTGCGGGTCATCCGCAGCGCGGCCCCGTAGAGCTGGTCCAGCAGCGGCATGGCGTCGCGCTCGAACCGGGCGGTGCGCTCGTCAGGCGTCTCGGCCGCCTGGACCGCGGCGTCAGCGGCGTTCTGAGTGGTCGGTGGGGATGTGGGCAGTGCCACGACTCTCCTTCCCCCAGTGGGCTCGGGCCGTGAGAGCACGGCAGTAGGACCCTGGGTACCGGACCACGATACCGCGCCCCCGGCGGCGACGCGCTCACGCGCACCCTGGTGGCCGAACACCCAGGGCTGCAGCGGAAGCACCCCCGCTGCCCCGATCGCCGGGTGGCTCTCGTGCACCGCACACTGCGTGCCCATACCGCTCCTCTGCTGTTCGACGCCGGCGGCCGGCCTCCGCTCCTGGCGCGAGCCGGGCCACCCTGTCGCCTCCACAACACCGGGCACCGGGGCCCTGTTCCCTCACCCCAGCCGGCGGTAGTCGCGCTCGAGCGCGGAACGGTCCCACCCGGCACTGTCGGCGGCGGCCTCGTAGGTGGTGCGCAGGAACCGCTGGAGCAGCTGGTCGGGATGCTCAGCAGTGCGCACCGCCTCGTAGGGCAGCAGGAACTGCTGCAGCTGCGCGTCGTAGGTCGCCTCGGCCGGGACCAGCGCGCTCGCGGCGAAGCCCGGCGGCTCCGGGTAGGCATAGGAGTAGAACGCGCCCTCCTCACCGCCGCCGGGCCAGAACCCGGCGCTGCTCACCTCGTGGGAGTAGGCCTCGACCATCACCCAGTCGGCGCAGTGTGGGGCGCCCCCGGGATGTGTCGGCGCCGGGCGGCCGGAGAAGCGCGTGCAGGCCAGGTCGAGGGAGCCCCAGAACAGGTGCACCGGGCTGCACTTGCCGATGAACGACGAGCGGAACTGCTGCAGCGCCCGGTTGGCCTGCACCAGCTGCGCCCAGAACAGGTGCGCGGCCGCGGGGTCGTAGTGGCTGTGCTGGTCGTCCTCGGCGAAGGGGATCGCCGGGTCCACCTCGTTGGGCGAGGCCTGGATCTGCGTGCCCAGGCCCAGCTCGTCCAGCGCCTGCATGGTCTGGGCGTAGAAGTCCGCCACCGGCTTGGGCTCGAGCGCCACCGAGCGGACCTGCCCGTCGCTGCTGCGCACCAGCAGCTGGTGGTCGAAGAAGTCCAGCTCCATGTCGAACACCTTGTGTCCGTGGGGGACGGCCGAGGTGCTCACCCCCCGGGCGGTGACGTAGAGCGGCACCTGCCACCAGTGGTTGACCATCGGCGCGTCCACCAGGCGCACCTTGCCCAGGATCTGGGTCCACATGTGCAGGGTGTCTCGGGTGGGCGTCCAGTCCGCCACCCGCAGGCTGGGCCACGGCACGCTGGGCTCGGGCAAGAGGACCTCCAGGGGCCGGGCGCGTCGCCTCCAGCATCGGCCGCTGCTGCGGCGACGGCAAGCGGGCCGCTACGGCCGCAGCAGCGTGGTCAGCCAGGTGCTCGCCGCCGCGGTGACCGACGGCAGGTCGCTGCTCAGGCTGTGGTTGCCCGCCACGGTGACCACCTCGCGGTTGCCGGCCGGCTCGGGCAGCCCGAACGGGTCGCGCAGCCCCTGCACCACCAGCACCGGGACCGTCACCGCGTCCAGCTCGGGCAGCCGCGTCTTGTCCGGCTTGCCCGGTGGGTGCAGCGGGAACGCCAGGCAGAGCACCCCCAGCGCACCGGCGTCCCCGGCCGTGCGACACGCCACCCGCGCACCCGAGGAGCGCCCACCCACCACCAGCGGCAGGTCGCGCAGCGGTCCCTCCCGCAGCTGCGTGAGCACGCTGAGCCAGGCGGTGTCGAGCTGCTTGGCCGGCGCCGGTGCGCGTCGCCCGGCCACCCGGTAGGGCTGCTCCACCAGCACCACGAGCACGTCCAGCTCCACCGCGGTGGCGGTGACCGCCCGCAGGTCGGCCGCGCTCACTCCGCCCCCGGCGCCGTGCCCGAGCACCAGCGCGGCCCGGGGCGGGCCCGCCGGGTGGTGCAGGTGCGCCCGGGCCGGCCCGTGCGGCGTCTCCAGCTCGGTGACCACGCTGGGCGTCGGGTCGTCGTCGTGCCGTGCTGTGTCCACCGGGTTGCCTCCGCCGTCCTGTGTCCGCCCGTGCGGGTCCGCCTCCGCCGACCCGCGTGCGCGATAATGATCCGGTGACTGCCGAGACGTCGTGGAGCGCCCCCCTGGCCGAGGGACCGGTGCACGCGACCGTCCGCGTGCCCGGGTCCAAGTCGATCACCAACCGCGCCCTGGTGCTGGCCGCGCTGGCCGACGGCCCCTCCCGGTTGGTGAACGCCCTGCACAGCCGGGACACCGACCTGATGGCACAGGCGCTGCGGGAGCTGGGCGCGACGGTGCAGACCGACCCGGACACCCACACCGACGTGGTCACCCCCGGCGAGCTGCGCGGGCCCGCCAGCATCGACTGCGGGCTGGCGGGCACCGTGATGCGCTTCCTGCCGCCGGTGGCCGCCCTGGCCCGTGGCGACGTGCACTTCGACGGCGACCCGCAGGCGCGGGTCCGGCCGATGGGCACCGTGCTGGACGCGCTCCGCCGCCTGGGCGCCGACGTGGCGGGCCACGAGCTGCCCTTCACCGTGCACGGCACCGGCGCGCTGGTCGGTGGCTCCGTCACCATCGACGCCTCGGCGTCCTCGCAGTTCGTCTCCGGGCTGCTGCTCACCGGCGCGCGCTGCACCGAGGGCATCACGGTGCGCCACGCCGGCGCACCGGTGCCCTCCCAGCCGCACATCGAGATGACCGTGGCCATGCTGCGCGAGGCCGGGGTGACGGTGGACGACTCCGAGCCTGACGTGTGGCGGGTGGCTCCCGGTCCCATCGCCGCCCGCACCTGGGAGGTGGAGCCGGACCTGTCCAACGCCGCGCCGTTCCTGGCCGCCGCCGCGGTCACCGGTGGGCGGGTGCACGTGCCCGGCTGGCCCACCAGCACCACCCAGGCCGGCGACCGCTTCCGGGACGTGCTGGAGCAGATGGGGGCCACCGTCACCCACGCCGACGGCGGGCTCACGGTGCAGGGCCCGCAGCAGCTGCAAGGCATCGACATCGACCTGCACGACGTCGGCGAGCTCGCCCCCACCGTGGCGGCGCTGGCGGTGCTGGCACAGGGCCCGTCCTGCCTGCGGGGCATCGCGCACCTGCGCGGGCACGAGACCGACCGGCTGGAGGCGCTGAGCACCGAGCTGACCGCCCTGGGCGCCACGGTGGAGCAGACCACCGACGGGCTGCACATCACCGGCGGGGACCTGCGCGCCCCCGATCGGCCGTGGCACGCCTACGCCGACCACCGGATGGCCACCGCCGGCGCGGTGGTGGGCCTGGTGGTGGACGGCCTGCGGGTGGACGACGTGGCCAGCACCGACAAGACGCTGCCGGGCTTCGCCGGCCTGTGGCAGGACATGCTCGCGGGAGGTTCGTCCTGAGCAAGCGGGTGTACGACGAGTCCGACGTGCGGATCCGGCCGCGTCCGGGCTCGCGGCCGCGCACCAAGACCCGGCCCGAGCACCTCGATGCCGAGCAGGCGATGGTGGTGGCGGTGGACCGGGGCCGGTGGGGCTGCGTGTTCGACGGCGACCCCGAGCGTCCCGTGGTGGCCATGCGCGCCCGCGAGATGGGCCGCACCCCCGTGGTGGTGGGCGACGAGGTGAGCCTGGTGGGCGACCTGTCCGGGCGACCCGACAGCCTGGCCCGCATCGTGCGGGTGGCCGAGCGCCGCACGGTGCTGCGCCGCACCGCCGACGACACCGACCCCTACGAGCGGATCGTGGTGGCCAACGCCGACCAGCTGGCCGTGGTGGTGGCCCTGGCTGACCCGCCGCCGCGCACCGGGCTCATCGACCGCACCCTGGTGGCGGCCTACGTCGGCGGACTGACCCCCATCCTCTGCCTCACCAAGTCCGACCTGGCCGACCCGGACGAGCTCGTCAGCGCCTACGCCGACCTGGAGGTGCCGGTGGTGGTGCTGAACCAGACCGCGCCCCTGGACGAGCTGGAGGCGATGCTGCAGGGCCGCACCACCGTGCTGCTCGGCCACTCCGGGGTGGGCAAGTCAACCCTGGTGAACCGGCTGGTGCCTGAGGCGTTCCGCGCGGTCGGGGTGGTCTCGGGCATCGGCCGTGGCCGGCACACCTCCACCCAGTCCATCGCACTGCCGCTGCCCAGCGGGTCCGGCTGGGTGGTGGACACCCCCGGCATCCGGTCCTTCGGCCTGGCCCACGTCTCCACCGACGACGTGGTGGCCGCCTTCGCCGACCTGGCCGAGGTGGCCGCCACCTGTCCGCGCGGCTGTACCCACCTTGGTCCGCCTGCCGACCCGGAGTGCGCGCTGGACACCCTCACCGGCACCGCGGCCCGGCGGGTGGAGGCCGTGCGCCGGCTGCTGGTGGCGCTGGCGACCAACACCGACTGGTAGCCGGCTCAGAGCAGCTCGAGCAGGAAGGGCAGCTCCTGGGTGGCGTACCAGGCCAGCTCGTGGTCGGCGACCTCGCCGAGGACGAACTCCGCCTCCAGGTCGCCCAGGTCGGCGGCGTCCACCGCGGCCACCGCGGCTCGCACGGCGTCCTCGGCCTCGGCCAGGTCCACGTGCGCCGAGGCCACCTGGCTCAGCTGTACCGGCGCCGTCAGCCGCACCACCGCGTCGTCGAGGTCCGGGCGGAGCTGGGCGTCCTCGACGTCGGCGCTGAGCACCGCGCGACGGGGACGGGCCGCGTCGTCGGTCTCCAGCTCCACCGCCAGCAGCCGCAGCGACGCCCGGGCCGCCTCAGCCATCGCGGCGTAGGAGAGCTCCTCCTCGTCGCCGACGGCGTAGGACTCGCGCAGCGCCGGGGTGAGGGCGAACGCGGTCCCGCTGACCGCCCGCAGCTCCCCGTCCCGCTGCAGCTGCTCCAGCATGGCGATGGTCGCCGGCACGTACACCCTCATGAGGTCTCCTTCGTCGCTGGGCTGCCCGGGCCGGCTCGGCGACCGGGCGCCCGGGGTGGTGCTGCTCGCACCGCGGCCACCAGCTCGGCCAGGGACTGCTCGAGGAAGCCGGCCAGCTGGTCCACGTCGGCGAGGGCGTCGCGGTCGGCGTTGAGGCCGTAGAGCACCGAGCCGTCGTAGGACGTCACCCCGACGGTCAGCGCCTGGTTGGGCATCAGCGGCACCACGGAGTAGATCTCGCGCAGCCGCGCCCCGTCGGCGTACAGCGGGTACTGCGGACCGGGCACGTTGGTGACCAGCACGTTGAACGAGCGCCGCGCCAGCGTGCCCGCCAGCCGCGCACCCATGGCGTGCAGGGTGGGCGGGGCGAAGCCGGACAGCTGGGTGAGCGCGCGGGCGCCGACCAGCGGGGTGGAGGAGGCGTGCTCGCGGGTGGCCTCGCGCAGCTGGCCCACCCGCACCAGCGGGTCGGCCGCCCCCACCGGCAGGTCCACCAGGAACGAGGAGAGGTCCTCGTGCTCTGCACCGGTGTCCTCGGGGTCGGACGCCACCGCCAGCGGCACCAGGGCGCGCACCGTGGTGTCCGGGGTGACCGGCTCGTCCCGGGAGGTCAACCAGCTGCGCAGCGCCCCGCTGACCACGGCGAGCACCACGTCGTTGACGCTGGCCCCGGTGGCAGCGCGGACCTGCCGGTAGTCGGCCAGCTGGGTGCGGGCGGTGGCGAAGCGACGCTGGCGGGAGACAGCCACGTTCAGCGGGCTGGGCGGGGCCGGGCGCGCCAACCGGCGCACCATCGCCGCCGCCGTGGTGGCTGCCTCGGTCACCGTGCTCACCGCGTTCGCGGCGTCGCGCGCCACCCACCGCACCACGTCGACCACCTCGGTGGGGCTGCGCAGCACCTCCACGGCGGCCTCCGCCAGCAGCCGGGTGCCGGCCGGCTCGGCCGCGGGCATCCAGAGGCCGGTGCGCTGCACACCGGGCTTGCGGGTGTCGTCCAGGATCACCTGGCCCAGCTCCAGGGCCTGCGCCCCGTCCACCACCGCCTGATGGGTCTTGCTGATGATGGCGACCCGGCCCTTGGCCAGCCCCTCCACCAGGTACAGCTCCCACAGCGGGCGGGCCCGGTCCAGCCGGCGGGACAGCAGCCGCGACACCAGCTCGTGCAGCTGCGCGTCGTCGCCCGGGCTGGGCAGCGCGGAGCGACGCACGTGGTAGGAGATGTCGAAGTCGTTGTCGTCCACCCACACCGGGCGGGCCAGGCCGGCGGGCAGGTCACGAACCTTCTGCCGGTAGCGAGGCACGTACGGCAGCCGCTGCTCGATGTGGGACACCAGCGCGTCGTAGCCGAAGCCCGCCCGGGGTGGGGTGAAGATGCTCAGGCTGCCGATGTGCGCGGGGGTCGTCCCCCGCTCCAGCGACAGGAACGACGCATCGAGCGGGCTGAGTCGGTCACGCATGGGTGCAGCGTAGCCGCCGCAGGAGATTTGCTTCCGCACAGCATTGTCCACAAAGGTGCGGCAACCTGGCCCGGCCAGCTAGTGGCGGCGCCCATACTTCCTGCAGCGACGAGCCGCCCCTCCTCGGTGTCGCGAGCACCCACCGGTCACCCACGCCGACCGCCGCCCTGCCAGGAGAGAGCCACCATGTCCGTCGACGCCACCGCAGAAGCCGCACTCCGCCCGGCCCCGCACCGTCCGCCAGCAGCTGCAGCGGCGGCGGCACTGCCGCCCGCCGAGGCTCCCCCGGCCACGCTGCTGCGGCGCGCACCGGTCTGCGAGCCCGCACCCGAGCACCTGCGCGCCGGCACCGCTGTCCCGCCGCCCCGGGCCCGGCGACGCGTCCCGCCCCAGCCGCAGCGCGCCCAGCCCGACCCGGTGAGCCCCGCCGCGGCTGCGAGCGCGCACCAGGTGTTCCGGCTGACCTTCGAGGTGCTGGAGGGCCGGCGGGGTGCGCAGCAGCTGCACCGGGTGATGGGACCGGTGGTGGCCGCGCAGGTCACCCTGCTGTCGCGTGCCGGGACCGGCAGCTGGGCGCGGGGCGTGACCCGGCTCAACCGGGTGCACGTCCAGCAGGTCACCCCCACCGCGGCGGAGGCTTGCGCCACCGTCACCCGCAACGGGCGGGTGCACGCCGTGGCCGCTCGCCTGGAGCTGGGCCGCACCGGTTGGCACTGCACCGCCCTGCATCTCGGCTAGCGGCCGTCCCTCCGCCGCCGGGTGGACCTCGGCGAGCACGCGGCGCACCGTGGCCGCCGACCGAGCACCGGCGCGGGGGGCTGACCCACCTCGCGCCGGTGCTCTCTCAGCGCTTGCGCTTGGGGCTCTTGGACCCCTTGGCCTTCTGCCGGGCCTGGGCACGCCGGTCCCGCCGAGTGCCGGGAGCCTCCGCGCCGGAGGTGGCTGCTCCGGTCTCGTCCTCGGAGCTGCGCACCGCGGTGCCGCCGGTCTCGTCCGGACCCGAGTAGGTGACCGCCGCGGCCGGCTCGGTGTCCAACCCCTTGGCCCGGAAGGCGGCGGGCGCGGCAGGCACCACCTGCTGCTCCGCCTCGGCCTCGGTGGGCTGCGGCTGCTGCTGGGCGGGGGTGGTGGCCAGGTTGCCCAGCTCCGGCTGCGGCTGAGCACCCACCGTCAGGGTCGGCGCGGGCGCCACCTCCACGGTGACGTTGAACAGGAAGCCGATCGACTCCTCCTTGAGGCCCTCGAGCATGCCGCGGAACATGTCGTAGCCCTCGCGCTGGTACTCCACCAGCGGGTCACGCTGGGCCATCGCGCGCAGCCCGATGCCCTCCTTGAGGTAGTCCATCTCGTAGAGGTGCTCGCGCCACTTGCGGTCGAGCACGCTCAGCAGCACCCGACGCTCGAGGTCCCGCATCCCGCCGGTGCCGGCGATCGCGTCGATCTCCTCGGTGCGCTTGACGTAGGCGGCACGGACGTCGGCGAGGATGGCCTCCAGCAGGCCGTCGCGGGTGAGGTCGCTCTGGTCGCCGACCTCGGTCTCGCCCACCAGGTCCTGCCAGCGGATGCTCACCGGGTACAGGGTGCGCAGCGCCGTCCAGAGGGCTTCCAGGTCCCAGTCCTCGGCGTAGCCGGCCGCGGTGGCGCCGTCCACGTAGGCGGTGACCACGTCGGTCATCATGCCCTCGATCTGGCCCTCGACGTCCTCGCCGGACATGATCCGGCGGCGCTCCCGGTAGATGATGGTGCGCTGCTGGTTCATCACCTCGTCGTACTTGAGGACGTTCTTGCGGATCTCGAAGTTCTGCTGCTCCACCTGCGTCTGCGCGGACAGGATCGCCTTGGAGACCATCTTGGCCTCGATGGGCACGTCCTCGGGGAGGTTGAGCCGGTTCATGATCGCCTCGATCATCGGCCCGTTGAAGCGGCGCATGAGCTCATCACCCAGCGACAGGTAGAAGCGAGACTCGCCCGGGTCACCCTGCCGGCCGGAGCGGCCACGGAGCTGGTTGTCGATGCGGCGGGACTCGTGCCGCTCGGTGCCGAGCACGTAGAGCCCGCCCGCCTCGCGGACCCGCTCGGCCTCCTGCTTCACCTCGTCCTTGAGCGGGCCGATGATCAGCTCCCACTCCGCCTGGTACTCCTCCGGGTCGCGCACCGGGTCCAGGCCCCGCTCGCGCAGCGCCACGTCGGCGAGGATCTCGGGATTGCCGCCGAGCACCACGTCGGTGCCGCGACCGGCCATGTTGGTGGCCACCGTCACCGCACCCACCCGACCGGCCTGGGCGATGATCACCGCCTCCTTGTCGTGGAACTTGGCGTTGAGGACGCTGTGTGGCACACCCTTCTTGACCAGCTGCTGGGACAGGTACTCCGAGCGCTCCACGCTGGTGGTGCCGACCAGCACCGGCTGGCCCTTCTCGTGGCGCTCCACGATGTCCTCGACCACGGCCGCGAACTTGGCTTCCTCGGTCTTGTAGATGAGGTCGGGCGAGTCCACCCGGATCATCGGCCGGTTGGTGTGGATCGGGATGACGCCGAGCTTGTAGATCTGGTGCAGCTCGGCGGCCTCGGTCTGGGCCGTGCCGGTCATCCCGGAGAGCTTGTCGTAGAGCCGGAAGTAGTTCTGCAGGGTGATGGTGGCCAGGGTCTGGTTCTCCGCCTTGATCTCCACCCCCTCCTTGGCCTCCAGCGCCTGGTGCATGCCCTCGTTGTAGCGGCGACCGGCCAGCACGCGACCGGTGAACTCGTCGACGATGAACACCTCGCCGTCGCGGACGATGTAGTCCTTGTCGCGCTGGTAGAGCTCCTTGGCCTTGATGGCGTTGTTCAGGTAGCTCACCAGCGGCGAGTTGGCCGCCTCGTAGAGGTTGTCGATGCCCAGCTGGTCCTCGACGAACTCCACCCCGGCCTCGTGCACACCGATGGTCCGCTTCTTGATGTCCACCTCGTAGTGGACGTCGAGCTTCATCAGCGGCGCCAGGCGCGCGAACTCGCCGTACCAGCGCGAGGAGGCGTCGGCCGGGCCGGAGATGATCAGCGGGGTGCGGGCCTCGTCGATGAGGATGGAGTCGACCTCGTCCACGATGGCGAAGTTGTGGCCGCGCTGCACGCACTCGGCCAGCGAGTTGGCCATGTTGTCGCGCAGGTAGTCGAAGCCGAACTCGTTGTTGGTGCCGTAGGTGATGTCGGCGGCGTAGGCGTCGCGACGCTCGGGCGGCGTCATCCCGGACAGGATGGTGCCCACCTCGAGGCCGAGGAAGCGGTGCACGCGGCCCATCCACTCCGAGTCACGCTTGGCCAGGTAGTCGTTGACGGTGACCACGTGCACGCCCTCACCACCGATGGCGTTGAGGTAGGCGGGCAGCACACAGGTCAGCGTCTTGCCCTCACCGGTCTTCATCTCCGCGATGTTGCCCAGGTGCAGCGCAGCCCCGCCCATCACCTGCACGTCGAAGTGGCGCTGGCCCAGCACGCGGCTGGATGCCTCCCTGGCGACGGCGTACGCCTCGGGCAGCAGCTCGTCGAGGCTCTCCCCGTCGGCGTGGCGCTTGCGGAACTCGTCGGTCTTGGCCGCCAGCTCGGCGTCAGTCAGCGACTCGACCTCGGGCGACAGGCTGCTGACGTGCTCAGCGATGGACATGAGGCGCTTGACCATGCGGCCTTCGCCTGCGCGCAACAGCTTGGAAAACGACAACACAGCTTGTCTCGTCCCTCGGTCATAGACGGCAGGGTCCGGCCAAGGAAAACCCTTGGCCGGACCCCATGGTAGGCGGCTCCGTGCAGGCCGTGGCCCATCATGCCCCTCGAGCCCGCCGCGGCGAGGCTCGCAGGGCCGGAACCTAGACGAGCCTGAGCAGGCCGTAGTCGAAGGCGTGCCTGCGGTAGACCACGCTGGGCCGGCCGGTGTCGGCGCACTGGAAGAGGAAGAAGTCGTGCCCGACCAGCTCCATCTCGTACAGCGCCTCGTCCACCGTCATCGGCACCGCCGGGTGCTCCTTGGTGCGCACGATGCGCCCCGGACCCTCGGTGTCGACCTCCGGCTCGGCCACGTGGGGCTCGGCCTCGGGAACCAGGCCGGCCGTGGCGTCGGCCACCGACAGGCGAGCCTTGCGGCCGTGGTGCACCGTCCGCCGGTCGTGCGCGCGCCGCAGCCGGGACTCCAGCTTGTTGATGGCGTTCTCCAGGGCGTCGCGGAAGGTCTCCGCGCTCGCCTCGGCCCGCACCACCGGGTGCTTGCCGACGGCGGTCAGCTCGACGCGCTGGCAGCTCTTGGCCTGACGGGGGTTGGGGGCGTGCTGCAGCTCGACGCGGAAGAGGTCGATGGTGTTGTCGAAGCGCTCGAGCTTGGCGAGCTTCTCGCCCACGAAGGTGCGGAAGTAGTCCGGCACGCTGACGTTGCGGCCCTCGATGTCCAGGCGCGCGACCGGCTGGCCGGCTGCGTCTGGCACCTCGTCGACGGGCTCGTCGATGACGAACGGCCTGGCGTCCTCCGAGCCGGGCTTGCGCTGCTCGGCGATGCCTTCCTTGCGGTCGTCCTGGGTCTGCACGGTGCCCTGCTTACTAGTCATAGATACCTCCGCGTATGGCCCGGTCGAGCACAGCTGCCCGGCCTGGCCCAAGGTGACTGCGCCGGCACGGAAGAGCCTTCCGGCGCCACTCTCGGGGACGGTCCTCCCAACTGCGGCTCACGTGGCTGCTGTCCTCACGCTAACCCCGTTCCGCCCGGATAGACAGACCCCTTCCGTCACAGCGTGTCACGAGATCGGCGATGCTCGCACCGCGCTGAGACCGGTTGCTGCCGGTCAGCGCACCGCGGCCAGCACCAGCACGGCGTGCACGCGAATGCCGCAGTCACGCAACGCACTTGCACTTGCCGCCGCCGTGGCGCCGGTGGTGAGCACGTCGTCGAGCAGGACCACCGCCGAACCCGGTGGTGGCAGCGCCCTGGGGCGCACCCGCACCCTGCCGTGCAGGTTGTCCACCCGCTGCCCCGCGGTCAGTCCGACGGAGTCACGCACCCCCCGGCGCAGGCCGAGCACCGGCGCCACGGTGGTGCTGCCCCCGAGGTGTGCGGCGCAGACCCGGGCCGCGGCGAGCACCGGGTCGCCGCCGCGCTGGCGAGCGGCCCGAGCACGGCTGGGCGCGGGCACCAGGTGCAGGGCGGCCAGCTCGGGCGGGTCGAGCTCGCCCCAGTCGCGCAGGTCGCGCAGGCACCGCGCCCAGGCCCGCCCCACGTGCACCAACAGGTCGCGCCGGCCGCGCTCCTTGGCCGCGACCACCACCGCCCGGCGGGCACCGGTGTAGGCCCCGGTGGCCCACGCCGGCGGGACACCGTCCACCCGGGTGCGCACCGGCACCGGCTCGCTGTCCAGCTCGGCGGCACAGCCGGCGCACCAGGGGGTGCCGGGCTCGCGGCAGCCACCGCACTCGGTGGGCAGGACCAGGTCGACGAGGGCGCGCACCAGTCCACCGTTGCCGGGGGCTGGTGCCGGCGGGCGAGTACCCGCAGGGCTGGGGACACCGCGGCGCGACTGTGCACCGCGCGCGGGCTCAGCCGGGCAGGATCGGCGTGCTCGAGCCCCCACCGAGGCCCGCCACCTCGCGCCAGTAGCGCTCACCGGGTGCGTCCAGGACGTTGAGCTGCAGCACCGCCCGGCTGTCGGCGGCCAGCACCGACGACGCGGGCGCGGCCGCCACGTACCGAACCGGCGGGGACAGGTTGCGGCTGGGCAGCGGCTGGATCAGCGCGCCGTCCACCCCCACGGTGACCACCGGCACCTCGTCACCCCGGCCGGACACCACCAGGGTGTCGGCACTGGTCCAGTCCAGCGACACCGCGCCGTCCCCGAGGTCCGGGGCCACCGCCACCGGGCTGGTCAGCGCGAAGCCGCCGTTCTGCGCCCGGGTGACCACGGCCACGTACACCCGTCCCCCCACGATGAGCGCCGCACGGACACCGTCCCTGGACAGCCGCAGCGCGCTGATCGGCCCGCCGAGCGCGGTCACCGCGCCGGAGTCCACCGGCGAGCTGGACACCTGGCCGCTGGAGGGCTCCCGCACCACCCGCACCACGGTCCCGGTGTCCACCACCACCCAGGCCGCACGATCGTCCCCGGACCAGGTGGGGCGGGTCATCTCCGTGCCCGAGGCCGCGACGGCCACCGCCCCGCCGAGGCTGCCCACCAGCAGCTGCACCTGTCCCCCGGGCCTCGGGTCGCCCGTCATGGTGACCGCGGCGACCTGCTGCCCGTCGTGGGAGATGGCGGCTGACTCCAGCGAGCTGGCCCGACCCAGCGGCCCACCCACCGCGTTGACGCTGCCGTCGACCACCTTGACCAGGCTGCCGCCGGACATCGCGTGCAGCCCCACGTCGGCCCCGGAGGAGGACGAGGGGTCGAAGGAGGCGACGTCGGCGGTGTCCCAGCCCAGCGCGTAGCGCTCGTCCAGCGGGGCCCCGTCGGCGAGCAGCACGTACGGACCGCGCACGCCGGCGCTGTCCAGGGTCCACACCACCTGGGCGGCCAGCAGCTGGCGCTGCCCCGCGTCGAGGGACTCCAGCCCACCCAGGTCGATACCGACCCCGTTGGCCTCGCCGGCGCCGGGCACGCTCTCCCCGGTCGCGGTGGTGACGTTGCTGCGCAGCCGCACTCCCTGGCCCAGCTTGTTCACCACGCCGCTGGCCAGCTGCGCGTTCGGCCCGCCGATGAGCAGCTCCACCAGCCGTGCGGCCAGGGAGTCGGAGTCGCGCGCCACCCAGCGGGGGTCGGCCACCACCTTCTTCTGGTCGGGGTTGAGGAAGTACACCGGCACCCGTTGATAGCGGGCCAGGAAGTCGGCACGCTCGAGCACCACACCGCTGGGCAGGGCGTCGATGCGCCACTGGTCGTCGACCTTCAGCAGCGTCAGCCGGGCCTCGTAGGTGCCCTGGTCCTGGTTGTAGGTGCCGTCCCCGCTGAGCGTGCCGACCCGGTCGGCGCGCAGCAGGATGGTCACCCGGTTCTCGGTGCGCACGTCGTAGAGGGTGTCCACGTTGGTCAGGATCGTGGTGGACGTGCGGTCGTCCCAGCGCTGGGAGCCCTCACCGGTGAGGTACTGCCGCGCCACCCGGTGCTGGCCTCGCTGGGCGCTGCTGGCGGAGATGAAGTCGCGCACCAGCAGGTCGGGCTCCCGCCCGGCGATCGGCGCCTGCTCCACCTCCGGCTGCGGATCGGTGCGCACCGTGCTGATCACGTGCGGGGTGGAGCTGGTGGGCACGGTGGCGCACCCGGTGAGCACGGTGGCCACCGCGACCAGGCAGGACAGCACACGGAATCGGCGCATCAGGAGACTCCCACGTCGGGCGCGGCGGTGGCACGGTCAGGGACGCTCGCGGTGGACGGTGGCTGCACCACGTCGCCGACGGCGACGTTGGCGACGTCGAAGGGCTCGGTGGGCACCAGCGGGATGGGACCGTCCACCAGCGCGGCACCGCGCCGCAGCGGCAGGGTGAGCAGGAAGCAGGCGCCGCGGCCGGGCTCGCCCCAGGCCTGCAGCGAGCCGCCGTGCAGGCGGGCGTCCTCCACCGCGATGGCCAGGCCGAGACCAGTGCCGCCGGAGCGGCGCACCCGGGAGGGGTCGGCGCGCCAGAACCGGTTGAACACCTTCTCCGCCTCCCCCGGCTGCAGACCGATCCCGCTGTCGCGCACCAGCACGGACACCGACTGGTCGGAGGCGCGCATCTGCACCAGCACCGGACGGCCCTCACCGTGGTCGAGCGCGTTGGCCAGCAGGTTGCGCAGCACGCGCTCCACCCGGCGGGCGTCGACCTCGGCGGTCACCTTGTCCTCGGGCAGGTCCAGCAGCAGCTCGCTGCCGGTCTGGGCCACCAGGTGGCGCACCGTGTCCACCGCACCGCGCACGCACAGGCGCAGGTCCAGCGGCTCCGCGGCCAGGTCGGCCATCCCCGCGTCGTGCCTGCTGATCTCCAGCAGGTCGTTGAGCAGGGTCTCGAAGCGGTCCAGCTCGGCCACCAGCAGCTCGGCCGAGCGACGCAGGGCCGGGTCCATCTCGTCGCTGCCGGCGTGCAGCACGTCGGCCGCCATCCGCACCGTGGTCAGCGGGGTGCGCAGCTCGTGGCTGACGTCGGAGGTGAACTGCCGCTGCAGGGCACCGAACTCCTCCAGCTGCGCGATCTGGTCGGCGAGGTTGGCGGCCATGTCGTTGAACGCCAGCCCCAGCCGGGCGACGTCGTCCTCCCCGCGCACCGGCATGCGCGCCTCGAGCTGCCCGTCGGCGAAGCGCTCCGCCGCATCCACGGCGGTGCGGATGGGCAGGACCACCTGGCGGGTGACCAGCGCGGCCACCCCACCGAGCAGCAGGAGCAGGACGCCGCCACCGAGGGACATGGTGCCCTTGATCAGGCTGATCGAGCGCTCCTCGGCGTTCAGCGGGAACACCAGGTACAGCTCGAGCCCGGCGACGTCGGAGGGCGCCGGGGTGCCGACGACGAGGGTGGGGGCGCCGGCGATGGAGGTGTACTGGTAGGTCAGCTGCCCCTTCTGCACGAACGGGCGCAGCGACGTGGGCACCTCGGCGATGGGGCCGCTGGCGATGGCGCCACGCGGGCCGTCCCCGCGGACGATGAGCACCGGCTCGAAGGCGCCGGCGCCGCCGCTGGCCGAGCCACCCATGTCGATGCCGGGGCTGGTCAGCGCCGAGCTCGCGCTGTTGAGGCGGCTGCGCAGGGAGTTGCTCTCGTCGGCGCCGGCCAGCTCGCGCTGCACGGTGGCGCGGGCTCGCTCCACCTCTTCGACGGCGGCGTTGATCTTGGCGTCGAGCAGCCGGTCGGTGATCTGGCTGAGCAGCGCCACCCCGACGGTGAGCACCAGCACCGCCGACAGCGCCAGGGTGGACAGCACCACCCGCAGCTGCAGGGACCGCCGCCACCAGTACATGAAGCCCCGACCGGCGGCCGCGGAGGTGTGCCAGAGGTCGCGCAGCAGGTGCCGCAGCGCTGCGCCGGGCGGGGTGCGTCCGGCGCGGTGGGCGAGCCTGGTGAGCGCTCGTCTCACGGCGGGCCGGCGCGGTACCCCACGCCGCGGACGGTGAGAACCACCTCCGGACGCTCGGGGTCCACCTCGATCTTGGCGCGCAGGCGCTGCACGTGCACGTTGACCAGGCGAGTGTCCGCGGCGTGGCGGTAGCCCCACACCTGCTCCAGGAGCACGTCCCGGCTGAACACCTGGCGCGGCTTGCGGGCCAGCGCCACCAGCAGGTCGAACTCCAGCGGGGTGAGCGAGATGGGCGTGCCGTTGCGGGTGACCTGGTGCGCGGGGACGTCGATCTCCACGTCGGCGATGTGCAGGATCTCCGCCGGCACCTCGGCGGTGCGCCGCAGCCGGGCCCGCAGCCGCGCGATCAGCTCCTTGGCCTTGAACGGCTTCATCACGTAGTCGTCGGCGCCAGACTCCAGGCCCAGCACCACGTCCACGGTGTCGGTCTTGGCGGTGAGCATGACGATCGGCACGCCCGACTCCGCCCGGATCACCCGGCACACGTCGATGCCGTTCATGCCGGGCAGCATCAGGTCGAGCAGGACCAGGTCCGGCTTGAACTCGCGGACCGCGGCCATCGCCTTGGACCCGTCCCCCACGACGGCGGCGTCCATGCCCTCGCCCTGCAGCACGATGGTCAGCATCTCTGCCAGTGCCGCGTCGTCGTCGACGACCAAGATCCGTGGTTTCATGCCGCCCATCCTGACACCTGCGTCGTGGTGCACTGCCCCGCGACGCGAGCGTGAGCTCGCCTGCGCGCCACCGTGCTCATGCGTCCGCCCCCGCCAGCACCCGGTCGGCGAGCGCGGTCACCGCGGCGACGGCTGCGGCGGCCGGGGCAGCGGTGTCGGCGGCGTCGGGCTGCTCGTGGACGTGCCAGGCCCCTGCCCAGCCGTCGGCGGCCAGGCCCTCGTAGACCGCCCCGGTCCGCTCCTGCAGCCCGGCGTCGCGCTCGAAGGCGTCGCGGGCGCGGCCGGCGTCGGCGGACTCGCGGTCCGCCGCGCGCGCGGTGGCCACGGCGACGGGCACCCGCAGCAGCACCTGCAGGGTGGGTGCGGGCAGGCGCAGGCGGTCGAACTCCAGCTGCCGGATCCACTCGGCGAACTCGCCGCGGGCGTCCTGGTGCAGCCGGGCCGCACCGAAGGCGGCGTTGGAGGCGGCGTAGCGGTCGAGCAGCACCACGTCGTTGCTGGCCAGCATCTCGGTGAGCTCGGGGACGGCCTCGGCGCGGTCGAGGGCGAACAGCACGGCCATGCCGTGCACGCTGTCGCCGAGGTCGCCGACCTTGCCGTGCAGCGCCTCGGAGACCAGGTCGGCGTGCACCGAGCGGCCGTAGCGGGGAAAGGCGGTGGCGCCCACCCGGAGCCCGCGGGAGGCGAGCTCGGCGGTCAGCGCGGTGCTCAGCGTCCGCTTTCCCGCGCCGTCAAGACCTTCCACCGTCACGAGTACGCCCACGGGCAACTACCCTAACCGACCCCGAACGACGGTCAGGGCCCTCAGCGCCCCCAGGAGATCCCTGGAGGGCGCTGAGGGCCCTGACCGCGGTGCTGGGCAGTGCCTAGCGGGGCCCGAGCGGGCGGGTGCTCAGTAGCGGTAGTGCTCGGGCTTGTACGGGCCCTCGACGTCCACGCCGATGTACTCCGCCTGCTCCTTGGTGAGCTTGGTCAGCGTGCCGCCCAAGGCCTCCACGTGGATGCGGGCCACCTTCTCGTCCAGGTGCTTGGGGAGGCGGTACACCTCGTTGTCGTACTCGTCGGGCTTGGTCCACAGCTCGATCTGCGCGATCACCTGGTTGGCGAAGGAGTTGCTCATCACAAAGCTGGGGTGGCCAGTGGCGTTGCCCAGGTTGAGCAGGCGGCCCTCGCTCAGCACGATGATGGTGTGGCCGTTCGGGAAGATGAACTCGTCCACCTGGGGCTTGATGTTGATGCGACGGATGTCCTTGTCGCCCTGCAGCCCCGCCATGTCGATCTCGTTGTCGAAGTGGCCGATGTTGCCCAGGATGGCCTGGTGCTTCATCTGCCGCATGTGGTCCAGGGTGATGATGTTCAGGTTTCCGGTGGCGGTGATGACGATGTCGGCCTTGCCGATGGCCTGGTCCACGGTCTCCACGGAGTAGCCGTCCATCATCGCCTGCAGCGCGCAGATGGGGTCGGCCTCGGCGACGACCACGCGGGCGCCCTGGCCCTTGAGCGCCTCGGCACAGCCCTTGCCCACGTCGCCGTAGCCGACGACCAGGCAGGCCTTGCCGCCGATGAGCACGTCGGTGCCGCGGTTGATGCCGTCGATCAGCGAGTGGCGGGTGCCGTACTTGTTGTCGAACTTGCTCTTGGTCACCGAGTCGTTGACGTTGATGGCCGGGAAGGGCAGCTCGCCGGAGGCGGAGAACTGGTAGAGCCGGATGACGCCGGTGGTGGTCTCCTCGGTGACACCGCGGATGTTCTTGGCGGTCTCGGTCCACTTGGTGGTGGACTGCTCCAGCGAGCGCCGCAGCGTCTCCAGGACCACCTGGTACTCCTCGGAGTCGGTGTCCTCGGTGGAGGGCACGACGCCGGTCTTCTCGTACTGCGCGCCCTTGAGGACGTACATGGTGGCGTCGCCACCGTCGTCGAGGATCATGTTCGCGGTCTCGCCGCCCGGCCAGGTGAGCATCTGCTCGGCGCACCACCAGTACTCCTCCAGCGACTCACCCTTCCAGGCGAACACCGGGACGCCCTTGGGCTCCTCGGGGGTGCCGTTGCGGCCCACGACGATGGCGGCCGCGGCGTGGTCCTGGGTGGAGAAGATGTTGCAGGAGGCCCAGCGGACCTCGGCGCCCAGGTCGACCAGGGTCTCGATGAGCACGGCCGTCTGCACCGTCATGTGCAGCGAGCCGGAGATGCGCGCACCCTTGAGCGGCTTGACCTCCGAGTACTCCCGGCGCAGCGTCGTCAGACCCGGCATCTCGTGCTCGGCAAGGCGGATCTCCTTGCGCCCGAACTCCGCCAGGGCGAGGTCGGCGACCTTGTAGTCGATGCCGTTGCGGGAGTCGGCGGTCAGCTCGGTTGCAGCCAGGGTCATAGAATTTTGCTCCTTGTCGAGGGGGTCAACTGAACAGGTTATCGGTTCTCGGCCGCTGGCGCGCAGGTGCGGCACCGGGCAGGCTGTAGCGATGGAGCACCGCACGATCGGCAGTCGCACCGTCAGCGCAATCGGGTTGGGCGGCATGCCCATGTCCGTGCAGGGCCGACCGGACCGCGAGCGCGCGCTGGCCACCGTCCATGCTGCCCTCAACGCCGGCGTCACGCTGATCGACACCGCCGACGCCTACAGCCTGGACGCCTCGGACTTCGGGCACAACGAGGAGCTGGTCGCCGAGGCGCTGCGGCACTGGGGCGGTGACCGCGAGGACGTGCTGGTGGCCACCAAGGGCGGGCACGTCCGCACCGCCGACGGCGGCTGGGCCCTGGACGGGCGCCCGGAGCACCTGCGCGCGGCCTGCGAGGCCTCGCTGCGTCGGCTCGGGGTGGACACCATCGACCTCTACCAGCTCCACCGGCCCGACCCGGCCGTCCCCGTGGAGGAGTCGGTGGGCGCGCTGGCCGAGCTGCTGGACGAGGGCAAGATCAGCATGGCCGGCGTCTCCAACTTCGACGTCGACCAGATCCGGCTGGCCCAGCGGGTGCTGGGCGGGCGCCTGGCCAGCGTGCAGAACGAGTACTCCCCGCGCTTTCGCTCCTCGCGGCCGGAGCTGGAGCTGTGCGCCGAGCTGGGCGTGGCCTTCCTGCCCTGGTCGCCGCTGGGCGGCATCGGCAAGGCGGCCGAGCTGGGCCAGGCTCACCAGGCGTTCGCCGAGGTGGCCGCCGAGCACCACGTGAGCCCGCAGCAGGTGGCACTGGCCTGGGAGCTGGCCGCCGCCGACGTGGTCATCCCCATTCCCGGTGCCTCCCGCCCGGCGAGCGCCGTGGCCTCCGCCGCGGCCACCGAGCTGTCGCTCACCCCGCAGCAGCGCGCGCGCCTCGACGCCGCCTAACCGGGACTCCCTCGGCGAGCTGCCTAGCCGCTGTCCGACGGTGAGGACACCGCCGGCCGCATGCCCTCGGGCCGCTCGTAGCCCTCGGCCAGGGTGCTGCGCTTGCGGCCGTAGACGAAGTAGAGCACCACCCCGATGGCCATCCAGGCGAGGAAGCGCAGCCAGGTGTCCACCGGGAGGTTGAGCATCAGGTAGACGCTGGCCAGCACCGACACGATGGGCACGAAGGGCACCAGCGGCGTGCGGAACGAACGCTTGAGGTCGGGCCGGGTGCGGCGCAGCACCACCACGCCGATGGCCACCAGCACGAAGGCGAACAGGGTGCCGATGTTGACCAGCTTGGCCAGCTCGGTGAGCGGCACCAGCGCCGCGATGGTGGCCACCACGATGCCGGTGACCACGGTGGTGACCACCGGGGTGCCGGTGCGCGGGGAGACCTTGGCGAACGGGGCGGGCAGCAGCCGGTCGCGGCTCATCGCGAAGAACACCCGGCTCTGGCCGAGCATGAGGATCATCATCACGGTGGTCAGACCGGCCAGGGCGCCCACGGAGATGAGGGTGGCGATGGCGTCCTGCCCCACCGACCGGAACGCCGCCGCCAACGGCGCCGACGCCTCGATCTCGTTGTACTTGACCATGCCGGTGATGACCACGGAGACCAGCACGTAGAGCGCGGTGCAGATGGCCAGCGAGCCGAAGATGCCGATGGGCATGTCGCGCTGCGGCTTCTTGGTCTCCTCGGCGGCGGTGGCCACGATGTCGAAGCCGATGAAGGCGAAGAACACGGTGGCGGCGGCGGCGAAGATGCCGCCCACGCCGAACGCGCCGGGCGCGAACCCGAGCTCCTGCAGCAGCGACAGCGACGGCGCCTCGTCCGGCTTGGCGCTGGGTGAGCCCGACGGCGGGATGAACGGGTCGTAGTTGCTGGCCTTGACGTAGAAGAACCCGGCCACGATCACCAGCAGCACCACGCCCAGCTTGATCAGCACGGCGACGGCGTTGACCCGGCTGGAGACCTTGATGCCCAGGCAGATGACGCCGGTGAGGATGAGCACGATGGCTGCGGCGGTGACGTTGACCGTCGCCTCCTTGCCGGCGATGGACGAGGGCAGGTGCCACCCGATGGTCTCCAGCAGCTCCTGCAGGTAGCCCGACCAGCCGACCGCCACGGTCGCCGCGCCCAGGGCCATCTCCAGGATGAGGTCCCAGCCGATGATCCAGGCCAGCAGCTCGCCCAGGCTGGCGTAGGAGAACGTGTAGGCGCTGCCGGCCACCGGCACGGTGCTGGCGAACTCCGCGTAGCAGAGCGCGGCCAGGCCGCAGACGATGGCGGCGAAGACGAAGGACAGCGCCACGGCAGGTCCCGCCTCGAGCCCGGCGGCCTCACCGGTGAGCACGAAGATGCCGGTGCCGATCACCACGCCGACACCGAAGACGATGAGGTCGACGGGCCCCAGCGCCTTCTTCAGCTGGTGCTCGGGCTCCTCGGTGTCCGCGATCGACTGCTCGACGGACTTCGTCCGGAACACGCTGCCTGATCTCATCAGGATGCCTTCTTCTCACGAGGGGGAACTGCACCGGTCGGGCCGTGAACGCTAGTACGGTAGCCACCCCGTTGCCCAATGGCCTGGTGAGCGGTAGTCCTGCTGCGGCTCAGCCGGTCTGGGCGCAGCGACCGCTAGCCCTGGTCCTGCTCCGCGCCGTGGCGCAGCGCCCCTGCGGCAGGGGCGCGGTAGAGGTCGGGCTCGAGGTAGATCACCCGCGCGGCGGGCACGGCGGCGCGCACCCGCTCCTCGGCGGCGTCGATGGCGGCGGCGATGCCGGCACTGGTCTCGTCGCCGCCCACGGCGACCTTGGCGGCCACCAGCAGCTCCTCCGGACCCAGGTACTGCGTCTTGAGGTGCACCACGCGGTCGATCGCGCCCCCGACCAGGGCTGCCTGGATGGCCTGCTCCTCCCCCGGGGTGGCCCCCTCGCCGATCAGCAGGCTCTGCATCTCGATGATGAGGATGACGGCGATGACGCCGAGCAGCAGGCCGATGCTCACGGTTCCGATGCCGTCCCACACCGGGTCACCGGTGAGCACGCTCATGCCGACACCGACGAGGGCGAGCAGCAGGCCGACCAGCGCGCCGGCGTCCTCCAGCAGCACGACGGGCAGCTCGGGGCTGCGCGAGGTGCGGATGAACTGCCACCAGCTGGCCCTGCCCTTGAGCGGGCGCGACTCGTGCACGGCGGTGCGGAAGCTGTAGGTCTCCAGTCCGACGGCCACCAGCAGCACTCCGATGGCCACCCCGGGCGAGGTGAGCTCCTCCGGGTGGGAGATCTTGTGGATGCCCTCGTAGAGGGCGAACATCGAGCCCAGGGTGAACAGCACCAGCGCCACCACGAAGGAGTAGAAGTAGCGGTTGCGGCCGAAGCCGAACGGGTGCAGCTGGGTGGCGGCCTTCTTGGCCCGCTTCTGCCCGAGCAGCAGCAGCCCCTGGTTGGAGGTGTCGGCCACCGAGTGCACCGACTCGGCGAGCATCGACGACGACCCGGTCACGAGGAAGCCGACGAACTTGGCGACCGCGATTCCCGCGTTGGCGACCAGCGCCGCGAGGATGGCCTTGGTACCGCCTGATGCGGACATCCGTGAACTCCTTGGGTGAGCGGGGTCAGGCCCCGGTGGGGGCCTCGTCGGTGGTCAGGCCGTCCCGCACGCGAAACAGCTGAGCGCCATCATCTCCTGCCACCACCGACACCGCCGCACCGGTGGCCGGCAGCCACACCGATCCGCCCTTGTCCACGGTGAGCTCCGCGCCGTCGGCGGTGCTCAGCCGGGCCTGGCCAACCGTGCACAGCAGCACCTGGGGGCTGCCGCGGCCCAGCGTCAGCCGGTCGCCCGCGGGCAGCTCGACGCGGGAGAGCGCAAACTCCTCCGTCGGGGTGGGGTAGCCCAGCTCGGCGGCGCCCTGGCTCGCCGGCCCCCCCGACCATGGGGTGCCGGAGAGCACCGGCATGTCGCCGTGGGCGAAGTCGAGCACCCGCAGCAGCTCGGGCACGTCCACGTGCTTGGGGGTCAGGCCACCGCGCAGCACGTTGTCGGAGTTGGCCATCACCTCCACCCCCACCCCGCTGAGGTAGGCGTGCAGGTTGCCGGCAGGCAGGTAGATGGCCTCACCCGGCTTCAGCACCACTCGGTTCAGCAGCAGCGAGGCCAGCACCCCCGCGTCGCCCGGGTAGCGCTCTCCCAGCTCGAGGGTGGTCTGCGCCTCCAGCACGAAGTCGCCGTCCTCGGCCACCAGCTTGGTGAGGCTGGACAGCACCGCGGGCAGCAGCGACTCCAACACCTGCACCGGCAGGGTGATCCAGGTCGTCAGCAGGGCCCGCAGGCCGTGGGAGTCCGGCTGCCCCGCGAGCAGGCCCAGGTAGGTGTCCAGCTCGGGGCAGCGCATCGCGGTGAGCAGCTCGATGGTGCGGTCGACGCGGCGGAAGCCCGCCAGCGCGTGGAAGGTGGTCAGGGCGCAGAGCAGCTCGGGCTTGTGGCTGGGGTCGCGGTAGTTGCGCTCCTGCGAGCCCTGCGGCACGCGGCGCTGCTCCTCCCGCTCGTAGCCCTCCCGCGCCTGCTCGGCGCTGGGGTGGGCCTGCAGCGACAGCGGCTCGTCGGCCGCGAGCACCTTGAACAGGAACGGCAGCGTGCCGCCGAAGCGCGCGCAGCACGCCGCCCCCAGCTGGACCTCGGGCTCGGCCTCGATCGCGGCGAGCAGCGAGAGCTCCTGGCCGTCGGCGCGGCGCACGGTGGCGGGGTCGGCAGGGTGCGCGCCCAGCCACAGCTCGGCCTCCGGGTGCGGCGCCGGCGCCGGACGGCCAGTCAGCTCGGCGAGGGCGGTGCGCGATCCCCACGCGTAGTGCCGCACCACCCCTAGCAGCTCGTGCACGTCGTTCTCCGCTCCCTCGCCTTGCCGGTTGGTGGTGTCCCTGGGCTCAGCTCGCCAGCCCCAGGTACACCGCGGCCGTCTCGCACCGCGCGGCCAGCAGCAGCAGCTCTGCCGCTGGGTGGTGGCGCAGCGGGCCGTCGTCGAGCGTGCCGAGCACCAGCTCGACGTCCGGCAGCGACTCGCTGAGCGCACGCAGGCGCGTCTCCTCCTCCGCGGTGCCCAGCAGCAGCACCCGTAGGGGCGGCTCGGGAAGGGGCCCGTCGAGGTCCGGGTCGTGGAAGATCGGGTCGACCACCGGAGTCGCCACCGCGGCCGGGCCGTGGCGCCGCGAGAGCAGCACCTGGGCCAGCTCGGCGGCACCGACCACCACGGCCGCGTTGCGCAGCAGCGAGGTGGCCACGTGACCGGCCAGCACCACCGCCGCCGGGTGCTCCGCCGCCACCACCAGGCGGTGCCCGGCGCAGCGCAGCGCCAGCAGCTTTGCCGGGTTGGCGAACACCTCGGTGCCCGGCTGGTTGCGGCCGGCCTCGGCGTCGAGCTCGTCGGCGAGGGCCTCCAGGTCGGGGCCCGCCAGCACGCGCAGCGCGCCCAGCACGGCCAGGCCCACCGCGGCGAAGCGGAAGAGTCCCATGCCCTGCGGCAGCGGGAGCCGGGGCGGCAGCAGCAGGGCGCGCCCGGCCGCCGCGGGAGCGAGCAGCCCCTCCTCGGGCGCGGCGAGCACCAGCTCGGCGCCTCGGCCCACCACGCGCCCCACCGACTCCGCCAGCTGCTGGTCGCCGGGGTCGTCGGAGAGCACCACCACCACGTCCAACGCGCCCACCCAGCGCGGTGCCTGGGCGGCGACCACCACGGGAACGGTGCTGCTGTCACCACACAGGGCCTGCAGCCACTCCGCGGCGTGGCGCGCGGGCCCGCGCGGGGCGAGCAGCACCACGCTGCGCACGCTGGCGCCCTGCAGCCGGGCCAGGGCACCCTCGGCCACCGCGGCGGCGACGGCCCGCACAGAGGCCCCGGCCGAGGCCGCACCTCGCAGGCGCCCGTCGGCGTCGGCAGCGAGCAGGCGCTCGGTGTCGTCCAGGTCGGCGGGAGCCAGCGCGCGAGCAGCGGCGCCGGAGGCGGTCATGAGGTCGCGGGGTCAGCCGACCGGGGCTGGCCCGGTTCGGGGTGCAGCGCCTCGTCCAGCAGCAGCACCGGGATGCCGTCGACCACCGGGAACGTGCGACCACAGCTGGTGCAGGTCAGCGCGTCCGCGTCGGGGTCGGTGGCCGAGCCGGCCCGCAGCGGGGCGTGCTCCGGGCAGGGGCAGGCGAGGATCTCCATCAGCTGGGGGTCAAGCGAAACAGCCATGGTCAGCCGTCCTCTCCTCGTGCGGGCAACAGGGAACGGGATGCGTGCTGCACACCGTCCGTCGGTCGGGTCCAGTGGTTCGCTCCGGCCACCTCGGTGCGGCGACCCGGGGTCCACCGAACACCGTAGTCACCCCCGCACGATCGCGAGCACCTCGTCCCGCAGCGCAGCGACCGCGGTGGCGTCGGCAGCCTCCACGTTCAGGCGCAGCAGCGGCTCGGTGTTGGACGCGCGCAGGTTGAACCAGGCGCCGTCGGCCAGGTCCACGGTCATCCCGTCGAGGGTGTCCACCGACACGGCGCGGTCGGCGAAGGCCTCGCGCACGGCCGCGGTGGCCGCGGCCGCGTCGGACACGGTGGAGTTCACCTCGCCGGAGGCGGCGTAGCGCTCGTACTGGGCCATCAGCTCCGACAGCGGGCGGTCCTGCTCACCGAGCGCGGCCAGCACGTGCAGCGCGGCCAGCATGCCGGAGTCGGCGCACCAGAAGTCCTGGAAGTAGTAGTGCGCGGAGTGCTCGCCGCCGAACACGGCGCCGCGCTCAGCCATCTCCTGCTTGATGAACGAGTGCCCCACCCGGGTGCGCACCGCGGTGCCGCCCAGCTCGGTGACCAGCTCCGGCACCGCCCGGGAGGTGATCAGGTTGTAGATGATGGTGGCACCGGGCTGCGCCGCCAGGGTGCGGGCGGCCACCAGGGCGGTCACCGCGGACGGGGACACGGGCTCGCCGCGCTCGTCCACCACGAAGCACCGGTCAGCGTCGCCGTCGAAGGCCAGCCCGAGGTCGGCCGAGGTGGCCAGCACGTGGGCCTGCAGGTCCACCAGGTTGGCCGGGTCCAGCGGGTTCGCCTCGTGGTTGGGGAAGGTGCCGTCGAGCTCGAAGTACAACGGCTGCACCTGCAGCGGGAGCGCGCCCAGCACGGCGGGCACGGTGTGCCCGGCCATGCCGTTGCCCGCGTCCACGGCCACCGTCATGGGGCGCAGCGCGGAGCAGTCGACCAGCCCGTGCAGGTGCGCGGCATAGTCGGCGAGCACGTCCTGGTGGCTGACGGTGCCCGGCGCGACGTCCAGGTCGGGCACCTGCTGGGCGGCCTCGGCGCGGATCTGCGCCAGGCCGGTGTCCTGCCCGATGGGCTTGGCCCCCGCGCGACACATCTTGATGCCGTTGTAGGTGGCCGGGTTGTGGCTGGCGGTGAACATGGCCCCCGGGCAGTCCAGCGCCCCGGAGGCGAAGTAGAGCTGGTCGGTGGAGGCGAGCCCGACGTGCACCACGTCCAGGCCCTGCGCCACCACGCCGGCGGCGAAGGCCTCCGCCAGCTCGGGAGAGGAGGCCCGCATGTCCTGGCCGACGACGACGCGGCCGGCGTCGCGCACCAGCCGTCCGAAGGCGGCGCCCAGCTCACGCACCAGGGCCGCGTCGAGCTGCTCCCCGACCAGGCCGCGCACGTCGTAGGCCTTGACCACCGACGCCAGCAGCTCGGTCCGGTCGGCCAGCACCTGGTCGTTCACGCACGCTCCACTCTGTTGCTCTTGCTTGCTGTGCTGCTCGACTTGCTGCGTTGCGGCGCCGGTCGGCGCCGATCCTGCGCCGGCACAGCGTAACTGGTAAGTCTGGTCGGCCGAGTCAGTCGTTGGGGTCGGGCAGGACGCGCAGGTGCCCACGGCGCCCGGTGGTGGCCTCGGCGCTGGGGTGCTGCTCCGAGCGGCCGCCGGTGTCGGAGCCGCGCGCCTCCCCCGAGCGGGGCTGCGGGGCGGAGCCGGAGCGGCCGGCCTCGCGCACGGCCTCAGCCAGCGCGGTGAGGTCGTCGTCGTCCGGGCCCTGCGCGGCGAAGCCGCCGACGTGGCGGACGACCTCCCAGTCGCGCGGCACGGTGAGCCGCGTGGCGTGGGTCTCGCACAGGTCGTAGGAGTGCGGCTCGTCGTTGGTGGCCAGCGGCCCGACGACAGCGGTGGAGTCGGAGTAGACATACGTCAGCGTCGCAACTGCGGAACTTGTGCACCCGGGCCGGGAACACCGACGTGTTGACCTCACGGCGGCGACCTTAGCCCCACCGCCCGCGCGGGCCGGGCTCGACTCGCCGGAGGACTGCGTACTCTGCTGCACATGGCGTCCCGACCACTGCCGCGGGTGCGGCGCTCAGCGCGGCGAGCGGAGCTGCGCGGGCGTGGTGTGCGCGGCCCGATCCTGCCCACCACGGTCCCAGCCTGGCGCACCCGGGCCGAGCGCTTCGACGGGTTGGTGCTGGCGGCACTGGCGCCGATCAACCAGCGCTGGCACGAGCAGCTGCGCTCGCTGGACGTGGCGGTGGACGACGTTCCGCCGGTGCGCGCCGTGGACATCGCGCGAGTGCGTCGGGACGACCCGGCCGCCACCTCCTGGCCGCCGGAGGTGATCGCCGACGCGGCGGTGCCGCTGGCCCGGCTGGTGCAGGCCGGGGTGGACCGGCGCGGGGACGTGACGCGGGCCCGCATCGTGCTGTTCCGCCGGCCGCTGGAGCTGCGTGCCAAGCAGCCCGAGGAGCTCACCGACCTGATCCACGAGGTGCTCGTGGAGCAGGTGGCTACCTACCTCGGCCTCGACGCAGCGACCATCGACCCGGACGGCGAGGACGAGGACGAGGACCCGTCGGATCCCCCGCAGGGCTGACCGGCACGGCCCGGCGGCGCGGCGGGATCGCCAGCAGCAGGGTGAACAGCAGCACGCCGCCCTGCACCAGCAGCAGGACGCTGCGCAGGGTGTCCGAGCGCTGCACGGTGATCTCGCTGGCGGTGTCCGGCAGCGCCACGCCCACCAGGTGCCCGTAGGCCGGAGCCACCGCCACCAGCGTGCCGTTGATGCGGACGTCCCAGCCCGGCTCGGTGTTGGCGGCCAGCACCAGCAGTCGCCCCTGGGGACCGGCAGAGACGTTCACGCCCAGCTCGGGCGGTGCGGCGGGCACCTCGGTGGTGCCGCGTGCGGCCACGTCGGTGCTGCCCTGCACCCCCGGCGGCTGATCGCCCGTGCGTGCCGCGGTGGCCAGCGCGGGCTCGAGCACCCTGGCGCCGTAGGCGGGCAGCCGCACCCGGAACACGCTGCGGCCGTCGCTGGTGGTGCCGGCCTCGGAGAGCAGCCGAGCTGGGGCGCCGCTGCCCAGCCGCGAGCCGGCGGGCAGCACCACGGCGCCCACCCCCGACGCGGCGGCCTCGGCCACTGCGGCGGCCACGCTGTTCTCCCCGCCTCCGGTGATGGCGGCGCTCCACCCCACCACCCGTGCGGCGGCGTCGGGGGTGGGCACCAGGTCGTTGTCCCCGAGCTGCGGGAGCGCGGGCGAGGACAGCCGTGCGGGCTGGTCTCCGTCGGCCGTCACCAGCACAAGCGCCCGCTGCGCGGTCAAGTCGGCGGCGATCGCGGGAGGCAGCTGCGGGGCCTGGCGGGCGCGCACGTCGCCCTGCGAGCCGCCGAGCACCACGCCGACGCCGAGCAGGGCCACCACGGCAAGGCCGAGCACCCCGAGCATGGGGCTGGTGCGGGCGGCGGGCTCGAGCCGGTCCCGCTGGGCCTGCAGGCCCGCCATCACCACGAGGAACAGCCCCAGCGCGGTGAGCACCACGGCCGGGCCGGCGTTGCCGGCCACGGCGGCCGCGTCGGGCAGGCGGGCGTAGCGCTGCGCGGCGATCACCAGCGCAGCGGCCACCCCCAGGCCGGCCACCGCGAGCCCGGCCACCATCCGCCAGGTGGGTGCCACGATGATCATCAGCACCGCCACCAGCAGCACCAGCGCTCCAGCGACCGACGTGATGCCGGGACCCAGCGTGACCAGCTGGGTGGGCGAGAAGTCGGCCAGCCCGGGGGTGGAGCCCACCCCCTGCAGCAGCACCGCCGGGTGGTTGAGCAGCACGCCCGGCCAGGGCAGCAGCAGGCCCACCGGCAGGAGGATGACGAAGAAGAGCGAGAAGGCCCGGCGCAGCGCCGTGCCGGGGACCGTGCGCAGCACCACGAACCCGACCAGCACCACCACGAGCACCAGCACGTACATCACCGGGGAGGCGCTGGCCAGCACGGCCAGGCCCAGTGCGGTGCCTGCGGTGGTGGCCAGCCAGCTCGAGCGCGCGGTGGGACGCCCCTGGCGGTCGAGGGCGGCGGGGGCACCGCGCAGCACGCTGACGACCCCGGCGAGCACGACGGGCAGCAGGACGAAGGTGAACACGGTGTCGAGCTGGCCGTCGGCGATGGCCGCGGTGCCGACCGGCAGCAGCGCCCACATGCCGGCGAGCACCGCCCGAGTCGCTGGGCTCAGCCCCGACGAGCGGGTGGCGCAGTAGGCGGACAGGCCGGCCAGCGGGATGGCGGCGAGCAGCACCACGGCCATGGCCAGGGCGGCGCCACCGAAGGGAACCCCGAGCAGGCCGAAGAGTCCGGTGAGCGCAGCTGCGGGCGAGGAGGTGCCGCCGGCGACCGGGTGCCACTCGTCGAGGTAGCTGCGCAGCAGCGTCGTGCTGCCGTCCGGGGTGGGCAGCAGCGCACCGCCGGAGACCGCGGCGCCGATGCGGCTGCGGTTGACGGCGAAGGTCATGCCGACGAGGAAGACCAGCAGCAGCGTCACCGGGGCGGTGACGGCGTGGATCAGGGTGCGGCGGGCGCGCGAGTCGAGAGTGGCGCGCTCCTGCTCCGCCTCGCGCTCGGTGGCGCGGTCACGATCGGCCTGTTGCTGCTGGGCGGCACGGGCCGGGTCACGGAAGTGGGGGGCGGGGCGCGCGGGGCTCCCCTCCGGCGCACGCCGTTCACCCGTGGGGTGCACCAGGTTTGGACCGTCGCTGCCCTCGCCGGAAGTCACCGGCGTCAGACTGCGCTGCGCTTCAACCGGCGACGCTCACGCTCGGACAGTCCACCCCAGATGCCGAACCGCTCGTCGTGGGCCAGGGCGTACTCCAGGCACTCGTCGCGGACCTCGCACCCGGTGCAGATCCGCTTGGCCTCGCGGGTGGAGCCACCCTTCTCGGGGAAGAACGCCTCGGGGTCGGTCTGCGAGCACAGGGCCCGCTCCTGCCACTGCTCGTCGAGATCCCCAGCCCCCGGGTCGGCAGCGAAGAGCATGTCCATCGCATCGGGCACAACAGAAAGTGCGCGACCCTCACGCTTCGTATACCCATTCAGCTCTGGCACGCCAGCCTCCTTCAGCACGTCTTCCCCCAGTAGTTCATCGGTCAAGCTCGCGTCTGATGCAGGTGACGCCCTGTTCCGGCTGCGTTCCGGCCGGTAATAACACTCCTGTAATTAGACCCGACGCCGTCCCGAGGGTCAAGCGCCGAAGGCTGGGCGCATTACCACCGCCCTCCGACATTGCTGGTCGGCGACACGATGTGAACTTCGTCATTCTGGCAGTTCGGACAAGCTCCCGCTCGCGCGCCCTGGTCGAGCAACCGGCCGGTCAGAGCCCGGCCAGCGCTCCCCACCCGCTCCCCGGCGGCGCGCGGTCCGCCCCAGCACCCCTGGCCGAGCACACTATCGGCTGCCCTCGGCCCCCGCACCCGTTCGACCAGCGCCGTTGGGCGAGCGCCGAGCGCCCGGCGTCGTGGGGGAGTGTCCTCGTGCCGCCCACCCGCGCTGGCCGACCGCGGACACCCGGCTGGCTCATCGGCGCCCGAGGGCTGCCCGAGGGCCGCCTGAGGCCGCGAGGACGACGATCACCGGCCTCGGCGAGTGTCACTCTCCGTGACGGCCACGCCGGAGCTCGGGTGGGCAGCTCTCGCGCTGAAGGCCGCTGTCTGCCGCTGGCCGCAACCGCGCGACGGCGCCCGCGCCGGCCCGGAATAGGCTGGCTCCCCGTGAAGGTGACGGTACTGGTGGGCGGGGTCGGCGGAGCACGCTTCCTGCAGGGTGTGGAGACGCTGCTCGGGCTGGAGGCCGGCCCGGGAGGCAGCGGGGATGCAGCCGGCGGCGACGCCCGGCACGAGGTGACGGCGCTGGTGAACGTCGGCGACGACGTCTGGATGCACGGCCTGCGGATCTGCCCCGACCTGGACACCTGCATGTACACCCTGGGCGGCGGGGTGGACGTGGAGCGCGGCTGGGGCCAGCACGACGAGTCCTGGACGGTCAAGGAGGAGCTGGCCGCCTACGGCGCCGACCCCGACTGGTTCGGCCTGGGCGACCGCGACATCGCCACCCACCTGGTGCGCACCCGGATGCTGCGCGCCGGCTACCCGCTGTCGGCGGTGACCGAGGCGCTGTGCACCCGGTGGAAGTCCAGCATCCGGCTGCTGCCGGTCACCGACGACCGCTGCGAGACCCACGTGGTGGTGGACGACCCCACCGACGGAGAGACCCGCGCCATCCACTTCCAGGAGTGGTGGGTGCGCTACCGCGCCCAGGTCCCCACCCACTCCTTCGTCCAGGTGGGCGCCGAGCAGGCCACCCCCGCCCCGGGAGTGCTCGAGGCGATCGAGACCGCCGACGCGGTGCTGATCGCCCCGTCCAACCCGGTGGTCAGCGTGGGAGCCGCGCTCGCCGTGCCGGGACTGCGCGCTGCGCTGCGCACCACCAGGGCCAAGGTGGTGGGCATCTCCCCGATCGTGGCCGACCGACCGCTGCGCGGCATGGCCGACACCTGCCTGTCCGTGGTGGGGGTGGACACCACCGCCGAGGCCGTGGGCCGGCACTACGGCGCGCGCTCGGCGGCCGGGCTGCTGGACGGCTGGCTGATCGCCGAGGGCGAGTCTGCGGACGTGCCCGGCGTGGCGGTGCGGGCCGCACCGCTGCTGATGACCGACCGGGCCGCCACCGCCGAGATGGCCCGAGCCGCGCTCGAGCTGGCCGGCGTCTCGCTGTGACCTCCCCGGTCGTCGACCACGCCGGACCCGGCGAGCTGCGGCTGCTGCCGGTGCCCGGGCTGCCCGAGTTCCGGCCCGGCGACGACCTGGCTGCCGCCCTCGCCGCGGCCGCACCGTGGCTGGTGGACGGCGACGTGGTGGTGGTGACCAGCAAGGTGCTCTCCAAGGTGGAGGGGCGCCTGGTGCCGGCACCCACCGACCCCGAGGAGCGCGACGAGCTGCGCCGGGAGCTGGTGGAGGCCGAGGCCGTGCGGGTGCTGGCCCGCCGCGGCCGGACGCTGATCACCCAGAACCGCATCGGCGTGGTGCAGGCGGCGTCCGGGGTGGACAGCTCCAACGTCGCCGTCACCGAGCTGGCGCTGCTGCCGGTGGACCCCGACGCCAGTGCCGCGCGGCTGCGCGCCACGCTCCAGGAGCTGCTCGGGGTGACGGTGGCCGTGGTGGTCACCGACACCATGGGCCGCGCCTGGCGGGTGGGCCAGACCGACGCCGCGATCGGCTCGGCCGGGCTGCGGGTGCTGCACCCCTACGCCGGGGGCAGCGACGCGCACGGCAACGACCTGGTGGTCACCGAGGTGGCGGTGGCCGACGAGATCGCCGCTGCCGCCGACCTGGTGAAGGGCAAGCTCGGCGGGGTGCCGGTGGCGGTGCTGCGCGGCTACTCCCCCGTCGACGACGGCTCCACCGCCGCGGACCTGGTGCGCGGCGGGGTGGACGACATGTTCTCCCTGGGCACCGCCGAGGCGCTGGCCCAGGGCCGGGCCGAGGCGCTGCTGCGGCGGCGCTCGGTGCGCAGCTTCACCGCCGCGCCGGTGGACCCGGCCGTGCTGCGCCGAGCCGTCGGCGCGGCGCTGACCGCCCCCGCGCCGCACCACACGGCACCGGTGCGCTTCGTCTGGCTGCGCGACCCGGCTGCCCGCACCCGGCTGCTCGACGCGATGGCCGCGGCCTGGCGCGCCGACCTGGCCGCGGACGGCCTGGACCAGGCGGCGATCGAGCGGCGGGTGGGCCGCGGCTCGCTGCTGCGCGAGGCGCCGGAGGTGGTGCTGGCCTTCGCCGTGCCCGACGGCGCGCACACCTACCCTGACGCTGCTCGCACCGCCGCCGAGGAGACCATGTTCACCGTGGCCGGGGGCGCCGCCGTGCAGGGCCTGCTGGTGGCGCTGGCCGCGGCGGAGCTGGGCTCGTGCTGGATCGGCTCCACCATCTTCACCCCCGAGCTGGTGCGCGCCGAGCTGGCCCTGCCCGCCGACTGGCGCCCGCTCGGGGCGATCGCGGTGGGCCACCCGGTGCAGCCGCTGGACGTGCGCCCGGCCAAGGACCCCGACACCGCCCTGGTGCTGCGGTGACCCTGGTGCTGCGGTGAGCGACCTGCACGCCGCCGCCGTCGCCCAGCTCGGCGCCTGGCTCACCCCCGACCCGGCCCAGAGCGCCCTGCGGCACACCATGCTCGCGTTCCTGGCCGCGCGCGAGGACGCCTGCCAGCGCTCCTGCGCCCCGGGCCACCTCACCGGCTCGGCCCTGGTGCTCAGCCACGACAGCACGCAGGTGCTGCTCACCCTGCACCCCAAGGTGGGCCGCTGGATCCAGCTGGGCGGGCACTGCGAGCCGGGCGACGCCACCCTGGCCGCGGCTGCCCTGCGCGAGGCGCAGGAGGAGTCCGGGCTGCCGGCGCTGACCATCGACCCGGACGTGCTGCACCTGGACACCCACCCGATCACCTGCTCGCTGGGGGTGCCCACCCGCCACCTGGACGTCCGCTTCCTGGTGCACGCCGCGCCCGGTGCGCAGATCGTGCGCAGCTCGGAGTCGGTGGACCTGCGCTGGTGGCCGGTGGACGCGCTGCCGGCCGGCTCCGAGGAGGACACGGTGGGCGAGCTGGTGCGCCTGGCTCTGGCCCGGGTCGCCGCCCGCTAGCCACCGCACGCCCTGCTCAGCAGCTGCGAAAGTTGCGCGGGCTCAGCCGGGGGCCGAAGCGCGGCCGCGGCGCTCCGCTGGCCAACAGGTAGCACACCGCACGGTGGCGCTGCGGGGCGTAGGGCGCCAGCAGCTGCGCCATCCCGTCGTCGTCCACCGGCTGCCCGGCCAGGGCCCAGCCGACGATGGTGGCCAGGTGGAAGTCGCCGAAGCTCACCGCGTCCGGGTCGCCCCAGGCGCGCTGGGCGACCTCGGCGGCGGTCCACTCCCCCACCCCGGGCAGCAGGCGCAGCCAGTCGCGGCCGGCGCGGCCGCCCAGCTCCACCGCGTGCGGCAGCCGGTGGGCCACCGAGGCGGCGGCGAGCAGCGTCCGGCGGCGCTGCAGGTCCACCCCGGCGCGGTGCCACTCCCAGTCGGGCACGGCCAGCACGGCCTCCGGCGTGGGCGGCACCCGCAGTCCCTCCGGCGCTGGGCCCGGGGCGGCTGTGCCGAAGCGCCACACCAGCTCTCGCCAGGAGCGGAACGCCTCCGCGCAGGTCACCTTCTGCTCCAGCACCGCGGCCAGCAGCACGTCCCAGACCACACCGGTGGCACCCAGGCGCAGGTGCGGCAGCCGGTGGCGGGCGGCAGCCACCCGGTCGTGGTGGCTGGTGAAGTCGCGGGGGTCGTCGTCGGCACCCAGCAGCGCGGGCAGCTGGCGCAGGGCCCAGTCGGCCCCGGGCCCCCACGCCTGGGCGCGCACCGAGCCGTCGGCCCGGACGGCCACCGCCACCGACGCCGCCCCGTCCGGGGTGGTGCTGGCCCGCCAGTGCACCGGCCCCACCTGGCGCTGGCTGGGGTCACCCCGGCCGCGGCGCAGCGGGCGCAGGGCGGCCGCGAGGTCGACCACGAAGTCCGGGCGCCACTGCCACACCGGCGCGGTGGTGGTGACGGTCATCCGGGCGCACCCATCACACGTCGGTGGAGAACCGGATGCCGCCCTCGGGGATCTCCACCTTGGGCCACACGCGAGCCCCGCGGAGCAGCTCGCAGCGCACGCCGATCACGGCGTCGTCACCGATCACGCCGTCGCGCACCAGGGCACGGGCGCCGATGCGGGCACCGAAGCCCACGATGGAGCGCTCCACCACGGCGCCGGCGTCCACCACGGCACCGTCGAAGAGCACGGCGCCGTCCAGCCGCGCACCGGCGCCGACCACGGCGTCGCGGCCCACCACGGTGCCACCGACGAGCATCGCGGTGGGGTCGACCCGGGCGCCGGGCAGCACCAGCGACTCCCCTGGCGTGCCCGGCAGGGCGGCCGAGGGAGCGATGCCGCGGACCAGGTCGGCCGAGCCCCGGACGAAGTCCTCGGGGGTGCCCATGTCGCGCCAGTACGCGGAGTCGACGTGGCCGAACACCCGTGCCCCGTCGTTGAGCAGCGCGGGGAAGATCTCCCGCTCCACCGACACCGCGCGCCCGGCCGGGATGGCCTCGATGATCTCGCGGTTGAACACGTAGCAGCCGGCGTTGATCTGGTTGGTCGGCGGGTCGGGCGTCTTCTCCAGGAAGGCGGTGACCCGGCCGTCGTCGTCGGTGGGCACGCAGCCGAACGCGCGGGCGTCGGAGACCTGCACCAGGTGCAGCGTGACGTCGGCGCGGTTGGCCCGGTGGGTGTCGAGCACCTTGCGCAGGTCGGTGCCGCCCAGCACGTCGCCGTTGAAGACCATGGCGGTGTCGTGGCGCAGCGCGGAGGCGACGTTGCGGATGCCTCCGCCGGTGCCCAGCGGCTGCACCTCGTGGACGTACTCGATCTCCAGGCCCACCGATGAGCCGTCGCCGAAGTAGTCGGAGAACACCTGCGCCTCGAAGGAGGTGCCCAGCACCACGTGCTGCATCCCGGCGGCCCTGATGCGGGAGAGCAGGTGCGCCAGGAAGGGCAGCCCGGCGGTGGGCAGCATCGGCTTGGGCGCAGACATGGTGAGCGGTCGGAGCCGGGTGCCCTTGCCGCCCACCAAGATGACGGCGTCGGTCTCCTGCGGTGCCATGCGTGTCCCTCCGTGGCCGCGTCGTTGCGGCGAGTCGTGCCCTGGGGTGCCGGAAGTGAACACTACTGTGCTGGGCAGCAGGGGCCGAGGAGGCGACAGTGGTGCATGAGCTGTACCCGGTGCACGAGCAGGGCACCGACCCACGCAGGAATGCCGAGGCCGTGCTGGCCCGGGCCCGCAGCCGTGACCGGAGGGTGATCACCCCGGACCTGGCCAGCTCGCCCGCCGACTCCGCGGTCACCGTGATCCTGCCGCGCTACCGCATCACGGCGGCGGACGCGCGCACCGTGGACCCCGACGCCACCCAGGAGCTGCACCTGCCGACCAGCTCGCGGTGGGCGCCGCCCGAGGTGCCTCGCTAGCGGGTCGCCCAGCGGTTGCGGGCCCGCAGCGCCAGCCGCAGCGCGCCCCGCAGCGGCGCCTGGTGGCGACCCGGGTGGCGGTCGGCCAGGAAGCGGTAGGCGCTGTCGTGGTGGGCGGTGAGCATCCGGGTGGGGGCCTTGCTGGCGGCGTGGCCCTGCGCGTGGGTGACCACCGCGGTGGGGACGTAGACGTTGTGCCAGCCGGCACGGGTGATGCGGTCGCCGAGGTCGACGTCCTCGAAGTACATGAAGTACCGCGAGTCGAATCCGCCGAGCTGGTCGAAGACGCTGCGGCGCAGCAGCAGGCAGGAGCCGGACAGCCAGCCCGCCGGGCGCTCGCCGGGCTGCTCCTCCGGGCGGCGGTAGCTGCGGCTCCACGGGTTGCCGGGCCAGATGTTGGCCAGCACGGCGTGCCCGGACCCGGCCAGGATGGTGGGGACCTCGCGGGCGGAGGGGTAGATGCTGCCGTCGGGCTCGCGGATCAGCGGTCCCAGCGCCCCGGCCCGGGGCCAGCGCGCCGCCGCGGCGAGCAGCTCGTCCACCGAGCCGGGCAGGAAGGCCACGTCCGGGTTGGCCACCAGCACCCACTCCACGGTGGCGTCGAGCTCGGCCACCCCGCGGTTGGCGGCGGCGCCGTAGCCGATGTTGCCGCCGGTGTGCAGCAGCCGGACGTGCTCGTGGCGCTGCGCGGCGGCCTCGGGGGCGCCGTCGGTGGAGCCGTTGTCGGCCAGGATCACCAGCGGCCGCTCCGTGGTGGCGGTGTCGAGGCTGTCCAGGAACTCCGCCAGGTGCTCACCGGGTGAGTAGGTGACCGTCACGACGGCCAGGCGGGACGACGCGCGGAAGGGTTCAGACACCCGGGGAGGCTACCGCGCGCCCGGCGCGGCTCCGGCTGCTACCGAACCCGGGTGTTCACCGACCCACGCCTCCCTGGGCGAGCGCCGCGTGCAGGGCCTGCTCCCAGGGCCGCAGGGGGGTGAGCCCGGCCGCGGTCCAGGCCGCCGCGGACAGCACGGAGTAGGCCGGGCGCGGGGCGGGCCGGGGGAACTCCTCGGTGCGGCACGGGTGCACTCGCTCGGGGTCGGCGCCCACCTCGGCGAACACCGCCCGGGCCAGCCCGCACCAGGTGGTGTCGCCGCTGTTGGTGGCGTGCAGCACCCCGCCGGGCAGGTCGCGGCGCGCCGCCAGCTCCAGCAGCCCGGCGGCGAGGTCGGCCGACCAGGTCGGGGAGCCGCGCTGGTCGTCCACCACCCGCAGCGTGTCGTGGGCGGCCTCCAGCCGCAGCATGGTGGCCACGAAGTTGGACCCGTGCGCGCCGTAGACCCAGGCGGTGCGCACCACGTGGGCGCCGGGCAGCGCCGCGAGCACGGCCTGCTCCCCGGCCAGCTTGGTGCGGCCGTACACCGAGCGCGGCCCGGTGGGGTCGCCCGGCTCGTAGGGCCGGCTCGCGTCACCGGGGAAGACGTAGTCGGTGGAGACGTGCACCAGGTGCACGCCGTGGGCGGCACAGGCCCGCGCCAGGTGTCCGGGCGCGTCGGTGTTCACCGCGGCCGCCGCCGCCGGCTCGTCCTCGGCGGCGTCCACCGCGGTGTGCGCCGCGCAGTTGACCACCACGGCAGGCTGCTCCCCGGCCGCCAGCTCGGCCACCGCGGCGTGCACGGCCGCGGCGTCGGTCACGTCCAGGTCGGCCGAGGCGGCCGCACGAACCTGGTGGCCTGCGGCCAGCGCCTGCTCCACCACGTCGGTGCCCAGCTGTCCCTTGGCGCCGGTGACCAGCAGGCTCAGCCGGTCGGGGCTGCTCATCGGCCGAGCCGGGTGTAGCCGTCCTCGGTGGCCTGCTTGGCCGGCTCCCACCAGGCCCGGTTGTCGGCGTACCACTGCACCGTCGCAGCCAGGCCGCTGTCCAGGTCGGCGTACTGCGGCTTCCAGTCCAGCTCGCCGCGCAGCTTGCTCGCGTCGATGGCGTACCGCAGGTCGTGGCCGGGGCGGTCGGAGACGAAGTCGAACCAGTCGTCGGGCTTGCCCAGCGCCCGCAGGATGGCGCGCACCACGGTGAGGTTGTCGGCCTCCCCGTCGGCGCCGATCAGGTAGGTGTGGCCAAGGGTGCCGCGGTCGAGCACCGCGTGCAGCGCCCGGTTGTGGTCGTCCACGTGGATCCAGTCCCGCACGTTGGCCCCGGTGCCGTACACCTTGGGCTTCACCCCGTTGAGCACGTTGGTGACCTGGCGCGGGATGAACTTCTCCACGTGCTGGTAGGGCCCGTAGTTGTTGGAGCAGTTGGAGATGGTGGCGGCGATGTCGAAGGAGCGCACCCAGGCCCGCACCAGCAGGTCTGCGCCGGCCTTGGTGGAGGAGTACGGGCTGGACGGACGGTAGGGGGTGTCCTCGGTGAACCGGGCCGGGTCGTCGAGCTCGAGGTCGCCGAACACCTCGTCGGTGGAGACGTGGTGCAGGCGGACCCCGTGCCGGCGCACCGCCTCCAGCAGCCGGTAGGTGCCCACCAGGTTGGTCTGCAGGAACGGCTCGGGCTCGTCCAGGGAGTTGTCGTTGTGCGACTCGGCGGCGAAGTTGACCACCACGTCGGCGTCAGCGACCAGCCGGTCGACCAGCTCGGCGTCGGCGATGGAGCCGTGCACGAAGTCCACCGCGTCGGCCACCGGGTCGAGGCTGGCCCGGTTGCCTGCGTAGGTGAGCGCGTCGAGCACCCGCACCTGGTGGTCCGGGCGCTCGCGCACGGTCTGGTGGACGAAGTTCGCTCCGATGAAACCGGCTCCGCCAGTGACGAGCAGACGCACTCGGACCCTCCTGGGGGTGGTGGTGGGACGCAGCGGACAACCGCCCGTGCAACGTGACAAGTCTGGCACGCCGGTAGCGGGAACGGGCTGCCCGCCGGTGTCGCCGCTAACCTTGACCTCGGCTCGGCCGAGATCGGAGGGGGCGCGCCGGCTCAGCCGGGACAGACAGCAACGACGTGGACGACGCACGAGAGATGGAGCGCCAGGGTGCCCGACCGGCCTGAGGACCACGACCGATCGCGTCGGCGGCGTTCCTCCGGCACTCCTCGGCGGTACGGCCCGCACGCGTCCCGCCCGTCCTCCGCCGCCGAGCCCGGCTCCTCCGGCCGCGCGGAGCGGATCCGCCCACCGGCGCCGGGATCCTCCCCGGCGGGCACTGGCTCCAGGGCCGCCGGGGCGCGGCCCCCGTCTCCCAGCCGGCGCACTCCCCCCACGCCGGCCCAGCGCGGCGCCCGCCCGAGCACCGAGACCGGGCGGCCTCGCCAGCGGGGTGGGCGCACCCCGGCAGCCCGGCGACCATCCCGCGAGCACCGCCCGCACACCGCGCTGCGGGTGGCGGTTGCGGCGGTCTCCGCGATGGTGCTGCTGGTGACCGGTGCGGCCTGGAACACCCTGGACACCCTCACCAGCAACCTGGCCACCACCGGTGCCCTGCAGGGCAGCGACAACGCCAAGGACGGCGCGGTGGACATCCTGTTGGTCGGCATGGACAGCCGCACCGACGCCCAGGGCAAGCCGCTGACGCCGCAGGAGCAGCAGATGCTGAACTCCGGCGACGTCACGTCCACCAACACCGACACCATCGTGCTCATCCGGGTGCCCAACGACGGGAGCTCGGCCACCGCCGTCTCCATCCCGCGCGACTCCTGGGTGCAGGGACCGGACGGGATGACCAAGATCAACGGTGTCTACGGCGCGGCCAAGGACGCCGAGAACGCCACGCTCGCCACCACCCACGCCGGCGACCCGGCCGGCAACGAGACCAAGTCCACCGAGGCCGGCCGTGCGGCCCTGGTGTCCACGGTGGAGAACCTCACCGGGCTCAGCGTGGACCACTACGCCGAGGTGGGCCTGCTGGGCTTCGTGCTGCTGACCGACGCCGTCGGCGGGGTGCCGGTCTGCCTCGCCGCTCCCACCAAGGACTCCTACTCGGGCGCGAACTTCGCCGCCGGCGAGCAGACGCTGAACGGCGCCAAGGCCCTGGGCTTCGTGCGCCAGCGCCACGGGCTGCCCCGCGGCGACCTGGACCGCATCGTGCGTCAGCAGGCGTTCATGGCGTCACTGGCCCGCAAGGTGCTGCAGGCCCAGACGCTGGCCAACCCGGGGAAGGTCTCCGACCTCTCCGCGGCGCTGCAGCGCTCGGTGGTGATCGACTCCGGCTGGGACGTGGTGGGCTTCGCCATGCAGCTGCAGGGCCTGGCCGGGGGTGCGGTGCAGTTCCAGACCGTGCCGGTCACGGACCCCAACGACATGAACGACCAGGGGCAGAGCATCGTCCGGGTGGATCCGGCTGCGGTGCAGAAGTTCACCCGGGCACTGCTGGAGCCGGCCGCGACCGCGTCCGCACCGGCGCCCGCCACCACAGCCACGCCCACCCCCACCGCGAGCGCCCCCGCCGCGTCATCCATCCGGGTGAACGTGCTCAACGCCGCCGGCGTCTCCGGCCTCGCCTCGCAGGTGTCGGCCGTGCTGAGCAGCACCGGCTACCGCGAGGGCACCGTGAGCAACAGCTCCTCGGGCACCCGCAGCGACAGCGTGGTGCTGGCCCCCAGGAAGGACGACCCCGGCGCGGCCAGGGTCGCCGCCGAGCTGGGCGGGCTGCCGGTGCAGGTGGACACCTCGGTGACGCGCGGCTCGGTGAGCGTGGTGCTGGGCCGCTCCTACCAGGGACCCGGTGCGCCCGCCGCCAGCTCCACCACAGGCTCGTCCAGCACCCCCACCAGCAGCGAGCCGGCCGTCCCCCCGATCACCGCCGACGGGGTGCCCTGCATCAGCTGAGCGCCGCCTTGGCACGCTGAGGGGCATGACTGCACCGGAACCCACCCTCACGGATGCGCTGCTGCGTCCGGTCCTGCAGGTCGACGCCGCGGGCCCGCGCATCACCTACTACGACGACGCGACCGGGGAGCGGGTGGAGGTCTCGGCCACCACCCTGGCCAACTGGGCCGCCAAGACCGCCAACCTGCTGCGCGACGAGCTGGGGGTACAGCCCGGTGACCGGGTGGCGGTGCTGCTGCCCGCCCACTGGCAGACCGCCGCGGTGCTGCTCGGCGCCTGGTGGTGCGGCGCCGTGGTGACCGACCCGGCTGCGCCGATGGCAGGAGAGGTGGACGCGGCACTGTGCACGGCGGACCGACTCGCCGAGGCCGAGCAGGCGCCGGAGGTGGCGGTGCTCTCGCTGGACGCCTTCGGCCGCGGGGTGGACGACCTCCCCGTGGGCGTCACCGACTACGCCACCGCGGTGCGCGTGCACGGCGACGCCTTCGCCCCGGTGCCGCTGTCACCCTCCGCGCCCGCCCTGGCCCGACGCAGCATCGCCGAGGTGCTCGAGGCCGCTGCCGCCTCCGCCACCGCCCAGGGCTTCACCGCGCAGGACCGGGTGCTGTCCACCGCGGACTGGTCCACCACGCCCGAGCTGGTGGACGGGCTGCTGGCGGTGCTGTCCGCGGGCGCCTCCCTGGTGCAGGTGTCCCACCAGGACCCCGACGAGCAGCGCCAGACCCGTCGCATCGAGACCGAGCGGGTCACCGCTGTCCGGTGAGCGGCCCCCGTGCCGGCGTGCGGTAGAAGTGGTTGCAGCCCAGTACCTGTTGATCCGTCCTTCCCGATGCGAGGAGACATTCGTGTCCGACGTCCGCCAGCCCGCGCTGCCCACCCTGCCCCCGCCGTGGCACACCCCCGAGCGCGAGGCGCTGCAGCAGCAGGTGCGCGCCTTCGCCCGCGACGAGGTGCTGCCGGTCGCCAACCGGCTGGACCCGGAGAAGGGCCTGATCCCCGAGGAGCTGCTCGCCCGGATGGGTGAGCTGGGCTACTTCGGCATCACCATCGGCACCGAGCACGGCGGCCTCGGCCTGGGCGCGTTCGAGTACTGCATGGTGGCCGAGGAGCTGGCCCGGGCCTGGATGAGCGTGGCCAGCATCATCGCCCGGGCGCAGGGGCTGGGCACCGGGCTGGCCGACAGCTCCGAGCGCGAGCGCCTGCTGCGGCTGTCGGCCAAGGGCGAGTGGATCGGGGCCATCGCCCTGTCCGAGCCCGACGCCGGCTCGGACCTGGCCAGCGTGCACACCCGCGCGGTGCGCGAGGGCGACGAGTACGTGCTCACCGGGCAGAAGCGCTGGTGCGGCAACGCCAAGGCCGCCGACTTCATCCAGATCCTCTGCCGCACGCGCGACCCCGAGGAGGGTGAGTCCCGCTCGGCCGGCCTGGAGACGCTGCTGCTGAGCAAGCCGCGCGGGGAGTTCGTGCCCGGCCTCACCGGCCGCCCGATCGACAAGATCGGCTACCACGGCTTCCTCACCTGGGACCTGGAGCTGGACGGCGTGCGCATCCCGGCGGGCAACGTGGTCACCTCCGGCGAGCAGGAGGGTGGCTTCAGCGGAGTGGGGGCGTGGCTGGACATCGCCCGGGTGCACACCGCCGCCCGCGCGGTGGGCCTGGCCCAGGCCGCGGTGGAGGACTGCACGGTGTACCTGCAGGAGCGCGAGCAGTTCGGCCACCCGATCAGCGACTTCCAGGCGCTGCGCTTCGCGCTGGCCGACATGGCCTCGGAGGTGGAGCAGTCGCGGGCGATGTACCGCCAGGTGTCACACCTGCTCGACCAGGGCGTCACCTGCACCCGCGAGGCCGCGATGGCCAAGCTGCGGGCCACCGAGATGGCCGCGACGGTCACCACCCAGGCGATGCAGCTGCACGGCGGCAACGGCTACACCACCGAGCGGCAGGTGGAGCGGTACTGGCGCGACGCCCGGCTGACCACCATCTTCGAGGGCACCAGCGAGATCCAGCGCAAGATCATCTCCGACTCGATGCTGCCCCGCCCGCAGCAGTGAGCCGACCCGTCAGCGCGCGCTGCCCCAGGCGTGCTGACGGGGCCCTCGTCCGTGCCCCGGCGCCCGGGTGCCCCGTGCTGTACGTTCTGCCAGCGTAAGGGCACTCCTTGGGGGTCTCAGCGGGCTTCCAGGCAGCGGTCAGGTCGTGCACAGCAGGCGGCGGGAGCATCGACCCTCATGACGACGGCACCCCCCTCCCCCCGTCCGGACTCCACCGCCGGTCCCGCCCGGGGCACGGCCAGGGCAGCCCTCGGGCGGACCCGGATCCGGCCGGCGCTGGCCGCAGTGGTGTCGCTGCCGCTGGCCTGTGCGGGCGTGCTCGTGTGGGTGCTGTGGCGCACCGGGCCCGCCAAGGTGGACTACCTGGACCTGTTCGAGCTGACCGCGCGGCAGTGGCCCACGGCGCCGCTGCCCGAGGACAGCCAGTTCCTGCTCCGTGCCCCGCTCGGCCAGCTCACCTACCGGCTGCTGCCGGTGCACGGCACCGCCGCGTACCTGCTGCTGCACGCGGCCGTCCTGGCGGTGGCCGCGCTGTGGCTGACGCTGTGGCTGCGGCGACGCCTGGGCGGGCGCAGCGGGTTGGTGGCAGCCACCGTGGTGGCCCTCGCCCCGGTCACCACGGTGCTGCTGCTGTGGATCGGGATGTACGACGCGTTCTCCGTGCTCGCCTGGATCGTGGTCCTGGTGTCGCTGCGCCACCGACCGGCCTGGCAGCTGGCCGCGGGCGTGCTGGCCGGGGTGCAGAACTTCGAGCAGGTCGCGGTGGGGCTGGCGCTGCTGGCGCTAATGCCCCAGCTGCCGCGGGCGGTGGGGCTGCGCCCGCGCACGGCGCACCTGCTGGCCGGGGCGCTGGTGGGCAAGCTGGCGCTGGAGCTCTTCCTGCACGCCGTCGGCGCGGGCGGCGGGTCGCGGCTGACGTTCCTGGCCCGCTGGGAGGTGTTCACCGGGCTGCTTGGCTCGACCACGGCGGAGGCACCGCTGCTGGTGTGGTCGGCACTGGCCGGGTTGTGGGGCTTCGCCCTCACCGGGCTGCTGCACTGCTGGCCCGGCTGGTCGCGCCGGGAGCAACTGGGCCTGGTGCTGGCGGTGCTGCTGTGGCTGGGCACGGCGGCAGTTACCGCCGACCACACCCGGGTGCTGGCCATGACGTCGTTCCCGCTGGTGGTCATCGGCGCCATGGTGATCGCCGACCGCTGGCGCGACGTCCGTGAGCTGGCCCGGCTGCCGCAGAGCTGGATGCTGGTGCTGGCCCCGCCGGTGGTGCTGGTGGACTACACGCTGCTGCAGGTGGGGCTCAAGCCCGGCACCTGGGGCGTCTGGATCTTCTAGCGGTCGGGCTCGGCGCTGGCCAGCGCCTGCAGCGCGGCGCGGGCAGCCTCCAGCTCGGCGCTGAGCTGCGCCACCCGCTGCTCGGCGCTGCGACGGGCGTGGTCGAGCACCGCTGCCACGGCGCTGGTGGTGGCCTCGTCGCCCAGCTCGTGCACCGCGCGGGCGACGGCGTCCGGGCTCACCGGGGTGGCCTTGCCGCGCGCGGTGGCGCTGCCGCGGGCGGCCTGCACCGACCACTGTCCGTCCGCGGTTCCGGTGATGGTCACCGTCACCCGCTCCGGGGTGCCGCGGCCGCTGCGCCGGGGGCGGGCGGGCGCCCCGGCGGCACCGGGCGCGGGCACGACAGCTGGGGGCACAGCAGGAGCGGGGGCGGCAGGAGCGGGGGCGGCGGAGGCCGGCTCAGCGTCCGGTGCGGACGTGGTCGCCGCGACCGGTGCCGGACTGCGGACGGGCGCTGGCCTGGATGCGGCGACAGCGCGGGGCCGCCGCTTCGGCGGGGCCGCGGGCGGCGGTGCGGCGGCGGCGAGCGCGGCCGAACGGGAGGCGTAGAGCTCGCCCAGCTCGTAGGGCAGGTCGTCGCTGACCCCCTTGGGCCGCGCCAGCACGGTGGACTCCCCCTGCACGGAGACCACCCGCGCGCTGCTTGCGGCGGGCACACCCAGGCTGGGCACGCCGTCGCGCAGGTAGACGGTGGGACGCTTGCCCTCGGCCAGGGCGGCGCGCAGGGCGGCGGCGTCCTCCTGGGTCAACGTGGTGGCGGTCTTGCGGCGGGGAGGCACGGTAGTCATGATTCACCACCGCACCGACGGAATCACCTGACCCGGCCCGCGGCGGCCCGGCGGCTGGAGCGCACCGCCAGCGGCAGGGTGCACGTGACCACCGCCGCGCAGAGCCCCATGGTCAGCGGAAAGCCCAGCGTGGTCGCGCTGAGGGCACCCACGGCGACGGCGCCCACCCCGGTGCCCAGGTCGAAGCCGACGTTCCACACCGCGCTCGCGGTGGCGGCTCGCCCCGGCCCCGCCAGGGCGAACGCGTCCACCAGGGTGAGGTTCTGCACCGCACCCTGGCCGGCACCGAACACCGTGGCGCCCACCAGCACGGCCACCGCGGCCGCCGCCCCCGAGGCCAGGCCGAGGCCCACCGCCAGCAGCGCCCCGCCCACCCCGCTGACCACCACGGCAGTGGGCAGCAGCCACGCCCCGCGCACCCGGTCGCGCAGCGCCCCCACCCGCCAGCGGGTCAGCGCCCCGGCGAGACCGAGCAGCAGCACCGCGGTGGCGGCCAGCTGTCCGTCCGGGCGCTCGATGGGCAGCACCGTGAGCACCCCGCCGACGGAGATGGTCACCGCCAGCAGCACCACGGAGGGGCTGAGCACCGCGGCCACCGCCGACCACCGCGCGGCGGCCGCAGTGGCAGCGGGGGCAGCGACCTCGGGCTTCCGGGCGGGGCCGGCCACCGCGTGCAGGCTCCACGCCAGCGGCACCGCCAGCACCGGGGCGCCGGCCAGCACCGCCGCCCACGGGAACAACCCCGCCTGGGTCAGCGCCACCCCGGCGGGAATGGCCAGCAGGTTGGGCACCGAGATGGCGATGCCGTAGAGCCCTACCGCCTCCCCGTGGCGGCCGGGCGGGGCCAGCGCAAAGGTCAGCAGGGTGCCCACCACGGTGAGGATGGCGAAGCCGATGCCCCGCACCACGGACAGGGCCAGCAGCCAGCGCAGGTCGTGGCTGAGCGCGTAGAATGGGGCCGGGGCGCCCAGGGCCAGCAGCCCCACCGCCATCACCCGACCCGCGCCGAAGCGCGCGTTCCACCACGGCACCGCCAGCTGCCCAACCACCGTGCTGACCAGCAGCACCGCGGTGACCAGCCCGGCGCTGCCCACGCCGGCGCCACCCTGCACCGCCCAGGCGGGCAGCGCCGAGAGGGTGAAGCAGAAACCAGTGAAGCCGAGCAGGCTGATCAGCACCAGGGTGGCCACCGGGCGGGAGCGCCACAGCGGCTGGCGCACGGTCTCACCCAGCACGGCCACCGCCGGGCAGCCAGTCCTGGGCCACCTGCATGGCCAGCTGACGCAGCAGCGGGCCCGCCTGGGCCATGCAGCGCTGCGGGTCCGGCTCGAGGTCGGTGAGCGCGTACGCACGACCGATGCCCGCCGCTGCCAGCGCAGCGGGCTCCACCAGGCAGCGCCCGCTCACCGACACCACGGGCACCCCGGCGGCCGCCGCGGTCCGCGCCACGCCCACCGGGGTCTTGCCCCGCAGCGTCTGCTCGTCCAGCGAGCCCTCCCCCGTCACCACCAGCGCGGCGCCGGCCAGGTGCTCGTCGAAGCCCACCAGCTCCAACACCTGCTCCACCCCGGGGCGGCGGTGGGCGCCCAGCACCGCCAGCGCGGCGAGTCCCACCCCACCGGCGGCGCCCGCTCCCGGCCGGTGCGCCCACTGCTCGCCGGTCGCGGCCTCGACCACCGCCGACCACTGCTGCAGGGCACGCTCCAACAGCGCCACCTGGTCGGCGTCGGCCCCCTTCTGCGGCCCGAACACCGGGGCGGCACCGTGGGCGCCGAGCAGCGGGTTGTCCACGTCGGAGGCGAGCACCACCTCGGTCTCGGCCAGCGCGGGGTGCAGCCCGGCCAGGTCCAGCTGCGCCACCTCGACCAGCCCCGCCCCGCCGGGGGCGACGTCGGCCCCGGCGGCGTCGAGCACCCGGGCTCCCAGCGCCTGCAGCAGGCCCGCACCGCCGTCGGTGCACGCGCTGCCGCCCACGCCCAGCACCACCCGGCGGAGGCCGGCGTCCAGCACCGCCCGCAGCACCTCGCCGGTGCCGTGGCTGCTGGCGCGCAGCGGGGCCGGCACGCCGCCGGGCAACCGGTCCAGCCCGGACACGTCGGCCAGCTCCACCACCGCCACCCCGTCCCGCACGGCGTAGCCGGTGCGGCAGGGGACGCCGGTGGGTCCGGCGGCGTCCACCGGCACGGGCCGGAAGCCGGCGGCGACCGCGGCGGCCAGGGTGCCCTCGCCCCCGTCGGCCACCGGCAGCTGCACCACCGTCGCCTCGGGCCGCGCCCGGGTCAGCCCGGCAGCCACGTGGGCGGTCACCTGCGGCGCGGACAGCGAGCCGCGGAACTTGTCCGCCGCCACCAGCACCTTCATCACGCTCTCCTGTGCTCTGTGATCCCTGCTCTGGGATCGTCTCGAGGGCCCACTGTCTCACCCGCCCTCGGCTGTCTAGATTGGGCGCATGCTCCGCCCCTCCGTGCCCTGTCGGGCGCCCCGCCGATGAGGTGGCTGTTCCTGGTCCTGGCGATCGCGCTGGAGGTCACCGCCACCCTCTCGCTGCGAGCGTCGGAGGGCTTCAGCAGGCTCGGTTTCAGCCTGCTGGTGGTGGCCGGCTACACCGGCTCGTTCCTCGCGCTCAACCTGGTGCTCACCCGTGGCGTGCCGGTGGGCGTGGCCTACGGCATCTGGGCGGCCACCGGCGTGGCCGCGGTCGCCGTGCTGGGCAAGCTCCTCTTCGACGATCCCCTGACCCCGCTGATGGGGATGGGCATCGTGCTCATCATCGGTGGGGTGCTGCTGGTCGAGGTCGGCGGCACCCGGGCGGCGGAGTAGCGGGAGCCGCACGGGTGCACGACTACTGCGTGGTGGGCGGCGGCATCGTCGGCCTGGCCACCGCGCTGAGCCTGCTCCAGCAGCGACCCGGCGCGTCCCTGGTGCTGCTGGAGAAGGAGCCCGCACTAGGCCGGCACCAGACCGGGCACAACAGCGGCGTCATCCACTCCGGGCTGTACTACCAGCCGGGCAGCCTCAAGGCGCGGCTGTGCCGGGCCGGCGCCCAGGCCACCAAGGACTTCTGCGCCCGCCACGACATCCCGGTCCGCGAGCTGGGCAAGCTGGTGGTGGCCACCACCGGTCGCGAGGTGGCCCGGATGGACGCCCTCGCCGAGCGCGCCGGGCACAACGGCATCACCGTGGCGCGCCTGGACGCCGCGGAGCTGGGCGAGCGTGAGCCGGCGGTGGCCGGGCTGGCGGCGCTGCACGTGCCCGTCACCGCCAGCGTGGACTTCACCCTGGTGTGCGCCGCGCTGCGCCGAGAGGTGGAGCGCCTCGGCGGCCAGGTGGTGCTGGGGGCGTCGGTGCGCGCCATCGCGGAGTCGGCGACCGAGGTGGTGGTGACCGCCGGCGAGCAGGTGGTGAGCTGCCGCCGGCTGGTGGTGTGCGGCGGGCTGCAGGCCGACCGGCTGGTGGCACTGGCCGGGGCCAGGCCCGAGGCCCGCATCGTGCCGTTTCGCGGCGAGTACTTCCAGCTGCCGCCGCACCGGCGGGACGTGGTGTCGCACCTGATCTACCCGGTCCCCGACCCCGACCTGCCGTTCCTGGGCGTGCACCTCACCCCGATGGTGGACGGCCGGGTGACCGTGGGCCCCAACGCGGTGTTGGGGCTGGCCAGGGAGGGGTACCGCCGGGGCAGCGTGGACCTGGCCGACGTCGGCGACGTCCTCGGCTACGCCGGGTTCTGGAACCTGGCGCGGCGCAACGTGCGCACCGGGGCCCGGGAGCTGCTGGGCTCGGCCTCCCGGCGGGCCTTCCTGGCCGCGGCCCGCACGTACTGCCCGCAGCTGGAGCTGGCCGACCTGCAGCCGCACGCGGCGGGCATCCGCGCCCAGGCCGTGCGCCGCGACGGAACCCTGGTGCACGACTTCCTGCTGCAGCGCACCGCCCGCACCCTGCACGTGCTCAACGCCCCCTCGCCGGCCGCCACTGCCGCGCTGCCGATCGGGCGGCACGTGGCCCAGCAGTGCCTGGCCGCGGAGCCGGCCTGAGCACCGCGGGGCCCGGCGGAACCGTCATCGTGGCGGCGGTCGTGGTACGCAGTGCGGCATGACCAGCGACACTGACACCTGGCGCCAGGGCTACCCCTACGCCGACAAGCTGCGGCGCAGCGAGTACGAGCAGCAGAAGCGGCTGCTGCAGATCGAGCTGCTCAAGCTGCAGGTCTGGGCCAAGCACGTGGGGCTGCCGCTGGTGATCCTGTTCGAGGGCCGCGACGCCGCGGGCAAGGGCGGCACCATCAAGCGGTTCACCGAGCACCTCAACCCCCGCGGCGCGCACGTGGTGGCGCTGGAGAAGCCCACCGAGCGCGAGCGCACCCAGTGGTACTTCCAGCGCTACGTCGCCCACCTGCCCGCCGCCGGGGAGATCGTCATGTTCGACCGGTCCTGGTACAACCGGGCCGGCGTCGAGCGAGTGCTGGGCTTCTGCACCGACGACGAGTACTGGGAGTTCCTGCGCCAGGCCCCCGAGCTGGAGCGGATGCTGGTGCGCTCGGGCATCCACCTGGTCAAGTTCTGGTTCTCGGTGTCGCGCCTGGAGCAGCGCAGCCGCTTCGCCAAGCGGGCCAACGACCCGGTGCGCCAGTGGAAGCTCTCCCCCACCGACCTCGAGTCCATCGACAAGTGGGACGCCTACACCGACGCCAAGGAGACGATGTTCTTCTACACCGACAGCGAGTGGGCGCCGTGGACGGTGGTGAAGAGCAACGACAAGAAGCGGGCCCGGCTGGCCGCCATGCGGCACGTGCTCAGCCTGTTCGACTACGACGAGAAGGATGCCGAGCTGGTGGGCCGGCCCGACCCGCTGATCCTGGGTCCCGCCGCCGACGTCTACGAGCAGGGCGAGGTGGTCAACCGGGCCTTCCCCGCCCTGTGACCCGGGTTCCCCACGGCGGCCAGCGCCCGGCCGTGCCAGGGTGGGCACCATGACGACGGAGCGCTTCGAGGTCCAGCGGCAGGTGGCCGCGTCCGCCGCGGACGTGTTTGCGCTGCTGTGCGACCCACAGGGACACGTGCGCATCGACAGCTCCGGGATGCTGCAGTCCGCCGAGGGCGACGCGGTGCGTGCGGTGGGCGACGAGTTCCGGGTGCACATGGACCGGGAGTCGCTCAACGACTTCCCCATGGGCAAGTACGACGTCACGGTGATCATCACCGCCCTGGTGCCCGACGAGCTGATCGAGTGGACGATCTCCGGCACCATCCAGCCGCCCATCCGGCACCTCTACGGCTACCGGCTCCAGGCCCGCGAGGGCGGCACCCTGGTCACCTCGTACTACGACTGGAGCGAGATCGACGACCGCTTCCGCGACAAGGGCGTCTTCCCGGTGATCCCGGAGGCCGGGCTGCGCGCGACGCTGGGCATCCTGGCCCGCACCGTGGAGCAGCCCGCCGTCGCTGCCGGCTAGGCGCGCTGCGCCACCCTGGGGTTCGGCTCACGCTGAGCCGATTCGTTGTCTGCCGCCACCCAGCCTCGCTAGCCTTGCGCCACACCATCCAGAGCGACCGAGAGACCTGGCTCGTCGACGTCGCAGCAACCCCCCGCAGCACGCGGGAGTGGGTGCTAATGCCAGGACCGATGGAGGCAACTGTGCAGGCCCTGCCCACCCCGAGCATGATCCGACCCGCCTTCTCGTGCCGGCGGCACGTCGACCTGTGCCGCACCGCCGGCGCCAGCTGTCGGCCCGGCACCGCCTGACCCGGCTGATCGCCCTGCGCCGCTGAGCGCGCCCCTGCTCGCACCCCTTCCTGCGCCCCGCCCCGTGGCGGCCGGCGCTGCCCTCTTGCGCCCGAAAGGCCTCCGATGTCGTTCCCCCTGTCCCGAAGACGAGCACTCTCCGTGCTGGCCACCACCGTCCTGTCCGTCGTCCTCGTCGGCTGCAGCGCCGACGAGCCACCCGCCCCGGTGCTCGCCGCCGACGGCTCGATCGACCTGTCCGGGGTGACCCTGCACGTGGGCGACCAGGTGCAGTCGGTGCAGTCGGTGCTCAAGGTCTCCGGCCAGCTCGACGAGCTGCCGTACAAGGTGGAGTGGGCCAGCTTCACCGCCGGACCGCCGCTGCTGGAGGCACTCAACGCCAAGGCGATCGACCTCGGCAGCGTGGGCGACAGCCCGCCGGTGCTGGCGCAGGCGGCCGGCATCGAGGCACGGATCGTCTCGGTGGAGGAGCGCGACAAGGCCAACGACTTCCTGCTCACCCGGGACGGCACCGGCATCCGCACGGCCGCCGACCTCAAGGGCAAGAGCGTGGCGGTGGCCAAGGGTTCCAGCTCGCACGGCCTGCTCATCGGGCTGCTGCAGCAGGCGGGGCTGTCCCAGGACGACGTCACCGTGCGCTACCTCGCCCCGCCGGACGCCCAGAGCGCGTTCGCGGCCGGGCAGGTGGACGCCTGGGCGGTGTGGAACCCCTACTACGCGGTGGCGATCGCCAGCGCCGGGGCGAAGGTGGTGGCCGACGGCACCACGCTGTCCACCGGCTACACCTACACCGTCGCCTCCACCGCGGCGCTGGCCGACCCCACCACGGAGGCGGCCATCAAGGACTTCCTGGTGCGGCTGGTCAAGGCGCGTGCCTGGGCCGCGGCGCACCCCGACCAGTGGGTGCCGGTCTACTCCCAGCTGACCAACCTCCCGGCGGCGGTGGCCACCGCCACCTTCGACACCTCCCGGGGCCGGGCGATCCCCATCGACGACCGGGTGATCGCCCGCCAGCAGGAGCTGGCCGACCGCTTCGCCGCCGTCAAGCTCATCCCCTCCGCACCGAAGGTCCGCGACTTCTTCGACGACCGATTCAACGCCGACGTCACGGCGGCCCAGCCGTGACCGCCACGACCGTGCGCCCGCCGGCGGCTCCCGCGGTGACCTCCGAGGCCCCCGCGGCGGCGGGATCCGCCCACCCGCGGCGACGGCTGCGCGCCGGCTGGTTGTTGCGCCTGGTCAGCCCGCTGCTGCTGCTCGCGCTCTGGCAGGGCCTCAGCAGCGCCGGCGCGATCTCCGAGCGCAAGCTGTCCTCCCCGCTGTCGGTGGTGGACGCCGCGGTGGAGCTGTGGCGCAACGGGCAGCTCTCCGACGCGGTGGGCATCTCCCTGCAGCGGGTGCTGGTCGGGGTCGGCCTGGGCCTGCTGACCGGGGTGGTGCTGGCCCTGGTCTCCGGCTTCTCCCGCCTGGGCGAGCTGGCGCTGGACCCACCGCTGCAGATGCTGCGCACCGTGCCGTTCCTGGGGCTGGTGCCGCTGTTCATCCTGTGGTTCGGCATCGGGGAGCAGCCCAAGGTGCTGCTGGTGGCCCTGGGCGTCACCTTCCCGCTGTACCTCAACCTGTTCGCCGGCATCCGCGGCGTGGACGGCAAGCTGGTCGAGGCCGCCCGCACGCTGGGGCTGAAGGGCTTCGCCCTGGCCCGCCACGTCGTGCTGCCCGGTGCGCTGCCCCAGGCCCTCGTCGGGCTGCGGCAGTCGCTGGGCATCGCCTGGCTCTCGCTCATCGTGGCCGAGCAGATCAACGCCGACGCGGGCCTGGGCTACATCGTCATGAACGCCCGCGAGTTCTACCGCACCGACATCGTCGTGCTGGGCCTGGTGGTCTACGCCCTGCTCGGCCTGGCCACCGACGGCATCGTCCGCACCCTGGAAGGGAGGGCGCTGTCATGGCGTCAGTCGTTCGTCCCCGCGTGAGCACCCCCGAGCAGACCCAGCTGGTCACGGCCCGCGGCGTGGGCCGCACGTTCGGCACCGACGCGGTGCTGCACGGCGTCGACCTCGACCTGGCCCCCGGTGAGATCGTCGCCCTGGTGGGGCGCAGCGGCTCCGGCAAGTCCACCCTGCTGCGCGCGCTGGCCGGCCTGGACACCGGCCACACCGGCACCATCGAGGTCCCCGCCAGCCGGGCCGTCGCCTTCCAGGAGCCGCGGCTGCTGCCGTGGAAGCGGGTGCGCGACAACGTCGCCCTCGGGCTGGGTCGGGGCGGCCGGGAGCGGGCCGAGGCCGCGCTGGCCGAGGTCGGCCTGACCCACCGGGTGCACGCCTGGCCGCTGACCCTCTCCGGCGGTGAGGCCCAGCGGGTGTCGCTGGCCCGCGCCCTGGTGCGCAACCCCGAGCTGCTGCTGCTGGACGAGCCCTTCGGCGCGCTGGACGCGCTCACCCGGCTCAGCGCCCACGAGCTGCTCGGGCGGCTGTGGGACCAGCACGGCTTCGCGGTCCTGCTCGTCACTCACGACGTGGAGGAGGCGGTGCTGCTGGCCGACCGCGTCCTCGTCCTTGACGACGGCCGCATCGCCCACGACCTCCCCGTCGACCTGCCCCGTCCGCGCCGGCGCTCCGACCCCGCCCTGGTCGCCCAGCGCACCACCATCCTCAGCCACCTGGGAGTCACCGCATGAGCATCCACCTGCACTGGTACCTGCCCACCTCCGGCGACGGCCGCGAGGTGATCGGCGCCCAGGCCCACCTGGGCACCGCGTCGGCTCCGCGCGCCGCGTCGCTGGACTACCTGGCGCTGGTGGCCCGGGCCGTGGAGCAGCTCGGCTTCGAGGCCGTCCTCACCCCCACCGGCACCCACTGCAACGACGCCTGGCTGACGACGGCGGCGCTGCTGCGGGAGACCCGCACGCTGAAGTTCCTGGTGGCCTTCCGCCCCGGCCTGGTCAGCCCCACCCTGGCCGCCCAGCAGGCCGCGGCGTACCAGGAGATCTCCGACGGGCGCCTGCTGCTGAACATCGTCACCGGCGGCGACGCCCAGGAGCAGCGGCGCTTTGGTGACTGGCTCGACCACGACCGCCGCTACGAGCGCACCGCGGAGTTCCTCACCGTGCTGCGCGGGGCGTGGTCGGGCACCCCGTTCGACCACACCGGCGAGCACTACCAGGTGCAGGGCGCCACCGTGCACAACCCGCCGTCCCCGGTGCCCGAGGTGTTCTTCGGCGGGGCCAGCCCGGCGGGGCGGGAGGTGGCCGCCCAGCACGCCGACACCTACCTCACCTGGACCGAGCCACCGGCCAGGACCGCGGAGCTGCTCGACGACGTGCGCGCCCGCGCAGCGCGACACGGGCGCAGCCTCAGCCACGGCATCCGGGTGCACGTGATCAGCCGCGACACCACCGAGGAGGCCTGGGCCGAGGCCGCCAGGCTGCAGTCACGCATCGACCCCGCGCTGGCGTCGTTGGTGCAGGACAAGCTGGCGACGGTGGAGTCGGAGGGCCAGCGCCGCCAGACCGCGCAGCTCGCCGGCGCCAACGAGCGCCTAGAGGTCTACCCGGGCCTGTGGGCCGGCTACGGGCTGATCCGGCCCGGCGCCGGCACCGCGCTGGTGGGCAGCCACCAGGAGGTGGCCGACCTGCTGGCCGAGTACGCCGCGCTGGGCGTGGACCACTTCATCCTCTCTGGCCAGCCGCACCTGGAGGAGGCGTACTGGTTCGGCGAGGGGGTTGTCCCGCTGCTGCGCCGCCGCGGCCTGCTCGGTGACGGCGGGCCCGAGCAGGCGCCGCCGGCATCGCCCCAGCCAGCGTCGGGGGCCTCGGTGCGCGAACCTGTGCTCAGCCCGTCCTGATCCCCCGCCCGCTCCGCCCACCGAACGGACTCCGCCATGAGCGTCACCGACGAGTACCTGACGAACAACGAGGCCTACGCCGCGTCCTTCAGCGGGCCCCTGCCGCTGCCCCCGGCCAAGCACGTGGCGGTGCTGGCCTGCATGGACGCCCGGCTCGACGTCCACGCCGCGCTGGGCATCAAGGAGGGCGAGGCCCACGTCATCCGCAACGCCGGCGGGGTGGTCACCGACGACGAGATCCGCTCGCTGGCCATCAGCCAGCGGCTGCTGGGCACCCGGGAGATCGTGCTCGTCCACCACACCGACTGCGGGATGCTCACCTTCACCGACGAGGACTTCCGCTCCGCCATCGAGCAGGAGGTCGGGACCCGGCCCAGCTGGGCGTCCGAGGCCTTCACCGACCTCGAGACCGACGTCCGCCAGCAGGTGCAGAAGATCCTGGACAGTCCGTACGTCCCGGTGAAGGACAGCGTGCGGGGCTTCATCTTCGACGTGGCCACCGGCCGGTTGTCCGAGGTGCGCTGACCGGGCTCAGTCGCCGTCGGCGAGGGACTCCACCCGGGCGGCGGCACGATCCCGGGCCTTCTCGGCGGCGGCGGCGTCCCGCTCGGCACTGCTGGTGCGCTGCTGGGCCTGGGCCAGCTCGGTGCGCGCCTCGTCCGCGGCCCGCTCGGTCTGGCGCAGCTGCGCGTGCAGCTGCGCCACCTGGTCGGCCAGCTCGTCGCGCCGGGCGGTGAGCTCCGCCACCCGGTGGGCCTCCTCCTCGGCGGTGGCTCGCGCCTCCTCGGCGTCGGCCGTGGCCCGCTCCGCCGCGTGGCGGGCCTCGGCCAGCTCCTGCCGCCGGCGCTCCGCGGCCTGGCGCTGCTCCTCGGCCCGCTGCTCCTCGGCCCGCTGCTCGTCAGCCCGCTGCTCCTCGGCACGCCGCTGCTCGTCGGCCCGCTGTTTCTCGCCAGCCCGGCGCCGGGGCGCAGGCGTGGGCCGGGGCGCTGCCGTGGCCGGGGACGGGGTCGCGCGGCTGCGGGCTGGCGTGGTCTTCTCCTGGTGCGGCGGCACCAGCCGCAGGTCCGGCCGCCCGGTCACCGTGCCGAAGCCGCTGGTGGCCATCGGCTGCACCAGTCGCCCGGTGAGCAGCGCCTGGCCCGCGTCGGGGTCCACCATGGCGGCACGCAGGGTGTCCTCCACCTGTCCGGCCACGCTGCTGCTCACCCGGTGCCCGTGCTCGCGGGCCAGGGTGGCCGCCTGCCGGGTGAGCGCCGAGAGCAGCTGCATGCGCTGGCGGTTCAGTGCCCGCAGGTCCTCGCCCACCAGGTTCTGCTGCGCCTCGCGCAGCTGCGCACCCAGCTCCACCAGCCCCGCGACCTCGTCGTGACGCAGGCGCACCGCCAGGTTGCACACCCAGGCGGCCGAGGTCGGCTTGGCCAGCTCGCCGATGGCCTTGGCCAGGGCCTTGTCGCCCGCGGCGCGGGCCTCGGCCTGGCGCTCCTTGCGGGTCTCGACGAAGTCCTCGGGCAGCACCGAGTACAGCTCGTCGGCCACCTGCTCGAGATCCACGCCCGGCCTCTTCTCCCCCGCGCCGCCTCGTCTCCCGCGGCCTCGTCCCGGCCATCCAACCGTGCCGGGTCGGGCTCCGCGCGCAGCGGGTGGGCCCTGCTGCTCAGCGCGGCCAGCCGCCCTCGGCGTGGTAGCGGGCCGCCTGCAGGTCGCGGTGCAGCCGCTGGGCGTCGCGGTCACCGCTTACCGGGCCCACCAGCGGAGCGGCAGGGGTGAACCAGCGGGCGAGGTCGACCCGCCGGAGGCGGGCAACCAGCCCGACGCGTGCGGTGTCGGGCGCGTGCGTGCGGGACAGGGACGGGATGCTCAGCGAAAAGGTCATGGCAGCAATGCTGCGACCACCCAGGAAGTGCCACCAGTGGCAGGAAAGCCAGCATTCGCAAAGATCCTGCCGTTATGCTGGTCAGATGCTGAAGTCGGTCGCAGCCCTGGTCCTGGACGGCCTCGCCGTCTTCGAGTTCGGGGTGGTCTGCGAGGTCTTCGGGATCGACCGCACCGAGGACGGGGTTCCCGCCTTCGACTTCCGGGTGTGCGGCCCGGAAGCCGGAGTCCCGCTGAGCTCGCCCGTCGGCGTGCAGGTGGTGCCCTCCCACGGGCTCGAAGGTCTGGCGGGAGCCGACCTGGTGACCGTTCCCGCCGTGGAGACGCTGGAGGGCTACCCGCCGGAGGTGCTGGCGGCGCTGCGCGAGGCCCACGACAACGGCGCCGTGCTGCTCAGCGTGTGCTCCGGGGCCTTCGTCCTCGGGGCGGCGGGACTGCTGGACGGCCGGCGCTGCACCAGCCACTGGCGCCACGTCCGTGAGCTGCAGGACCGCTTTCCCCTGGCCCAGGTGGACCCCGACGTGCTCTTCGTGGACGAGGGCAGCCTGATCACCAGCGCAGGGACGGCAGCCGGGATCGACGCCTGCCTGCACCTGGTGCGCCGGGAGCTGGGCTCCAGCGTCACCAACGCCATCGCCCGGCGGATGGTCGTGCCCCCGCAGCGCGAGGGCGGACAGCGCCAATTCTTCGAGCGGCCGGTCCCGGACTGCACCAGCGACGGACTGGGCGAGATCCTCGGGTGGATGCTGGAGCACCTCGACCAGCCGCACACCGTGGCCGCCCTGGCCGCACGGGCCCACACCTCCGCCCGCACCTTCGCCCGCCGCTTCGCCGCCGAGACCGGCACCACCCCGCTGCAGTGGCTCAACACCCAGCGGGTGCTGCAGGCGCAGCAGCTGCTGGAGGACACCGACCTGGACATGGACGCCGTCGCGCAACGGTGCGGCTTCGGCACCGCCACGCTGCTGCGCCACCACTTCACCCGCGCCGTCGGCGTCTCCCCCAGCGGGTACCGCAAGACGTTCAGCACGATCGCTCGCTGAGAGCGCCACGACGCGCGGACCGGGTCCAGCCACCGACGTAAAGTGGTGTGCTGCCCTGCCCGGGCCGACAGAGGAGACCCTTCATGGCCATCACCAACGGTTCCTCCGCCACCGCCGCCCGCGTCGACACCCGAGACCCGCGCGCGGAGCTGACGGAGTCCGTGCACGCCCTTGGTCGCATCGTGCTGGACGAGACCCCGCTGGCGGACGTCGTCGCGCAGGTCGCCACCCTGGCCAAGGAGTGCATCCCCGGCGCCCACGAGGTCTCGGTGACGGTGCTCAAGGGCACGCGGGCGGCCACCTTCGCCTCCACCGGCGAGGTCGCCCTCCGCCTCGACGAGCGGCAGTACAGCACCGGCCACGGACCGTGCCTGGTCGCCGCCACCAGCGGACGCACCGTCCTGGTGGCAGACATGCGGGCCGAGACCCGCTGGCCCGACTACACGCCCAGGGCGGTGCAGGCTGGCGTGCTGAGCTCGGTGTCGGTGCCGCTGCCGCTGCGCGGGGAGACCGTCGGGGGTCTCAACATCTACGTCACCCGCACCGACGTCATCGACGACTTCGCCATGGAGGTCGCCGAGCACTTCGCCGGCTACGCCGCGGTGGCCATCACCAACGCCCACCTCTACGCCACCACCGCCGAGCTGGCCCAGCAGATGGACCAGGCGATGGAGTCTCGGGCGGTGATCGAGCAGGCCAAGGGCATCATCATGGGCGAGCGCCGCTGCACCGAGGACGAGGCGTTCCAGATCCTGGTGCAGGTCTCCCAGGACGCCAACCGCAAGCTGCGTGACGTCGCGGCCGCCCTCGTCGCCCAGGCCCACCCCACCGGCTAGTCATCCCACGCCAAGGGTCAGCCTCCACAGCGGGCGGGCCGGCAGGTTCAGCGCCTCGCCCCAGTTCAGCCGCACCACCATGGCCGCCTCGTCGTGCGGGTGACCACTCGAGCGCCCGCCCGGTCCACGCCCGGCCGTGCCCGCAGCCCGCTGACCACTCGGTTCGGCGTACAGTGATCTGTGCCACACAGATTGGTGCTGCCCACCCGGGCCGCCCCTCGGCGTCGAGCCGGACCAGACCGGCTGGACTATGGTCAGCAGCACGAATGCACACGGCGCGCTTGCGCTGATTCGTACGAGGCGCCGCCGGGGTCCAGGACAGGGACCGGCCGTCGACGTGCCGACGAGAGCGGTCCGCCCCGGCACCCGGCCTCGGTACTCACCGTGTCGTGCCGCTGCCCCGCGGTACTCGCGTCACAGGAGCGCCCCATGAGTGCCACACCTGATCCATCCACTCCCGCAGAGCCCACGCCAGCTCAGCGCAACGCCGCACCGGCACCGCCACCGATGGCCGAGCCCGGTTCGCGGGTGGCCGGCGACGTCGCCCGCGAGGAAATCCTGTCCCTGGTCGCGCTGCTCGCCAAGGACACCGTCGCCGGCGCAGAGGAGGTGTCGGTCACGCTGGTGGGCGAGGGGGACCCGTTCACGGTGGCCTCCACCGATCCGCTCGCCGGGCGGATGGATGCGCTGCAGTACGCCGCTGGCGCCGGTCCATGCCTGCTGGCCGGCACCGACGGTGTCACCCAGCTGGTGGAGGACCTGACCGCCGAGGCGCGCTGGCCCGCGTTCGCCCGCGGAGCCGCCGAGGCTGGCGTGCGTAGCGTGCTCTCCACCGCGGTGCCGGGGCACGGGGCGACGGTGGGTTCGGTCAACATCTACTCCCGCGCCGCGGCCGCCTTCGACGCCCGCTCCCAGCAGGCTGCGCGCGAGGTGGCGGAGGTGGCGGCGGCCGCCCTTGCGGAGGCGGGCAACCAGCGCAGCGTGGCCGGCCTGACCGACCGCCCCCCACCGGCCTCCCGTGCGGGGGACCCGCGCGTCGCGGGCGCTGCGCCGCAGTGGCCGGCCGTCTAGCCGATCAGTCCAGGGTGGCGAGGAAGTCCACCATGATGCGGTTGACCTGCTCGGCCGCCTCCATCTGCACGAAGTGCCCGGCGCCGGCGATGACGTGCTCCGCGACCAGGCCCGGCACCGAGGCCCGCATCTGCTCCATCGACCTGGCCCCGGTCATCGTCTGCACCGGGTCGCGGTCACCGGTGATGAAGCAGACCGGCACGGTGACCGGTTCGTCGGGGCGCTGCTGCTTCTCCCGCCAGATGTGGTCGTGGGCGCGGTACCAGCTGAGGCCGCCGGTGAAGCCGGTGCGGGTGAACTCCTGCACGTAGTGGTCGAGCTCGGCCTCGCTCAGCCACGGCCAGGGCAGCGGCGGCGCCTCCGGCAGCACGTCCAGGTAGCCGTTGCCCGCGCTGGGGTGGGCGAAGATGTCCAGGTAGCGATAGCCGCCGCTGAGCGCCCAGAACACCCGGCTGAGGAAGCCACGGGGATCGGCGTCGAGCTCGGCGTCGGCGACGCCCTGTTCCTGGAAGTAGTGCAGGTGCAGGAAGTGCCGCTGCGCTTGGTGGGCGAAGGCAGCGCTGGGCAGCACGGGCATCGACGGCGTGCGCGGCACGCTGAGCTGGACGAGGGCGCGCACCCGGCCCGGCGCCCACTGCGGCAGGTCCCACACCAGCGCGGCGCCGAAGTCGTGGCCCACGAACACCGCGTCGTCCAGGCCCAGCGCGTCGAGCAGCCCCACCATGTCAGCGACGGTGCTGGCCCGGTCGTAGGCCCGCGGGTCGGTGGGGGCGTCGGTGCGGCCGTAGCCGCGCATGTCCACCGCGATCGCCCGGTAGCCGGCCGCGGCGAGCGCGGGCAGCTGGTGGCGCCAGCTGTAGGAGAGTCCGGGGAAGCCGTGGCAGAGCACCACCGCCGGCCCGCTGCCCTGCTGCACCACGTGCATGCTCAGCCCGCCGACGTCCACCGCGCTCTCGGTGGCCGTGCCCTGGTCTGCACCTGCTGCTCCCACATCTGGCTCCTCTGCCTCTGGTGAACCAGATCACACCACACCGCGCCCCGAACGGAGGCGCTACTGCGGGCGGCGCTCCACCAGCACGTTCTGGGTGACACGGCCGATCGGCCCGGCAGCGGAGTGGATGACCCCCGAGCTCATGGCCAGGCCGTCGCTGCCCACCGACGTCTCCGCCGTCAACCCCACCCACTCGCCCGCGGGCGGCTGGAACAGGTGGATAGTCAGCTCGGTGTTGAGGAACATCCAGTCGGCGGCGTCCAGGCGCGCTCCCAGCCCGTTGGCCACGTCCACGATGGTGCTCACGCGCTCCAGGTCGGTTGGCTCCTCGCCCTCCACCAGCGGCATCCGCAGCCGCATCCACGCTCCGGTGGTCGTGCCGAGCTGGTCGGCGGCAGGCGGCACCTGCCACTCCAGCGCATCGACGAACCCGTGCTGCCAGGCATCCGGGAACGGCAGGTGTCCGAGGTCCCGGGCCCCGGCGCTGACCACCGGCAGCGGCGGGTCGGCCAGGTGCTGCACGTCAGCGGTGTCGCTGGTCTGCAGCCGCCACCCGTGCGCGCGGGCCACCGGCCGCAGCGTGCCGGTGCGGTCGGCGGCGGTGATCTCCGCCGCCAGCAGCTCGATGCGTCGGCCGGGGCGCTCCACCCAGGCGCGCACGTGCAGCTCGCTCATCGGCACGGCGCCCAGCAGGTCGACGCTGATGCGACCGAGGCGGGTGCCCTCGCGCGGGTTCGTTCGCTCCATCGCCCGCACCAGCAGCCCGGCGACGGGTCCGGCGTGCTGCAGGTCCGCCCCCCACGGGCTGGCGACGTGCTCACTGGAGGCGAAGACCTCGGTGCCGCCGGCGTCGGCGCTGGTGGCGACGAGGCGGTACAGGCTCCCAGCGGCGCGCCCCGAGGCGCTCCCGGGTGCAGAGTCCGCATGAACGGCGTTCGGGTGCACGACAATCCGATCCGAGTCGAGGGAGGCGCCCCACGGGCACCATCGGGCATCAGTGCCTGACCATACTTTTCGGCTTCCGCACCGCGACGCCGGCCGGTCAGCTACCCGCCCCGGCTGGCGTGGCCCGGAGGCGGCGGCACTCGGATGCGTCCTGCTCAGCGACGTGCCGGTGTACGAGACGACGTAGTCGAGCGGCGCAGGCTGCTCAGGCCTGGGCGGGCTGCAGGACGTTGATGTCGCCCACGGTGTGGTGGACGTGGAAGAGCAGGTCGGTGACCCGCCAGCCCGCCGCCGTTCGGCGCAGCTGGTGGCGGTACACGCCGAAGCACTCGTAGGGGTCCAGCGCGGCCCGCTCACCGGCGCCGTGGTGGTACACCCGCGCCTTGCAGGTGGACTCCGCGGTGTCGCCGTCGACGGTGACGACGTGCGTGGCCAGCAGGTGCTGCGAGGGCCCGCACCCACCGAGCATCGCCTTGATCGAGTCCACCAGGGCCACCCGTCCCTCGATCACCGGGCGGCTGGGGTGGCCGTAGCGGGCGACGGCGTCCTCGGTGAACACCTGGTCGAGCCGGTCCCAGTCGCGGTCGTCCAGGGCGTAGGCGTAGCGGTTGACCACGGCGGTGACGTCGGCGTGGTCGGCCCCGGGGAACGCCGTGGCCGCACCAGGCACCGGAAAGGCCAGGTGTCCGGACACGTCGCCCACCAGGTCGAGCATCGTGTAGTCCCGAGCGGCGAAGCGCCACGTCCCGTCCACCCGCTCCAGCTCGTCGTGGTACCGCCCGGCCGCCACCACCTGCAGCGGCAGCGTGGGGGTGGCCTGCAGGACCGTGTAGTACGACCGGCAGGTGGCGCTGCCGGCCGTCTCGTCGATCTCCACGATGGGGTTGGTGATGACGTGCTTGGTCCGCGGCGTGCCGTCGGGATACAGCTTCACCATGGCGCGCCACTGCGCCAGCAAACCGGCCTCGTCGAGAACCCGGTCTCCCCCGCTGCGCACCTGGGCGTGCCGGAACAGCGCGGCGGCGTCGTCCAACCGGCCGGCGTCCATGAGCTCGGCGTAGCGGTGGAGCAGGTTGGTGATGGCGGTCTCGGGGCTCGTCATGGTGCGTCCCTTCCCAAGCTGTGTCGCGCGTCATTCTGCGGACGGCGACCACGCTGGCAGGACGGCACTTCCACCCACCGGAACTCGATACCCCCGGGGGTAGGCGATCTGCCGTGCTACGGTGGAGAACATATACCCCCCTAGGTATAGGAAACGCCGTTTCAGGGGAGCTGCCGTGAGGCCCGAGATCGACCGGAGCACGCGGTCGGCACCGACGCCACCAGCGTGGCCGGCGGCACCGCGGCGTGGATCGAGGCCGGGTGCCCGGTCCAGACCGCTTCCTGACCAGGCGACACCACAGCACGAGAGGAACCCATGACGATCACCGTCCTTCCCCTGGACACCCCCGGCCTGGGTGACCGCACCTACCTGGCCCACGACGGCGAGGTCGCCCTGGTGGTCGACCCCCAGCGTGACGTCGACCGCGTCGTCGGGCTGGCGGCGGCCGCCGGGGTGCGCATCACGCACGTCTTCGAGTCGCACATCCACAACGACTACGTCACCGGCGGCTACCAGCTGGCCCGCGAGGTCGGCGCGCAGTACCTGCTCAACGCCGACGACCCGGTCTCCTTCGAGCGCACCGGTGTCTCCGACGGCGACGTCGTGGAGGTCGGTGACCGGATGCGGGTGACGGTCCTGCTCACCCCGGGGCACACCCACACCCACCTGTCCTTCGCCCTGTCCGAGGGCGACGAGCCGGTCGCGGTGTTCACCGGTGGCTCGCTGCTCCTCGGCTCCACCGGCCGCCCCGACCTGCTCGGCCCCGACCACACCGACACCCTCGCCCACGCCCAGTGGCACTCGGCGCGCCGGCTGGCCGCCGAGCTGCCCGACCCCACCGCGATCTACCCGACGCACGGCTTCGGCAGCTTCTGCTCGGCCACCCAGTCCGGCGGGACCGCCAGCACCATCGGCCAGGAGAAGCTCGCCAACCCGGCCCTGACCAACGACGAGGCCCGCTACGTGGCGGAGCTGCTGGCCGGCCTGGACGCCTACCCGGCCTACTACGCGCACATGGGCCCAGCCAACGCCGCCGGCCCCGCCGAGGTGGACCTCTCGCTGCCGACCGAGGCCGACCCCGCCGAGCTGCGCCGGCGCATCCACGACGGCGAGTGGGTCGTGGACCTGCGCACCCGCACCGCGTTCGCCGCTGGGCACGTGGCCGGCACCCTCAGCCTCGGCCTCGACGGCCAGCTCGTCACCTACCTCGGCTGGCTGATTCCCTGGGGCACCCCGGTGACGCTGCTCGGCGAGGCGGCCGAGGACGTCGCCGAGGCCCAGCGCGAGCTGGTCCGCATCGGCATCGACCGGCCGGCCGCCATGGCCACCGGCCGCCCCGAGGACTGGGCCGGCGGCCAGCCGCTGCGCAGCCACGCCACCGCCACCTTCGCCGACCTGGCCGCCGAGCTGGTCGGCAACCCCCGGACGGCGATCCTCGACGTGCGCCGCGACCAGGAGCGAGCGCAGGCCCACATCGCCGGGTCCACGCACGTCCCGATCCACGAGGTGCTGCACCGCCTCGACGAGGTCCCGGCCGGCCCGGTCTGGGTGCACTGCGCCGGGGGCTACCGCGCCGCGGTCGTGGCCAGCCTGCTCGACGCCCGGGGCGTGGAGGTCGTCGCGGTCGACGACTCCTTCGACAACGCCGGCCTCGCCGGCTGCCCCCTCGTCCACCCCACCGAGAACCACCAGGAGACCCCCGCATGAGCACTCCCGACGTCGACGCCCCCACCCTCGCCGAGCGCCTCGGCAACAGCTCCAGCCCGGACCCCACGCTGATCGACGTGCGCACCCCGGCGGAGTTCGAGGCGGGCCACGTCCCCGGCGCGCTCAACGTCCCCCTGGACGAGCTGAAGGCCTCCCTGGACGAGCTCTGCTCGGTGCTCGACGACCACCACGACGTGGTCCTGGTCTGCCGCTCCGGCGCGCGGGCGGGGCAGGCCCGGCAGGCGCTGCAGGCGGGCGGGCTCAGCTCGCCCACCGTCCTCGCCGGCGGCATGGTGAGCTGGGAGCAGGCCGGCGGTGCGGTGAACCGCGGTCGGCAGAGCTGGGAGCTGGAGCGGCAGGTCCGCCTGGCCGCCGGAGCGCTCGTGCTCACCGGGATCCTCGGCAGCACCGTCGTGCCGCGGGCGAAGTGGCTGTCCGGGTTCGTCGGCGGTGGCTTGGTCTTCGCCGCCGTCTCCAACACCTGCGCGATGGGCATGGCCCTGGCGCGGATGCCGTGGAACACCCGCGGCGCCCGCACCACCGGCTCAGCCCTGGACCAGCTGAGCCAGCGGCGGTGACCCGGTGCTGATCGCGCTCACCGTCACCCTCGCCGTCGTCGTCGGGCTCGCCCTGGGGCTGCTCGGCGGCGGCGGGTCGATCCTGATGGTGCCCCTGCTGGTCTACGTGGCCGGCATGGACACCAAGGAGGCGATCGCCGCCTCGCTCGTGGTGGTCGGGGTGACCTCCGCGGTCAGCGTCGTCGGCCACGCCCGCGGCGGGCGCGTCCGGTGGCGCACCGGCCTGCTCTTCGGTGCCGCCGGCATGGCCGGCGCGCTGGTCGGCGGACTCCTCGGCGGGCACCTGCCCGCACAGCTGCTGATGATCGGGTTCGCCGCGATGATGGTGGCCACCGCGGTCGCCATGCTCCGCGGCCGCAAGGAGTCTGACGCCGCAACGGCGCACGCCCAGCTGCCGGTGGGCAGGGTCCTGCTCGACGGCGCGGCCGTCGGCCTGGTCACCGGACTGGTCGGCGCGGGCGGCGGCTTCCTGGTGGTCCCGGCGCTAGCGCTGCTCGCCGGGCTCCCGATGGGGGTGGCCGTGGGCACCTCGCTGCTGGTCATCGCGATGAAGTCCTTCGCCGGGCTGACTGGCTACCTGGCCACGGTGTCGATCGACTGGTCCCTGGTGGGGGCCATCACCGCCGCCGCCGTGGTCGGGAGCCTGCTGGGCGCCCGGCTGGTCGACCGCATCCCGGCCGACGCCCTGCGGAGGGCCTTCGGCTGGTTCGTGCTGGCCATGGGCGCGTTCGTGCTCGTCCAGGAGGCGCCCGAGGGCGTCCGGCTCCCGGGACTGGTCGCCCTCCTGGGCGTGGCCGCAGCGATGTTGACCTGCTCGGCGCTGGTGCCGCGGTGCCCACTCCGCCACGTGGGGACCTGACAGCGCGGGCGCCTGACCCCACGACAGCGCCGCGCGGTGGGACCGGTGTCTGCCGGTCGCACCGCGCGGCGCTGGTGCCTGCCACGGCAGGCGAGGGCCCTGCGTGAGCGAGGGCTCCTACTTGAGCAGCGAGCGGGCCATCACCATGCGCTGGATCTGGTTGGTGCCCTCGTAGATCTGGGTGATCTTGGCGTCGCGCATCATCCGCTCCACCGGGAAGTCACGGGTGTAGCCGGCGCCACCGAAGAGCTGCACGGCGTCGGTGGTCACCTCCATGGCGACGTCGGTGGCGAAGCACTTGGCGGCCGAGGAGATGAAGCCGAGGTTGGGCTCCATCCGCTCTGCGCGCGCCGCGGCGGTGTACACCATGTGCCGGGCGGCCTCGATCTTCATGGCCATGTCCGCGAGCATGAACTCCACGCCCTGGAACCGGCTGATCGACTGGCCGAACTGCTTGCGGTCCTTGGTGTAGGCGATCGCCGCGTCGAGTGCGCCCTGGGCGATGCCGACGGCCTGCGCACCGATGGTGGGCCGGGTGTGGTCCAGCGTCTTCAGGGTGGTCTTGAAGCCGGTGCCGGGCGCGCCGATCATCCGGTCGCCGGGCACGCGGCACTGCTCGAAGTAGACCTCGCGCGTGGGGCTGCCCTTGATGCCGAGCTTGCGCTCCTTGGCACCCACCGAGATGCCCTCGTCGTCGGCGTTGACCATGAACGCGGAGATGCCGTTGGCACCCTTCTCGGGGTCGGTCACGGCCATCACGGTGTACCACTGGGACACGCCCGCGTTGGTGCACCACGCCTTGGTGCCGTTGATGATCCAGTCGTCGCCGTCGGCCTTGGCGCGGGTGCGCATGGACGCGGCGTCGGAGCCGGCCTCGCGCTCGCTCAGCGCGTAGGAGGCCATGGCCGCCCCGGAGGCGATGGAGGGCAGCACCTGCTGCTGCAGCTCCTCGCTGCCGGACAGGATCAGCCCCATGGTGCCCAGCTTGTTCACCGCCGGGATCAGCGACGACGAGCCACAGACCCGCGCGACCTCCTCGATGACGATGCAGGCCGCCACCGAGTCGGCGCCCTCGCCGCCGAAGCGCTCCGGCACGTGCACGGCGTTGAAGCCGGCGGCCACGAGGGCCTTGCGGGCCTCCTCGGGGTAGCGCTCGTGCTCGTCGACGTCCGCGGCGTAGGGCGCGATCTCCTTCTCGGCGAGCGAGCGCACTGCGTCGCGCAGGGCCTCGTGCTCGTCACCGAGGCGGTACAGGTCGAAGTCGGGGTTGCCGAACTGGCTGGCCACAGGGTTCCTCCTGGTTAACGATTAGTAACCCCGATCGTAGTCGCCCGCCACACACCGCAGCAGGCGCCTCAGCCCAGCAGGCTCTCGCGCAGCGCCGCGTCCTTGGCGTGCACCGACTTCTCCAGCGCCACTTGGAAGTCCGCCATCCGCTGGCGCAGCGCCGGATCGCTCGCCCCGAGCACCCGCACCGCGAGCAGGCCGGCGTTGCGCGCCCCGCCCACCGACACCGTCGCCACCGGCACTCCGGCCGGCATCTGCACGATGGACAGCAGCGAGTCCATGCCGTCGAGGTACTTCAGCGGCACCGGCACGCCGATCACCGGCAGCGGCGTGGCCGAGGCCACCATCCCGGGCAGGTGCGCCGCCCCGCCGGCCCCGGCGATGATCACCCGCAGTCCCCGACCGGCCGCGCTGGTGGCGTAGTCGAGCATGCGCTGCGGGGTGCGGTGCGCGGAGACCACGCCCACCTCGAAGGGCACCTCGAACTCGGCCAGCGCCTCGGCAGCCGCCTGCATCACCGGCCAGTCGGAGTCGCTGCCCATGATCAGGCCCACCTGCGGATCACTCACCGTGCACGTCCCATCCGTCGGTCCACTCCGCGTGCGACATCCAGCGTGCCGCCAGCTCTGCCTCGCGCTGCACCTGCTCCAGGTCGTCCCCGAGCACCGTCACGTGGCCCACCTTGCGGCCGGGCCGCTCCGCCTTGCCGTACAGGTGCAGCTTGGCGTGCGGCAGGCGGGCGAACAGGTGGTGGGTGCGCTCGTCCATGCTCATCGCCGGCGCCTCCGCGGCCCCGAGCACGTTGGCCATCACCACCACCGGCGCGGTCATGGTGGTGGAGCCCAGCGGGTAGTCCAGCACCGCCCGCAGGTGCTGCTCGAACTGCGAGGTGCGCGCCCCCTCGATGCTCCAGTGCCCCGAGTTGTGCGGGCGCATCGCCAGCTCGTTGACCAGCAGCTCGCCGTCGGCGGTCTCGAACAGCTCCACGGCCAGCACCCCCACCACGCCCAGCTGCGCGGCCAGGCCCAGGGCCAGCTGCTCGGCCTGCTCGGCCAGGGCGTCGGAGAGCTGCGGAGCCGGGGCCAGCACCAGCGCGCAGATGCCGTCGCGCTGCACCGTCTGCACCACCGGCCACGCCGCGCCCTGCCCGAACGGCGAGCGCGCCACCACGGCGGCCAGCTCCCGGACGAAGGGCACCCGCTGCTCCACCAGCAGCGGGGTGCCCGCCGCCAGCTGCTCGGCCACCACGGCGCGGGCCTGCTCGGCGTCGTCGAGCATCCACACCCCGCGGCCGTCGTAGCCGCCGCGGATGGCCTTGAGCACACACGGCCAGCCGTGGGTGTCGCCGAAGGCGATGACGTCGTCGGGGCGGTGCACCTCGGCGAAGGGCGGCACCGGCGCGCCCAGCTCGGCCAGGCGCGTGCGCATCACCAGCTTGTCCTGGGCGTGCAGCAGCGCCTCCGGCGGGGGCAGCACGGCCACCCCCTCGGCCACCAGGGTGTGCAGGTGCTCCTGGGGAACGTGCTCGTGGTCGAAGGTGACCGCCGTGGCACCGGCGGCCACCAGCCGCAGCGCGGCCAGGTCGGTGTGCGCACCGAGCACCACGTCCGGGCTGACCTGCGCGGCAGGGTCCTGCGGGCCGGCGGAGAGCACCCGCAGGGTCTGGCCCAGCGCGACCGCGGCCTGGGCCGTCATCCTGGCCAGCTGACCGCCGCCGATCATGGCCACCACCGGCGAGTCGCCGGCGCGGGCCGGGGCCGGTCGCGGGGCTTGCGCCACCGGTGTGGCGAGGTCCACGGGACGGGGCTGCACGTCATCGGTCACAGGCACAGATCGTGCCACGCGCTCGCGTGACCTCCCGCACCGCGCAGCCGTGCTCGGGCCACGCGGCGGCCCGGTCAAGGCGTCGGAGCCCGAGGTCGCCTCGTAGAGTGCGGGTCGTGTCCTTCGTCGACGCGGCTGTGGCCCGCATGCCAGCACCGCTACAAAAGCTGGCGCTCGCCCACCGTGAGCTAGTCAAGTTCGCCATGGTCGGCGGCACGACCTTCATCGTGGACACCGCCGTCTTCTACCTGCTCAAGACCACGGTGCTGGCGGAGAAGCCGGTGACCGCCAAGATCTTCGCGGTGCTGGTGGCCACGATCCTGTCGTACGTGCTCAACCGCGAGTGGTCGTTCAAGGCGCGCGGTGGCCGCGAGACCCACCACGAGGCGGCGCTGTTCTTCGCCATCAGTGCGGTCGGCATGGGCATCAACGCCGCGCCGCTGTGGATCTCCAGCTACGTCTTCGAGCTGCGGGTGCCCAACGTGACCCCGCTCGAGGAGAACATCGCCGACTTCATCAGCGCGCAGATCATCGGCACGCTGCTGGCGATGGTGTTCCGCTGGTGGGCCTTCCGCAAGTTCGTCTTCCTCGAGCTGGAGGAGGAACTGGCGGCGGTGGAACCTCCCGGCGACGACCTGGCTGAGCGCGAGGCCAGCTGACCGTCCGAGCTCGCTGATCGTCCGAGCTCGCTGGGCGCTGCCTAGCGGGGCTCGCGCGCCACGGTGGCGGGCCGCTGGCTGGGCGTCGGCTCCGGGCCGGGCTCGCCGTCGGGGTGGGGCACGGTGAGGAACAGCGCGAACACCGGTGGTCGTGCCCTTCGCAGCTCCAGCCGTCCCCCGTCGGTCTCGGCCAGCGACCGGGCCAGCGCCAGCCCCACGCCGGTGGAGTCCGCCCCGCTGAACCCTCGCTCGAAGACGTGCCGGACCAGCTCGTCGGGCACGCCCGGTCCCTCGTCGGCCACCTCGATGAGCGCGGTGGGCTCCATGAACGAGTCGCTGCCGGGACCCAGGCGCCCGGGCACCAGCCGCATGGTGAGCCGCACCTCGCCCGCGCCGTGGGCCAGCGCGTTGTCCAGCAGCACGCCGACGGTCTCGCGCAGCCGCGCCTGGTTCACCCGGGCGGTGGCGCTCTCCGGCACGTCCACCCGCAGCACCCGGCCGGCGTCGGTGTAGAGCGGCTCCCACTCCGCCACCAGCTCGTGCAGCACCCGGGCGGCGTCGGTGGCGCCGGCGGCGGAGGTCCGCACCGCCCGCGAGGCGGTCACCATGTCGTTGATGGCGTTGGTCAGGCGGTCCACCTGGGCCAGCGCGGCCGCGGCCTCCTCCACCACCACCGGGTCGGCGTGGTCGGCCAGCTCGTCCAGGCGCAGCCGCACCGCCGTGAGCCGGCTGCGCAGCTGGTGGGACACGTCGCCGACCAGCTCGCGCTCGCGGCGCACCAGGGCGGCGAGCTCCGCGGCGGAGGAGTCCAGCACGTCGGAGACGCGGTCCAGCTCGGCGATGTCGTAGCGGGTGGGGTCGGCCCGGAAGTCCCCCGAGCCCAGCCGGGCCGCTCGGTGGGCGACGTCCATCAGCGGACCAGCCAGCCGCCGGGCGGTGATGGTGGAGATCAGCGCCCCGCCGCCGGTGGCCACCAGGATGACCACCAGCACCACCGCCATCGCCTGCAGCTGGGTGGTGCGCAGCCCGTCGCTGGGCACCTGCAGCTCCAGCGACCCGGTGCGCCCCAGGTCGAGCACCTGCACCACCGGGTTGGCCACCTCCGGCGCCCCGATCACCACGCTCTGCATGGCGCCGCTGCCGTCGGGGTAGGTGACCTGCAGCCGTCCGCCCGCAGGCAGGGCCAGGCCCAGCCGGTCGGTGTCCAGCACGCCGTCGATGCGGTTGTTGTCGCCCTCCTGGGCGGTGAGGTCGGCAGCCACCCGGTCCAGCCGCGCAGCCAGGTCACCGGTGGTGACGTCGTCCACCAGCCGCCAGGTGGTGAACATCAGCGGCACCCCCAGCAGCAGCGCGGTCAGTGCCACCACCAGCAGGGTGGACATCAGGATGCGACGGCGCATCAGGCAGCCACCGGATCAGATGAGGTTGAGGCGGAACCCGACGCCGCGGACGGTGGAGATGCGTCGGTCGAGGTCGCCGTTGTCCACGCTGACGCTGGCACCGCTGCTGTGCCCGCCGATCTTGCGGCGCAGCCACGACATGTGCATGTCCAGGGTCTTGGAGCCGCGCAGCGACGGGTCGCCCCACACCTCGGTGAGGATCTGCTCGCGGGTGACCACCTGGCCGGCGTGCTCCAGCAGCAGCTTGAGCAGCTCGTACTCCTTGTTGGCCAGGCTCACCTCGAGCCCGTCCACGTACACCCGCCGCGCGGCGTGGTCCAGCCGGATGCCGGCGATGTCGAGCACCTCGTCACCCCCGCTGCCGCGGCGGCGCAGCAGCGCCCGCACCCGGGCCATCAGCTCGGCCACCCGGAAGGGCTTGCCCACGTAGTCGTCGGCCCCGGCGTCCAGGCCCACCACGAAGTCCACCTCGTCGGTGCGCGCGGTCAACATGAGCACCGCGACGTCCGGACGCACGGTCCGCAACCGGCGGCACACCTCCAGCCCGTCCATGCCGGGCAGCCCCAGGTCGAGCACCAGCAGGTCGAAGTCACCAGTGGTGGCCTGCTTCAGCGTGTCCGGCCCGTCGGCCACCACCTCCACCGCGTAGCCCTCCCGCTGCAGGGCCCTGGCGAGCGGCACCGCGATGGCCTCGTCGTCCTCCGCGAGCAACACCTTCGTCACAAGAAGCCAGCCTATGCCTGCCCGAGCTTGGTGCGCTCAACGCTCGCTCTTTGCCGGGTCCGGCCACGCCTCGCGGTCGGGGTCGCGCTCCGCCGGGCCCCGGCCGCTGTCCAGCACCTCGTGGTAAAGCAGCGTGTGCACCCGCGCCACCTGCGGGATGTCGTCGAACTCCAGCGGCTCCTGCGACGCCGACTCCACGATCAGCGTGCCGGTGCGCAGCAGCCGGTCGGTGAGGCTGTGCCGGAAGCGGACGCTGTTGATGCGAGTGATCGGGATGTCCAGGCCCGAGCGGTGCAGCAGCCCCTGGCGCACCAGGATCCGACGATCGGTGAGCACGAAGTGGGTGGTGGCCCAGCGCAGGAACGGCAGCAGCGTCAGCCGCCCCACCGCTGCGGCGGCCAGCACGGCCAGCACCACCCAGCCGGCGTGCGCCCAGCTCTGGTTGCGCACCGCGGCCGCCAGGAAGCACGCCAGCCCCACCACGCCCAGCAGCGCCAGCACGGGGCCGACCAGCATCTTCCAGTGCGGGTGCCGGTGCAGCACCACCTGCTCCTCCGGCGCGAGGGCGTCCTCGGGGTATGCCACGAGACCTCCCAGGTCGACGACGGGCGCGGGGAACGCTACCGCTGCGCGGATCGCACGTGCGTCACGTCTCCGGCGGACAGGGCGTGGGTGCGCCCGGTGGCGTCGCGCACCACCAGGCGGCCGGTGGCGTCCACGTCCACCGCCTCTCCGGCGAGCTCTTCGCCGTGCGGCAGGTGCACCAGCACCTCCTGGCCCAGCGTGGAGCAGCGCGCCCGGTAGGCCTGCGCCAGCCCGGACAGCACCGGGTCCCCGGCCTTGCCGCGCCAGGCGCGCTCCTGCCGGGCCAGCTCGCGCAGCACCGCGCGCACCACCGGGTCGCGATCGGTGCAGGCGGACTGCTCCAGCGCCAGCGAGGTCGCGGTGGGCACGGGCAGCTCCTCGGCCCGCAGGCTGACGTTGAGGCCCAGCCCCACCACCACCACGGGGTCCGGCCCGGTGGCGGCCAGCTCGGCGAGGATGCCGCCCAGCTTGCGGCCGTGCACCAGCACGTCGTTGGGCCACTTCAGCGTCACCGGCACCTCGGCGATCTGCTGCACCGCCTCGGCCACCGCCACCCCGGTCAGCAGCGGCAGCCAGCCCAGCTGGTCCAGCGGCACACCGCGAGTGCGCAGCAGCACCGACAGGTTCACCCCGGCGCGCGGCGGGCTGGTCCACTGACGGGCGTGTCGGCCCCGGCCGGAAACCTGCTCCTCGGCGATGAGCACCGTCCGGTCCGCGGCCCCGGCCCGAGCGGCGTCGAGCAGGTCGGCGTTGGTGGACCCGGTGCTGGTCACCACGTCCAGGGCCGCCCACCCACCGGCCGGTTCCACCAGCGCCGAGCGCAGCGCCGCGGCGTCCAGCGGGGGCCTGTCCAGGTCTGTCCACATGCCTCGATGGTCCCACGTGCCGCCATGCTGACACCGACGCGAGCGCGCCCGATAGAGTCCGCGACATGACCAGTGCGACGGAGCAGGCGGAAGCGGTCTCTTCTGCCCCAGACATCCACACCACCGCAGGCAAGCTCGCCGATTTCCACCAGCGCGAGGAAGCCGCCATCCATGCCGGGTCGGCCAAGGCCGCCGAGAAGGCGCACGAGATGGGCAAGATGACCGCCCGCGAGCGCATCGAGGCCCTGCTCGACCCCGGCTCGTTCGTGGAGCTGGACGCGCTGGCGCGGCACCGCTCCACCAACTTCGGGTTGGAGAAGAACCGCCCCCTCGGTGACGGCGTCGTCACCGGCTACGGCACCATCGACGGCCGCGAGGTGTGCCTGTTCAGCCAGGACGCCACCGTCTTCGGCGGCAGCCTCGGTGAGGTCTACGGCGAGAAGATCGTCAAGGTCATGGACCTGGCCATCAAGACCGGGCGCCCGCTGGTCGGCATCAACGAGGGCGCCGGCGCCCGCATCCAGGAGGGCGTGGTCTCCCTCGGCCTCTACGGCGAGATCTTCCTGCGCAACGTGCACGCCTCCGGCGTCATCCCGCAGATCTCCCTGATCATGGGCCCCTGCGCCGGTGGTCACGTCTACTCCCCCGCGCTCACCGACTTCATCGTGATGGTCGACCAGACCAGCCAGATGTTCATCACCGGCCCAGACGTCATCAAGACCGTGACCGGCGAGGACGTCACCATGGAGGAGCTGGGTGGCGCGCGCACGCACAACAGCAAGTCCGGTGTCGCCCACTACATGGGCAGCGACGAGCAGGACGCGCTGGACTACGTCAAGGAGCTGCTCAGCTACCTGCCGAGCAACAACCTCTCCGAGGCCCCCCGCTTCCCCGCGCCGCCGCTGACCGAGGGCTCCATCGCCGACAACGTCACCGAGGCCGACCTCGAGCTGGACACGCTGATCCCGGACTCCGCGAACCAGCCCTACGACATGCACGAGGTCATCTCCCGCATTGTCGACGACGGCGAGTTCCTCGAGGTCCAGTCGCTGTGGGCGCCGAACATCCTGGTCGGCTACGCCCGGGTGGAGGGCCGCAGCGTCGGCATCGTCGCCAACCAGCCCACCCAGTTCGCCGGCTGCCTGGACATCGACGCCAGCGAGAAGGCCGCCCGCTTCGTGCGCACCTGCGACGCCTTCAACGTCCCGGTGCTGACCCTGGTGGACGTGCCCGGCTTCCTGCCCGGCACCGAGCAGGAGTACATGGGCATCATCCGGCGCGGCGCCAAGCTGATCTACGCCTACGCCGAGGCCACCGTCCCCAAGGTCACCGTCATCACCCGCAAGGCCTACGGCGGCGCGTACGACGTGATGGGCTCCAAGCACCTCGGTGCCGACGTGAACCTGTCCTGGCCCACCGGCCAGATCGCCGTGATGGGTGCCTCCGGCGCGGTGGGCATCGTGCACCGTCGCAAGCTGGCGGCGGCCAAGGCGGCCGGCGAGGACGTCGACGCCCTGCACCAGCGGCTGCAGCAGGAGTACGAGGACACCCTCGTCAACCCCTACATCGGCGCCGAGCGCGGCTACGTCGACGCGGTCATCCAGCCCTCGCACACCCGTGGCCAGGTGGCTCGTGCGCTCAAGATCCTGGAGAGCAAGCGGGAGACGCTGCCGCCCAAGAAGCACGGGAACATCCCCCTGTGAGCGAGGACGCCGTGAGCGAAGGTACCGACGCGCAGGAGGCCACCCCGGCTCCTGAGCAGCCGCAGGCGGAGCCGATGCTGCGGGTGCTGCGTGGCCAGCCGACCGACGCCGAGCTGGCCGCGCTGGTGCTCGTGGTGGCGGCGGCCAGCTCCTCGCCGGAGCCCGAGCCCAAGCCCCGCTCGCTGTGGAACGACCCGGCGCTGCTGCTGCGCTCCTCGGCGATGCCGTCGTCGAGCGCGTGGACCTCGCCAGTCCGGGCGCGCTGACGCACTCGTGACCACCACCCTGGTGCTGGCCTCCGCCTCACCGGCTCGCCTCGCCGTGCTCCGCGCGGCCGGGGTGCAGCCGGTGGTGCGGGTCTCCGGGGTGGACGAGGACGCCCTCGTCGCCGAGCTGGGCGAGGCGCCACCGGAGGCAGTGGTGACGGCGCTGGCCCAGGCCAAGGCCGCCGACGTGGTCGCCGCCCTGGGCGCAGACCCCCTGCTGCACGACGCCGTCGTGGTCGGCTGCGACTCCATGCTGCACATCGGCGGCACCCTGGTGGGCAAGCCGGGCACCACCGAGGTGGCCCGCCAGCGGTGGGGCGCGATGGCCGGCGGCAGCGGGGAGCTGCTCACCGGCCACTCGGTGCTGCGGGTGCGCGAGGGCGCGGTGACCAGCCAGGCCACCGGGGTAGGGCGCACCGTGGTGCGCTTCGCCGACCCGTCCGAGGCGGAGCTGCAGGCCTACCTGGCCACCGGTGAGCCGCTGCGGGTGGCCGGCTCGTTCACCCTGGACGGGCTGGGCGGCTGGTTCGTGGACGGCATCGACGGCGACCCCTCCAGCGTCATCGGCATCGGGCTGCCCCTGCTGCGCGGACTGCTCGCCGAGGTGGGCGTCGCGGTGCACACCCTCTGGGCGCCCGCCGGAGCCTGACCCTGCCCGACTCAGCACTGCCCGACCGAACCTCCTGATGGCGTGGGGACAGGGATCGGCGGGTGTCGGGTCCTCGTTCGACCCGGCACCCGCCGTCTCGCCGCGGCGCTGCGGCCGCTCGCCCCTGCCCGGCTCAGTCCGCCGGGAGCTGTTCGAACCCGTCGGGCGACACCGCCACCACCTGGCCGGCACCCGGCCCCGCCAGCGACATCGCGGTGGCGTACAGGGTCCCGTCCGAGAACGTGATCCCCAGCGGCATGGGCACCGCCGCGGCATAGCGTCCGCCCCCGTCCGGGTCGATCTTCACGATGCGCCCCGGCGGTGGGGCGTCCGGCGGGGGCTGCTCCCCCTCCGGCGCCCCGTAGGTCACCTCGGTGACGTACACCGCCCCGTCCGGACCCACGGCCACGCCGGTGGGCCCGTCCAGCCCGGTGATGGTGTTCTCCAGCGCTCCGGTGGCCGGGTTGATCACGTACACCCGGCCCTCCCCGGGCACCCCGGCGGTGAAGGCGCTGACGTAGAGGCTGCCCTCCGGACCGAAGGCCAGCCCGGTGGGCACCGAGTCGCAGCCCGGTGTCTCCGGCGAGTTGTTGGGCAGGCCCGCGCACGCGCCGGTGTTCACCGTCGGTGGGACGAACAGCGTGCGCACGTTGCCGAGGAAGTCGACCGCCAGCACGTCGTTGGCACCGCCGTCGGCGATGTAGGCGTCCTCGAAGTAGCCGCGCTTGAGGACGCGGAACGGGTTGGACAACGCGTCCAGCAGCTCGCCGTTCGGCCCCTCCTGCAGCTGGCCGTCCGGGTTGTTGGCCCGCTCGTAAGCGGTGAGGTCCGCGACCTTCTGCGGCGGTCCGAACAGGTTGGCCAGGTACAGCGACGCCGGGTCGGGTGAGCCCGCGGGCAGCGGCGGTGCCTCGGTGCCCGGCTCCGGCGCACCGGTGACGAAGGGCAGCTGGCCCCACGGCACGGTGGCGCTGGCGATCCCGCCCAGGTTCTGCACCAGCGGGACGCTGAGCTGCAGCGGGGGCAGCACGGCGGTGACCTGGCCGGCGCCGGCCTCGGTGACGTAGAGCAGACCCAGCGGGCCGCCCTGCACGTCGTAGGGGTTGTTCAACCCGCCGACGACCACCGAGTACGGGGGTGGCGGCCCGGTCTCCTGCGCGTGGACGCTGGGTGCCGCCACCAGCGCCATCGCGGTCGCCGCAGCTGCGGTGCACACCGCCGCTGTCCGCCTCCGTCGTGTGTTTCCCCGCATGCCGGCCCCCTGGATGTGAAGTTGGTGTGAGCAACGTAACGTGGCGCTGGCGCGTTGACAAGGTCGTCAGCCCTCTGACCTGGGGATATGCAGCGCGCCAAGGGTTTCCTCGAGCAACCGCCGGGCCGCGCGGGAATCCGTCGGCCACCTGTGGCAACGTCAGCACTGCATGCGCCACGTTGGCGCACACACACGTTTGCCTTGGAGGTAGCTGTGCCCGTCGCTGCGGAACAGAACGCCGAGCTCGCCGACTACGCCCATCCCGAGCGCCTGGTGTCCACCGGCTGGGTGGCCGAGCACCTGGGCGAGCCCGGCCTGAAGATCGTCGAGTCCGACGAGGACGTGCTGCTCTACGAGAGCGGCCACATCCCCGGCTCGGTCAAGATCGACTGGCACACCGACCTCAACGACCCGGTCACCCGGGACTACGTCGACGGCGAGGGCTTTGCCCGGCTGATGGCCAGCAAGGGCATCAGCCGCGACGACACCGTGGTGATCTACGGCGACAAGAGCAACTGGTGGGCCGCCTACGCCCTCTGGGTCTTCACCCTCTTCGGCCACCCCGACGTGCGGCTGATGAACGGCGGCCGCACGCTGTGGCAGGCCGAGGGCCGCGAGCTCACCCGGGACAAGCCCACCGTCACCCCCGCCGAGTACCCGGTGGTGCAGCGCTCCGACGAGGCCATCCGCGCCTTCAAGGACGACGTGCTCGCCCACCTGGGCCGCGGTCCCCTCATCGACGTCCGCTCGGTGCCGGAGTACACCGGCGAGCGCACCCACATGCCTGACTACCCGGAGGAGGGCGCCCTGCGGGGTGGACACATCCCCTCCGCCGCCAGCGTCCCGTGGGCCAAGGCCGCCGCGGAGGACGGTCGCTTCAAGTCCCGCGCCGAGCTGGAGGCGGTGTACCAGGACGAGGCCGGCCTCACCCCCGGTGACGACGTGATCGCCTACTGCCGCATCGGTGAGCGCTCCAGCCACACCTGGTTCGTGCTCACCCACCTGCTGGGCTACGACAAGGTGCGCAACTACGACGGGTCCTGGACCGAGTGGGGCAACATGGTCCGGGTGCCGATCGTGCGCGGCGCGGAGCGCGGGGAGGTCCCAACCTCGTGACCCTGCCCGCCAAGCTGACCGAGATCATCGAGGACTTCGAGGCCGTCGAGGGTCAGGACAAGCTGCAGCTGCTGCTGGAGCTCAGCGACGAGCTGCCCGCCCTGCCCGCCGAGCTGGCCGAGCACCCGGAGCTGCTCGAGCCGGTGCCGGAGTGCCAGACGCCGCTGTTCCTCAAGGTCGACGCCGCCGACGCCGAGCACGTGCGGCTGTACTTCTCCGCCCCGCCGGAGTCGCCCACCACCCGCGGGTTCGCCTCGATCCTGCACCAGGGCCTGGACGGGGAGAGCCGGCAGACCGTGCTCGCCGTGCCGGAGGACTTCTACCTCGCCTTCGGCCTGGGCGAGGCGGTCAGCCCGTTGCGCCTGCGCGGGCTCTCCGCGATGCTCAGCCGGATCAAGCGTCAGGTCCGCGAGGCTCAGCAAGCCTGAGCAGCAGCTGGTCGCTCGTCCAGCCCGGTTCTCCCGTCCCTCCAGAGAGGTTCCGCATGCGCGCCGTCCAGATCACCAGCCTCGAAGGTCCCGAGGCAGTCGAGGTCGCCGAGGTGGCCGAGCCGAAGCAGGACGACGCGCTGGTGCGGGTGCAGGTGCACGCCGCCGGGGTCGCCTTTCCCGACGCGCTGCTCACCCGCGGGCTCTACCAGTACAAGCCCGAGCCGCCGTTCACCCCGGGCAGCGAGGTGGCCGGGGTGGTGCTGTCGGCGCCGGAGGGCAGCGGCTTCACCCCGGGCGACCGGGTGGTGGGGCTGACCGGCATGGGTGACGGCATGGCCGAGGTGGCCAACCTGTCCCCGGACATGACCTTCCCGCTGCCCGATGCCGTCTCCATGGCTGCTGGTGCTGGCCTGTTGTTCAACGACCTCACTGTGCACTTCGCGCTGGGCAAGCGCGGTCGGCTGGCCGACGGCGAGACGGTGCTGGTGCACGGCGCCGCCGGCGGCATCGGCACCTCCACGCTGCGGATGGCCAAGCTGCTCGGCGCCGCGCGCACCATCGCGGTGGTGAGCACCGAGGCCAAGGTGGCCACCGCCCGCGAGGCCGGCGCCGACGAGGTGGTGCTGGCCGAGGGCTGGCTGGCCCAGGTGAAGGAGCTCACCGGCGGCACCGGCGTCGACGTCATCCTCGACCCCGTCGGCGGCGACCGCTTCACCGACAGCATCCGTGCCCTCGCCCCTGCCGGTCGGCTGGTGGTGGTCGGCTTCACCGGCGGTGACATCCCCACCGTCAAGGTGAACCGGCTGCTGCTCAACAACGTGGACGTGGTGGGGGCCGGCTGGGGCGCGTGGTTCATGACGCACCCCGGGTACGTGTCGTCGCAGTGGGCGCAGATCCAGCCGTGGCTGGCCTCTGGGGAGCTGAGCGCACCGCAGCCCTCGGTGTTCCCGCTGGAGCAGGCTGCCGACGCCATCGGTGCGCTGGAGCGCCGCGAGGCGCTGGGCAAGGTCGTGCTCACCCTGCGCTGAGCCGCGCGCAGGGGCTGGTCAGCGCGGCAGCCGACGCGCATGCTGGCTGGCACGAGCGAGCAGCCAGCCGGCCGAGACGCCCACCACGAGTGGGGGCTGCGCCACTGCTGACCGGTGGCCACTGCCCAGCTCGGCTGGTCCGGCGTGACCACCGAGCGGGAGCCCCGCGCGGCGTGGACCGGGGCAGGTGCGACGATGAGTCCCGCCTGCAGAGCCGTGGCTGCCGCGACACGACGTGCGCGGCAACCACCTCGTGAGCAGCCAGCGACATCGGCTGCCTAGACTCCACAGGCAAACTCCCGCGATCCCCGCCGTGGCGATCGCCCGCGACGACAGGAGGCTTCGTGCCGACTCCAGGCTCAGCGCCCACCCAGGACAGCGCAGCGATCACGAAGGTGCTCGTCGCCAACCGTGGCGAGATCGCGGTCCGCGTCATCCGTGCCTGCGCCGACTCGGGCATCAGCAGCGTCGCCGTCTACGCCGAGCCGGACGCGGACGCCCCGCACGTGCGCCTGGCCGACGAGGCCTTCGCGCTCGGTGGCCAGACCGGAGCCGACTCCTACCTCAACATCGAGAAGCTCCTCGACGCCGCGAAGAAGTCCGGCGCGGACGCGATCCACCCCGGCTACGGCTTCCTCTCCGAGAACGCCGACTTCGCCCAGGCCGTCATCGACGCCGACCTCATCTGGATCGGCCCGAGCCCGCAGTCCATCCGCGACCTCGGCGACAAGGTGACCGCCCGCCACATCGCCACCCGCGCGGGCGCGCCCCTGGTCCCCGGCACCAACGACCCGGTGGCCAACGCCGACGAGGTCGTGGCCTTCGCCAAGGAGCACGGCCTGCCCGTCGCCATCAAGGCCGCCTTCGGTGGCGGTGGCCGCGGCATGAAGGTCGCCCGCAGCATCGAGGAGATCCCCGAGCTGTTCGACTCCGCCACCCGCGAGGCCGTCAGCGCCTTCGGTCGCGGCGAGTGCTTCGTGGAGCGCTACCTGGACAAGCCCCGCCACGTGGAGGCGCAGGTCCTGGCCGACATGCACGGCAACGTCATCGTCGTCGGCACCCGCGACTGCTCCCTGCAGCGCCGCTTCCAGAAGCTGGTGGAGGAGGCCCCCGCGCCGTTCCTCACCGACGAGCAGCGCAAGGAGATCCACACCAGCGCCAAGGCCATCTGCAAGGAGGCCAGCTACTACGGTGCCGGCACGGTGGAGTACCTGGTGGGCCAGGACGGGCTCATCTCCTTCCTCGAGGTGAACACCCGCCTGCAGGTGGAGCACCCGGTGAGCGAGGAGACCACCGGCATGGACCTGGTGCGTGCCCAGTTCCGCATCGCCGAGGGCAAGGCCCTGGAGATCACCGAGGACCCCGAGCCCCGCGGGCACTCCTTCGAGTTCCGCCTCAACGGTGAGGACGTGGGCCGCGGCTTCCTGCCCGCCCCCGGCACCGTCACCCGCTTCGTCCCGCCCGCCGGCCCCGGCGTGCGCAACGACGTGGGTGTGGAGAGCGGCAGCGTCATCGGCGGCCAGTTCGACTCCATGCTCGGCAAGCTGATCGTCAGCGGCGCCGACCGCAAGCAGGCGCTGGAGCGCTCCCGCCGCGCCCTCGACGAGCTCGTCGTCGAGGGCATGGCCACCGTGGTGCCCTTCCACCGGCTGGTCGTCCGCGACCCCGCCTTCATCGGCACCGACGAGGGCTTCGACGTGCACACCCGCTGGATCGAGACCGAGTGGGAGAACACCGTCGAGCCCTTCGGCGGCGCGGTTCCCGCCGACGACGACACCACCCCCCGCCAGACCGTGGTGGTCGAGGTGGGCGGACGCCGCCTGGAGGTGTCGCTGCCCGGCGACCTCGCCCTCGGTGGCGGCGGTGGCGCGGCTGCGGCCAAGAAGCCCAAGTCCCGCAAGCGTTCCGGTGGTGGCGCTGCCGCATCGGGCAACTCGGTGGTGGCGCCCATGCAGGGCACCGTCGTCAAGGTTGCCGTGGAGGAGGGCCAGCAGGTCACCGCGGGCGAGCTCATCGCGGTGCTCGAGGCGATGAAGATGGAGAACCCGGTCACCGCCCACAAGGACGGCACCATCTCCGGCCTCTCCGTCGAGCCCGGCGCGGCGGTCACCCAGGGCACCGTGCTCTGCGAGCTGAACGACTAGCAGCACCTGATCGACTCACCGGCCCTGCCCCGCGAGCTTCGCGAGGCAGGGCCGGTGCACGTTCGGCCCGAGACCCGACCAGACCAGCCCCGAGGGAGCCCCGACCGTGGAGCCGATCGAGATCAACGCCGGCACCTGGTACCTGCGCGCGCTGCGCGCCGACGAGCGGGTGGACGACTGCGCCACGCTGCTGACCACCGCGGACGACCCCGCCACCCTGCGCCACGCCCCTGAGCTGGTGGTGCGCACCCGGGAGGAGGCGGTGGCCTCGGTGGCGCGGCGCGTCACGCAGTGGGCCGACGAGACCGGTTTCTCCTGGGCCGTGTGCGAGCCCACCACCGGGGAGATGCTCGCCGAGGTGCGGCTGCGCAACGTCGACCACACCCACCGCAGCGCGGAGCTGGCCTGCTGGACCGCGCCGGCACACCGCCGCCGCGGCGTCATGGGCACCGCCGCCGGAGCGGTCACCCGGCTGGCCCTGGCCCCAGAGCGGCTGGGCGGGCTGGGCCTGCACCGGCTCAGCTACCTGCACACCGCGGACAACCCCGCCGCCGCGACGATCGCGCTGCGCTGCGGCATGACCGCCGAGGGTCGCCTGCGCCAGGCGGCGCTGCTCGACGACGAGTGGCAAGACGTGCTGCTGCACGCCCGGCTGGCCACCGACTAGGCCTGGTCGGAGCAGCCGTCAGGGCGGCTCAGGTCAGCGGCTCGGCGATCTTCTCCCGCGCCTCGGGGGCGGCGGCGCGCAGCGCGTCCGCCGCAGCGTCGGTGAGCTCGGTCTGCGACTCCACCTCGGCGTGCACCCGCGACGTGTAGGTCTCCACCTCCCTCGTGGTGGTCGCCTCGTCCCACCCGAGCACCGGGGCCAGCAGCTCAGCCGCCTCCCTGGCGCAGTCCACGCCGCGGTGGTCGTACTCGATGGAGATGCGGGTGCGCCGGGCCAGCACGTCCTCCAGGTGCAGCGCGCCCTCGGCCGCAGCGCCGTACACCACCTCCACCCGCAGGTAGTCCGGCGCCTTCGCGAGGGGACGCAACAGGCTCGGGTCGTCGGCGGCCAGCGCGAGCACCTGGTCGATCTCCGAGCCGTACCGGTCGAGCAGGTGGCGCACCCGGTAGGGGTGCAGCCCGTGGCGCTCACCCACCTGCTGTGCCTGGTTCACCAGCGCGTAGTAGCCGTCCGCGCCCAGCAGCGGGACCTTGTCGGTCACCGAGTCCGCCACCCGGGTGGGCACGTCCTCGGCGGCGACGTCCACGGCATCGGCGCCCATCACCCGGTAGGTGGTGTACTTGCCGCCGGCGATGGCCACCAGCCCCGGCGCGACGCGGGCCACGGCGTGCTCGCGGGAGAGCTTGGAGCTCTGCTCGCTCTCCCCCGCCAGCAGCGGGCGCAGGCCGGCGTAGACGCCCTCGATGTCGGCGGGGGTCAGCGGCACCGCCAGCACCCGGTTGACGTGGTCGAGCAGGTAGTCGATGTCGGCACGGGTGGCCGCCGGGTGCGCCAGGTCGAGGTTCCAGTCGGTGTCGGTGGTGCCGATGATCCAGTGGTGGCCCCACGGGATGACGAACAGCACCGAGGTCTCGGTGCGCAGGATCATCGCCGCCTCGCTCACGATCTTGTCCCGACCCACCACGACGTGCACGCCCTTGGAGGCCCGCACCTTGAACCGCCCACGCCCGCCGGCGACGTGCTGCAGCTCGTCGGTCCACACACCGGTGGCGTTGATGACGGCGTGGCCGTGCACCTCGGTCTCCCGACCGTCCTCGGAGTCGCGCACCCGCACCCCGCTGATCCGGTCGGCCTCGCGGAGGAACCCCACCACCTGGGTGGAGGTGCGCACAACCGCGCCGTAGTGCGCCGCCGTGCGGGCCACCGTCATGGTGTGCCGGGCGTCGTCCACCACGGTGTCGTAGTAGCGGATGCCGCCGACCAGCGCCTTGGGCTTGAGCCCCGGAGCCAGCCGCAGCGCTGCCGCCCGGGTGAGGTGGTGCTGGCGCGGCACCGACTTGGCCCCGCCCATGGTGTCGTAGAGGAACATCCCCGCCGCCACGTACGGGCGCTCCCACACCCGGTGGGTGAGCGGGTAGAGGAACTTCAGCGGCTTGACCAGGTGCGGGGCCAGGGTGGACAGCGACAGCTCCCGCTCGTGCAGCGCCTCGCGCACCAGGCCGAACTCCAGCTGCTCCAGGTAGCGCAGGCCACCGTGGAACATCTTGGACGAGCGGCTGGACGTGCCCGACGCCAGGTCGCGCGCCTCCACCAGGGCCACCCGCAGCCCTCGGGTGGCCGCGTCCAGCGCCGCGCCCGCGCCCACCACCCCACCGCCGATGACGATCACGTCGAACTGCTCGGCACCCAGCTTCTCCCAGGCCTCCGCACGCTCGCGCGGGCCCAACACTCCATCTCGCTGCTGCTCGGTCAAGTCGGCTCCCTGGGTCGGACGTGCCTGCCTGCGGTGCACCGTGTCGTCGTGCTGCTGCCTCCGCCGCGCCGCGTGGTCACTCCTCGGACGCGAGCGGGTCGGTCTCGTCAGCACGGTGCCGGGGGGCGTCGAAGGCGTCGTCGGACGCCTGCAGTGCCGACCTGGCGTGCAGCACGTCACCGATGAACCAATCGTAGATGAGCACGCCGACCACGCCCCCGACCAGCGGACCCACGATGGGTATCCAGAAGTACCAGCTGAAGGCGCCCGGCACCGTTCCCGGCAGCGCCACCTCGCCCCACCCGGCGAAGAACGCGAACAGCCGCGGCCCGAAGTCGCGGGCAGGGTTGATGGCGTACCCGGCGTTGGCGCCGAAGGACATCCCGATCGCGGCCACCACCAGACCGACCAGCAGCGGGCCGAGGTTGGCCCGCACCGCCTGGTTGCGCAGGTCGACCACCGCCGCCACGAAGACGATGAGGAACGCGGTGCCCACCACCTGGTCGATCAGCGGTCCGGCGATGGCGCCCTCGAAGTACGGCGCAGGCACGGTGCCGAAGATGGAGAAGGTGGTGTTGCCGCCGGCGGAGCTCCTGGTGGCCCCCACCGCGGCGTTGTACGCGTCGATCGCGTCGTAGTAGACCAGGTAGACCAGCGCGGCTCCGAGGAAGGCACCGACCACCTGGGAGCCCATGTAGGGCGCGACCTTGCGCCAGGCGAACCCGCGGCGCACGGCGAACGCCAGGGTGACCGCGGGGTTGAGGTGCGCCCCGCTCACGCCGCCGGCCACGTACACCCCGAAGGCCACGGCCAGCGCCCAGCCCCAGGTGATCAGCAGCCAGTCACCGGCACCCAGGAAGAACGTGGTGGGGCTCTCGGTGCGCTCGGAGCCGGGCAGCCCCGCCACGGCCATCGCCACCACGCCGTTGCCGAAGGAGATGAGCACGAAGGTGCCCAGGCCCTCGGCCAGGCACTCCCCCCAGGTCCCGCCCAGCCGCTTCAGCCCGCTGCCCTGGCGAACGGCTCGTCGCAGCGGAGTCACGTCGGTCATGGCCTCGCCTCCCGGCACTGCCTTCGCCGTCCACCGGCACCGCCTTCGCCGTCCACCGGCACTGCCTCACGCGATAGCGTGTGGGCTACGTCACCCACCTCAGAACGGTACAACCGCAGCCCAGGACCGGCCAGGAGAGAGGGAGGACCCGTGAGCAGCTCCAGCAGCGCCGCCCCCCAGAAGTACGTTGCCGCGATCGACCAGGGCACCACGTCCAGCCGGTGCATGATCTTCGACCACTCCGGGCGCGTGGTTGCCGTCGACCAGCGCGAGCACGAGCAGATCTTCCCGCGGGCCGGCTGGGTGGAGCACGACCCGATGGAGATCTGGAACAACGTCCGCAACGTCACCGCGGGGGCGCTGGCCGACGCCGACCTCACCGCCGACGACATCGCCGCGGTGGGCATCACCAACCAGCGGGAGACCGCGGTGGTGTGGGACCGCCGCACCGGCGAGCCGATCTACAACGCGATCGTCTGGCAGGACACCCGCACCGACCGCATCTGCTCGGCCCTGGGCACCGACGACGGCCCGGACCGCTACCGCGACGTCACCGGGCTGCCGCTGGCCACGTACTTCTCCGGCCCCAAGGTGATGTGGATCCTGGACAACGTCGAGGGGGCGCGGGAGCGGGCCGAGGCCGGCGAGCTGTGCTTCGGCACCATGGACTCCTGGGTGCTGTGGAACATGACGGGCGGCCCGGACGGCGGGGTGCACCAGACCGACGTCACCAACGCCTCGCGGACGCTGCTGATGGACCTGGACACCCTGACCTGGGACCCGGCGATCTGCGCGGACATGGGCATCCCGGAGTCGATGCTGCCCGAGATCAAGAGCTCCTCCCAGGTCTACGGCGAGGTGCGCGCCCGCGGCACGCTCAGCCGGGTGCCCATCGCCGGCATCCTGGGCGACCAGCAGGCAGCCACCTTCGGCCAGGCCTGCCTGGCACCGGGCGAGGCCAAGAACACGTACGGGACCGGCAACTTCGTGCTGCTGAACACCGGCACCGAGAAGGTGATGAGCAAGAACGGGCTGCTCACCACCGTCTGCTACAAGATCGGCGAGAACGCCCCGGTGTACGCGCTGGAGGGGTCCATCGCGGTCACCGGCTCGCTGGTGCAGTGGCTGCGGGACAACCTGGGCATGATCGAGACCGCCGCCGACATCGAGACCCACGCCCGCTCGGTGGACGACAACGGCGGGGCCTACTTCGTGCCCGCCTTCTCCGGGCTGTTCGCCCCGTACTGGCGCTCCGACGCCCGCGGCGCCATCGTCGGGCTCACCCGCTACGTCACCAAGGGCCACCTCGCCCGCGCCGTGCTGGAGGCGACCGCCTACCAGACCCGTGCGGTCATCGACGCGATGAACAAGGACTCCGGCGTCGACCTCACGGTGCTCAAGGTCGACGGCGGCATGGTGGTCAACGAGCTGCTCATGCAGTTCCAGGCCGACCTGCTCGGCGTGGAGGTGGTCCGTCCGGTGGTGGCGGAGACCACCGCCCTGGGCGCGGCCTACGCCGCCGGTCTCGCGGTGGGGTTCTGGGCCAGCGAGGACGACATCCGGGAGAACTGGCGCGAGGACAAGACCTGGTCACCGGCGATGGACCCCGCGGAGCGCGACCGTCTCTACGCCGGCTGGCAGAAGGCGGTCACCCGCACCTTCGACTGGGTCGACGACGAGGAGTAGCTAGTCCAGGTCGTCGTGGCCCATCAGCTGGCGGCCGGTCTCGGTGATCGACCCGGACAGCGACGGGTACACCGAGAACGTCTGGGCCAGGTCGGTGACGGTGAGGTGGTGCTGCACGGCCAGCGCGATGGGCAGGATCAGCTCCGACGCCACCGGGGCCACCACCACGCCGCCGATGACCACGCCGGTGGAGGGCCGGCAGAACAGCTTGACGAAGCCGCGGCGCAGGCCCTGCATCTTGGCGCGCGGGTTGGTGGCCAGCGGCAGCAGCACGGTGCGCGCGGCCACCTCGCCGGCGTCAATCGCGTTCTGGCTGATGCCCACCGTCGCCAGCTCCGGCCGGGTGAACACCGCCGAGGCCACGGTCTTGAGCTTGATGGGCAGCACGCCCTCGCCGAGGGCGTGCCACATGGCGGTACGGCCCTGCATCGCGGCCACGGAGGCCAGCGGCAGCAGGCCGGTGCAGTCGCCGGCGGCGTAGATGCCCGGCACCTGGGTGCGGGAGACCCGGTCCACCGGGATGTAGCCGCCCCGGTTGAGCTGCAGGCCGACCTGCTCCAGGCCCAGACCCGCGGTGTTGGGCACGGAGCCCACCGTCATCAGGGCGTGGCTGCCCTCCACCGTGCGACCGTCGGCCATCACCACCCGAACCCCGGACTCGGTGCGCTCCACCGTCTCGGCGCGGGCCTCCTTGACCAGGGTGACGCCGCGCTCGGCGAGCACCGCCTCCAGCACCGCGGCGGCGTCGGCGTCCTCCCCGGGCAGCACGCGGTCGCGGCTGGAGACCAGCGTGACCTTGACGCCCATCTCGGTGTAGGCGGAGACGAACTCCGCGCCGGTCACGCCGGAGCCGACCACGATGAGGTGCTCGGGCAGCTCGCTGAGGTCGTAGATCTGGCGCCAGTCCAGGATCCGCTCGCCGTCGGGCACCGCACCGGGCAGCACCCGGGGACGGGCGCCGGTGGCCAGCAGCACCACGTCGGCGTCGAGCACCTCGGCCTCGCCCTCCTCGGGCGGGGTCACGTTGCCCTCCGCGTCCAGCCGCTCCACCGCGACCCGGTGCGTGGCCAGGCCGGGGACGTCGTCCACCAGGCGCGCGCGGCCGCGGATGAGCTCCACACCCTCGCGCTGCAGGCGCACCCGAATGTCGGCCGACTGGGCCAGGGCGAGGGACTTCACCCGGCCGTGCACCACGGGCACGGCCACCGCGGCCTCGTCCAGGTCGATCTGCACGCCCAGGTCCGCCGCGCGCCGCAGGTCGGTGCGCACGCCGGCAGAGGAGATGAACGTCTTGGAGGGCACGCAGTCGTAGAGCACGCAGGCCCCGCCGAGGCCCTCGGCCTCCACGACCACCACGTCGGCGCCGTACTGCGCCGCCACGAGTGCCGCCTCGTACCCGGCAGGGCCACCACCGATGATCACGATGCGGGTCACTGGTTCCTCCAAGCTTGGTGATGCTCGATGCCCACGTCGGGGCCCGGTAGGACCAAGGGACGCGGGTTTGACGGCACCCACGGTATCGCCTGCACCGATGACGGCTGCGCCACACCGCGCGGCTACGCTCTTGTCCGTGCCGATCTACGCCGCCTACGGCTCCAACATGGACCCGGAGCAGATGATGCAGCGGGCCCCCCACTCCCCCATGGCGGGCACCGGCTGGTTGCCCGGCTGGCGGCTCACCTTCGCCGGCGAGGACCTGGGCTGGGAGGGCGCGCTGGCCACGGTGGTGGAGGACCCCGACTCCCAGGTCTTCGTGGTGCTCTACGACATGAGCCCCGACGACGAGGAGAGCCTGGACCGCTGGGAGGGCGCCGAGCTGGGCATCCACCGCAAGCTGCGGCTGCGGGTGCAGACCCTCACCGGCTCGGTGCTGGCGTGGCTGTACGTCATCGACGCCTACGAGGGCGGACTGCCCTCGGCCCGCTACCTGGGCGTGATGGCTGACGCCGCCTACGCCGCCGGCGCTCCGGTGGACTACGTGCACGCCCTGCGCACCCGGCCCAGCCGCAACGTCGGCCCCGGCACCAAGAGCGACTAGCCCGCCTGGCCCTCGGACTCCGGGGTGCCCGCGGGACCGCGACCGTCCGGGCCTGCCGCCCAGGTCTGCAGCGTGGTGTGCACCAGCAGGCGCACCCCCACCTCCAGCGCCCGCTCGTCGATCTCGAAGGTGGGCTGGTGCAGGTCCAGCTGCACGCCGGTGCCCGACCACACGCCCAGCCGGGCCAGCGCGCCGGGCACCTGCTCGAGGTACCAGGCGAAGTCCTCGCCGCCGCTGGACTGGACCGTGGCGCACACCGCCTGCTCACCCAGCCCCTGCGTGACCGCCTCGCGCAGCAGCCGCGCCGAGTCCACGTCGTTGACCACCGGGGGCACGCCACGCCGGTAGTCCAGCTCGTAGGTGACACCGGTGGGGGCCAGCAGCGACGCCACGATCTCCGAGACCACCGACTTCAGCGTCGCCCAGGTCTCCCGGTCGCCGGTGCGCAGTGTCCCGCGCAGCACGCCGCCCTGCGGGATGGCGTTGGGCGCGTCGCCGGCGTGCACCGCGCCCCACACCAGCACCGACGCCGACCGGGGGTCCAGCCGGCGGGTCAGCATCATGGGTAGCCCGGTGATGACCATGCCCAGGGCGTGCACCAGGTCAGCGGTGAGGTGCGGCCGGGCGGTGTGCCCACCGGGCGAGCGCACGGTCAGCTCGATGCGGTCCGCGGCGGAGGTGAGCGCACCGGCGCGCACCCCCACCTGGCCGACGGCCACGTGCGGGTCGCAGTGCAGGGCGTAGATGCGGGAGACGCCGTCCAGCCAACCGGCGGCGATGACGTCCAGCGCGCCGCCGGGCATCACCTCCTCCGCGGGCTGGAACAGCACCCGCACCCGGCCGGGCAGCGCGGGTGCCGCGGCCAGCGCCAGCGCGGTGCCGAGCAGGATCGCGGTGTGCGCGTCGTGCCCGCAGGCGTGCATCACCCCGTCCACCGTCGAGCGGTACGGCGACTGCACCAGCTCCTGCACCGGCAGCGCGTCCATGTCCGCCCGCAGCGCGACCAGCGGCCCAGGGGCGTCGGGGTCGCCGATGTCGCAGGCCAGCCCGGTGCCCGAGGGCAGGGTGCGCGGGTGCAGCCCGGCCGCCCGCAGCCGCTCGGCGACGTAGGCGGTGGTGTCCACCTCGTGGCGGGACAGCTCGGGGTGGGCGTGCAGGTGCCGGCGCCAGCGCACGAGCTCGTCGCGGCCGGTGAGCAGCCAGTCCTCCAGCCAGGCCGGGACGGCCGGGGAGGTGGCCCGCTCAGGCATTCCCGTCAAAGGAGATCGTGGCCTCGGCGGTGAGCGCGGCTGCGGCCGGGCCGTACATCACCTGCTTGATGGCGCCCAGGGTGTCGCCGCGCTTGCCCACCAGCGCCTGCGCCCGGGCCATGGCCCGCTCCAGCACCTGCTCCTGGCCGACGGCCTCGTCCACGATCCCCGCAGCGGCCGCGTCGGCTCCGCCGTAGCGCCGTCCGGTGGTCATCGCGGTGTGCGCGGTGGCCTTGGACAGCCGGGCCTGCAGCAGCGCCGCCATGCCGGGGGTGAACGGGATGTTGATGTCCACCTCGGGCAGGCAGAAGAAGCCACGGTCGGCGCGCATGACCTTCTCGTCGTGGGCCACGGCGAGCATGCCGCCGCCGGCGAAGGCGTGACCCTGCACGGCGGCCACGGTGGCCATCGGCAGCAGCAGCACGCGGGCGAACAGCGACTGGATCGTGCCCACGTAGGACGAGGTCTGGTCGAGGTGGCCGGCGAGCCAGTCGAGGTCCAGCCCGTTGGAGTAGAACTTGCCGGTGCCGGTGGTGACCAGCGCAGCGTTGCCGGTGGAGGCCTCCACCTCGTCCAGCAGCGCGTGCACCTGGGCCAGGAAGTCGGGGCTGAACCGGTTCTCGGTGTCGGCAGCACCCTCCTCGCCGAGGTTGAGCACGAACACGTCGCCGTCACGCTGCAGGTAGGGCACACCGACTCCTCTGGGATAGGGACATTCCCGCAGACGGTATCGCCCCGCGGTGGCGACGCTCCTGCCGCAGTCCCCGCTCAGGGTGGGGCAGACTCTGCGCCATGGTGATCAAGCGCAGCCGAGGGGCCACCAGCGACGGTTCCTCCACCGCCCACCCGGGAGAGTCGTTGCACTTCTACTCCGTGCGCAGCGGCGACGGCACCGTGGTGGAGGCGTGGACCAACGACGCCGACGGGCCCACGGTGCTGCTGGCCAACGGCCTGGGCACCAACCCGCACGTGTGGCCGTCGCTGCTGCGCAAGGACTGCGGGGTGCGGGTGATCTCCTGGAACCACCGGGGCATCGGCGGCTCCGAGCGACCGGCCGACCGTGAGCGAGTCGGCGTGGACACCTTCGTGGAGGACGCGCTGGCGGTGCTGGACGACGCGGGGGTGGAGTCGGCGGTGGTGCTGGGCTGGTCCATCGGCGTGAACACCGCCTTCGAGCTGGCGGTGCGCTTCCCGGAGCGGGTGCGCGGCATCGTGGCCGTGGCCGGGGTTCCCGGCGGGACGTTCCACGCGATGGGGGCACCGCTGCGCATTCCCCGGTTCGCGCGGCAGCCGGTGGCGCGGGCGGTGGCGCGCACGCTGCAGACCGTGGGCCCGGCGGTGAGCCCGGTGCTCCGCCAGCTGCGGCTGGGCCCGCTGGCCACCAAGGCCCTGCAGCACAGCGGCTTCATGCTTCCCGGCGCAGACCCTGCGGTGGTGCGCCGGGCGGTGCACACCTACCTGGAGACCCCGCTGCAGTGGGGCATGCACCTGGCGCGCTCCGCCGACGAGCACACCCGGGTGTCGCTGAGCAAGGTCGCGGTGCCCACGGTGTTCATCGCCGGGACGCACGACGTGCTGGCCTCGGCCAAGGACATGCGCAGCGCCGCGAACCGCATCCCGGGGGCGCAGTACGTGGAGCTGAACGCCTCGCACTTCATCCCGATGGAGCGCCCGGACACGGTGCTGCGGCACCTGCTCGAGGTGGTCGAGCTCACCGAGGCAGAGCGGTCCACCGGCTGACCAGCAACTGCTGCGCCTAGCTGTCGCTCAGTGCCTCCACCCGGCGCAGGAACGAGCGCATCCGCAGGTGCTCAGCCAGGCTGTCGCGGTGCTCGCCGCAGGCGACCCACACCTTCTCCCGCTCTGGGGTGTGCACCTTCGGGTTGTTCCACACCACGGCCCACGTCGCGGCCTCTCGGCACCCCTTGGCCGAGCACACCGCCCGCTGTTCCTGGTCCACGGGCGCCAGTGTCGCAGGGGTCCGCCGCGCACGGGCTCGGCGGGCTGCGAGACGATGAGCCCATGACAGCTGACAACGATGGTGGCGCCGCGTTCGAGACCCTGGTCGGGCAGCTGAACTACCCGATGTTCGTGGTGACCACGGCCGTTGCCGGTCACCGCTCGGGCTGCCTGGTCGGCTTCGCCACCCAGGTGAGCATCGAGCCTCGTCGCTTCCTGGTCGGGCTGTCCAACAAGAACCACACCTACCGGGTCGCCGCCGAGGCCACGCACCTGGCGGTGCACGTGCTCTCCCCCGCCGACCGCGAGCTGGCCCGCCTCTTCGGCTCCACCACCGGCGACGAGGTGGACAAGTTCGCCGACTGCGCCTGGCACGAGGGGCCGGAGGGACTGCCGATCCTGGACGGCGCCACCGCCTGGTTCAGCGGACGCATCCTGGAGCGGCTGCCGCTCGGCGACCACGTCGCCCACCTGCTGGAGCCCGAGTCCGGCAGCGTCGCCGAGGAGATCGGCGAGCTGGTCACCTTCCGCGACGTCAAGGACCTGGAGCCCGGCCACGACGCGTGAGCAGGCCCCGGTCCCGCCCGGCTAGGTGATGGTGATGCCGCCGTCCACGGCCAGCGTCTGCCCGGTGACGTAGCCGCCGGCGCTGCTGGCCAGGAACAGCACCGCAGCAGCGAGCTCCTCAGGGTCGCCCATCCGGCCGGCCAGCATCCGGGGCTGCTGGGAGCTCAGGTACTCCGGGGCGTAGGCGTCGGTCATCTCCGACGCGAAGAACCCCGGAGCGATGGCGTTCACGCGGATGCCCTTGCGCCCGGTCCACTGCTGGGCCAGGTCACGGGTCAGCCCGATCAGTCCTGCCTTGCTCGCGGCGTAGGCGGCCTGCGGCAGCCCAGCGGTGGTCAGGCCCAGGATGCTGCTGATGTTCACGATGCTGCTACCCGGCTGCATCACCCGTCCGCACGCCTGTGCCATCCAGTAGCAGCCGTTGAGGTTGACGTCGATGACCTGGCGGAACTGCTCCGGGGTCTCCTTGGTGGCGGGTACCGCGGTGCCGATCCCGGCGTTGTTGACCAGGACGTCCACCCGGCCGAACTCCGCCATCGCCGCGTCCACCAAGGCCTGGCAGTCCTCCGGCCTGGCGACGTCGGTGGCCACCGCGATCGCGCGCCGGCCGTTGGCCTCCACCATCGCCTTGGTGGACTCCAGCCGGTCGACCCGGCGTGCACCCAGCGCGGTGTCGGCCCCCGCCTCCGACAGCGCCTTGGCAAAGGCCACGCCGAGACCTGCGGACGCGCCCGTGATGACGGCGACCTTGCCGTCGAGGCGGAATCGGTCGAGGACGGACATGTTTCCTCCGGAGGACGAAGCGACAGTGGACAAGCCGGGCCGTACCCACCGCGAAGGGCACGTAGCGGGCACGTCACCACCATCCTTGCGCAGCCCGGAACACCACTGCGCCTTGGGCGCCACGCCGGTGGCGGTGGACAGTGCCGGTGACCTGGGCCACTCTGGACACACCGGCTCCGTGCCACGCGCGGACCCCCGCCCTCGCCCGGAGGTGCACGATGGATCCACGCAAGCTGTTCGCGGAGCTGCTCGGCACGGCGCTCCTGGTCTTCTTCGCAGTCGGGGTGGCCACGCTGTCGCTCGGCTTCGGTCTCACCGGTACCTCACCGTCGGCCGGCATCGTGGCCACCGCGCTGACCTTCGGCCTGGTCCTGCTGGTGCTGGTCTACTCCCTCGGCACCATCTCCGGCTGCCACGTCAACCCGGCCGTCACCATCGGCTTCCTGGCCGCTGGACGCATCGGGATCGCCGAGGCCATCGGCTACTGGATCGCCCAGTTCATCGGCGGCATCATCGGCGCCCTGGTGCTGTGGGCGATGTTCGAGGCCTCGCCGGCCTACGACCGGGAGACCGTCGGCCTCGGCGCCGACGGGTTCGGAGCCGAGTCGCTGATCCTGGTCAACGGCTGGGGCGCGTTCCTGGCCGAGGTGGTGCTGACCTTCCTGTTCGTGCTGGTGGTGCTGACCGTCACCCGCAGGTCGGCGTGGCCGCAGCTCGGCGGGGTGGCCATCGGCTTCGCCCTCACCACGGTGCACCTCATCGGCATCCCGATCACCGGCACCTCGGTGAACCCTGCCCGCAGCCTCGGCCCCGCCCTCATCGTGGGTGGTCCGGCGCTGAGCCAGCTGTGGCTGTTCATCGTGGCGCCGCTGATCGGCGGAGTGATCGCCGCGCTGGTCACGCTGTTCCTGTTCCCGGACGAGCGGCGCAGCGCGGAGGCCACCGCCCGGGAGACCCCCGGCGAGCACACGCGGTCGGCCGGCACCACGGGGCACGACCGGGGCGACAGCTCTCCCGGCGCCACCACCTAGCCAGGCGCGGCTAGCCGTCGAAGGCGGCCAGGATCTGCTGGGCGGCCAGCGCGGCGGTGAGCTCACCGTCGCGCACGGCCTGCTCGGTGTCGGCGCGCAGGGCCCGCACCTGCGGGTGGTCGCGCAGCCGGTCCAGCAGCTGCTCGCGCACCATGGTCCAGGTCCAGTCCACCTGCTGCTGGCTGCGCTTGCGGTCGAGCTCCCCGGCGTCGCGCAGCACCTTCTGGTGGCGCAGCACGGTGTCCCAGAACTCCCGCAGCCCGGTGCCCTCCAGCGCGCTCGTGGTGAGCACCGGTGGGCGCCACAGCGAGTCCGGTGGGTAGATCAGCCGCAGTGCCCCGGCCAGCTCGCGGGCCGCGCGCTCGGCGTCCTTGGCGTGGTTGCCGTCGGCCTTGTTCACGCTGACCAGGTCGGCCAGCTCCAGCACACCCTTCTTGATGCCCTGCAGCTGGTCGCCGGTGCGGGCCAGGGTGAGGAAGCAGAAGCAGTCGACCATGTTCGACACGGTCACCTCCGACTGCCCCACCCCGACGGTCTCCACCAGGATCACGTCGAAGCCCGCGGCCTCCAGCAGCACCATGGTCTCGCGCGTCGCCCGCGCCACCCCACCCAGCGTCCCTGCCGTGGGCGAGGGCCGGATGAACGCCTGGGGGTCGTTGGCCAGCCGCGTCATCCGCGTCTTGTCGCCCAGGATCGACCCCCCGGTGCGGGTGGAGGACGGGTCGACCGCCAGCACCGCCACCCGGTGCCCGTCCCCGGTGAGCAGCGTGCCCAGGGCGTCGATGAACGTGGACTTGCCCACGCCGGGCACACCGGTGATGCCGATCCGGTGTGCCCCGCCGGCCTGGGGCAGCAGCTTCAGCAGCAGCTCCTGCGCCTGCTGTCGGTGGTCCGCCCGGGTGGACTCCACCAGGGTGATCGCCCGGGCCAGCTGGGCGCGGTTGCCCCCGGTGATGCCCTCGGCCAGCGCGTCGACGTCAACGGGCGGACGTGCGCCCATGCTCAGGCGTCGGCGGTGTCGGTCGGCTGGGCCGGTGCGGTGCGGGTGGCCGAGCTGCTCGTGGCCCCGGTGTCCACCGACTGCGCGTCCGCACCCTGCAGGGTGTGCCCGTTCTGCTCGGCCAGCTTGACCAGCAGCCCCGCGGCAGCGTCGGCGATGACGGTGCCGGGCGGGAAGATCGCCGTGGCCCCGGCCGCGTACAGCTCGTCGAAGTCCCCCGGCGGGATGACGCCACCCACGACGATCATCACGTCCGGGCGACCCACCTCGGCGAGGGCGTCGCGCAGCGCCGGCACCAGGGTGAGGTGACCGGCAGCCAGCGAGGACACCCCGATGATGTGCACGTCGGCGTCGGCGGCCTGGTTGGCCACCTCCTCCGGCGTCTGGAACAGCGGGCCGACGTCCACGTCGAAGCCGATGTCGGCGAACGCGGTGGCGATGACCTTCTGGCCGCGGTCGTGCCCGTCCTGGCCCATCTTGGCCACCAGGATGCGGGGGCGACGGCCCTCCGCCTCGGCGAACTGCTCCACCAGCTCGGTGGCGTGCTTGATGTTGGACACCGATCCCGCCTCGTCCCGGTAGACACCACTGATGGTGCGGATCTCCGCTGCGTGCCGGCCGTAGACCTTCTCCAGCGCCTCGGAGATCTCCCCGACCGTGGCCTTGGCCCGGGCCGCGTCGATGGCCAGGGCCAGCAGGTTGTTCTCCATGCCGCCCTCGGTGGCCGCGGCGGCGCGGGTGAGCTGGGCCAGCGCAGCCTCGACGGCGTCGTTGTCGCGCTCGGCGCGCAGCCGCTCCAGCTTGTCCAGCTGCTCGCGGCGCACCTGGGCGTTGTCCACCCGGCGCACCTCGACGGTGTCGGGCTCGCCCGGCACGTACTTGTTCACGCCCACCACGGGCTGGCGGCCGGAGTCGATGCGCGCCTGGGTGCGCGCCGCCGCCTCCTCGATGCGCAGCTTGGGGATGCCCTCGTCGATGGCCTGCGCCATGCCGCCGGCCTCCTCCACCTCGCGGATGTGCGCGCGGGCGCGGGCGGCGAGGTCGTGGGTGAGCTTCTCCACGTAGGAGGAGCCGCCCCACGGGTCGATCGGGCGCACGGTGCCGGACTCCTGCTGCAGCACCAGCTGGGTGTTGCGGGCGATGCGGGCGGAGAACTCCGTGGGCAGGGCCAGCGCCTCGTCCAGGGCGTTGGTGTGCAGGCTCTGGGTGTGGCCCTGCGTGGCGGCCATCGCCTCGATGCAGGTGCGTCCCACGTTGTTGAACACGTCCTGTGCGGTCAGCGACCAGCCCGAGGTCTGGCTGTGCGTGCGCAGGCTCAGCGACTTGGCGTTCTTCGGCTCGAACTCGGCCACCAGCTCCGCCCACAGCAGGCGGGCGGCGCGGAGCTTGGCCACCTCCATGAAGAAGTTCATCCCGATGGCCCAGAAGAAGCTCAGCCGCGGGGCGAAGGCGTCGACGTCCATGCCGGCAGCCAGGCCGGCCCGGATGTACTCGATGCCGTCGGCCAGGGTGTAGGCCAGCTCCAGGTCGGCCGTGGCTCCGGCCTCCTGGATGTGGTAGCCGGAGATGGAGATGGAGTTGTAGCGCGGCATCCGCTCGCTGGTGTAGGCGAAGATGTCGGAGATGATCCGCATCGACGGCTTCGGCGGGTAGATGTAGGTGTTGCGCACCATGAACTCTTTGAGGATGTCGTTCTGGATGGTGCCGGCCAGCTTCTCCGGCTCCACCCCCTGCTCCTCCGCCGCGGCCACGTAGAGCGCCAGGATGGGCAGCACCGCACCGTTCATCGTCATCGAGACGCTGATCTGGTCCAGCGGGATGCCGTCGAAGAGCTCGCGCATGTCGTAGATGGAGTCGATGGCCACCCCGGCCATGCCCACGTCGCCGGCCACCCGTGGGTGGTCGGAGTCGTAGCCGCGGTGGGTGGCCAGGTCGAAGGCCACCGACAGCCCCTTCTGCCCGGCCGCGAGGTTGCGGCGGTAGAAGGCGTTGGACTCCGAGGCGGTGGAGAAGCCCGCGTACTGGCGGATGGTCCACGGCTGGTTGACGTACATCGTGGGGTAGGGCCCACGCAGGTAGGGCACCGCGCCGGGGAAGCTGCCCAGCGGGTACGGCGGCTCGCCGTCGCTGGGCTTGGCGATCTCCTCGAGGTCAGCGCGGGTGTACACCGGCTTGACGTCGATGCCCTCGGGGGTGCTCCACACCAGCTCCTCGGCGGGCTGGCCCGCCTCGGTGGCCGCGGCCTGGGTCCACTGCTCGGTGTCGGCGACGGTGGGGGCCGTCTCGGCGGCGTCCCCGCCCAGCTCGACCTCGGCGAAGTTCGGGATGCTCACTTGACCCCCAAGGTCTCGAGTAGTCCGGTCAGTGCGGTGACGGCGTTGATGCCCACGCCCAGGAAGCCGTCGGGCTGGTGCTCGTTGTCGGCGAAGCCCTTCTTGGCCCCGGCGACGAACACCTGGCCCGCCCCGGCCTCGCGCAGCGCGGCCACCGCAGCGGAGCCGTCGGCCCCGTAGCGCTTGTCGGTGCCGCAGACGACGGCCACCGGGCTCTCCGCCGCGGCGAAGGCCGCGCGGACGGCGTCGGCGGAGTCCAGCGGACCCGGGTTGACCACCGCGATGCCGCCGCTGGCCAGCAGGTTGGTGATGAAGCCGGCCCGCACGTTGTGCTCGGCGATGGGGCCCAGGGTGGCCAGGAAGGCCGTGGGCCGCGAGCCGGTGGCGGCCAGGTGCGCGTCGGAGCGGTCCCGCAGGCGCTCGAACGCCGCGGCGTAGCGGATCACCGGCAGCGCGCCCGTGTCCCCGGTGGTCCCGGGGTTGGCGACCGGGTCCTCGTCCAGGTTGGGGAACTCGTTGACGCCGGTGAGGGCGGTGCGCCGGTGCGCGATGTCGTCCTTGCGACGCTCGCGGGTGACGGCGATGCGCTCGTCCAGCAGACCCTTGTCCAGCGCCGCGCGGAAGCCGCCGGCCGCCTCGAGCTCCTGGAAGAACGCCCACGCCGTCTCGGCGACCTGGTCGGTGAGCTGCTCCACGTAGTAGGAGCCACCGGCCGGGTCGACCACGCGACCGAGGTGCGACTCCTCCAGCAGCAGCAGCTGGGTGTTGCGGGCGATGCGCGCGGCGAAGGCGTCGGAGACCCCCGGTGCGCCGTCGGGCAGGGCCGCGTCGAAGGGCAGCACGGTGACCGCGTCCGCCCCGCCCACGCCGGCGCCGAAGGCGGCGACGGTGGTGCGCAGCATGTTCACCCAGGGGTCGCGCTGGCTCATCATCGCCGCGGAGGTGACGACGTGCTGGCGGGCGCCACCGGCCGCGGCGGCGCCGACGACCTCGGCCACCCGCGCCCACAGCCGGCGACCGGCGCGCAGCTTGGCGATGGTCTGGAACTGGTCGTCCGTGGCGGCGTGGCGGAAGTCGATCTGGGCCAGGGCCTCGGCGACCTCCAGGCCGGCGTCGGTGAGGGCCCGCAGGTACTCCACCCCGGCGGCCAGGCTCGCGCCCAGCTCCTGGGCGTCGCTGGCGCCGGCGTCGTGGAACACGGTGCCGTCCACCACCAGGCTGCGCAGCAGACCCGGACGCTCCACCGCCTGCTGGGCCAGCTCCACCGCGGCGGGCATGACGTCCTGGCCGGTGCGGATGAGCACGGTCAGCGGGTCGGCGCCGAGGGAGGCCTCCACGTCGGCGGACTCGAACTCCCCGCTGGCGTCGACCACGTCCAGGAAGGCCTGCGCGGCGGCGGCGAAGTCGGCGCCGGCGTCCAGCACCACCGGGGCCAGGTCCAGGTACACGCCCTCGAGGACCTTGGGCAGCGCGGAGATCGCCATGTCGTCCCCGCCCAGGGACAGCCACAGCGAGGTGACGCCGTTCTCCAGGTCGGTGAGCACCGCCTGGTTGAGCTTCTCGGCGTCGGCGTCAGCGCCCACGCCGCGGCCCACCCGGGTGCGCACGTGCCAGCCCACCGTCACGTCCGGGCGCGGGTTGCGGCCCCGGGTGAACGGCGCGACCCCGGGCAGCGGGTGCTCGGGCAGCGAGTCGCCAGGGGTGTAGAGCGGGGCGACGGTGATCCCGTCGTAGGTCAGCGTGTCCAGCAGGCGCTCGGGCTCCTCGCCCAGCTCGGCCGGCTCCACCCGGCGGGACTTGGCCAGCACGCCGGCCACCGCCTTGCGCCAGGCCGCGAGTGCCTGGGGGTCGATGCCGTCCGATGCGCCGACCAGCGCGCTGGCCGGCAGCCCCGCGTCGTCGTGTGCAGACTCCGTCGTCATTCCGGTGATGCTAATGGCCGTGTGCCAGGCCACGTCCAAGCACCTCCGGTTGCGGCGACCGGGCACCGCCGGCGCAGGACGTCCTAGGGTCTGCGAGCGTGACCTCTCCCCGTGCGAGCACCCCACCGTCCGACGTCTCCACCGACCCCGCCGGCGCGGCCCGGGCCGCCGCTGCGGCCATCGCCGAGCGCACCGGCCACGGCCACCACGACGTGGCCGTGGTGCTGGGCTCGGGCTGGCGCCCCGCCGCCGACCGGCTGGGCACCGCCGACGCCGAGATCGCCATGAGCGAGCTGCCCGGCTTCACCGCCCCCAGCGTGGCGGGGCAGGCGAACGCGGTGCGGTCGGTGCAGGTGGGCAGCGTGCGGGTGCTGGTGCTGCTGGGGCGCATCCACGCCTACGAGGGCTACGACCTGGCCGACGTGGTGCACCCGGTGCGGGCGGCGTGCGCGGCGGGCGTGCGCACCGTGGTGCTCACCAACGCCGCGGGCGGGCTGCGCCAGGGGATGGCGGTGGGCCAGCCGGTGCTCATCGCCGACCACCTCAACCTCACCGCCCGCTCCCCGCTGGTGGGCCCGCGCTTCGTGGACCTGACCGACGCCTACTCCCCCGCGCTGCGCGCGGCGGCCCGCGAGCTCGACCCCACGCTCACCGAGGGCGTCTACGCCGGGCTGCCCGGCCCGCACTACGAGACGCCGGCGGAGATCCGGATGCTGCGCACCCTGGGCGCCGACCTGGTGGGCATGTCCACCGTGCACGAGACCATCGCCGCCCGGGCCGACGGCGCTGACGTGCTGGGTATCTCGCTGGTGACCAACCTGGCCGCCGGCATCACCGGCCAGCCGCTGGACCACGCGGAGGTTCTCGCCGCGGGCGCTGCGGCCACCGAGGACATGGGCGCGCTGCTGCACGGCCTGCTGAGCCGCCTGTGAACCCCACCCCGCAGCAGGTGCAGGACTGGCTGGACGGCGACCCGGACGAGTCCACCCGCGTCGAGCTGGCCGCACTGGCTGCCGCGGACGCCCCGGAGCTGGCCCAGCGCTTCGCCGGGCCGCTGCGCTTCGGCACCGCGGGGTTGCGCGGGCCGGTCCGCGCTGGCCCGAACGGGATGAACGTGGCCGTGGTGGTGCGCACCACCGCCGGGCTGGCCCGCTGGCTGGGCGAGCACGGCCACGGCGGCGGCGTGGTGGTGGTGGGCCGCGACGCCCGGCACGGCTCCGCGGCGTTCGCCGAGGCCACGGCCCAGGTGCTGCGCGCCGCCGGCTTCGCGGTGCGCCAGCTGCCCCGGCCGCTGCCCACGCCGGTGCTGGCCTTCGCGGTGCGCGCCTGGGGCGCGGTGGCCGGGGTGCAGGTGACCGCCTCGCACAACCCCGCCGCCGACAACGGCTACAAGCTCTACCTGGCCGGCGGGGCCCAGCTGGTGCCACCCACCGACGCCGAGATCGAGACCGCGACCGCCGCGGTCGGCCCGGCCAACCAGGTGCCCCGCCAGCCCGACCCGCAGCCGGACGCGGGGCCGGCGGAGGCGCTGCTGCAGGCCTACCTGGGCCGGGTGGCCGCCCTGCCCCGCGGGGGTGAGCGCCGGCTGCGGGTGGCGCTCACCCCGCTGCACGGGGTGGGCGGGCAGGCGGGCGTCGAGGCGCTGCGGCGGGCCGGCTTCACCGACGTGCACGTGGTGGCCGCGCAGGCCGAGCCCGACCCGGACTTCCCCACCGTGGCCTTCCCCAACCCCGAGGAGCCCGGCGCCTGCGACCTGCTGCTGGCGCTGGCCTCGGAGGTGGACGCCGACCTGGCCGTCGCCCTGGACCCGGACGCCGACCGCTGTGCGGTGGGGGTGCCCACGCCCGACGGCTGGCGGATGCTGCGCGGCGACGAGCTGGGGGTGCTGCTGGGCCAGCACGTGCTGTCCACCCTGGGCGCCGCCCCCGGCGCCCCAGATACCGCGGACGCCGCCGACCCGCTGGTGGCCAGCACGGTGGTCAGCTCACGGCTGCTGGCCGCGGTGGCCGCCGAGCACGGAGCCCGGCACGCGGAGACGCTCACCGGGTTCAAGTGGCTGGTGCGCGCCGGCGAGGGGCTGGTCTACGCCTACGAGGAGGCCATCGGCTACTGCGTGGACCCGGACGCGGTGCGTGACAAGGACGGCATCTCCGCGGCCGTGCTGGCCTGCGACCTGGCGGCGACGCTGCGGGCGCAGGGCCGCGGGCTGCCGGACGTGCTGGACGAGCTCGCCCTGCGCCACGGCCTGCACGCCGGCGACCAGGTGTCGGTGCGGGTGCAGCACGTGGAGCAGAGCTCGGCGATGATGCAGCGGCTGCGGGCGGCGCTGCCCGCAGCCCTGGACGGCAGCACGGTGGCCGCCGAGGACCTGCGTCCGCGCACCGACGCGGTGGTGCTCCGCGGCGCCGACGTCCGGGTGGTGGTGCGCCCGTCCGGCACCGAGCCCAAGCTCAAGTGCTACCTGGAGGTGGTGGCGCCGGTGGCCGACCGGGCGAGCCTGCCCGCGGCGCGGGCCCAGGCAGCGGCCCGGCTGGAGCGCCTCCGCGCCGAGGTGCTGGCGCTGCTCGGTGCCCCCGAGCCGCCAGTCCCCGGGCAGCCGGACGCTGGCTAGATGCCCAGCCCGCGCATGGCGGCGGCGGGGTAGCGGCTGCCGGTGAAGGCCTCCGCCGGGGCCAGGGCGTCGATGCGCACCAGGTCGTCGTCGGTCAGCGCCAGCGTCGCCGCCGCCACGTTCTGCTCCAGGTAGGTGCGGCGCTTGGTGCCCGGGATCGGCACCACGTCCTCGCCGCGGGCCTGCACCCAGGCCAGGGCCAGCTGACCCGCGGTGACGCCGCGCTCCCGGGCGAGCTCCTCCAGCCCGCGCACCACCGCCATGTTGGCCTCGAAGGCCTCCTCCGCGAAGCGCGGGTTGGCCCGGCGGAAGTCGTCGTCGGCCAGGTCGTCCGGGGAGGTGATGGCACCGGTGAGGAAGCCGCGGCCCAGCGGGGAGTACGCGACGATCCCGATGCCCAGCTCGCGGGCGGTGGGCACGATCTCCGGCTCGATGTCGCGGCTCCACAGCGACCACTCGCTCTGCAGCGCAGCGATCGGGTGCTCGGCGTGCGCGCGCCGCAGCGTCACCGCACCAGCCTCCGACAGCCCCAGGTGGCGCACCTTGCCGGCCGTCACCAGCTCGGCCATGGCCCCCACCGTCTCCTCGATCGGCGTGTCCGGGTCCACCCGGTGCAGGTAGTACAGGTCGATGTGGTCCACCCCCAGCCGCTGCAGCGAGCCGTCGCAGGAGGAGCGCACGTACGCCGGGGTGCCGTTGACCCCGCGGTTGCCGTCGGCGTCCACGGTGATGCCGAACTTCGTGGCCAGCACCACCTGCTCGCGCCGGCCGGCGATGGCCGCGCCCACCAGCCGCTCGTTGGTGTGCGGGCCGTACATGTCGCTGGTGTCCAGCAGCGTCACGCCGAGGTCCAGCGCCTCGTGGATGGTGGCGGTGGACTCGGCGTCGTCGCGCGGGCCGTAGAAGGCGCTCATGCCCATGCAGCCGAGGCCCTGCGCGCTCACCTCCAGGTCGCCGAGCCAGCGGGTGGGCAAGGTCTGGTCGCCAGGTGTCACGGGCGCGCTCCTCAGGCTGGGCAGAACACGTCACGATCGGGTGCTCACGCACGCTTCTCGCTGCGCGCCAGCGCGTCAACTGGAGCGTCGTCACCGCGCAGGACGGTGGGGGCGCCCCTATCCTGCAAGGGCGCCGACGCCACCCAGTCCTGGGTCGAGCGCGGCAACCGGCCCCAGCAGAGGAGCACGTCCGTGATCACCGTGACCCGCACGACGACGGCAACCCCGGAGCAGGTGTGGGACGTGCTCAACGACGGCTGGCTCTACGTCGGCTGGGTGGTAGGCACCTCCACCATTCGTGAGGTGGACAAGAGCTGGCCGCAGCCGGAGTCGAAGCTGTACCACTCCGTCGGCGTCTGGCCGCTCACCCTGAACGACTCCACCTCGGTGGTCAGCGTCGACCCGGGCCGCTGCCTGGAGCTGCAGGCCCGCGGAAACCCCGGCGGTGAGGCCCGGGTGGTGGTGACCACCGAGCCCCGCGACGGCGGCACGCTGGTCACCATGGCCGAGGACGCGATCCGGGGTCCCGGCCGCCTCGTCCCCTACCCGCTGCGCTGGGCCAGCATCTGGCCGCGCAACACGGAGAGCCTGCGGCGGCTGTGTGCCCTGGCCGAGGGCCGCGCACGCTGAGCTGAGCTGCCGCCGAGCACCAGCCGGGCCACGTCCGCGAGGTGGCCCGACCGGCGTCCGGGGTGGGCCCTCAGACCAGTCGGTCGGCGAGGCCGCGGAGCAGGTCGGCGGGGCGCTGCTGCTCGCCCTGCTGGGAACCGAGCACCATGATCGCGCCGGTGAGCACCGGGATGGCCCACTGCGTCACGGCGAGCTGCTTCTGCGCCTGGGCGACCGCCTCCGGGGTGCTGCCCGCCGGGGTGGTCGCGCCGGCGGCCGGCGTCTGGCCGGCCTGGGCGACCTTGGCGCCCAGCGTCCCGCTGTAGGCGGTGGCCCCCACGGCCGCCGCGGTGAGCGCCGCCTTGACCACCGTGTTGGCGGTGGCCCCCTTCTGCCCGGCCAGCCGGCCGCGGTTGACCAGGACGAGGCCGAGCCCCCCGACGAGGTGCGCCCCGATGGCCACCGCGTTGACCGGCGCCCACCGGGCCCAGCCCGCCGCGGCCACCCGGGACCGCTCTGCCGGGTCGGCCACGTCCGAGGCGGCACCGTTGAGTCCGACCGCGCCCATCAGCGACCCGCCGAACCAGGCCGCACCCCCCAGGTCGTGCATCGCCCTGATCACCGTGTTGCGCTCAGACATCGTGTCCCCCTGGGTCGTCTGTCGATCATTTCTGCTGGTCAGTGCCCGACGAGTCGACCACAGGCGGTGCGGCCACGCCCGACGAGCACGGGGGGCGATCTCACGTCTGCCGCTCCCGCGGCGTCTACTGGACGTGGCCATGAGACCTTTCGAGCACGTCGTCCGCGAGCACGGCGCCACCGTGCTGCGGGTGTGTCGCGCCGTCCTCGGCCCCGACGAGGCCGAGGACGCCTGGTCGGAGACCTTCCTGGCCGCGCTGCGCGCCTACCCGCAGCTGCCCGAGGACGCCAACGTCCAGGCCTGGCTGGTGACCATCGCCAAGCGCAAGGCCATCGACGTGCACCGCACGCGCGCCCGCACCCCGCTGCCGGTGGCCGAGGTGCCGGAGGCGGCCGACCCGGCCCCGCACCCCGCGCACCGGGACGACGCGCTGTGGTCGGCGCTGGCGACGCTGCCCCGCAAGCAGCGCGAGGCCATCGCGTACCACCACGTCGGTGGCCTGCCGTTCGCCGAGGTGGCCGTGCTGCTGGAGAACACCGAGAGCGCTGCCCGCCGCGCCGCGGCCGACGGCATGAAGACGCTGCGCGCCCGCTACCCACGAGGAGCCCGCCCATGACCAGCCCCGAGCCCGCTGCGGAGCTCTTCCCAGCCGCCGACGAGGCACCCGCCCTGCACCACCTCCGCACCCGGCTGGCCGCCGACGCCGACGCCGCCGGGCTGCTCGACCTCGCCTACCGCACGGTGGACAGCCCCGTCGGGTCGCTGCTGCTGGTGGCCACCGAGCAGGGCCTGGTGCGGGTGGCCTTCGCCGGTGAGGACCACGACGCGGTGCTCGCCGCACTCGCCACCCGCATCAGCCCTCGGGTGCTGCACGCACCTGCCCGGCTGGACCAGCCCGCCCGCGAGCTCGCCGAGTACTTCGCGGGGCAGCGGCGCACCTTCACGGTGCCGGTGGACCTGCGGCTCAGCTCCGGCTTCCGGCGCCAGGTGCTCGACCGGATGCGGGAGATCGCCTATGGACGCACCGCCAGCTACCGCGGTCTCGCCGTCGCGGCCGGCAGCCCCCGCGCGGTGCGCGCGGTGGGCAGCGCCTGCGCCACCAACCCCCTGCCGGTGGTGATCCCCTGCCACCGGGTGCTCCGGTCGGACGGCACCCTGGGCGGCTACCTCGGTGGGCTGGCCGCCAAGACCGCGCTGCTGGAGCTGGAGAGCGCGGGAACCGCCGCGTGAGCGAGCTGTTCCCCCGCGTGCGCACCGAGGTGGCCCCCGGTGCGGTGCACGTGCCCGACTGGTTGGACCTCGCCGCGCAGCGCCGCCTGGTGCGCGCCTGCCGGGAGTGGTCGGCCGCCCCGGCGCCGATGCGCGCCGCCCGCACACCCGGCGGTGGCCAGATGAGCGTGCAGACGGTGTGCCTGGGCTGGCACTGGTCGCCCTACCGCTACACCCGCACTGCGGTGGACGTCGACGACGCCCCGGTGACCCCGTTCCCGGACTGGCTGGGCGAGCTGGGCCGGGAGGCGGTGGCCGCCGCGCACGGGCGGCCGGCCCCGGACTACCGGCCAGACGTGGCGCTGGTGAACTACTACGACGACACCGCCAAGATGGGGCTGCACCAGGACAAGGACGAGCGCGCCGACGACCCGGTGGTCAGCCTCAGCCTGGGCGACAGCGCCGTCTTCCGGTTCGGCAACACCGAGAACCGCAACCGGCCGTGGACCGACGTGGAGCTGCGCTCGGGTGATCTGTTCGTCTTTGGCGGACCGTCCCGCTTCGCCTTTCACGGCGTGGTGCGCACCCTGCCCGGCAGCTGCGAGCTGCCCATCGGCCTGCCGCGGGGCCGGCTGAACATCACCCTGCGGGTGTCCGGCCTGGGCTGACCGGGCGGGGCCCAGCCGTGGGCTAGCGGGGACCGAACTGGCGGTCACCGGCGTCGCCCAGGCCCGGCACGATGTAGGCGTTCTCGTCCAGGTCCTCGTCGATGCTGGCGGTGATCAGCCGGATCGGCAGCCCGCTGTCCTCCAGCCGCTGCACTCCCTGGGGGGCGACCAGCGCGCACAGCACGGTGATGTCGGTGGCGCCGCGGCCGGTGAGCAGCTCCACGGTGCCCACCATCGACCCGCCGGTGGCCAGCATCGGGTCGAGCACGAACACCGGGGTGCTGGAGAGGTCGTCGGGCAGGGACTGCAGGTAGGTGACCGGCTGGTGGGTCTCCTCGTCCCGGGCCATGCCGACGAAGCCCATCTGCGCCTCCGGGATCAGCGCGTGCGCCTGCTCCACCATGCCCAGCCCGGCGCGCAGCACGGGGACCAGCAGCGGCGGCTTGGCCAGGGCGTACCCGGTGGTGGTGGTGAGCGGGGTCAGGACGTCGAACTCGCGGACCGGGGCGGTGCTGGTGGCCTCGTAGACCAGCATCTTGGTCAGCTCCCCCAGCGCTGCTCGGAAGCCCGCGTTGTCGGTGCGCGCGTCGCGCATCGTGGTGAGTCGAGCAGCGGCCAGCGGGTGGTCGAGCAGATGCACGTGCATGCGGGCAGGATATGCGGCGCGCCTGCCGGGCTCGCTGCCGCCGGTGCCGGCCTGCCTCTGCAACCGGCACACCCGGTCGCCACTAGGCTCGCCCCCATGGCACAGGACATCGTTCCGGTCGAGCTCGGACTCACCGAGGGTGACGTGCTCACCCTCTGGGCGCCGCGCTGGCGGGAAGACGGCGAGGAGTGGGAAGCCTTCCTCGGGCACGGCGAGCACCTCTACTGCTTCGACGAGGTCGCCGAGCTGGCTGCCTTCATCCGGACGGTGGACGAGCACGACCTGGTGGAGCACCCGGCGTGGCCGGCGGTGACCAGCCTGGCCGTGGCCGAGCTGGAGCCGGACGAGGACCACCGCTACGACATCGTGGGAGTGCCCGAGCTGGCCGCCGGCGAGCCCGACGCCTGGACGGTGAACCAGCTCGACGACGTGCTGCAGATGGTCGGTGCGCTCGCCGAGGTCTGCGAGCTGGACAAGGTCACCGAGGTGCTGGACTCCACCGACGGCTTCGCCGCGCTGCCCGCCGGGCCGACGGCGTTCCTCGGCAAGGACGGCCGCAAGCTCTGGGACGACCTCGGCACCGTGCTGGCCGAGCGCTGGGACGACGTGCTCGACGCCCTGGACGGGCTGGTGTTCGTGCCTGAGGTGGACGAGGAGGCGCTGGAGACCGCGCGGGACGAGCTCCTCGCCGCCCAGCCCGACGACGACCCCGAGGAGACCGACGACCTCGACGTGGTGGACGTGGACGAGGAGCCCGACGCCGACGCGGCGCACGAGGACGGCTTCTGGGAGAACGTCGGCATCGACCCGATCACCATCATCACCAGCGGCGAGGAGCTGCACTCGCTGCGCTGCTACCTCGACGACAAGCCTCTCTTCCTCGGCAGCGGCGGCAAGATCGACGTCTTCACCTCCCCGCGGGCGCTGGCTCGGTTCCTCGCCGAGGACACCGACCACGACATGGCCGCGCTGAGCACCTTCGAGGAGGTGCAGCAGGCCGCCGTGGCCGGCGAGCTGGAGATCACCGTCTCCGACGACAACACCTACGTGCTGCCCGGCATCGCCGACGACATCGCCGACGGCCCGAGCGCGGTCGACCCGGCGCAGCTGGAGCTGGCGGTGGAGCTGTTCACCGACGCCGCGGACGCCGCCGGGGACGACTCGGTGGACGTCGCGCTGGTGAGCTCCTCCCCGCTGGGCTGGTTCGTGGACTTCGTGCTCCGGCCCAACCCGACCCGGCTGGCCCCCAGCCCGCCCTTCGACGGCGAGGCGGCGGCCTGGCGCGAGCTGGAGGCCGGCTTCGACGACCGGCTGCGACGGCGATGACCACGCCGGCCGGGGAGGCGCTGCGGCTCGCGCCGAAGGTGCTGCTGCACGATCACCTCGACGGTGGCCTGCGCCCGGCCACCGTGCTCGACCTCGCTCGCGAGGGCGGCTACCGCGACCTGCCCGCCGACGACCCGGCGAGCCTGTCGCGCTGGTTCCGGGAGTCGGCGGACTCCGGGTCGCTGGAGCGATACCTGGAGACGTTCACCCACACCGTCGGGGTGATGCAGAGCCGGTCCGCCCTGGTCCGCGTGGCCCGGGAGTGTGCCCTCGACCTGGCCGCCGACGGGGTGGTCTACGCCGAGTCCCGCTTCGCCCCCGAGCAGCACATGGAGGACGGGCTGAGCCTGGACGAGGTGGTCCAGGCGGTGCTCGACGGCTTCCGGGCGGGCATGGCCGAGGCGGCCGAGCTGGGTCACCCCATCCGCATCGGGGTGCTGGTCACCGCGATGCGCCACGCGGCTCGGTCGCGGGAGATCGCCGAGCTGGCCGTGCGCTTCCGCGACGACGGCGTGGTCGGCTTCGACATCGCCGGCGCCGAGGCGGGCTACCCCCCCACCCGTCACCTGGACGCCTTCGAGTACCTGCGCCAGGCCAACGCACACTTCACCATCCACGCCGGCGAGGCCTTCGGGCTGCCGTCGATCCACCAGGCCATCCAGTGGTGCGGCGCCGAGCGGCTCGGCCACGGGGTGCGGATCACCGACGACATCACCTTCGCCGAGGACGGCACCGCGCAGCTGGGGCGGCTGGCGTCCTTCGTCCGGGACAAGCGGATCCCGCTGGAGCTGTGCCCGTCGTCGAACGTGCAGACAGGGGCGGTGGCCTCGCTGGCCGAGCACCCGTTCCGGCTGCTGGCCGACCTGCGCTTCCGCGTGACCGTGAACACCGACAACCGGCTGATGAGCGACTGCACCATGAGCTCGGAGATGGCCAAGCTGATGGAGACCTTCGGCTACGGCTGGACCGATCTGCAGCGGTTCACCATCAACGCGATGAAGTCCTCGTTCCTGCCGTTCGACCAACGGCTGGCCCTCATCGATGAGGTGATCAAGCCCGGCTACGCTGTGCTGGTCGGATAGGTCCAGGTCGTCCAGGCGGTCCTCCCCAACGGATTCGGCCAGAACCGACGGCTGATCTGTCTGGTTTCTCACACCGGCCCAGGCCAGTGTCGCGCAAGTTCACGTCCGGTTTACGATTCAGAAACGCACTGCTCTGCTCGACGTGCTCAAGCCTGAGTGCCTGGGTAGCTCGACGGAGGAGGACGGCAGGTGGCCGTCCCGAGCAGTACCTGGCCAAGTTGGAGGCGTTGCACGCGATGGTAAGCACAATGGCAGCACAGAGTGCCCCGCGCACTCGGTCGCTGTACAAGGGCGACCCAGGAATGTGGTCCTGGGTCGCACACCGCATCACGGGTGTGGCGACCTTTTTCTTCCTCTTCGTCCACGTTCTCGACACCGCGCTCGTCCGGGTCTCCCCGCACGACTACGACGTCATCATCGAGACGTACAAGAACCCCGTGGTCAACCTCATGGAGGTCGGGCTCGTCGGCGCGGTGCTGTACCACGCGCTCAACGGCGTGCGCATCGTCCTGGTGGACTTCTGGGAGAAGGGCCCGAAGTTCCAGCGCCTGATGCTCTGGATCATCCTCGCCGTCTGGATCGTCGTGATGATCCCCGGCACCTACTTCATGATGGAGCGCACCGTGCGTGACCTGTTCGGGGGTGCCTAACCATGGCCGCTACTGACCACAGCACGAGCGTTGCCGCCCCGCGTGCCCCGCACCCCGGCTACAAGCAGCACCGGCCGGCGAAGACCAACTTCGAGATGTACGGCTGGATCTTCCAGCGCGTGTCCGGCCTGGCCCTGCTGGTGCTGGTCCTGGGCCACCTGCTGATCATGAACGTTCTCGACGGCGGCGTGCACCGCATCAACTTCGCCTTCGTCGCCGGTCGCTGGTCCAGCCCCTTCTGGCAGACCTGGGACCTGCTGATGCTCTGGCTGGCTGAGCTGCACGGCGCGAACGGCCTGCGCATCGTCATCAACGACTACGCCCGCAAGGACTCCACGCGGTTCTGGCTGCAGGTGCTGCTCGCAGTGTCTGTGGTGCTCGTCGTGGTGCTGGGCACGTACGTCATCTTCACCTTCGACCCCAACATCGCCTGAGGCGTGTGTTGCTTCACGCCGCCGGGACACGTCGCGCCGGCCCGATCTACAGCCAGGAGCTGAGCTGCTGATGCAGGAACACACTTACGACGTGGTCATCGTGGGCGCCGGCGGTGCCGGTATGCGCGCGGCCATCGAGTCGGGCCAGCGGGCACGCACCGCGGTCCTCACCAAGCTCTACCCCACCCGGTCCCACACCGGCGCGGCCCAGGGCGGCATGTGTGCCGCCCTGGCCAACGTCGAGGAGGACAACTGGGAGTGGCACACCTTTGACACCGTCAAGGGTGGCGACTACCTGGTGGACCAGGACGCCGCGGAGATCATGGCCAAGGAGGCCATCGACGCGGTGCTCGACCTGGAGAAGATGGGGCTGCCGTTCAACCGCACCCCCGAGGGCAAGATCGACCAGCGCCGCTTCGGTGGGCACACCCGCGACCACGGCAAGTCCGCGGTCCGCCGGGCCTGCTACGCCGCCGACCGCACCGGTCACATGATCCTGCAGACCCTCTACCAGCAGTGCGTCAAGCACGAGGTGGAGTTCTACAACGAGTTCTACGTCCTCGACATGTGTCTCACCGACACCCCCGAGGGCAAGGTCTGCACCGGCGTCATCGCCTACGAGCTGGCCACCGGCGAGCTGCACATCTTCTCCGCCAAGTCGGTCATCTTCGCCACCGGCGGCGCGGGCAAGATCTACAAGACCAGCTCCAACGCCCACACCCTCACCGGTGACGGCCTGGGCATCGTCTTCCGCAAGGGCCTGCCGCTGGAGGACATGGAGTTCTTCCAGTTCCACCCGACCGGCCTGGCCGGCCTCGGCATCCTCATCTCCGAGGCCGTGCGTGGTGAGGGCGGCATCCTGCGCAACGCCGACGGTGAGCGCTTCATGGAGCGCTACGCCCCCACCATCAAGGACCTGGCGCCCCGCGACATCGTGGCCCGCTCCATCGTCCTGGAGGTCCGCGAGGGCCGGGGCTGCGGACCGGACAAGGACTACGTGGTCCTGGACGTCACCCACCTCGGTGCCGACGTCCTCGAGGCCAAGCTGCCCGACATCACCGAGTTCTCCCGCACCTACCTCGGCGTCGACCCCGTCGTCGAGCCGGTGCCGGTGTTCCCCACCTGCCACTACGTCATGGGCGGCATCCCCACCAACGTTCGCGGTGAGGTCCTCTCGGACAACACCACGGTGGTCAAGGGCCTCTACGCCGCTGGTGAGTGCGCGTGCGTGTCGGTGCACGGCTCCAACCGCCTGGGCACCAACTCGCTGCTGGACATCAACGTCTTCGGCCGCCGCGCCGGCATCGCCGCCGCGGAGTACGCCAACGGCACGGTGCACACCGAGCTGCCCGAGGCGCCGTCGAAGATGGTCGAGGACTGGATGGCCCTCATCCTCTCCGAGCACGGTGACGAGCGGGTGGCCGACATCCGCATCGAGCTGCAGGCCTCGATGGACAGCAACGCCTCGGTGTACCGCACCGAGGAGTCGCTGAAGGAGGCGCTGGCCGACATCCGCAGGCTCAAGGAGCGCTACTCGCGGATCACGGTGCAGGACAAGGGCAAGCGGTACAACACCGACCTGCTCGAGGCGGTCGAGCTCGGCTTCCTGCTGGAGCTCGCCGAGATCACCGTGGTGGGCGCGCTCGCCCGCAAGGAGACCCGCGGCGGCCACGCTCGCGAGGACTACCAGGAGCGCGACGACGTGAACTTCATGCGTCACACCATGGCGTACAAGCTGGGCGACGACCTCATCTCCGACATTCGCCTGGACTACAAGCCGGTCGTGCAGACCCGCTACGAGCCGATGGAGCGTAAGTACTGATGGCTGCCACTGCAGAGAAGACCCACACGCAGCAGAGCTCCGGCCCCAAGCCGCCGCCCGTCTCCGAGGGCTCGACGATGGTGACGGTGAAGATCCGTCGCTTCGACGCCGACGCTCCCGACGACGCCCGCTGGGACAGCTTCCAGGTCCCTGCGCAGCGCACCGACCGGGTGCTCAACCTGCTGCACTACATCAAGTGGTACCTGGACGGGACGCTCACCTTCCGGCGCTCCTGCGCCCACGGTGTCTGCGGCTCCGACGCGGTGCGCATCAACGGCGTCAACCGTCTCGCCTGCAAGGTCCTGCTGCGGGACATGCTGGAGAAGGACGGCAAGGACACCACCATCACCATCGAGCCCATCCGCGGCCTGCCCGTGGAGAAGGACCTCGTGGTGGACATGGAGCCGTTCTTCGCGGCCTACCGCGCGGTCAAGCCGTTCCTCATCACCACCGGGAACGAGCCCACCCGCGAGCGCTACCAGTCGGCGGCTGACCGGGCCCGCTTCGACGACACCACCAAGTGCATCCTGTGCGCGGCGTGCACCACGTCGTGCCCGGTGTACTGGTCCGACGGCAGCTACTTCGGCCCTGCCGCCATCGTCAACGCGCACCGGTTCATCTTCGACAGCCGCGACGAGGGCTCCTCCGAGCGCCTGGAGATCCTCAACGACGTCGACGGGGTGTGGCGCTGCCGCACCACCTTCAACTGCACCGACGCCTGCCCCCGTGGCATCCAGGTCACCAAGGCCATCCAGGAGGTCAAGCGGGCCCTGCTCTTCGCCCGCTGACACCCCCCAGCGCCACCCAGGACCGCCCTGCTCCCCCACCCGGGGAGCAGGGCGGTCCTGTCTCGTGTGCGGGCTCCTCAGCGCCCGGCAGGGACCTGCGGGGCCTCGGCCGAGGCGGCGGTGCGCCGGGCGGCGAGCAGGCCCCGGATGCCGAGCACCCCGATGGCGGTCCCCAGCACCAGCGACGTCGCCACCAGCAGCGCGTGCACGACGAAGAACGGGGTGGCGCCACCGCCCAGCTCGGCGGCGGTGAAGGAGCGCTCGTCGGCCCAGATGTTGCGCAGGAAGCTGGGCCAGATGAACCAGCTCCAGACGCCGAACGCGAGCAGGAACAACGACCATCCACGAGTGAGCCTCATGGGCCCATTGTCCCAGCGCGAGCTCGGCTCAGCGGCGGCGGCCCAGCAGGGTGGCCAGCGCCGCACCCACGCCCACCAGCAGCACGCCCAGGCCCACCCCGGGGCCCCGGCGCACCTGCACCTGGGGGGCGATCACGGCGGGTCCGGGCACCGGCGTGGTGGCCAGCAGCACCTGGTTCTCCCGGGCGGTGGCCGCCCAGGCGGTGGCGAAGAGCACCAGCCGCGAGGTGACGTAGAAGAAGACCAGGATGCCGATGATTGGGCCGAAGGTGACACCGGCCGGCCCTCCCGTGACCTGCTGCAGGTAGAACACCCCCACCTGCTTGAACACCTCGAACGCCACGGCCGCCAGCAGGGCCGCCCGGATCGCGCTGCGCCAGGTGACCGGCTCGCGCGGCAGCCGGGCGATCACCCAGACGAACACCCCCCACGTCGCAGCCACGGACAGCACGATGGCCAGCAGCGCGGTGAGCAGGAAGATCCCCGGCGCGTCCTCCACCCCGAGCAGGCGCAGCACCACGGCGTAGCCGCCACCGCCCAGCGCCGACAGGCTCAGCGACACCACCAGCGCCAGACCCAGGCCCACCAGCGCGCCCAGGTCACCGACCTTGGTGCGCGCGAACGACTGCCGGTCGTGCTGGGTGTCCCACTGCTCGGTGAGCGCCTCGCGCAGGTTGGCCATCCAGCCCAGCCCCGCGTACAGCGCACCGAGCAGGCCGATCACCCCCACGGCGCCGCGGGAGGCCAGCGACTTGGTGATCAGCTCGTTGATGGTGGCGCCCAGCGAGCCGGGCACGCTGCGGGTGATCGACTCCTGCAGCTCCACCAGCAGGTCGGGGCGGTCGGCCAGGACGAAGGCAGCCACCGCGAAGCCGACCATGGCCAGCGGGAACAGGGCCAGCACGCTGAAGTAGGTGATGGCCGCGGCGTAGAAGTCACCCTTCTGCGCCTTGTACCGCAGCCCCGTGCGCACCGCGTGGTCCAGCCAGGGCCGGTCCTGCCGCTCGCGCTGCAGCCGGGCCACCAGCGCGCTCTGCCGCCCCGCTCCCCCCTCGGTGGCCACTGCCTAGCGGGCCGGGGGCAGGAAGCCGACGCGGTCGTAGACGTCGCGGACGGTGGCCGAGGCGACCTCGCGGGCCCGGCGCGCACCCGCAGCGAGGATGCGGTCCAGCTCGGCCGGATCGTCCAGGTAGCCCTGCACCGCGGCCTGGAAGGGCTCCACGAACTCGGTGAGCACGGTGGCCACGTCCACCTTGAGGTCGCCGTAGCCCTTGTCCGCGTAGCTCGTCTCCAGGTCGGCGATCGACTGCCCGGACAGCGCGGAGTGGATGGTCAGCAGGTTGCTGACGCCAGGCTTGTTCGCCAGGTCGTATCGGATCTCGCGCTCGTCGTCGGTGACCGCCGAGCGCACCTTCTTGGCCGACTTCTTCACCGGGTCGAGCAGGTCCACGATGCCGGCCGGGCTGGAGGCCGACTTGCTCATCTTCGCCGTGGGGTTCTGCAGGTCGTAGATCTTGGCGACGTCCTTGATGATGTGCGGCTCCGGCACCACGAAGGTGGTGCCGTAGCGGGTGTTGAAGCGGGCCGCCAGGTCACGGGTGAGCTCCAGGTGCTGGCGCTGGTCCTCGCCCACGGGCACCCGGTCGGCCTGGTACAGCAGGATGTCGGCGGCCATCAGGATGGGGTAGGTGAACAGGCCCACCGAGGAGCGGTCGTGACCGAAGCGCTGCGACTTGTCCTTGAACTGCGTCATCCGGCTGGCCTCGCCGAAGCCGGTGAGGCAGCTGAGCACCCAGGTCAGCTCGGTGTGCTCGGGCACGTGGCTCTGCACGAACAGCGACGCCCGCGCCGGGTCGATGCCCAGCGCCAGGATCTGCGCCGCGGCCACCCGGGTGCGCTGGCGCAGCACCTGCGGGTCCTGCTCGACGGTGATGGCGTGCAGGTCCACCACGCAGTAGAAGGCGTCGTGGTCGTCCTGCAGCGGGGCCCACTGCCGCAGCGCACCCAGGTAGTTGCCCAGGTGGAAGGAGTCAGCCGTCGGCTGGATGCCGGACAGCACGCGCGGGACTCCGCTGGTGGGTGCAGGGGTGGACATGGGTGGTGATCCTCTCACGCAGGTGGAGCGGCCAGGAGCTTTCGGTCGGCCCGCTAGGAGGCCCAGCGGTAGCCGACGGTGACGGGGGCGTGGTCGGACCAGCGCAGCGCGTGCTCGGCGGCACGCTCCACGCGGGCCCAGGCCACGGTGTCGGCCAGCGCACGGGTGGCCAGCTGGTAGTCGATGCGCCAGCCGGCGTCGTTGTCGAAGGCACGGCCGCGGTAGGACCACCACGTGTAGGGGCCGGGCACCCCGGGGTGCTGCGCGCGCACCACGTCCACCCAGCCCCCCGCCGGGGACAGCACCCGGTCCATCCACTCCCGCTCGTGCGGCAGGAAGCCGGAGGACTTGCGGTTGCCCTTCCAGTTCTTCAGGTCGCTCTCGGTGTGCGCGATGTTCCAGTCGCCACACACCACCGCAGCGCCGTCGGCCAGGCTCGCCAGGTAGGGCTCGAAGTCGGCCATGAACCGCTCCTTCTCCTCCTGCCGCGGGGTGCCGACCTCGCCGGAGGGCAGGTAGAGGCTGGCCACGGTGACGACCCCGTCCGCGGTGGCCAGGTCCACCTCCAGGTAGCGGCCGCAGTCCTCGAACTCCGGGGCACCGAAGCCCACCCGTACCGCCTTGGGCTGGCTGCGGGTGAGCACCGCGACTCCGTTGCGGCCCTTGAGTGCCGGCTCGGCCGACTCCAGGTGCCAGCCGGCGTCCAGCGCCGGGGCGAGGGCCTTGCGCAGCTGGGTGTCGTCGGCGCGGGTCTCCTGCAGGCAGACCGCGTCCACCGTGGTCTCGGCCAGCCAGGCCAGCAGGCCCTTGCCGGCAGCGGCGCGGACGCCGTTGACGTTGACGCTGGAGACGCTCAGGTGGGGGCTAGCGATGCTTGGCGGGGGTGGGGCGCTCACTGGAGGCAGCGTAGTGCTGGCGGGTGGCCGGCTCGACGCTGGGCTGGCGGCGCCGGGGCAGCGGCTCGCCGGTCAGCTCGGCCACTCGGTCGCGCAGCTCGTCGTTCTCCTGCACCAGGCGGGACAGCTCCAGCCGGTGCTGGGCCCGCAGCTGGAGCAGCTGCTCGTAGACGTGGTCGAGGAAGGCGTCCACCTCGTGTTCGTGGTAGCCCCGCTGCCCCCACGGGGCGCGGTCGAAGGTGACGTCGCGAACCTCGTCCGGAGTCAGACCCATCGTGGGCGCCTCTCTGTGGGTGGGACAGTGCCTGGTGCGAGGAGAAGTGGTGCGGGAGGCCATGGTGACACGACCGCGGCCCGGCCACGCCAGAGGCGGGACCGGGCCGCGGTCGTGTCAGCCGCGCAGGTAGCCGGAGGCTACTTCTGCATTGCGGCGCTGAGGTTCTCGTCCAGCGCGGCGAGGAACTTCTCGGTGGACAGGTACGGCGCGTCCTTGGAGATGAGCAGCGCCAGGTCCTTGGTCATCTTGCCGCTCTCGACGGTCTCGACGCAGACGCGCTCGAGGGTCTCGGCGAACTGGGTGACCTCGGGGGTGTTGTCCAGCTTGCCGCGGTGCTTGAGGCCACCGGTCCAGGCGAAGATCGACGCGATCGGGTTGGTCGAGGTCTCCTTGCCGGCCTGGTGCTGGCGGTAGTGCCGGGTGACGGTGCCGTGCGCGGCCTCCGCCTCGACGGTCTTGCCGTCCGGGGTCATCAGCACCGAGGTCATCAGGCCGAGCGAGCCGAAGCCCTGGGCCACGGTGTCCGACTGCACGTCACCGTCGTAGTTCTTGCAGGCCCAGACGTAGCCGCCCTCCCACTTCATGGCGGCGGCGACCATGTCGTCGATCAGGCGGTGCTCGTAGGTGAGCCCGGCCTTGTCGAAGTCAGCCTTGAACTCGTCCTCGTAGATGCGCTGGAAGATGTCCTTGAACGCACCGTCGTAGGCCTTGAGGATGGTGTTCTTGGTGGAGAGGTACACGGGGTAGTTCCGCTGCAGGCCGTAGGACAGCGAGGCCCGCGCGAAGTCCTCGATGGACTTGGTGAAGTTGTACATGCCCATGACGACGCCGCCGTCCTCGGGCATCTGCACCACCTCGTGCTCGATCGGCTCGGAGCCGTCGGAGGGGGTGTAGGTGATGGTGACGGTGCCGGGCCCGGGGACCTTGAAGTTGGTCGACTTGTACTGGTCGCCGTGGGCGTGGCGGCCGATGATGATCGGCTTGGTCCAGCCCGGGACCAGGCGCGGCACGTTGCTGCAGATGATCGGCTCACGGAAGACCACGCCGCCGAGGATGTTGCGGATGGTGCCGTTGGGCGAGACCCACATCTTCTTCAGGCCGAACTCCTCCACCCGCGCCTCGTCGGGGGTGATGGTGGCGCACTTGACGCCGACGCCGTGCTTCTTGATGGCGTTGGCCGCGTCCACGGTCACCTGGTCGTCCGTGGCGTCCCGGTGCTCGATGCCCAGGTCGTAGTACTCCAGGTCGATGTCCAGGTACGGGTGGATCAGCTTGTCCTTGATGAACTGCCAGATGATGCGGGTCATCTCGTCGCCGTCGAGCTCGACGACGGTGCCCTGAACCTTGATCTTGCTCATGCGGTGGGTCTCTCCTCTCGCTCCTCGCCGGGCCTCACGCACCTGTGCGATTGACGTGACCCAAGCAAGACGAGCGTACTGGTACGGGGGCTGACACGGTCCGTGAGCCTCAGCAGGCACGCTACTGCGCCGGCCCTGCTCAGGCAGCGCGACCCTGGTGGTCACGATCACCGTTGGTCCTCCGCAGTTGCTAGCGTCGAGCCCTGCCCGCCATCGGTGTGCCAGAGCGTTCCTCGCCCTCGGCGCTGAACTCGTGAGGAGCCAGTCGTGAGCAACACCCCCGTGAAGGTGGCCGTCACCGGTGCCGCCGGCCAGATCGGCTACCAGCTGCTCTTCCGCATCGCCAGCGGGGCCATGCTCGGCCCGGACACCCCTGTGGCACTGCGCCTGCTGGAGATCCCCGACGCCGTGGGCGCCGCCGAGGGCGTGGCCATGGAGCTGGAGGACTGCGCCTTCCCGCTGCTGCGCGGCGTGGACATCTCCGACGACGCCAACGAGTCCTTCGCCGGGGTCAACGTGGCCATGCTGGTGGGCTCGCGCCCGCGCACCAAGGGCATGGAGCGCGGCGACCTGCTCTCCGCCAACGGCGCCATCTTCACCAAGCAGGGCCGCGCGCTCAACGACAACGCCGCCGACGACCTGCGGGTGCTGGTGATCGGCAACCCCGCCAACACCAACGCCCTCATCGCGATGAGCAACGCCCCGGACGTGCCGGACGAGCGGTTCACCGCGATGACCCGGCTGGACCACAACCGGGCCATCGCCCAGCTGGCCAAGAAGACCGGCGTCCCGGTGCTGGACATCGCCAAGATGTCCATCTGGGGCAACCACTCCGCCACCCAGTACCCCGACCTGTTCCACGCCGAGGTGGACGGCAAGATCGCCGCCGATGTGGTCAACGACCAGCAGTGGCTGGAGAGCGACTTCCTGCCCACCGTGCAGAAGCGCGGCGCGGCCATCATCGAGGCCCGCGGGTCGTCCTCGGCCGCCTCGGCCGCCTCGGCCGGCATCGACCACGTGCACGACTGGGTGCACGGCACCCAGGCCGGCGACTGGGTGTCCATGGCGGTGCCCTCCGACGGCTCCTACGGCGTCCCGGAGGGGCTCATCTCGTCCTTCCCGGTGACCTGCTCGGGCGGGCGCTACGAGATCGTCCAGGGCCTGGAGATCGACAACTTCTCCCGCGGCAAGATCGACGCCTCCGTCGCCGAGCTCACCGAGGAGCGCGACACCGTCCGCGAGCAGGGCCTGCTGGGCTGAGCCCCGCCCACCCCACACCTGTTACGCGCGAGACGACGGCTCCGCTAACATCTCTGCCAGGTCATGAGTGCCAGCGCGTAGCCCCGGCTTGCTGGACGGCAACCCTCCATCCGCGGTGGGGTGCCCCGGGTGATGACCGGGTCGATCGGAGCAACGTCCGGTCGTCAAGCGCGGGCCCGTCGCACGACTGGCCCCCCGTCTGTCGGAGGTCTCGCCATGTGTAGCGACTGTTGACCACCCAGGAGATCGCCCGCGGCCCGCTGGCCGCGCTTCCCTTCCCCCACCGGGCGTGGACGACGCCCGCACCTTCTTGGAGCTGACTGACCCGATGAGCGACCCCACGACTTCCGATCCCGCTGCTTCCTGGAGCTTCGAGACCAAGCAGATCCACGCGGGCCAGGCCCCCGACCCCACCACCGGAGCCGTCGCGCTGCCGATCTACCAGACCACCGCCTACGCCTTCCGCGACACCGACCACGCGGCGGCGCTGTTCGCCCTGGCCGAGCCGGGCAACATCTACAGCCGCATCATGAACCCCACCAACGACGTGGTGGAGCAGCGGCTGGCCGCCCTCGAGGGCGGTGTGGCCGCGCTGCTGGTGGCCTCCGGCCAGGCCGCCACCACCTACGCGCTGCTCAACGTCGCCGAGTCCGGTGACCACGTGGTGGCCAGCCCGAGCCTCTACGGCGGCACCTACAACCTGTTCACCCAGACGCTGCCCAAGCTCGGCGTGCAGGTGTCCTTCGTCAGCGACCCGGACGACCTCGAGGAGTGGCGGGCCGCCATCCAGCCCAACACCAAGGCGCTCTTCGGCGAGACCATCGCCAACCCGCGCAACGACGTCCTCGACGTCCCCGGCGTGGCCGAGGTCGCCCACGCCGCGGGCATCCCGCTGATCGTGGACAACACCGTCGCCACCCCGTTCCTGATCCAGCCGCTGGCCCTGGGCGCCGACGTGGTGGTGCACTCGGCCACCAAGTACCTGGGCGGCACCGGCACCACCATCGCCGGCGCGGTCGTGGACGGCGGCACGTTCGACTGGACCAGCGGCCGCTTCCCCGGCTTCACCACCCCCGACCCCAGCTACAACGGCGTGGTCTTCGCCGACCTGGGCGCCCCGGCCTACGCGCTGAAGATGCGCGTGCAGCTGCTCCGCGACATGGGTGCAGCGCTGTCGCCGTTCAACGCCTGGCTGATCAACCAGGGCCTGCAGACGCTGAGCCTGCGCATGGAGCGGCACGTGGCCAACGCCCAGCAGGTGGCCGAGTTCCTCTCCGCCCGCGAGGACGTGGAGTCGGTGGCCTACGCCGGCCTGCCCAGCTCACCGTGGTTCGACCGTGCCCAGAAGCTGCTGCCCAAGGGTGCCGGCGCGGTGCTGGCCTTCGAGATCGCCGGTGGCGTGGAGGCGGGCAAGCGCTTCGTCAACGCGCTGCAGCTGCACAGCCACGTGGCCAACATCGGCGACGTCCGCTCGCTGGTCATCCACCCGGCCTCCACCACGCACGCCCAGCTCTCCCCGGAGGAGCAGCTCTCCGCAGGCGTCACGCCGGGCCTGGTGCGCCTGGCGGTCGGCATCGAAGGTATCGAGGACATCCTGGGTGACCTGCGGACCGGGTTCGAAGCAGCAGCACAGGCGTGAGCTTGCTGCACGACGAGCACCCGTCGGCCTCCCGTCCGGCCGGTGCCACCCTTGCCGGGGCGCTTCGTCCGGACGGGGCGCTGACGACGGTCGACCTCGGCCCGCTGACGCTGGAGAGCGGCGTCGAGCTGGCCGAGGTGACCGTGGCCCTGCAGAGCTGGGGCACCCTGAACGCCACCGCCAGCAACGCCGTGCTGGTGCTGCACGCCCTCACCGGTGACTCCCACGTCACCGGCCCGGTCAGCCCGGAGCACCCCTCCCCCGGCTGGTGGAGCGGGTTGGTCGGCCCCGGCGCGGCGCTGGACACCGACGAGTGGTGCGTCATCGCCCCCAACGTGCTGGGCGGCTGCCGGGGCACCACCGGACCGTCCTCCCTCGCACCGGACGGCACGGCGTGGGGCTCGCGCTTCCCCGCCATCACCATCCGCGACCAGGTGGCCATGGAGGCTGCCCTGGCCGACCGGCTGGGCGTCCCCCGCTTCGCCGCGGTGATGGGTGGCTCCATGGGGGGGATGCGCGCCCTGGAGTGGGTGGTGGGCCACCCCGACCGAGTGGGCGCGGCGCTGGTGCTGGCCACCGGGGCACGGGCCACCGCCGACCAGATCGGCACCCAGTCCGCCCAGATCCTGGCCATCACCTCCGACCCGGACTGGCAGGGCGGGGACTACCACGGCACCGGCCGCAGCCCGCGCACCGGTCTGGGCCTGGCCCGGCGCATCGCGCACCTCAGCTACCGCGCCGAGCACGAGCTGGACAGCCGCTTCGCCAACCTGCCCCAGGAGGGGGAGGACCCCGCCGAGGGTGGGCGCTACGCGGTGCAGAGCTACCTCGACCACCAGGCCGCCAAGCTGGTGCAGCGCTTCGACGCCGGCAGCTACGTGCGGCTGACCGACTCGATGAACTCCTACGACGTGGGTCGCGGCCGGGGTGGGGTGGCCGCGGCGCTGCGGGGCGTGCGCCGACCGGTGGTGGTCGGCGGCATCGACTCCGACCGGCTCTACCCGCTGCGGCTGCAGGCCGAGCTGGCCGAGGGGCTGCCCACCTGCGACCGGCTGCGGGTGATCACCTCGGAGTTCGGCCACGACGGGTTCCTGCTGGAGGCCGATGCGGTCAGCGAGCTCATCCAGGAGACCCTGGCGCGCTCCGCGGACTAGCCCTGGGCGGCGCTAGACCGTGCCCAGCGCATCGATCGAGCCGGCCAGGGCGAGCACGGCCACGCCGAACGCCGCGTAGGTGAGCACGTCCACCGGGCGCTGGCGCACCGCCAGCAGGCCCACCTGGTCGTCGCGCAGCACGGCCCGCAGCGCGGCGCCCACCAGCATGGCCGCACCCAGCACGATGGCGCCGCGGCGCCAGCGGTCGGTGAGCACGAACCCGCCGGCGACCAGCACCATCAGCACCACGGTCACGAACGGCCAGTGCAGGGTGCGCAGCCGCGCCGCGAGCGCCATCAGCCGCGCTGCGAGGCCAGGATCGCCTCGGCCCGCTCGACCACGTTGACCAGCAGCATGGCGCGGGTCATCAGGCCCACGCCGCCGGGGTTGGGCGAGAGGAAGCCGGCGACCTCGGCCACGTCCTTGGCGACGTCACCCACCAGGCCGGCCTCGGTGCGGGTGACCCCCACGTCCAGCACGGCCGCGCCGGGGCGGACCATGTCCGCGGTGACCAGCCCGGGCACCCCGGCGGCCGCCACCACGATGTCGGCACGGGAGACCTCTGCGGCCAGGTCGCGGGTTCCGGTGTGGCACAGGGTGACGGTGGCGTTCTCGGTGCGCCGGGTGAGCAGCAGCCCCAGCGGACGGCCGACGGTGATGCCGCGCCCGACCACCACCACCTTGGCGCCGTCGATCGGCACGTCGTAGCGGCGCAGCAGCGCCACGATGCCGCGCGGGGTGCACGGCAGCGGGGCGGGCTCGCCGAGCACCAGCCGGCCCAGGTTCACCGGGTGCAGGCCGTCGGCGTCCTTGAGCGGGTCCATCCGCTCCAGCGTGCGCACCTCGTCGAGGTGCCGGGGCAGCGGCAGCTGCACGATGTAGCCGGTGCACTCGGGGTTGGCGTTGAGCTCCTCCACCGTCTCCAGCAGCTGCTCCTGGCTGACGTCGGCGGGCAGGTCCCGGCGCAGGGAGGTGATGCCCACCCGCGCGCAGTCGGCGTGCTTGCCCTTGACGTAGGCGTGCGAGCCCGGGTCGTCGCCCACGAGCACGGTCCCCAGCCCGGGGGTGATGCCCGCCTCGATGAGCCCCTGCACCCGGGTCTGCAGGTCCGCGTAGATCGCGTCGCGGGTGGTCTTGCCGTCCAGAAGGGTTGCCGTCACGCGCTCAGTGTTCCAGAACGCGTGCGGCACAGGTCTCAGGGACCTGGGGCGGCGGCCAGCTACTGCTGCAGGTCGACGCGCAGGCCGTGTGCAGCGGCGAAGGACAGCGCCTGCACGGGCTCCACCTGCACCCCGGTGAGCCGTGCCCCCACCCAGAGGTCGGCATCCACCCGCGCGCCGCGCAGGTCGGCCTCCTCCAGCCGGGCACCCGAGGTGCGCGCCCCGCTGAGGTCGGCGCCCCGCAGCACCGCCTTGCGCAGGTCGGTGCCCACCAGGTTGGCCTCCCGCAGCCGCACGGCCGTGAGGTCCACCCCGCGCAGGTCCGCCTGGCCCAGCGAGGTCAGCGACAGGTCGACCTCCTCGAGCACCAGCGGCCGCAGCCGGGCCCGCTCGAACACCGAGCCCATCAGGGTGCAGAAGCGAAAAGTACTGTGGTACAGGCTTGCCCGGGTGAAGTTGCACGACCGGAAGGCCGAGCCCAGGTGCACGGAGTCGCGCAGGTCGGCGCCGGTGAAGTCACAGCCGGTGAAGGTGACGTTCTCGGTGCGCAACCCGCTGAGGTCGGCGTCGACGAAGCTGCAGTCGGTGTAGCTGCGCCGGGTCCAGCGCTCGTTGGCCAGCACCGTGTCCGCGAAGCTCTCCCCGATGAGCTCGGCGCCATCCTGCTCGTCGTGCGCGGACGTCTCGTCGTTCGGCCCAGCGGCCACGTGGTCCTCCTCCGATCGGCGCCCGGGTTCTCCCGCCGCCCGGCGATCCTGCCCCATCGACGGGCGAGCGCCGCAGGCACCGTCCGTGGGCGAAGAAGAACAATCTTCATGTAACTCACTGTTATCTATTGTGGACACAGAGTAATCGTGAAACGGTGGGACCACTCGGGTCACGTTGTAGCCGCAGGCTGCGGGCCAGAGTGGGAGCCGTTGCCGAGGTCGTTCCACGACCCGCGCCGCCCCTCCTCGGCCCAGAACACCGGTGACACATGAGCACACACAGGCGACCCTCGACCCGACCCGCACTGCGCTACGGCGGTGCCGCCGTCGCAGCACTGGTCACGGTGGCCACCGCCGGGCTGCTGCTGGCCAACGCCGGCACCGCCCAGGCCGCAGCCACGGTGGTCCCCCTCAACACAGCGGCGGACTTCGCGGTCCTTGCCGGCTCGGGCATCACCAACACCGGCGCGAGCACCATCGTCGGGGACGTGGGGTCCTCGCCCACCCCCGCCCAGACCGGTTTCGTCGCCTGCCCCGGGGCCGCCGACTGCGTCGAGCTCACGGGCACCAACCATCGCGTCGCCAACGCGGAGACCGGCCGGGCCAAGGCCGACCTGAGGACCGCCTACACCAACGCCGCCGGGCAGGGCCCCACCACCGAGGTGCCCACCGAGCTGGCCGGGCAGAAGCTGGTCGCCGGGGTCTACGGCTCGGCGTCGGGCACCTTCGGCATGACCGGCACGCTGGTCCTGGACGGCGCGAACAAGCCCGGCTCGGTGTTCATCTTCCAGACCGACAGCACGCTGATCACCGGCGGCACCGGCAACGTCTCCCTGATCAACGGGGCGCAGGCCTGCAACGTCTTCTGGCAGGTGGGCAGCGCCGCCACCCTGGGCGCCGGCTCCACCTTCCGCGGCACGATCATGGCGCACGACGACATCTCGGTGAAGGACGGCGTGACGGTGGAGGGACGGCTGCTGGCCGGCCAGCAGGCCTCCGGCGCGGGGGCAGTGACGCTGATCAACGACACCATCACCGTGCCCAGCTGTGCGGTGACGCCGCCGACGAGCACCGTGCCCCCGACGAGCACCGTCCCGCCGACGAGCACCGTCCCGCCGTCAAGCACCGTCCCGCCGACCTCCAGCGCCGGCCCGACCACCACGACTGCACCCACCACCACCGTGACGCCCACCACCACTGCCGCCCCCACAGCCAGCACGCTCCCGACTCCCAGCGCGACCCCCACCACCAGCGCGGCGCCCACCACCAGCGCGGCGCCCACGACTGGCGCCACCCCGACATCTCCTGGGGGTGGCGCCGCACCTGCTCCGGGCACCAGCGCGGGCGGCACCATCGCCCCTCCGGGTACCAGCAGCGGCAGCAACAGCGGCGACTCCGGCTCGATGACGACCGGCTCGGCGACCTCCACGCGAATGGGCGGAGGCAACCAGGTCAGCCAGGTGCCGGTCGGGTCCGTCGACGCCGGGGACGGCAGCGCCCGCTGACCGGGCGCCACCGCAGGGCCCGCACCCACCGCCGGGTTCCGCGGCTGCGGGCAGCGGTTCTCAGCGCAACGGTTCTCGGCGCAGCGGTGCTGGTGGCGGTCACCGGCACGCTCACCGCGGGCAGCCGGGCGCTCGACGACGCCACCCCGGCCCCCGCTGCGGCCACGGTCACCCTGCCCGTGCCCACCACGCCCACCCCCAGCGCACCCGCTGCCACCGTGGCTCCGACGCTGCTGCTGGACCGGTCGGCCCCGGTGCGGCTGCAGATCCCCTCGATCGGGGTGGACTCGGCGCTGATGGACCTCGGCCTGCAGCCCGACGGCACCATGCAGGTGCCCCCCACCGGCTTCCCGGCCGGTTGGTACACCGGCGCCCCCACCCCAGGTGAGCAGGGCCCCGCCGTGCTGGCCGGGCACGTGGACTGGGCAGGCAGTCCAGGGGTCTTCCACGAGCTGCGGTCGGTGCGGCCCGGCGCGGAGGTCGCGATCTCCCGCGCCGACGGCACCGTGGCGACGTTCCGGGTCAGCCAGGTGGAGCAGCACGACAAGGACGCCTTCCCCACCGGTCTCGTCTACGGCAACCTCGATCGAGCGGGGCTCCGGCTGATCACCTGCGGCGGCTCGTTCGACGAGCAGGCGAGCAGCTACCGGGACAACATCGTGGTGTTCGCCGACCTCGTCGCCGTCGCCCCTGCCGGCTGACGCCTGCGAGCACCGCACGCTCAGACCGGAACCCACGCTCGGCCTGTGGCACTCTCAGGCCTCGGCGCGGTGCACGGCGCCGGGAGCGGGAGAAGCAGATGAGCGTGGACGTCGACGTGATCGTGGTGGGCGCCGGCCTGGCCGGGCTGGTGGCCACCTACGAGCTGACCAGGGCCGGGCGCACCGTCACCGTGGTGGAGCAGGAGAATCGGGCGAACCTGGGCGCGCAGGCGTTCTGGTCCCTCGGTGGGCTGTTCCTGGTGGACAGCCCCGAGCAGCGCCGCCTGGGCATCAAGGACTCCTACGAGCTGGCGCTGCAGGACTGGATGGGCACCGCCGCCTTCGACCGTCCCGAGGACTTCTGGCCGCGACAGTGGGCGCAGGCGTACGTGGAGTTCGCGGCCGGCGACAAGCGCGCGTACCTGCACGAGCTGGGCCTGCGGCTGATGCCCACGGTGGGTTGGGCCGAGCGCGGCAGTGGCACGGCCACCGGGCACGGCAACTCCGTGCCCCGCTTCCACCTCACCTGGGGCACCGGCCCCGAGGTGGTGCGGGTGTTCCTGGAGCGGGTGCTCGACGCCGAGCGCGCCGGGCTGGTCACCTTCTGCCACCGCCACCAGGTGGACGAGGTGCTGGTCAGCGACGGCCGTGCCTGCGGGGTGCGGGGCACCGTGCTGGAGGCCTCCGAGCAGCCGCGCGGGGTGGCGTCCTCGCGCACCGCGGTGGGTGAGTTCGAGCTGCACGCCCAGGCGGTGGTGGTCACCTCCGGCGGCATCGGCGCCAACGCCGAGCTGGTGCGCAAGAACTGGCCGAAGCGCCTGGGCGCGGCGCCCCGGCACATGCTCACCGGGGTTCCCGCGCACGTGGACGGGCGGATGCTGGAGATCACCGAGAACGCCGGCGCCAACCTGGTCAACCGTGACCGGATGTGGCACTACACCGAGGGCATCACCAACTGGGACCCCATCTGGCCCAACCACGGCATCCGCATCCTGCCCGGGCCGTCCTCGCTGTGGCTGGACGCCACCGGCACCCGGCTGCCCACGCCGCTGTTCCCCGGTTTCGACACCATGTCCACCCTCAGCCACATCCTCACCACCGGCCACGAGCACACCTGGTTCCTGCTGGACCAGTCGATCATCGAGAAGGAGTTCGCGCTGTCGGGCTCCGAGCAGAACCCCGACATCACCAGCAAGAGCCTGAAGATGGCGCTGAGCCGGGTGAAGAAGGGTGCGCCGCCGCCCATCGAGGCGTTCAAGCAGCACGGGGTGGACTTCGTGGTGCGCGACACCCTGCGCGAGCTGGTGGCCGGGATGAACGAGCTGACCGAGACGCCGCTGCTGGACTTCGACCACATCGAGCGGCAGGTGCTGGCCCACGACCGCGAGCTGGCCAACCGCTTCGGCAAGGACCTGCAGATCGCCGCCATCCGCGCCGCCCGCAGCTACCTCAGCGACCGGATCACCCGGGTGGTCAAGCCGCACGCGCTGCTCGACCCGGCGCACGGCCCGCTGATCGCGGTGCGGCTGCACCTGCTCACCCGCAAGACGCTGGGCGGGCTGGAGACCAACCTGGACTCGCAGGTGATGCGCGGCGACGGCAGCGCCTTCGACGGCCTGTACGCCGCCGGGGAGGTCGCCGGCTTCGGTGGTGGCGGGGTGCACGGCTACAACGCGCTGGAGGGCACCTTCCTGGGCGGGTGCATCTTCTCCGGCCGCGCCGCCGGGCGGGCGCTGGCCCGCGACCTGGGCTAGCGGAAGTCGCGGCTGGTGGAGGCGACGCGCAGGTCCATCCGCTGCACGTGCTCGGCCACCACGGTCACCGCCCCCTCGGCGTTCTGCACCACGCCCCGGATCAGCAGCGCCGGCGCCGAGCGCACCACCCGGCGGTAGCGGGCCCACAACCCCGGCGAGCACACGATGTTCACCATGCCCGTCTCGTCCTCCAGGTTGAGGAAGGTGACCCCGCTCGCCGTGGCCGGGCGCTGGCGGTGGGTGACCGCCCCGCCCACCAGCACCCGGCTGCCGTCCCGCACCCCGGTGAGCAGCTCCGCCGCGGGAACCACCCCCAGCCGCTCCAGCTGCGGACGCAGGAACTGGGTGGGGTAGCTGTCCGGCGAGACCCCGGTGGCCCACACGTCGGCCACCGCCAGCTCCACCTCGCTCATGCCCGGCAGCGTCGGCGCGGTGGTGCCCACCCCGGTGCCGGGCAGCCGGTCGTACCGCTCGGCGGCGGCCGCGCCCGCCGCCCACAGGGCCTCCCGGCGCTGCAGGTCGAAACAGCCCAGCGCCCCGGCGGTGGCCAGCGCCTCGGTCTGCGCCACGCTCAGCCCCACCCGGCGGGTGAGGTCGAGCAGGCTGGTGAACGGCCCGTGGGCGTCGCGCTCGGCGGTGATCCGCTCGGCCGTGGGGGTGCCCACGCTGCGCACCGCGCCCAGGCCCAGGCGCACCGCGGGGGTGCGGTCGTCGTCGCTGAGCGGCTCCAGGGTGGGGTGCGCGCAGCTGCGGTTGACGTCCGGGCCGTGCACCACCACCCCGTGGCGGCGGGCGTCGGCCACCAGCGACTGCGGGGAGTAGAAGCCCATCGGCTGGGCCCGCAGCAGGGCCGCGCAGAACGCCGCCGGGTGGTGCAGCTTGAACCACGCCGAGTAGAAGACCAGCGAGGCGAAGCTCAGCGAGTGGCTCTCCGGGAAACCGAAGTTGGCGAAGGCGAACAGCTTCTCGAAGATCCGGTCGGCCACCTCGCCGGTGATGCCGTTGGTCTCCTGCAGACCCCGGTAGAAGCGTGCCCGCAGCCGCTGCATCTTCTCCGGCGAGCGCTTGGAGCCCATCGCCCGCCGCAGCTCGTCGGCCTCGGCCCCGGTGAAGCCGGCACAGTCCACCGCCAGCTGCATCAGCTGCTCCTGGAACAGCGGCACCCCCAGGGTCTTGGCCAGCGCCCGCTCCATGGAGGGGTGCTCGTAGGTGACCGGCTCCAGCCCGTTGCGGCGCCGGATGAACGGGTGCACCGAGCCACCCTGGATGGGTCCGGGCCGGATGAGCGCCACCTCCACCACCAGGTCGTAGAACACCCGGGGCTTCAGCCGCGGCAGGGTGGCCATCTGCGCCCGCGACTCCACCTGGAACACCCCGATGGTGTCGGCCCGCTGCAGCATCTCGTAGACCGCCGGCTCGCCGAGGTCGAGGTGGGCCAGGTCCACCTGGATCCCCTCGTGGGCGGCCACGAAGTCGATGGCGTAGTGCAGCGCGGAGAGCATGCCCAGCCCGAGCAGGTCGAACTTCACCAGCCCCACCGCGGCGCAGTCGTCCTTGTCCCACTGCAGCACGCTGCGGTCGGCCATCCGCGCCCACTCCACCGGGCACACGTCGGCGATGGGCCGGTCGCAGATCACCATGCCCCCGGAGTGGATGCCCAGGTGCCGCGGGAAGTCCTCCAGCTGGGCGGCCAGTGCCAGCACCGGCTCGGGGATGTCGTGCTCCTGCTCCTGCGGGGACTTGTCCTGGGCGCTCGGCCCGACCAGCGGCCCCCAGCGGTCGATCTGCTTGCCCCACGCGTCCTGCTGCCCCTGGGAGTAGCCCAGCGCCTTGGCCATGTCGCGGACCGCGGAGCGGCCGCGGTAGGTGATGACGTTGGCGACCTGCGCGGCGTGGCTGCGGCCGTAGCGGCCGTAGACGTACTGGATGGCCTCCTCCCGGCGGTCGGACTCGATGTCCACGTCGATGTCCGGCGGGCCGTCGCGCTCCGGGGACAGGAACCGCTCGAACAGCAGCCCGTTGGCCACCGCGTCCACCGCGGTGACGCCCAGGGCGTAGCAGACCGCGGAGTTGGCTGCCGAGCCCCGGCCCTGGCAGAGGATGCCGCTGCGCCGGCAGAAGCTGACGATGTCGTGCACCACCAGGAAGTAGCCGGGAAAGCTCAGCTCGCCGATGACGGTGAGCTCGCGCTCGATCTGGGCGTAGGCGGCGGGGTTGGCCGCCGGGGGGCCGTAGCGCTCGGCGGCCCCGCGCAGGGTGAGCTCGCGCAGCCAGGACTGCTCGGTGTGCCCGGCCGGCACGGCGAAGGGCGGCAGCTGCGGGGCGACCAGGCGCAGGTCGAAGGCGCACTCCCGGCCCAGCTCGGCAGCGGTGGGCACCGCGGCCGGGTGCCGCGCGAAGCGGGCGGCCAGCTCGGCGCCGGAGCGCAGGTGCGCGCCCCCGGCCGGGGGCAGCCAGCCCGCGGCGTCGTCCAGGCTGCGCCGGGCCCGCACCGCGGCCATCGCCGCGGCCAGGCGGTGCCGCGACGGGGTGGCGAAGTGCGCGGCCGTGCTGGCCACCACCCGCAGCCGGCGGCGCTGGGCCAGCTCGGCCAGCACGTCGTTGCGCTCGTCGTCGGTGGGCAGGCCCTGGTGGGTCAGCTCCACCGCCACGTGCTCGGCGCCGAAGCGCTCCACCAGCTCGGCCAGCGCCGCCTCGGCCGCCGCGGGTCCCCCGGTGCTCAGCGCCTGGCGCACCGCGCCCTTGCGGCAGCCGGTGAGCACCTGCCAGTGCCCGCCGGCGGCCGCGCTGAGCTGGTCCAGGTCGTAGCGGGGGCGGCCCTTCTCCCCACCGGCGAGGTGCGCGGCGGAGATCTCCCGGGACAGCCGCCGGTAGCCCTCCTGTCCCCGGGCGAGCACCAGCAGGTGGGTGCCCTCCGGGTCGGCCACCCCGTTCTGCGGCCCGCTCAGCCCCAGGCTCAGCTCGGCGCCGAACACGGTGCGCACGTTGAGCTCTCGTGCCGCCTCGGCGAAGCGCACCACTCCGTAGAGGCCGTCGTGGTCGGTGAGCGCGATGGCCTCCAGGCCCAGTCGGGCTGCCTCCTCCACCAGCTCCTCGGGCTGGCTGGCGCCGTCGAGGAAGCTGAACGAGGAGTGTGCGTGCAGCTCGGCGAAGGGCGTGGGGGCAGGCCCGGCGCGGCGGGGGGCCGGAGGCGGCTGGTAGCTGGCGCGCTTGCGCGACCAGGCGGGGCTGTCGCTACCGTCCCCGGGGTGCTGCGCCTCGTGCCGGGGCCGGCCGGAGAGCACCCGCTCCAGCTCCGCCCACGGCACCGGCGGGTTGCCGAAGCCCATCGCGCCACCTCCCGCGTTCGAACACTTGTTCTACTCGCAGGCGAGGGTGGCCGTCAAGGCGCGCTAGCCGGAGGGGCGGGAGGACACCCGTCCGTGCGCCCGCGCCAGCACCGACTCCCGCAGGGCCACCCGGGAGCGCTTGCCGGTGGCCGTGGTGGGCAGGAGGTCGTACTCCAGCAGCGTGCGCGGCACCTTGTACGGCGTGAGCCGGTCCCGGCAGTGGCTGGTGAGCTCAGCGGGGTCCAGCCGCCAGCCGGCCCGCGGCACCACGCAGGCCACCAGCTTCTCGCCCTGGCGCTCGTCGGGCACCCCCAGCACCGCCACGTCGGCCACGCCGTCGTGCTCCAGCAGCACCTGCTCCACCTCGCGGGGGTAGATGTTGAAGCCGCTGACCACCACGGTGTCCTTGGCCCGGGAGACCACGTGCAGGCGGCCCTCGGAGTCCAGCCGCCCCACGTCCCCGGTGTCCAGCCACCCCTCCGGGCGCAGCACCAGTGCCGTCTCGGCCGCGTCGTGCAGGTAGCCGCTCATCACGTTGTAGCCGCGCACCAGCACGCGGCCGTCCGCCCCGTGCACCGGCCGCCCCGCGTCGTCCACCACGGCCACCTCCACGCCGGGCAGCGGCGTGAGCCCCGCGGCGGCACCCTCCTCGGCCACGCCCACGGTGGCCACCGCCACGCTGCCGCACGCCTCGGTGAGCCCGTAGCCGCTCACCAGCGTGGTGATGCCCAGGGAGGTGCACAGCGCCTGCATCCGGTCCACCGACACGTCCGCGCCCCCGGTGATGGCCAGCCGCGTCACCCCGGTGAGGTCGGCCCCGGCGGTGGCCAGGTCGTGGAAGATCGTGGGTGGCCCGAGCACCACCGAGATGCCCTCCCGCTGCAGGATCTCGGCGAGGTGCCCGCGGTCGTGCGGCGACACCAGCCGCACCGCCGCACCCTGGACCAGCGCCAGCAGCAGCACCCCGTTGAAGCCGAAGGAGTGCGCCAGCGGCACCGCGCCGAGCAGGACGTCGGTGGCGGTGACCCCGACTGCCGCAGCCATGTCGGTGTAGCAGCGCACCAGCTGGCCGTGGGTCATCGGCACGTGCTTGGGGGTGCCGGTGGTCCCGGAGGTGGGCAGCACCACCGCCACGGCCTCGGGCGAGACCGCCACCGGCTCGGCCACGGCGCAGCCGTCGGCGGCGCCCTGCAGGCCGGCCAAGGTGTGCACCTCCACGTCGGGCTCCCAGTCCCGCTGCTCGGAGAGCACCAGCCGGGGTGCCACGCGGTCGAGCACCAGCCGCCGCTCGCGGCTCGACGCCGCGTGGCCGACCGGCACCAGGACGGCACCGGCGAAGACGACGCCGAGCGCCACCTCCACCCAGGACACCGAGCTGCGCCCGCACACCACCACGGCGTCCCCCGCCCGCACGCCCCGGGCGGCGAGCGCGGTGGCCATCTGCCCGGCCCGCTCGGCCAGCGCCGCGTACGTGCGGCTGCGGTCGGTGTCGCGCACGGCCAGCCGCGTCCCGTGCGTGACGGCACGCCGCCGGCACAGCTCGGGCAAGGTCGTCGCAACCGGCAGCAACGGGCTGGTCAGAGTCGGCCGACCCTCAGGACTCATGCCGGCATTGAATCACCCGAGGACGCAATCCACCCGGGCGACCGCCCGTGCGACGACACGGGCCTCACGAGCTGAGCGTGAAGCCCTCGTAGCCCTTGGCCGCCACCTCGTCGCAGGCCCGACGGTAGGTGCCGAAGCCCCCGATGTAGGGCATGAACATCTGCTTCTTTCCCTCGATGTTGGCTCCCATGTACCAGGAGCGGGCCTGCGGGAACAGTGTCCCCTGCGCGACGGCGTCCACGTGCTCGGTCCACTCCTCGGCGGCCTCGCGCCGTGCCTCGACGGTGGCCACTCCCCGCTCCCGGCAGCTCGCCACCAGGTCGACGAGCCAGTCCACCTGAGCCTCGGCGTGCAGCACCATGTTGGCCAGCACCGAGGGGCTGCCCGGACCGCTGAGGTTGAACAGGTTGGGCAGGCCGGGGATGGCCATGCCCAGGAAGGTGATCGGGCCCGCACCCCAGGCGTCGGCGATGGTGGTGCCCCGGGCTCCGCGGATGTCGATGCGCAGGAGCGCCCCGGTCATGGCGTCGAACCCGGTGGCGTAGACCAGCACGTCCAGCTCGTGGACGTCGTGCTCGGTGACGACTCCGGTGGGCGTGATCTCCACGATGGGGTCGGTGCGCAGGTTCACCAGCCGCACGTGGGGCTGGTTGAAGGTCTGGTAGTAACCGATGTCGGTGCAGATCCGCTTGGTGCCGATGGGGTGGTCGGTGGGCACCAGCGCGTCGGCGACCTCCGGGTCGGCCACCACCGAGCGGATCTTGGCCTCGGCGAACTCGCGGACCACGTCGTTGGCGGCGAGGTTGGCGTTCTGGTCGGGGAAGGTCTTGCCGAAGAGCACCCCACCCTCGGCCCAGCGCGCCTCCATCGCGGCCAGCCGCTCCTGCTCGCTGAGCTCCAGCGCGTTGTGCGGGTAGCTCTCGTGCGGAGTCCCGGCCGGTGCGTAGGCGGACTTCTTGCGCCGCGCGGGGTACTCGGCGCGGATGCGCTCCTGGTCGGCGGGGGTGAGCACGTGGTTGGGCATGGGGACGCTGTAGTTGGCCGAGCGCTGGAACACCGTGAGCGAGGCGGCCCGCTCCGCCAGCAGCGGCACCGACTGCACTCCCGAGGAGCCGGTGCCGATGATCCCCACCCGCTTTCCGGTGAGGTCAGGCTCCTGCTGCGGCCACGCGGCGGTGAAGTACACCTCGCCGGCGAAGCTGTCCGTGCCGGGGATGTCGGGCTTGTTCAGCGCGGACAGGCAGCCGGTGGCCATCAGCACGAAGCGAGCCAGGTAGGTCTGGCCGGTGTCGGTGCCCACGTGCCACACCGCGGTGTCCTCGTCCAGGTGGGCGCTGGTGACCCGCTGGCCCAGCACGATGTCGCGGCGCAGGTCGAAGCGGTCGGCCACGTGCTCGAGGTAGGCGAGGATCTCCGGCTGCCCGGCGTAGCGCTCGGACCAGATCCAGCTCTGCTGCAGGTCCTCGTCGAAGGAGTAGGAGTAGTCGACGCTCTCCACGTCACACCGGGCGCCCGGGTAGCGGTTCCAGAACCAGGTGCCTCCCACGCCCGTGCCCGCCTCCACGGCCAGCACGTCCAGCCCGGCCTGGCGGGCGCGGTGCACGGCGTACAGGCCGGCGAAGCCCGCCCCCACCACGAGGACGTCGTGGACCGACTGCGGCGCAGGAGCGGTGCTGGTCATGGGTGATCCCCCGATGCGTTGTTCCGACTGCCCCCCGAGGAGGGCTTACGTTCGCGGAGGACTATACCTATTAGTAATAGTAGTGTCTAGCGGCGGTTCGCCGGCAGGCGGTTGCTACCAACGGGTAGGTTCTGTGCCATGGCAGATGACGACGCGGCGACCGAGTTCCCCTCGCTGCGGCCGACGAGCTGGGCCGTGCTGGGTCTGCTGTCCTTCGGCTCCGAGCTCTCCGGCTACGACCTCAAGAAGTGGGCGGACTGGAGCCTGCGCTTCTTCTACTGGGCCCCCTCCTACAGCCAGATCTACAGCGAGCTGCGCAAGCTCGAGGACTGCGGCTACGCCACCTCCCGCGTGGTGAGCAAGGACGACGTGCGGGGCAAGCGGCTGTACTCCATCACCGAGGAGGGCAGGGAGGCCGTGGCCCACTGGGCCAACGAGTCGCCGGTGGAGCCCGCCGTGCTCAAGCACGGGGTGATGCTGCGCATGTGGCTGGGCCACCTCGGTGACCCGGACCGGTTGCGCGAGGTGCTGGCCGAGCACCGCGACCAGTCGGAGAAGATGCGGGTACGGGCGGTCGCCGACGCGGTGGGCGCCGCCGAGGAGCCCGGCTGGGCCTACCCGGAGATGGTGCTGCGCTGGTCGGAGCAGTACTACGAGTCCGAGCGCGACCGGGCCGACGCGATGCTCGCCGACCTGGACCGGCTGGCCCAGGACCGCACCAAGAAGGGCCGCACCAAGCGAGCCAAGCCCACTCCGCGCTCCTCCGACGAGCTGACCAAGCACACCAAGTGAGCCTGGCCGGCCAGCAGCCGGCTCAGTCGTAGACACCCTCCAGCTGCCACCGGCCCTGCGAGCACCGCAGCAACAGCGCCAGCTGCTCCCCTGCGCCCGCCTCGCCTGGACCTGACTCGACTGGACCTGACTCACCGAGCAGCACCTGGGCGCGCACGGCCCGGTGCGCCTCGGCGGGATCCCACCACCGCTCGTCCACCGGCCAGGGCCCGGCCCACGCCAGCACCGGCCGCAGCCGGCCGTCGTAGCGGGCGGCCACCGGCTCCCCGCTGACCTCCGCCCGGCCGGTGACCTCCACCGGGAGCCCGGCGGCGTCCACCAGGTCCACCACCAGCGGCTCCGGGGGAACCGTGGCCGGCGCAGGGGCGGGCAGGCGACCCGGCCACGGCGCGGCCGGGTCGGCGGCGGGCACCCGCTCGTCACCCCAGGGCAGCAGGGTCACCTGCTCGGCCGGCCCGCGGCCCCCGCTGGGCACCCCCACCTGCACCGCGTCCCCCCCGAGCAGGCCCTGCACCCGCACCAGGGCGCGCCGGGCCCGCTCGTCGCCCTCGCCGACCCCGCCCCACAGCCCCAGCTGCAGGGCCCCGGCGGAGACCACCTCCACCGGCTCCAGGCGCAGCAGCACCACTCCCGCGGTCGGCCGGGAGCTGCTGCGCCCGGTCAGCCACCCGTCCAGCTGCCAGCGCACCCGGTCAGCGGTGCCCGCGGGGGTGAGCGGTTCCGCGCAGCGCCAGGTGCGAGCCAGCTCCTCGCCGTTGCCGGTGCGGGCGCGCACCAGCAACCGGGTGCAGGCCACCCCGGCCGCCGAGAGCGTGGCGTGCAGCCGCTGCGCCAGCGCGCGGCCGGCGAACGCCGCGGCGTCCACCCGCTCCACCGGTGGGTCGCAGTCCAGCTCCACCTCCAGCTCCACCGGGGCCCGGCGGGCGGCAGGGGGACGCTCGGCCAGCCCGCGCGCGCTGCGGTGGGCCAGCACGGCGTCAGCACCGAAGCGCGACGCCACGTCGGTGGCGGTGAGCGCGGCGAAGTCCCCCACGGTGTGCAGGCCCAGCCGGCGCAGCAGGTCCACCAGCTCCACCCGGGCCGGGGCGGCCAGGCTCGGCTCGCGGGCCAGCTCGGCCACCGGCAGCGGGGCCAGGAACTCCGCACCCCCGCCGGGCGGAACCACTCGGCCGGTGCGGGCCGCCACCACCGCGGTGGACATCGCGTCGGCGATGCCCACCTGGCACTCCACCCCCACCCCGGACACCTCGTCCACCAACCGCTCGGCCGCCGCCTCCTCACCGCCGAAGTAGCCTGCCGGCCCCTGCGCGGCGAGCACCAGCAACCCCGGGCGCAGGATCTCCACCCCGGGGGCGAGTGCGTCCACGGCCGCCACCACCGGCTCGAAGAACCGGGCGTCGCGGTCGGCGTCGACCGTCACCACGTGCAGCTCCGGGCACCGGCCCTGCGCCTCCCGCCGACGCAGCCCCCGGCGCACCCCGTCGGCCCGGGCACCAGCCGTGCAGGCCACCACCCGGTTGGCCGAGACCACCGCCACCGGCGCCGCGGCCGAGAGACCGGCGGCGGTGGCGGCGGTGACGGCCGGCCAGTCCGGGCACCACACCGCCAGCGTCCGGGACCGCCGCCGCGTCACCTCCTCCGGTCCGCTCACGCGCGCACCGCCCGCACCGGGACGGATCCAGGGGGCAGGGGCCCAGGGGCGGCTGCGGGAGCACCGCCCTGCCACTGCACCGTGGAGGGGGTCCCGGCCCCGAGCACCACGTGGGTGCCCCGAGCCCGCACCGCCTGCCCGCGTCCACGCACCTGCACCGCCAGCTCCCGGCTGCGCAGCCGGCCGTGCCCCCGACCCAGCCCGCGGCACCCGCTGACCTGGGCCCGAAGCTGCAGCTCAGCACCCGGCCAGGTGCCCCCGGTGACCACCAGCACCCCGCCTCGGTGCCGGGCCCGGGCCACCAGCCCGCGGGCCCGGGTGGGCGCCACGGTGGCCCCGCCCAGGTCGAGCACCACCAGGTCCATCCCGTCGAGCAGCACCGCGGCCACGTCCACCGGGTCCTCGCCGGGCTCGGGCACCAGCGCCACCCGGCCGAGGTCGGCCCCCATCTCCTGCGCCGCGAGCAGACCCAGGCTGGGCCGGCCCACCACCGCCGCCCAGCTGCCCGCCGCCGTCACCGACGCGATCAGCCCGACCAGCAAGGAGGTGGCGCCACTGACCGAGACCACCGTGCCGCGGGTGAGCCCACCCCGAGGCAGCAGGGCGGCCAGCGCCTCCGGCACGGGCAGCACCGGACGGGGCCGCGACACCTCGGCGGCGTTGGCACCTGCGCCCTTCCCCGGCACAGCCACCAGCCGTCGCAGCGCCGCGAGCCGCTCCTCGCGGGTAGCCTCGCCCGCACCTGCCGGCACCGTCAGAGCAGCCGTCATCACCACACCACCTCCGCACATCCCCAACCGCTGGGCAGGTACCGCGGGGAAGGCACGGCGCACACCAACAACTGCACTGACTCACTTGTTCGAACGTGTGTTCGAACGTGGACCAAGTACACCCCCTCGGAGGGCGCTCCGTCAAGTGCGGATCCGGCGGATCACCGGAGCACGACCGAGGGCGAGGGCGAGGCGCTCGGGCCGTGCCGAGATGTCCGCGGAGCAGGACCCGAGTCGTGGGGCGGCCCTGCCCCACCTAGCCTGGTCGGGTGCTGCGCACGGAGTGGGAAGCGGTCCTCGAGTCCAACCGCGCGGCCCTGGTCCGAGCGGTGCAGCCGCTCACCGACGAACAGAGCCGCCGGCGGCTGGTGCCCTCGCTGACCACGCCGGCAGGACTGGTCAAGCACTGCGCCGCCGCTGAGCGGGTGTGGTTCCAGCGCACCATCGGTGGGTTGGCAGAGGGCCAGTGCGACGGCTACGCCAGGGGTGATGACGGCGGCTGGCTGGTGCCGCCGGAGCAGACCCTGACCCAGGTGATCGCCGAGTACGAGGCCGCTGCCGCCCGGTCGCGGGCGATCGCCCGGACCGTCGCCGACGATGACCTCTTCGTCCACTACCGCCGCGGCGCGGTCAGCTTCTCCTGGATCTGCGCGCACATGATCGAGGAGCTCGCCCGCCACGCGGGGCACGCCGACATCCTGGTCGAGCAGATCCTCGCAGCGGATGCCGCCGGCCAGACCCGCGCAGACCGCCGCTCCATCCCTCAGTCGGCCACCGAGGAGTAGTCGACGAACCCGCTGGGGTCGTGCCGACCGATGCTGGCGTGCTCGAGCATCCCCCACCCCACGGCCCCGTCGCAGGTGGCCCGCGCGACGTGGTCGATCACGCCCCAGGGCACCCGGGCGACCACCTCGGGGTCGGTGAGGTCGTAGGCCTGCGCCTGCACCCAGCCCGCCCCCTTCCACTGTCCGTGCGTCCAGTCCGGGTCGCCGCCGTAGCCCGCGCCCACGTGCAGCGCCACGTGGTTCACCGTCTCCACGTCGATGGTCACCGGGGAGCCGTCGCCCGCCGTGAGGTGCAGGCGAGCACGCTCGGGGTGGCGCGTGCCGGAGCGGTAGGTGATGTCCAGCCGCGGCCAGCCCAGCTGCTCCACCCGCCCGTCCGGCCAGATCCGCTTGGCGTCGTTGAGGGTGCGGTAGCCGTCCGGGCGCTCCTGGATGATCACCACCACCGCGAAGTCGTCGAAGCGCAGCGGCACGTACAGCCACCAGAACCCCTCGGCCGGCTCGGCCGCGGCCCGGCCCGCGGGCTCGCCCTCCCCCACCGGACGGATGCCCCAGGAACGGTCCCTGGTCCCCGACCACACGTCCGGGGTCACCGCGACGTCCTCCCCGGCGATGGACAGGGTTCCGCTCCAGGTGCCCAGCTGGGCGAAGCGCTGCGCGTCCAGGGTGGGGCGCGCCCCGCTCAGCATCAGGTGCGGCTCCTCGTCCACCGCCGGGAACGCGCCGGTCCAGGTGATGTCCGCGCTCAGCGTCTCGTGCTCGCACACCAGTCGCAGCATCTTCAGCGGCTCCAGCACCTCGATGCGGTACCCGCCCACCGCCAGGTCCAGGCTGCGCTCGGTGAGCGCGTCGGAGAAGCGCACCACGTGCTGGCAGTCGTCGCGCCGCACGGTGAGGAAGGCGTCGGTGACCCCCAGGTTGGGGTACACCCCGAAGCCGGTGACCAGGAAGATCCCGCCGTCCTGGTTGTGCGCGTTGAGGTAGGACCGGTCGTAGAAGTTCCGGTCGCTGCTGGCCACGCGGTCCATCGTCAGCGGGGCCTGGTGGATGGGGAGCTCGTCGAGCGGAGAGGGCATGGGTCGTCTCTTCCGTCAGGAGGGATGTCGCAGGAGGGATGTCGCAGGAGGGATGTCGCAGGAGGGGGTCAGGACCAGCCGTAGGTGCCGGCCAGCAGCTTCTCCATCGCCACTCGGTGCATGACGAAGTCGTCCGGGTCCTCCGGCAGGGTGTCCTCGCCGAAGTGCATGCTGCGACGCTTGATGCGGGCCATCACGATGGCGTGGCGCAGGGCGGCGTAGACCAGGTAGAAGTCCAGGTCGGCCACCGTGGCGCCGGAGGCCTGCTCGTAGCTGCGCACCACGTCGCTGCGACGCAGGAAGTCCGGCAGCCCGGGCACCCCGGCCATGTCGGCGAAGTCCTGGAAGAAGCGGTGCAGGAAGATGAACCAGGCGACGTCGATCTCGCGCGGGCCGACCGCGGCCATCTCCCAGTCGAACACCGCCACCGGCTCGAAGTCCTGGTACATCACGTTGCCGATGCGGGCGTCGCCCCACAGCAGCACGTTGGGCCCGGGCTCGGCCGGCCAGTGCTGCTCCAGCCAGGCGAAGGCCCGGTCGATGATCGGCACCCGGATGCCGTCGTCCAGCAGCGCCCACCGGTAGTAGGCGTGCTGGTCGTCGACGTGGCGACGCAACGCCTGGGCCGGGTCGCCGGGGCACAGGTCGTCGAAGACGGTCTCGGGCTCCCCGATGGCGTGGATGTCCGCCAGCACCTGCAGCGTGCTGTCCTGCAGGCGCTGGCGCTGCTCAGGAGTGGCGTCGAGCACCCAGCTGTCGAAGACGTAGGGCAGGTTGTCCGGTGGCACCTGCCCGTAGGCGCGCTCCATCACGAAGAACGACGCCCCCAGCACCGCCGGGTCGGTCTCCAGCCACCACAGCCCGGGCACCGGCACGTCGCTGAGCGCGGCCACCCGCCGCAGGATCTCGAACTGCTGGGCCATGTCGTAGCGCGGGAAGACCAGCATGGCGGTGGACTCCGGCGCGGTGCGGGCCACGAACGACCCGCTGTGCCTGCGCCCGTCCACCGTCCAGCTGGCGTCGAAGAGCACCGAGGCGCTGGAGAAGCCCATCACGTCGTCCTGGTCGGCGACGGTCAGCTCCGCCGTGGCGTCACCGACCCGATCCGCCAGCCAGGCCCGCAGCGGCTCCTGCAGCGACGCGAACGAGCGCGCCGTAGTGGTGATGCGGTGCTTCTCCAAGGTCACGACGACCACCCAGCTCTGCTCGGTCCACAGGGGCGGGACCAGCAGGACTAGAACCGGTTCCAGTCGCGAATGTAACCTGGGTCACAACCATCGGGCAAGACCCGAGCTCAGTGGGCGAAGTGCCGTGCCCCGGTGAGGTACATGGTGATGCCGGCCTCCTGCGCCGCCGCGATCACCTCGTTGTCGCGCACCGAGCCGCCGGGCTGGACCACGGCCCGCACCCCACCGTCGATGAGCACCTGCAGCCCGTCCGGGAACGGGAAGAAGGCGTCGGAGGCCCCCACCGACCCGGTGGCCCGCTCCCCTGCCCGCTGCACCGCCAGCTGGGCGGCGTCCACCCGGTTGACCTGACCCATGCCCACGCCCACGCTGGCGCCGTCGGCGGCGAGCAGGATGGCGTTGGACTTGACCGCACGGCAGGCACGCCAGGCGAAGACCAGGTCGGCCAGCGTCTGGGCGTCGGCCGGCTCACCGGTGGCCAGCGTCCAGCTCTGCGGGTCGTCGCCCGGAGCGTCGAGGATGTCGCGCTGCTGCTGCAGGGCGCCGCCGGAGATGGGTCGCAGCTCGGTGCCGGCGCGCTCCGGCGCCTGTGCCACCAGGATGCGCACGTTCTTCTTGCGGCTGAGCACCTCCAGCGCACCGTCGGCGTAGGACGGCGCGACGATCACCTCGGTGAAGATCTCCGCCACCTGCTCGGCCATCTCCACGGTCACCTCGCGGTTGGCCGCGATCACCCCGCCGAAGGCGCTCACCGGGTCGCACGCGTGGGCCTTGCGGTGTGCCTCAGCGATGGCCCCGGCACCGTCCAGGGCGGACACGGCGATGCCACAGGGGTTGGCGTGCTTGATGATCGCCACGCACGGCCCCTCGTGGTCCCAGGCGGCCCGCCAGGCGGCGTCGGAGTCGGTGTAGTTGTTGTAGGACATCTCCTTGCCGTGCAGCTGCTCGGCCTGGGCCAGGCCGGCGGGCGCACCGGGCTGGGCGTACAGCGCCGCGGCCTGGTGCGGGTTCTCGCCGTAGCGCAGCACTGCCGAGCGCTCCCAGGTCTGCCCGCTCCACGCCGGGAACAGCTGGTCCGGCTCCGGCGCCAGCACCGAGCCCATCCAGGTGGCGACGGCGACGTCGTAGCTGGCGGTGTGGCGGAAGGCGTCCGCGGCCAGCGCGGTGCGCTCGCCCAGCGTGAAGCCCCCGGCCGACACCGCGTCGAGCACCTCGGCGTAGCGCTGCGGGTCGACCACCACGGCCACCGACGGGTGGTTCTTGGCGGCGGCACGCACCATGGACGGCCCGCCGATGTCGATCTGCTCCACGCACTCGTCCGGGCTGGCCCCGGAGGCCACGGTCGCGGTGAAGGGGTAGAGGTTCACCACCACCAGCTCGAAGGCGGCGACACCGAGCTCCTCCAGCTGGGCGAGGTGCTCGGGGCGACGGGTGTCGGCGAGCAGGCCGGCGTGCACGCGGGGGTGCAGCGTCTTGACCCGACCGTCCAGGCACTCGGGGAAGCCGGTGAGCTCCTCCACCGGGGTCACCGGGACACCGGCGGCGGCGATCTGCTGGGCGGTGGACCCGGTGGAGACCAGCTCGACTCCCGCGGCGTGCAGCCCCTGCGCGAGCTCGGCGAGCCCCGTCTTGTCGTAGACGCTGACCAGCGCACGCCGGACGGACTTTCGCGTACCACTCATCTGGGCTGCCTCACTCATGGATTCGGGCCTTCCGTCCGTCGGTGCTGATTCCTCTGGCGGCCACGGCGGACACCACGTCCACCAGCAGCCGTCGTTCCACAACCTTGATGCGCTCGTGCAGGCTCGCCTCGTCGTCGTCGTCGAGGACCGCCACCGCCTCCTGCGCCAGGATCGGACCGGTGTCCACACCGGCGTCCACCAGGTGCACGGTGGAGCCACTCACCTTCACCCCGTAGGCCAGGGCGTCGGACACCGCGTGCGCGCCGGGGAACGACGGCAGCAGCGCGGGGTGGGTGTTGAGGGTGCGCCCGCCGAAGCGAGCCAGGAACGCCGGGCCGAGCACCTTCATGAAGCCGGCGGAGACCACCAGGTCGGGGGCGTGCGCGGCGACGGCGTCGGCGAGCGCGTGGTCCCACGCCCCGCGGTCCGGGTGGTCGCCGAGGCGGACGGTGAAGGCGGCCAGGCCGGCGTCGGTGGCGTGCTGCACAGCGGGGCAGTCACGGTCGGTGCCCACGGCGACCACCTGGAAGGGGTGCTCGGCAGAACCGGCGGCAGCGACCAGCGCCTGCATCAGGCTGCCGGCACCCGAGACGAGGACGACGACGCGGGCCGGTGCCCCGGCGACCGGCGGTTGATCCTCGCGGGGCGCGTTCAGGGCAGAACTCCTGGCTACTCGACGGACAGCCCGGGCGCGGACTGGTCGTCAGCCTAGACGGCACCCAGGACGCCGCTTCCGTCCAGGTCGGTCCGGAAGGGGCTGGTCAGTCCTGGGAGCCGCGGCGCCCCTTCTCCTCGGCCTTGGACAACCGCTCGACCCGCGCCGCCTTGGCGGCCTCTGCCGTGGACGGCTTGCCAGCCCGCCGCGACGGGCGACTCGCCCGCAGCTTCGCCTTCTCCTCGGCGGTCTTCACTGGCTTTACCTTGTGCGGCTTGACCTTGTGCGGCTTGACCTTCTTGGCCGCCTTCCGCACCGTGACAGCCTCGGCCTTGGCCGCCTTCCGCTCGGCGCGCTCCGGCTCGTCGTGCTCGCGCAGCAGCGCCACGCTGGCGCTCACCAGCAGCAACCACGCCGCCGTGGCCCCGCCCAGGGCGAGCACCGGAACACCCACCGGCGACAGCGTCCCGGAACCCAGGGTGCCCCCGGCCAGCGCCCCCAGCAGCGCCACCACGAGTCCGGCGAGCACCGCCGTGGCGCCCAGCACCGCGAGCACCGATCGCTGCCGGCCACCACCGGTGTCCCCGCCGGCTGCGCGCACCACCCGGGCGCCCAGCCGGGCAGCCACCACCACCGGCACCACCAGCACCACCGGCCACCACCAGGAGCCGCTGCCGAAGGGCACCGCGGCCAGCACGGGCAGGGCGGGCAGGGGCGCATCCACCGAGCCGAAGGCCGTCACCGTGCTCTGCCCGAGCACCGCGCCGGGGCCCACCGCCACCGAGACGGCACCGAGGACCACGTTGGGGAGGTAGCCGAGGGACAGCACCACCAGGCCCAGCCCGCCAACCAAGCCCCCGCCGCTGGAGACCAGGTCGGCGACCGTGCCGAGGGAGAGCAGCAGGCTGAGGACGGTGAGCACCGCGGCGCCGAGCACCAGCTCGGCCACCGCCCGCGGGACCAGCAGCAGCGCCGCGGACAACCAGCCGGGCAGCGGGGCCAGTGCCCACTCGCGCAGCCGCGGCTGCGCGGCCGCACCGAGCAGCGCGCCGAGCAGGTGCACCCCGGCGACCGCGAGCAGGGCCACCACCGGGTTGGGGCTCTCCAGCGGCAGGTCAGCGGACTGGGTGCGCACCAGGGCCAGGGCGAGGCCCGCGAGCACCACCGGGCCCGCCACCGCCGCGCCCAGCGCCCGGCGCGGGTCGTGGTCGTGGCGCAGCGCCGCGGCAGTGCTGCGGGCCGTGGCCCACACCAGCAGCGCGGTGGGCAGCAGCGGCAGCACGCCGAGCACGCCGCCGCCGAGGGTGACGGGGACCTGGTGCATGGCGAGCCACGTCATCGCGGTGGACGCGGCCACCCCGCCCAGCTGGGCACCCGCAGTGACCAAGGTAAGCAGGACCAGCGCGGCGGCGATGGCGGCGGAGGCACCCGCGGGCCCCACCGCGACTGCGAGCAGGCCGCGCAGCTCGGCCCCCCTCGACCGCTCAGCGCCCCTGGAGCCGGAGTCGTTGCGGTCGGGGCGTTCGAGCAGAGCAGTCACTCTTGCAAGGATTGCACCGCGGCCGGGCACCGCTGGGCAGGCGCGCCGAACGCCGAACGGGGCACCACGCGTGCTGCGTGGTGCCCCGTCCGGGTGTTCGAGTGTTCAGTAGCAGCTACTGCTGGTTGGGCTGCCCGTACTGCGAGTCACGGGGGTGCGGGCCGGAGCCCTCCGCGGGGGTGGCGCCGAACGCCTGCGTCGGGGGCGCGTACGACCCGGACGGCTGCCCCTGCTCGGGGTTGTCCTGCGGCCACGACTGCTCCTGGCCCTGCTGGCCGTAGGGCTGCTGGCCGTAGGACTGCTGCTGGCCGTAGGGCTGCTGAGCCTGCCCGTAAGGCTGCTGCTGCTGCGGCGCCTCGCCGTAGTAGCCGCCCTGCTGCGGCTGGCCGTAGGACTGCTGCTGCTGGGCGCCGCCCTGGCCGAACTGGCCGAACTGGCCCTGCTGCCCGGACTGACCGAACTGGCCGGCGCCACCGGCGCCCTGGCTGGACTTCCGCGGTGCCTTGACCACGCCGAGCTCGAGAAGCAGCGCACCGACGGTCACGAGCATGAGCACGAGACCGAGCACGAGCTCGAGGTAGTTGCCCCAGGCCAGGTCCGTGCCGTCGCTGGCGGTCGCCGCACCGATGGTGGAGAAGACCAGGTAGATGAAGCCGGAGACGCCGAGCACGGCGGCCAGGCCGGTGTACCGCTCCTGCCGGGGCAGCAGCGGGAGCGCCAGGAGCAGGCCGGCGATGAAGAGCACCACGAGCGGGCCAGCGTTGCCCGCCTCGTAGAAGTTGCCGCTGGAGTCCGAGCCCCTGGCGCTGGACTTGATGTGGGGCAGGAAGCCGAGCAGCAGGACGAGCAGGCCGAGGCCGGCGGCCACCAGGCCGAGCAGCCGCCCGAGACCGACGTCAGCACCCGTTCCGGGCCGGCCTGCGCCCGCGGGGGCGGACGAGCCCTGACCCGCGCTGGAAGGTTGGTAGGTCATCACTTCTCCGTGTCTGTAGAGGCAGTGGTCTGCCGGAACAGGTTGCTGCGGAGCATCTCTGCGCGCCGCAGCCGCCTGGAACGGCATCATTCTCGCCCACGGTAACGGATCGTCACCCTCATCCGGGACGAGAACGGGCCGACCCCCCGGAGGGAGTCGGCCCGTTCAGCGACGATCTGCGCTGATGATCAGCCGTGCAGCACGAAGTGCTACAGGGACTTCATGATCTCGCGCATCAGGTCCGCGGTGGCGGACGGCGTCTTGCCGACCTTGACCCCGGCGGCCTCGAGAGCGTCCTGCTTGGCCTGCGCGGTGCCCGAGGAGCCGGACACGATGGCGCCAGCGTGGCCCATGGTCTTGCCCTCGGGGGCGGTGAAGCCGGCGACGTAGCCCACGACGGGCTTGGTCACGTGCTCCTTGATGTAGTCGGCGGCACGCTCCTCGGCGTCGCCACCGATCTCACCGATCATCACGATGGCCGCGGTGTCGGGGTCCTCCTCGAACGCCTTGAGGCAGTCGATGTGGGTGGTCCCGATGACCGGGTCGCCGCCGATGCCCACGGCGGTGGAGAAGCCGAAGTCACGCAGCTCGTACATCATCTGGTAGGTCAGCGTGCCGGACTTGGAGACCAGCCCGATCTTGCCGGACTCGGCGATGTTGGACGGGATGATCCCGGCGTTGGACTGTCCGGGGCTGATGATGCCGGGGCAGTTGGGGCCGAGGATGCGGGTCTTCTCGCCCTGCTCCACGTTGTAGGCCCAGAAGCCGGCCGAGTCGTGCACCGGGATGCCCTCGGTGATGACCACGGCGAGGCCGATCTCGGCGTCGATGGCCTCGACGACGGCAGCCTTGGCGAACGCCGGCGGCACGAAGATGACGCTGACGTCGGCGCCGGTCTCCTTCATGGCCTCGGCGACGCTGGCGAACACCGGGATGCCGTCGACGTCAGTGCCCGCCTTGCGCGGGTTGACACCGCCCACGACGTTGGTGCCGGAGGCGACCATGCGGCGGGTGTGCTTGGTGCCCTCCGAGCCGGTGATGCCCTGGACGATGACCTTGCTGTCCTTGGTCAGGAAAATAGCCACAGTGATCGATTCCCTTACTTCGCGGCCGCGAGCTCGGCAGCCTTGCTGGCCGCGCCGTCCATGGTGTCGGCCTGCTGCACCAGCGGGTGCGCGGCCTCGGCGAGGATGCGTCGACCCTCGTCGACGTTGTTGCCGTCCAGACGGACGACCAGCGGCTTGGTAGCCGAGTCACCGAGCATCTCCAGCGCCTGCACGATGCCGTTGGCGACCGCGTCGCAGGAGGTGATGCCACCGAAGACGTTGACGAAGACGCTCTTCACGCTCGGGTCACCGAGGATGACGTCCAGGCCGTCCGCCATGACCTGCGCCGAGGCGCCGCCACCGATGTCCAGGAAGTTGGCGGGCTTGACGCCACCGAAGTCCTCGCCCGCGTAGGCGACGACGTCCAGGGTGGACATGACCAGACCGGCGCCGTTGCCGATGATCCCGACCTCGCCGTCGAGCTTGACGTAGTTCAGGCCCTTGGCCTTCGCCTTGGCCTCGAGTGGGTCAGCTGCACCCTTGTCCTCCAGGTCGGCGTGGTCGGCGTGGCGGAAGTCCGCGTTGGCGTCCAGGGTGACCTTGCCGTCGAGGGCCAGGATCCGGTCGTCCGGGGTGCGCACCAGCGGGTTCACCTCGACGAGGAGCGCGTCCTCGTTGACGAAGACGTCCCACAGCTTGGTGATGCACTCGGCCGCGGAGTCGAGCACCTCGGCGGGCAGTCCACCCTTCTCGGCGATGCTGCGCGCGGTGGCCAGGTCGACACCCTTGTTCGCGTCCACGGGCACCTTGGCCAGCGCGTCGGGGTTCTCCTCGGCCGTGACCTCGATCTCGACTCCACCCTCGACCGAGCACATCGCGAGGAACGTGCGGTTGGTGCGGTCGAGCAGGAAGGAGATGTAGTACTCGGCGGCGATGTCGCTCGCCTCGGCGACCAGGACGTTGGGCACGACGTGGCCCTTGATGTCCATGCCGATGATGTTCTGGGCTTCCTTGTGCGCGTCCTCGGCGGTGGCGGCGTACTTGACGCCACCGGCCTTGCCACGCCCACCGACCTTCACCTGGGCCTTGACCATGACGGGCTTGCCGATCTCCTCGGCAATGGTCTTGGCCTCCTCGGCGGTCTCAGCGACCCGGCCGGGGGTGGTCGGTACTCCGTGCTTGGCGAAAAGGTCCTTCGCCTGGTATTCGAAGAGATCCATCAGCTCACCATCTCGTCTACGTTGACGCCCGACCAGGGGATGGCCGGATCCTCGGGGCACATTATCGACGTCTGGCCCCGCAGCGGGGATGGCGGGTCGCGCTAGTGGTCCAGGTCACCCGTCATCCGGCTCGGCGCCGCTCCACTCAGGAGGCCGGGCCGACGTGCTCGAACACCCAGCGCGGCACGGCATCGGCGTCGGCCGACGCGGGCAGGACACCGTCCAGGTCGGACTCCGCCGCTGCCTCCGGGGTGAGCGCGAGCACGCCGATGTCCGCCGCTCCCTGCTCGGCGAGCCGAGCCACGAGCTCCGCGCGGTCGGCGACGGTGGCCTGCAGCAGCCCCACCGCGTCGACGTCCTCCTGCAGCGCGCTGCCCAGCACGTGCTCGACGGCGTGGTCCCAGCCGGCGAGGACGACCTCGAACCCGGCGTTGCGGAGCGCCCGAGCCACCGCCGCCGCCGAGACGCGGCCCCCGCCCTCGCCCTCCGTCTCGGGCTCGGGACCGAGCCCGGCCAGCAGCACCCGGATCACGACTCCTCCGCGACCGGGCGCTGCGTGCCCTGCCGGTGGAGCGCCACCGCGAGGACCGCGGTGACCACCATCGCCAGGCCGGTGAGCACCACGCCGAGGCCGACCGTCGGGTCGGGCAGCCGGCTGGCGGTGAGCGGCCAGCTGAGCAGGTGCACCACCAGCACCAGCTCCACCCCGGCGAGCAGGGCCAGCGCTCGCGGCAGCCGGGCGCTCGTGGCCACCCCCAGGGCGCTGAGCACCGTCAGCGCCACCACCGCCAGCGTCCAGGTGTCCCACCCCCAGCTGGTGGAGAAGATCGCTGCCGCCTCCGCCTCTCCGCCGGAGTAGAGCGGAAGTCCGAGGCCGAGCAGCGCCGCAGCTGCAGCCACGCCCGCGCAGGTCCGCACCCCGGGAAGCGGGTCGCGCTGGTGGGAGAGGTCCACCTCGTCGCGCTCCACCGCCCCCGCCAGGCCCGCGGCGGCACCGGCCACCCCGGCGAGCAGCACGCTGAGCACGGTCAGCCAGGCGCCGGCGCCCAGGCCCACACCCGGCACGCTCACGGCCACGCGCACGGCCTCCAGCACTCCGCCGGCCCCCAGCAGCGGCGCCGCCCACAGCACCGCGACCACCGGCCGCACCTCCGCACCGAGCTCGCTGGGCAGCATGGCCACGCCGGCCGCGGCCAGCAGCACCCCGGCCAGCAGCAGCACCCGCACCGCGTGCACGTCCGGCTGCGGCACGCCGGCGGGGACCGCCAGCACCGGCAGCAGCGCCGCCACCACGGCGACCGCGCCGGCAGCCACCGCGCTGCCGCCGGCCAGCCGGTGCAGCCGCGACAGCGCAGGGAGCTGCACCTCGGTGGCCGCCCGCTCCGTGGCCGAGCGTGGGGTGCCGAACCGGCTGCGGCGCACCAGCAGCAGGGCGCAGCCAGCCAGCAGCAGAGCCCCCGCGGTGCCCACCAGCGAGCCGGCGCCGGCGCCGAGTCGATCGAGCAGCGTGCCGGCCACCAGCCGTGGTGCGAGGACGGCCAGCGCCCCCAGGGCGACCCCGGCGACCGCGCCGGCCCCGGCGGCAGCACTGGTGGAGACGAGCGCGAGCGCCACGGTGACCAGCACCGCCAGCGCGAGCAGGGCAGAGCCCAGCAGCACCGGGCCGGGTGACTCCACGACGCTGCCGACCAGGATCACCGGGTCCGTCGAGCGCAGCGGCGGGGCGAACACCGCGGCGGCCGTGACCGCCGCCGCCACCATCACCAGGGCGGTGGTGCCCCGCCCGGCCTTGCCCGCCAGCGAGGTGCCGCGGGCCTCCTGCTCACCGCCACCCAGCAGCCCGATGTCGAAGACGTCCGGGTCGTCCAGCAGGGCGGTGCGGCGCAGCGTCCACAGGGCCAGCCCGCCGCCGAGCACCGCCAGCACGTGGCCGACCAGCACGGCCACCACGCCCGCCCCCGCCTCGAGGGCTGCGGCGCCGGTGGGCCGGAAGAGCTCGAGGCGGTTGGCGTCGATCGCGCCGGTGAACAGCTGCAGGTCGAGCACGGCGGCAGCCAGGCTCGCGCCGGCCCAGCCGAGCAGCACTCCCACCGCTCCCACCACGCGCCCGCCACGCAGCAGCCACAGCGCCAGCAGGGGCGTCCCCACGGCCAGCAGCGCGGTGACCGCGGCCGCCAGGCCCTGCGGACCGGCCGGGGCGGCCACCGAGGTGACCACCTCCAGCAGCGGGGCACAGGCGACGGCCACCCCGCCGATCAGGGCGGTGGTGGCGGCGACCGCGGTGCCCCCGACGCCCACCGCCAGGTCGGGTCCGCGCACGGCGGCAGGGTGGTTGGTCTCCAGGTTGGGCGCTGACACGGGAGGGACGCTAACCGCTCGCCCAGCGCCGCCCCACCTCCCACACCGCCGGGCTCCCCCCACGCTGTGGGATCACTCACCCCCGGCCGCTGCGCCGGGAGAGGTGCTTGCGCCCAATGTGACTGCTAGTTAGCGTGACGACACACGACATCACGAGATGGTCACGGACAGGCAACGAGCAGGTTCCGAGGCACCAGGTTCCGACGCTCCGAGTCTGACTGGCCCCCGGCTGTGCCTGGACGTCATCGCGGACGATAGGGCAGGTCTTGGCGCGTCATCGCAGTACTGGTCACCGCAGCACTGGTGGTCGCAGCTCCACCCCAGCACTCGGCTCGGCCCAGGGTTCGCCCCCGGTCGACGCCACACCGCACGACATCCTGCAGGCCATCGCCGCCTACCCGCGCACCGGCGTGGCCCGTCACCGGGCCGCCACCTCGCCCCTGCTGCGGGGCCGGGTGGCCACCGCCTTCCTCACCGTCGGGGCCGCGGTCGCCGTGGGCCACCTGACCCAGGCTCCCGTCGCCGCCAGCACCACCGCTGCCTCCGGGCCGGTCTCGCTGGCCGCCGGACCGGCCACCCCGCTCGCCGGCACCACCGGAGCTGCCGCCACCGTGCGCAGCGCCAGCCTGGACAGCACGCGCCTGGACGCGGCGGCCTCCCCCAACGTGCTGCCGGTGGCCAAGGCCGCTGACGTCGTCGCCCTGGACCAGCTGGTCAAGAGCGAGCGGATGAGCGCAGCCCGGGCCGCACGCGAGGCCGAGGCTCGTCGCCCGCTGTACGTGCTGCCCGCGGTCGGCACCTTCACCTCCGGCTACGGCCACCGCTGGGGCACCGAGCACGCCGGCATCGACATCGCCAACGCCATCGGCACGCCCATCGTCTCGGTGGCCGACGGCGTGGTGATCGACGCCGGCGCGGCCAACGGGTTCGGGCTGTGGGTGCGGGTGCAGAACACCGACGGCACGGTCGCCGTCTACGGCCACGTGGACGAGATCCGCACGGCGGTGGGCCAGCAGGTCCGCGCCGGCGACCTCATCGCCACCATGGGCAACCGGGGCCAGTCCACCGGGCCGCACCTGCACTTCGAGATCCACCTGGGTCCGCTGAAGCTTGACCCGCTGCCGTGGCTGGCGCTGCACGGCCTGTCCGTGCGGTAGGGCCTCGCTCGCGGGGCCCGGACTAGAGCTTCACCATGGGCACGCCGCCGATGAGCATCAGCCGGACGGTGCCCGAGGTGCCGAAGTCGATGGTGGCGGTGGCGCGCGGGCCCACCCCGTCGGCGGCGATCACCGTGCCCAGGCCGTACTTGTCGTGGCTGACCCGGTCGCCGACGGCCAGCACCAGACCCTGCTTGCTGCCGCCCCCGCCACTGCCCCAGCCGCTGAACCCGGTGCTGCGCATGCCGCGCGCCGAGAGCCCGGCCTGGGCGGAGTCGCTGCCCGTGCGGTCGCCGCCCAGGGAGCGGCCCGAGGAGGTGCGCTGCGGCTCCAGGCGTCGCCAGTCGATGAGGTGCTCCGGGATCTCCTGCAGGAAGCGGGAGGCGGGGTTGGTCATCGGCTGGCCCCAGGCGGAGCGGACCATCGCCCGCGAGAGGTACAGGCGCTGGCGGGCCCGGGTGATGCCGACGTAGGCCAGCCGCCGCTCCTCGGACAGCTCCTGCGGGTCGCCGAGCGCCCGCATGTGCGGGAACTGCCCGTCCTCCCAGCCGGTGACGAACACGACGGGGAACTCCAGGCCCTTGGCGGTGTGCAGCGTCATCAGGGTGACCACGCCCTCGCCGGACTCCGGCAGCTGGTCGGCGTCGGCCACCAGCGACACCCGCTCCAGGAAGGCGGCCAGCGAGCCAGGCTGCGGCAGCCCCTCCTCGGCGGCCGCCAGGTCGACGGTGTCCACCCCGCCGGCCTCCTCGGCGAACTCCCGGGCCACGCTGACCAGCTCGGTGAGGTTGTCCAGCCGGGACTCGTCCTGCGGGTCGCTGCTGGCCTCCAGCTCGGCCCGGTAGCCGGTGCGGTCCAGGACCGCCTCGGTGAGCGCGGCGATGTCCACGCCGGGGGTGTTGCCGTCGCCGTTGAGCAGGGTGCGCAGCCCGTCCAGCAGCTCCACGAAGGAGCCGATGGCCCGCTGGGACCGGGTGTTCAGCAGCGCGACGTCGCCGCGGGCACCGTCGCGCAGGGCCTGGGCGAAGCTGACCCGGTTGCGCTCGGCGTGCGCGGCCACGCAGGCCTCGGCCCGGTCGCCGATGCCGCGGCGCGGGGTGTTGAGGATGCGCCGCATGCTGGCCTCGTCGTCGGGGTTGGCCAGCACTCGCAGGTAGGCCACGATGTCGCGGACCTCCTTGCGCTCGTAGAAGCGCACCCCGCCCACCACCTTGTAGGGCAGGCCGAGGCGGATGAAGACCTCCTCCAGCGACCGGGAGGAGTTGTTGGTCCGGTAGAACACCGCGATGTCGCCGAAGACCGCGTCGCCGTTGTCCACCAGGCGGTCGATCTCGCTGGCCACGAACGCAGCCTCGTCGTGCTCGTTGTCGGCGACGTAGCCCACGATGAGCTCGCCGTCGCCGGCGTCGGTCCACAGCCGCTTGTCCCGGCGCTCGGTGTTGCGCGCGATCACCGCGTTGGCGGCGCTGAGGATGGTCTGGGTGGAGCGGTAGTTCTGCTCCAGCAGGATGGTGCGCGCGTCGGGGTAGTCCCGCTCGAACTCCACGATGTTGCGGATGGTGGCGCCGCGGAAGGCGTAGATGGACTGGTCGGCGTCACCGACGACCACCAGCTCGGCCGGCGGCACCGCGTGCGCCTCGCCGGGGGAGCTGGCCCTGGTCAGCTCGCGCACCAGCATGTACTGGGCGTGGTTGGTGTCCTGGTACTCGTCCACCAGCACGTGCCGGAACCGCCGGTGGTAGTGCTCGGCCACGTCCGGGAACGCCTGCAGCAGCGCCACCGTCTCGCCGATCAGGTCGTCGAAGTCCAGCGCGTTGGCCGCACGCAGCCGGCGCTGGTAGTCGCGGTACACCTCGGCCACCCGCCGCTGCATGTCGTCGGCGGCGTCGGAGGCGGCGGTGTCGGGGTCGACCAGCTCGTTCTTGAGGTTGGAGATCTGGGTGGCCAGGCTGCGGGCCGGGTAGCGCTTGGGGTCGAGGTCCAGGTCCCGCGCCACCAGGGTGATCAGCCGCCGGGTGTCGTCGGAGTCGTAGATGGAGAACGACGAGGTGAGGCCGGGCAGGTGCTGGGCCTCGCGGCGCAGGATGCGCACGCAGGTGGAGTGGAAGGTGGACACCCACATCGCCCGCGCCCGGGTCCCCACCAGCGCCGCGACCCGCTCGCGCATCTCGGCGGCCGCCTTGTTGGTGAAGGTGATGGCCAGCACCTGGCCGGGGTGCACGCCGCGCTCGGCCAGCAGGTGGGCGATGCGCCGGGTGAGCACCGCCGTCTTGCCCGACCCCGCGCCGGCCACGATGAGCAGCGGGGAGCCGGAGTGCAGCACCGCCTCGCGCTGGGGGGCGTTGAGCCCGGCCAGCAGCTCGTCGGTGGAGGCGGGGGCGTCAGTGGGCAGTGCGGGCACGGTGTTCATCGCCTGACCACGTTACCGGCGGACCACGACAGTCCTGAGCCCTCGCCCCGCTGGTGGGCCTGCCACGGGATGCGCCGGTGAGCGGGACCACCGGCTTCCACCCCGTGCGCCCGCGTGGCAGACTGACCTGGTGCACAGCGCCTGGCGATTTTTCTACGGGTACCGGACTCCGGTGCCCGTGGCCTGAGCACGACCACCACGAGCCCCGCGGTCCGCATCCGGATCCGGGGCTCGTTCCGTGAGCGGCCCGCGGCACCGGGTGCACCGCGGCGGTTGGACCCCACATGAGGAGCACGAACATGACCAACCCGAGCAGCGCCCCGCACGGCAGCACCCAGACCACCATGGCGCAGGCGGACATCGACGAGCTCCGCAAGGAGATCGACCAGCTGGACCGGCAGATCCTGGACGCCGTGAAGCGCCGCACCGAGGTGTCCCGCCAGATCGGCGCCGCGCGGCTGGCCTCCGGCGGCACCAAGCTGGTGCACGTCCGGGAGATGGCGGTGCTGGAGCGCTTCGGCGAGCTGGGCCCCGAGGGCCGCAAGCTGGGCATGCTGCTGCTGAACCTCGGCCGCGGCCGCCTCGGTCACTGATCCGCGCCGTGGGTCGGCGGCGCCGGGAGCGCCGCCCGTCCCTCGCCGTCGGGCCGGTCGACTAGCCTCAGCAACCATGTCTGGCAACGGTGGCGACAACCGGCGCGCGGCGCCGGGGTACCTCGTCGCCGGCCGCTACCGGTTGCTGCGCCGGATCGGCAGCGGGGGCATGGGCTCGGTGTGGCTGGCCAACGACCAGCTGCTCGCCCGCGAGGTCGCCCTCAAGCAGATCACCCCCACCCCGGGCAGCAGCCAGCCCCAGGCCGAGGAGCAGAAGCAGCGCTTCCTGCGCGAGGGCCGCATCGCCGCTCGGCTCACCCACCCGCACGCCATCGCCATGTACGACGTGGCGGTGGAGGCCGGTGAGCCCTGGCTGGTGATGGAGTACCTGCCCTCCCGCAGCCTCGCCACCGTGCTCGCCAACGGCGCCACCCTGCCCGCCGACGAGGTGGCCCAGATCGGCGCCCAGCTGGCCGACGCCCTGGCTGCCGCGCACGGCGCCGGGATCGTGCACCGCGACGTCAAGCCCGGCAACGTGCTCATCGCCGACGCTGGACCGGCGGAGGGCACGGTGAAGATCACCGACTTCGGCATCTCCCGGGCCCACGGCGACGTGGCGCTCACCCAGACCGGGATCATCAACGGCACCCCGGCCTACCTGGCGCCGGAGGTCGCGCGCGGACACGACCCCACCGAGGCCAGCGACGTGTTCGCCCTGGCGGCGACGCTGTTCACCGCCGTCGAGGGCACCCCGCCGTTCGGGCTGGACCCCAACCCGATGGCCCTGCTGCACCGGGTTGCCGCCGGCGAGATCGACCAGCCGCACCACGCCGGGGCGATGACGTCCACCCTGCTGTGGATGCTCGAGCCCGACCCCGCCCGCCGGCCGACCATGCCCCAGGCCAGGGACGAGCTCGCCCGGGTGGCGGCCGGCCGCGGCGGCGACACCCGCTCGGTGCTGTCGGCCCGCACCTCGGTCGCGGCTGCACCCAGCAGTCCCCCGCCGCCCACCGCGCGCTACGCCCCGGTGAGCACCGACCCGCAGGACGGACGCACCTCCGCGCAGCCCGGTCCCCGCCGCGGGCGGCGCGTGCTGGGGGTGGCCGTGGCCGCCGTGCTCGTCGCTGCCGGGGTGGCCCTCGCCGTGTCGCTGGGCTCCGACGACACCAGCACCGGCGCGTCCCCCACCGCAGCACCCGCGGCCGCAGCCACCTCAGCCCCGCCCGCCCCAGTGCCGGCCACCTCCACCACGGCGACCAAGGCGGCCACGACGACGGCCGAGTCCAGCACGCCGACCACCACCACGCCCGAGCCCACGACCACCACCCCGGCACCGACGACCACCCCACCGCCGGCCACCACCGCGGCGGCAGCGGCCTCAGGTGATGCGGCGCAGGCCCTGGTGCGCGACTACTACGGGATGCTGCCCGCCGACACCCAGGCAGCGTGGAGCCGCCTCGGTCCCGGGCTGCAGGCCCAGGGCTTCGGGTCCTTCAACTCCTTCTGGAAGGGCTTTCGCGACATCTCGCTGACCTCCGCGAGCTCCCCGGACAACGGCGCCACCGTGCTGGTGGACGTGGTGTTCACCCGCCCCAACGGCAGCACGGTGGCCGAGACGCACCGGCTGCAGATGTCCACCGGGCCCGACGGCGCCCCGGTGATCGACAGCGACACCCTGGTCAGCTCCCGCTCCGGGCGCTGACCCCGACCAGCTAGACGATCTTGCGGCGGTGGGCCCACCGCGTCAGCGCGTTGCGGTTGGACTGCTGGGTCTTGCGCAGCACGTTGGAGGAGTGCGTCTCCACCGTCTTCACCGAGATCACCAGCTCCTCGGCGATCTCCCGGTAGGTGTAGCCCCGCGCCAGCAGCCGCAGCACCTCCCGCTCCCGTGGGGTGAGCGCGTCCAGCTCCGGGTCACTGGCCGTGGCGGGCTCGGGCGCGGCACCGGTGAAGGCGTCCAGCACGAACCCGGCCAGCCGCGGGCTGAACACTGCGTCGCCGGAGGCCACCCGGCGCACGGCCGCGGCGAGCTCCACCCCGGAGATGACCTTGGTGACGTAGCCGCGGGCACCGCCGCGGATCACCGCGATCACGTCCTCGGCGGAGTCGGACACGCTCAGCGCCAGGCACACCGGCCCGGGGTCCAGCGCGGCCAGCACGGCCTGCCCGCCGCCGTCGGGCAGGTGCACGTCCAGCAGCACCACGTCCGGGCGCAACCGGTTGATGCCGGCGACCGACTCCGCCACGGTGCCGGCCTCGCCGACCACCTCCAGGTCGTGCTCCACGCCCAGCTCGGCGCGCACGCCGGCCCGGAACACCGCGTGGTCGTCCACCAGGAACACCCGGAGCCGGCTGGCCGGCGGCGCCTCAGTCATCGCTGGTCCCCAGCGGCAGGCCCAGGCGCACCTCGGTGCCGCGACCGGGGGCGCTGATCACCTCGGCGGTGCCGCCGTGGCGGACCATCCGGTCGTGCACCGACCGCTGCAGGCCGTGCCGGTCGGCGGCCACCGCCTCCGGGTCGAAGCCCTTGCCCCGGTCCCTGACGAACACGCTCACCCGTTGCTCCTCCACCTCTGCGAACACGTCGACCTCCTGGACCCCGGCGTGCTTGGCCGCGTTCACCATCGCCTCCCGGGCCGCGGCGCACAGCGCGCGCAGCTCCGCGGTGAGGTCGGCGTCGCCCACGAGCACCGGTCGGATGGTGACGCCGTGGTCGTCCTCCACCTCGGCCGCGACGGCGCGCAGGCAGGCCGCCAGGGTGGGCGCGGCCGGGTCGTCGGAGCTCTCCTCGCTGAACAGCCAGCTGCGCAGGTCCCGCTCCTGGGCGCGTGCCAGCCGGCTCACCTCCGTGGGGCTGTGCGCCTGCTTCTGGATGAGGGCCAGCGTCTGCAGCACCGAGTCGTGCAGGTGCGAGGCGATGTCGGCGCGCTCCTCGCTGCGGATGCGCACGCGGCGCTCCTCGGCGAGGTCGCGGGCCAGCCGCAGCCAGAACGGCACGCTGAGCAGGGCCACCCCGAGCAGCGTCGCCAGCACCGCCAGCACGCCGGCACGCAGCGCCCCCAGGTCGAGCTGGCCCAGGACCACCACCGCGAACCCGACCACCACCAGGGTCACGCCCGCGACCACCCGCGCCAGGGTCAGCATCTTGGGGCGGGTGCGCAACCCCCGGCCCGCGTCCGCCTCCTGCCACACCAGGGCCGCGCCGACGGCGATCACCAGCAGTGGCGCCAGTGCCCCGGCACTGCCGCTGAGCAGCATGGACATCACGCCGGCCAGGGCGAGGCCGATGACGGCGAGCCCCAGCGCCCGCCGCCGCTCCCCCGGCGGGGCGGGGGCCACGTCGTCGCCAGGGCGGGTGAAGATCCAGAGCAGGCCGTAGCCGACGACGCCGGCCCCACCCAGCGCAGCCAGCAGCACGAACACCACGCGCACCCGGAAGACGTCCACGCCCAGGTGCTCAGCCACCCCACCCGCCACACCACCGATCACCCGCGCACCGGTGCGGCGGCGCAGCGCCGGGGTGGAGGTGGAGGTGGCGGTGGGCACGTCACCATCCTCACACGGGCACCCCGGGTGGGGACCCGGGCTCAGCCCCGACATCTGGCGCGGTGAAGTTCAGGGTGATCACTGATGTGCAGGGGGGTCACCAGCGCGCACGCTTGCCGACATGACCACACCAGGCACCCAGGCACCCCAGCTGAGCTCGCTGCTGCAGGAGATGTGGCGGACCCGTCCGCACCGGCTGCGCGCCGAGGGGAAGATCGGCGGGGTCTGCGCCGGCATCGGGTACCGCTACGGCGTCGACCCGGTCCTGGTGCGGGTGGCGTTCGTGGTGTCCGCCCTCTTCGGCAGCGCCGGCATCCCGTTGTACCTGGCGCTGTGGCTGCTGCTGCCCGCGGCCGGCGACGAGGTGTCCGCGGCCGAGGCGATGGCCGGCAAGGGGCGCAGCTCGATGTCGCGCCACCACGCCATCGTCCTGGTCGTCGCCTGCGTCTTCACCTGGTCGGGGGTGGTGGGCGCGCCGTTCTGGCAGGACGTGGGGGGCAGCGGCGTGCTGGGCCTGGCCCTGATGCTCGGCGCGCTGTGCCTGATGCACCGCCGCCAGCCCGTCCCGCCGCCACCGCCCGCGCCCAAGGTCGACCTGACCAAGCCGGCCGCGGCCGCGGGCAGCGGGCAACAGGCGCCGCCCAGCTGGGACCCGCTGGGGGCCGCGCCGTTCGCCTGGGACCTGCCCGAGCCCGCACCCCCGGCACCGCCCAGGCGGCGCTCCCGGCACACCCCGGTGACGCTGGGACTCGCCCTGATCCTGGTGGGCGCCGCCATCGCGGTGCGGCTGGCCGCGGACACCGAGTGGCTCACTCCGGCGCGCATCGGGGCCATCGGCCTGGCGGTGATCGGCGCCGGCCTGGTGGTCGGGGCATTCCGCCGCCGCGGCTGGGGGCTGCTGCCGCTGACCGGGCCGCTGATCGCGTTCGTGGTGATCGCCTCGGCGGTGGACCACGTGGGCCCGCTGCACAGCGTCGGCAACCAGAACCTGGTGGTGCAGACGCCCGAGCAGCTGCAGGACAGCTACCAGTTCGGGGTGGGCAACGCCCTGCTCGACCTCACCAGCCTGACCTTGACCGGCAACAGCGAGGTGAACGTCCGCGGCGGCATCGGCAACGTGACGGTGCTGCTGCCCCGCGACGTGCCGGTGACGCTGACGTGCGAGTCCGGGATCGGCGACACCCGCTGCGACACCCCGTCCAACGAGGGCCTGCAGGGCCCGACCCTGGACGTCTCCATCCGCTCCGGCATCGGCAACGTGGAGGTGCACCGTGGCTGAGCACGAGGACTACCCAGGCGACCAGCTCCCCCGCGAGGCCGAACAGCCGCTGCCGACCGTCGAGCCCAGCACCACTGACCCGATCCCTGACCACCCAGGAGCGCACACCGTGGACCAGCCAGACCCGAGCGCCACCGAGGTGGGCACCGAGGCACGCCGGCCGTCGGTGGTGCTGCTGCTGGCGGGTGTCGTGGCGCTGCTGGTGAGCGTGGCCGCGCTGACCGGGCTCATTCCCTGGGTGCTGGAGAACCGCCCCGACGCCGGTGTGGGCCGGTGGGTCGCCGTCGCCGTCGTGGTCGGCGTCGGTGTGCTGCTGGTGGCCGCGCCGATGCGCAAGAAGCACCACCAGCACTGAGCCCAGGGCTCAGCGGCCGGGTGTCACTCCCACTCGATGGTGCCCGGCGGCTTGCTGGTCACGTCCAGGACCACCCGGTTGACCTCGGCCACCTCGTTGGTGATGCGGGTGGAGATGCGCTCCAGCACGTCGTAGGGCAGGCGCGTCCAGTCCGCGGTCATGGCGTCCTCGCTGCTCACCGGACGCAGCACGATGGGGTGGCCGTAGGTGCGGCCGTCGCCCTGCACGCCGACGCTGCGCACGTCGGCCAGCAGCACCACGGGGCACTGCCAGATCTCCTTGTCCAGCCCGGCCGCGGTGAGCTCCTCGCGGGCGATCAGGTCGGCCGCGCGCAGCGTCTCCAGGCGGTCCAGGGTCACCTCGCCGACGATGCGGATGGCCAGGCCCGGCCCGGGGAAGGGCTGGCGGGAGACGATCTCCTCGGGCAGGCCCAGCTCGCGGCCCACCGCCCGCACCTCGTCCTTGAACAGCAGGCGCAGCGGCTCCACCAGCTGGAACTCGAGGTCGTCGGGCAGCCCGCCCACGTTGTGGTGGCTCTTGATGGTGGCAGCACCGGTACCGCCGCCGGACTCCACCACGTCGGGGTACAGCGTGCCCTGCACCAGGAAGTCCACGCTCTCGCCGTGCTCAGCGGCGTCGCCGAGCACCTCGGCGGTGGCACCCTCGAAGCTGCGGATGAACTCCCGGCCGATGGCCTTGCGCTTGGTCTCCGGGTCGGACGTGCCGGCCAGGGCGGCCATGAAGGTGTCCACCGCGTCCACGGTCACCAGCTTGGCGCCGGTGGCAGCGACGAAGTCGTTCTCCACCTGCTCACGCTCACCGGCGCGCAGCAGGCCGTGGTCGACGAACACGCAGGTGAGCTGGTCGCCGATGGCGCGCTGCACCAGCGCGGCGGCCACCGCCGAGTCCACCCCGCCGGAGAGACCGCAGATGGCGCGCTTGTCGCCCACCTGGGCGCGCACCTGGGCCACCAGGGCGTCGGCGATGTTGGCCGGGGTCCAGGACGCCTCGATGCCGGCCACGTCCACCAGGAAGCGCCGCAGCACCTCCTGGCCGAACGGTGAGTGCAGCACCTCGGGGTGGTACTGCACGCCCGCCAGGCGCCGGGCCCGGTCCTCGAACGCGGCCACCGGGGCGCCGGAGCTGGTGGCGGTGACGGTGAAGCCGGGCGGGGCGGCGGTGACGGCGTCGCCGTGGCTCATCCACACCGGCTGGGTGGTGGGCAGCCCGGCGTGCAGCAGGCCGGGCTCGGGCGCCACGGCCAGGTCGGTGCGGCCGTACTCCCGGGTGCCGGTGTGGGCGACGGTGCCGCCCAGCGCGCCGGCCATGGCCTGGAAGCCGTAGCAGATGCCGAACACCGGGATGTCGGCGTCGAACAGCTCCGCGTCCAGCTGCGGCGCGCCCTCGACGTAGACGCTGGAGGGCCCGCCGGAGAGCACCACGGCCGCGGGCTTGCGGGCGATGATGTCCGCCACGGAGGTGGTGTGCGGGATCACCTCGGAGAAGACCTGCGCCTCGCGGACCCGGCGCGCGATCAGCTGCGCGTACTGGGCGCCGAAGTCGACCACCAGCACCGGGTGGGCGTCGTCCAGCAGCTGTTCGGGGTTCTCGGAGTTCTCGGGCACGGGCCCCAGCCTAGAGACCGGCTCAGCTCGCCTTCACGGCCGTGTCGGTCTTGGTGGCCGGGTTCACCACGGTCAGCGGCAGCCGCAGGGCTGCGGGGGCGTCGGCGGGCACCACCGGGCGCACCGGAGCCACCGGCGCCAGGCGCTGGTAGGGCGCGGCCTGGCTCGGCCGGCGGTCCACCTCACCCTTGTTCGGCCACAGCGAGAAGGCGCGCTCGGCCTGGGCGGTGATGCTCAGCGACGGGTTCACGCCGAGGTTCGCCGAGATCGCGGCACCGTCGACGATGCTCAGGCCCGGGTAGCCGTGCACCCGGTGATACGGGTCGATCACGCCGTTCTCCGGGGAGTCGGAGATGGCGCAGCCGCCCAGGAAGTGGGCGGTCAGGGGGATGTCGAAGATCTCCCCCCAGGTGCCGCCCGGGATGCCGTCGATCTGCTTGGCCATCCGGCGCACGGCGTCGTTGCCGGCCGGGATCCAGCTGGGGTTGGGCTCGCCGTGGCCCTGCCTGCTGCTGAGCTTGCGGCCGAACAGGCCCCGCTTGGTGAAGGTGGTGATGGAGTTGTCCAGGTTCTGCATCACCAGCGCGATGATGGTGCGCTCGCTCCACCGCTTCACCGGCAGCATCTTCAGCAACAGGACGGGGTGGCGGGCCACCGAGCCCAGGAACTTCGCCCACCGCGGCACCCGGCCACCACCGTCGGTCTGCAGCGTCTGCAGCAGGCCCATCACGTTGGACCCCTTGCCGTAGCGCACCGGCTCGATGTGGGTCATCTCGTCGGGGTGGAAGGAGGACGTGATGGCCACGCCGGTGCTGAAGTTGCGATCAGGGTCGACGGTGTAGCGCCCGGCACCGACGATCGACTCGGAGTTGGTGCGGGTGAGCTCACCCAGCTTGGGCGAGAGCTTCGGCAGCACGCCGGAGTCCTTCATCGCGAACAACAGGTTCTGGGTGCCCCAGGTGCCCGCCGCCAGCACCACCTGCTGAGCGGTGATGGTGCGTCGGTGCTTGCGGGCCCAGGCACCGGTGCGCTCGGTGGTGACGGCCCAGGTGCCGTCGGCGCGCTGCTGCACGGCGGTCGCCGTGGTCAGCGGCAGCACCTCGGCGCCGGCCCGCTCGGCCAGCCCCAGGTAGTTCTTCACCAGGGTGTTCTTGGCGCCCACCCGGCAGCCGGTCATGCAGGCACCGCACTCGGTGCACCCGGTGCGCTCCGGTCCCACGCCGCCGAAGTAGGGATCGGCCGTGCGCTCGCCGGGCTTGTCGAAGAAGACCCCGATCGGGGTGGGGCCGAAGGTGTCGCCCACCCCCATCTCCTCGGCGACGGCCTTCATCACGTGGTCCGACGGCGTCATGTTCGGGCTGGAGATCACGCCGAACATCCGCTGCGCCTGCTCGTAGAACGGGGTGAGCTCGGCCCGCCAGTCGGTGATGTGCGCCCACTGCTTGTCCCGGAAGAACGGCTCACCCGGCTGGTACAGCGTGTTGGCGTAGACCAGCGATCCGCCGCCCACACCGGATCCGGCCAGGATGAGCACGTCACGCAGCAGGTGCAGCCGCTGGATGCCGAAGCAGCCGAGCCGGGGCGCCCAGAGGTACTTGCGCAGGTCCCAGGAGGTCGTGGCGAAGTCCTCGTCGGCGAAGCGGCGGCCGGCCTCGAGCACGCCGACGCGGTAGCCCTTCTCCGTCAGCCGCAGGGCAGCGACGCTGCCGCCGAAGCCGGACCCGACCACCAGCACGTCGTAGTCCGTCTGCTGTCCCGGTGGCTTGCTCACCCGTGCTCCTACCCGCTCGAACGTCAGTTACCTGTGAACGGGTGTCACCTTAACCCGGCCACCGGAAACGTTCGTCCGGAAGGGCACGGGAGGTCCGGCAGCCGGGTCAGGCCCGGACGGACAGCCCAACCCGCTGGAACTCCTTGAGGTCGGAGTAGCCGGCCTTGGCCATGGAGCGACGCAGTCCACCGACCAGGTTGACCGTGCCGAACGGGTCGTCCGAGGGGCCGGCGAGCACCTGCTGCAGCGGGGGGCGGTTCTGCGCCACCGCCACCGGCATGACCGCGCCACGGGGCATGGAGGGGTGCGCGGCGGCGGAGGGCCAGTACCAGCCGGCTCCCGGCGCCTCGGCAGCCGCGGCCAGCGGAGCGCCCAGCATGACGGCGTCGGCACCGCAGGCGATCGCCTTGGCCATGTCCCCGGCGCCGTAGATGTCGCCGTCGGCGATGACGTGCACGTAGCGCCCGCCGGTCTCGTCCAGGTAGTCCCGGCGCGCCGCGGCGGCGTCGGCGATGGCGGTGGCCATCGGGATGCCGATGCCCAGGACGTCACCGGTGGTGGTGGCACCCTCGCAGGCGCCGTAGCCGACGATCACGCCCGCGGCACCCGTGCGCATCAGGTGCAGCGCGGTGCGGTGGTCGCTCACGCCGCCGGCCACCACGGGGATGTCCAGCTCGGCGATGAAGGTCTTGAGGTTGAGCGCGTCCGGCTTGCCGGACTCCCGGCCCACGTGCTCGGCGGAGATGATGGTGCCCTGCACCACCAGCAGGTCGATTCCTGCGGCGAGCAGGGTGGGGGTCAGCGACGCGGCGTTCTGCGGGCTGACCCGCACCGCGGTGGTGACCCCGGCGGCGCGCACCTTGGCGATGGCCTCGGCCAGCAGGTCCGGCTGCAGCGGCGCGGCGTGCAGCTCCTGCAGCAGGCGGATGACCTCCGAGGGGTCGTGGGCGCGTGCGGCCAGGTCGGTGACCCGCTCCAGCTGCGACTCCACGTCGGCGTGCCGGGCCCACAGCCCCTCCGCGTTGAGCACCCCCAGCCCGCCCTGGCGACCCAGCTCGATGGCCATCGCCGGCGACACCACTGCGTCGGTGGGGTGGGACAGCACGGGCACCTCGAACCGGTAGGCGTCGAGCTGCCAGGCCGTCGACACCTCCTTGGAGGAGCGGGTGCGGCGGGAGGGAACGATGTTGACGTCGTTCAGCTCGTAGGTGCGTTGGGCGGTGCGGCCCATGCCGATCTCAACGAGGTCGCGCACGTGCGCCCCTTTCTGGGGTGTCAGGTGGTGCTCAGGGACTGGTGCTCAGGGAGGTGGACCGCCCGACGAGCGTCGGGCGGTCCAGCGCGGCTGGCCGGCTAGCGGCTGGCGTAGTTGGGCGCCTCGACGGTCATGGTGACGTCGTGCGGGTGGCTCTCCTTGAGCCCTGCTGCGGTGATCTGCACGAAGCGGGCCTGCTGCAGCTGCTCGATGGTGTCCGAGCCGGTGTAGCCCATGGCCGAGCGCAGACCGCCGATGAGCTGGTGCGTCACCTGCTCCAGCGGGCCCCGGAAGGGCACTCGGCCCTCGATGCCCTCCGGAACCAGCTTGTCCTCGGAGAGCACGTCGTCCTGGAAGTAGCGGTCCTTGGAGAAGGACTGGGTCTGCCCCCGGCTCTGCATGGCGCCCAGCGAGCCCATGCCTCGGTAGGTCTTGAACTGCTTGCCGCCCACCAGCACCAGCTCACCCGGTGACTCGGCGGTGCCGGCCAGCAGGGAGCCGAGCATCACGCTGCTCGCCCCGGCGGCGAGCGCCTTGGCGATGTCGCCGGAGAACTGCAGGCCACCGTCGGCGATCACCGGCACACCAGCAGGCCGGCACACAGCAGCCGCCTCCAGGATGGCCGTGACCTGCGGGGCGCCCACGCCAGCGACCACCCGGGTGGTGCAGATGCTGCCGGGACCGACCCCGACCTTGACCGCGTCCGCGCCGGCCTCGACCAGCGCTGCGGCGCCCTCGCGGGTGGCGACGTTGCCGCCCATCACCTGCACGCGGTCACCGACCTCGGACTTCAGCTTGGCCACCATGTCCAGCACCGGACGGCTGTGCCCGTGCGCGGTGTCCACCACGAGCACGTCCACCCCGGCGTCGATCAGGGCCATCGAGCGCTGCCAGGCGTCGTCGCCGATGCCGACCGCGGCACCGACGAGCAGGCGGCCGTCGCGGTCCTTGGTGGCGTCCGGGTACTTCTCGGTCTTGACGAAGTCCTTGACCGTGATGAGTCCGCGCAGCGCACCGTCACCGTCCACGATCGGCAGCTTCTCCAGCTTGTGCCGGCGCAGCAGGCCGAGCGCGGCCTCCGCGGTGACCCCGACCTGCGCCGTGATCAGCGGCGCCCGGGTCATCACCTCGCCGACCTTGCGGTTCTGGTCGGGCTCGAAGCGCATGTCGCGGTTGGTGATGATGCCGACCAGCGCGCCGGCGTCGTCGGTGACGGGCAGCCCGGAGATGCGGAAGCGCGCACACATCGCGTTGACCGTGGCCAGGGTGTCCTCGGGCGAGCACGTCACCGGATCGGTGACCATGCCGGCCTCGGAGCGCTTGACCGTCTCCACCTGGGTGGCCTGGTCCTGCCACGAGAGGTTGCGGTGCAGCACTCCCATGCCGCCAACGCGGGCCATCGCGATGGCCATCCGCGACTCGGTGACGGTGTCCATCGCCGAGCTGATCAGCGGGACGCTGATCCGGATCCCCTTGGTCAGCTGGGTGGAGGTGTCCGCCTCGTTGCGCATGATCTCCGACGCTGCCGGCAGCAGCAGCACGTCGTCGAAGGTCAGCCCCAGCATCGCGACCTTGCCCGGGTCGTCTCCCCCGGTGTGAACGGGTCCTGCTGCACTGCTCATCAGTTCGGCCTCCTGCTTTGCCCACGCTCGCCCAGCCGGCCCCATCGGGGCCGAAGTGCTAGACCTGCATCGTATCGGCTAGCAGTTCGGGCCTTCTCCTGCGTACCGTGTAGGCGTGCGTGATCAACTGCCTCCTGGACTGCCGCCCGACCCCTTCGCAGGCGACCCGGCGGACCCCTCTGCTGCCCTGGATGCGCTGGAGCCCGGCGAGCCGCTGGACGACGAGGAGCGCCACGCGGTGGAGGAGGACCTCGCCGACCTCGCCGTCTACGAGGCCCTGCTGGGCCACCGTGGCGTGCGCGGCCTGGTGGTCTCCTGCGAGGACTGCCAGCAGGAGCACTACCACGACTGGGACATGCTGCGCGCCAACCTCTTGCAGCTGCTCGTGGACGGCACGGTGCGCCCGCACGAGCCCGCCTACGATCCGCAGCCTGACTCCTACGTCACCTGGGACTACTGCCGCGGCTACGCCGACGCGGTCACCGGCAACGACCCGATCGGCTCCTAGCCGGCGGCTCCCCTCGGAGGAGCAGTCCGGGGCTGCCAGCACCACGACAGTGCGCCCCCACCCAGCGGGTGGGGGCGCACTGTGCTGCCTTGTCGCGGCTCAGTGACTACCTCGTCACAGAGTGACCAGAATCGCCACGAACCGCCGCTCAACCGCCGGGCTGGACCGTGGTGAAGCCGGTGGTCGCGGTGCTGCTGGAGGTCATCCCGCTGGGCGTGGCGCCGCTCGGGGTGAGCTCGCTGGTGTCCGGCGCGGCCGGGGTGTCCAGGATCGTCGACGGCGGCAGTGGCTCGTCGGTGGTGACCGGCGGAGGCGGTGACGGGAGCGGCGGTTCGGTGGTGGTGGTCCCCGGAGCTGGCACAACCTCCGGCGGGGGCACGGTGGCCGGCGGCGGCACGACCACCGTCTCGGTCAGGGTGGGGCTGGCCGGCGAGGGCGACGGCGACGGCGGGCTGGTGGTGCCACGGGTGGCGGTCGGCTCGGTGGTCGTCCTGGGCGGTGTGGTGGAGGACCCTGCGCCCGGTGTGGTGCTGGTGGTGGGGTCCGGCGGGGTGGTGGTGGCCGGGCTCGGTGGGGTGGTGCTCGGCGGTGCCGGGGCGGGGACGGCCGGCGCACCGGTGTGGGCCACCTGCGCCGACAGTGCCACGTAGAGGGTGGCGAGCAGCTCGCGGCCCTCTCCGGAACCCACCGAGCGCAGCGCCTCGCCGGCACGACTCAGCGCCTCCGCCGCGGCGGCGGGTGAGCCGGCGCGGATCTCCCGGGCCGCGACCTGCAGGTCGCTCTGGGCCTGGTCGGCCGCCACCACGGACTTGGCGTGCTCGGCGTAGACCACCTGGGTGACGCCCCACAACGTGTCGCCGGGCCGTGCGTCGTGGGCCAGCAGCGCCACGCCGGACAGGGCGATGCCCACGACTGCAGCAGCGGCGGTGACCGGAGTGAGCAGCCGGCGGCGGTGGGCCGGGCGCTGCACCGTGGCCAGCGCGCTCTCCGCGGTGAACAGGTCAGGCTGCACGGGCAGCGGCTCGGACTCGACGTCGCGCCGCCACGCGAGGACCATCTGGGCCAGGGTGTCGTCGCCGGGTCGGGTCTCGAACCGCTGCAGGGACTGGATCAGGTCCTCGTCCGCCTGCAGGTCGGCAAGGTTCTCGGGCACCGGAAGGTCCGATGCCTGGAAGTCGTCGGGGCGTCGTGGCTCGTCGCTCATCGCAGGTCATCTCCTTCCGTCGTTGCCGCTAGCGTCGTCTTGAGCTTGGCCAGTCCTCGGTGCTGGGCCACGCGGACCGCACCGGCGGTGCTGCCCACCGCTGCCGCGGTCTCCTCGGCGGACATTCCCACCACCAGCCGCAACACCAGTATCTCGCGCTGGCGCTCCGGAAGCGTGTCCAGCAGGACCGTCATCCGCCGGGCAGCCTCGGAGTCCAGTGCCCGCTGCTCCGGACCGTCCAGCTCAGTCGGGGTGTCAGGTACGTCGGCCACCGGTTCCGACTTGTTTCGAGCGACGCCGCGGTGAGCATCGGCGACCTTGTGCGAGGCGATCCCGTAGACGAACGCCAAGAACGGACGGCCCTCGTCGCGGTAGCGCGGGAGCGCTGTGATCACGGCGAGACACACCTCCTGGACGACGTCATCCGCCGAGACGTAGCCCCGTTGCGAAGAGCCCACTCGCGCCCGGCAGTACCGGGCGACAATGGGACGGATCGTTTCCAGGAGACGAGCCAGAGCGACCCGGTCGCCGCGCGCGGCAGCGGAGGCGTCGGCATCCAACCTGTCTCCCGCTATGTCCATCGCGTCTGTTATCTCCAGCGTTACACCTCCACGCGCTACGTGGTGGAGACAGCGGTCGGAGCCCGGATCTTCTCCGCTGTTCACACCGTAGTCGTTGGGGCCCTCCGGAATCACGACCTTGGCCAGACAAGCACCGGCGAGGCTCAGCGCAACGGGCCGCCCCGACGGGCCAGGCGCTGCTCGGCGGCGGCCAGGTCCACCCCCAGGGCCTCGGCGCGCGCCGACCCGGTCGGCTGCAGCGCCCGCAGCAGCATCCCGGCCGCCCACTCCAGCGGCAGCAGCCCGTGGTGGTGGGCTTGGGCGAGCACCTCCGCGGCCAGCGGCGCACCGCCGTCCGTGCCACGCGCCGCGGCGTGCACCAGCCGCGACTTCACCTGGTGCCGCACCGACGGGCACCGCTGCGCCAGCGCGTCGGCCAGCTCCCCGTGCTCGCGGGCCCCGGCGGTGTCGTCGGCGCAGAGCGCGGTCTCGGCGCTCACCCAGTGCCACCGCAGGCGGGCGCGCCACCCTGCTCCCGCCTCGGCAGAGGCCAGCTCGGCACCCAGCTCTTCGGCAACGTCCAGCTCGTCCCGACAGCGGGCGAGCAGCCGCTGAGACACTCGTACCTGAGCGCTGCCGAGGGCGTCCGCGGCCAGTCCCAGCAGCGCGTCGCAGCGCGCGGCCGCGGACTCCGGTGCCGACCCAGCCAGCAGCAGGGCACGCCCGTCCCAGGGCTTGGCCGCCGTGTGGCCGCCCAGCTGGCGCAGGTGCGACGCCCGGGTGCTGCTGGCCAGGGACGCCAACGAGTCGGTGCCGGCCCCGGCGGTCACCAGCCGCAGCTCAGCCTCCGCAGCCGCGTACCGGCCCTGCCCGCCCAGCGCGACCGCTCGCCACCACCGACCGTGCTGGGAGGAGGGCTCCGGGAGCACGGCGCGCTCCGGGCAGCCGCCGAAGGCCGCCTGCCACAGCACGGTGTCCGGGTTGTCGATCACGCTGTCCACTGTGTCCCCTGCCTGGTGGTGTGCGGGCGTCCGTCCTCGCGAGGTCGCCGAAGTCCGACCGGACGGACGAGGGCCGCTCCCCCGAGACGGGAGAGCGGCCCTCTGGTCGGCACCGTCAGTGCCTACCTGGTGAATCTGGTGCCCGGTGGGTCAGTGACCGTGACCGTGGCCGTGCCCGTGGTTGCCGGCCTCCTCGGGCTCGCGCTCCTTCTTCTCCACGACGGCGCTCTCGGTGGTGAGCACCATCCTGGCGATGGAGGCGGCGTTGATCACGGCGGAGCGGGTGACCTTGACCGGGTCCACCACGCCGTCGGCGATCAGGTCGCCGTAGGTGAGGGTGGCGGCGTTGAAGCCCTGGCCCTGCGGCAGGTCGGCGACCTTGCTGACGATGACCGAGCCCTCCTCGCCGGCGTTGCTGGCGATCCAGAACAGCGGGGCCGACAGCGCGGTGCGCACGACGCCGACGCCGGTGGCCTCGTCGCCGGTGAAGCCGAGGTTGTCGGACAGCACCTGGGAGGCGTGCACCAGCGCGGAGCCGCCGCCGGGGACGATGCCCTCCTCCACCGCAGCCTTGGCGGCCGCGACAGCGTCCTCCACGCGGTGCTTGCGCTCCTTGAGCGCGGTCTCGGTGGCCGCACCGACCTTGACCACGGCGATGCCACCGGCCAGCTTCGCGAGGCGCTCCTCGAGCTTCTCGCGGTCCCAGTCGGAGTCGGTCTCCTCGACCTCGCGACGCAGCTGCGCCACCCGGCCGGCGATGTCGTCCTCGGTGCCGGCACCGTCCACGATGGTGGTGTCGTCCTTGGTGACCACGATGCGGCGGGCGCGGCCCAGCGAGTCCAGACCGGCGTCCTTGAGGGTCAGGCCCACCTCGGCGGTGATGACCGTGCCGCCGGTGACGACCGCCAGGTCGTCCAGGAACGCCTTGCGGCGGTCGCCGAAGAACGGCGCCTTGACCGCGCAGGCCTTGACGGTCTTGCGGATCGAGTTGACCACCAGGGTGGACAGGGCCTCGCCCTCGATGTCCTCGGCGATGATGAGGACCGGCTTGCCGCTCTCGGCGATCTTCTCCAGCAGCGGGAGCAGGTCGGCGAGGGCACTGATCTTCTCGCGGTGCAGCAGGATGTAGGCGTCCTCGAGCACAGCCTGCATCGACTCGGTGTCGGTGACGAAGTAGGGCGAGATGTAGCCCTTGTCGAACTGCACGCCCTCGGTCACCACGAGCTCGTCGGCCAGGGTGGAGGACTCCTCCACGGTGACGACGCCGTCCACGCCGACCACGGTCATGGCCTCGCCAACCATGTGGCCGATCCCCTCGTCGCGCGAGGAGACGGTGGCGACCTGGGCGATGGCCTCGGCGCCGACCACCGGGGTGGCGCGCTCGATGAGGGTCTCGGCGATCTTGGCCGCAGCGGCCTCGATGCCCTTGCCCATGGCCATCGGGTTGGCACCGGCAGCGACGTTGCGCAGCCCCGCCCGCACCATGGCCTGGGCCAGCACGGTCGCGGTGGTGGTGCCGTCGCCGGCGACGTCGTTGGTCTTGGTCGCGACGCTCTTCACCAGCTGCGCGCCGAGGTTCTCGAAGGAGTCCTCGAGGTCGATCTCGCGAGCGATGGTCACACCGTCGTTGGTGACCGTCGGTCCGCCGAAGCTCTTGGCCAGCACCACGTGCCGGCCGCGCGGGCCGAGGGTGACCTTGACTGCGTCGGCGAGCTTGTCGACGCCGCGCTCCATCGCGCGGCGGACGGTCTCGTTGAACTCGATCTCTTTCGCCATGTTGTTCCTATGCTCCCTGTCCGGGAAGTTCGGCGCCGCTGGCGCCTGGTGGATTCTGTGCGGGGACCACCCCGCACCGGTGGAGATCCGTGCGTGACGTGATCAATGCGCTCCGCCCCGGGGCTCGGCTCAGTGAACCGGGCCGCCGGGGCGGGGCGTGGAGGCTTCTTACTTGCTGACGACGGCCAGCACGTCGCGGGCCGAGAGGATCAGGTACTCCTCGCCGGAGTACTTGATCTCGGTGCCGCCGTACTTGCTGTAGATGACCACGTCGCCGGGGGCGACGTCCACGGGGATGCGGTCACCCTTCTCGCTGATGCGGCCGGGGCCGACTGCGACGACGGTGCCCTCCTGGGGCTTCTCCTTGGCCGTGTCAGGGATGACCAGGCCGGAGGCGGTCGTCGTCTCAGCCTCGTTGGCCTGGACGAGGATCTTGTCCTCGAGCGGCTTGATGTTCGCCACGGTAGACCTCCACTTTCAGGGGTCGAAACGTGCCGGGGCCATCCCCGGCACTGGGGTGATCACAGCTCAGTGCAACAACCCGACGGCGTCGTCGTCGCGGGAGCCGATGCCGGCCGGGTGTTGGTTGGCACTCTATACGTGCGAGTGCCAGCCCTCAACAACAGCCGCGCGGGCGGCGGTGAACGGTGCGCCCAGCAGCGTCGTGTCGCCCGCTGTGTCCGTCACCACATCCGGCGCGCCAGCGGGCAGGATGGCGGCGGAGCAGCACGACGCAGGTGTCGGACGAGGAGCAGCGGTGAGTCAGCACGGGCAGAACGGCTGGAGCAGAAGAAAGTTCCTCGGTGCCGCGGGCGCAGCGGGGGCGTTGTGGGCGGTCGGCACAGCGGGCCCCGCCCAGGCCGTCGACCGCGCCGTCCGGCGCACCGCGGCGCGCGCGGTGACCACCGCGGGCACCACCCTGGAGGCGGTGGCCACCCGGGTCTCCGCCACCGGCTACACCCGCCTGACCGCCGGGCCTGGCTGGCCGCTGGTGGTGCGCACGGACCTGGCCCCCGCTGGCGCCGGCCGCGACGACGCCCGCACTCCGCTGGCGTCCTTCGTGCAGCTGACCGACGTGCACGTGATCGACACCGAGAGCCCGGTGCGCTTCGAGTACGTGCACCCCTTCAACGGCTCGGCCCACCGTCCACAGGAGACGCTGGGGACTCAGGGCACCTCGGCCCTGGTCCGCCGGATCAACTCGCTGGCGCGCACCGGCGGCCCGTTCACCGGCCGCCCGTTCGACTGCCTGGTGTCCACCGGGGACAACACCGACAACTACGAGCAGGTGGAGCTGGACTGGTTCCTCACCTCCTACAACGGCGGGACCATCACCCCCACCACTGGCGACCTGACCCGCTACGAGGGCGTGCAGAGCTCCGGGGTGCCGCTGTACTGGAACCCGGCCTCGCCGTCACCCGACCTCTACAAGGACAAGGGCTTCCCCCAGCTGCCCGGGCTGCTCGACGCCGCCATCCGTCCCTTCACCACCGAGGGCATCGACCTGCCCTGGTACAGCGTGTTCGGCAACCACGACAACAGCGTGCAGGGCACCCTGCCCCCCGGCATCCCGTTCTTCGACGACGCCTTCACCGGCAACCAGAAGATCATGGGCCCCAGCTCCATGGCGGCGGCGCAGAAGCTGGTGTCCGCGATGGAGACGGACCCGCAGGCAGTGGCCGGAATGGTCCCGGAGACCGCTGGCCTGGTCCGCACGGTCACTCCGGACGCGCGGCGGCGGCCGTTCACCCCGCGGGAGTACATCCGGGCCCACCTCGACCCCGCCAACGCCGGCCGGCACGGCCCGGTGGGGCACGGCTTCACCCCGGGCAGCGACGTCAGCGGCATCGCCTACTACACGTTCGAGATCGCCCCGGGCGTCGTGGGGATCACGATGGACTCGACCAACCGCATCGGCTTCACCGAGGGGTCCCTGGGGGAGGCACAGCTGCGCTGGATCGAGCGGACCCTGGTCGCCGGCAGCAGCCGCTACTTCGACGCCGCGGGCAACGAGACCCGCCACTCGGTGAGCGACACCTACTTCGTGCTGTTCAGCCACCACACCTCGACCACCATGAACAACCTGCTGCCCGACCCGGAGAACCTCCTGGAGGCGCGCCACAGCGGGGCGGAGCTGGTGGCGCTGCTGCAGCGCTTCCCCAACGTGCTCGCCTGGGTCAACGGCCACAGCCACCAGAACCTGATCACCGCACGGCGGGGTCCGGACCCCGAGCGCAGCTTCTGGGAGATCAACACCGCCTCGCACATCGACTACCCGCAGCACGCGCGCCTGCTGGAGGTGGTGGACAACGCCGACGGCACGCTGTCCCTCTTCACCACGCTGGTGGAGGCGGAGAGCCCGTACCAGGCCAGCTACACCGACGGCTCCCCGCAGGGGCTGGCCTCGCTGTACCGGGAGCTGGCGTTCAACGACCTCCACGCCGACCCCGAGCGCATGGGGGCGCCGGCGGACCACAACACCGAGCTGCTGGTGCCCAACCCGCTGGGCGCACGTGCGATGGCCACTGCTCCCCGCTCGCTCACCGCAGACTGGTGGTGACCGCCAGCGCAGGGTCGGTGGCGATGTCCAGCCGCGACGCCGGGGCGCCTGCCGCCACCAGGTGAGCGCCGAGCGCGGCGACCATCGCGCCGTTGTCGGTGCACAGCCCCGGCCGGGGCACCCGCAGCCGAAGGCCGGCATCGGCGCAGCGCGACTCGGCCATCGCCCGCAGCCGGGAGTTGGCGGCCACGCCGCCGCCGATCATCAGCGTGTCCACGCCGACGTCCCTGGCGGCCCGGATCGCCTTGCGGGTCAGCACGTCGGCCACCGCCTCCTGGAAGGAGGCGGCCACGTCGGCGCGCGGCACCGGCGTGCCGGCCCGCTCCAGGGCCTCCACGTGCCGGGCGACCGCGGTCTTCAGCCCGGAGAAGGAGAAGTCGTGGCGGGAGTCGCGGGGGCCCATCATCGCCCGCGGGAACGCCACCGCGTCGGGGTTGCCCTCCCGTGCCATCCGGTCCAGGGCCGGCCCACCGGGAAAGCCCAGGCCGAGCAGCCGGGCCACCTTGTCGAAGGCCTCCCCCGCGGCGTCGTCCACTGTGGAGCCGAGCGGGCGCACCGGCTGGGCGAGGTCGGTGACCTCCAGGATGCTGGAGTGCCCGCCGGAGACCAGCAGCGCCAGGCAGGGCGGCAGCGGGCCGTGCTCGAGGGTGTCCACCGCGACGTGCGAACCCAGGTGGTTCACGCCGTAGAAGGGCACGTCCCAGGCGGCGGCGTAGGCCTTGGCCGCGGCCACGCCGACCAGCAGCGCGCCGGCCAGGCCCGGGCCGGCGGTCACCGCCACCGCGTCCGGGCGCCGCACGCCGGCCTGGGCCAGCGCGCGGTGCACGGTGGGGGCCATCGCCTCCAGGTGGGCCCGCGAGGCGACCTCGGGCACCACGCCGCCGAAGCGGGCGTGCTCGTCCACGCTGGAGGCCACCGCGTCGGCCAGCAGGGTCACCGAGCCGTCGTCGGCCAGGCGCACCACGCCGACACCGGTCTCGTCGCAGCTGGTCTCGATGCCGAGCACGATGGTCATGGCTGCGCCTCCTGGGCGGGTCGTTCGGAGTCGCCGGTGCGGGTGGCGGCGGGCCGGCGCATGGTGAAGGCGTCCGCCCCGCTGGGCTGGTAGTACCGAGGCCGTCGGCCCACCACCTCGAAGCCACGGTCGGCGTACAGCGCCTGCGCCGCGGTGTTGTCGGTGCGCACCTCCAGCCAGGTCTCGCCGCCGTGCGCGTCGGCCACCCGCAGCAGCTCGGTCAGCAGCAGCGCCCCGATGCCGCGGCGCTGGTGGGCGGGATCGACGCCGATGGTGTGCACCTCGTTCTCCGGGTCACCGGCCCGGCCCAGCCGGGCGATGCCGGCGTAGCCCACCAGCAGCCCGTCCGGCCCGCCCAGGTGGGCGGTGACGTAGTAGTTGTGCGGCTGGGCCAGCTCGCTGTGGAAGGCCTGCTCGCTCCACGGGTCCTCGCCGGGGAACAGCACCTCCTCCAGCTCGGCGCAGCGGGCGGCGTCGGCGGGGCGCATGGCCACCAGCACCACGTCCTGGCCCGTCATCGCTGCGGTACCGCGGGCACCCGCGGGGCAGCGGCCACCGCATCGGGGCGGCGCAGGTACAGCGGGACGAGCGGCTCCGGAGCGGCGTTGCTGCGCAGCGCGGGGGCCGCCAGCGCCACCAGCGCGGCGGGGTCCGGGCTGGTCGGGCCCACCACGGGCAGGTCGAACAGGGCGGCGTGGGTGGGCGAGCCCGCCACGGCCGTGGCGCCCGCGACGTCCACCGCGTCCGGGCGGGCCACCGCGGGGCCGGCGACTCGCACACCGTCGCGGTAACGGGCCCAGTAGAGCTCGCGCCGGCGTGCGTCGGTCACCACCAGCAGCTCGGCGTCCGCGGCTGGGCTCTCCACGGCACCGGCGACGGCGTCCAGGCTGCACACGCCGTGCACCGGGATCGCCAGGGCGTCGCCGAAGGCCACCGCCGTCACCATGCCCACCCGCAGGCCGGTGTACGGGCCCGGCCCGGTGCCGCAGACCACCGCGTCGAGGTCAGCCGGGGTCCGCCCGGTCTCGGCCAGGCACTGCAGCACCTGAGGCGTGAGCACCTCGGAGTGGGCACGGGGATCGTGGGTCTGCCGTGCGGCGAGAACCTCGGGGTGAGAAGTCGGCTCGGCGGACAGCTGCACCAGCGCCGCGAGCACCGTGGGGGTGGACGTGTCCACCGCGAGCACCAGCATGATGGTTCAGGCTACTCGGCGGTGCTGGTCACACCGGTGCCCCGCTGCTCGGGCCGGGCCCGCGGCTCTCGGGCTCCCGGCCCCGCACCCACTGCACGGTGGCGGTGCGCACCTCGCTGTCGGGGGCGCGCTCCAGCCGCACCAGCAGGTGACGCTCGGCCAGGTGCTCCACCACTCCCTGGCCCCACTCCACCACCACCACGGCGTCCACCAGGTCGTTGTCCAGGTCCAGCGCGTCCAGCTCCCCGCTGAGGTCGCCGCTGAGCGCCTCGGTGACCCCCAGCCGGTAGGCGTCCACGTGCACCAGCGGGATGCCCCGCGTCCCGGCCGCGTGCTCCCTGGCGATGATGAACGTGGGCGAGGTGACCGGTCCGCGCACGCCCAGCCCTGCCGCGATCCCCCGCACCAGCGCGGTCTTGCCCGCACCCAGCGGCCCGTCCAGCACCACCAGGTCCCCCGCAGACAGCTCCCGGCCCAGCCGCACCCCGAGCGCCTCGGTGTCGGCGACGGTGGGCAGCAGCTCAGGCACGGGCGGCAGCTCAGGCACGAGCGGCGGTGCGCCGGCGGCGGGGGCCGCGCACCTCGGTGATCAGGTCGAGCACGGCGTCGTTGACCAGGGTCGCGCGCTCCAGCTGCAGCAGGTGCCCGGCACCGGGCACCCGGGTGAGCCGGGCGTCGGCCAGCGCCTTGCCGATCACCGCGGTGTGCCGGTACGGGGTGAGCCGGTCGGCGTCGCCACAGAGCACGATGATGGGCCGACCGGCGACGGCGCCCAGTGCGTCCAGCTCGTCATGGTCGGCCAGGGTAGGCAGGAAGTCGAACACCGTCTTCGCCGGGGTGCTGGCGATCATCCGCTCGGTGAACTCCACCACGGTCCGGCTGGTGGTGCGGTCGCCGTAGGACATGGCCCGGACGATGGGCGCGAGCAGGACGTTCACCGGGGGCCGGCCCCGCTGCACCAGGTCGGGGCCGAGGTTTCCCGCCCAGCGCAGCGCCCCGATCAGCGGGTTGCGGGCGGACAGGCTCATCCGCGACGGCGCCATGCCGTTGGCCGCGGTGGCGATGAAGGCCACTCCGGCGATCTGGGAGTCGAACAGCTCCGGGCGCTGCCGGGCCAGCGCCATGATGGTCATGCCGCCCATCGAGTGACCCACCAGCACCACCGGGCCGGTCGGGGCGACGGTGCGCAGCACCGCCTGCAGGTCACGGCCCAGCTGGTCGATGGTGCAGTTCTCCGCGTCGGAGGTGCCGGAGCGTCCGTGGCTGCGCTGGTCGTAGAAGACCAGCCGAGCGTCAGTGCGCTGCGGCAGGTCGCGGCGCTGGAAGTACCACGAGCCCATGTTCAGGCAGAACCCGTGCACGAACACCACGGTCAGCGGGGCGTCCGGGCTGCCCGTCTCTTCCACCCGCAGCGGCACACCGTCGTCCGCGGCCACCGTGGACACCCGGTCCACGGGCAGCAGGCCGAAGCCGTCCACCGTGTACGGGGAGGCGCCGAGCCGGCGGACGGCCTCCAGGTGCACGGTCGCCGCGGCTGCCATCCCCACCGCGCCGCTGGCGAGACCGGCGCGCCGCCAGCCGCTCACGCCCGGCCGCCGGTGTACCTGCGCCGCACCCGTCCCCGCACGGACGTGACCACTTCGTAGTGGATGGTGCCCAGCTTGGTGGCCCACTCCTGGGCGAGGGGCTCGTCGCGCTCGTCCGAGCCGAAGAACACCGCGGTGTCGCCCTCCTGCACCCCACCGCCGTCGGGGCCGCAGTCCACCACCACCTGGTCCATGCAGACCCGCCCCACCACCGGCCGGCGGCGGCCCCCCAGCTGCACCTCGAGGTTGTTGCTGAGCACCCGCGGGATCCCGTCGGCGTAGCCGATCGGCAGCAGGGCTACCGTGGTGTCCTGCGGGGCTGACCACAGGTGGCCGTAGGACACGCCCTCCCCTGCAGACACCCGCTTGACCAGCGCCACCCGGGAGCGCAGCGACATCGCCGGGCGCAGCCCGAACCCGCCCGCCTCGGGCACCGGGGAGAGCCCGTAGACGGCGATGCCCGGGCGGACCATGTCGAAGGCCAGGTCGCTGCGGGTGAGGGTGGCGGCGGAGTTGGCCAGGTGCACCACCTCGAGGTCCAGCCCGGCCCGGCGGGCCTGCTCGGCGCCGGCCTGCAGGCGCTGGGCCTGGACGCTGATCACCGGGTGCTCGGGCTCGTCGGCGAAGATCAGGTGGGAGAACATCCCGCGCACCCGGATGGCGCCCTCCGCCTGGGCGCGCACCAGCTCGGCCAGCAGCTCGGGCCACTCGGTGGTGCTGGCGCCGTTGCGGTTGAGACCGGTGTCCAGCTTGACGGTGACCACCGCGGTGCGCCCGGCCGTGCGGGCGCCGGCGACGATGGCGGCGAGGTGGCGGCGCGAGGACACGCCCAGCTCGACGTCGGCGGCGATGGCGGGAGCGAAGTCCTCGTCCACCAGGTGCATCCAGGACAGCACCGGGGCGGTGATGCCGGCGTTGCGCAGCACCATCGCCTCCTCCAGCGTGGTCACGCCGAGCTCGCGGGCTCCGGCGGCGAGCGCGGTGCGGGCGACCTCGACGGCGCCGTGGCCGTAGCCGTCGGCCTTGACCACCGCCATCACCGCGGCGCTGCCGGCGTGCTCGCGCAGCACGCCCACGTTGTGCGCGATGGCATCGAGGTCCACCAGGGCCTCGGCTCGCGGCGTGCTCGTGGTCGCCTCGGTGTCGTTGATCAGTGCCCCGCTCATCCCGCTCATCTGCTTCTTCCTGCGTCGGTGCTCGTGGTGTCGTGGTGCTGGGCCGCCCGGCACTGCCGGATGGCCTCGGACAGGTGGTCCGCCAGCGGGGTGGCCGACGTCGGCGCACCTGCCGCGGCCAGCTCCGCAGCCAGGGCGTGCACGTGGGCTCCGGCGCCAGCGGCGGTCAGCGGGTCCAGCCCGCTGGCGAGCAGGGCGCCGAGCACCCCGGAGAGCACGTCGCCCGAGCCGGCGGTCGCTGCCCACCCACCAACGGCGACGTTGACCAGCGCGTCGCCGGCGGGGGTGGCGATGATGGTGGTGGAACCCTTGAGCAGCACCGTGGCGTCCAGGCGCCGGGCGGCCGCGCACACCGCACCCAGGCGGTCGGGGCCGACGTCACCGCCCACCAGGCGGGCGAACTCCCCCGCGTGCGGAGTCAGCAGCACCGGCGCGGTGCGCCGGGCCAACAGCTCGGGGTGCTCGGCGAGCACCGTGGTGCCGTCGGCGTCCACCAGCACGGGCACCCCTGCGGCGAGGACGTGCTCCAGCACGGCGACGGACTCCGCCCCCGTGCCCAGGCCGGGACCCACCACCCAGGCCTGCACCCGACCAGCGTCGGCGACGCTGCTGACCGCCACCACCTCGGGCCGGTGGGCCAGCACCGCGTCAGCTCCGGTGCCGGCGTAGCGCACCATCCCCGAGGTGGCGGCCACCGCACCGGAGGTGGCGAGCACCGCGGCGCCGGGGTACTGCGCGGAGCCGGCGGCCACCCCGACCACACCCTGGCTGTACTTGTCGTCCTCGCGGCCCGGCACCGGCCACAGTCGGCCCACCTCGGCCCGCTCCAGGCTGCCCAGCGTGGCCGGCGGCAGCTCCAGCCCCAGCGGCACCAGCTCCACCCGTCCGCAGTGGCTCGCGGCGAGCAGGTGCACCGGCTTGCGGGAGCCGAAGGTCACCGTCACCGCGGCGCGCACGGCTGACCCCTGCACCACGCCGGTGTCGGGGTGGACGCCGCTGGGCAGGTCCACCGCGACGATGGGCGCCCGCACCGCCGCGACCAGCGCTGCCGCGGTCGGGCGCAGGCCTCCGCTGGCCCCCAGGCCCACGATGCCGTCGACCACCAGGTCGGCGTCCGCCACTCCGGCCGTGTCCACCAGCTCAGGGACCGACACCTCGGGGTCCTCCGGCGCAGTCACCACCTGCCCGCCGGCGAGCAGGAAGGCTCGCAGGGCAGCTGCGTGGGTCTTGTCCGGGGACAGCAGCACCGCGCGCACCCCCACTCCCCGCCGCCGCAGGAAGTGCCCCGCCCACAGGGCGTCGCCACCGTTGCCGCCGGCGCCGACCAGCAGCACCACCTGCCGCCCGCTCGCACCACCGCAGCGCGTGCGCAGCTCGGCGAGCACCGTGGTGGCGAGGCCGAAGGCGGCCCGACGCATCAGCGCGTTCTCCGGGGTGCGAGCGAGGACGGCTCCCTCGGCGGCCCGGACGGCTGCTACGTCGTGCGCCTCAAGCACGCGATGTCACTCCCGGACTGCTCGTTGCGCGCGCGAGGTCATTCCACGGTCACCGACTTGGCCAGGTTGCGCGGCTTGTCCACGTCGTACCCGCGGGCCTGCGCCACCTCGGCGGCGAAGACCTGCAGCGGCACCGTGGACACCAACGGCTGCAGCAGCGTGGGCACGGCCGGGATCTCGATCAGGTCGTCGGCGTAGGGACGCACCGTCTCGTCGCCCTCCTCGGCGATCACCACGGTGCGCGCCCCGCGCGCCTGGATCTCCCGGATGTTGCTCATCATCTTGGAGTGCAGCAGCGGCCGACTCTTGGGCGAGGGCATCACCACGATGACCGGCAGGTCGTCCTCGATCAGCGCGATGGGACCGTGCTTGAGCTCACCGGCCGCGAAGCCCTCGGCGTGCATGTAGGCGAGCTCCTTCAGCTTGAGCGCACCCTCCAGCGCCACTGGGTACCCCACGTGGCGCCCCAGGAACAGCACGGCGGGGGCGTTGACCAGCTCACGGGCCAGCGCGCGGACCGGCGCCACCGTCCTGAGCACCCGAGCGATCGCGTCGGGCATGGCCTCCAGCTCGGCGAACTCCCGCGCCACCTCGTCGGGGTACTTGGTCCCCCGCGCCTGCGCCAGCGCCAGACCCACCAGGTAGCTCGCGGTGATCTGGGCCAGGAAGCACTTGGTGGAGGCCACCCCGATCTCCGGGCCGGCCCGGGTGTAGAGCACGGCGTCGGCCTCGCGCGGGATCTGGGCGCCGTTGGTGTTGCACACCGCCAGCACGCGAGCCTTCTGACCCTTGGCGTGCCGCACCGCCTCGAGGGTGTCGGCGGTCTCGCCGGACTGGGAGATCGCCACCACCAGCGTGGAGCGGTCCAGCACCGGGTCGCGGTAGCGGAACTCGCTCGCCAGCTCTACCTCGACGGGCAGGCGAGTCCAGTGCTCGATGGCGTACTTGGCGAGCAGCCCAGCGTGGTAGGCCGTCCCGCAGGCCACCACGAAGACCTTGTCCACGTCGCGCAGGTCACCGTCGCTGATGCGCTGCTCGTCCAGCACGATGCGGTTGTCGACAAAGTGCCCCAGCAGGGTGTTGGCCACCGCTGCCGGCTGCTCCTCGATCTCCTTGAGCATGAAGTAGTCGTGTCCGCCCTTCTCGACGGCCTCCAGGTCCCAGTCCACGTGGAACGGACGGGACTCCACGTCGTTGCCGGCGAAGTCGGTGACGTGGTAGCCCTCGGCGGTGACCACCACCACCTGGTCCTGGCCCAGCTCGACCGCGTCACGCGTGTAGGTGAAGAAGGCGGCGACGTCGGAGGCCACAAAGGTCTCGCCCTTGCCCACTCCCACCACCAGCGGGGTGGCGCGGCGGGCGGCGACGATGGTGTCCGGGTGGTCGGCGTGGGTGAAGACCAGGGTGTAGGCGCCCTCCAGCCGGCGGCAGACGGCGCGCACGGAGGCCGGGAAGTCGCCGGCACTCTCCCCGGCGGCGTAGGCCCGGGCCACCAGGTGCGCGGCGGTCTCGGAGTCGGTGTCGCTCAGCAGCTCGACGCCGGCGCTCTCCAGCTCCTCCCGCAGGTCCACAAAGTTCTCGATGATGCCGTTGTGCACCACCCCGACCTTGGCGGTGGCATCGACGTGGGGGTGGGCGTTGCGGTCGGTGGGCTTGCCGTGGGTGGCCCAGCGGGTGTGCCCCATCCCGGTGGTGCCGGCGAACGCGCCGTCGGCGTGGGTGGCCAGCTGGGCCTCCAGGTTGGCCAGCGCACCAGCCTTGCGGTCGACGATGGTGTGACCCGCGCCGTCCACCACGGCGATGCCGGCGGAGTCGTAGCCGCGGTACTCCATTCGCCGGAGCCCTTCCATGACCACCTCGGCCGCCTGGCGATGGCCCACGTACCCCACGATTCCGCACATACCTCTGAGACTACTGGCGCGCCCGACTGCCGCAGGGCGCCACACCCAGGGTGGGCCAGTGACAAATCGGATACCGTCACTGCCCGTGGCCCGAACCAAGCACACCCCAGAAGACGCGAAGAACCTGATCAAGGCCCTGAGCCGGCGTGGTCCGCACCGGGTGCTGCGCGGAGACCTGGCACTGGCCGGCCTGCCGGGCGTGGTGCTCACCCCCGAGGAGGGCCTCGGACTGCCCGCGGTGGCCTTTGGGCACGAGTGGCTGCAGCCGGTGTCGCGCTACCTCGGCACGCTGCAGCACCTCGCCTCCTGGGGCATCGTGGCCGCCGCACCCGCCACCCAACGCGGCCCCGTGCCGTCCCACCTGAAGATGGCCGCCGACCTCGCCACCGCGCTGGAGATCTGCAGCAGCGTCCGGCTCGGCCCCGGTGAGATCAGCGTGCAGCCCGACCGCCTGGCCGTGGCCGGCCACGGCATGGGTGCGGGCGCTGCCGTGCTGGCCGCGCGGCGCAACCCGGCGCTGAAGGCCGTCGCCGGCTTCGCCCCCGCTGACACCAGTCCGTCCGCAGTGCAGGCGGCCCAGGACTGCCGAGCGCCGGCGCTGCTGCTCAGCACCCCCCGCGACGAGAAGACCCCCGGCGACAGCGACGCCGAGCGCATCGCGCGCGCCTGGGCCGGCCCCGTGTCGCTGCGAGAGGTGGCGAAGGCCAACGACCTAGGCCTCACCGAGGGCTGGCACTGGACAAACCCGGTGATCGACGGCCGCCCGGAGCGCAAGACCCAGACACTGGTGCGGGCGCTGTTCACTGGTTTCCTGCTCGCCACCCTCACCGGCGACGACCGTTACGCCGAGCTGGCCTCGCCCGAGGCCGTGCTGCCCGGCGCACGCGTCGTGGACCTCACCGAGGAGAAGGACGAGCAGCACCACGCACCCAGCATCGGCAACCTGATCAGCGCAGCCAGGAGCTGACCTGCTCGTTGGCGTCCAGCTCGTCCAGCTCCGGACCGACCCGGGGCGTCCCGCTGGGGCCAACCCAGGTGTCTGCCGGTGCGCTCAGCGCGGCCTGCGCCCGGGCGTCGATCGCCTCTGTCGACCGGGTCGTGGCCGCTCTGCTGGCTGCCCACCGGGCCAGAGCTGCCGTCACGGCCTCGTCGCGACGGGCGGCGATCTCTGCGTACCGACGAGCTACCTCGTCGCTCATGAGTGTTCCTGCCCGGCCTCGCCCCGGTCCCGGGTGGGATCGGAGCCTGCCGACGCGGCGGTGCCCGGGGTGAGGGCCGAGCCCACGCTGGTCCACGCACCCTCGTCCCGCTGGTTCTCCACGATCCACTGGTCGCCGCTGGTCGCTGGGGTGAGCTCGTCCTGACGGTGCAGCGCCGCCATCGGGGCGCTGGCACCCACCCACTCGGCGGCCGAGTCGACCCCGGTGCCGGAGCCACCGCTGGCCGCGACGGCGCCCGCGCCGGCGTCCGTCCGCGCCGGCACGTCCGCGGGTCCACCGGCAGAAGCACCCTCCACCGCGCCGCCGCCGGACCCAGCTCCGGCAGCGCGCACCTGTCCGACCTCGTCCTCGGAAGGTGCCGCCGGGTTCGCCGTGGCGTCAAGCGCCCCACCTGTGCTGGAGACGCCCCCGACCTGCGTCCCCTCCGCACTGGTGCCCGTGCCAGCGGGCCTGAGGGCGTCCCCCGCACCGGACTCGCCCAGCCTGAGCAGCCCGTCGGCCGGCATCGCCGCGCGGGTGCCGAAGGCCCACTGCGTCGACCCCATAGTCTGCCCCCAGCCATCGGCGTCGGACGAGGTGCGCCCACCTCCGACGAAGCCGTCCGGCCCACCGGTCCCGCTCGGCGCCACTGGACTGTGCGAGCCCGGGGCCGCCGGACCAGTCACCCCGGGTCCGGGGAGCGCGGGCAAGGCACCGGGAGTGCCGCTGAACGGGTGCCCCTCGGCGGCACCGGCCACCGCGGTGACGCTGCGGTAGAGGTCTCGCACGGCGGTGTCGGTGCTGGCGCACACCTCGGTGAGCAGGCGCCACCTCGACTCCACGTCGGGGATGAACACGGTGGTCACGAAGTCACGGCTGCACTGCACCGCCTGGTCCACGAGCCGCTGGAGGTAGGCCTCGGTCTGTCCGGCCAGCGCCTGAGCCACGGAGAGGAGGCCCGCGCCAGACGACAGGCGCAACCCTGTGTTCGCCACGGCGCCGACCTCGTCACCGGTGGGGCCGACGTCCCCGCCGAACATCTGCAGGATGCGCCCGGCCTGGGGTGCCGAGGTGACCGAGTGGCGGTCCTTGGCGAAGCTGATGATCTCGTCGATCTGGCTGGGGGTCTTGCCGCCCACGGTGGCGGCGTAGAGCTCGGCGACGGCGCTCGCCCGGACCCGCACGCACTCCTCGATCCCGTCGGCCGCCGGGCCCAGGGCGGCAGCCAGGTCGGCCGTCCGCCCTCGGGCGCTGTCCGCCTCAGTCAGGTACGTGCGCACGAAGGCGTCTGCTGCCACACCGCCCCGGCCGGTCCAGATGCCCGACACCGCGGCCCAGGCGGCTCGCTGCCGGGCGAGCTCAACGCCCAACCGGTCCGCTCCCGACGTCATCGTCGCGGCATCGGCGCGCAGGGTGGCGAGGTCGATGTCGCGCTGCTCGTCGTAGAGCTGCACCGCCTTGTCCCGGCTGATGTCGGAACCGGAGATGCAGCGCTGGTACAGCGGGGCGAAGTGCTCGAAGTACCGCAGCCCCGGCGCCCCCTGGTCGAGGATCTCGTTGGAGCCGGCCGCGCCGAGCCGTGCCCCCTCCAGCGCCTGACGGCCCTGCTGACTCTGCACCTCCCGGTGTGCCTGCGCCACCCGCTCCGACAGCTGCTTGGCCTCGACGACCGAGAGGTGACCGGGCAGGAGCGCAGCCCCCAGACGATCAGCGGCGGCGTACAGCTCGTCATCGTCGGAGCCCGGGGCCGCAGCCAGGTAGGACTGCAGCAGGTCTCGCTTGGCCTGGTCGGAGAGACCCGGGCTGGCGACCAGCGCCTTGACCTCGTCCACGCTGGGCGCGCTCACCGCGGGGGGCCGCTCAGTCCGTCGGCCGTGTTGGCGTCGGTGCCGGAGTAGCCAGCGGCCGCGGCACGAAACGCCTCGGCCAGGCAGCGCGCCTGCAGAGTCCAGTCCTGCACCGCGGAGGCCGCGGTGGCATAGCCGGTCTGCAGCGCAGCGCCGGCCTCGGCGTAGGCGCGACCGGCGGAGGCCGACCGAAAACCGCAGTGGCCAATCGCCGTGCCGGTCGCCGCGAGGGCGTCGGCGGTCAGGTCGAAGTTGGACGCCAGCAGACCGATCGCGCCCCGCTCGATGTTCACCGGTGCACTCACTCGAACAGCTCCCCCCAGCTCAGGGCGTCCACCGAGGCCGCCTGGCCGGTGAGACGCGGAGTGCTGGCACGCGGTTCCGGTGCTGGAGCGCTAGACGGCGCGCACCTGCGCTGCGAGGGCCTCGGCCACCCGCTGGGCGGTCTCTGCGGTGGGGGCCTCCACCATGACCCGGACCAGCTGTTCGGTGCCGGAGGGACGCAGCAGCACCCGGCCGGTGTCGCCGAGCTCAGCCTCGGCCGCCGCGACCGCCGCCTCGACCTGGGGGTCGCGGCTGACGGCGGCCTTGTCCGCGACCTTCACGTTGACCAGCACCTGCGGCAGCACCTGCAGCACACCGGCCAGCTCGGCCAGCGACGAGCCCGTGCGCACCATCTGCGCCATCAGGTGCAGCGCCGTGAGAGTGCCGTCACCGGTGGTGGCGTGGGCGGGCAGCACCACGTGCCCGGACTGCTCACCGCCCAGCGCGAAGCCACCGCTGCGCAGCTCCTCCAGCACGTAGCGGTCGCCCACGCCCGTCGTGCGCACGGCGATCCCGGCCTCGCGCATGGCCAGGTGCAGTCCGAGGTTGCTCATCACCGTGGCCACCAGGGTGGCCTCGGTCAGCGTGCCGGCGTCGCGCATGGCGATCGCCAGGATGGCCAGGATCGCGTCGCCGTCCACCACTGCACCGGTGGCGTCCACGGCCAGGCAGCGATCTGCGTCACCGTCGTGGGCCACCCCCAGGTCGGCCCCGTGCGTGACCACCGCACGCTGCAGGTCCTCCAGGTGGGTCGAGCCACACCCGTCGTTGATGTTCAGCCCGTCCGGCTCGGCGTGGATGGCGATCACCTCGGCGCCGGCGCGTCGGTACGCCTCCGGAGCCACCGCGAAGGCCGCGCCGTTGGCGCAGTCCACCACCACCCGCAGGCCGGCGAGGCTGCCGTCGGTGGCCTGCAGCAGGTGCGCCAGGTAGCGCTCGTCGGCGTCGGCCAGGTCACGGACCCGGCCGATGCGTGCGCCGACGGGTCGCTCGTAGGAGAGCCCGACGTGCTGCTCGACCTGGTCCTCCACCCGGTCGTCCAGCTTGTGGCCGCCGGCGGAGAACAGCTTGATGCCGTTGTCGGGCATGGCGTTGTGGGAGGCCGAGATCATCACGCCGAGATCCGCGCCGGCGTCGGCCACCAGGTGGGCCAGGGCGGGAGTCGGCAGCACGCCAGCCCGCAGGACGTCGGCTCCTGCCGCCGTGAGGCCCGCGGTGACCGCAGCCTCCAGCATCTCCCCGCTCGCCCGGGGGTCACGTCCGACCACCGCGACCGGACGGTGGTCCAGCCCGGACTCGCGCAGCACCCGGGCCGCCGCCTCGGCCACCCGCAGGGCCAGCTCCGCCGTGAGAGTGGAGTTGGCCTCGGCGCGGATGCCGTCGGTGCCGAACAGGCGTGCCGCCGGGTTCTCGGTGACGGGGGGAGCTTCGGACACTGCACAACCTCCTGGTGCGACGGCCTGGTTGCGACCGCCCCCGCGAGGCAGCCGCTGAACGCACAAGTGCAGGCGCCCGACAAAGCGGAGCGCCTGCACGTGTGGTGACGTTGTCGAGCCTCACCGGCCTCGCGGCCGGCTGTGGATCAACGCTTGGAGTACTGAGGCGCCTTGCGCGCCTTCTTCAGGCCGTACTTCTTGCGCTCGGTCATGCGCGGGTCACGCGTGAGGAAGCCAGCGCGCTTGAGCGCCGGACGGTCCTCGGGCTGGACCTCGATGAGCGCACGGGCGATGGCCAGGCGCAGGGCGCCGGCCTGACCCGAGGTGCCGCCGCCGGTGAGGCGGGCGTGCACGTCGAAGATCTCGGTGCGCTCGGCGACCACGAAGGGGTCGTTGATGAGCTGCTGGTGCACCTTGTTCGGGAAGTACTCGGAGAGCGACTTGCCGTTCAGGGTGTAGTTGCCGGTGCCGGGCACGAGGCGGATCCGAACAACGGCCTCCTTGCGGCGACCGACGGTCTGGACCGGACGGTCCATCACGATCGGGGCGGGGCGGGCAGCCACGGGCGCCGACTCAAAGGTCTCCGCGGTCTCGTCCACCTGCTCGACGACCACGTCGTCAGCGAACTCGGGCGTGCTCATCTGCTGCTCCTCCGGTGCCGTCACTGGGCAACCTGGGTGATCTCGAACGGGGTGGGCTTCTGGGCCGTGTGCGGGTGGTCGGGACCCGCGTAGACCTTGAGCTTGCTGATCATGGCCCGGCCGAGACGGTTCTTCGGCAGCATGCCCTCGATGGCCTTCTCGACCAAGCGGTCCGGCTGCTTCTCGATCATCTCGCCGACCGACCGGCGACGCAGGCCGCCCGGGTGACCGGAGTGGCGGTAGATGAACTTCGCGTCGCGCTTGTTGCCGCTCACGGCGATCTTCTCCGCGTTGACGATGACGACGAAGTCACCGGTGTCGACGTGCGGCGCAAAGATCGGCTTGTGCTTTCCGCGCAACAGGGTTGCCGCTTGAGTCGCCAGGCGACCGAGCACCACGTCAGTGGCGTCGATGACGTGCCAGGTACGGGTGACGTCACCGGCCTTGGGGCTGTACGTACGCACAGGACTTCCTCGTCTTCTCGGGTGGTGCAGGTCTGACGGTGCGGCTGGGCTGGTACCCGGTGGCCGAAGCCGGCCGGGTGTCGGCCAACCGGTCGGGAACGACCGGGGCTCGTGCACCTGGGCCAGTGAAGCAGCCTCAGGTACAGCGCTCCGCACGCCGACCTCAGACGATACCGTCCCGGGTCCCCATGGGTCAAAAGGGCCCTGCCCGTGCTGGTGAGAGCCCCCTCGCGGTTGGCTGACACGCGGACACCCCACGACTGTAGCGCCGTGGGGTGTCCGGGTCGTCGGAGCGTCGAGGAGCTGTCCGTGGGCCTGCTCAGCCGCCGAAGGACTTGCTGACCTGACCGTCCTTGACCTGCATGTCCTCGTTGCCGCGGGAGACGGCCTGGCTGATCTGGGCGAGCACCATGTTCAGGTCCGCGGCCGCCTGGTCCCACTTCGCCTTCTGGGCGAGGTAGGCAGCGGAGCCGGAACCCTCCCAGCGGCTCTCGATGTCGCGCAGGGCGGCCTTGAGGTCGTCCAGCTGGCCGTTCATGGCCCGGCTCGACGTGGCGATCTCCGCACTGGCGGTGTCGATGGCCCCGTGGTTGTACTTGATCAAACCGCTCATCTGGTCCTCCTGGGTAAGTGCTGCGGGTCAGTGGGGTGGTGCCGGCCGGACCCCAGTGGCGGGGCGGCCAGGTGCTGCTGGTGAGCCGGGCGGAACGGCCGGATCAGAGGTTGAGGGAGCTGCCCACGCTGTTGATCGAGCTGACGTGGTCCTGCTGGGTGGCGTCGAAGCCCTTGCCCGCGGCGGCCAGGTTGTCGCTGATGGCCAGCAGCGCCTCGTTGAGCTTCTTGGCGTCAACGTCCCAGCGCTCCATGAGGGCCCCGAAGGCGCGCTGGGCGTCGCCGGCCCACGACGCGCTGATGCCGGAGACGGTGCCGCGCAGCTTGCTGAGCTCGCCCTGCACCTGCTGGGCGGTGTCCTGAGCCTTGCTCGACGCGGTGGCCAGCTCTTCCGGTGTTGCGACAGTTGCGGACATGCGGATCCTCCTGGAGTAGTTCGCCTCGGGTTGCGGTGACCGGCACCCGGCGGCGCTGGCCTTGCTGTTGGCAACCACTACGACGCAGGGGCTTCGCGGAACGGTTCCCGCCGTCTCCGAGAACGTGTCAAGTCGGTTGCTTCTGCAAATCACTCGGAAGCTGGTCCGCCGCAACGTTGTCCGGAACAGCCTCCTGGGCGCCCGATCCGGGGCGTTACTCTCTGTGACGCCCGACCACGCCGCACCTCTGGTTGGGGACCCACCACGCTCGTCGTCAAGGAGGAACTTCTCGTGCGCAAGGCCTCGAAGATCGCCGGCATCACCCTGGCCCTGGCGGTGCTCGCGCCGCCAGCAGCCGCCGTCGCCGGACCTTCGGCCGCACCCGCCGGGCCGGCCAGCTCGTCGGTGTGCCGGGTCGACTTCGCCGCCGAGCAGCAGCAGCGCCTGGTCACGCTCACCGACACCTCCACCCTCACCGGCATCGAGGACGCCAGGGCGCGGGTGGGCGAGCTGGTCCAGCGCCTCACCGACGCCGGTGACTACCGCGGCACCTTCGCGGTCGTCTACCAGGAGATCCTGGACAAGACGATTCCCGCGCTGGACGACGGCACCTTCGCCGACCCGGCCTGGGCACGCGCGCTGTCGGTGCACTTCGTGGCCACCTACCTGGACAACTTCCACCGCCACCTCACTGGCGGCCAGCCCACGCCGTACTGGCATGCGTACTACGACCTGACGGCACAGTGCGACCGCAGCCCCGGACGCATCGTCTCCGAGGGCATCGCCACCCACCTGGTGGTGGACTTCCCCCAGTCGCTGGTGGCGGTGGACACCAAGCACGCGCACCTGCGCGACTACGTGGTGTACGGCGAGTCCCTGGTCGCCGCCGCTCCGTCGATCGTCGAGCGCATGCGCTCGGTCTACGGAGTGGACCTGGAGCCGTTCTTCCAGCTGTGGCTGGTGGGCGACGTCTTCGGCCAGACGCAGACCACGACGGCGCTGTTCCAGTCCGTTCGCGCCGTGGCCTGGGCCAACAGCATCGGCCTGAAGAGCCCGCTCACCCGAGCTCTCACCACGGCCAAGATCGACGGGACCTGGCGCGCCGCGGGAGTGGTGCTGGACGGCCTGGAGGCCGCGCACAAGATCTGAGCCCCGCTCAGCCCTGGCCCACCCGCACGGTGCGCACCGCCTGCGTGCACGCCGCGTCCAGGGTGGAGTCACCAGGAGCGTGCAGACAACCCACGCTCACCTGGGTGCCCTGCTGCACCAGCACGTACCAGTCCACGACGGCACCGTCGGGGCGCAGCTCCCGGTAGGACGTCACCGCCCGGTCGGCGTAGCGGGTGTCGGCCGCGAAGTCGGCGTACTGCTTGCCAGCCCGCTGCTCCACCGCCAGCTGTTGCTGCAGCGCGGTGGCCAGCTCGGCCTGGCTCAGCGAGGTGCCGACGGTGATCTGCACCAGCAGGATGCGCTGTGGCTCCGGCGGGGTGCCGGTGGGAGTGAGCTCCAGGCGAGTACGAGTCGTGCTCTCACCCCGGTAGGACTCCTGCCAGTCGACGGGCACGGTCATGGTGGCGCGACCGGAGGCCACCACCTGGGTGGTCGGTGCCGTCGGGCGCTGGGCCACCAGCACCGCCCCCACCGCACCCGCGGCCAGGACGAGCACCGCGGCTGCCACCACGCGCCGCCTCCGGCGCCGGGCCCGCCGCCGCCCGGCACGGCTGTCGTCCACCGCACCGAACACCGGCCGGTCCGTGGCCGACCGGGCCCGCTCGGGCACCCTCTCTGCGGTGTTCTCGGGCTCCGGGGGAGCTGCCCGCAGCGCCCCGCGGGCCACCGACGTCTCCGGGTGCTCGGTGGTGCGCGGCAGCACACCGAGCCGCTGGTGGATCCGGGAGGCGACCAGCGGCGTGCGCGAGGCACCGCCCACCAGCAGCACCTCGGCGCGGCAGCCGCCACGGCGGTCCACTGCGCCCGCCTGGCGCAGGGCGTCCTCGAGCAGGTCCACCACGGCATCCACCCGGTGGCCGATCAGCCGCTCCAGGTCGGCGCGGGTGAGGTGGCCGTCCAGCAGCCCACCGGGCAGCGGGACGTCGGCGTAGGAGTGGCGGGAGAGGCTCTCCTTGGCGGTCCGCACGTCGGCGCGCAGCGCCAGGTAGCGCTGCCGCGGCCCCAGCCCGCTGCCCCGCAGCACCGCGTCCCAGCGGGGCCGCTGCTGCGGGGTGACTCGCCGGCCCAGCTCGGCCAGCAGCAGCAGGTCGATCTCCGCGCCTGCCAGAGCTCCGTCCGTGCGGGTGGTGAGCACCCGGTAGCCGGTGGCACCACCCTCCAGGACCGCGACGTCCGTGCTGCCGGCCCCGACGTCCACCACCGCCACGAGCGCACCGGTGCGTGGCGGCTCGTGGGCCAGGGCCGCCGCCACGGGTTCGGGCACGGCCACCACCCGCGGCGCCAGGCCCTGCGCTGCCGAGGTGAGGACCTCCAGCCGCACCGGGCCCCACTCGGCGGGGTGGGTCAGCACCAGCACGTCCACCGGCTCGCCGTCGGCCGCGGCCACGGCCTCTCGCACCGCCCTGGCCAGCACCGCGGCCAGCGCCCGCCGCACCGGCACCACCTGCTCGCCCAGCAGCAGCGAGTCCTCGTCGATGCGTCGCACGGGTGTCGGCTCGTAGCGAGCCGGGTTCAGCGCCGCCTGACCATCCGCCTCCGCCCCCACGAACAGCGCGTGCCCGTCGGCGTACACCGCGCTGGACATCGTGGGTGCCCCGTCGATCGGCACGATCCGGGCGGGCTCACCGTCCACCGAGATGGCCACGCAGGTGGAGGCACTGCCCAGGTCCACGGCCACCGCGAGGCTCATTGCGGTGGCAACCACGCCAGCTGGACCAGCCGCTGACCCAGCTTGCGGCTCACCAGCACCCCACGCCCGGGCGGCTGCGCGGAGGGCTTGACCGTGCCGACCAGGGCGCCCTCGTCCCGGCTGCCGCTCATCACCAGACCCGGTGAGGCGAGGTCGCGCAGCCGGGCGATGACGGGGTCGTACAGCGCTCGCGCGGCTCCGCCGCTGCGTCGGGTGACCACGAGGTGCAGGCCGACGTCCTTGGCCTGGGCGAGCAGGTCGACCAGTGGGCTCAGCGGGTTGCCGCTGCCGGTGGCCACCAGGTCGTAGTCGTCCACCACGACGTAGATCTCCGGCCCGCTCCACCACGAGCGGTCACGCAGCTGCTCCTGGGTGACCGAGCTGTCCGGCATGCGCGCGTTGAGGTACACCACGATCTCGTTGATCATGTCGGTGAGCACCGCTGCGGAGGCGGCGTAGCCGGCCAGGTGGTCACCAGACACCACGCCCAGCAGCGTCCGCCGGTAGTCGGCGACGATGAACTTGGCCTGCTTGGGCGTCGTCCGGGCCATCACCTGGGTGCACAGGCTGCGCAGCAGGGCGGTCTTGCCCGACTCGCTGTCGGCAAAAACCAGCAGGTGCGGCTCCGCCGCGAAGTCCAGGTAGGCCGGCGCCAGCTCGTCCTCGTCGATGCCGATGGGGATGCGCATCGGGTCGCGCGGGTCCTGCTCGGTCGCGGCGAGCAGCGCCTCGAAGGGATAGCGCTCCGGCAGCATCCGCACCGGCGGGGCCGGGCGCCCGGGCCAGGCCTCGGTGAGGCGGGCCGCGGCGTCGGCGATGCCGGCGGTGAGGTCGTCAGCCTGCGCACGGGAGTCCACCCGCGGCAGCGCGACGAGCATCTGCAGCTTGTCCCGGGACAGGCCGCGACCAGGCCGGCCCTGCGGCACGTTGGCAGCCACCCGCCGGTCCACGTCGGACTCCGACGGGTCGCCCAGGCGCAGCTCCACCCGAGTGCCGAGCAGGTCCTTCAGCGCGGGGCGGATCTCGGCCCAGCGGGCGCTGGCCACCACCAGGTGCACGCCGTAGGACAGCCCCTGTGCCGCCAGCGTCATCACCGACTGCTCGAGGCTCTCGAACTCGGTCTTGAACGCCAGCCAGCCGTCGATCACCAGGAACACGTCGCCGAAGGGGTCCTCGGCGGTCACCGGGAGCTCGCCCCGACGCCGGCGGGCCCGGAACTCGGCCATCGAGTCGATGCCGAGGTCGCGGAAGCGCTGCTCGCGGCGGCGCACCAGGCCGGTCAGCTCGGCCACGGTGCGCCGCACCCGGTCGGCGTCGAGCCGGCCGGCCACCGAGCCCACGTGCGGCAGGGCCGCCATCGGCCCGAGGGTGCCGCCGCCGAAGTCCAGGCAGTACAGCTGCACCTCCGCCGGGGTGTGGGTGAGCGCCAGCGCCAGCATGAACGTGCGCAGCGCGGTGGACTTGCCGGTCTGTGGTCCGCCCAGCACCGCCATGTGGCCCTGACCGCCGGAGAGGTCCACCCACAGCTGGTCGCGCCGCTGCTCGAAGGGCTTGTCCACGATGCCGATGGGCACGGTGAGCCGGCCGTTGCCGAAGAAGCCCACCGGGCTCAGCCCCCGGTCGGGGGTGGCCGCCAGCGGGGGTAACAGCTGGTCCAGGGTGGGCGAGACCTCCAGCGGGGGCAGCCACACCTCGTGCGCGGCCGGGCCCTGCCCCTCCAGGCGACGCACCACCACGTCCAGCAGGGTGTCCTCCACACCGGACTCGGGCACCGGTGCCGGGGCGCCCGGCAGCGCCGGCTCGGCGAGCACCGGCTCCACGGCGTCGGGCTCGGTGCGCTCCGGACCGAACCAGCGGGGGCGGCGGGTGGCGGTCACCGGCGCGGTGACCGCCGGCTGGCCATTGTCGGCAGCACGGTAGGGCCCGGAGACGTAGGCGGCCTTGAAGCGCACCAGGGTGGAGGTGTCCAGCTTCAGGTAGCCCGACCCGGGGATGCTGGGCAGCTCGTAGGCGTCCGGGACGCCGAGCACCGTGCGCGACTCCGACGCGGAGAACGTCTTGAGCCCGATGCGGTAGGACAGGTGGCTGTCCAGCCCGCGCAGCTTGCCCTCCTCCAGCCGCTGGCTGGCCAGCAGCAGGTGCATCTGCAGCGAGCGGCCCAGCCGGCCGATGGCCACGAACAGGTCCGCGAAGTCGGGCTTCTGGCTGAGCAGCTCAGAGAACTCGTCCACCACGATGAACAGCGCGGGCAGCGGGTCGAGGTTGGCCCCGTTCTCCCGGGCCCGCTCGTACTCCTTGACGTTGGCGAAGTTGCCGGCACTCTTGAGCAGCTCCTGGCGACGGTTCATCTCCCCGGCCAGAGCGTCCTTCATGCGGTCGACCATGGTCAGGTCGTCAGCCAGGTTGGTGATCACCGCCGCCACGTGCGGCGCGCTCTCCAGCCCCAGGAACGTCGCGCCACCCTTGAAGTCCACCAGGATGAGGTTGAGGGCGGACGAGGAGTGGGTGGTGATCATGCCCAGCACCAGGGTGCGCAGGAACTCCGACTTGCCCGAGCCGGTGGCGCCGATGCACAGGCCGTGCGGTCCCATGCCCTCCTGGGCGGACTCCTTGATGTCCAGCTCCACCGGCTCCCCGTTCTCGCCGATCCCCACCGGGACCCGCAGGCGGTCGCGCAGCGGACGGGGGCGCCAGGCCTGGGCCACGTCGAAGGTCATGGCGTCGGGCAGGCCCAGCAGGTCCAGGAAGCCCACGTTGGACAGCAGCGGGTCCTCCCCGCTGTCCGCACCGCCGGCGCCGAGCCGGTAGGGGGCCAGCCGTCGGGCCAGCGCCTCGACCTGGGCGACGCTCATCGCGTCGGGATCGGCAAAGCGCTCCACCCCGGCAGCGCTGCGGGCGCCGACACCCTCCGCGGTGACCACCAGGCGCAGGCCTCGGCGCGAGGCGAGCGTGCCCAGGCAGGCAGAGAGGTCGAGCAGGGTGACCGCGGCCAGACCCTCCTCCAGCAGGACGTGCTCGGTGCCGGTGACGTCGCCACCGTCCACCACCACCACCAGCTGCGGCTGGTCGGGCACGGGCGCGGCGTTGCGGCTGAAGCGGCCGCGGTCGGCCAGCACCTCCTGCAGCGACTCCTCCAGCTCGGCCAGCGAAGAAAACAGCATCCGCTCCGACCCCAGCGCGTCGGTGCGGTGCGGGTTCTGGGCGTGCGGGAGCCACTTCACCCACTCCCACTCGGCGCGCTGGACCCGGCCGGCGACCACGGCCACCAGCACGTCCTCCGGCGAGTGGAAGGTGACCAGCTGGGCCAGCATCGCCCGGGTCAGCGCCCGCGCGGCGTCCTCGTCGCCGCCCACCTCCACGGCCGCGAAGCCGCCCACCGAGATGGCGATGGGCAGCTCGCTGACCACCGAGTGCGCCCGCACGAAGCGGCGCAGCGCCACCGTGGCGATCGGCTCGAGCTCCTCCACCGGCCCGGTCTGCGGCGGCACCAGCTGGGTGGCCAGCCGCTGGTGGCCGCGGCCCACTCGCACGTGGCAGAAGTCGGCGTCACTGGTGCGGCGCTCCCACATCCGCCGGGTGCGCACCATCGAGGACAGCGCCTCGGGATCGGGGTGCACCCACTCCAGGCCGGCACGCTGGTCGTTGCCGGCCTGGCGCGCTCGGCCCCGCATCTGGCCCAGGTAGCGCAGGTAGTCCTTGCGGTCCTCGTTCATCTCGGCCTTGCGCTGGCCCCCGCTGCGCCCGCCGCCGCCGGCGAACATTCCCACCATGGACATCAGCATCATCATCGGGAACAGCAGCGACGCCGGGTTGAGACCTCCACCGGAGGTGATCAGCAGGGCGACCATGCCCACCACGGCCACCACCATGACCACCGGCATGAGCTTCATCAGCAGCCCACCGGGGACGAGGCGAGGCACCTCCGGCGGCGGCTCCAGGTGCACCTCGCCGCCCGGGGTCCGGGGAGCGCTCATCCGCGCCGCGCGGCGAAACTGGATGGTGCTCACCGTCGCAACTCCCCCCAGATGGCGTTCGGGCCAATTCGTGACGAACCCCGCCGAGCACCGCCAGTCGCAGCCATAATAGGGCCGCGCAGGGTCCCCGCGAGCCGTATCGTCACAACGAGTCGTCCACTGTGCACGCTCCGTTTGCACTCGGGGACAACTGACTCGAGCGAGAGCCGATCTCGACGACGCACCGGACGGGGCCGCCGCGGGCGCGGACCAGGACGAGGAGACCCACCAGTGACGGCAGTGGCACCAGCACCCGGGAGCACCGTCTCCCCCACCCCGCCGGGCGCGCCCGCAGCCACGGGGGCGGCGTACACCCGCACCACCGTGCTGGCCCCGCGCACCCGGATCGACGTGGCGCTGCCCTCCGACGTCGCGGTGGCCGACCTGTTGCCCATGCTGCTGGACATGGGCCGTGCCACCACCGCCGACGGCGGCGCCCCGCACGGCGGCTGGTGCCTGGCCCGCGTGGCGCAGGGCCCGCTGGACCCCACCCGTACGCTGGCCGCCCAGGGCGTGCTCGACGGTGAGCTGCTGCAGCTGCGCAAGCGCTCGGAGTCACCGCCGCCACCCCTCTACGACGACGTGATCGACGCGGTGGCGCTGAGCGCGCCGGACGGCTACCGGCCGTGGACCGCCCAGACCGCTCGCGCGCTGGGCGCGGGAACCACGCTGCTGGCCCTGCTGGCCGCCACCGTGGCGCTGTACCTCGCCGGTCCGGGCACCGGCGAGGCGATCGCGGCCGCTGGTGCCGCTGTGGTCCTCGTGGCGGTGGCCGCCGTGGTGGCCCGGGTCTACCGGGACCGCCGGAGCGCGGTGGTGATCGGGGTGGGGGCGCTGCCGCTGGGCGCCCTGGCCGGGCTGTTCGCGGTGCCCGGCGAGCTGGGCCGCCCACACCTGCTGCTGGCCTGCGTGGTGGCGGCCGTGCTGGCCACCGCCGCGCTGGCGCTGACCGCCACCGGGGTCACCCCCTTCGTGGCCGTCATCGTCGCGGGCCTGCTGGGGGCCGGGGCCAGCGTGGTCGCCGTGCTGGTGGCCCACCCGCAGTGGGGCATCGGCGCCGGGATGGCCGCCGCTGCGCTGGTCGGTCTGTCCGTGGCGCCACGGCTGACCATCCACCTGGCTCGCCTGCCACTGCCCTCGGTGCCGATCTCGGCCCAGGAGCTCAACCAGGACGACGACACCGAGTTCCCCGACGGCGCCAGCATCGAGCGCCAGGCCGCGCTGGGCCACCAGTACCTGTCCGGCCTGGTGATCGGGCTCGGCGTCACCGCCGGCGCCGGGGCGCTGCTGGCCGCCGAGCAGGGCCGGTTCGGGGTGGCCTTCGCCATCGTCGTGGCCGCCGTGCTGATGCTGCGGGCCCGCACCTACGCCAACGGCACGCAGGCGGTGTCCCTGCTGCTGGCCGGCACCGCCACCAGTGCCGGGCTGGTCGTCGGGTGGCTGTGCACCGGCGAGCAGCGGACCCTCGGTACATGGGTCTTCGCCACCTGCCTGCTGCTGGCCGCCGCCGCGCTGGTGCTCGGCGTGGTGTTCCCCCGCCAGCGGTTCTCCCCGGTGCTGCGGCGCACGGTCGAGCTGGTCGAGGCCGTGCTCATCGCGGTGGTGCTGCCGCTGGCCCTGGCGGTGATGGACCTCTACTCCACGATGCGGCACCTGTGACGCGACGTGCGCGCCGCTGCTCGGCTGCCGTGGCTGCCTCGGCGGTCGTGCTGACGCTGGGCTCCCCCGCCGCGCTAGCCCCACCGGTCCTTGCCCAGCCGGCACCCACCCCCACCCCGTCGCCCAGCTACACCGCGCCGGCCCCGCCCGACCCGTTGATCACGCCGACTGCGCTGCCGATCGCCCCGGACGCCCCCACCGTCCGGACGAACGTGGCGTGCGTGCAGGCCGCCCCGGGCACGGCCGGGTCGACCATCGCTGCGGTGCCGTGGGGCCAGAGCCAGCTGCGCTTCGAGGACGCGTGGGCCCTGAGCACCGGTGCGGGCGTGCCGGTGGCCGTGATCGACACCGGGGTGAACGCCCACCCCCGGCTGGCCGGCCGGCTGGCCCCGGGCGGCGACTACGTCTCCGACAGCCAAGGTCTCACCGACTGCGACGGCCACGGCACGATCGTCGCGGGGATCATCGCGGCATCGGTGGACACCACCGAGCAGACCGGTTTCGCCGGGGTGGCACCGGGCGCCACGATCATCAGCATCCGCCAGTCGAGCAAGTACTACGAGACGGTGGGCCAGCAGGGCTCGGGCACCGTCGGCTACGGCAACCTCAACACCCTGGCCCGCTCGGTGACGCGAGCGGTGGAGCTGGGCGCACGGGTCATCAACATCTCCGAGGCGGCCTGCGCCCCGGCGAACGTGCGCCTGCAGGACAGTGCCCTCGGGGCGGCCCTGCGCCAGGCCGCCGACCGCGACGTGGTGGTGGTCGCCGCGGCCGGCAACACCGGTGCCGGCTCGGCGGGGGCCTGCCAGACGCAGAACTCCACGTCGCCCAGCCAGCCCGGGGTGGCCGGCCGGTCCGCGGTCGCCACCATCGTCAGCCCCGCCTGGTACAGCGACTCCGTGCTCACCGTGGGGGCCGTCGCCGAGGACGGCAGCCCGTCCGACTTCAGCCTGGCCGGGCCGTGGGTCGGGGTGGCTGGCCCGGGAGAGGACATCACCTCGCTGGACCCCGCCCCCGGCGCCACCGGGCTGACCAACCGGCTCGCCGAGCCCCCGGGCCTGAAGCTGGCCCCCATCCAGGGGACCAGCTTCGCAGTGCCCTACGTCGCCGGCACGGCAGCACTGGTGCGGGCCCGGTTTCCCAACCTCTCCGCCAAGCAGGTCGTGGCCCGGATCAAGGCCACCGCACGCACCCCCTCCGGCGGCTGGACGCCCCAGGTCGGCCACGGCGTGGTGGACCCGGTGGCCGCAGTCGCCGACGTGCTGCCCGAGGAGGTCTCGGCCCAGTCCGCCAGCACCAGCACCACCCAGCTCAGCGCGCCGCCGCCGGCGCCGGCGCCCGACCACACGGCCCGGACGGTGGCCTTCGTGGGCTCGGCCACCGCACTGGCCCTGGTGCTCATCACCTTCGCGGTGCTCGACGCCGTGCGCCGGCACCGCCGCAACCAGCAGCCCGACTAGTCGCCGGGCAGCGGCACCGCGGACGGGTTGGGGTCGCCCGCCAGCCCGTCGTGGGCGAGCAGCGCGGCCTGCTGGCTCAGCTCGGGGCCGATGGGCAGCAGCGCCAGCACCTGCTTGGGCGCGAGGTCGACCCGGCTGCCCAGCCCCAGCACCTGTGCGGTCTCGACGTTGGGGATGCCGTAGCGCACCCCGGTGTCGCTGACCAGGAACAGCTCGCCGACGTCGGTGCCGGGGCTCACCGCCCGCACCAGCGCACCCTGGCCCGGGCGCAGGTACACCGAGTCCAGCTGCGGGCCCGGTCCGTCGGCCTGGGCCAGCGGCACCACCTGGGCCCCGGTGGGCACGGGCAGGCTGTCGCCGACGCGCACCGTGGGCTTGAGCGTGTGCGGCGCTGCTCCCGCGGCGGCCGGCTGCGGCTCGGTGCCCGTGCCGTCCCAGGACATGCAGGCCACCGGGGCGGTGTCGGCCTGCACCAGGGCGGGCATCCGGCTCGGCAGGTCGTCCACGGCCAACGTGGTCTGCGCGGTGGGCGGCACCCCCATCGCCGACGAGGAGACGGTGACCGGGTCCCCGGAGCTGGCGTACTGCAGCAACCGCGCCACCACGGGCGACACCGACTGCACCCCGTCGGCGAGGACCACGTACGACTGCTGGTCGGCTCCGCTGCTGACCTGCAGCACGGTGCCCACCACCGCGCTCGCCGGCAGCGCGTCCACCCCGGCGAAGCTGGGCCGCACCCCGGCGCCGGGCACCGTGGGCGGGCTGAGCTGCCCCACTGCGGGAATCGCGTTGAGCACGGCGGCGCTCATCGGCCGGGCGGTGGCGCCGTCGAGCTCCAGCGCCCGGGTCACCCGCTTGTCGGCCAGGTCGATGCGGGCCCGCCGCCCGTCCTGCACCAGGTAGGTGGCGCCCTCGGCGAAGCCGGGCTCGGGCGGGCCCTGCACCAGCAGCGCGCCGTCGGCGGGCACCGGTGGCGCGGTGACGCTGCCGGCGATGACCGTGGTGGTCGTGGTGGCGCTGGCCTGCTGGCTGGCGGACCGCGCGGTGGCGTCGGTGCTCAGGGTGTCGCAGACCGTCCAGGTGGCCTCCGGGCGGGCGTCCTCCCCCGGCAGCAGGGCGGGCGCCCCGGGGATGCCCAGCAGCGGCCCGCGCGGCAGGTCTGCCAGCGCGGCGGCGGACACCTCGCTGGGAGCGACGGCCTGGCCGACCACCAGCCGCGCCGAGGCCAGGTTCAGCACCGGGTGCAGCACACCCTCGAGCCGGACGTAGGTGGCAGCAGAGTCCTTGACCGTGACGATCGCCTGGTCACCCAGCCCACCGGCGGGACGGAACAGCGCGAAGAGGGCGAAGCCGGCCAGGCCGATGATGGCCAGCACCAGCCCGACCACCGTGGCCCGCACCTGGGTGCGCATCGGGTCGTGCAGCATCACCGCGTCCTTGCGGACCAGCGCGTGCTCCATCCGCCGCAGGATGAAGCGATAGGCCTGCACCTGCGACTTCGTCGTCGGTGTTGCCGCCATCGACCCTCCCCAGCCCCTCGGCGTTGTACGGTTGCCGACGATAACCCGGCGGCAGAACGCTGTTGTGCCCGTTGCGCACTACTGGCCCAAGCGGTTCCGCCAGAGTAGTGGGCACCTGGCCGTCGGCGGCGACCACGAGGCGGGAAGGGCCGAGCACATGAGCGCTACCCGCGGTGACGCTGCCGAGGGCGCTCCGGCACGCCACCGGAGCCGGCGCGCCGACGCCGGGCTCCGGCGCGCGCCGGTGGGCACCACGGTGGCCGGCCTCCCGCTGACCAACCTGGTGGTGGCAGAGGTGGGCGCCGCGGCGGCGCTGCTGGCGCTGGCGCTGTCCACCCGGCTGTGGCCGCTGGCGGCGCTGCTCGGCGTGGTCGCGCTCGCGCTGGCCGCCACCCGCCGACACGGCCGGTGGCTCACCCAGTGGGTGGTCATCCTGGTGCGCTTCGTGCTGCGCGGCCGCAGCCGCGCTGTCGAGCCGGCGGCGACGGACCCGAGCGTGACCGCCTCGCGCACCGACGCCGGTGCCCTGGCCGGTGCCGCCGACCCGCGGGTGGCCCTGCTGCGGCTGCTCGTGGACGACCTGGTGGTGGCCACCGGCACCGACCACGAGCAGCAGCCGATCGGACTCGCCTGGCACGACGGCACCTGGACGGCGACGGTGGCCATCGACCCGGTGCCCGCCATGGTCTCCGCGGTGGGCGCGCACACTGACATCCCCCTGCGCGGGCTGGCCGCCACCCTCGACGACCGCGGGGTGGTGCTGGACTCCATCGGCGTCATCTGGCACTGCTACCCCGCGAGCTCGCGCCTGCCCGCCAGCTCCGCCGCCGTGGCTGCCTACAACGAGGTGCTCGGCCCGCTGCCCGCGGTGGCTCAGCGCGCCACCTGGGTGACGGTGCGGCTGGACCCGCGGCGCTGCCCCTCGGCGGTGCAGATCCGCGGGGGCGGCGTGGCCGGGGCGCACCGGGCGCTGGTGGGCGCCGTGGCCCGGGTGCGCGGGGCGCTGGAGCAGGCGGGGCTCACCAGCCGGGTGCTCACCCGCGACGAGCTGCTGCGGGCGGCGGTGTCCGCCGCCGAGCTCGCTCCCGCCGCGGGGTCCAGCCAGGAGCTCCAGCTGCACGAGCACTGGCGCGGCGTGCGCACCGGCGACGTCGAGCACGCCAGCTTCACCATCGACGGGTGGCCCGCCGACGGCGCCAGCCTGGAGGCGCTCACCAGCGTGCGGGCGCTGTCCACCACCGTCGCGCTGGCCCTGCGCCCCGGTCCGGACGAGGACAGCGTCGGGGTGCGCGGGGTGGTGCGGGTGTCGGCCCGCAGCAGCGGTGAGCTGGCTGGCTCCCTCGAGCGCCTGCGGACGCTCAGCGCTACCACCGGGGTGGCGCTGAGCCCGCTGGACGGGCAGCAGGCCGCCGCAGTGGCGGCCACCCTGCCGGTGGGAGCGGGCGCATGAGCACCCACGGCGCAGAGCGGACGGGCCGGCGTGGCCAACCCGCAGCCGCGGGCATCGGCACCGAGTTCGTGCTCTCCCCCGAGGCCCTGAGCCGGCTCAGCCTCATCGGCGACCGCGGTGGCGTGGTGCTGGGCTCGGACCTGCGCGGGGGCGCGGTGCAGCTGCACCTGGTGCGGCCCGTGCCGTCCCGGCTGGCCCTGGTGGGCGGGCTCTACCTGGCGATGCAGCTGGTCTTGCGGGCCGCGGCCACCGGGGTGCTCGTGGTGGTGGCCACCGGGCGGCCCGCGGCGTGGCAACCGCTGCAGCAGGCCTTCGCCGACGTCGCCCCCGCCACGCCTGCAGCCGGTGCCGGCGCCGGTGCCCACGCGACGGGTGCTCCGCCGTCGCTGCAGCTGCGCGGGCTGCACCCCGGACCGCTGCCCCGGGCCAGCGAGGACGCTCCCGTGCTGGTGGTGCAGGACAGCGGGGCCGTGCCCCAGGAGCTCTACCCGACCCGCAGCCCGTGGCAGTCCACGGCCTACGTCCTCCCGTACCTGCACCCACAGGTGGGCGTGAACGCCACCGCCGCCGACCTCGTCCTGCTGCAGCGGCTGCCGGTGGGGCAGGCCCAGCTGGCGGGCCGGCTGTGGCGCCTGCCGCCCGGGGTGGTGGACGACCTCGCCGGGCTCACCGACGACGGTCTGATCGCGCTGGGCGCCAACCTGTTCCTCCCCATGCGCCTGGTCACCACGCCCAAGGAGGCGAGCCTCATCGGACCGGTCCGGCGCGGCGACTAGTCCTGCCGGGGCACCGCCAGCCGCCTAGCGCAGCGGCCCGCGCACGGCCCGCGTCGTCTGGGCCCGCGCGGCCAGCTCGTGCTCCGGCGGGTAGTCCACGCCCACCAGGCTCAACCCGTGCGCGGGGGCGACGGCGATGCTGCCGGAGCGCTGCGAGGCGGTGAGCAGCTCCAGCACCCAGTCGCGGTCGCGGCGGCCCTGCCCCACCGCGAGCAGGGCACCGACCAGGCTGCGCACCATGGAGTGGCAGAAGGCGTCCGCGCTCACCCGGGCCACCAGGACCCCGTCGGCCAGCTCGGACCAGTCCAGCCGCTCCAGCCCGCGCACGGTGCTCGCACCCTCGCGGTGGCGGCAGAAGGCGACGAAGTCGTGCACCCCCAGCAGCAGGGCGGAGGCCTCCCGGATGCGGTCCACGTCCAGCTCGTGCGGCCAGACCAGGGTGTCCCGGGCGCGCAGCGGCTCCGCACCCCACGGCGCGGTGGTGAGGCGGTAGGCGTAGTGCCGGCGCATGGCCGAGAAGCGGGCGTCGAACTCCGCGGGCACCTCCCGCAGCTCGCGGACCCGGACGTCGGTGGGCAGCAGCCGGGCGAGCCGGCGCACCAGGCGACCCAGCCCGTCCGGCACCGTCGCGGGGTCGAGGTCCACGTGGGCCACCTGCCCGGCGGCGTGCACGCCAGCGTCGGTGCGCCCGGCCACGGTGAGGGTGACCGGGGCGCGCAGCACGGTGGCCAGCGCCTCCTCGAGCACCCCGCACACCGTGCGCTGGCCAGGCTGGCGGGCCCAGCCGGCGAAGTCGGTGCCGTCGTAGGCGATGTCCAGGCGCACGCGCACGAGCCCGCCACCCCGGTGCGGGGTGGCGGGCTCAGGTGCTACGACGTCAGGGACGTCAGGACTTGTCAGCGTCCCTGTCCTCGGTGTCCAGCGCGGCGGGCGCGACGTCGTCGACGTCGGTCCCGGCGCCATCGGTGGGCACGTCGCCGCCGGTCTCGGGCTCAGCAGCCTCCGGCTCGGCAGCGGAGTCGGTGTCCACGTCGGAGACCGTCTCGGCGGGCTTGGTGGCCGCGACCCGACGGGCCCGGTCGGCCTCGGAGGTGACCGTCTTGTCCTGCAGCAGCTCGATGATCGCCATGGGGGCGTTGTCGCCCTTGCGCGGGATCGTCTTGATGATGCGGGTGTAGCCACCGTCACGCTCGGCGAAGAACGGGCCGATGTCGGCGAACAGGCTGTGCACGACGTCCTTGTCGCGGATCACCTTCATGACCTCGCGACGGTTGTGCAGGTCACCGACCTTCGCCTTGCTGATCAGCTTCTCGGCGTAGGGGCGCAGGCGCTTGGCCTTGGCCTCGGTGGTGGTGATGCGCCCGTGCGTGAACAGCGAGGTCGCCAGGTTGGCGAGCATCAGCCGCTGGTGGGCCGGCGACCCGCCGAGACGGGCACCCTTGGTGGGCTTGGGCATTGTGGAGCTCCTCTAGGTCTCGCCCGACCCCGTCGCCGCGGGCGTGCGGCGACGGGGTAGGTGCAGCGGCTTACAGCTGTTCGGTCTCGGCGTAGTCGGTGTCGTCGCCTGCGGCGGCGTCACCTTCCTCGCCATCCTCGGTGTCGGTCCAGGTGCCGGTCTCGGCGTCGTACCCGGCAACGGTGGACGGGTCGAATCCGGGAGGGCTGTCCTTCAGGCTCAGGCCGAGCCCGACCAGCTTCACCTTCACCTCGTCGATGGACTTGGCGCCGAAGTTCCGGATGTCCAGCAGGTCCGCCTCGCTGCGGCCGACGAGCTCACCCACGGTGTGCACGCCCTCGCGCTTGAGGCAGTTGTACGAACGCACCGTCAGGTCCAGGTCCTCGATGGGCATGCTGAACGCGGCGATGTGGTTGGTCTCCGCCGGGGACGGGCCGATCTCGATGCCCTCGGCCTCGACGTTGAGCTCACGGGCCAGGCCGAAGAGCTCGGTCAGCGTGCGCCCGGCGGAGGCGATCGCGTCGCGCGGGGTGATGGAGGGCTTGCTCTCCACGTCCAGCACGAGGCGGTCGAAGTCGGTGCGCTGCTCGACGCGGGTGGCCTCGACCTTGTACGTCACCTTGAGCACCGGCGAGTAGATCGAGTCGACCGGGATGCGGCCGATCTCGGCGCCGGAGGCCTTGTTCTGCACGGCAGGGACGTAGCCACGACCGCGCTCGACGACGAGCTCGATCTCCAGCTTGCCCTTGTCGTTCAGGGTGGCGATGTGCAGCTCGGGGTTGTGCACCGCGACGCCGGAGGGCGCGACGATGTCCGCAGCGGTGACCGCACCCGGGCCCTGCTTGCGCAGGTACATGGTGACCGGCTCGTCCTCCTCGGAGCTGACCACGAGGCCCTTGAGGTTCAGGATGATGTCGGTGACGTCCTCCTTCACCCCCGGGACGGTGGTGAACTCGTGCAGGACACCGTCGATGCGGATGCTGGTGACTGCCGCGCCCGGGATGGACGAGAGCAGCGTGCGGCGAAGCGAGTTGCCGAGGGTGTAGCCGAAACCAGGCTCGAGCGGCTCGATGACGAACCGCGACCGGGTGTCGCTGAGGACCTCCTCGGAGAGCTCAGGACGCTGAGAGATGAGCATGGGTGGTGTTCTCCTTCACCGACGTCCGCCATATGACGCCGAAAGGGTGGCGCAGCCGCCGCGGGTGCGGGGGCCGTGGGACCGCCTGGCGCACACGAGGTGCACCGGGCGACCAGGGGTGGTGCACAGGCCCGGCCGTGCCCCCCACGCTGCTGCGTGGTGCGGCACGGCCGGACCGGGCATCACTTCGAGTAGAGCTCGACGATCAGCTGCTCGTTGAGCGGGATATCGATCTGCGCACGGTCCGGAAGCTGGTGGACCAGGATGCGCATCTGCGGTCCGACGACCTGGAGCCAGCCGGGAACCGGCCGGTCACCGAGGGTCTCCTTGGCCACCTGGAAGGGCAGGGTGGCCAGCGACTTCGGCTTGACGTCGATGATGTCGTACTGCGACACGCGGTAGCTGGGGATGTCGACCTTCTCGCCGTTGACGAGGAAGTGGCCGTGGGTCACCAGCTGGCGGGCCTGCCGACGCGTGCGGGCGAGCCCGGCACGGTAGACGACGCTGTCGAGGCGGCTCTCCAGGATCTGGAGCAGCACCGAACCGGTCTTGCCGGACTTGCGGTTCGCCTCGGCGTAGTAGCGGCGGAACTGCTTCTCCATGACGCCGTAGGTGAAGCGCGCCTTCTGCTTCTCCTGCAGCTGGAGCAGGTACTCGCTCTCCTTGATCCGCGCGCGGCCGTGCTGGCCCGGCGGGTAGGGGCGACGCTCGAAGGCGGCGTCCCCCCCGACGAGGTCAACGCGCAGTCGACGGGACTTGCGGGTGATGGGGCCGGTGTAACGAGCCATTGTTCTTCCTTTCCCTTCCCGCTAGACCCGGCGCCGCTTGGGCTGCCGGCAGCCGTTGTGCGGCTGAGGGGTGACGTCGGAGATGGTGCCGACCTCCAGGCCGGCGGCCTGCAGTGAGCGAATCGCGGTCTCGCGGCCGGAGCCGGGACCCTTGACGAACACGTCGACCTTCTTCATGCCGTGCTCCTGCGCCTTGCGGGCAGCGCTCTCGGCGGCCATCTGTGCGGCGAAGGGGGTGGACTTGCGCGACCCCTTGAAACCGACGTGGCCCGACGAGGCCCACGAGATCACGTTGCCAGCAGGATCGGTGATGGAGACGATCGTGTTGTTGAACGTGCTCTTGATGTGCGCAGCACCGTGGCTGACGTTCTTCTTTTCCTTGCGCCGAGTCTTCTGGGTCTTCTTGGGACCGCTCGCGGCGCGGGACTTGGGGGGCATCTCTTACCTAGCCTTCTTCTTGCCGGCGATGGTGCGCTTCGGGCCCTTGCGCGTGCGCGCGTTGGTCTTGGTGCGCTGGCCACGAACCGGCAGGCCACGGCGGTGCCGGATGCCCTGGTAGCAGCCAATCTCGATCTTGCGACGAATGTCGGCCTGCACCTCGCGGCGCAGGTCACCCTCGACCTTGAGGGACTCCTCGATGTACTCCCTCAGCTTGGTGAGGTCAGTGTCGCTGAGGTCCTTGGTGCGCAGGTCGAAGCTGATGCCAGTGGCATTCAGGATCTCCTGCGACTTCGTACGGCCGATGCCGTAGATGTAGGTGAGCGCGATCTCCATCCGCTTGTCGCGGGGGAGGTCGACGCCTGCGAGCCGTGCCATACGGCGTGTCCTTCCAGTTGTCCGGAGGTCTGCTCCTCGTCCGTCCCGGTTCGACCGACGCCGACCGTGTCGGCGCCACCGGGCCCCGGCCTCCGGGCCGAGGGTGTACTGAGTCGGCCCGTTCCCGGGACGCCCAGCTGGTGCGGGGAGTGATGTGGTGCTGTCGCGTCAGATCGACTGCGAGGGTGGTGCGGTGAAGCTGCTCAGCCCTGGCGCTGCTTGTGGCGCAGGTTCTCGCAGATCACCATGACCCGACCGTTGCGGCGGATCACCTTGCACTTCTCACAGATCTTCTTGACGCTGGGGTTGACCTTCACGTCTGTTGCTCTCCTGGTCGGTTGCTGCTTGCTGGGGACGCGCCACGGGCGCGCGCAACGACTGCTACTTGTAGCGGTAGACGATGCGCCCGCGGGAGAGGTCGTAGGGAGAAAGCTCCACGACCACCCTGTCCTCAGGCAGGATGCGGATGTAGTGCTGCCGCATCTTACCGCTGATGTGCGCGAGAACCCGGTGGCCGTTTTCCAGCTCCACGCGGAACATCGCGTTCGGCAGTGGCTCGACAACCCGACCCTCGACCTCGATGGCCCCGTCTTTCTTGCCCATGTCCTCCGCGATCCGTGGCAGTGACTTGCTGGTAACTCAACACCCCCGCCCCGAGCGCCGGTGACCGGTGCGCGGGGAAGCAGTCTCAAGTGGTGCGACAGGTGCCGGCGGAGACGCAAGACCTCGCGGGCACGCGCACAACCGGCGCACAGTGCGCGCCGTCGTTGAAGTCTACGCGGCGTGCCGGTGCAGGCCAAATGCGGGCCTGGGTGGTAGGTGCCGCGGCACCTGCGCAGCCCCCGCGGGCGCGAGTCAGCGGGGCAGCGTGAGGATGCGGGGACCGTCGACGGTGACCGCCACGGTGTGCTCCCAGTGCGCGGCCCGGCTGCCGTCGGTGGTCACCACGGTCCAGTCGTCGGCGAGCACCAGGGTGTCCTCGGTGCCCAGGGTCAGCATCGGCTCGATGGCCAGCACCGAGCCCTCCACCAGCCGGGGACCGGTGTCCGGCGGACCCTCGTTGGCCAGGAACGGGTCGGCGTGCATGACGCGGCCGATGCCGTGGCCACCGTAGCCGTCGACGATGCCGTAGTGGCGACCGTCGCGCTGCTCCGCGGCCCGGGTGCCCAGCTCGATGGCGTGCGAGACGTCGCCGAGCCGGTTGCCCACCACCATGGCGGCGATGCCGGCCTCCATCGAGGTGCGGCACGCCTCGGACAGCTGCAGGTCCTCCTCGCGGGCGCCGGGGCCGACCACGAAGGTGACGGCGGAGTCGCCGTGCCAGCCGTCGACGATGGCACCGCAGTCGATGGACACGAGGTCGCCGTCGGCGAGCACCTCCTCGCTGGAGGGGATGCCGTGCACCACGCGGTCGTTGACCGAGGAACAGATGGTGGCCGGGAAGCCGTGGTAGCCCAGGAAGGAGGGCTCGGCACCAGCGTCGGCCATCACCTGGGCCGAGACCTCGTCGAGCTCAGCGGTGCTGACACCGGGACGGGCGGCCTCGTGCACCGCGGCCAGTGCAGCCGCGACGACCGAGCCCGCCAGCGCCATCGCGTCCAGCTCGCCGGGGGTCCGCGCGGGCACCACCTTGCGCCTGCGCAGCCGCACCATCAGCTGGTGCGGGTGCGCAGCGCCCGCAGTGCCCGCTGGGAGACCTCACCGACCTCGCCGACCGCGTCCACGACAACCAGCTGGTCGGCGTAGTGCTCCAGCAGCGGGGCCGTCTCGTCCCGGTACACGCGCATGCGGCGCCGGATGACGGCCTCGGTGTCGTCGGCGCGACCGCGGGCGAGCATGCGCTGCACCACCACGTCCTCGGTGACGCGCAGCTCGAGCACCGCGTCCAGCGGACGGCCCAGCTCTTCGAGGATGTTGGCCAGCACCTCGGCCTGGCCCACGGTGCGCGGGAAGCCGTCGAGCAGGAATCCCTGCGCAGCATCCGGCTCGGCCAGCCGCTCGCGGACCATCTCGATGGTCACCTCGTCCGGGACCAGGTCACCGGCCTCCACGTACTTCTTGGCCTCCTGGCCCAGCGGCGTCCCCTCCCCCATGTGCGCGCGAAAGAGGTCACCGGTGGAGATGTGCGGAACGCCGAGCTCGGCCGACAGCAGAGCAGCCTGGGTTCCCTTTCCCGCTCCGGGCGGGCCGACAAGGACGAGTCTCACTACTTCAGGAACCCTTCGTAGTTGCGCTGCATGAGCTGGCTCTCAATCTGCTTCACGGTGTCCAGACCGACACCGACCATGATCAGCACGGCCGTGCCACCGAACGGGAAGTTCTGCCCACCGCCGCTGCCGAGGTCCAGGAACAGGTTGGGCAGGACGGCCACGATACCCAGGTACAGCGACCCGAACAGCGTGATGCGTCCCAGCACGAAGCTGAGGTACTCGGCGGTGGGCCGGCCCGGGCGGATGCCGGGGATGAACCCGCCGAACTTCTTCATCTCGTCCGCGCGGTCCTCCGGGTTGAAGGTGATCGCCACGTAGAAGTACGTGAAGAACACGATCAGCGCGAAGTACAGCAGGATGTACGGCCCGCTGGACGGGCGGATCAGGTAGTCGTTGATGAACCGCTGCCACCAGGAGACGGACCCGTCGGTGGACGCCGTCAGCTGCGCGACCAGGTTCGGCAGGTACAACAGCGACGATGCGAAGATCACCGGGATCACGCCGGCCTGGTTCACCTTCAGCGGCAGGTACGTGGACGTGCCCCCGTACATGCGGCGGCCGACCATCCGCTTGGCGTACTGCACCGGGATGCGGCGCTGGCCCTGCTCGACGAAGACGACGCTGGCGAAGATGGCCAGGGCGGCCAGGCAGACCAGCGCGAAGACCAGTCCCCCGCGGCTGTCCAGCACGTTCTTGCCCTCGGTGGGGATCTGGGCGCCGATCGAGGTGAAGATCAGCAGCGACATGCCGTTGCCGATGCCGCGGTCGGTGATCAGCTCACCCAGCCACATGATCACCGCGGTGCCGGCGGTCATCACGATCACCACCACCAGCATGGTGAAGATGTCGCCGCCGGGGATGGCCGGGTACAGGTCGTTGTCGCAGCCCTGGAACAGCTGTCCACGGGTGGCCAGGGCCACGATGCCGGTGGACTGCAGGACCGCGAGGGCGATCGTCAGGTAACGGGTGTACTGCGTCATCTTGGCCTGGCCCGACTGGCCCTCCTTCTGCAGCGCCTCGAACCGTGGGATGACCACGGTGAGCAGCTGCACGATGATGCTCGCGGTGATGTAGGGCATGATGCCCAGCGCGAACACGGAGAGCTGGAGCAGGGCACCGCCGCTGAAGAGGTTGATCAGCGAGTAGATGCTCTGGCTGTCGCCACCGCTGACCTCCTTGAGGCAGGTCTGGATGTTGACGTAGGAGACGCCGGGCGACGGCAGCGTGGTACCCAGGCGGTAGATCGCGAGGATCCCCAGGGTGAAGAGGATCTTCCGCCTCAGGTCACGGGTCTTGAAGGCAGAGACGAAGGCGGAGAGCACTGATCCTCCTGGCAGCTTCGGGCGGACTAGCTCTGCCCCTGCTTAGCATTGGGATACGACGGGCAAGGCGACCCTGTGCGGGCGCCGACTAGTTGACTCTAACAGCCCCTCATCTCACCACACGGGCGGTGCGACGGAGGCAGCTGGGCCAGAAACGCGCTGACCGTGGCCGCCCTGCGAGTTCGCAGGCCGACCACGGTCAGCAGCACGTGCGGTGTTACCGGTTCACCTGCTCAGAGCAGGGTGACGCTGCCACCGGCAGCCTCGATCTTCTCCTTGGCGGAACCGGAGCACTTGTTGGCAGTCACCTGCAGCGTCACCGAGCCGAGGTCCCCGTCACCGAGGATCTTGACCAGCTGGTTGCGGCGGACCGCGCCAGCGGCGACGAGCTCGTCGACGCCGATGGTGCCCCCCTGGGGGAACAGCCGCGCGAGGTCGGCCACGTTGACGACCTGGTACTCGACGCGGTTGCGGTTGGTGAAGCCCTTGAGCTTCGGCAGCCGCATGTGCAGCGGCATCTGGCCACCCTCGAACGCGGCGGGCACGTTCTTGCGGGCCTTGGTGCCCTTGGTGCCGCGGCCGGCGGTCTTGCCGCGCTTGCCGCCCTCACCGCGACCGACGCGGATCTTGTCCTGCTTGGCGCCCGGTGCGGGCCGCAGGTGGTGAAGCTTGATGGTCATTGCGAGCTCTCCTTACCGGATCCTGCAGCGCTGACCGTCTCGACCGTCACCAGGTGGGCGACGGTGGAGATCATGCCCCGGACCTCCGGGGAGTCCGGCCGGACCACGGACTGCCGGATCTTGTGCAGCCCGAGCGTGCGCAGGGTGTTGCGCTGGTTCTGCTTCGTGCCGATGGTGCTGCGCACCTGAGTGACCAGGAGGTCTGCCATGGTGATCAGGCCCCCTGTCCGGCGCGAGCGCGCAGCATTCCGGCCGGCGCGACGTCCTCGATGGGCAGGCCACGGCGGGCCGCCACCTCCTCCGGACGCTGGAGCATCTTCAGCGCCGCAACGGTCGCGTGAACGACGTTGATGGCGTTGTCGCTGCCCAGCGACTTGGAGAGGACGTCGTGGATGCCGGCGCACTCCAGCACGGCGCGCACCGGACCACCGGCGATGACACCGGTACCGGGGCTGGCCGGGCGCAGCAGCACCACGCCCGCCGCCGCCTCACCCTGGACGGGGTGAGTGATGGTGGCACCGATCATCGGGACGCGGAAGAAGTTCTTGCGAGCCTCGTCGGAGCCCTTCTGGATGGCCGCGGGAACTTCCTTGGCCTTGCCGTAGCCGACGCCGACCATGCCGTTGCCGTCGCCGACGATCACCAGGGCGGTGAAGCTGAAGCGTCGACCACCCTTGACCACCTTCGAGACACGGTTGATGGCCACGACCCGCTCGAGCTGGGTCTTCTCCGGCGCCGCGCCGCGGCCGCCGTCGCGGCGACCGCCGCCCCGACGCTCGCCACCGGCGCCGCCAGCTGCGCCGGCACCGCCTTCACGCGCACGTCCCGGCATCAGGCTGTCCTTCCGTTCGTCTCGTTCATGGTGAGAGTGTGCTCCGTTGTCAGTGGGTGCATCAGAACTGCAACCCACCTTCGCGAGCTGCGTCCGCCAGGGCCGCGATCCGGCCGTGGTAGTCGTTGCCGCCACGGTCGAAGACGACGGCCTCGACGCCGATGGCCTTGGCCCGCTCGGCCAGCAGGGCGCCGACCTTGGCCGACTTGGCCTTCTTGTCGCCCTCCATCGCGCGGAGGTCCGCCTCGAGGGTGGAGGCCGCGGCGAGGGTGTGACCGGAGAGGTCGTCCACCAGCTGGACGTGGATGTGCCGCGAGGAGCGGTTCACCACCAGTCGGGGACGGGCCGGCGTTCCGCTGACCTTCTTGCGGATGCGGAAGTGCCGCCGTGCGCGGGACAGTCGACGAACCGTGGAGGCGTCCTTGCCGAGCGGCTTGCGCCGCTTCGACCCGGAGCCTGCGACGGCCGTGCTTGCAGTCTGGCTCATGTCACTTACCCGTCTTTCCGACCTTGCGGCGGATCTGCTCGCCGGCGTAGCGGACGCCCTTGCCCTTGTACGGGTCGGGGCGGCGCAGCCGGCGAATGTTCGCCGCGATCTGGCCGACCTTCTGCTTGTCGATCCCGGAGATGGAGAACCTGGTGGGGGTCTCCACCGCGAAGCTGATGCCCTCGGGCGCCTCGATGGGGACGGGGTGGCTGTAGCCGAGTGCGAACTCCAGGTCGGAACCCTTGAGCTGCACGCGGTAACCCACGCCGTGGATCTCCATCTTGGTCTCGTAGCCGTTGGTGACGCCGATGACCATGTTCTGCACCAGGGTGCGGGACAGGCCGTGCAGCGACCGGCTGCGCCGCTCGTCGTCGGGACGGCTGACGGCGACAGCGCCGTCCTCGTCCTTCGTGACGATGATGGGCTCCGAGATGGTGGTCTGCAGGGTGCCCTTGGGCCCCTTGACCGTGACGTTCTGGCCCTCGATGGTCACGTCCACGCCGGACGGGACAGGAACGGGGAGCTTACCGATGCGTGACATTAGTTGCCTCCCTCACCAGACGTAGGCGAGGACTTCCCCGCCCACACCCTGCTTGGCCGCCTGGCGGTCGGTGAGCAGGCCGGTGGACGTGGAGATGATCGCCACACCGAGACCTCCCAGGACCTTGGGCAGGTTGGTGGATTTTGCGTAGACCCGCAGACCGGGCTTGGACACGCGCCGGAGACCAGCGATGCTCCGCTCACGGGTGGGGCCGTACTTCAGGTCGATGACGAGCGACTGTCCGACAGCCGCCTCCTCGGACCGGTAGTCGGAGATGTAGCCCTCCCGCTTGAGGATCTCGGCGATGTTCGCCTTGATCTTCGAGTGGGGCATCACGACTGCGTCGTGGTAGGCCGAGTTTGCGTTGCGCAGACGGGTCAGCATGTCTGCGATCGGGTCTGTCATGGTCATTCAGGTGACCTGTGCACCTTTCCCGCCGCGGTTCCCTCGTCGGATCCAAGTGGAGTCAACGGGCCTACGGCGAAGCGGTTCGAGTGCGGACGGGATGTCCGCGTGGGGTGAGCTGAGCGGGTGCTCAGCTCACCAAGAGGACTTGCGCACGCCGGGGAGCTCGCCCCGGTGAGCCATCTCGCGCAAGCAGATGCGGCAGAGGCCGAACTTGCGGAACACGGCGTGGGGACGCCCGCAACGCTGGCACCGGGTGTACGCCCGGACAGCAAACTTCGGCTTCTTGTTCGCCTTGTTGACCAGTGCCTTCTTGGCCATGCTCAGTTCTCCTTGAAGGGGAAGCCCAGGTGCTTCAGCAGAGCCCGGCCCTCCTCGTTGTTCGTCGCGGTGGTCACCACGGTGATGTCCATGCCTCGAGGACGGTCGATCGAGTCGATGTCGATCTCGTGGAACATGGACTGCTCGTTGAGCCCGAAGGTGTAGTTCCCGTTGCCGTCGAACTGCGTGCCCGACAGACCGCGGAAGTCGCGGATGCGAGGGAGCGCGATGCTCACCAGGCGGTCCAGGAACTCCCACATCCGGTCACCGCGGAGGGTGACCTTCGCGCCGATCGGCATGCCCTCGCGGAGCTTGAACTGCGCGATCGAGGTCTTGGAGCGGCGGATCTCGGCCTTCTGGCCGGTGATCAGCGCCAGGTCGCGGACCGCACCGTCGATCAGCTTCGCGTCACGCGCAGCCTCACCGACACCCATGTTCACCACGACCTTGACGACGCCGGGGATCTGCATGACGTTGTCGTAGGAGTACTGCTCCTGCATGGCGGAGCGGATCTCCTCGCGGTACCGCTGCTTCAGCCGGGGCATCGTGGGGGCGGCGGCGACGGGGTTGTCGGTCACTGCGACAGAGCTCTTCTTGCTCGCCATCAGATGTCCTTCCCGTTCTTGCGCGACACGCGCACTCGCTTGGCACGGTCACCGCTGTCGTCGACGCGGTAGCCGACGCGGGTGGGCTTGCCGTCGGAGTCGACGACCATGACGTTGGAGACGTGGATCGAGGCCTCCTGCGTCACGATGCCGCCCGATGCCGCACCACGCTCGTTGGTGGAGACGGCGGTGTGCTTCTTGATCCGGTTGACGCCCTCGACCAGGACGCGCTCGTTCTCCGGGAAGGCCTGGATGACCTTGCCCTTCGCGCCCTTGTCCTTGCCGGCAACCACGATCACGGTGTCACCCTTGTGCACCTTCATCACAGCACCTCCGGCGCGAGCGAGATGATCTTCATGAACTTCTTGTCGCGCAGCTCACGGCCCACGGGGCCGAAGATGCGCGTGCCTCGCGGCTCGTTGTCTGGCTTGATGAGGACTGCGGCGTTCTCGTCGAAGCGGATGTAGGAACCGTCCGGGCGGCGACGCTCCTTGGAGGTGCGCACGATGACCGCCTTGACGACGTCACCCCGCTTCACCCCCGCGCCCGGGATGGCTTCCTTCACTGTCGCCACGATGATGTCGCCGATACCGGCGTAACGCCGGGACGAGCCACCGAGGACGCGGATGCACAAGATCTCCTTGGCACCCGTGTTGTCGGCGACTCGCAGTCGCGACTCCTGCTGGATCACTTACAACTCCTGACCTGCGTGATGCGCGGCGGATTTCCGACCCGACGCGCGCGGTCCAAACTTACCTGTCAACTTCTTGGGGCAACGAGCCGGGCTGGCTCCGCGAGGAGCCGGCCCGACCTTCGAGAGCCACCGGGCCTTGCGAGCTACCGGGCCTTCTCGAGCACGGACACCAGGCGCCAGCGCTTGGTGGCCGACAGCGGCCGGGTCTCCATCAGCCGCACGCGGTCGCCGACACCGGCGTCACCGTTCTCGTCGTGGGCCTTGACCTTGGTCGTACGACGGATGACCTTGCTGTAGAGCGGGTGCTTGACCCGGTCCTCCAGCTCGACCACGATCGTCTTCTCCATCTTGTCCGAGACCACGTAGCCCACGCGCACCTTGCGGTTGTTGCGCTCGCTCGTGGCAGCGGTCTGCTCCGTGCTCACTTCTGCATCCCTCTCTACCGTCACGCTGCACCCTCATCCGAAACCGGCGCCGGTGCGAGACCGAGCTCGCGCTCACGCATGACCGTGTAGATCCGGGCGATGTCGCGCCGGACGGTCCGCAGTCGGCGGTTGTTGTCGAGCTGGCCGGTCGCCGTCTGGAAGCGCAGGTTGAACAGCTCTTCCTTGGACTCGCGGAGCTTGCTGACAAGCTCCTCGCCGGTGAGCTCGCGGAGCTCTGCGGCCTGTGTTGCGTCTGCCATCAGAACTGCCCCTCCCTGGTAACGATCCGGCACTTCATCGGGAGCTTGTGCATCGCGCGGCGCAGGGCCTCACGAGCGGTCTCCTCGTTGGGGTAGCTCAGCTCGAACATGATGCGCCCGGGCTTGACGTTGGCGACCCACCACTCGGGCGATCCCTTGCCGGAACCCATGCGGGTCTCGGCGGGCTTCTTGGTCAGCGGGCGGTCCGGGAAGATCGTGATCCAGACCTTGCCGCCGCGCTTGATGTGCCGGGTGACCGCGATACGGGCCGACTCGATCTGGCGGTTGGTCACGTAGGCCGGCTCCAGGGCCTGGATGCCCCACTCGCCGAACGTGACCTGCGTGCCGCCCTTGGCGTTGCCAGAGCGACTGGGGTGGTGCTGCTTGCGGTGCTTGACCCTGCGGGGAATCAGCATGTCCTCAGCCCTCCGTGCTTCCAGCAGGCGCCACAGGTGCTGCCTCGCTTGCCGGGGCCGTCGTAGTTCCTGCCGACTCGGCCGCCGCGCGGCCGGCGTCGGTGCTGGTGGCGGTGGTGCCCGAGGCACCGGAGCGACGACGCGCACCGGTCGGACGCTCGCGCCGTGCCGGACGCTCGTCGGTGACGACGTTCTCACGACGGCCGCCGACGATGTCGCCCTTGTAGATCCAGACCTTGACGCCGATCCGCCCGAAGGTGGTCTTGGCCTCGTACAGGCCGTAGTCGATGTCCGCGCGCAGCGTGTGCAGCGGGACCCGACCCTCGCGGTAGAACTCCGAGCGGGACATCTCCGCACCGCCGAGGCGACCGGAGCACTGCACGCGGATGCCCTTGACCTGCGGCTGACGCATGGCCGACTGGATGGCCTTGCGCATCGCCCGGCGGAACGCCACGCGGTTGGACAGCTGCTCGGCGACCCCCTGGGCCACCAGCTGCGCCTCGGCCTCGGCGTTCTTCACCTCGAGGATGTTCAGCTGCACCTGCTTGCCGGTCAGCTTCTCCAGCTCGGAGCGGATGCGGTCGGCCTCGGCGCCGCGGCGACCGATGACGATGCCCGGACGCGCGGTGTGGATGTCGACCCGGACGCGGTCACGCGTGCGCTCGATCTCGACCTTGGCGATGCCGGCGCGCTCCATGCCGGTGGCGAGCAGCTTGCGGATCGCCACGTCTTCCTTGACGTACTCCGCGTACTGCTTGTCGGCGTACCAGCGGGACTTCCAGTCAGTGGTGATACCCAGCCGGAAGCCGTGCGGGTTGATTTTCTGACCCACTACTGAGCACTTCCCTTCGAGGCGGCCTTGGCGGCCGAGCTCCTACGGTTTCGAGGCGAGGCGTCGGAGCTGCGACGCGGCCGGCTCTCAACCTCGATCGTGATGTGGCTCGTGCGCTTCCGGATGCGGAAGGCACGGCCCTGTGCCCGGGGCTGGAAACGCTTCAGCGTCGGTCCCTCGTCCACGAACGCCGTGGAGACGACCAGCGTGGCGGGGTCCAGCCCGAGGTTGTTCTCGGCGTTGGCGACGGCGCTCGCGAGCACCTTGGCCACCGGCTCGCTGGCGGCCTGCGGCGCGAACCGCAGGACGGCGAGCGCCTCAGCCGCGGGACGGCCCTTGATCAGCTCGACGACGCGGCGCGCCTTCATGGGCGTGACCCGGACGTAGCGGGCCTTGGCCATCGCGTGCGGGAAAACTTCGTCTGTGCTGCTCATCGGCGGCGCGCCTTTCGGTCGTCCTTGATGTGTCCACGGAACGTCCGCGTGGGCGCGAACTCACCGAGCTTGTGTCCCACCATGGCGTCCGAGACGAACACCGGGACGTGCTTGCGGCCGTCGTGCACCGCGAACGTGTGTCCGATGAAGTCCGGCGTGATGGTCGATCGTCGGGACCAGGTCTTGATGACCTGCTTGGTCCCCTTCTCGTTCTGGACGTCCACCTTCGCAAGGAGGTGGTCATCGACGAACGGGCCCTTCTTAAGGCTGCGTGGCATCCTTCACTCCTCCCTGGTCAGCGCTTGTTCTTGCCCGTGCGGCGGCGCCGCACGATGAGCTTGTCGCTCGGCTTGCTCTTGCGGGTGCGGCCCTCGGGCGTGCCCCACGGGCTCACCGGGTGGCGACCACCGGAAGTCTTGCCCTCACCACCACCGTGCGGGTGGTCGACCGGGTTCATCACGACACCACGGACGGTCGGGCGCTTGCCCTTCCAGCGCATGCGGCCGGCCTTGCCCCAGTTGATGTTGGACTGCTCGGCGTTGCCGACCTCGCCCACCGAGGCGCGGCAGCGAACGTCCACGCGCCGGATCTCACCGGAGGGCATGCGCAGGGTGGCGTAGGTGCCCTCCTTGCCCAGCAGCTGGATGCTGGCGCCGGCCGAGCGGGCCATCTTGGCCCCGCCGCCGGGACGCAGCTCCACCGAGTGGATGGTGGTACCGGTCGGGATGTTGCGCAGGGGCAGGTTGTTGCCGGGCTTGATGTCAGCCTTGGCGCCTGCCTCCACGGTGTCGCCCTGCTTCAGCTTCGCCGGGGCGAGGATGTAGCGCTTCTCCCCGTCGGCGTAGTGCAGCAGCGCGATGTTGGCGGTGCGGTTCGGGTCGTACTCGATGTGCGCGACCTTGGCCGGCACACCATCCTTGTCGGCCCGGCGGAAGTCGATGAGCCGGTACGCACGCTTGTGGCCACCGCCCTTGTGGCGGGTGGTGATGCGGCCGTGGGCGTTGCGGCCACCTCGGCCGTGCAACGGACGGACCAGCGACTTCTCCGGGGTGGAACGGGTGATCTCAGCGAAGTCGGAGACGCTGGAGCCACGACGCCCGGGAGTGGTCGGCTTGTACTTGCGGATTGCCATGAGTCTTCTCAGTCCTCAGCTTGTCTGCCTGATTTCAACGAGTCCCGGCGCCGTCAGGCGACCGGGCCCCCGAAGATCTCGATGGGCTTGCTGTCGGCGGACAGGGTGACGATCGCGCGCTTGGTGTCCTTGCGCTTGCCGTACCCGAACTTCGTCCGCTTGCGCTTTCCCTGGCGGTTGGCGGTGTTGACGTTCTTGACAGTCACGCCGAAGACCTTCTCCACGGCGATCTTGATCTGCGTCTTGTTCGCGTCCGGCGACACCAGGAAGGTGTAGGTGTTCGACTCGAGCAGCCCGTAGGACTTCTCGGAGATCACCGGTGCCAGGAGCACGTCACGCGGGTCGGCAATCACTTGCTGTCCTCCTCGTTCTCCACGAGCTCACTCGAACGAGCCGACGCCGTGGCGCTGCGTCCGCGGGGCGGACCGGCGACGAGGGAGGCGAGCGACGCGCTGGTGAACACGACGTCGTCGGAGACGAGGACGTCGTAGGTGTTGAGCTGGTCCGGCGCAATGGGGTGCACGCCGGGCAGGTTCTTCAGGCTGCGCCAGCCGGCAGCGTCCTGACGGTCCAGGACCACCAGGAAGCGACGACGGTCGCTGATCGCACCCAGCAGCGTCTTCACGCCCTTGGTGGAGGGCACGTCGTTGGCCACGAGCTCGCTGACGACGTGGATGCGGCCGGAGCGGGCCCGGTCGGAGAGCGCCCCGCGGAGAGCGGCGGCGATCATCTTCTTGGGCGTGCGCTGCGCGTAGCTGCGCGGCGTGGGGCCGTGCACGACGCCACCGCCGACGAACTGCGGCGCGCGGGTCGAGCCCTGACGGGCGCGGCCGGTGCCCTTCTGGCGGTAGGGCTTGGCGCCACCGCCGGACACCTCCGCGCGGGTCTTGGTCTTGTGCGTGCCCTGGCGGGCGGCGGCCATCTGCGCCACGACCACCTGGTGCATCAGCGGGATGTTCGCCTGCACGTTGAACAGCGACGCGGGCAGCTCGACGGTGCCGTTGGTGCCACCGTCGACGGTGCGCACGGGCACGGTCAGGGACGCCTCGGCGGCGTCAGCCTTCTTGGTGTCGATAGCCATCAGAGGGCACCACCCTTCACTGCGGACTTGACGAACACGAGTCCGCCCTTGTTGCCGGGAACGGCGCCCTTGATGAGCAGCAGGCCGGCCTCGGCGTCGACGCGGTACACGGTCAGGTTCTGCGTGGTGACCCGCTCGTTGCCCATCCGACCCGCCATGCGCATGCCCTTGAACACGCGACCGGGGGTGGAGGCGCCACCGATGGAGCCGGGCGAGCGGTGCACGCGCTTCACGCCGTGTCCCGCACCCAGGCCGTGGAAGCCGTGGCGCTTCATGACACCGGCGGTTCCCTTGCCCTTGCTGGTGCCGGTCACGTCGACCACTGCGCCATCGGCGAAGAGGTCGGCGGTGATCTCCTGGCCGACCTCGTAGCCGGAGACGTCCTCCATGCGGAGCTCGACGAGGTGGCGACGAGGCGTGGTGCCGGCCTTGGTGAACTGGCCCGCAACGGGCTTGATCACGCGGCGCGGGTCAATCGCGCCGAAGGCCAGCTGCACAGCGTTGTAGCCGTCGTTCTCTACGGTTCGCACCTGGGTGACGACACAGGGCCCAGCCTGCACGACGGTCACCGGGACGATCCGGTTGTTCTCGTCGAACACCTGGGTCATGCCGAGCTTGTTGCCCAGGATGCCCTTCATCTTGTTCTCAGCCATCGGTCCTGTCTCCGCCGTCACTGGATGTTGACGTCGACGCTCGCCGGAAGGTCGATGCGCATGAGCGCGTCCACCGTCTTGGGCGTCGGGTCGAGGATGTCAATGAGGCGCTTGTGGGTGCGCATCTCGAAGTGCTCGCGCGAGTCCTTGTACTTGTGCGGCGAGCGGATGACGCAGTACACGTTCTTCTCGGTCGGCAGCGGCACAGGACCGACCACGCGTGCACCCGTACGGGTGACGGTCTCGACGATCTTGCGCGCGGACGCGTCGATCGCCTCATGGTCATAGGCCTTGAGCCGGATGCGGATCTTTTGTCCCGCCACGCTTGCCCTCTTCCTTGCTTGCCGCTTTCGCGGCAACTCACTGTCGTATGAACGCCATGCGGTGTGTCAGCGCCGACCAGCAGGCTGCGCTGTTGTTCTCGAACTGTCGGTACGACGAGCCCATGCCCGACGACATCGACCATCCACCAGCACGGGAACCACGCGCAGGCGCAGCACCGATCCACTCGCGATGTTCAACTGTCGGGCCCGCCGGTACACGCGGTCGGGTGTGTCGCGTTCACGCCCGAGGACTGAAGTGCCATCCTACGGGGATCACCCGGCGCCAGCTCGGCGTCTATAGCCGAAGCTCACACATACCCTGCCCACCACGGACAGCCATGGGATCCGCGAGGAACCCACGACCCATCACGTCGTGTCAAGGCAACCGCACCAGTATGCACGACGCGCCCTCGCACATCAAACCGCCTCCGGCCGCGGCACTCACGCCGGCGGCACCGCGCCGGATCGGGGTCAGCACACGGTCGTGCCTGCTCAGCCGGTGCGGCGCCCGGTCTCGTGGATAACATCTGTGGGCCCACACGCGATGAGACAGGATGTCCGCTTCCCTACCCCCTGCTGCGTCCGGAGGACCCCGTGCCCGTCGCGACGCTGAACGGCATCCGGCTGAGCTACGCGGTGTCCGGCGAGGGGCCGCTGGTGGTCCTGGTGATGGGCAGCGGAAGCCCGGGGCGAGTGTGGGACCTGCACCAGACGCCCGCGCTGGAGGCGGCCGGCTACCGGGTGGCCCGGGTGGACAACCGAGGCATCGCGCCCAGCGACGAGTGCCCCGAGGGCTTCACCATCGCCGACATGGCCGCCGACACCGCCGCGCTGATCGAGCACCTCGGCGCCCCAGCGGCGGTGGTGGGCACCTCGCTGGGGGCCCGGATCACCCAGGAGCTGGCGCTGACCCGCCCCGAGCTGGTCTCCCGGGCGGTGCTGTTCACTGCGCACGCCCGGCTGCGTCCCGCCCAGGCCGCCCTGTCGGCGGCGGAGGCGGAGCTGGCCGAGACCGGGCAGCGGGTGTCCCCGCGGTACTCCGCAGCGGTCACTGCGGCGCTAAACCTCTCCCCCCGCACGCTCGCCGACCCGTCCACCTGCCAGGAGTGGCTGGACGTCCTGGAGTTCTCCGCCGCCACCGGCGGGCCCGGGACGGCCGCACAGCTGCGGCTGGACAACGGCTTCGACCGCCGGAGCGCCTACCGCGGCATCCGGGTGCCCACGATGGTCGTGGCCTTCGCCGACGACCGGGTGATCGACCCCCAGCTGTGCCGCGAGGTGGCCGACGCCATCCCCGGCTGCCGTTACGAGGTAGTTGCCGACGCAGGGCACTTCGGCCTGCTGGAACGCCCCGAGCCGGCAAACGCCCTGCTGCTGGAATTCCTTTCCGGCCGCTGACCACAGGAGGAAGCGACATGCCCGATCCGACCGACGGTGTGACCGTGCAGGGGGTCGAGAAGCGCTTCGGTGACGTGCGCGCCCTGCGCGGCATCACCTTCTCCGCCCCGCGCGGCTCCGTGCTGGGGATTCTCGGTCCGAACGGCGCGGGCAAGACCACCGTGGTCAACGTGCTGACCACGCTGCTGCGCCCCGACGCCGGCACCGCCACGGTGGCCGGTTTCGACGTGGTCCGCCAGGCCGCGCAGGTGCGGCGCGCCATCATGGTCACCGGCCAGTACGCCGCGCTGGACGAGTCGTTGTCCGGCCGGGAGAACCTCGTGCTCTTCGGCCGCCTGATGGGGCTGGACAAGCGGTCCGCGCGGGTCAGGACCGCGGAGCTGCTGGCGGACTTCGACCTGGTGGAGGCGGCGGGACGCAAGGTGGGCGGCTACTCCGGAGGCATGCGCCGACGCATCGACATCGCGTGCGGGCTGGTGGTGCGACCGGACGTGGTGTTCCTGGACGAGCCGACCACCGGCCTGGACCCGCGGAGCCGCCAGTTCGTGTGGGACCTGGTGAGCCGGCTCAAGGACGACGGCATCACCACCGTCCTGACCACCCAGTACCTGGACGAGGTGGACGTGCTCTCGGACAACATCGTGGTGATCGACAAGGGCACGGTGGTGGCCGAGGGCACCGCTGACCAGCTCAAGGAGCGCACCGGCACCAGCTACTGCGAGATCGTCCCCCTGCACACCACGGACCTGCCGCAGCTGCTGGCCGCGCTGGGCCCGCTGGTTCCCGCGGGCACCGCGGCGGTGCCCGCGGGTGACCGGGTGTCCATCCCCGCTCCCCAGGGCGCCACCACCCTCGCCGAGGCGCTGCGCCGGCTGGACGCTGCGCAGGTGGAGATCGCCGACATCGCGCTGCGGCGGCCCTCCCTGGACGACGTGTTCTTCGCCCTGACCGCGCCGACCGACGCCGAGGCGGACCATGACAGCGTCGCCACGGACACCCCCGCCGCGCCACGGCCCCGCCCAGCGGGGTCCAGCCCAGCGGGGTCCAGCCCAGCGGAGTCCAGCACCGGAAACCTGGGCGACGGCGACCCCGGTGACGCACAGGTCAGTGATCGCGCGGCTGGCGGCGGTGAGGTGTCGGCGGAGGTCGGCGCGGGTGCGTCCCCGCCGTCGGGGCGCCGCGACGGTGGCGGCCCGGCGTGAGCGCCCCGGTGGCTTCCCGCGACAAGCCCGCCCCCTCCCCCCGCCCGCTGCACCACCACGCTCGGCCGGCGCCTGGCGGGCTGTCGCAGTGGCTGACCCTGGCCGGTCGGCACACCCGGGCCATGGGCACCAACGGCGAGCTGGCGGTCTCCCTGGTCGCGCCGCCGATCTTCGCGCTCGGCTTCGACCTGCCGCTGCGCTCCATCATGGATTCCCAGGGCGTCGACTACGGGCAGTTCATCACCCCGATCATCGTGCTGCAGGCGATGAGCTTCATCGCGGTCTCCTCCGCCGTGCGGGCCGCCTACGAGTCGGTGAACGGCATGACCACCCGGATGCGGACCATGCCGGTGAACCCCGCGGCTCCGCTGGCCGGGCGAATGACCGCCTCGGCCGTGCGGGTGGTGGTGTCGCTGCTGTCCGCGCTGCTGTCGGGCTACCTGCTGGGATTCCGCTTCGAGAACGGCGTGGACAACGCGGTGCTGTTCTGCGGCTTCGCCTTCGTCATCGCCCTGGTGCTGTCCATCGGGGCCGACGCGCTGGGGACCCTGTCGCACAACCCTGAGGCGACCAGCCAGATCCTCACGCTGCCCCAGCTGGTGCTGGGCATGCTCTCCACCGGCTACGTGCCCGAGGAGGGCTTCCCCGAGTGGATCCAGCCGTTCGTGCGCAACCAGCCGGTGTCGCACTTCTGCGCGGTGATGCGGTCGCTGGCAGAGGGCACCGGGGACACCACGCACGTGCTGCCCGCGCTGCTGTGGCTGGGCGGGCTGGCCGCGGCCTTCACGCTGGCCTCGGTGCACGCCAACCTGCGGAGGGGCTAGCCGATGAGCACTGTCACCCCACCCAGTCGCACCCCGTGGCCGCCCAGCCCCACGCCGCGCCCGGCCGTCACCCCGCCCGAGCCCACCGGCGCGCTGGCCTTCCTCGTGCCCACCCGGGCCGCACCCGAGCGGTCGCTGCGAGCGCTCGGACCGCAGAGCCTGCTGCAGGCCCGGCGGCTGCTCACGCGGTGGCTGCGCGACCCCTTCACCACCATCCAGGCGCTGGTCTACCCCGCCGTCACGCTGGTGATGCTCTGGGTGGTGCTCGGTGACTCGATCGCCGACGCCACCGGGCAGGACGCTCTGGACGGGCTGGTGCCCATGACCGCGCTGGTGGGCACCATGGCCGGGGCGGTGGCCGGAGCGGTGTCGCTGATGGGTGAGCGCGACTCAGGGCTGGTGGGCCGGTTCTGGGTGATGCCGGTCAACCGGGCGGGGCCGATCGTCGGCCGTCTGCTCGCCGAGATGGTGCGCATCCTGCTCACCACGGTGATCATCGTCGCCGTCGGGCTGCTGATCGGCTTCCGCTTCGACCGGGGACTGCTGGCCGGGCTGGCCATGGTGGGGATGCCGCTGCTGTTCGGGCTGGGCTACTCCACCCTGGCCACCGCGGCCGCGCTCTACAGCCGCCGGACCACCTTCGTGGAGATGCTGTCACTGGCCACCACCATCCTGATGTTCTTCAACACCGGGTTCGTGCCGCTGGACGCCTACCCCAGCTGGCTGCAGGGACCGGTGCAGTACCAGCCGATGTCCTGCGCGGTGGACACCATGAAGGCGCTGGCGGTGGGCGGACCCACGCTCACCCCGCTGCTGCTGCTGCTCGCCTGGACAGGAGGGCTGGTGGTGGTGTTCGGGTGGCCGGCCATCATCGGCTACGGCCGGGCTGCGGGAAGTGCGCGCCGCTGAGCCGTCCTGCTGAGCCCGCACAGCGAGGGCGCCCGGCGTGATCGCCGGGCGCCCTCGCTGCGCAGTCGTCAGCTCGCCGTGCCGCGGGCGTCGGCCTCCATCGCCTCGACGAGGCTCTTCGGCCGCATGTCCGTCCAGCTCTCCTCCACGTAGCTGACGCACTCCGCGCGGGAGGCGGTGCCGAACACCACGGTCCAGCCCGCGGGCACGTCGGCGAACTCCGGCCACAGCGAGTGCTGGTTCTCCTCGTTGACCAGCACCCGGAAACGGCCGTCCGCGTCGTCGAATGGGTTGCTCACTTGCCAGCTCCTTCTCGTTGTCACCTGTTCCGTGCCTGGCCCCGCGGGCCGCACGGCCGATCTGCTGGGCTACACGTGCCGCGCCACCGCGGTGAGCACCTGCTCCCAGAGCTCCATCAGGGCGTCGGCCTCCACGGCGGGCAGCACGCCCTCCGGGTGCGACAGCTGCGCCACGTAGGTGGGCCCGTCCGGCCCGTCCTCCACCAGCGTCTGCAGGTCGAGCACCGCCTGGGCGGGCAGCTCGCTGCGGTCGGTGGTGAAGATGCCCTCGGCCTGCAGGTCCGGCTGCCAGGCGCCCTGCGCGCCCAGGCCTGCCCCCTCGGGCAGCCGGATCCGGCCGACGTAGTTGAAGACGACCTGCGGCTCGCCCAGGGGACGCAGCTCAGCCGCCGTCTCGGGGTTGAGGTAGCGCAGCATGCCGTAGCCGATGCCGTGGTCGGGGACCGCCGCCAGCTGCTGGTGCACCCGCCGGACCGCGTCCGCGGCAGCGAACGGGTTGCCGGAGGCGACCTCGTCCAGCTCCACCCCCCGCAGGTCCACCCGCGCGGGGTACATGGTGGTGAACCACCCTGCCGTCCGGGAGAGATCCGCACCCTCCACCAGGTGCTCCTCCCGGCCGTGACCCTCCAGGGTGAGCAGCACCGACCGCTGCCGCACCCCGCGCCGGCGCTGCCACAGCGACACCGCGGTGGCCAGGGTGGCCACCAGCACGTCGGGGAAGGTGCCGCCCAGCTCGGCCGTCGAGGCAGCCAGCAGCGGTCGGGTGGCCGCCACCGGCAGCCGCAGCTCGGTGCGCCGCAAGGTCCGCGCCACGTCCACGCTGAGGTCCAGCGGCCGGGTGCCGAGCGCCGGTTCCGCCGTGTCCAGCACCGAGCGCCACCGCGCCAGCTCGGCGACCCGCTCGGGCGTGCGCGCCGCAGCGGTGAGGCCCCGGGTCCACTCCTGCAACGAGGAGCCGGTGTGCATCAGCTGCACCGGCTGGCCGGCCTGCACCTGCTCACCGGCCGTGGCGAAGTCGGGGACCAGGAAGCGCCAGGAGACGGCGTCGACCACCAGGTGGTGCGCGGCCACCAGCAGTCGCCCTGCGGTGCCCGGCTCGGCCGGGGCCAGCCACAGGAAGCGCACCAGGGGTCCCCCGCTCACGTCGGTGGTGGCGACGGCGTGGTCGTAGGCGTCCCGGGCGGCGGCGGTGAACCCGGCGGTGCCCGGCTCCGCCCCGGCGGGGAGCTCCACCCGCTCGATCACCTCGGCGGCGCGCAGCTCACCCACCGGTGGCACCCACAGCGCCTTGCCGGCAGGCGCAGGGCCGCCCCGTGCGGCCTCCACCTGGGTCAGATCCACCTGGGCCGGGTCCACCAGGCGGGCACGCAGGGCCGGGTGCGCATCGAGCACCGCCTGCACCACCTGCTCGAGCTGGGTCGCGGGCAGCCCCGGCGGCAGGGTCAGCAGCATCGGCATGTGGAACCAGCGGTAGTCGCCGCCGCGCTCCACCATCTTGGCCGCCACCGGGGTGAGCGGCACCCAGCCCGATCCGTCGCCAGCGCCGCCCTGCTGCGCCTGCGGCCCCCCGGTCGCCGGCTGGGCCTGCGCCCGGGCGAGCGCCGCCGCGGCGAGGTCAGCCACGGTGGGGCTGTCCACCACGTCCCTGGCCGTCAGCTGCAGGCCGGCGGCACGGGCGCAGGACACCAGCTGCATCGAGCCGATGCTGTCCCCGCCGAGGCCGAAGAAGGAGTCGTCCAGCCCCACCTTGTCGTGGCCGAGCAGGTCGGCGATCAGCTCGGCCAGCACCTGCTCCACCGCGCTCTCCGGTGCCCGGTACTGCACCTCGTCGGTGCCCGGCACCGGCAGTGCGGCCCGGTCGACCTTGCCCGACGGTCCCAGCGGCATCCGCGCCAGCACGGTCACCACGGTGGGCACCAGGGAGGCGGGCAGCCGCGCCGCCACCGCTTCCCGCAGCTGCTGCGGGTCCAGCGGCGCGCCGTGGCCGTCGGCGCCTCGGTGGTCGGCGCTCACGTAGGCGGCCAGTGCGGTGGCCGTGCCCGCCTGACGAGCCACCACCACCGCGCGCGCCACCCCGGGCTGCTCCAGCAGCACCGCCTCCACCTCGCCGGGCTCCACCCGCAGCCCGCGGATCTTCAGCTGCAGGTCGCTGCGGCCGACGTACTCCAGCGCCCCGTCCGGACGCCAGCGCACCACGTCACCGGTGCGGTACATCCGCGCGCCGGCCCCGGTGAAGGGGTCGGCCACGAAGCGCTCGGCGGTGAGCCCCGGCCGGGCGGCGTAGCCGCGGGACACCTGCTCGCCGGCCAGGTACAGCTCCCCCTCCGCCCCCACCGGAACCGGCTGCAGCGTGGGGCTGAGCACGTAGGCGCGGGTGTTCCACACCGGTGTGCCGATGGGCACCGCGCCTGCGGCGCCGCCAGCGGCCACCTGCGAGGTGGCGTCCACGGTCACCTCGGTGGGCCCGTACAGGTTGACCACCTCGGCGCCGAACACCCGGGCCGTCCTGCTCGCCAGCGCCTGGGTGAGCGTCTCCCCACCGGAGAACACCCTGCGCAGGTGCAGCTCGGTGCCGGCCCGCTCGGCGGCGTCCACCACCAGGCTGAGCACGCTGGGCACGTACTGCACCACCGTCACGCCCTGGGTGGCGATGACGTCGAGCATGTACTCGGCGTCGACGTGGCCCTCCGGTGCCGGCACCACCAGGGTGGCCCCCACCGCCAGTGGCGCGAACAGCTCCCACACCGAGGCGTCGAAGGTGTGCAGGGTCTTCTGCAGCACCACGTCCTCGGCGTCGAGGCCGTGCTCGGCGCACAGCCACCGCACCTGGTTGACGATCGAGCGGTGCTGCACGGTCACCCCCTTGGGCCGCCCGGTGGACCCGGAGGTGAACAGCACGTAGGCGGCGTTGCCCGGCCGCAGCGGCGCGGTGCGGTCGCTGTCTCGCAGGGGCGCGGCGGACAGCCCGGACAGGTCGAGCTGGTCGACGAGGACCGTGGGCACGTCCGGCGGCCGCTGCCCCGGGGTGCCGGAGGTGGTGAGCACGCAGACGGGCTGCGCGACCCGGACCATGTCGGCCAGCCGGTCGACCGGGTGGGTGGGGTCGAGCGGCAGGTAGGCGCCACCGGCACGCACCACGGCGTGCAGCGCCACCAGCAGCTCCACCGACGTCTGCATGGCCACGCCCACGGTGCTCTCCGGGCCCACGCCCAGCGACACCAGGTGCCGGGCCAGCCGGTTGACCACCGCGTCCAGCTCCCCGTAGGTCAGCGAGCGGTCCGGCAGCACCACCGCGGTGCGGTCCGGGTCGACGTGGCCGAACAGCTCCGGCAGCGTCTGCTCGACCACCGCGTGGTCGGTGTCGTTGAAGGCGTGCAGCACCCGGGCCCGCTCCCCCTCAGCCAGCAGGTCGAGGCTGCTGACCGCGGTCTCCGGCGCCTGCGCGGCGGCGTGCAGGACCGTCTGCAGCTGACGGCCGATCGCGGTCACGGCCTCGGGGCCCACCACGTCGGGGAGGTGCTCCAGGACCACCCGCAGGGAGTCCTCGTCGAAGCAGGCGAGGGTGAGCGGGTAGTGCGTGGCGTCCGCGCCACGCACGCCCTCCACCGTCATCCCGTCCACGGACCCCGCCGCCTGCGCCCCGGCCGCGTCGATCGGGTACGACTCGAACACGGTCAGCGTGTCGAACACCGCGCCGTCGCCGGCCAGGTGCTGGATCTCGCTGAGCCCGACGTGGTGGTGCTCGAGCAGCTGGGCCTGCTCCTGCTGCAGCCGGCGCAGCAGGTCGGCGATGGTGTCGCCCGCCTCCTGGCGCACCCGGACCGGCAGCGTGTTGATGAACAGCCCGACCATCTGCTGCACGCCGTCCAGCTCGGGCGGGCGGCCGGAGACCGTGGCCCCGAACACCACGTCGTCCCGCCCCAGCAGGCGCCCGAGCACGACGCCCCAGGCGGCCTGCACCACCGTGTTGGTGGTGACGCCCAGCCGGGCGGCGGTGGTGCGCAGGGCGGCGGTGTCCTCGGGGCTGAGCCGGATCTCGGTCTTTCCGGGCTCGCCGGTGTTGGCCCGGTGCAGCGCCCCGAACAGGGTGCTCGGGGAGTCCAGCCCGGCCAGCGCCCGCGCCCACGCCTGGCGCGCCTGGCTCGGGTCCTGGCGGTGCAGCCACGCCAGGTAGTCCCGGAACTGCCGCGCCGGCGCCAGCCCCGCCGCGTGGCCGTCGGTGGCGTAGAGGGTGAGCAGCTCGCTGATCATGATGGGCATGGACCAGCCGTCCAGCAGGACGTGGTGGTTGGCCACCGCCAGCTCCCAGCTGTCCTGCTCCAGGTGCAGCAGCAGCAGGCGGACCAGGGGCGCGGCGTGCACGTCGAAGCGGTCGGTGCGGTTGGCGCCCAGCAGCTCCTGGCGACGTGCCTCGCGCTGCGTCGCGTCGAGGCCGGTGAGGTCGACCACCTCGAACGGCACGGCCACGTCGGCCACCACGACCTGCACCGGCGGGCCGGCGGAGGTGGCGTCGAAGGCCACCCGCAGGTTGGGGTAGCGCTGCAGCAGGGCGTGCGCGGCGCGCCGCAGCCGGTCGGCGTCGACCCGCCCGGACAGCTCCAGCACCACCTGGGCGGTGTAGAGGTCGACCGATCCCTCCGCGATCATCGCGTGGAAGAGCATCCCGGCCTGCAGCGGAGTCAGCGGCAGCACGTCGCTGAGCGTGCCGTGGCGCTGCTCCCACCCGTCCACGTCGGCCTGCGTGGCCGTGACCAGCTGCAGGTCCGAGGGGGTCAGCTCCCGGTGCTGCCCGGCCAGGGCAGCCGCGGCCACCGCCTCGCTGGCCTGCTCCCAGAGCTGGGCGAAGCGACCGACTGCAGCTTCGTCGAGCAGGCCGGTGGCGTAGCCCAGGTGCACCGCCAACCGCTCCTGCCCGTCGCGGACCTCCACGGAGAGGTTGGCCTCCAGCGCCGCCGCGGCGGCCATCGCCCGCAGCGGCGGACGGTGTGCGCCGACGGCGTCCGCGGTGGGCATCCAGCCGTGGTCGGTGACGCTGTCGTCGGCCTCCCCGCCGAAGCGGCCGAGGTAGTTGAAGGTGATCTGCGGCTCTGCCAGGCCGTCGAGCTCGCCTGCGGTGGCGGGGTTGAGGTGGCGCAGCAGGCCGTGCCCGACTCCCTTGTCCGGGACCGCAGCCAGCTGCTCCTTGACCGCCTTGACCGCGCGCCCGGCCTCAGCGGCATCGGCACGGGCGGCGAACACCGCGTCCAGGTCGACCCCCGCGACGTCCAGGCGCACCGGGTGCACCGCGGTGAACCACCCGACGGTGCGGGAGAGGTCAGCGCCGGGCAGCAGCTCGTCCTGGCGGCCGTGGCCCTCCAGCCGCACCAGCGTGGACGTCGAGTGCTCTCCGCGCTCGCTGCGCCACCGGGCGACGGCCAGCGCCAGCGCGGTGAGCAGCCCGTCGTCGACGCCGCTGCCGAAGCGGTCCGGGAGCACGTTGAGCAGGGCGTGGGTGGCCTGCGGGCTGAGCTCGACCTGGTGCTCGGCGACGTCGGCGCTGGTGTCCACCTCGGGGTCCAGCGCCCGCCGGCCCAGCGGGGCCTCCGGCTCGGCCAGCATCGTCCGCCAGTACTCCAGCTCAGCGACGCGCTCCGCCGAGCTGGCCTGCTCGACCAGGGCGTGCGCCCAGGTGCGCAGCGAGGTGCCCACCTCGGCCAGCACCGGCGTGCTCCCGCCGGCCTGCTGGTACCAGGCGTCGGCGAGGTCGGGCACCAGCACCCGCCAGGAGACGGTGTCGACCACCAGGTGGTGCACCACCACGAACAGCCGACCCGACCGGTGCGGGCCGCGGTCGAACCACAGCAGCTCCACCACGCGGCCAGCGCGGACGTCCAGCCGCTCCAGCGCCCGGGCGTAGGCCTGCTCCACCACGGCGGTGAAGGCCGGGGAGCCGGGCTCTGCCTCGGTGGGCACGTGGGTGAGGACGTCCTCGGCGCGGACCGCGCCCACGGGGGCCACCTCGAGCTCCTCGGCGGAGAGCAGCCGGGCGCGCAGCCCGTCGTGGCGGTCGAGCACCGCCTGCACGGTGCTCAGCAGACCGTCGCGATCGGCCCCCACCGGCAGCGACAGCATCGTGGGCATGTCGAAGGCGTCGAAGTCACCGCCGCGGCCGAGCACCCAGCGCATCACCGGGGTGGTGGGCAGCCGCCCGACACCGCCGCCAGGCAGCTCGCGGTGCCCGGCCAGCTCGGCGGCCTCGGCGAACCGGGCCACCCGGGCGAGCTCGGCCACGGTGCGGTGCTGGAAGAGGTCGCTGGCCTTCAGCTGGACCCCGGCCGCCTTGGCCCGCGCGACCACCTGGATGGCGACGATGGAGTCACCGCCCAGGGCGAAGAAGGACTCGTCCACCCCGACCGACGCCACGCCGAGCACCTCGGCGAACACCCGCTCCAGCGCCAGCTCCAGGTCAGTCGCCGGGGCCCGGCCTGCGCCGTCGGTGACGGCCAGCTCCGGCTCCGGCAGCGCCCGCACGTCGAGCTTGCCCGCCGGCGTCAGCGGGACAGTCGGCACCGGCACCACCGCGGCCGGAACCATGTGCCCGGGAAGCACCCGGGACAGGTGCTCCCTCAGCGCGGTGGTGTCGAGCTCCGCGCCGGGCGCCGGGCTCACGTAGGACACGAGCACGGTCGCCCCCGCCGGCCCGGGCCGGTCCACCGTGGCGGCGAAGGCCACCTCCGGTCGCTGGGCGAGGACCGCGTCGATCTCCCCCAGCTCGATGCGGAAGCCGCGGATCTGCACCTGGCGGTCGGCCCGGCCGGCGTACTCCAGCTCGGGCTCGCCCGCCGGGCCCAGCACCCACCGCACCACGTCCCCGGTGCGGTAGGCCACGCCGCCTGCCGGCATCGGGCCGGTGCCGGCGCAGGGGTTGGCCACGAACCGCCCGGCGGTGAGCGAGGGCCGCTGCAGGTACCCGCGGGCCACCCCCGCGCCGCAGACGTAGAGCTCGCCGGGCACGCCCAGCGGCACCGGGCGCAGCCGGTCGTCGAGCACCAGCAGGTGCCCACCGCTGAGCGGGCTGCCGATGACCACCGGCTCCCCGGGGCGCAGCGGGTGGCTGAGGCTGGCCACCACCGTGGTCTCGGTGGGCCCGTAGGCGTCCAGGAAGCGCCGGCCTGGGGCCCAGCGCGCCACCAGCGCGGCGGGAACCGCCTCACCACCCACCACCACGGTGCGCAGCTCGTCCAGCCTGGTGGGGTCGACGGTGGCCAGCGCCGCGGGTGTGCTGAAGGCGTGGGTGACGTGCTGCGTGCGGAGCAGCTCGGTCAGCTCCTCCCCGGCGTAGCTCTGCCGGGGCACCAGCACCATGGCCGCCGCGGCACCGATCGCCATGGTCAGCTCCAGCACGGAGGCGTCGAAGCTGGGTGAGGACGAGCCCAGGGTGCGCGAGCTCGCCGTCGTGCCGTAGCGCTCGCGCTGGCTGGCGGTGAGGTCGGCCAGCCCGGTGTGGGTGACCAGCACGCCCTTGGGCACCCCGGTGGTGCCGGAGGTGTAGATGACGTAGGCGAGGTTGCGCGCGCGCAGGGGGCGGCGTCGGTCGGCGTCGGTCACCGGCCGCGCGGAGCGCTGGGCCTGCTCGTGCGCGCACTCCGCGGAGTCCAGCAGCACCCAGGGCAGCAGGGTGGGCAGCGCGTCGGCGTGCTGGGTGGTGGTGACCCCGAGCCGGGCGCCGGAGTCGGTGAGCATGTGCGCCACCCGCTCGCTGGGGTAGGTCGGGTCCACCGGCACGAACGCGGCGCCGGTCTTGGCCACCGCCCACACCGCCAGCACCGACTCCACCGATCGGGCGATCCCCAGGGCCACCACGTCCTCCGGTCCCACCCCACGGTCGATCAGCAGCCGGGCGAGCCGGTTGGACTGCTCGTCGAGCTCGCGATAGGTGAGCACCCGGTCGCCGTCCACCAGGGCAGGACCGTCGGGGTTGGTGGCAACGGCGGTGGCCATCAGCTCGGGCAGCGTGCGGGTCTGCTCCCCCGGCGCCCCGGACACCGGCACCAGCTGTTCGGTCTCCCGCGGGTCGAGCAGGTCGATGTCGCCCACGGTGAGGTCGGGCTGGGTGGCGAAGGCCTCCACCACCCGCAGGAAGCGCGCGCTGAGCTGCTCCACGGTGGCGGCGTCGAAGAGTGCGGTGGCGTAGGTGAACGACGCCTCCAGCGCGGTGGGGTCCCCGGTGTCGTCGGTGACCTCACCCAAGGTCAGCTGCAGCTCAAACTTGGCGACGTCGAGCTCACCGGGGAAGGGCTCCGCCCGCAGGCCCGCCACCTCCAGCTCCGGCACCTCGTCCTCCACCACCGACAGCGCCACCTGGAACAGCGGCGGGTGGGCGGTGCTGCGGTGCGGCGCGAGGGTGTCCACCAGCTTCTCGAACGGCACCTCGGTGTGCGTGAACGCCGCCAGGTCGGCCGCGCGGACCTGGCCGAGCAGCTCGTGCACCGTGGTCGTCGGTGCCACCTGCACCCGCAGGGCCAGGGTGTTGACGAACATGCCCACCACGTCGTCGAGCACCCGCTGCCCGCGGCCGGCGATGGGCGTGCCGATGACCACGTCGGTGGTCCCGCTCAGCCGGGCCAGCAGGGTGGCCAGGGCGGCGTGGGCGAGCATGAAGGTGGTGACGCCGCGGCGGCGAGCCGTGGCCCGCAGCTGCCGGTAGAGCTCGGTGTCCACCCGGAAGGTGTGCGTGGCACCGGCGAGGGACTGCACCGCCGGGCGGGGCCGGTCCATCGGCAGGTCGAGGGTCTCCGGCAGCCCGGCCAGCGTCTGCTGCCAGAACGCCAGCTGCCGGGCCACCGCCGAGTCCGGGTCGGACTCCTCGCCCAGCACGTCCCGCTGCCACAGCGCGTAGTCGGGGTACTGCACGGGCAGCGGCAGCCAGGCCGGCGGCTGCCCGGCCGTGCGGGCGGCGTAGGCCAGCATCAGGTCGCGGGTCAGCGGGGCCAGCGAGGAGCCGTCGGCGGCGATGTGGTGCAGCACGAGGACCAGCACGTGCTCGGTGGAGCCACCCACCGCCAGCAGCGCGGCGCGCAGCGGGGGCCGGGCCGCCACGTCGAAGCCCTCGGCCATCAGCTCGGCCACCCGGCGATCCAGGCCGTCGGCGGCGACCTCCTGCACGTGCAGCTGCACCCCGGCGTCCTCGGCGCTGAGCACCAGCTGGTGCGGGGTGGGCCCGTCGCTGGGGTAGCAGGTGCGCAGCGTCTCGTGCCGCTGCACCAGGTCGCCCAGCGCAGCCCGCATCGCGTCGGGGTCCACGGCGCCGGTCAGGCGCACCGCCAGGGGGATGTTGTAGGCGGGCGAGGTGGTGTCGAACTGGTTGAGGAACCACATGCGCAGCTGTGCGGAGGACAGCGGGACCTGCGCAGGGCGAGAACCGGCCACCAGCTTGGGCCGGGCGTGCCCACCCGCAGCGTCGGTGAGCTCACGCTGCACCCGGCGGGCGAGCTCGGCCACGCTGGGTGCCTCGAAGAGGTCGCGGACGCCCAGGGCGCAGTCCATCGCGTCGTTGACCCGGGCGATCACCCGGGTGGCCGACAGGGAGCTGCCACCGAGGTCGAAGAACCCGGTGGTCACCCCCACCCGGTCCACCCCCAGCACCTCGGCGAACACCCCGGCGACGACTTCCTCGACCGGGTCACGGGGGGCCACGTCGGCGGTGGAGGCCGCGAGCAGCTGCGGCTCCGGCAGCGCCGACCGGTCGAGCTTTCCGTTGGCGCTCAACGGCATCCGCGGCAGGACGGTGACCACCGAGGGCACCATGTAGGAGGGCAGCCGCTCGGCCAGCTGCTCGGTGACCGCCACCGGGTCGAGGTGGTGCTCGGCCACCCCGGCCGCGGGAGCGACATAGGCGGCGAGCTGCTCACCGAGCCGCTCGTGGCTGTGCACCACCGCCACCGCGGCACCGACGCCCTCGATCGCCAGCAGGGCCGACTCGATCTCGCCCAGCTCGATCCGGAAGCCGTGCACCTTCACCTGGAAGTCGCTGCGCCCGACGTACTCCAGCTCACCAGTCGGGGTGGAGCGGACCAGGTCGCCGGTGCGGTACATCCGCTCGCCGGGAGCGCCGTACGGGTCGGCGACGAAGCGGTCGGCCGTCAGCTCCGGCCGGTGGTGGTAGCCCCGGGCCAGCTGCACCCCGGCCAGGTACAGCTCACCGGTGCTGCCGGGCGGCACCGGGTGCAGGCGCCCGTCGAGCACGTGGCGACGCACGTTGGCCTCGGGGACGCCGATGGGCACCGCGCCCGCCTCGTCCGGCCCGCAGTGGTGCCAGGTCACGCTCACCGCAGCCTCGGTGGGGCCGTAGAGGTTGTGCACCTCGGTCCCGGCCGCGGCGGTGGCGGCCTGCAGCCGGGCGACGGTGCCGGCGGAGAGGGCCTCACCGATGCACAGCACCGCGCGCAGGTCCGGCAGCGGCAGGGCTCCCTCGGCGTCGGTCACCGTGTCCAGGAAGGCGTCGAGCAGGGACGGCACGAAGTGGGCCACGGTGGCACGGTGGCGGGCCATCAGCTCGGCCAGGTGCGCCGGGTCGCGGTGACCGTCCGGGCGGGCGAGCACCAGGCAGGCACCGGCGGTCAGCGGCCACCACAGCTCCCAGACGGAGAGGTCGAAGGTGGCGGGGGTCTTCTGCACCAGCACGTCGTGGGTGTCCAGCGGGAAGCGCAGCTGCTTCCAGCGCAGCTGGTTGACCACGGCGGCGTGCGGCACGGTGACGCCCTTGGGCCGGCCGGTGGAGCCGGAGGTGTAGATGACGTAGGCGGGGTGCTCGGCGCGCAGCGGCGCCCGGCGGTCGGCGTCGGTGATCGGGTGCGGGGCGGCCTCCCGCAGCGCCTGCTGCACCGTCGGCTCGTCCAGCACCAGCACCTGCTGCCCGGTGAGGACCTCGGCCAGCTCAGCCAGCTCGGCGGAACCACACAGCACCACCACCGGCCGTGCGCTGTCCAGCACGTAGCTGGTGCGCTCGTGCGGGTGGTCGGGATCCAGCGGCAGGTAGGCGCCACCGGCGGCGACCACCGCCTGCATCGCCAGCACCAGCTCGGGTGAGCGGCGCAGCGCCAGGCCCACCGTGGTCTCCGGCCCCACCCCGGCCTGCACCAGCAGCCGGGCCAACCCGTTGACCCGGGCGGCGAGCTCGCCGTAGGTCCAGGCCTGCTCGTCGGCCCAGCGCAGGGCCACCGCGTCCGGCGTGGCCAGCGCCTGCGCCGCCACCAGCCCGGCCAGCGTGGTCTCCGCCGGACCGAGGTCGCGCGTGGTGTCGTTGGCGTGGACCAAGGCGCGCCGCTCGGCCGCGGAGAGCAGCTCCAGGTCGCCCAGCGGGCGCTGCGGCTGGGCCAGTGCCTCCTCCACCAGCCGGGTGAAGCGCTCGGCGATGCCCTGCACGGTCTCCGGCTGGAACAGCGCCCGGGCATAGGTGAACACCGCGTCCAGCCCGTCCGGCGCACCGTCGGCGGTGAACCGCTCGCTGACGATCAGGTGCAGGTCGTACTGGGTGTTGTCGGTCTCCAGCTCCATCGCCGAGACGTCCAGGCCGGGCAGCGCCAGCTCCGCGCGCTGCAGGTTCTGGAAGGAGAAGCCCACCTGTGCCAGCGGGGCGTAGGCCTGGGTGCGGGCGGGGTTCAGCGCGCTGACCAGCTGCTCGAAGGGCACGTCGGCGTGGGAGAAGGCATCCAGGTCGCCGCTGCGGACCGTGGCCAGCAGGTCGGCGAGGCCACGGTCCAGGTCCACCGGCGACCGCAGCACCAGGGTGTTGACGAACATCCCGACCAGCGGCTCCAGCGCGGGCGCTCCCCGGCCCGCGACGGGGGTGGCCACGGCGACGTCGGTGCTGCCGCTGAGTCGGGCCAGCAGCGCCGCGAACGCGGCGTGGGTGGCCATGAAGGTGGTGGCACCGTGGCGGCGGGCCAGCTGCACCAGCCCCTGGTGGGCGGCAGCGGGCAGGGTGCAGCGCACCGAGCCGCCGTCGGTGGACTGCACCGCCGGACGCGGGTGGTCGGTGGGCAGCTCGAGCAGGTCCGGCAGGCCGGCCAGGTTCTGCGACCACCACCCGATCTGCGCGGCCGCCGGGGACTCGGGGTCGTCCGGGTCGCCGAGCGCGGCCCGCTGCCAGAGCGCGTAGTCGGCGTACTGCACCTCCAGCGGAGTCCACCGTGGAGCAGTGCCCTCGCGGCGGGCGGTGTAGGCGGTCATCACGTCCACCGCCAGCGGGACCGCCGACGTGCCGTCCGTCGCGACGTGGTGGATCACCAGCACCAGCACGTGCTCGTCCTCGGCCAGCCGCAGCAGCCCGGTGCGCAGCGGCACGGTCCGCGTCACGTCGAAGCCGGCGGCGGCCAGCCGCAGGGCGTGCTCGCGCAGCTGCGCCTCGGTGACGCCGACCGGGGTGAGCTCGGTGGGCACCAGGTCGGCGGGCAAGACCTGCTGGTACGGGCCGTCGCCGTCGCCGGGGTAGACGGTGCGCAGCGTCTCGTGGCGCAGCAGCACGTCACGCAGCGCGGCGCGCAGCACGTCCAGGTCCAGCGCGCCACGCAGCCGCACCGCGATCGGCACGTTGTAGGCCGCGGTGTGCGGGTCGAGCTGGTTGATGAACCACATCCGCTGCTGGGCCAGCGACAGCGGCAGGCGATCGGGGCGCTCGATGCTGCCCAGCACCGGCCCGCTCGCTGCGCCGTCCTCGGCCAGCGCCGCCACGGCGAGCGCAAGCTCAGCCACCGTGGGCGCCTCGAACAGGGTGCGCACCCCCACCGGGACGTCCAGCAGCTCCCCGAGCCGGGCGCTGACCCTGGTCGCCACCAGGGAGTTGCCGCCCAGGTCGAAGAAGCTGTCGTGGGCCCCGATTCGCTGCACCCCGAGCACCTCGGCGAAGACCTCCGCCACCAGCCGCTCCATCGCCGTCGCCGGCTCGCGGTCGGCGTCGCTGTCCACGCCCAGCGGCAGCGCGGGGTCCAGCCGGCTGCGGTCGAGGGAACCGCTCGGCGTCAGCGGCAGCTCGTCCACCGCCACCACTGCGCTGGGGACCAGGTAGCCGGGCAGCCGGGCGGCGACGAGGGCCTGCAGCGCCGGCACGTCGACGGCAGCGCCGGGCACCGGCTGGACGTAGGACACCAGCGCCGTGTGGCCCGCAGCGTCGAGCACACCCACGGTGGCCGAGACAGCGACCTCGGCGGCCTCGCCCAGCACGGCGTCCACCTCACCGGGACGCACCCAGAAGCCACGGACCTTCACTCGCGGCTCGCTGCGCCCGACGCGCTCGACCGTCCCGGCCCGGGTGCGGCGGACCACGGCACCGGTGTTGACCATCCGCTCCCCCGGCTGCCCGTAGGGGTCGGCCACGAAGCGCGCGGCGGTGGCGGCGGGCGCGTGGTGGTAGCCGCGGGCCAGCGCGGGCCCGGCGACGTACAGCTCGCCCGCGACGCCCACGGGCACCGGGCGCAGTCGCCGGTCCAGCACCATCAGCCGGACCCCGCGCAGCGGTGCACCGACGCTGGTGGCCGCTGCGGCCTCGTCGCCGTGCAGCGCAGCGGTGATCGCGGCGACCACCCCGGTCTCGGCCACGCCGAAGGCGGTGCGCAGCTGCCTGCCGTCCGGCTGGGCGGCATCGGGCAGCCAACGGGTGAGCAGGTCGGCGGCCCACTGCTCCCCCAGGACGAGCACCGACTCCACCGCCGTCAGCTCGCCGGGGTCGGTGCTGCGCACCACGGCGGGGACCGCCACCAGGTGGGTGATGCCCTCCTGCCGCACCAGCTCGGCGAGCTGCGCCCCCAGGGGTGTCGCCGCCGGAGCCACCACCAGGGTGGCGCCGGCCGTGAGGGCGCTCAGCTGCTCCACCAGCGCGGCCTCGGTCCCGGGGGCCGCGGTGAGCAGCACCCGGGAACCTGGTCCGGCTCCGGTGCGCTCGGCCAGCTCGGTGGCGAGCTGGTCCAGGCCGCGGTGGGTGAGCACCGTCAGCCGCGCCGCAGGAGTGGACTCGTGGCTGCTGGGGGAACCGAGCACCACGTGCGCGGCGCTGTCCGGGTGCAGCGGTGCCCGCCGCTCGGCGTCGGTCAGCGGGACGCTGGAGCTCGCCTCGACGGCGGCCACCACCTCACGGGAGTCCAGCACCACCCAGTCCAGGGTCTCGGGCCAGCCCAGGGTCTCGGGCAGCGCGGTCCGGTGCTGGCTGGCGGTCACGCCCACGACCAGGTCCGGCCGGGTCGTCAGGTCCGCCAGGCCCTCGAGCTCGGCCTCCGGGTCCAGCGCGAGCACTGCTGCCCCGGTCTTGGCCACCGCCCACGCCGCGAGCACGGCGGGTGCACTCCTGGGCAGTGCCACGGCCACCAGCCGCTCCGGCCCTGCACCGTGGGCGAGGAGCACCCGAGCCAGCCGGTTGGACTGCTCGTCGAGCTGGCGGTAGGTGAGGGTGTGTCCGCCGTCGCGCACCGCGGGAGCGTCCGGCACCCGGGTGGCCACAGCGGTGAACAGCTCGGGCAGGGTGCGGGCCTGCTGATGTGCCGGCTCGCCGACGCCGCGGAACGCGCTGCGCTCCTGCTCGTCGAGCAGGTCCACGTCGCCGATCACCACGTCCGGGTCGGCGACCACCGCGGCCGCGACCCGGCCCAGCCGCCGCGCGAGGGCGGCAACCGTCTCGGGGTCGAACAGGTCGGTGGCGTAGCTCAGCGCCGCGTCCAGCCCCGCCGGCGCACCGGCGTCGTCCAGCTGCTCCACCACGCTCAGCTGCAGGTCGAACTTGGCCACCTCCAGCCCGGCGTCCACCTCCGACACCCGCAGCCCGCTCGCCTCGAACACCGGGGCCAGGTTGTTGTCCAGCGACAGCGCCACCTGGAACAGCGGCTGCCCGGACCCCGACCGGGGCACCTCGAGCGCGTCGACCAGGCGCTCGAACGGCACGTCGGCGTGGCCGAACGCGTCCAGGTCGAAGTCCCGCACCGTGTCCAGCAGGTGGCTGAAGGACGCGTCGGGGTCGACCGCGGTCCGCAGCACCAGGGTGTTCACGAACATCCCGACCAGGTCGTCGAGCTCGGGGCGACCGCGCCCGGCCACCGGGGTGCCGATGCAGATGTCGGGCTCGGCGCTGAGCCGGTTGAGCAGCACCGCCAGCGTGGCGTGCAGCACCATGAACAGGCTGCTGCCGGTGCGGGCGGCCAGGTCCCGCAGGCCACGGTGCACCTCGGCGTCCAGCCGGAACCCGAGGGTGGCTCCGTGCAGCGACGGCGTGGCGGGGCGGGGCCGGTCGGTGGGCAGGTCGAGGGTCTCCGGCACCCCGCGCAGCCGCTCCGCCCAGAACTGCACCTGGCGCGCCACCAGGGACTGCGGGTCGTCCTCCTCGCCGAGCACCCGGCGCTGCCAGGCCGCGTAGTCGCCGTACTGCACCGGCAGCGGGTCCCAGCCCGGCCGCTCCCCCGCCCGGCGGGCGTCGTAGGCGAGCAGCAGGTCGCGCAGCAGCGGGGCCAGCGAGGCGCCGTCGGCGCTGATGTGGTGGGTGACCATGGCCAGCAGGTGCTCGTCGTCGGCAGTGCGCAGCAGGGCCATGCGCAGCGGCACGTCCACGGCCACGTCGAATCCGCTGCCAGCCATCAGCCGCAGCTGGCCGGTCGCGGCCGCCGGCGGGTCCTGCTCGGTGCGCAGGTCGACCAGCGTGATGCGCTCGGCCAGCTCCTCCGCCGGGACCACCACCTGGTGGGGCTCGACTTCACCGGCGGGGAACCGGGTGCGCAGCGCCTCGTGCCGGTCCAGCACGTCCACCACCGCGGCCTGCAGCGCAGCCTGGTCGAGGTCACCGGCCAGGCGCACCGTGAGCGGCAGGTTGTAGGCGGGTGAGGCGGTGTCGTACTGGTTGAGGAACCACATGCGTTGCTGCGCCATCGACAGCGGCAGCGGCTCGGCGCGGTCCACCGGCACCAGCGGCGCCGCCGTGGCGGAGACCCCGACGCGGTCCTGCAGGTACCCGGCCAGGCGATCGACCGTGCGGTGCTCGAACAGGTCGCGCACGGACATGTCCGCGTCCAGCGCGGTGTTCACCCGGGCCACCACCCGGGTGGCGGACAGCGAGTTGCCACCCAGGTCGAAGAAGTCGTCGTGCACGCCCACCGCGGAGGTCCCGATGACGGCCTCGAAGATGCTGGCGAGCAGCCGCTCCAGCTCGGTGGCCGGCGGCACGTGGTCCCGGCGCAGGGAGTCCAGGTCCGGGGTGGGCAGCTCGTTGCGGTCGAGCTTGCCGTTGCTGTTCAGCGGCATGGCGGCCAGCACGACCACGACGCCGGGAACCATGTAGTCGGGCAGCGCAGCCTCGCAGGCGAGGCGCAGCTCGTCGGGGTCCGGCTGGTGGCCGGGGACGGCCACCACGTAGCCGACCAGCAGCTCGGTGGAGCCGGCCATGCGCACCGCGGCGGCCGAGCCGGCCACCGTGGGGTGCCCGGCCAGCACAGCCTCGACCTCGCCGAGCTCGATGCGCAGACCACGAAGCTTGACCTGGTCGTCGGTGCGGCCGATGAACTCCAGCTCGCCGTGCTTGTTCCACCGCACGACGTCGCCGGTGCGGTACATCCGGCTGCCCGCGGGACCGAAGGGGTCGCTGACGAAGCGGTCGGCGGTCAGGTCAGGCCGCCCGAGGTAGCCACGGGCCAGCTGGGCGCCGGCGAGGTAGAGCTCACCGCCCACCCCGGTGGCCACCGGGCGCAGGCGGCGGTCGAGCACGTAGGCGTCGGTCTGCCGGATCGGCGAGCCGATGGGCACCACCGACCTGATGGGGTGCTCCAGCGGTGAGTAGGTGGCGCCGACGGTGAACTCGGTGGGCCCGTAGGTGTTGCACAGCCGGGCGGTGCTGACCTCCCGGAACCGGCGGACCTGCGCCAGGGTGAGCACCTCGCCGCCGGCCACCACCTCGACCGCGGAGGCGAAGACGTCGCCGAAGTCCGCGGTGAGCAGCACCTCCAGCATGGACGGGACGAACTCGAGCACGGTCACCTGCTGCTCGGTGATGAGCCGAGCGAGGTAGTCGGGCTCGCGGTGCCCGCCGTGGCGCGCCAGGACCACGGCGCCGCCCACCATCAGCGGAGCCAGGCACTCCCACATCGAGACGTCGAAGGTGTACGGGGCCTTCTGCAGCACCCGGGAGCTCGCGTCCAGCCGGTACTGCTCGATGGTCCAGTGCATGTGGTTGGCCAGGCCTGCGTAGGTGCAGGCCACGCCCTTGGGCCGGCCGGTGGAGCCGGAGGTGAAGATGACGTAGGCGACGTTGTCGCCGCGCAGCGGTGCGGTGCGCTCGGCGTCGCCCACCGGGTCGCCGGAGAGCCCCGACACGTCGAGCTCGTCGAGCTTCAGCACGCCGTGGGCGGGGTCCAGCTCGTCGAGGTCCGCGGGCAGCTGGGTGCGCGCCTCGGTGGTGGTCAGCAGGCACACCGGTCGCGCAGAGTCGAGCACCAGCCGGATGCGCTCCTCCGGGTGCTCCACGTCCACCGGGACGTAGGCGGCCCCGGTCGTGAGGACGGCGTGGATGGCCACCATCGCCTCGACCGAGCGGGGCAGCGCCACCGCCACGCGGTCCTCCGGCCCCACCCCGGCGCTGATGAGGTGCCGAGCCAGTCGGTTGGCGCGCTCGGCCAGCTCGCGGTAGGTGACCTCGATGCCCTCGTGCACCAGCGCCACCGCGTCCGGGCTCGCCGCAGCGGCAGCGCTGAAGGCGGCCATCGGGGCGTCAGGGGCGTCAGGGCCGTCCTGGTCACCGCAGACGTCGGCGGCGCTGACCACCCCGGCCAGCTGCTGGGCCAGCTGCTGGGCGAAGGCGAGACCGTCCGCTCCGCCCAGGCGCCCCGGGGCCAGCTGGGTCAGTGCGGCGGTGACGGCAGCATCGGCGCCGAGCCCCATCACCGCGAAGCTCTCGGCGAGCTCGGCCGAGCGCTGGTGCAGCTGGCGGTGGGTGATGTCCGCGCCCTCGTGGGAGAGCACCACGCCCTCCGGGTCGACCTGTGCGGCGACGTCGAGCAGCTCGGGCAGCGAGCGGGCCAGCAGCGAGTCCCCCACCGGGGCGGCCGCCAGGGAGGGCGCTGCGGGAACGGGCGCTGCGGTCACGGGAGCTGCGCCGGGGCGTGACCCGCCGCGAGCCTGCGTCGCGGCGCGCTCCTCGGCGGTGCGGATGTCGATGTCGCCGACGGCCCGCGTGGGCTCCGCGACGACCTCGCTGAGCACCCGGACCAGGCGCTCCCCCAGCGGAACGATGGTGTCCCGGTCGAAGATGTCCGTCGGGTAGTCCAGGTGCCCGGCCATCCCCGCGGAGTCGCCCGCTCCGCCCGGTGTGCCGATCAGGGTGAAGCCGAGGTCGGCCTGGGCCTCCACCTCGTCGGTCGCCAGCACCTCGATGGTGAGCCCGGCGAGCTCGACCACCGGCCGGTCGAGGTTCTGGAAGCTGAGCATCACCTGCGCGAACGGGGCGAACGAGCTGGAGCGGGTGGGCGAGAGCTCGTTGACCACCAGCTCGAAGGGCACCTCTGCGTTGCCGAACGCGGCCAGGTCGTCCTCGCGCAGGCGAGCCAGCAGCTCGGTGAAGGGCTGGTCGGGGTCCACGTCGGCGCGCAGCACGATGGTGTTGACGAACATGCCCACCAGCTCGTCCAGCGCCGCGTCGCCGCGGCCGGCGACCGGTGTGGTGACGGCGACGTCGCGCTCGCCGGTGAGCTGGGACAGCAGCACGGCGAGGGCCGCGTGCACCACCATGAACGGCGTGACCTGGTGCAGCCGGGCCAGCTCCTCCAGCGCGCTCACCGTCTCGGCGGGCACCTGGAAGTCCACCATCGCGCCGGCGCCGGAGCGCCGGGCCGGGCGGGGGCGGTCCAGCGGCAGCTCCAGCACCTCGGGCAACCCGTCCAGCGCCGCACGCCAGTAGGCCAGCTGCTCGGCGGCGAGGGAGTCCTCCTCCCGCGGGTCGCCCAGCACCTCGCGCTGCCACAGGGCGAAGTCGGCGTACTGCAGCGGCAGTGGCGCCCAGCCCGGTGCCTCGCCCTGCGCCCGCGCCGCGTAGGCCACCGTGAAGTCCCGGGCCAGCGGTGCCATCGAGGCCCCGTCGGCGCTGATGTGGTGCACCACCATCACCAGCACGTGCTCGTCCTCGGCCGGCCGCAGCAGCGCGAACCGGCTCGGCGGGTCGCTGCGCACGTCGAAGCCGCGGCCGGCAAGATCGCGCACCCGCTCGCCCAGCTGCTCCGGGCTGACCGGTTCCACGGGCAGCTCGACCGACACCTCCTGCGGCGCCAGCACGCGCTGGCTGGGCTCGTCGCCGACCACCGGGTACACCGTGCGCAGCGACTCGTGCCGCTCCACCACGTCACGCACCGCGGCCTGCACCGCGGCCTCGTCCAGGCGCCCACGCAGGCGCAGCGCGAGCGGGATGTTGTAGGCGGCGGCCTCGGGGTCGAGCCGGTTGAGGAACCACAGGCGCTGCTGGGCCAGCGACAGCGGCACCACCGGCGGCCGGGTTCGGGCGAGCAGCGCCGGACGCGCCCCGCCCGCACCGGCGATCTCGTCCATCCGGGCGGCGAGGCCCTCCACCGTGGGTGACTCGAACAGCGCGCGGACCCCGGCGTTCACCCCGAGACGGGCGTTGAGCCGACTGATCACCCGCGTTGCCAGCAGCGAGTTGCCGCCCATCGCGAAGAAGTCGTCGTCCAGCCCGGCTCGCTCGGCCCCGACCACCTCGGCCAGCTCGGTGGCGACCGTCCGCTCGGCCAGCGTCCGGGGAGCACGGTAGGAGACCTCGTTGGTGAACCACCGCGGCGCGGGCAGCGCCCGTCGGTCGATCTTGCCCGAGGGGGTCAGCGGCATCGCCTCCACCGGCACCACGGCGGAGGGCACCATGTGGGCGGGCAGCAGGGCGCCGGCCTGCGCCGCGACGTCGCGCGGCTCGAGCGTGGCCGCCTCCCGCGCCGTCACCCAGGCCACCAGGATCGGCTCCCCCGACGGCGCGGTGACCGTGCCGGCAGTGGCCGCCTCCACGTCGGGGTGACGCAGCAGCGCGCTCTCCACCTCGCCCAGCTCGATGCGGAAGCCCCGCACCTTCACCTGCTGGTCCTTGCGGCCCAGGTAGTCGATCTCCAGGCCGTGCGTGCCGCGCACCCAGCGCACCACGTCGCCGGTGCGGTACATCCGCTCGCCCGGCCCGCCGTGCGGGTTGGCGACGAAGCGCGACGCGGTCATGCCCCGCCGGTCGTGGTAGCCGCGGGTGACGCCCAGGCCCGCGAGGTAGAGCTCACCCGTGGCGCCCACCGCGGCGGGCTGCAGCTGGTCGTCGAGCACCAGCGCCGTGGTGCCGCGGACCGGCCCGCCGATGGTGATGCGGTCACCCGCCTGCAGCTGCTCGGACAGCGTGGTCACGATCGTCGTCTCGGTCGGCCCGTAGGCGTTGACGAAGCGGCGACCGGGTGCCCACCGAGCCAGCAGCTCCGGCGAGCAGGCCTCCCCGCCGACCATCAGGCACTCCAGGGCCTCGCCCACCTGCTCCGGGTCGAGCGAGGCCACCGCGGCCGGGGTGGCGAAGGCGTGGCTGACCCGGTGCTCCCGCAGCACCCGTGCCAGGTCGGCGCCGCCGTAGACGGTCGGCGCGGCGATGACCATCGTCGCCCCCGCCCCGAACGCCATCAGCAGCTCGAGCACGGAGGCGTCGAAGGACGGTGAGGCGAAGTGCAGCGTCCGCGAGCTGCCGGTGGTGGCGAACCGGACGCGCATCTCCTCGGCGAAGGGCGCCAGGCCGGTGTGCGGCACCACCACGCCCTTGGGCTGGCCGGTGGTCCCCGAGGTGTAGATGACGTAGGCGGTGTTCTCCGGCCGCAACGGCGCCCGCCGCTCGGCTGCGGAGAGTGCGTGCCCTGGCAGCGCGGCGGCCTCCGCGGCCAGCTCGCCGGAGTCCAGCGCCAGCCAGGAGCAGTCCGCGGTCAGCCCGGTGAACGCCGAGGCGTCCGCGGCGCAGGTGATCCCGAGCGGAGCCCCGGAGTCGGTGAGCATGTGCTCGATCCGGCCGGCGGGGTAGCCGGGGTCCACCGGCAGGTAGGCACCCCCGGACTTGCTCACCGCCCAGATGCCCAGCACCGACTCGATCGAGCGGGTGATGCCGAGCGCGACGACGGTCTCCGGGCCGACTCCGCGTGCCACCAGCGCCCGCGCCAGCTGGTTGGACCGCTCGTCGATCTCGCCGTAGGTGATGGACCGCGCGCCGTCCACCACGGCGACCCGGGACGGGTCCTGGGCGGCGGCCCGCGCCAGCAGCTCGGGCAGGGTCGGCGCGAGAGCATCCTGCGCCGATCCGGGTGGGACCACCGCGGCGCCCCGCACCCCGAGCAGCTCGGCCCGCTCCGCGGCACTGAGCAGGTCGACGCTGCCGACCGTGCGCTCCGGCGCCGCGACCACCGCGGCCAGGACCCGGTGCAGCTGGGCCAGGAGCCGCTCGGCGGTGTCCGGCTCGAACACGTCGGTGGCGTAGCCGAGGTCCACGTCGATGCCGGCCGGACGACCGTCGGCGTCCCAGGTCTCGGCGAGGTCCAGCGCCAGGTCGAACTTGGCGCCGCCCAGGTCCACCGGGTCCACCTCGACCCGCACGCCGGGCAGCTCGAGCCGGGCAGCGGCGTTGTTCTGGTACCCCAGCATCACCTGGAACAGTGGGGAGTGGGCGGTGGAGCGGGCCGGCTGCAGCTCGTCCACGAGCCGCTCGAAGGGCACGTCGGTGTGCTCGAACGCCTGCAGGTCGGTGTCCCGGACCCGGTGCAGCAGGCTGCGGAAGCTCTCCTGCTGGTCGACCTGGGCGCGCAGCACCACCGTGTTGACGAACATCCCCACGAGGTCGTCCAGCGCCGCCTCGCCCCGGCCGGCGACCGCGGTGCCCACCGGTACGTCGGTGGTGCCGCAGAGCTTGGCCAGCAGCACCGACAGCGCAGCGTGCACCACCATGAACGGGCTGGCCCCCTGCTCGTGCGCGAGCCGCTCGACGGCTGCATGCAGGTCCGCGTCCAGCCGCGCCGTGCGGTGGTCTCCGCGCATGGACCGCACCGCCGGACGGGGTCGGTCCAGCGGCAGGTCCAGCACCTCGGGCAGCTCGCCCAGGGCGCTGCGCCAGTAGGTCAGCTGCTGGTTGAGCAGCGAGCCCGGGTCGCCGTCGGTGCCCAGCACCGTCCGCTGCCACTGCGCGAAGTCGGCGTGCTGCACGGCCAGCGGGGTCCACTGTGGATCAGTGCCCTGGCTGCGCGCGGCATAGGCGGCGCCGAGGTCGCGGGCCAGCGGGGCGAGGCTGAACCCGTCCGCGGCGATGTGGTGCACCACCAGCACCAGCAGGTGCTCGACCGGTCCAGCAGTGGCCGGTCCAGCAGTGGCCGGTCCAGCAGTGGCCGGTCCAGCAGTGGCCGGTCCAGCAGTGGCCGGTCCAGCACTGGCGAGGCGCAGCAGCCGGGCCCGCAGCGGCACGTCGGTGCGCACGTCGAAGGCAGCTCCGGCCAGCTCGGCCACGCGCTCGGCCACGTCCGCCGGGTCGACCACCTCGGCGGTGTCCAGCTGCAGCGCCACCTCCTGGGCTGGCACCACCCGCTGGTAGGGACCAGCGTCGTCCTCCGGAAACACCGTGCGCAGGGACTCGTGCCTGGCCACGACGTCGGCCAGCGCCTGGCCCAGCGCCTCCGGAACCAGCTCGCCCACCAGCCGCACCACGACCGGCATGTTGTAGAGGGACGACTCCGGGTCGAACCGGTTGAGGAACCAGATGCGCTGCTGGGCCAGCGACAGCGGCGGTCGCTCGCTGCGTGGCTGGGCCACGAGGGGTGGCCGGTCGCTCGCTCCGGAGTCCTCGGCCAGGCGAGCGATCGCCTCCACCGTGGGCCGCTCGAAGACGTCGCGCACCCGGATCGAGCACCCCAGGGCGGCGTTCACCCGGCTGACCAGCCGGGTGGCGAGCAGGGAGTTGCCGCCCAGGTCGAAGAGGTTGTCGGTGACCCCGACCTGCTCCGTACCCAGCAGGCGGGCGAGCACCTCGGCCACGGCGCGCTCGGCGGGGGTCCGCGGCGCGACCTGCGGACGATCGTCGGCCTCCAGGGCCGGCTCCGGCAGGGCGCGGCGGTCCACCTTGCCGGTGGCGTTCAGCGGCAGGGCGTCGAGCACGACGAGCGTGTGCGGGACCATGTACTCCGGCAGCCGCTCCCGGAGGAAGCCGGCCACCTCGGCGACGTCCGGTTGCTGGCTGCTGGCGCGGGTGACGTAGCCGACCAGCCGCTCCCCTGCCGGCCCGTCCCACACCGCCGCCACCGCGGCTCCCACCGCGGGGTGCGCGGCCAGCGCGGCCTCGACGTCCCCCAGCTCGATCCGCACACCCCGGAGCTTCACCTGGAAGTCGCTGCGGCCCACGAAGACCAGCTCGCCCTGCCGGTTGGCGCGGACCAGGTCGCCGGTGCGGTACATCCGCTGCCCGTCCCCGGCGAAGGGGTTGGCCACGAAGCGGTCGGCGGTCAGGTCCGCCCGGCCGGCATAGCCCCGGGCCAGCTGGACACCGGCCAGGTACAGCTCGCCGGTGCTGCCCTGCGGGACCGGCCGCAGCCGCTCGTCCAGGACGTGGACCTCGGTGTGGCTGACCGGCACCCCGATCGGCACGGCCGAGTCGTGGTCCGCCCCGTTCCGGGTCTGGTGGTGGGTCACCCCGACCGCGGCCTCGGTGGGGCCGTACTCGTTGTGCACCTGCGCCGCTGACAGCCCGGCCACCCGGGCGACGAGCCCGGTCGGCAGTGCCTCACCACCGCAGATGACCGTCCGCAGCGACGGCGGCACGCCCGCTCCGTCCTCGGCGTGCTCGACGAACGCGGCCAGCAGCGCGGGCACGAAGATGGCCAGGGTGACTCGCTCGGTGTCGAGCAGCGAGTGCAGGTAGGCCGGATCGAGGTGCCCGTCCGGCCGGGCGAGCACCAGCCGACCGCCACCGGTGAGCGGCCCCCAGATCTCCAGCACCGACATGTCGAAGGCGAACGGCGCCTTGTGCACCACCACGTGCTCGGCGAGCCGGTAGGCGCAGTCCATCCAGCGCAGTCGGCTGGCAATGGCCCGGTGGCTGATCGCCGCACCCTTGGGCCGCCCGGTGGAGCCGGAGGTGAAGGTGACGTAGGCCAGGCTGTCGGGGTGCGGCGCCCGGCGCTCGGCGTCGGTCAGCGGCTCACCAGACAGCTCGTGCAGGTCAAGCCCGGTCAGGTCGATCACCGGGCGTCCCGCGGCGAAGCCCACCGCGGTGCCCGGGGTGAGCAGGCACAGCGGCGCCGCCGTCTCCACCACGTGGGCGTTGCGGACGTCAGGCTGGCTGTGGTCGATGGGGACGTAGCCGCCACCGGCCTTGACCACCGCCAGCATGGCCACGACCACCTCGACGGAGCGGGGCGTGACCACGCCGACCAGCACGTCCGGACCCACACCGAGCCGGACCAGCATGCGGGCCAGCCGGTTGGCGCGGACGTCCAGCTCGGCGAAGGTGAGGGTGGCACCGTCGCAGGTCAGCGCGGGTGAGTCCGGGCGCGCGCGCACCTGCTGCTCGAAGAGCCCCGCCAGGGTGGACCCGGCCCCGTCCGGCTCGCCGCGGTCCCGGCTGCTCGCACCCGGTGCCCCGGCCACCACCACGGGCCCCTCGCCGGCGGCCGACTCGGCCGCGGCCCGGACCTCCGCGAGAAGCTGGGGCATGCGCGGCAGCAGAGTGCCCAGCTGGGTCGGCGCCAGCTCGGTGATCAGCGCGTTGAGGGTCAGGGTGAGCAGCGCCTCGCTGCCCATCGCCGCGCCCGCCATCATCTCCACCAGCTGGCGGTAGCGCTCGTGCAGGGTGCCCAGGTCCACCGCCCGCTCGCCCAGCACGCAGGCCGGTCCGCCCGGGTGGCGCTCGGCGGCGACGGACAGCAGGGCAGCGAGGTCGCCGGGCTCGTCCCGCGGCGCGGGAGGAACCGCAGCGGGGACCTCCGGCTGCACCGCCGGAGCCGGGACGGCTGCCGGGGTGTCCGCTGCCGGGGTGTCCACGGTGAGCTCGGCCAGCGGTACCTCCGGGTTCTCGCTGACCTGCTCCAGCAGGTGGACAAGGCGGTGGCCGAAGGTGCGCATGGTCTCCTCGTCGAACAACGCGGTGGCGTAGGTGATCGCCAGGTCCAGACCCGCCAGTGCGGCGTCGTCATCGATCCGATCAGCGACCTCGATCGCGAGGTCGAGCTTGGCGTCGTGGCCGGAGAGGTCCACGGTCTCGGTGCGCAGCCCCGCCAGCTCCACCTCGGTGGTGGTGAAGTGCTGGTGCGACAGCAGCACCTGGAACAGCGGGTTCCACGCCGGGGAACGAGTGGCGCCCACCTCGTCGACCACCCAGTCGAAGGGCACCTCGGCGTGCTCGAAGGCGTCCAGGTCACCCGCGCGGACCTGGGCGAGCAGCTCGGTGAACGTGGTCGGTGCCCGCAGGTCGGTGCGCAGCACCAGGGTGTTCACGAGCATGCCCACCAGGTCCTCGAGCGCGGGGTCCCCGCGGCCGGCGACCGGGGTGCCGACGGCGACGTCACCGCTGCCCGAGAGCCGGGACAGCAGCACGGACAGCGCCGCGTGCACCACCATGAACACCGTGGCGCCCTGCTCGTGCGCCCGGGCGACCAGGCTGGCGGCCAGCTCGCGGTCGACACCCAGCCGGACGGTGGCACCCCGGGGGTCCGGCACCGCCGGCCGTGGGCGGTCGGTGGGCAGCTCGAGCAGGCCGGGCAGGCCGGCCAGGCGCTCCCGCCAGAAGGCCAGCTGCGCGGTGGCGGTGGCAGTCGGTTCGGCGGGCTCCCCGAGCAGGCCGCGCTGCCACAGGGCGTAGTCGGCGTACTGCACGGGCAGCGGCGACCACGTGGGCGCGCGGCCCTGCACCCGCGCGTCGTAGGCAGCGCCGAGGTCGCGGGCCAGCGGGCCCAGGGACGCCCCGTCCGCGGCGATGTGGTGCACCACCACCACGAGCAGGTGCTCGGCTGGGTTGGTGGTGAACAGCCGGGCGCGCACCGGGGCGTCGGTGGTGACGTCGAAGCCGCGCCGGGTGAGCTCCGCCACCCGCGCCGTCAGGTCCGTGGCCTCGACGGGCGCCGGAGCGAGGTCGACGTCTGCGCTGGCCGCCGCGGTGGACAGCACCTGCTGCTCGGGCGCCAGCTCACCGTCGGGGTACACCGTGCGCAGCGACTCGTGGCGCTCGAGCACGTCTGCCCACGCCCGTGCGAGTGCCTCGGTGTCCAGCGTGCCGCGCAGGCGCAGCCCCATCGGCACGTTGTAGACCGCGGAGTCGGGGTCGTACTGGTTGACCACCCAGAGCCGCTGCTGGGCCGGGGCCAGCGGGACGTGGGCCGGGCGGGGAGCTGCCGCCAGCGCCGCGCCCACCCCGGGCGTGCTGGCGCCCTCGGCCGTCGCCGCGGGCAGGAACTGGGCCAGCGCCGCCACGGTGGGGTGCTCGAACAACGCGCGCACCCCCACGTGCACCCCGCACGCGGAGCCCAGCCGGGCCACCACCTTGGTGGCGGTGAGCGAGTCACCCCCGAGGTCGAAGAAGGAGTCCGTGGCGCCCACCTGCTCGAGCCCGACGACCTCGGCGAACACCGACGCCACCAGCTGCTCCTGGGCGGTGCGGGGCGGCACGTGCTCGCCGTTGGCACCGGCCAGGTCGGGCGCCGGCAGCGCGCTCCGGTCGAGCTTGCCCACCGGCGTCACCGGCACCTGGTCGATCTCCACGAAGGCCGCGGGCACCATCGCGCTGGGCAGCAGCGCGGCCACGTGCGCGGAGAGCGCCGCAGAGTCCACGCCGTCGCCGTTGACGGGCAGGACGTAGGACACCAGTGCCGTGCTGCCCGAGCCGAGCCGGTGCCCGACCGTGACCGCGAAGCGCACGGCGGGGTGGGTGCTCAGGACGCCGTCGACCTCGCCCGGCTCGATGCGCTGGCCGCGGATCTTCACCTGGGAGTCGCTGCGGCCGACGTGGCTGAGCTCCAGCCCACCCGTGCCCGGCGTCCAGCGCACCAGGTCGCCGGTGTCGTACATCCGGCTGCCGGCAGGTCCGTACGGGTTGGCCACGTACCGACGGGCGGTCAGCCCCGGCGCGGCGTGGTAGCCGCGGGTGACTCCGGGACCAGCGACGTAGAGGTGGCCCTCCACCCCCACCGGCACGGGCCGCAGGCGCTGGTCGAGCACCAGCAGGTGCACCCCGCGCAGCGGTGCTCCGATGGTCACCGGCGCGCCTGCCCGCATCGGCGCGGAGGCGGTGGCCAGCACGGTCGTCTCGGTGGGGCCGTAGGCGTTGTGCAGGTGAAGCCCGGGCGCCCATGACGCCACCAGCTCGGCGGGCACCGTCTCTCCGCCGACCACCACGTGGGCCAGGCTCTCGCCCACGGCCGCCGGGTCCATGGAGCGGAGCACGGCCGGGGTGAGGAAGCCGTGGGTCACCCCGGAGGTGCGGATGAAGTCAGCCAGCTCGGCGCCGGCGTAGACGTCGGGAGGGGCGATCACCAGGGTGGCGCCCGCCCCGAGGGCGAGCAGCAGCTCCAGCACCGAGGCGTCGAAGGACGGCGAGGCCACGTGCAGCGCTCGCGCGGCGGGGGTGAGGTCGAAGGCCTCCCGCTCGCTCTGGCAGAGGCTGGCCAGTCCCTCGTGGGTGACCACCACGCCCTTGGGCCTGCCGGTGGTGCCGGAGGTGTAGATGACGTAGGCGGCGTTGCCCGGCCGCACCGGGCCGGGCGGCGCGGCTGGTGCCGACGGCTGCTCGGCGCCGGCACGGCTGAGCTCGTCCACCTCCCACCAGGTGACCAGCTCGGGCAGCCGGCTGCGGTGCTCGGCCAGGGTCAGCCCGAGCACCGCTCCGCTGTCGCCGAGCATGTGCTCGATGCGCCCGGCCGGGTAGCCCGGGTCCACCGGCACGTAGGCACCGCCGGCCTTGGCCACCGCCCAGATCGCCACCACCAGCTCCAGCGACCGCGGCAGGCCGAGCGCGACGAAGACCTCCGGCCCGACGCCGCGGGCCACCAGCGCGCGGGCCAGGTGGGTGGAGCGCTCGTCCAGCTCGCGGTAGTCCACCGACCGGTCGCCGTCCACCACAGCCACGGCACCAGGGTCGCGGGCGGCGGCCGCGGCGAAGATCTCCGCCAGGGTCCTGGGCGGCAGCGGCTCCGCTCCGCGCACGTCCACCAGGTGGGCCAGCTCGGCGTCGGTGAGCACCTCCACCTCGCCCACCCGGCGCTGCGGGTGCTCCGTCATCGTGGTCAGCACCTGCAGGAAGCGAGCGACCAGCTGGTCCACCTTGGCGTCGTCGAACACCGACGGCGCCACCTTCAACCGGAAGTGCAGCTCGGGGTCCAGCAGCGTCACCAGGGCCACCGGGTAGTGGGTGGCGTCGTGCACCTGCACGTCCTCGACAGCCAGGCCGCTGCCGGCGGTGCGGGCGGTCAGCCCGTCCCGGTCCACCGGGTAGGACTCCAGCACGGTGAGGGTGTCGAACAGCGCCGGGGTGCCGGCCGCCTGCTGGATCTCCGCCAGCCCGACCGCCTGGTGGTCGAGCAGGGCGGCACCCTCCTCCTGCAGCCGGCGCAGCAGCGCCTCGACGGTCTCCGCGGGCTGCAGCTGGGCGCGGACGGGCAGCGTGTTGATGAACAGCCCCACCATCTTCTCCACGCCGGGCAGCTCAGGCGGTCGGCCGGCCACGGTGGAGCCGAACACCACGTCCTGGCGTCCGGTGAGCCGGGACAGCAGCAGCGCCCAGGCCGTCTGGACCACCGTGTTCAGGGTGACGCCGGCAGAGCCGGCGAGCTCACCGAGCCGCGCGCGGAGCGCAGCGGGCAGCATCACGTCGTGGTCCACCGGCGCCTCGGCACCGGCGCGCGGATCAGCTGAGGGAGCGAGCAGGGTGGGGTCGCCGACGCCGGTGAGCACCTGCACCCACTGCTGCAGCGAAGGGGCGCGGTCCTGCTCGGCCAGCCGGGCCAGGTGGTCGCGGTAGGAGGGCGCCGGCTCGGTGGCCGCGGTGCCGGTGTAGCCGGCCAGCAGCTCCTCGAGCACCAGCGGGATGGACCACCCGTCGATGACCAGGTGGTGGGCGGTCAGCGCCAGCGTCCAGTCGGTGGCACCGGCGCGCACCGCAGTCATCCGCAGCAGCGGCGGGGTGGTGACGTCGAAGGGGCGCCGCCGCTCGGTGGCGAGCAGCCGGTCGAGCTCTGCCGCCGGGTCTGCCACCCCCGTGACGTCGTGCTCTGACCACGGCAGCGTGACGGTGCCGGCCACCAGCTGCACCACGGTGCCGTCGGAGCGGCTGACGAACCCGCCCCGCAGCGCGGCGTGCCGGTCGAGGAGGGACTGTCCGGCAGCGTGCAACCTAGCCGGGTCGACGTCGCCGCGCAGGCGCAGCAGGATCTGCGCGGTGTAGCCGTCGGAGTCGGTGCCGGCCAGCGCGGCGTGGAAGTGCAGCCCACGCTGTAGCGGGGCGAGCGGCCAGACGTCCTGCAGCCCGGGCAGTCGCTGCTCCCACTCCTCCAGCTCCGCCTGGGTCACGTCCACCAGCGGGGTGTCCGACGGGGTGAGCCCGCCGGCGCCATCGGTGCGCAGGTGCTCGGCGAGTGCGTCCAGCGCCTGCTCCCAGAGCCGGGCCACCATGCGGGCGTCCTCGTCCGGCAGCACGCCGCGAGCGTGGTCGAGGGTGGCCACGATGCGCGCCCCCTCGGGGGTGCTGCGGGTGAGGGCGTTGACCTCCAGCACCGCGGCGAGCGGCATGGCGTCGCCGCGCACGGCGCTCATGCCATCGAGCTCGGGGTCGGGCTGCCAGCCGCCGTCTCCGCGCTCGGCCCAGTCCGTCCGCCCCAGGTAGTTGACGATCACCTCCGGGGTGGGCAGCCCCGCCAGGCGTCCGGCGGCCACCGGGTCGTGCTGGGCGGACAGGCCGAAGCCGATGCCGTGGTCGGGCACCGCGAGCAGCTGCTCCTTCACCGCCTTCACCGCGCCGCCGGCCGCGGGTCCCCCGGCGAGTGCCTCGTCCAGGTCCACCCCGGTGAGGTCCAGCCGCAGGGGGTAGGTGGAGGTGAACCAGCCGACGGTGCGGCTCAGGTCGGCGCCTGGGGCAAGCCACTCCTCGCGGCCGTGGCCCTCCAGGGTGACCGCCACCGGAGCGACGTCCGCTCCGCGCCCGCGCTGCAGCTGCGCGACGGCCTGCCCGAGCGCGCTCAGCAGCGCCACCTCCACCCCGGCCCCGTAGGCCTGGGGCAGCACGGCGAGCAGGGTCGCGGTGGTCTGCGCGGACAGCTGGACCGTGCTGCGCCCGGCCGTGGCGACGGTGTCCAGCACGGGATCCAGCGCCCGGGAGCCCAGTCCCGGGCCGCCCGGCTGCAGCGTGTGGACCCAGCCGTCCACCGCGTCGCGGACCCGGTCAGAGCCCGCCTGCTCCACCAGCGCGGCGCCCCAGCGGCGGAGAGAGGTCCGCTCCGTGGGCACGGTGGGCGGCTGTCCCGCAGCCACCGCAGCTGCGGCGGCCGCGAGGTCGGCCACGAGCACCCGCCAGGACACCCCGTCGACGACCAGGTGGTGGGCCACCAGCAGCAGCCGGCCCCCCAGGCCGTCCACCCCCGGGAACCACACCGCCGCCACCATCGCCCCGGCCACCGGGTCGAGCCGGTCGGCGGCGGCGGCGAGCTCGTGGGCGTGCCGGTCCGCCCACGCCGACCCGGTGAAGTCGGCGTCCGTCGGCGCCGTCCGCAGCAGCACAGGCGTGACCGGACCGGTCGGCTCGGGCACCACCAGGTGCGGGGTCGCCCCCAGCACCAGCCGGGCCCGCAGCGCGTCGTGCTGGCGGAGCACCTCCGCCAGCACGGTGCGCAGCAGCGGCTCGTCGACGTGGTCGGGCAGGGTCACGGTGACGGCCTGGCTGTAGCTGCGCAGCGCCTCCACCGGTCCAGCTCCCAGGGTGCGCAGCGCCAGCGGCGTCAGCGCGACCTCGCCGGCGGCGCCGCCCGGCAGCTCCGCGAGCTCGGTGGCCGCGGGCTCCACGAGCTGGGCGACCTCGGCGAGGCGAGCCACCGTGCGCAGCGAGAAGACCTCACGGGCGCTCACCGCCAGCCCGGCCTCGCGGGCCCGGGCGGAGAGCTGCATGGCCACGATGCTGTCGCCACCGAGGCTGAAGAAGCTGTCGTCCACGCCCACCCGCGGCACACCGAGCACCGTGGCGAACAGCTCGGCCAGCGTGGTCTGCACCGGTCCGACCGGGGGGCGGTAGCCCGCGTCGCTGCGGGGGGCGGAGGGATCGGGCAGCGCGCGGCGGTCCACCTTGCCGTTGGGGTTGACCGGGAGCTCGTCGAGCACCACCAGCTCTTCCGGGACCATGTACTCCGGCAGCACGGCGCGGGCCGCCGACAGCAGGTGCCCCACGTCGGGCTGCACGCTGCCGCGGCCCACGACGTAGCCCACCAGCCGCGGACCCAGCGGGGTCTCGCGGACGGCGACCACGGCCTGCCCCACGCCCGGGTCAGCGGCGAGCACCGACTCCACCTCGCCGAGCTCGATGCGGTAGCCCCGCAGCTTCACCTGGTCGTCGGTGCGGCCCAGGTACACGAGCTCGCCCTCGGCGCTCCAGCGGACCAGGTCGCCGGTGCGGTACATCCGGCTGCCGGCAGGGCCGAACGGGTCGGCCACGAAGCGCTCGGCGGACAGGTCGGGCCGGCCCAGGTAGCCGTGCGCCAGCTGGTCACCGGCCAGGTAGAGCTCCCCGGCCACCTCGTCCGGCACCGGACGCAGGCTGGTGTCCAGGACGTGGCAGCGGGTGTTGGCGACGGGCCTGCCGATCGGCACCGCCTCACCGTCGGCCCAGCTGCGCGCGGGATCGACCACGGTGTGCGTGGCGTGCACCGCTGCCTCGGTCGGCCCGTAGAGGTTGTGCAACCGGGCACCGCTGCGCTGGGTGAACCGTCGGGCGAGCGCGGGCGAGAGAGCCTCGCCGGCGGCAAACACCCGGGTGAGCGACGTGGTGTCCGCTGCACCGGCGTGGTCCAGGAAGGCAGCCAGCATGGTCGGCACGAAGGACGTGGCCGTCACCCCGTGCCGCTCGATGGTGCGCGCCAGGTACTCGGGGTCGCGGTGCCCGTCCGGCGCGGCCACCACCAGCCGTCCTCCGGTGTAGAGCGGGACGAACAGCTCCCACAGCGAGACGTCGAAACCTGCCGGCGTCTTGAGCAGCACCACGTCCTCCGGGCCGAGGCGGTGCTCCTGGGCGAACCAGCACAGCTGGTTGGTGATGGCCCGGTGCGAGACGGCCACCCCCTTGGGCAGCCCGGTGGATCCGGAGGTGTAGATGACGTAGGCGGTGTTCTCCCTGCGCAGCGGTGCGCTCCGGTCGGCGTCCTCGATCGCCCGCGTCGGCAGGTCGTCCAGGGCCAGCCGGTCCACCTCCACCGCGGTGGTGCCCGGTGGCAGCGCTGCCGCGTCAGCGGCCCGGGTGAGCACGCAGACCGGCCCGGCCGAGCGCAGCACGTGCGCGGTGCGCTCCGCCGGGTGGTCCGGGTCCAGGGGCACGTAGGCACCGCCGGCCTTGAGGACCGCGTGGATGGCCACCACGAGCTCGGCGGACCGACGCATCGCCACACCTACTCGCGCCTCCGGGCCCACCCCGAGCCCGATCAGGTGGCGGGCCAGCTGGGTGGACCGTCGGTCGAGCTCGCCGTAGGACATGGTGGCGCCGTCGGCCAGCAGCAGCGCGGTGCGCTCGGGGGCACGGGCCACCTGGGCGCGCACCGGGGCCAGCAGGTCGTCAGCGCCCACCCCGCTGGTGGTGTCGTTGCGGGCCGCCAGGGTGCGTCGCTCGCCGGCGCGGAGCAGCCCCACCGACCGCAGGGTGCGCCCGCTGTCGCCGCCCACCAGGTCGGCCAGCAGGCCCAGGAACCGGTCGCGGTGGCGCTGCAGCTCCGCCTCCGTGTACCGGTCCGGGTTGGCCTCCAGGTCCAGGTTGAGGCTGGTCTTGTCCGCCGCGGGGTAGACGTTGACGTTGAGGTCCTCCACCGGCCCGGTGGAGAGGATGTGCAGCCGGCCCTGTGCCGTGCCCAGCACCAGCTCCCGCTGGAACAGCATCAGGTTGACCATCGGTCCGAAGTACCCGCGCTCGCTGCCCTGCACCCCGGCGTCCCGGAGGATGTCCTCCGCCCGGTGCCGCTGGTGGCGCAGCGCTCCACCCAGGCTCTGCTGCACCGAGCTGAACAGCTCCTCGAGCGTCTGCTCCTCGTCCAGGCGCACCCGCACCGGGACGATGTTCGACACCATGCCGCCACCCCGCCGCAGCACCGCAGTGGTGCGGCCAGACACCGGCAGGCTGAGCACCACGTCGTCGCGGCCGCTCATCCGGCCCAGGTAGAGCGCGACCGCGGCCACCAGCACCGGCGACACCGACACGCCCAGGTTCCGCGCGTGTCGGCGCAGGCCCTCGGTGGTCGGGGCCGGCACCGGACCGATGACGTTGCGCCGGCGGGCGCTGGCCGGTGCGCGGCGGCGGGACAGGGTGAGCGGGTCGCCCAGGCCCTCGGTCTGTGAGCGCCAGTACTCGCGGTCGCGCTGCTGCCGCGCGGAGCCCTGGTAGGCCTGGTCGATCCCCAGCAGCGTGGACAGGTCGGTCGGGGGCTCCTGCCTGCCCTGCACCCGTGCGGCCAGCTCGGTGTAGACCTCCGCGATGCGGGTCAGCATCCGCATCGAGGCGAACCCGTCGAAGGCGAGGTGGTGCACCCGGGTGTACCAGAGGTGGTGTCGCTCGCCCACGCGCAGCACCGCCACCTGCACCAGCGGCGCCCCCACCAGCTGCACCGGCTGCTCCTGGTCGGCGCGCATCCAGCGGTGCGCCGCCGCCACGGGGTCGTCCTCGGCGCGCAGGTCCAGCACCACGCAGGGAAAAACGTCCCCGTCGATGGGCTGCACGTGCTGGTGCGGCACCCCGTCGACCAGGCTCACCCGAACCACCATCGACTGCTGCTCCAGGGCGGCACGGGCGTGGGCCGCCAGCAGCAGCTGCGGATCTAGCTGCCCATAGATCTCGACGTACTGGGCGATGACCACCGGAGTGGCGGGATCCATCTGCTGCATGAGCCAGATGCCTCGCTGCGCCGATGACAGCGGCAGGACGGACGGGCCGATCGTCTCGATGGTCGTGTCATGCGCGGGAAGCTCCCCACCCATTCAGTGCCCCCTAGCCTGACGTCATGGGTCATCACGCGGCCCTCCCCCCCTGTACAAGGAGCGACGCCTTGAGTACTATCTGCAAAGTAGGTCATCCGACCTCTTGTGGGCACTTGCGCCACTGAACGTCGGAGGGCCTATTTGTCGTGCATGGACGGACGGATGTCTATCGACTGGGTCGGTCGCCCCGTTACACCCTGGTCCGTGGAGCGAATGCCGCTGGCGCCGAACAACAGGTCCCGCACGGTCTGGTCAGATCACGACTGCATCGCCGTCCCGAGAGTAGAGGCGTTCGGCGGGCGTCGCACCCGCAAAGCCACGATCAGCCACACAGTTGCAGACCTGTGACCGAAACACGCAAAGGGGCGCCCCCGTCGATGACGGAGGCGCCCCTCGGCGCTGCAGCTGGAGACCAGCCGCTTGGTGTTACTTGGTAATCTTGGTGACTCGGCCGGCGCCGACGGTACGACCACCCTCACGGATGGCGAACCGCAGACCCTCGTCCATGGCGATCGGCTGGATGAGCTTGACGCTCATCTCGGTGTTGTCGCCGGGCATGACCATCTCGGTGCCCTCGGGCAGCGTGACGACGCCCGTGACGTCCGTGGTCCGGAAGTAGAACTGGGGGCGGTAGTTGTTGAAGAACGGCGTGTGCCGCCCGCCCTCGTCCTTCGACAGGATGTAGACGTTGCCCTCGAACTCCGTGTGCGGAGTGGTGGTGCCGGGCTTGACCACGACCATGCCGCGCTCGACGTCCTCGCGCTTGATGCCGCGGACCAGCAGGCCGACGTTGTCGCCCGCCTGGCCGCTGTCGAGCAGCTTGCGGAACATCTCGATGCCGGTAACGGTGGTCTTGGTGGACTTCTCGCGGATGCCCACCAGCTCGACCTCCTCGTTCACCTTCAGCTCGCCACGCTCGATGCGGCCGGTGACCACGGTGCCGCGGCCGGTGATGGTGAAGACGTCCTCGACGGGCATCAGGAACGGACGCTCGGTGTCGCGGACGGGGTCCGGCACGCTCTCGTCCACGGCGTCCATGAGCTCGACGATCTTCTCGGACCACTCCGGGTCGCCCTCGAGGGCCTTGAGCGCAGAGACGCGGACGATCGGGGCGTTGTCGCCGTCGAACTCCTGGTCGCTGAGCAGCTCACGGACCTCCATCTCGACGAGCTCGAGGATCTCCTCGTCGTCGACCATGTCCGACTTGTTCAGCGCCACCAGGATGTAGGGGACGCCGACCTGACGGGCGAGCAGCACGTGCTCACGCGTCTGGGGCATGGGGCCGTCGGTCGCCGCAACCACCAGGATCGCGCCGTCCATCTGGGCCGCACCGGTGATCATGTTCTTGATGTAGTCAGCGTGACCGGGGGCGTCGACGTGCGCGTAGTGACGCTTCTCGGTCTGGTACTCCACGTGGGAGATGTTGATCGTGATGCCGCGCTGACGCTCTTCCGGCGCCTTGTCGATCTGATCGAAGGCCGAGGCCTCGTTCAGGTCGGGGAACTTGTCGTGCAACACCTTGGTGATGGCAGCCGTCAGCGTGGTCTTGCCGTGGTCGACGTGACCGATGGTGCCGATGTTCACGTGCGGCTTCGTCCGCTCGAACTTCGCCTTCGCCACTGAATGTCCTCCTGGACTTGCGCGCTGCGCCTTGTGGCACAGCAGGTCTGGTTGTCTGAATCGTGTAGTGCTGGTGTTCGTCGTGCTCGTGCTAGCGCCTGCGCGCAGTAGCAATCACTGCTTGCAGACTATCGTCCCCGATGGGTTACTCCCCCGTCGCCTTGGCGATGATCTCCTTGGCCACGTTGGCCGGGACCTCGGCGTAGGAGTCGAACACCATCGAGTAGTTTGCCCGGCCCTGCGTGCGGGACCGGAGGTCACCGACGTAGCCGAACATCTCCGACAGCGGCACGAGCGCCTTGACGATGCGCGCACCACTTCGTTCCTCCATGGCCTGGATCTGGCCACGGCGGGAGTTGAGGTCGCCGATCACGTCGCCCATGTAGTCCTCGGGCGTGATCACCTCGACCGCCATCAGCGGCTCGAGGATGACCGGGCCGGCCTGACGAGCAGCCTCCTTGAGCGCCATGGAACCGGCGACCTTGAAGGCCATCTCGGAGGAGTCGACCTCGTGGTAGGCACCGTCGAGCAGGGTCAGCTTGATGTTGACCAGCGGGTAGCCGGCCAGGATGCCGTACTGCATGGCGTCCTGCGCACCGGCGTCGACCGACGGGATGTACTCGCGGGGGACGCGGCCACCGGTGACCTTGTTCTCGAACTCGTAGAGCGCGCCGTCCTCCGAGGTGAACGGCTCGAGCTTGATGATCACCTTGGCGAACTGGCCGGAGCCACCGGTCTGCTTCTTGTGCGTGTAGTCGTACTTCTCGACCGTCTTGCGGATGGTCTCGCGGTACGCCACCTGCGGCTTGCCGACGTTGGCCTCGACCTTGAACTCGCGACGCATGCGGTCCACCAGGATGTCCAGGTGGAGCTCGCCCATGCCGCCGATCACGGTCTGGCCGGAGTCCTGGTCCAGGTGCACCTTGAAGGTCGGGTCCTCCTCGGCGAGCTTCTGGATCGCGATGCCCAGCTTCTCCTGGTCGGACTTCGTCTTCGGCTCGATCGCCACCTCGATGACCGGGTCCGGGAACGTCATCGACTCGAGGATGACCTGGTGCTGCGGGTCGCACAGCGTGTCACCGGTCGTGGTGTCCTTCAGACCGATCACGGCGTAGATGTGACCGACGCTCGCGTTGGGGACCGGGTTCTCCTTGTTGGAGTGCATCTGGAAGATCTTGCCCAGACGCTCCTTCTTGCCCTTGGTGGAGTTGACCACCTGGGCACCGGAGTCGACCCGCCCGGAGTACACCCGGACGTAGGTCAGCTTGCCGAAGAAGGGGTGCACCGCGATCTTGAACGCCAGAGCCGCGAACGGCTCGTCAGCGGCCGGCTTGCGGACGAGGAGCTCCTCCTCGTTGCCGGGCGCGTGGCCCTGCACCGACTCGACGTCCAGCGGGGACGGCAGGTAGTCGACCACGGCGTCGAGCATGGGCTGCACGCCCTTGTTCTTGAACGCCGAGCCACACAGCACCGGGTACAGCTCGCTGGCCACGGTGAGCTTGCGAATCGCCCCCTTGACCTCCTCGACCGTGAGGTCCTCGCCACCGAAGAACTTCTCCAGCAGGGCCTCGTCGGACTCCGCGACGGTCTCGAGCAGCTCCTGGCGGTACTGCTCGGCGCGCTCGGCGAGGTCCGCCGGGATCTCCTTGACCTCGTACTTCTCGCCCAGCTTCGTCTCGCCGGTCCAGACCTTGGCGTTCATCTCGACCAGGTCGACGATGCCCTCGAACTGGTCCTCGGCACCGATCGGCAGCTGGATGACCAGCGGCTTGGCGCCCAGGCGGTCCTTGATGGTGTCGACCGTGTAGTAGAAGTCCGCGCCGAGCTTGTCCATCTTGTTGACGAAGCAGATGCGCGGGACGTCGTACTTGTCGGCCTGGCGCCAGACCTGCTCCGACTGGGGCTCGACGCCCTCCTTGCCGTCGAAGACCGCCACCGCGCCGTCCAGCACGCGCAGGGAGCGCTCCACCTCCACGGTGAAGTCGACGTGACCCGGGGTGTCGATGATGTTGATCTGGTTGTTGTTCCAGAAGCAGGTCACCGCGGCAGAGGTGATCGTGATGCCGCGCTCCTGCTCCTGCTCCATCCAGTCAGTCGTCGAGGCACCGTCGTGGGTCTCACCGATCTTGTAGTTCACACCGGTGTAGAAGAGGATGCGCTCGGTAGTGGTGGTCTTACCGGCATCGATGTGCGCCATGATGCCGATGTTGCGGACCTTGTTGAGGTCGGTCAGCACTTCCTGTGCCACGAGTGTGGTCCCCGCTTACGTTCATCGGTGGGTCAGCGGTGAGGTGATCACACACAGACCCTGGTGGTGGTCGATCTTCTTGTGCAGCACGTTCTGGTCGAGAAGGTGGTGGAGCTGCCCGGGGCCTGGGCCCCGGACCGGCTCACCAGCGGTAGTGCGCGAAGGCCTTGTTCGACTCGGCCATCTTGTGGGTGTCCTCGCGACGCTTGACCGCCGCACCGAGGCCGTTGCTGGCGTCGAGCAGCTCGTTGGCGAGGCGCTCCACCATGGTCTTCTCGCGACGGGCGCGAGAGAAGGTGACGAGCCAGCGCAGCGCGAGGGTGTTCGCACGGCCGGGCTTGACCTCGATCGGGACCTGGTAGGTGGCGCCACCGACGCGGCGGCTCTTCACCTCGAGGGCCGGCTTCACGTTCTCCAGCGCCTTCTTCAGGGTCAGCACGGGGTCGGTGCCGGTCTTCTCGCGGCAGCCCTCCAGCGCACCGTAGACGATCGACTCCGCGATCGACTTCTTGCCGTCGAGCAGGATCTTGTTGACCAGCTGGGTGACGACCGGGGATCCGTAGACCGGGTCGTTGACCAGCGGGCGCTTCGGTGCGGGGCCCTTGCGAGGCATTAGCTCTTCTCCTTCTTCGCGCCGTACTTGCTGCGGCCCTGCTTGCGACCCTTGACGCCCTGGGTGTCAAGGGAGCCGCGAATGATCTTGTAACGCACACCAGGGAGGTCCTTCACGCGACCGCCTCGCACGAGCACCATGGAGTGCTCCTGCAGGTTGTGGCCCTCACCGGGGATGTACGCGGTGACCTCGACCTGGCTGGTCAGCCGGACACGAGCCACCTTGCGCAGAGCGGAGTTCGGCTTCTTCGGGGTGGTGGTGTACACGCGAGTGCACACGCCACGACGCTGGGGACTCCCCTTCAACGCCGCCGTCTTGAGCTTGGCGACCTTGTCCTGGCGACCCTTGCGGACCAGCTGCTGGATGGTGGGCATAGACCGGCTTTCTCGTATTGATGCGATCGGTGCGATCGTGGCTTCTCTGTACGTGACGTCGTTGGTGCTCGTGCAGCCTTGTCCCCGCGGTCGGGCGTGTCGGACTCCCCAACAGCAACATCCTGCGCGGAGACCTCGTGCTCACGGTCTCCCGGAATGGACGGGCACACTGCAATCCCGACCGAGGCCGGGCACGACCGCCAACGATACCTTTTCAGTTGCGGTGAGGTCAAAATGACCCCGCTCCGCGCTCCCTGTCGGCGCCACCGTGGGCCCCAGGCAGAGTGCCTGGGGCCCACGGGGTGGCACCAGCTCGGAGGTCAGCGGTAGTCGCTGCCGCCGAACCCGTAGTCGTCCAGCGGGACCGCAGCGCCCGTGCCGGTTCCGAAGGCGTCGGGCGAGTAGTACCCGTCGTCGAAGGACGGCATGGCGTAGGCGGCCGCGCGGGCCTCCTCGGTCGGCTGCACCTGGATGTTGCGGTACCGGTTGATGCCGGTACCCGCCGGGATCAGCTTTCCGATGATCACGTTCTCCTTCAGGCCCACCAGCTTGTCCCGCTTGCCGTTGATGGCGGCATCGGTGAGCACGCGGGTGGTCTCCTGGAAGGAGGCCGCCGACAGCCACGACTCGGTGGCCAGCGACGCCTTGGTGATGCCCATGAGCACCGGACGGCCGGCGGCCGGCTCGTTGCCCTCGGCCACGACGCGCCGGTTGGACGCCTCGAACTCGCTGCGCTCGGTGAGTGAACCGGGCAGGAACTCGGTGGCACCGGAGTCGATGATGGTCACGCGACGCAGCATCTGCCGCACGATCACCTCGATGTGCTTGTCGTGGATCGACACACCCTGGCTGCGGTAGACCTTCTGGACCTCGTCCACCAGGTGCATCTGCACCTCGCGGGGGCCCATCACGCGCAGCACCTCGTGCGGGTCGGACGCGCCCTCGAGGAGCTGGTCGCCCACCTCCACGTGGTCACCGTCCTGGAGCACGCGCTCGGTGCCGTCGACCGCGATGGTCTTCAGGCGCGAACGCTTGGACAGCTTCTCGTACACGACCTCCTCGCCCCCGTCGTCGGGAACGATGGTGATCTTGTAGAAGCGGTCGTTGTCCTCCAGCCGGATGCGCCCGCTGACGTCGGCGATCGGGGTCTTGCCCTTGGGCACCCGCGCCTCGAACAGCTCCTGCACACGCGGCAGACCACCGGTGATGTCGTCACCGCCGACGCCACCGGTGTGGAAGGTGCGCATGGTCAGCTGCGTGCCGGGCTCACCGATGGACTGTGCCGCGACGATGCCGACGGCCTCGCCCACGTCCACCAGCTTGCCGGTGGCCATGGAGCGGCCGTAGCAGGTCGCGCACACGCCGGTGGCCGACTCGCAGGTGAGCACGCTGCGCACCCGCACCTCGGTGACACCGCCGTTGAGCAGCGTCTCCAGTGCGGGGTCGCCCAGGTCCGAGCCCGCGGGCACGACGACGTTGCCGTCGACGTCCACCGCGTCGGAGGCCAGCGTCCGTGCGTAGGTGCTGGTCTCCACGTGGGCGTCGCGCACCAGGGTGCCGTCGGGCTGGCGCTCCGCGATGGTCATCATGATGCCGCGCTCGGTGGCGCAGTCGACCTCGCGGACGATGACGTCCTGCGACACGTCCACCAGACGGCGGGTGAGGTACCCGGAGTCGGCGGTGCGCAGCGCGGTGTCGGCCAGACCCTTGCGGGCGCCGTGGGTGGAGATGAAGTACTCCAGCACGGACAGACCCTCGCGGAAGTTCGCCTTGATGGGACGGACGATGTTCTCGCCCTTGGTGTTGGCCACCATCCCTCGCATGCCGGCGAGCTGCACGACCTGGTTCATGTTTCCGGCCGCACCCGACTTCACGATCATCGGGATCGGGTTGTCGTCGGGGAAGTTGGCCTCCATCGCGGCGGCCACCTCCTCCTTGGCTGCGGTCCAGATCTTCTCGAGGTCGCTCTGCCGCTCGGGAGCGGCGATCTTGCCCCGGGCGAACTTCTTCTCGATCTCGTCGGCCTGCAGCTCGTAGCCGTCCAGGATCTGCTGCTTGTTCGGCGGCACCAGGACGTCGGAGATGGCCACGGTGACACCCGAGCGGGTGGCCCAGTAGAAGCCGCAGTCCTTCAGCTTGTCCAGCGTCTGGGCCACGACCACCATCGGGTAGCGCTCGGCGAGGTCGTTGACGATCGCCGCCTGACGCTTCTTCGGCATCGCCTCGTTGACGAACGGGTAGTCCGCCGGCAGGAGCTGGTTGAAGATCACCCGACCGAGCGACGTCTCCGCCACCCACGGCTCACCCGGCTTCCAGCCCTCCTCCAGCATCCGCGGCTCGTCGGCCTTGGACGGGCGCAGGTCGCTGACCCGGATGCGGGTCATCGCCTGCACCGACAGCACGCCACGGTCCATCGCCATGATCGCCTCGGCCGGCGTGGAGAACACGCCGCCCTCGGCCACGTCGGCGCCGGCGAGGCGCTCACCCGGAGCACCGTCGACGATCCGGGTGAGGTGGTAGAGGCCGGTGACCATGTCCAGACGCGGCATGGCCAGCGGGCGACCCGATGCCGGCGAGAGGATGTTGTTCGACGACAGCATCAGGATGCGCGCCTCGGCCTGGGCCTCGGCACTCAGCGGCAGGTGCACCGCCATCTGGTCACCGTCGAAGTCGGCGTTGAACGCCTCGCACACCAGCGGGTGCAGCTGGATGGCCTTGCCCTCGACCAGCTGGGGCTCGAAGGCCTGGATGCCCAGACGGTGCAGGGTCGGCGCGCGGTTGAGCAGCACGGGGTGCTCGGAGATGACCTCCTCGAGCACGTCCCACACCTGGGCGCGACGACGCTCGACCATCCGCTTGGCCGACTTGATGTTCTGCGCGTGGTTGAGGTCCACCAGCCGCTTCATCACGAAGGGCTTGAAGAGCTCCAGCGCCATCAGCTTGGGCAGACCGCACTGGTGCAGCTTCAGCTGCGGACCGACGACGATCACCGAACGGCCGGAGTAGTCCACGCGCTTGCCCAGCAGGTTCTGGCGGAACCGACCCTGCTTGCCCTTGAGCAGGTCGCTCAGGGACTTCAGGGGCCGGTTGCCCGGACCAGTGACCGGACGACCGCGACGACCGTTGTCGAACAGGGCGTCGACGGACTCCTGCAGCATCCGCTTCTCGTTGTTGACGATGATCTCGGGCGCGCCGAGGTCGATCAGTCGCTTGAGGCGGTTGTTGCGGTTGATCACGCGGCGGTACAGGTCGTTCAGGTCGGAGGTCGCGAACCGGCCACCGTCGAGCTGGACCATGGGACGCAGGTCCGGCGGGATCACCGGGACACAGTCCAGGACCATGCCCTGCGGGTTGTTGCGGGTCTGCTGGAACGCCGCGACGACCTTGAGTCGCTTGAGCGCGCGCAGCTTCTTCTGGCCCTTGCCGCTGCGGATGGTCTCGCGCAGCAGCTCGGCCTCCGCGTCGATGTCGAAGACCTCCATCAGCTTCTGGATGGACTCCGCACCCATGGCCGAGGTGAAGTACTCGCCGTAGCGGTCGACCAGCTCGCGGTGCAGCATCTCGTCGATGACGAGCTGCTTGACCGACAGCTTGGTGAAGGTGGTCCAGATCTCGTCGAGACGGTCCAGCTCACGACCGGCGCGGTCGCGGATCTGGCGCATCTCGCGCTCGCCGCTGTCCTTGACCTTGCGGCGGACGTCGCTCTTGGCGCCCTCGGCCTCGAGCTCGGCCAGGTCGGCCTCGAGCTTCTGGGCCCGGGCCTCCAGGTCGGCGTCACGCTGGTTCTCCACGGTCTTGCGCTCGCTGACCATCTCGGCCTCGAGGGTGGAGAGCTCGTTGTGGCGCAGCTCGGTGTCGACGCCGACGATGACGTAGGCGGCGAAGTAGATGATCTTCTCGAGGTCCTTGGGGGCCAGGTCGAGCAGGTAGCCCAACCGGGACGGAACGCCCTTGAAGTACCAGATGTGGGTGACCGGGGCGGCGAGCTCGATGTGGCCCATCCGCTCGCGGCGCACCTTGGCACGCGTCACCTCGACGCCGCAGCGCTCACAGATGATGCCCTTGAAGCGGACACGCTTGTACTTGCCGCAGTAGCACTCCCAGTCCCGGGTGGGACCGAAGATCTTCTCGCAGAACAAGCCGTCCTTCTCAGGCTTGAGCGTGCGGTAGTTGATGGTCTCGGGCTTCTTGACCTCGCCGAAGGACCAGTGGCGGATGTCGTCTGCCGTGGCCAGTCCGATGCGTAGCTCATCGAAGAAGTTGACGTCGAGCACGTCGCTTCCTTCTCCCTTGGGGGTAGTGGCGCTCATGGTGCGAGCGGCCTAGGGGTGTGGACTTGTCCCTCCTCCGGTGCAGCCCGCGTGGGGCTGCACCGGAGGAAAGTGGTCGGCTCACCGGGTGAGCCAAACCTGCTGAGGCGGTTCGCCGCCTCAGTTCACGACGTCTTCGACGGTCACCGACTCGTTGCGGGAGAGGTTGATGCCGAGGTTGGCAGCAGCACGCTCCAGGTCCTCGTCGTCACCCCCGCCCATCTCGATCGCCGCGCCGTCACTGGAGAGCACCTCGACGTTGAGGCACAGCGACTGCAGCTCCTTGAGGAGCACCTTGAACGACTCCGGGATGCCCGGCTCGGGGATGTTCTCGCCCTTGACGATGGCCTCGTAGACCTTCACACGACCAAGGACGTCGTCCGACTTGATCGTGAGCAGCTCCTGCAGCGTGTACGCCGCGCCGTAGGCCTGCATCGCCCAGCACTCCATCTCACCGAAGCGCTGGCCACCGAACTGCGCCTTACCACCCAGCGGCTGCTGCGTGATCATCGAGTACGGGCCGGTGGAGCGGGCGTGGATCTTGTCGTCCACCAGGTGGTGCAGCTTGATGATGTACATGTAGCCGACTGCCACCGGGTACGGGTACGGCTCACCGGAGCGACCGTCGAACAGGGTGGCCTTGCCGTCGCCCTTGACCATCATCTCGCCGTCCCGGTTGGGCAGCGTGGACCCGAGCAGCCCGGTGATCTCGTTCTCCCGGGCACCGTCGAACACCGGGGTGGCCGTGCGGGTGCCCGGCTCCGCGGAGTAGAGCTCCTCGGGCAGCTTGCTGGCCCAGTCCGGGTCGCCGTTGATCTGCCAGCCGGTCTTGGCGATCCACCCGAGGTGGACCTCCAGGATCTGGCCCAGGTTCATCCGTCGCGGAACACCGTGGGTGTTCAGGATGATGTCGATCGGCGTGCCGTCGGGCAGGAAGGGCATGTCCTCGGCGGGCAGGATCTTGCCGATGACGCCCTTGTTGCCGTGCCGGCCGGCGAGCTTGTCGCCGTCCTGGATCTTGCGCTTCTGGGCCACGTAGACGCGGACCAGCTCGTTCACGCCGGGGGGCAGGTCGTCGTCGTCGTCGCGGGAGAACACCCGGATGCCGATGACCTTGCCGGTCTCGCCGTGGGGCACCTTGAGGCTGGTGTCGCGCACCTCGCGGGCCTTCTCGCCGAAGATCGCGCGCAGCAGCCGCTCCTCCGGGGTGAGCTCGGTCTCGCCCTTGGGCGTGACCTTGCCGACCAGCACGTCACCAGGCTGGACCTCGGCGCCGATGCGGATGATGCCGCGGTCGTCGAGGTCGGCCAGCACCTCCTCGGAGACGTTCGGGATGTCCCGGGTGATCTCCTCGGCACCAAGCTTGGTGTCGCGGGCGTCGATCTCGTGCTCCTCGATGTGGATCGAGGTGAGGGTGTCGTCCTGGATCAGCCGCTGGCTGAGGATGATCGCGTCCTCGTAGTTGTGACCCTCCCACGGCATGATCGCCACGAGCAGGTTCTTGCCCAGGGCCATCTCGCCGTTCTCGGTGCAGGGACCGTCGGCCAGGACCTGGCCGGACTCCACCCGCTGACCCTCGTCCACGATGGGGCGCTGGTTGGTGCAGGTGCCCTGGTTGGAGCGGGCGAACTTGCGCATGCGGTAGGTCTGGCGGGTGCCGTCGTCGGCCATCACGGTGACGTAGTCGGCCGAGACCTCCTCGATGACGCCGGACTTGCTGGTGACGATGACGTCACCGGCGTCCACCGCGGCCCGCAGCTCCATGCCGGTGCCGACCAGCGGTGCCTCGCTGCGCACCAGCGGGACCGCCTGGCGCTGCATGTTGGCGCCCATCAGCGCGCGGTTGGCGTCGTCGTGCTCCAGGAACGGGATCATCGCCGTGGCGACCGACACCATCTGGCGCGGGGAGACGTCGATGTAGTCGACGCCGTGCGGGTCGATGTAGTCGACCTCGCCACCCTTGCGGCGGACCAGCACGCGCTCGTCGGCGAGGTTGCCCTCGGCGTCGAGCGTCGAGTTGGCCTGCGCCACGACGAAGCGGTCCTCCTCGTCAGCGGTGAGGTAGTCCAGCTGGTCGGTGACGTGTCCGTCGACGACCTTGCGGTACGGCGTCTCGATGAACCCGAAGGGGTTCACCCGCGCGTAGGACGACAGCGAGCCGATCAGGCCGATGTTCGGGCCCTCAGGGGTCTCGATCGGGCACATGCGGCCGTAGTGGCTGGGGTGCACGTCGCGGACCTCGAAGCCGGCGCGCTCACGAGACAGACCACCCGGGCCCAGCGCGGACAGGCGACGCTTGTGCGTCAGTCCGGACAGGGGGTTGGTCTGGTCCATGAACTGGCTCAGCTGGGAGGTTCCGAAGAACTCCTTGATGGCCGCCACGACGGGACGGATGTTGATCAGGGTCTGGGGCGTGATCGCCTCGACGTCCTGGGTCGTCATCCGCTCGCGCACCACGCGCTCCATCCGGGACAGACCCACGCGGATCTGGTTCTGGATGAGCTCGCCGACGGTGCGCAGGCGCCGGTTGCCGAAGTGGTCGATGTCATCCACCTCGACCGGGACCTCGACGCCGCCGGGGGCGGTCATCGTGGTCTCGCCCGCGTGCAGACGCACCAGGTACTCGATGGTGGCGACGACGTCTTCCTCGGTCAGCGTGCTGCTGGTGACCGGCTGGCCCGCGTTGAGGCCGAGCTTCTTGTTGATCTTGTAGCGGCCGACCTTGGCCAGGTCGTAGCGCTTGTCCTTGAAGAACAGGTTCTCCAGCAGGGTCTGCGCGCTCTCCCGCGTGGGGGGCTCGCCCGGACGCAGCTTGCGGTAGATGTCCAGCAGGGCCTCGTCGGTGCCCGCGGTGTTGTCCTTCTCCAGCGTCGCCATCAGGATCTCGCTGAAGCCGAAGCGCTCGGTGATCTGCTCGGTGGTCCAGCCCAGCGCCTTCAGCAGCACGGTGACCGGCTGGCGGCGCTTGCGGTCGATGCGCACACCCACGGTGTCGCGCTTGTCGACGTCGAACTCCAGCCACGCACCGCGGCCGGGGATCACCTTGACGCTGTGCACGTCCTTGTCGGTGGCCTTGTCGACCGCGTGGTCGAAGTAGACGCCCGGGGAGCGCACCAGCTGGGAGACGACGACACGCTCGGTGCCGTTGATGACGAACGTGCCCTTGTCGGTCATCATCGGGAAGTCACCCATGAACACCGTCTGGCTCTTGATCTCGCCGGTGTTGTTGTTGATGAACTCCGCGGTGACGAACAGGGGCGCCGCGTACGTCATGTCCTTGTCCTTGCACTCCTCGACGGAGGCCTTGACCTCGTCGAAGCGCGGGTCGGAGAAGGACAGCGACATCGAGCCGGAGAAGTCCTCGATCGGGGACAGCTCCGTGAGGATGTCCTCGAGGCCACCGGACTCGGCGTTGTCGCCCCGGGAGAGCGCCCGCTCGCGCCACACCGGCGAACCGATCAGCCACTCAAAGGAGTCGGTCTGCAGGTCGAGTAGGTCTGGCACCTCCAAGGGCTCTTTGATCTTTGCGAACGAAACCCTCTTGGGGGCACCAGGGATGCCTACAAGCTTTGACTGGTCAGCAGGACCGGTCTTCTCGGGAGTGGTCTTGGTCTGGCGGGAGACTGCCAAGATGCATCCTTCCAGCACCTCATGCGGGCCGTCGCTGCTCGGACGGCCGCTGCTTTGTCGACACTGAACGACGGCTCTACCATGGGCAGATCCCTCGTCCAGACTCTGTTGCGGGCGGCCTGCTCTCGACCCCGGGTGTAGCTGATTTTGGGGTGCGGACAGCAGGAGACCAGCGCAACGTTGGAGTTTAGCCCCTGTTTCGGCCGTTGTCGAGTCGGGCAGCCTCGATCCCACGCAGTCAAGCTGCGCGCGCAGGCACAAGCGTGGACGCCACCTGCCGGTGCGTCAAGGGTGCCACGCGCGGCGTGTCGGGTCCCGGCGACGACCCGGGACCGGGGCGGGCCCGGGCGACGCGACGTGATCAGGCCTCGGTGAGCCCGGACAGCAACCACTGCCCGTTGTCCCGCAACAGGTTTGCCGTGAATCGGTAGCCGCTGGCCTGCAGGGCCTGACCGTTGTTGTCGGCGTTGATCACCACGAAGGCGATCACCTCGGCGCGGTCGCCGCTGAGCAGCCGGACCCCGTTGGAGACCACGGTCGCGCTGGTGGTGGTCTTGGCCTGGGTGGCCACCTTGCGGATGTTGTCCCGGTTGGAGTTGTACTGGTTGGCCATCTCCGGCGTCATCAGCTTCACCGCGGCGTCGAAGTCGGCGTCCAGCGTGGTGTGGCTGTAGGTGTAGGCGGTCTTCAGCACGTTGGCCGCCGCAGCGTTGACCTCCTGGGTGGCCGGCTGGTCCACCAGCGCGGTGTTGGCGGTGTCACCACCGTCGCCGGAGCTGTTGTGGATCACCGAGGTGACGGCGAGCACGACCGCCGCGACCAGCATGAGCGCCACCAGGGCGGACACCGCGATCCACCGCGGGTTGCTCAGCGAGGTGCGGGACGGTCGGTTCCGCCGCTGCCGCGGGCGAGCACTGGCCGGCTGCGCGGAGCCTGCCGAGGCCGCTGGGCTCTCCGTGGTGGTGCTGCTGGGGTCCGGCCGGCCAGTGTCCGCGGAGCTGGGAGCTGCCGTCGCCGAAGCGTGCGGCTGCGGGTCCTGCGTGGTGGGACGGGCACGGGTGCCAGCCACCGCCGGGCGGCGCCGGGGGGTGGGACGGGGTCCCGGGCCCTTGCGGTTCACCGGTGGCATCGGTACGTGCTCCTCTCGCAGCTGCTCGGACGGTGGTGGCGGCGGGTGCCGGTCACTGTCCGGCCTGCGTCGGCTCGTTGGGCTGCAGGTTGGAGACCTTCCAGCCATCTGCGGTGCGGACCATGGCCAGGGTCAGCGCCAGACGCTGCTTCTGGCCCGTTCCGCCGGCCTGCTCCGAGCCACCGGGCGCGGCGGCCGGGCTGCTGGGCGCAGGTGCGGCGCTGGGATCGGTCGAGCCGCCGGGGGCCGGCGCTGGGGTCGGGCTCGGGGCGGGAGCTGGCGTGGCACTGGTGAAGGTGGTGTCCACGAAGACCAGCGCGCTGGCCGTGCCGGCGCCGGAGTCGAGCTCGGTGAGCGCGGCGTTGGTGACCGTCGAGGTGACGGAGCCCTTGGTCTGCGCGATCCGCTGGGTGAGCTGCGCCTCCTGCTGGGCGTACTGCTCGGCCAGCTCCCCGGTGATGGCGTTGCGCCACGCCTGCAGGGTGCCCTGCGGGTCTCCGCCGTTCACCGTGGTCATGGTGGCCCCGACGCTGCGGGCGGCTTCCACGGCGGCGTCGCGGTCGGCGGTCACCGACGTGGGGCCGGACTCGCTGAAGCTGTCCACGGTGTACCAGATCGCTCCGCCCAGCAGGGCAGCCGCGACCACGACCGCGGCTGCTGCCGTGGCGACCTTGGTTCGTCCGGGCTGGCGATCCCCGGTGCCCCGGCCGTCGTCGCCCGCACCGTCCTCGGCCTCCGTGGCGGTGCCGGCACTGCGGGCGGCGGTGCCGGTCACGTCGCCGGACTTCTTGCTCAGGTCAGGAGCAGCTGGCTCCCCCTGTGCGGCTCCCGTGTCGTCGGTGGGGGCCCCGCCGTCCTGGCGGCGGCCGTGGTTGCTGTCGTCGACGCCGTCAGCGTCGAGGCGTGATTCATCCATTGCCATACATAGTGCCGGACTTCTCCGACATGCTCCGTTCTTCGATCAGTGCGCTGCGGACAGCGCCAGGGTGAGCAGTCCGGCGCCACCCCGAGAGGATCTCACGACCCGAAGATCAACCGGTTGAGCAGGCCGGAGAGCTGGTTCACCAGCACCCCGGAGTCCTGGCTCAGCGCGCCGCTGTTGTAGCCGGCACCACCGGACTGCACCGGCGGCAGCACCGGGCTGCCGGGCTGGGCGACCGCGTGCTGGGTGCCACGGACCGAGATGGGGCTGCCGTTGGGCTCTGCGCAGTAGGCGTTGGTGTTCAGCGGGGCCTTGTCGTAGTAGTCGTTGAACGCGGGGTTGGCCGCGCGCTGCCGCTCCAGCTCCTGGTACGTGCCCTCGTAGCCGGCGGTGCACGGGAACGGGTCGTTCACGTTGAGCACCAGGCCGAAGTGGGCGAAGCCGTCGCCCGGTGCGCTGGTGAACCCGGCGGCCGCCACGGCGGGCAGCAGCTGGTTGAGCGCTCGGAGGCCATCGGTGCGGGCCGAGGTCACGGTGGTGACCGTGCCGAGGTTGGCCACCGTGTTGGCCAGCGACGCGGAGCTGCTGTCCAGCAGGGCCCCCACCTCGCTGCCCGCGGACTGCCCGGTGGTGATCAGCCGGCGCAGGTCGGGGTCGCTGGCCTGCAGCTGCTGGGTGACCAGCTGCAGGTCCCGGCTGAAGCCGATGATGGAGGAGCCCTCGGAGCGCTGGGTGTCCAGCACGGTCTGGGCGTCGCTGATCAGCCGCAGCGTCTGCGGCTGGTTGTCGATCGCGGTGGTGGTGAGCAGGTTGCCCTGGTCGAGCAGGCGCTGCAGCGACGGGCCGAGGCCGTTGAAGGCGGTGCCCAGCTCGGAGACGACCGTGCGCAGGGACTCCACCGGCACCGACCGCACCAGCTGGTCCACGCTGCTGAGCAGCTTCTCGGTGGTGACCGGGACCGCGGTGCGATCCATCGGGATCACTGAGCCCGAGCTGAGGAATGGCCCCTCGTTGGTGTTGGGCTGCAGGTCGACGTACTGCTCGCCCACCGCGGACCGGTTGGCCACCACGGCCTTGAGGTCGGTGGGGATGTCCGGGGTGTTGTCGTTGATCAGCAGCTCCACCGACACACCGCGGTCGGTGAGCGTGAGCGGCCCGACCGTCCCGATGGCCACGCCACGATAGGTGACCTCGGCGTTCTCGAAGATCCCGCCGGAGTTCTGCAGCTCCATCTGGACGGAGTAGCCCGAGGACCACAGGTACTTGTCCAGCCCCACGTAGCGCACCCCGGTGAAGGTGATGCCGAGGATGGTGATGACCAGGAAGGCGACGAGCTGCCACCTCACCAGCTTGCTTCTCATGGTGCCCCCTGGGCGACGGTGGCTTGGGGCAGGGGCAGCGCCGGCAGACCCAGCAGGGTCGGGTCGAGCACGCCGTTGCTGATGATCGTGCCGAGGTTGAGGTCCGCGGTGAGGTTGAGGTTGACGAAGTTGCCCGCGACCGTGTCGATCGCGGCGTCGGTGAACGGGAAGGTCAGCAGGATCTCCAGGGACTTGGCCAGGTTGTCCCCGGAGTCGGCCAGGGACCGCAGCGTCGGGGAGAGCGCGTTGAGGTCGGCCACCAGGCTGTCCCTGCTCCGGTTCACGACGTTGGTCGCCACCACGCCCAGCTGGTCCAGCTGACGCAGGAGCAGCGTCAGCTGCGGCCGCTGCTCGTCCAGCGTCTGCACTCCGGCGGGCAGCTGGTCCAGCGCGGTGGTCAGGTTGACCCGCTGGCTGTCCACCGTCTTGGAGAGGGTGTTCAGGCCGTCCAGCGCCCGGTTGATCTCCCCGCGCTGGGTGTTGAGGCCGCCGATGAGGATGTTGGTCTGCTCCAGCAGCGAGCGCACCTCCCCCTCGCGTCCGCTGAGGGCGGAGTTGAGCTCGCGCGTGATGGTCTGCAGCTGGGCGACGCCGCCGCCGTTGAGCAGCAGGGACAGCGCGCCGAACACCTCCTCCAGCTCAGTTCCACGCGTGGTGCTCGCGAGCGGGATGGTGGCACCGTTGCCGAGCTTGCCCGTGGCCTGCTCGCCCTGCGGGGGCGAGAGGGTCACGTACTTCTCCCCCAGCAGGCTGGTCTGGTCGATCGAGCCGATGGCGTTGGCCGGCAGGTCGACGTCTCCGTTGAGCTTGAGCTTGACCTGGGCCGTCACCCCGTCCGGGGCCAGGTCGATGCTGTCCACGCGGCCCACGTTGACGTCGTTGACCTTGACGTTGGACTGCGGCACCAGGTCGAGGACGTCGGTGAAGTCGACCGTCACCTCGTAGGGGTTGGCGCCGAGGTCCGCGCCACCGGGCAGGGGCACGCCGTACAGGCCGCTGAACCCACAGCCGGTGCTGAGCAGCACCGCCGAGACCGCGGCTGCGGCGCTGGTGCGTGCCTTCGTGCTGATGCGCATCACTGCCCTCCCACGAGCGGTAGCGCCGGCGCGGCGGGCGGCCCTGCGGCTCCGTCGACCTCCAGGAAGTGCGGCGTCGGAATGACCAGCTTCCCGCCCTGCCCGTCGGCGATCGTCTTGCAGTAGTCGGTGATGGGCCCGACGTTGCCCCCCAGCGAGTCGTAGATCGGGTTGCCGGGCGCGAGCCGGCCCGGCTGGATCAGGTTGCAGATCAGCAGGCCGGGGTTGGACAGCTCGTTGAAGTTCAGCCGGGTGTCCAGCGTGCCCGATCCCGCGTTGTAGGCACTGATCAGGTTGGTGGCGGCGATCGGCGCGGTGTCGAGCACCTCCGCCAGCGCTCCCCGCTGCTTGGCCAGCACCCCGGTGATCGCCGACAGCCCGTCGAGGTTGCTGCTCAACGACTGCCGGTTGTCCCGCACGAAGGTGGCCACGTCGCCCAGTGCCAGCGACAGCTGCTGCAGCGCCAGGCCCAGGTCGGTGCGCTCGTTGGCGAGGAAGCCGGAGAAGGAGGCCAGCTGCTGCGCGAACTGCTGCACCTGGGCGTCGTTGGCGGCCAGCGTGGTCACGAACGTCTGCAGGTTGGTGACCGTGGAGAACAGGTCGCCACGGGAGTTGGCCAGCGTGCTCACCGCCTGGGAGAGCTGGTCGAACGTCGCACCCAGCGCCTCACCGTTGCCCTCCAGGTTCGCCGCACCGGTGTTGAGCAGGTTGGTGAGGGCGCCGTCGGCGTTGGCCCCGTTGGGCCCGAGCGCAGTGGCCGTCTTCTCCAGGCTGGCCGAAAGCTCGTCCAGCTCCACCGGAGTGGCCGTGCGGTCCCGGGGGATGACGTCGTTGTCGGCCAGCTTGGGCCCGCTGGTGTAGGTGGGCAGCATCTGGATGTATCGGTCGGCGACGACCGTCGGCGCCACGGCAGCCGCCCTGGCGTTGGCGGGCAGTGGCACGTCCGGGTCGAGGCTGAGCACGACCTTCACCTGGTCGCCCTCCGGCTCGACCGAGTCCACCTTGCCCATCTTCACGCCGAGCACCCGCACCTCGCTGCCCGGGTAGATGCCCACCGTGGTGCCGAAGTAGGCAGTCACCTTGGTGGAGGCCGGACGCAGGAACGCCCACCAGACAGCGGTGGCGACCACCAGCACGACGACGAGACCCAGCACGACGGGCCGGACCAGTCCACGACCACGCACGTCAGTTACCCCCTGACTCGGTGGAAGGAATGGTGCCGGTGTTGACCGAGGGCGGAGCGCTCTGTCCGCCGGCGAGCTGAGTGATCTCCGGCAGCAGCAGGTTCGGCACGATCGAGTCGAACCAGCGGCCGTTGCCGAGGGCGTTGCCGAACAGCCGGTAGTACGGAGCGAGCAGCGCGAGGCCAGTGTCGAGGTTGCCGAGGTTGGCGGTGAGGATGTTGACCACCCCCTGCAGCTGGCCGAGCACCGGCCCGAGCTGCGCCCGGTTGTCGTTGACCAGGCCGACCAGCTGCTGCGACAGCGACTGGGTGTTGGTCAGCAGGGCCGAGATGGCGTCCCGACGCTCGTTCAGCGCGGCCAGCAGCGTGCTGCCGTCGTTGAGCAGGGCGGCGAACTGGGCGTTGCGGTCGGCCAGGATCTGGCTGGTCTGCTTGGTGGCACCCAGCAGGGTGGTCAGCTCCTTGTCCCGGCTGGACACCGTCTGGGACAGCCGGGTGACTCCGTCCAGGGCCGAGCGGATGTTCTCCGGGGTGCCCTCGAACGCCTGGGTGAGCGCCTGGAAGCTCTGCGCCAGCTGGTTGGTGTCGATGTCGCCGAGGGTGTTGCCCAGGCCGGAGAACGCCTCGACCACGTCGTAGGGCGCGACCGTGCGGTCCCGGGGGATGGACGCGTTGGGGTCCGCGTTCTCAGCGCCCAGCGGGTCCAGCGCCAGGTACTTCTGGCCCAGGATGGTCTTGATCTTGATGGCCGCGGTGGTCTCGTTGCCCAGCCAGGCGTCCTTGACCTGGAAGCTGACCACCACGTGGTCACCGTCGAGCTTGATGTCCTTGACCGAGCCCGACCGCACACCGGCCACCCGCACCTCGTCACCGGTCTTCAGACCCGCCGCCTCGCTGAAGTCTGCGGTGTAGACGGTGCCGCCACCCACGATGGGGAGGTTGTCGCGGAAGATCACCGCAGCCAGGATCAGGGCCATCACCACCAGGGCGATGACCCCGCTCACCGCGGGGTTGCGCTTGCGTTGTCCAGCCATCACTGCCCCTGCTTGTAGCACCGCGGAGCGGTGTTCGTGTAGATCGGCAGCTGCGTGCTCGCGATGCCCGTGGGCAGAGCCAGCGGCGGGACGCTGCCGCCCAGACCGAAGGAGATGTCGGCGCTGCACAGGTACTGGTTGAACCAGGACCCGTAGCTGGCGGTGCGGTTCACGCCGTCGAGCTTGGTCGGCAGGTTGACCAGGAAGGTGTTCACCCGGGCCTCGTTGCGGTTGAGGTTGGCCGAGACGTCGCCGAGGGCAGCGATGCTGCTCTGCAGCGGCGACCGCGCCGGCCTGAGCAGCGCGGTGGTGGCGTCAGCCAGCTGGGACAGCGAGGAGATCGAGGACGTGATGGCCTCGCGGTCCTGGGAGAGCCCGGAGACCAGCTGCTGCAGCGAGACCACCAGCGAGCTCACCTTGTCCGAGCGCTGGTTGACCGTGTCCAGCACGGTGTTCAGGTTGCCGATCAGCTCGCCGATGACGCGGTCCTTGTCGGCGATGCTGTTGGTGAGCGTGGCGGTGTTGGCCACCAGGCTGTTCACCGTGCCGCCCTCCCCCTGCAGGACCTGGATGATCTCGTAGGAGAGCTGGTTGACCTGGGCCGGCTCGAGGGCCTGGAACAGCGGCTTGAAGCCGCCGAACAGCACCGTGAGGTCCACCGCGGGCTCGGTCTGCTCGACCGGGATCACCCCGCCGTCGGCCATGCTGCCGCTGCTGGCGCTGTCGCCCTGGCCCACAGCGATGTAGCGCTGGCCGACGATGTTGCGGTAGCGCAGCGTGGCCGTGGCGTCGGCGGGGATGGTGCGGTTCTTCTCCAGGTCCATGTTGACCTCGGCGAGCCGCTTGTCCTTGATCTTGATCTTGCTGACGCGACCGACCTTCACGCCGGAGATGCGCACGTCGTCACCGACGTTGAGCCCGGTCACGTCGGTGAAGACGGCCTTGACCGCCGGTCCGCCGCCGGAGCCGCTGTTGGAGATGGTGGCAGCGAGCAGACCAGTGGCCAGCAGGGTGATCAGGATGAACGCCCCCAGCTTGAGCAGGGGTGGCACGAGACTCTTCACTTGATCGTCACCTCGTTGCCCCGGAGCGCCGGTGCACCGACGAGCGCGCTCCACCCGGGCACCTCGGCGGGATCCGTTCCGTTGGCCTGGGCGAAGATCGTGGCGAGCAGCTCCTGCTCCGACACCGAGCCGGCCACACCCAGCCCGGCGGTGTCCGTCGGCAGCGAGGACGCCTGGAAGTCGGCGTTGCTGGACGGTGGCTTGTAGGCGCCGTCCTGGACCGGACCGCCGGGGTACTGCGGGAAGTTGCCCACGGCCGGATCCACGACCGGGTAGCAGGCCGGGCCGCGGTCGTCGGTGATGTTGGGCTCGTCTCGTCCGGGCACGTACTTGCCTCGACTCTTGGTGATCTCCAGCTTCAGGTTCAGCCCCGGCCGGGCACTCCCCTTGCCCAGGGTGCCGTCGATGTTGGGCACCAGCCGGGCGAACTGGTCGAACACGCAGGGGTACTGGGGCGAGAAGCGCGCCAGCAGCTCCAAGGTCTCCACGGAGTCGTTGCTCAGCCGGATGATGTTCGCGCCGTTGGCGTTGAGGAAGCCGGTGAGGTTGGCCGAGGTGGCCGTGACCGTGGAGTACAGCAGGTCGAGGTTGTTGCGCTGGTCCACCACCGTGTTGGTGGTGGTGGTCAGGTTGGCCAGCGCCTGCAGCAGGTCCGGCGCCGCAGCGGTGTAGGTGTCGGCGAAGTCGGCGAGTCCGCTGATGTCGGCCTGCAGGGCCGGCAGCTCCCGGTTGAGCGAGGTGACCAGGGTGTTCAGCTGCGACAGGTTCTGGCCGAGCTGCTGGCCACGACCGTCGAGCGCCTGGGCCACTGCGCCCAGCGTGGAGTTGAGCTCAGCCGGCGGCACGGCCCGCAGCACGGGGAGCAGGCCGTCCAGCACGCGCTGGATCTCCACGGTCTCCTGGGTGGTGTCCTGGCGGATCACGTCACCACCGCTGATCGGCTCGGCCTGGGCTGCGGGCATCACCAGGGACACGTACTTGTCCCCGAACAGCGTCTTGGGCAGGAAGCGCGCCGTGACGTTGTTGGGGATGAGCTCAGCCTTGTCCGGCTGCAGCGCCAGGGTCAGCTCGGCGCGGCCGTCAGCGGTGGTGATCTCCCGGACCTCGCCCACGATCAGCCCGTTGAGCTTGACGTCGGCCTCGGGCAGCAGCTGGTTGCCCACGCTGTCGGCGGTCATGGTCACGCGCACCACGGAGACGAACTTCTTCTGGTAGATGAGCACCGTGAGCACCAGCCCACCCACGATGAGCAGCACGAACAGCAGGCCCAGCAGCTGACGTCCCCAGGACGTACCGGTCCTCATCCCGCGATCCTCACCGACGTGGTGGTGCCCCAGATGGCCAGGCTCAGGAAGAAGTCCAGGACCGAGATGGCCACGATCGCCGTGCGCACCGCCCGGCCCACGGCCACACCCACGCCGGCGGGACCGCCGCTGGCGTTGTAGCCGTAGTAGCAGTGCACCAGGATGATGACGACCGCGAAGACCAGCACTTTTCCGAACGACCAGAGCACGTCTATCGGTGGCAGGAACAAGTTGAAGTAGTGGTCGTAGCTACCCGTCGACTGTCCGTAGAACAACGTCGTGACCGTCCGGGACGCCAGGTAGGACATCAGCAGGCCGATGACGTAGAGCGGCACGACCGCCACGAACCCGGCGATGATCCGGCTGGTGACCAGGAACGGCAGGCTGGGCACGGCCATGACCTCGAGGGCGTCGATCTCCTCGGAGATCTTCATGGCGCCCAGCTGCGCGGTGAAGCCGCAGCCGACCGTGGCCGACAGCGCGAGACCAGCCACCAGCGGGGCGATCTCCCGGGTGTTGAAGTAGGCGGAGATGAAGCCGGTGAAGACCGCGCTGCCGATCTGGTTGAGCGCGGCGAAGCCCTGCAGACCGACCACCGTCCCGGTGAAGACCGACAGCGCGGCGATCACGCCCACCGTGCCGCCGATCACCGCGAGCGCGCCGCTGCCGAAGCTGACCTCGGCCAGCAGGCGCAGCACCTCCTTGGAGTACTTGCGCAGCGTCTGCGGGATCCACAGGAGCGCACGCACGTAGAAGGAGAACTGGTCGCCCAGGTCCTCCAGCGCGCCCCGCGGTCGATCGACCGCCCGCTTGACGCGGTAGGTGAAGTTGGTTGGTGCGGTCACGGTGCCTAGGACCCCTTTGCCGGAACTACCTGCAGGTAGATCGTCGTCAGCACGAAGTTGACGAAGAACAACAGCAGGAAGGTGATGACGACCGACTGGTTGACCGCGTCGCCGACGCCCTTGGGCCCGCCGGAGGGGCTGAGCCCCTTGTAGGCCGCGATGACGGCGGCGATCAGTCCGAACAGCAGCGCCTTGATCTCACTGATGTAGAGGTCGGGCAGCTGCGCCAGCGCTGAGAAGGACGAGAGGTACGCCCCCGGCGTGCCGCCTTGCATGACGACGTTGAAGAAGTAGCCGCCGACGACGCCGACCACGCTGACCATGCCGTTGAGCAGCACCGCGACCAGCATCGCAGCCAGCACGCGAGGAACCACCAACCGGGCGATCGGATCGACTCCGAGCACCTTCATCGCGTCGATCTCCTCGCGGATGGTCCGTGAGCCGAGGTCGGCGCAGATCGCCGATCCGCCGGCACCGGCCACCAGCAGCGCAGTGACGATCGGACTCGCCTGCTGGATGATCGCCAGCACGCTGGCGGCGCCGGTGAACGACTGCGCACCGAGCTGGCGGGTCAGCGAGCCGAGCTGCAGCGCGATGACCGCGCCGAACGGAATCGCCACCAGCGCGGTGGGCAAGATGGTGACGCTGGCGATGAACCACGACTGCTGGATGAACTCGCGGAACTGGAACGGCCGCCGGAAGAGCCCGCGCGCGATGGCTGCGGTGAGCTCGGCGACCTGCCCGATCTGCCGCAGCGCGTTGGTCCCCGGCAGTGGCTTGGAGGTCTGCGACGTCACTCGTCATCCCGCTGGTACGAGCGGCGGGCGGACCCGTCGGAGGCGCCCCCGGTCGCGGCGGGAAGACGGACGGTGGAGTCCGGGTCGGCAGAGCCGGCGCTGTGCCGGCCGCCGTTGCGCTCGTCCGCACCCTCCGCGCCATCACCCTGGTAGTCCTGGCTGTAGCCCTGGTCCTGCGGGTACTGGTCCTGGTTGTAGCCCTGGTCCTGGCTGTACCCCTGGTTCTGGGAGTACTGGTCCTGGGAGTAGCCCTGGCCGTTGCCGGCCTGGCGGCGCTCGTACACCGCACGGTCCTCGTCGGAGAACGAGTCCAGGATCCCGCGCTGGGCCTGCTCGGGCAGGGTGTGCAGCATCCCCATCACGCGCTCGCGGCGGCGGTGCACCGCCTGCCGGTCCGGGCTGCCGGGAGTGGCCTCGATCTGCGGGACGATGCCGCGCACGTCCTCGCCCGAGCCGTCGTGGTGACCGGCGTCGGCCATGGCCTGCTCCTCGGCCATCTGCGACTCGTCCTTCTCCTCGCTCATGCCGATGGGGCCGATGCGGCGACCGTTGAGGAACTGCTCGACGACCGGCTCCTCGCTGGTCAGCAGCACCTCGCGCGGACCGAACATGACCAGGTGGCGGCGGAAGAGCATCCCGAGGTTGTCCGGGACGGTGCGGGCCACGTTGATGTTGTGCGTGACGATGAGGATCGTGGCGTCGATCTGGGCGTTGATGTCGATCAGGGTCTGGCTCAGGTAGGCGGTGCGCACCGGGTCGAGACCGGAGTCGGGCTCGTCGCAGAGGATGATCTCGGGGTCCAGCACGAGGGCGCGGGCCAGGCCGGCGCGCTTCTTCATGCCGCCGGAGATCTCGCCGGGCAGCTTCTCCTCGGCGCCACTGAGGCCGACCAGCTCGAGCTTCTCCATCACGACGTTGCGGATGTCGGACTCGTTCTTCTTGGTGTGCTCGCGCAGCGGGAACGCCACGTTGTCGAAGATCGTCATCGACCCGAACAGCGCACCGTCCTGGAAGAGCACCCCGAACATCTTGCGGATGTCGTAGAGCTCCTTCTCCTTGCACTGCAGGATGTCGGTGCCGTCGATGACGATGCTGCCCGTCTCCGGGCGCAGCAGACCAATGATCGACTTGAGGAACACGGACTTGCCGGTACCCGAGGGTCCCAGCAGCGCACTCACCTCGCCCGCAGGCAGCGTGAGCGTGACGTCCTGCCAGATCTTCTGACTGCCGAAGGACTTCGTCAGTCCCTCGACGGACACCTCGACGCCCATCGCACCTCCAAGGTCAACCCCCGCGGGGCACCACTGATCCCGGGGCAAGTTGCCCGAGTCACCAAGCCCAACGACGGGACGGCACAGTAGTTACTGACGGGTTCACAAGTGGTTCCTCGTTGCCCGCTGACAGAAGCGGCGAGAGCGGCCTCCACAGGTGGAGGCCGCTCTCGCCGGCAGGTCGGGCTCTCGCCCGGGTGCCCCTCTCCGCGTCAGCAGGACGCGGGCGAGGGGCGGAGAATCACTTGACGGAGACGGATGCGCCCGCGCCCTCGAGCTTCTCCTTGGCCGCCTCGGCGGCCTCCTTGCTGACCTTCTCCAGGATGGCCTTGGGGGCGCTCTCCACGAGGTCCTTGGCCTCCTTCAGGCCCAGGCCGGAGACGACCTCACGGACGACCTTGATGACCTGGATCTTCTTCTCGCCAGCGCCCTCGAGGACGACGTCGAACTCGTCCTGCTCCTCAGCGGCCTCGACGGGGGCAGCGCCACCGGCGGCGGCCACGGCCACGGGGGCAGCGGCGGTGACCTCGAAGGTCTCCTCGAACTTCTTCACGAAGTCGGAGAGCTCCAGGAGGGTCATTTCCTTGAAAACGTCGAGCAGCTCGTCGTTGCTGAGCTTCGCCATGGTGGCGGTCCTTCCTAGTCAGTTCTGCTGGGGATCGTGCGGTGTGTGCAGAGCGGGTGGTGCGAGCCGTCAGGCGTCGGCCGGTGCGTCGGCACCGGTCTCGGCGGACTTCTTGTCCTGCAGGGCGGCAGCCAGGCGGGCCATCTGCGAGACCGGGGCGTTGAACACGCTCGCGGCCTTGCTCATGTTGCCCTTCATCGCGCCGGCCAGCTTGGCCAGCAGCACCTCGCGGGACTCCAGGTCCGCGATGCGGTCGACCTCGTCGGTCGACAGCGCGCGGCCGTCCATGTAGCCGCCCTTGATGACCAGCGCCTTGTTCTCCTTGGCGAAGGTCTTCAGTGCCTTGGCTGCGTCAACGGGCTCGCCGGTGACGAACGCGATGGCGGTCGGGCCGACGAACAGGTCGTCGAGACCCTCGACACCAGCCTCGGCGGCTGCACGACGAACCAGGGTGTTCTTGGCGACGGAGTAGGTGGAGCCCTCGCCCAGCGCCTGCCGCAGCTTGGTGAGCTGGCCGACCGACAGACCGCGGTACTCGGTGATCACGGCAGCGCTGCTGCCGCGGAAGTTCTCGGCGATCTCCGCGACCGCGGTGACCTTCTCGGACTTTGCCATGCCTTGCCTCCTCTCTGTGGATCTCAGGTCCGCAGGTCGCCGGGAAACCGGCGCAGACATGACAAACGCCCCGGGCGCAGGGCGCACGGGGCGTAACTCGACAGCCGAAGCTGTCGCACCTCGTCCTCCTGCGCGGGCCGTCCGGTGCACTCCGGAACCTTCGCCGCACTCCTGGTGAGCGCGGTGACCTGCGGTCTTCGGTGGAACTGGGTGAATCCTACCTGACGTTTCCGGGGCGAACGACCACCCCGCGCACACCTGCCCGAGACGCACAGGAGGGGCAGGCCGTCGGCCTGCCCCTCCTGGTGCTGCTGTGCGCTCCCGCGCCGCCTGAATCAGGCGGTGGCGGTCGCCGCGGTGTCGTCGGCGAGGAGGTTGCGCGTCAGCGCCGGGTCCACCGGGATGCCCGGTCCGGTGGTCGTGCTGACGGTGACCTTCTTGAGGTAGCGACCCTTGGCCGCGGCCGGCTTGGCCCGCAGGATCTCGTCGAGGGCCGCGGCGTAGTTCTCCACCAGCTGCTCGACCGGGAAGGACGCCTTGCCGATGACCAGGTGCAGGTTGGCCTGCTTGTCGACGCGGAAGTTGACCTTGCCGCCCTTGATGTCGGCGACTGCCTTGGTGACGTCGTTGGTCACGGTGCCGGTCTTCGGGTTGGGCATGAGCCCACGCGGACCGAGCACGCGGGCGATGCGACCAACCTTGGCCATCTGGTCGGGAGTGGCGATGGCGGCGTCGAAGTCCAGCCACCCGCCCTGGATCCGCTCGATGAGGTCCTCGGCGCCCACGGCGTCGGCACCGGCGGCCTCAGCCTCGGCGGCCTTCTCGCCGGCGGCGAACACGATGACGCGGGCGGTCTTGCCGGTGCCGTGCGGCAGGTTGACCGTGCCACGCACCATCTGGTCGGCCTTGCGGGGGTCGATGCCCAGTCGCAGGGCCACCTCGACGGTGGCGTCCATCTTCTTGCTGGAGGTCTCCTTGGCAAGCCCTGCAGCCTGGAGCGGCGTGTAGAGGTTGTCGGCGTCGACCTTCTCGGCGGCCTGGAGGTAGGCCTTGCTGCGCTTCATGGTGCTGTCCTTCTTCTGTGGTCAGTGGTGGTTGCGGGCCGGCGCTGGCCCTCCCACCCGTTCGGGGAGCCGGAGTGGCTCGCTCAGCCCTCGACGGTGATGCCCATCGACCGGGCGGTGCCGGCGATGATCTTGGTGGCGGCATCGAGGTCGCCGGCGTTGAGGTCTTCCATCTTCGTCTGGGCGATCTCCTGGACCTGCGCCATGGTGACCTTGGCGACCTTGGTCTTGTGCGGCTCGCCCGAGCCCTTGGGCACACCGGCCGCCTTGAGCAGCAGTCGGGCCGCCGGCGGGGTCTTCAGCTTGAAGCTGAAGGAGCGGTCCTCGTAGACGGAGATCTCCACGGGCACCACGTTGCCACGCTGGGCCTCCGTGGCGGCGTTGTACGCCTTGCAGAACTCCATGATGTTGACGCCGTGCTGACCCAGCGCGGGGCCGACCGGCGGAGCGGGAGTGGCAGCGCCGGCCTGGATCTGGAGCTTGATGAGCCCGGCGAGCTTCTTCTTCTTGGGGGGCATCCTGTACTTCCTGCGTTGCGGGGCAGCCGGGTTCGCCGGTCGCCACTGGTGTGGACTTGGTGATGTGGTGGCGCAGCCGAGCAGTCGCGCTGCGCGCACCCCTCTCCGAGACTAGTCCCGGATCAGATCTTGGAAACCTGGGTGAACGACAGCTCGACCGGGGTCTCGCGCCCGAAGATCGAGACCAGCACCTTCAGCTTCTGCTGCTCGGCGTTGACCTCGCTGATCGTGGCAGGCAGCGTCGCGAACGGGCCGTCCATCACGGTGACGGACTCGCCGATCTCGAAGTCCACCTCGATCGCCGGCTTGGTCGCCTCGTCCGCCCCACCGGTCTTGCCGGTCTCCGCGGTCTTCTTGCGGTCCTGGGCGGGCAGGAGGAACTTGATGACCTCGTTGATGGTCAGCGGGGACGGCCGCGAGGTCGCCCCGACGAAGCCGGTGACGCCCGGGGTGTTGCGCACCGCGCCCCACGACTCGTCGTTGAGCTCCATCCGAACCAGGATGTAGCCGGGCAGCACCTTGCGGCTGACCTGCTTGCGCTGGCCGTTCTTGATCTCGGTGACCTCTTCGGTGGGCACCTCGACCTGGAAGATGTAGTCCTCCACGTCCAGGGTCTGCACCCGGGTCTCGAGGTTGGTCTTCACCTTGTTCTCGTAGCCGGCGTAGGAGTGCACGACGTACCAGTCGCCGGGAGCGCGGCGCAGGGCGGCGCGCATCTCCTCGACCGGGTCGACCTCTTCCTCGACGACGTCGGCGACGGCAGCGTCCTCGTCGGGCGCGCCAGCAGCGGCGTCGCCCTCGGCGACAGCGAGGTCGGTGTCCTGCACGGGGGCCTCGTCGGTCGCCTCGGGCTGCGCCGTGGCCTCGGCCACGAGCGCGTCGGCAGCCGCTACCGACTCCGGAGCCTCGGACTCCGAGGTCTCGACAGAGTCGGGCAAGCCGGCCTCGGGCTGGTCAGCCATGTTCTGGCCGCCCTCGGGGGTGCTCACGTGTGGACTCGCTTCCTCTCGTCATGTGCAGTACTTCCGGCTGGCGCCTGTCTCCAGGATCCACCGTCAGTCCCCGCCGCTACGGCCAGGTCGGCCGAGGTGGCGTGGTCGATCAGCCGAACACCGTCAGCACGGCCTTGGCGAACGCCAGGTCCAGCAGGTAGGTGAGGGCCACCATGAAGGCGACGAACACCAGGACGACGGTCGTGTAGGTGATGAGCTGGTTGCGGGTCGGCCAGATCACCTTGCGGAGCTCCGCCACGACCTCGCGGAGGTAGCGGATCACCCGAGTGGCGGGGTTGCCGCTGCTCGTCTTCGTCTGCTTGCTCGCCGCCGGGGTGGGTCGACCCTTGGTGCCGGCCCGCTCAGCGTCGGGCTTGCGGGCCCCAGCGGCGGCGGGCTTGCGGGTGGACCGGGCTGCCGGGCTGCGACGCTTGCCTGCCGGCCGTGCGGCCGCCGTGCTCACGTCGTCGGAGTCGTCCTCCGAGCCCAGCCCGGCCGCAGCGTCGGGATCGGTGTGCGAGTCACCTGCTGCGGCGGTGTCACCTGTCTCCGAGCCTTCTACCGGCTCGGGTGTGACGTCGTCGCGATCGTCGCTCACCGTCGTCCTCCAGTCGCTGCAATTCAGGCGCAGGGGCGACAGGACTTGAACCTGCAACCTGCGGTTTTGGAGACCGCTGCTCTGCCAGTTGAGCTACGCCCCTACGACCAACGCTCTGCGCCGGTCGCGCCGAAGCGTCCATGCCCTGACCCGAGGCTCGCAGCATCCACGAGGTGGACACCTGAGATTCGGGCAGCACACGAACGCCCCAGAAACGTCAGTGTACGACACCACGGTGCTTGGATTCCAACTCGCACCCACTGCCTCGGGCGTGGACACCGGGCGGAGCGGCGAAACGGCTGGTCAGGCCAGGCGCAGCAGCGCGATGGAGCGGCCGAACACCCGCTGGCCCTGCACGGCGACCGAGACTGCCACGGTGGCGGTGCGGGCACCGGGGTCCAGCTTCTTGACCACACCGGCGATCTGGACGACCACAGCCTCGTCGGCAGGGACCACGACCGGGCGGGTGAAGGTGACGGAGTAGTCGAGCACGGAGCCGGGGTCACCCGTCCAGGCAGTGAGCACCCGGGCGCCCAGCGCCATGGTGAGCATGCCGTGGGCGATCACGTCAGGAAGGCCGACGGCCGTGGCGACGGCGGGGTTCCAGTGGATCGGGTTGAAGTCGCCGGAGGCCCCGGCGTAGCGCACCAGGTCGGCGCGGGTGAGCGGCACCTGCAGCGACGGCAGCTCGTCGCCGACGGAGACCTGGTCGAAGGTGCGCACGGGCACGGCTACTCCTCGTTCTCTGCGGCAGTGCCGCGAGCGACGACGGTGGAGTAGGCGGTGACCACGGGTGAGCCGTCCTCGGCGTGCACCTCGGTACGGGTGGTGACCAGGTCGTTGCCCGCCACCACCCGGATGGCGTCCACGACGACGGTGGTGGACAGCCGGTCACCGGCCACGACGGGACGGTGGTGGACGAACCGCTGCTCTCGGTGGACCACCTTGGTGAAGTCCAGGCCGAGATCGGGATCAGCCATCAGGCGCAGCTCGGCGCCCATGGTGAGGATGATCGGAAAGGTCGGAGGCGCAACAAGGCCCTGGTATCCCAGGGCCTGTGCTGCTGCCTCGTCGTGGTGGGCCGGGTCGGTTGCACCGACGGCCGTCGCGAACTCGCGGATCTTCTCCCGGCCGACCTCGTAGACCGCGTCGGTCCCGAACTGTCGACCCACGTAAGCCGTGTTGACGCCCACCCCGTGTCTGCCCTGCTGCTGCGGCGCGCTGTCGCGCGTCAGCTCAGCGGGTCTCGCGGTGGGTCTTGTGGGTGCCGCAGTTGGAGCAGAACTTCTTCATCTCCATGCGGTCGGGGTCGTTCCGACGGTTCTTGCGGGTGATGTAGTTGCGGTGCTTGCAGTCCTCGCAGGCCAGCGTGATCTTCGGGCGGACGTCAGTGGCGGCCACGGGGTGCCTCTCTTCGGTGGATCTGGGAACGAAACGGTCATGTCCATCGTACGTCTGCGCCGTGCGACAGATCCTTGGGTAGCGATGGCCGGACTTGAACCGGCGACACAGCGATTATGAGTCGCTTGCTCTGCCAGCTGAGCTACACCGCCATGCGGCCTCGGGCTGCGCCCTCGACCGCGACAGCCGAACAGCGCTGCCCTCGCGGGTGGCGGCTGATCCAGCGAGCCCCTTTACGGAATCGAACCGTAGACCTTCTCCTTACCATGGAGACGCTCTGCCGACTGAGCTAAAGGGGCGTGCCTCGTGGTGCTGGGCGTGAGCCGCGCACCGGGTGAAGCGGTGTGAAGATTACACAGACGGGTGCCGATTTGCGAAACCGGTCCCCCACTTGCCGGTCGCCAGCGTACCGACGACCACCGCAGAACCCGGCGACCAGCGACGATGCCCCAACCAAGCGCTTGCTACCTCGCGAGGGGTAGATTCCGGCAGGACGTCGACGTCCGTCCGGAGCACTCCGCCGCGGTCGTCGCAGGAACACGAGAAAGAGGCTGCACCCGTGAACGCAGGGCACATCAACGAGGCGTACATCGTCGACGCGGTACGCACCCCAGTGGGCAAGCGCGGCGGCGCCTTTGCCGCCACGCACCCCGCTGACCTGGGGGCATACGCCCTCAACGCCCTGGTCGAGCGCAGCGGAATCGACCCGGGCGCCGTCGAGGACGTCATCTTCGGCTGCGTGGACACCATCGGTCCGCAGGCCGGTGACATCGCCCGCACCGCATGGCTGGCCGCCGGACTGCCGGACCACGTGCCGGGCACCACCATCGACCGGCAGTGTGGATCGTCACAACAGGCGGTGCACTTCGCGGCACAGGCAGTGATGAGCAACACCGCGGACGTCATCGTCGCCGGCGGTGTGCAGAACATGAGCGCGATCCCGATCTCCGCAGCGATGTACGCCGGCGAGGCCTACGGCTTCGGTGACCCGTTCTCCGGCTCCACCGGCTGGCAGAAGCGCTACGGCAGCCAGGAGGTCTCGCAGTTCCGCTCCGCGGAGATGATCGCCGAGAAGTGGGGCCTCACCCGCGAGCAGATGGAGGAGTTCTCCGTCGGCTCGCACGAGAAGGCGCTGCGCGCGCAGGCCGAGGGCCGCTTCGACCGCGAGATCGTCGCCGCCGGCGAGGCCACCGCCGACCAGGGCCCCCGCCAGCCCAACTGGGAGAAGATCCGCTCGCTGCCCACCCTGGTGCAGGACGGGCGGCTGACCGCGGCGCTGGCCAGCCAGACCTCCGACGCCTCGGCCGCCCTGCTCATCACCAACGAGCGGGGCCTGAAGACCCACGGGCTCACCCCGAGGGCCCGGATCCACCACATGTCGGTGCGCGGCGCCGACCCGGTGTGGATGCTGACCGCACCGATCCCCGCCACCGCACACGCGATGGAGAAGTCGGGCATGAAGCTCGACGACATCGACCTGGTGGAGATCAACGAGGCCTTCGCGTCGGTGGTGATGGCCTGGGGCCAGGAGACCGGCTACGACATGGCCAAGGTGAACGTCAACGGCGGCGCCATCGCCCTGGGGCACCCGCTGGGGGCCACCGGCGCCCGGCTGATGACCACGATGCTGCACGAGCTGGAGCGCACCGGTGGGCGCTACGGCATGCAGACGATGTGTGAGGGCGGCGGCCAGGCCAACGTCACCATCATCGAGCGGCTGGGCTGACCCACCCGCACCTGCCCCCGCCGAGCCCCCGACCACACCCGGTCGGGGGCTCGGCTGCGTCGTGGGCACCGATCGGCGCTCCTGCTCCGTGTCCCCGCCGGAGCAGGTAGACAGGACGCGTGCCCGGACACGTGCGGCGGTGGCTCCGCGAGCTCCCTGTGCTGGCGCGCGTGCTGCTGGGGGTCCTGCTGGCCGCTGCGGTAGTGCTCGGGCTGGCGCTGTGGCGCGGGCGGGACGTCACCGAGGCGGCCCAGCTCGCGGCGGGGATGGCGGTGCTGGCGGGCAGCCTCGCGCTGGTGACGGGCGGGCGGTGGCCAGGGCGGCGTGGCTAGCGGGACGTGGCCAGGCGACCTGGCTGGAGCACGCGATGACGCGAGCCAGAAATGACGCTCCAAGAATGACGCTGCGGGCCCCTCCCGGAGGAGGAACCCGCAGGTCAGACATGGTGGCAGGTGTAGGGTTCGAACCTACGTAGGCGATGCCGGCGGATTTACAGTCCGCTCCCTTTGGCCACTCGGGCAACCTGCCGTAACACTTCCTCTCCGCGACGCCGGCACTGGTCCGGGTCCCGCTTCAAGGGGTGCGCAAGGCAGACTACTAGACCTCGGTACGGGTCCGCCGCACCGGGGTAGGTAGTGCCAGTGCCGGCTCCGCGGGACGTCCTCCCGCGGCAGCCCAGTCGCTCGAGTGAGGAGCCCTTCATGGCCGATGCGTCCTTCGACGTGGTGAGCAAGGTCGACCGCCAGGAGGTGGACAACGCGCTGAACCAGGCAGCCAAGGAGCTGTCCCAGCGCTTCGACTTCCGCAACACCGGCGCCGGCATCGAGTGGGCCGGCGACGAGGCCATCACCATCACCGCGAGCACCGAGGACCGGGTCAACGCCGCCCTGGAGGTGTTCATCGAGAAGCTGGTGCGTCGCGGCATCTCCATGAAGGCCTTCGACGCCGGCGAGCCCACCGCGTCGGGCAAGACCTTCAAGATCACCGGCAAGCTGGTCGAGGGCATCGACAACGAGCACGCCAAGAAGATCACCAAGGCCATTCGCGACTCCGGCCTGAAGAACGTGCAGGCGCGCATCCAGGGTGACGAGCTGCGGGTGAGCGGCAAGAAGCGCGACGACCTGCAGGCCGTCATCGCGCTGCTCAAGGACGGAGACTTCGGCGTCGCCCTGCAGTTCGTGAACTACCGATGAAGGGGATCGTGCTGGCCGGGGGCAGCGGCACCCGGCTGCACCCGATCACGCAGGCGGTGAGCAAGCAGCTGCTGCCGGTCTACGACAAGCCGATGATCTACTACCCGCTGTCGGTGCTGATGCTCGCCGGCATCCGCGAGGTGCTGATCATCTCCACCCCGCACGACCTGCCGATGTTCCGGCGACTGCTGGGTGACGGCTCGCAGTGGGGCATGGACCTGTCCTACGCCGAGCAGGCTGCGCCCAACGGGCTGGCCGAGGCCTTCATCATCGGCGCCAAGCACATCGGCAGCGACGACGTGGCACTGGTGCTGGGCGACAACATCTTCTACGGCCACGGCTTCTCCGGAAAGCTCCGCGAGCACACCGCAGGCCTGGACGGCTGCGTGCTGTTCGGCTACCCGGTGCGCGACCCCGAGCGCTACGGCGTCGGGGAGATCGACGCGGACGGCACGTTGCTCTCCATCGAGGAGAAGCCGGCCAAGCCCAAGTCCAACCACGCCATCACCGGCCTGTACTTCTACGACGGCGACGTGGTGGACATCGCCAGCGGGCTGCGGCCGTCGCCGCGCGGCGAGCTGGAGATCACCGACGTCAACCTGCACTACCTGGCCAAGGGCAAGGCCCGTCTGGTGGACCTGGGTCGCGGCTTCGCCTGGCTGGACACCGGCACGCACGACTCCCTGCTGGAGGCCGGCCAGTACGTCCAGGTGATCGAGCACCGTCAGGGCATCCGGGTGGCGTGCCTGGAGGAGGTCGCGCTGCGGATGGGCTTCATCGACGCCGACGCGTGCATGGCCCTGGGCAGCGCGCTGGCCAAGTCCGGCTACGGCCAGTACGTCATGCAGGTCGCCCAGTCCTTCGGGGCGACCCAGCCGGCCTAGGGCCGCCGGGCGCCAGCCTCAGGGCAGCTGCTTGCCCGCCATCCGCTGCAGTCGCTCGATGCGCTCGGCGATGGGCGGGTGGGTGGAGAACAGCCGTGCCGCCCGGTCGCCCACCCGGAACGGGTTGGCGATCATCAGGTGAGACTGGCTGGTGAGCGCGGGCTCGGGCGGCAGGGGGGCCGCCTGGGTGCCCAGCTCCAGCTTGCGCAGGGCCGAGGCCAGGGCCAGCGGGTCGCCGGTGAGCTCGGCGCCGGAGGCGTCGGCCTGGTACTCCCGGGAGCGCGACACCGCCATCTGCACCACGCCGGCGGCGATGGGGCCGAGCAGCGACACCAGGATCATCACCAGCGGGTTGGGGCGGTTGCCGCCGTTGCCGCCGAAGAAGCTGGAGAACATCGCCATGTTGGCCAGCCCGGTGATGACCGAGGCCAGCGCGCCGGCCACCGAGGAGATGAGGATGTCGCGGTTGTACACGTGCGACAGCTCGTGGCCCAGCACTGCTCGCAGCTCCCGGTCGTCGAGCAGCTGCAGGATCCCGGTGGTGCAGCAGACCGCGGCGTGCCGGGGGTTGCGGCCGGTGGCGAACGCGTTGGGTGCCACGGTGGGGCTGACGTAGAGCCGCGGCATCGGCTGGTGCGCCACGGTGGCGAGCTCGCGGACGATGGCGTACATCCGCGGCTGCTCCGCCTCGGTGACCGGCCGGGCGTGCATGGCCTTGAGCGCCAGGGTGTCGCTGCGGAAGTAGACGTAGGCGTTCATCCCCACCGCGAACACCACCGCGACGAGCAGCGCGGTGCGGCCGAAGAGCCCGCCGACCAGCACGATGAGCGCGGACATCGCACCCAGCAGCAGGGCCGTCTTCAGTCCGTTGGCGTGCCGGTGCATCCTGCCCAGTCCTTCCGTGTCCCCATGTCTGCTTGCTCACCACGACAACGCCGGGTCGCAGGCGTCAGTTCCCTGGTGGGGGCACCTGCGCCACCAGCTCGGCCAGCACGTCGCGCTCGGCCACCAGCTCCACCACGGCGGCGCTGCCCGCGGGGTCGACGCCGGGATAGTCGTGCGCCGGCGACCAGTGCAGCGCGTCGAACGGGCACGCGTCCACGCAGATGCCGCAGTACATGCACTGCCCGTAGTCGATGGCGAAGCGCTCCAGCACCGGCCGGGCCCGCGCCCGGGAGCGGCCGGCGGCGTCGCGGTCGGGCTGCTCGGTGCTGGACTCGATGTGGATGCACCAGTCGGGGCACTCGCGGGCGCAGATCATGCAGCTGGTGCAGTTCTCCGCCAGCAGCGCGATGACCCCGCGGGCACGATCGAGCACGGTCACTGCTGCTCCTCCCCGGGCTGCTCCCACTGCTGCCCCGGCACACCAGGGGCGCTGGCCCGACGGCGGCCGGCCGACGTGGGCGCGGCACCCTCCCCCGGCTCCATCCGGCCCGGCCACGGCCGCACTCCGCGCGAGGCGAGCACGGTGTCCTTGCGCAGCGGGTGCAGGCCGGCGCCGGGGGCCAGCAGCAGCGGTCGCAGGTCCGGGTGCCCGGTGACCTCCAGGCCGGCCATCTCCGCGGCCTCCCGCTCGTGCCACGCCGCGCCGGCCCACACGCCGGTGATGCTGGGCAGCTCGCCGTCGACGGCCACCGTGGTGCGCACCAGCAGCCCGCGGCACCCGGCCGGCACCACCACGTGCGCGGTCACCTCCCAGCTCGCGCCGCTGCCGCCGGGCCCGCCGGCGTCGTGCACGGCGAGGTGGTCGAACATGCTGCAGCCCAGCTCGTCGCGGGCGACGGTGGCGGCCCGCACCCACTCCGGCAGCGGCACCTGCGCGGTGTGCTGGCCGAAGGACTCGGTCACCTCGCCGACGCCCAGCGCCTGCACCAGGGCGCGCGCCAGCCCGGCGTCACCGACGCTCACGCCGCCGCCCGCTCCGCGAGGACCACCGGCGCCAGGGCACGCAGCCCGTCGAGCACCGCCTCCGGCCGGGGCGGGCAGCCGGGCACCGAGACGTGCACCGGCACCAGCTGGTCCACGCCCTTGGTGACGCTGTAGGAGTCCCAGTACGGACCACCGGTGGCGCAGCACGCCCCGATGGACACCACGTAGCGAGGTTCGGGCAGCCGCTCGTAGGCCGCGCGCACGGCGCCGGCCAGCACGTCGGTGACGGTCCCGGACACCACCAGCACCTGTGCGGTGGGCGCACCGGGCGGCGGCTCGGCCGGGGTGAGCGGGGTGCGGGAGCCGTCCTGCAGGGCCGCCATCACCTCCACCCCGCAGCAGGCCAGGCCCAGGTCGAGCACCTGCACCGTGAGCGCCACGCCTGCCACCTCGACCGTTGTCTGCACAGCGCCGAGAGTAGTGGAGCCGCGGCGCAGGTCCCTGGCGCGCGGGTGCCCGGCTGGCAGGATGCAGCCATGAGCCAGCCGAGCCCCAGCGTCGGGGTGCACACCGAGGTCTCCGGCCGCGTCGCGGTGATCACCGTGAGCGACCCCGAGCGGCGCAACGCCCTCACCTTGCAGCTGTCCGAGGACCTGGCCGCGGCGGTGCAGGCCTGCGAGGCCGACGAGGACGTGCACGCCGTGGTGGTGACTGGGGCAGCACCGGCGTTCTGCGCCGGCGCGGACCTCAGCGCGCTCGGCGCGGCCAAGGAGGAAGGTCTGCGGCGCATCTACGCCGGCTTCCTGGCCGTGGCCCGGTGCACGCTGCCCACGGTGGCCGCGGTGAACGGCGCGGCCGTGGGCGCTGGGCTCAACCTCGCCCTGGCGGCCGACGTGCGCCTGGCCGGACCCCGCGCCCGCTTCGACGCACGCTTCCTGCAGCTGGGCATCCACCCCGGCGGTGGCATGACCTGGATGCTGCAGCGCGCGGTCGGTCCGGCCACGGCACGCGCCATGGTGCTCTTCGGCGAGATCTGTGACGCCGACGCCGCGGTGGCCAACGGGCTGGCGCTGGCCCGGCACGAGGACGTGGTGGCGGCGGCGGTGCAGCTGTGCGCCGCGCCGGCGGCCGCGCCCCGCGAGCTCGTGCTGGCCACCAAGGCGACGATGCGGGCCACGGGGGTGCCGGGCGCGCTGGACACCGACCTGCACGCCACCGCGCTGGCCGCGGAGCTCGGCCCGCAGGTCTCCTCGATCACGTCCCCGGAATTCACCGCCCGCCTGGCGGCGTTGCAGCAGAAGATCAGCAGCAAATCAGCTAGGCCACAGTGACACTGGTCACACCCGGTTGGACGGCGCGACGGCCGTAGGATACCCAGGAGCAGCACCTTGACCGTCCCACGTATCGTCGTGGACTGGTCCAGGTGGCCGGAGAGTACCCCGGCCTCGTGCGATGCAGGATGACGGCCCGGAAGGGGTCCCTTTCTCGATGACTACCGATATCTCGACCGACACCGGTCTGCCCCGTGAGACCCGCGAGATCGACCGCGTGGTCATCCGATTCGCCGGTGACTCCGGTGACGGCATGCAGCTGGCAGGCGACCGGTTCACCTCCGAGGCGGCAGCGTTCGGCAACGACCTGGCCACCCAGCCCAACTTCCCGGCCGAGATCCGGGCCCCCCGCGGCACCCTGGCGGGAGTCTCGAGCTTCCAGATCCACTTCGCCGACTACGACATCCTCACCGCCGGCGACCGCCCCGACGTCCTGGTGGCGATGAACCCCGCCGCGCTCAAGGCCAACATCGGCGACCTCCCCCGCGGCGGCACGCTGATCGTCAACACCGATGAGTTCAGCAAGCGCAACCTCACCACGGCCGGCTACGCGGCCAACCCGCTGGAGACCGACGAGCTCCACGACTTCGTGGTGCACCCGGTGGCCATGGCCACGCTGACCCGCGGCGCGGTGGAGTCGACCGGGCTGTCCAAGAAGGACGCCGAGCGCGCGAAGAACATGTTCGCCCTCGGGCTGCTGTCCTGGATGTACCACCGCCCGGTGGAGGGCACCGAGGCGTTCCTGCGGGAGAAGTTCGCCAAGATCCCCGCGGTGGCCGAGGCCAACGTGCTCGCCTACAAGGCCGGCTGGAACTACGGCGAGACCACGGAGGCCTTCGCCACCACCTACAAGGTGGCTGCCGCCTCGCTGCCCAAGGGGACCTACCGCCAGGTCACCGGCAACACCGCGCTGGCCTACGGCCTGGTCGCTGCTGGCAAGCGCTCCGGCCTGCCGGTGTTCCTGGGCTCCTACCCCATCACCCCGGCGTCGGACATCCTGCATGAGCTGAGCAAGCACAAGAACTTCGACGTGACCACGCTGCAGGCCGAGGACGAGATCGCCGGCGTCGGCGCGGCGCTGGGTGCGGCCTTCGGTGGCGCGCTCGGGGTGACCACCACGTCCGGCCCCGGCCTGGCGCTCAAGAGCGAGACCATCGGCCTGGCCGTGATGACCGAGCTGCCGATGCTCATCATCGACGTCCAGCGCGGTGGCCCCTCCACGGGTCTGCCCACCAAGACCGAGCAGGCCGACCTGCTGCAGGCGATGTACGGCCGCAACGGTGAGTCGCCGGTGCCGATCGTGGCACCGCAGTCCCCCTCGGACTGCTTCGCCGCCGCCCTGGAGGCCGCGCGGATCGCGATCACCTACCGCACCCCGGTGCTGCTGCTCTCCGACGGTGCGATCGCCAACGGCTCCGAGCCGTGGGCGGTGCCCGAGGTGGACGACCTGCCCCGCATCGACCCCGCGTTCGCCGAGGCTCCCGCCGGTGGCGACGCCGCAGCCGGCGTGGGCCTGGGCAAGTCCGAGTTCGCCCCCTACGAGCGCGACCCGGAGACGCTCGCCCGCCCGTGGGCCATCCCCGGCACCGCGGGCCTGGAGCACCGCATCGGCGGCCTGGAGAAGTCCAACGGCCCCGGCGCCATCTCCTACGACCCGGCCAACCACTCGCTGATGGTCCGGCTGCGCCAGGCCAAGATCGACGGCATCACCGTGCCCGACGTCATCGTGGACGACCCCAGCGGCGCGGCCACGACGCTGGTGCTCGGCTGGGGCAGCTCCTACGGCCCCATCGGTGCCGCTGCCCGCCGGGTGCGCAAGCTCGGCACCCCCATCGCCCAGGCGCACCTGCGCCACCTCAACCCGCTGCCGGCGAACCTCGGTGAGGTGCTCCGCCGCTACGAGCGGGTGGTCGTTCCCGAGATGAACCTCGGGCAGCTGTCCATGATGCTGCGTGCGCGCTACCTCGTGGACATCCAGCCCGTCACCAAGGTGGCCGGGCTGGCCTTCCTGGCCGAGGAGCTGCAGGACGTGCTCCTGGAGGCCGAGGCCGGGACCCTGGCGGCGTCGGAGGCCGCCAAGAACACGGACGCGCGCGCCGCTGCCGCAACCACTGGAGAGGTTTCCGCATGACCGCCACTGTCGGCAATGACCTGGGACTGACCGCTCTCGCGGGCATCCCGACCACGGACACCCCGCAGAAGGCCAAGGACTTCACCTCCGGCTCCGAGGTCCGCTGGTGCCCCGGGTGTGGCGACTACGCCATCCTGGCCACCATCCGCGGCTTCCTGCCCGAGCTGGGCCTCAAGCGCGAGAACATCGTGTTCGTCTCCGGCATCGGCTGCTCCTCGCGGTTCCCGTACTACCTCGAGACCTACGGGATGCACTCCATCCACGGCCGCGCCCCGGCCATCGCCACCGGCCTGTCGGTGTCGCGGCCGGACCTGTCGGTGTGGGTGGTCACCGGTGACGGCGACGCGCTGTCCATCGGCGGCAACCACCTGATCCACACCCTGCGCCGCAACGTGAACCTGAAGATCCTGCTGTTCAACAACCGGATCTACGGCCTCACCAAGGGGCAGTACTCCCCCACCTCCGAGGTCGGCAAGGTCACCAAGTCCACCCCGATGGGCTCGCTGGACAACCCGTTCAACCCGCTGTCGCTGGCGCTGGGCGCCGAGGCCACCTTCGTGGCCCGGGCGATGGACTCCGACCGCAAGGGCCTCGCCGAGGTGCTGCGCCAGGCCGCCGAGCACCGGGGCACCGCGTTCATCGAGATCTTCCAGGACTGCCCGATCTTCAACGACGGCTCCTTCGACGTCCTGCGCAAGGGCGAGGAGGCGCCGCACCGGCTGATCCCGCTCAGCCACGGCGAGCCGATCATCTTCGGCCCGGACGGCGAGCACTGCGTCGTCCGCGACGGGTTCAGCCTGAAGGTGGTGGACACCAACAGCGTGGCCGCGTCGGAGATCGTGGTGCACGACGCCACCACCGACAACCCCGAGTACCACTTCGCGCTGAGCCGACTGTCCGACCAGGACCTGAACCACACGGTCACGGGTGTCTTCCGGCGGGTCACCAAGCCCACCTACGACGACTCGGTCCGCGAGCAGGTGCAGACGGCCAAGGACGCCCGGCCCGGCGGCGACGAGGCCCTGCAGGGCCTGCTGTCCGGCAAGGACACCTGGACCGTGGCCTAGCAGCCCGACCACCCCGCACCACCCTGGACCGGCCCCCTCGTGGGGCCGGTCTATTTTTGTCCTGGTGAGCCACGACCAGCCCCGACCCGCGCGCACGGCGGCCCAGACTGGGCTCCTCATGGGGTTCGGCGCCTACGGGATGTGGGGGCTGTTCCCAGCCTTCTTCCCGCTGCTCAAGCCCGCGGGCGCGGTGGAGATCCTCGCGCACCGGATGGTGTGGACGCTGGTGTTCATGCTGGGGCTGCTGGCGCTGACCGGGCGGCTGGCCCGGCTGCGGGGCATCCCGGCCCGCACCTGGCTGATGGCCGCGGCCGCCTCGGTGCTGATCGCGGTGAACTGGGGCACCTACATCTACGCGGTGAACTCCGACCACGTGGTGGAGGCAGCGCTGGGGTACTTCATCAACCCGCTGCTGAGCGTGCTGCTGGGCGTGGTGGTGCTGCGGGAGCGGCTGCGTCGCTGGCAGCTGGTGGCGCTGCTGGTGGCCCTGTCGGCGGTGGTGGTGCTCACGGTGGCCTACGGGCGGCCGCCCTTCATCGCGCTCACCCTGGCCTGCTCCTTCGGCCTGTACGGGCTGGTGAAGAAGACCATCAAGCTGGATCCGCGCACCAGCCTCACCGCGGAGGGCATCGTGGTGGCGCCGCTCGCGGTCGGCTACCTGGTGTGGCTGCAGGTCAGCGGAGAGTCCACCTTCACCACGCACGGGGCGGGCCACGCGCTGCTGCTGGTCACCGCCGGGGTCGTCACCGCCCTGCCGCTGCTGCTCTTCGGCGGCGCTGCCCAGCGGGTGCCGCTGGTGACCATCGGCATGCTGCAGTACCTCACCCCGGTGCTGCAGCTGTGCTGGGGACTGCTGGTGGTGCACGAGACTATGCCCGCCTCGCGGTGGGCCGGGTTCGTCATCATCTGGGTGGCGCTGGCGATCTTCACCGCCGACGCCGTGGTCACGGCCAGGCGGTCAGCGAGATCGCGGTCAGCACCAGCTCTGGCGACGTCGTCCATCGTCCCCTGAGCTCGGTGAGCGGCACCCCGTCCACCACCGGGCCGGGCACCAGCAGCCGGGTGGTGAAGGTGCCCGCGTCCGGGTCGATGCTGATGTGGGCGTCCTCGAAGCCCAGCCAGCGGCCCGTGAGCGGGAACCAGACCTTGTAGGTGCTCTCCTTGGCGCTGAACAGCAGCTTGTCCCAGTGCACCCCCGGCGGTGCCTGCGCCAGCCACTCGCGCTCGGCGGGCAGGCTGATCACGTCCAGCACGCCGTCGGGCAGCGGCCCGTGCGGCTCGGCGTCGATGCCCACGCCGTGCACGTGGGCGGCCAGCGCCACCGCGGCGCCGCGGTAGCCCTCGCAGTGGGTCATGCTGCCCACCACCCCCGCCGGCCACTGGGGGGCGCCGCGGTCACCGGGCAGGATCGCCGCGGCCGGCACCCCGAGCTGGGCCATCGCCTGGCGGGCGCACCAGCGCACGTCGGCGAAGTCGCGCCGACGGCGCTGCACCGCTCGCTCGATCCGCTCGCGCTCGGTGGGGAACAGCTCGCGCTCGGGGGGTGGGCCGAAGGTCTCCTGGGTGGCGACCGCGGCGTCGACGATGCGCTCGATCACGGCGGCGGCGGCAGGATCTGGCGCAGCACCCCGGGCTGGGCGGAGCGGCGCTTCCACTCCCGCGGGTAGCCCAGCGAGACCTCCTCGAAGCGCACGCCGTCGTAGTGGGTGGTGCGCGGGATGTGCAGGTGCCCGTAGACCATGGCCACCGCCCCGAAGCGGGTGTGCCAGTCGGCGGTCAGCTCGGTGCCGCACCACTGCGCGAACTCCGGGTAGCGCAGCACGTCGGTGGGGGTGCGCACCAGCGGCCAGTGGTTGACCAGCACCACCGGGTTGGTCACCGCGGCCAGCCGGCGCTCGGTCACCGCGACCCGCTCGCGGCACCAGTCGTCGATGCCCGCGTGCGGGTCGGGGTGCAGCAGGAACTCGTCGGAGCACACCACGCCGGTGGAGTGGGCGTAGGCCAGCGCCTCCTCCTTGGTGGAGGTGCCGGCCGGCCGGAAGGTGTAGTCGTAGAGCAGGAACAGCGGAGCCACCGTCACCGGCCCGTCCGGCCCGCGCCACACCGGGTACGGGTCCTCCGGGGTGAGCACCCCCAGGCTGCGGCACAGCGCCACCAGGTGGTCGTAGCGGGCCTGGCCCCGCAGCCCGGCCCCGTCACCGCGCTGGGTGGTCCACAGCTCGTGGTTGCCCGGCACCCACACCACCCGGCGGAAGCGGTCGGTGAGCAGCCGCAGCGCCCAGGCGATGTCGTCCACCCGGTCGGCCACGTCGCCGACCACCAGCAGCCAGTCCTGCTCCCCCACCGGGCGCAGGCTCTCCAGCACCGCCTTGTTGTCGCCGTGCCCGACGTGCAGGTCGCTGATCGCCCAGACGGTGCTGGGCGCGGCGGCCAGGCTCACCCGCCCGCTAACCCGTCCGGGCGACGGTGTAGTCGACCAGCCGCCGCAGCGCGGTGTTGGCCGGCCCCTGCGGCAGTGCCGCCAGCTCGGCGTGCGCGGCGTCGGCGTAGCGGCCCAGGGTGGCCTTGGCCGCCACCAGCCCGGCTGAGCGGGACAGCAGCTCCAGCGCCTCGTTCACGTCGGCGTCGTCGGTGACGGGGCCGTCCAGCAGCACCCGCAGCCGCTCGGCGTCCGGGCCGGACTCGGTGAGGGCGAGCAGCACCGGCAGGGTGTGCACGCCCTCGCGCAGGTCGGTGCCCGGCGTCTTGCCCGACTCGGTGGAGTCCGAGGCGATGTCGATGATGTCGTCGGAGATCTGGAACGCGGTGCCCACCGCCTCGCCGAGCCGGTGCAGCCGCTCCACCTGCTCGTCGTCGGCGCCGGAGAACATGCCGCCGTAGCGCCCGCAGGTGGCGATGAGCGAGCCGGTCTTCTCCGCCACCACGCGCAGGTAGTGCTGCACCGGGTCCTGGCCCTCGGCCAGGCCCACGGTCTCGCGCATCTGGCCGGTGGCCAGCTCGGCGAAGGTCTCGGCGATGATCCGCACCGCGTCGGGGCCCAGCCGGGCCACCAGGCGCGAGGCGTGGGCGAAGAGGAAGTCGCCGGCGAGGATGGCGATGCTGTTGTCCCAGCGGGCGTTGGCGCTCACCGCGCCACGGCGCATGGTCGCCTCGTCCATCACGTCGTCGTGGTAGAGCGTGGCCAGGTGGATCAGCTCCACCACCCCGCCCGCGGTGACCACGTCGGGCGAGCCCGCGTCCGGGCCCAGCTGGGCCGCCAGCAGCGTGAACAACGGCCGGAAGCGCTTGCCGCCGGCGCGCACCAGGTGCAGCGCCTTCTCGGTGATGAAGAGGTCGCCGGTGCTGAGCTCGGTGGTCAGCAGCTCCTCGACCGCGTCGAGCCCGCCCTGCACCGCCTCAGCAAGAGCCGGGTCACCGAGGTCGACACCGGCCACTCGGTACTGGCCGGCGAACCCCTGCTCAGTCGCGCTCAAGGACATGCCTCTCTCAGGACGGGAGGCTGCTCATGAACGACTGAACAGCCGACAGGTCAAGCACCGGCCCAGGGACAACCCCCAGGACGAGGGTGCCGAGGAACCCGATACCAACGGCAACGGTAGTAAATACCCCCGGCACCGTGACGGTCGGCCCGTCCACGGCGGGTTCGCTGAAGAACATCAGCACGATCACGCGGAGGTAGAAGAAGGCCGCCACGGCGCTCATCAGCACGCCCACGACCACCAGCGGGGCCATCCCGTCCTGCAGGCCGGCGGAGAACACCCCGAACTTGGCGATGAACCCGCCGGTGAGCGGGATGCCCGCCAGCGAGAGCATGAGGAACGCGAAGATCCCCGCCACCAGCGGCGAGCGCCGGCCCAGCCCGCTCCACTGCGACAGGTGCGCGGCCTCTCCCCGGGAGTCCCGCACCAGCGTCACCACCCCGAGGGCCGCGATCACGGTGAGCCCGTAGACCAGCAGGTAGAACAGGGTGGCGGACAGCCCGTCCGGGGTGATGGCGATGGTGCCCACGAGGATGAAGCCGGCGTGGGCCACCGAGGAGTAGGCGATCAGCCGCTTCATGTCGGTCTGGGTGATGCCGATGATGGTGCCGACCACCATGGAGATGATGGCCACCGCCCACATCACCGGCCGCCAGTCCCACTGCACCCCGGCGAAGCCCACGTGCAGCACCCGCAGCAGCGCCCCGAAGGCGGCCACCTTGGTGCAGGCCGCCATCAGCGCGGTCACCGGGGTGGGGGCGCCCTGGTAGACGTCCGGGGTCCAGGTGTGGAACGGGCCGATGCTGGCCTTGAAGCACAGCCCCACCAGCAGCATGGCCAGCCCCGCGAACAGCAGGATGTCGGAGCGGTCGGTGCCCGAGGCGGCCGTGGCGATGTCGGCCAGGCGCACCGAGCCGGCGTAGCCGTAGAGCAGGGCCAGGCCGTACAGGAAGATCGCGGACGCGAACGCGCCGAGCAGGAAGTACTTCAGCGCCGCCTCCTGGGAGAGCAGCTGCCGGCGCCGGGCCAGCCCGCACAGCAGGTACAGCGGCAGCGAGAGCACCTCCAGCGCCACGAACATGGTGAGCAGGTCGTTGGCGGCGACGAAGGCCATCATCCCGGCCAGGGAGAACAGGGTGAGCGGGAAGACCTCGGTGTGGGTGGACCGGGCGCCGGCCTCCTGCCGCGACTGGACGGTGCCGGCGGTGACGTCGGAGAGGAAGGCCCCGCCGGGCTCCACCGAGCGGTCGGCGATGAGCAGCACCGCCGCGGCGGCCAGCACCAGCAGGCTGCCCCACAGGAACAGCGCGGGACGGTCCACCGTCAGCGTGCCCGCCAGCGTCTGCACGTCGGTGCGGCCGCTGGCGGAGGCGTGCAGCGTCAGCGCCACCCCGGCCGTGACCAGGGCGGCCAGGGAGAGTCCGACCTGCGCCGCCCAGCGGGAGCTGCGGGGCACGAAGGCCTCCACCAGCACCCCCAGGCAGGCCGCCGCCAGCAGCACCAGCAGCGGGCTGATCGCCGCGTAGTCCACCGACGGCGCCTGCACGGTCTCCTGGGCCAGCACGTGCTGGGTGAGCGGGACGTCCTGGACGAGCACGGGAAGGTTCTGGATGAGCACGGACATCAGCGCTGGCCTCCCTGGGCGGGCACGGTGACGGCCTCGGGCGCCACGCCCAGCTCGGTGAGCGTGGCGCTCACCGACGGGGTGATGACGTCGAGCACCGGCTTGGGGTAGAAGCCGAGCAGCAGGATCAGCGCCACCAGCGGGGCCACCGCGGTGACCTCCAGCCCGGTGACGTCACGCAGCCGCCCCTTGGCCCGGGCGGCCTCCACCCCGGCACCGCCCTCGGGTCCCTGCATCACCCGCTGGTAGACCCACAGCGAGTACAGCGCGGCGAGGATGATGCCCACGGTGGCCAGGATCGTGTACACCGGCTGCGTGGGGTAGGAGCCCAGCAGCACCAGGAACTCCGACACGAACGAGCTGGTCCCCGGCAGCGCCAGCGCGCACAGCGCCGCCAGCAGGAACAGCCCGGCCAGCACCGGGGTGGCACGCGCCATGCCCCGGTAGTCGCTGATCCGCCGGGACCCGCCACGAGCGATCACCATGCCCACCACCAGGAACAGCAGGCCGGTGGCCACCCCGTGGTTGACCATGTAGAGCACGGCGCCGGTGGCCGACTGCTGGGTGAAGGCGAACACCCCGAGGGCGATGAAGCCGAAGTGCGCGACCGAGGTGTAGGCCACCCAGCGCTTGAGGTCGGTCTGGCCCACCGCGACCAGGGCCCCGTAGAGCACGCCCAGCACCGCCATCACCAGCACCAGCCAGGCCAGGCTGCGGCTGGCGGAGGGGAACAGCGGCAGGCAGTAGCGCAGGAAGCCGAAGGTGCCCACCTTGTCCAGCACGCCCACCAGCAGCACGGCCGAGCCGATGGGGGCCTCCGCGCCGGCGTCAGGCAGCCAGGTGTGCAGCGGCACCAGCGGCGCCTTGATCGCGAAGGCGAGGAAGAAGCCGAGGAACAGCCACACCTGGGTGCTGTGCGGGATCTGTGGCGCCACCGCCACCAGCTCGCGCCAGTCGAAGGTGCCGGTGCCCAGGATCTTGGACGACTCGACGTACAGCCCGATCAGCGCGGCCAGCATCACCAGGCCGCCGAAGAGGGAGTACAGGAAGAACTTCATCGCCGCGAACTGCCGTCGCGGCCCGCCCCACCGCCCGATGAGGAAGTACATCGGCACGAGCATGCCCTCGAAGAACACGTAGAACAGGAAGACGTCGGTGGCCAGGAAGACGCCCATCATGAACGTCTCCAGCACCAGCAGGGTGGCGAAGTAGCCGGCGAAGCGGCTGCCCGCGGGCAGCTCACCCTCGGTGGTGCCGTGCTTCCACGACCCCAGCAGCACCACCGGGACCAGCACGCCGACCAGGGCCACCAGCACCAGCGCGATGCCGTCCAGGCCGAGGGCGAAGTGCACCCCGAAGGCGGGGATCCAGTCGGCCGACAGCGCCATCTGCAGCCGTGAGCCGTTCGCGGCCTCGGTGGTGGAGTAGCCCGCCCAGACCACCGCCACCAGCGCCAGCTCCACGAGCGCGGTGCCCAGCGCGGCGACCTTGGCCGGGGCGTCGCCCACGGTGCGGCCCAGGGTGAGCACCAGGGCGGCGCCGGCCAGCGGCAGGAGCAGCAGGGCCAGGAGCAGGGCCGAGGAGCTCATGTGCTGCTCACCATCAGCAGTGCGGCGACGATGACCACCGTTCCTCCCAGCATCCCCAGTGCGTAGCTACGGACAAACCCGGTCTGCAGCCGCCGGGTGCGGGAGGACGACCCGCCCAGCAGCGCGGCCCCGCCGGTGACCACCCCGTCCACCCCACGGTTGTCCACGAACACCAGCGCCCGGGTGAGCCAGGTGCCCGGCCGGGCGATGAGCGCCTCGTTGACGGCGTCGGCGTAGAGCCCCGCGCGGGCGGCGGCCACCGGGGCCGACACCCGGGTGGGGCGCTCCAGCGGCACCGGCCGGCGCCCCACCGCCAGCCAGCCCAGCAGCGCACCGGCGGCCGAGAGCAGCAGCGTCAGCGTGACGATGGCCCCGGCCGACAGCGGCGCGTCCTCGTGGTGCTCGACCAGCTCGCCCAGCGACGGGGTGAGGAACCCGGCCAGCCGCTCGCCGTGCACGAGCACGTAGCCCGCCCCCACCGACCCGACGGCCAGCAGCACCATCGGCACCGTCATCACCCAGCCGGGCTCGTGCGGGCGCAGCTGGTCGCCCGCGGCGGTGCGCAGCTGCGCCCAGCGGGCCTCGCCGAAGAAGGTCATCAGCATCAGGCGGGTCATGTAGAAGGCGGTGAGGAAGGCACCCAGGACGGTGACCAGCCCGAACACCCAGCCCTGCCACCCGCTCTGCGCGAACGAGGCCTCGATGATGGCGTCCTTGGTGAAGTACCCGGACAGGAACGGGAAGCCGATGATGGCCAGGTACCCGAGCCCGAAGGTGGCGAAGGTGACGGGCATCTGCCGCCACAGCCCGCCGAAGCGGCGCATGTCGGTCTCGTCGTGCATGGCGTGCATGACGGACCCGGCACCGAGGAAGAGGCCGGCCTTGAAGAAGCCGTGCGCCAGCAGGTGCGCGATGGCCAGCGCGTAGCCCGCGGTGCCCAGCCCGACCGCCAGGATCATGTAGCCGATCTGGCTGACGGTGGAGTAGGCCAGCACCTTCTTCAGGTCGTCGTGGGCGCAGCCCGCGATGCAGCCGATGGTGATGGTGACCGCGCCGATGATCATCACCACCAGCCGGGCCGAGCTGCTCTGGTCGAAGATCGGGTTGCACCGGGCGATGAGGTACACCCCCGCGGTGACCATGGTGGCGGCGTGGATGAGCGCCGACACCGGCGTGGGGCCCTCCATGGCGTCGGGTAGCCAGGACTGCAGCGGGAACTGCCCGGACTTGCCGCAGGCGCCCAGCAGCAGCAGCAGGCAGATGGCCACCACCGTGCCGGGGCTGCGGGCGGCGAGGTCGGCGATGCCACCGGTCTCGGCGAAGATGCCGGCGTAGCTGACGGTGCCCAGGTTGGTCCAGAGCAGGAAGATGGCCAGCGCCAGCCCCACGTCGCCCACCCGGTTCATCAGGAAGGCCTTCTTGGCGGCCGTGGCCGCGGACGGGCGGTCCTGGTAGTAGCCGATGAGCAGGTAGGAGGCGACGCCCACGCCCTCCCAGCCCAGGTAGAGCACCACCAGGTTGTCCGCCAGCACCAGCACCACCATGGCGGCGATGAACAGGTTGAGGTAGGCGAAGAACCGGCGCCGGCCGGGGTCGTGGTCGAGGTAGCCCACCGAGTACAGGTGGATGAGGAAGCCGACGCCGGTGATCAGCAGCACGAAGGTCAGCGAGAGCGGGTCGATCCGCATCCCGAAGCTCAGCTGGTAGGAGCCGACGCTCATCCAGTCGAAGAGGGTGACGTCGGTGACCGGTGAGCCGGCGTCCCGCTCGGCGAACAGCGCCGCGCCGTAGCCGAGCGCGGCGAGCACGGTGGCGCACCCCAGCCAGTGGCCCCAGCGGTCGGTGCGACGCCCCCCGAGCAGCAGCACCACCGCACCCAGCGCGGGCAGCGCCACCAGCAGCCACGCCGCCGACTGCAGCCCGCTGGCCTGGGTGGAGGCGGTCGCCGGCAGCTCCGCGGCCAGGGTGCCCAGCGCGTCCACCGCTGCGTGTGTCCCGTTCATCCGTCCCCGCCCCCGTCAGTACTTCAGCAAGCTGGCGTCGTCGACCGAGGCCGAGCGGCGTGAGCGGAACATCGCCATGATGATCGCGAGCCCGACGACCACCTCGGCGGCAGCCACCACCATGACGAAGAACGCCATGAGCTGGCCGGAGAGGTTGCCGTTGATGCGGGCGAAGGTGACCAGCGTCAGGTTCACCGCGTTGAGCATCAGCTCGATGCACATGAACACCACGATGGCGTTGCGGCGCACCAGCACCCCGACGGCGCCGACCGCGAACAGCAGCGCCGACAGCAGCAGGTAGTAGGCCGGGGTCACTGCTCCTCCTCCCGCGTGCCGTCGCCGGTGAGCTGGTGCGGGTCGCGGCTGTCGTGGCGGCTGCGGACCTGGGCGAGGTCCCGGGTGAGCCGCTCGGTGGCGGTGGCCTCGATGATCGCCGAGATCGACTCCGGGGCGACCGAGCCGTCCGGCAGCAGGGCGGGGGTGGCCACGGAGCTGGTGGTGGCGAACACCCCAGGCCCGGGCAGCGGGGAGATGCGGTCGCCGCGCAGCCGAGCCACCACCCGCTCGCGCTGGCTGGACTTGTCCTGCGCGCCCCTGCCGACGTAGGCGAGCACCATCGCGCCCAGGGCGGCGGTGATCAGCAGCGCGGACGTGAGCTCGAAGGGGAACAGGTAGTCGGTGAACAGCAGCCGGCCGATCTGCCCGACGTTGCCGCCGTCGGCGTCGTTGGCGGCCGTCAGCCCGGTGGCGTGCACGTCGGTGAGGGCGCGGGCCAGCGCCGCGACCACCAGCACCGCGAAGCCCAGCCCCAGGCCGATGCCGGCCAGCCGGTGCCCGCGCAGCACCTCCACCACCGAGTCCGAGGCGTCGCGGCCCACCAGCATGAGCACGAACAGGAACAGCATCATGATGGCGCCGGTGTAGACGATGATCTGCACGAAGCCCAGGAACGGGGCCTGCTGCACCAGGTAGAGCACCCCGAGGCTGAGCATGCTCATGGCCAGGAACAGCGCCGAGTGCACCGCGTTGCGGGCCAGCACCATGCCCAGCCCACCGGCCAGGGCGAGCGGGCCGAGGATCCAGAACACCACCGCCTCGCCGGTGCTCACCCCGCTGGCGCCCTGGGCCAGCAGGGTGGTGGTCATGGCGGCGCCGCCCATCACGCCCGCCCCGTCCCGGGGCCGCGCACGGTCGGCTCACCCTCGGCGGGCTCCCGGGCCAGGCGGGGGCCGTTGACGTAGTAGTCCTGCTCGTCCTCGCCCAGCCGCATGGGGTGCGGGGGTTGCTCCATGCCGGCCAGCAGCGGCGCCAGCAGGTCCTCCTTGGTGTAGATCAGCGCCTGCCGGTTGTTCTCGGCCAGCTCGTACACCGGGGTCATGGTCAGCGCCCGGGTGGGGCACGCCTCCACGCACAACCCGCAGCCGATGCAGCGCAGGTAGTTGATCTGGTAGTCCGCGCCGTAGCGCTCCCCGGGCGAGTAGCGGACCGCGTCGGTGTTGTCCGCACCCTCCACGAAGATGGCGTCGGCCGGGCAGGCCCAGGCGCACAGCTCGCAGCCCACGCACTTCTCCAGCCCGTCCGGGTGCCGGTTGAGCTGGTGGCGGCCGTGGTAGCCCTTGGCGGGGATCTTCACCTCCTCCGGGTACTGCTCGGTGGCGGCCTTGGTGAACATCGTCGCGAAGGTGAGGCCGAAGCCCCTCACCGGGTCAAGCAGACCCATGGCGGTCCTCCCTGCGGGTGCCGGACGGGGCGGGATCGGGGTCGGGCTGGTCGGGGCGGGCGGAGACCCGGCCGCGGCGCTTCGCCCGCAGCGCCCCGGGCTGGGCCGGCACGTCGGCGGCCGGGCCGCTGACGGCCGTCTGCTCGGCCCGCGCGATCCCCGGGTGCGGCGGGACCACCAGGTCCAGCGGCGGCACCGGGAACGACCCGACCACCGGCGGCTGCCCGTCGTCGTCGGGCACCGAGCGGTCGGGCACCAGGAAGGCCACGGCCAGCAGGATCACCAGCACCACGCCGCCGATGACCAGGATCGTGGTGGCGGAGACGTCCTCGCTGCGCTGCAGGGCCCGCACCGTGGCCACCGCGACGATCCACAGCAGGCTGAACGGCACGAGCACCTTCCAGCCCAGCGCCATGAACTGGTCGTAGCGGAAGCGGGGCAGGGCACCGCGCAGCCAGATGAACAGGAACAGGAAGCCGATGGTCTTGACCAGGAACCACAGCAGCGGCCACCAGCCGGTGTTGAGCACCCCGTCGCCCACCGCCGACAGCGGCCACGGCGCCCGCCAGCCGCCCAGGAACATGGTGGTGGCCAGGGCCGAGACGGTGACCATGTTGACGTACTCGGACAGGAAGAACAGCGCGAACTTCAGCGACGAGTACTCGGTGTGGAAGCCGCCGACCAGCTCGCTCTCGGCCTCGGCCAGGTCGAACGGGGCCCGGTTGGTCTCCCCGATCATGGAGACCACGTACACCGCGAAGCTGCCCAGCAGCACCACCACGAACCAGCGGTCGGCCTGCGCGCCGACGATGGCCGCGGTGGACAGCGACCCGGTGTAGAGCACCACCGCCACGATGGACAGGCCCATCGCGATCTCGTAGGAGATGACCTGCGCCGCCGAGCGCAGCGCGCCCAGCAGCGGGTAGGGCGAGCCGGAGGACCAGCCGGCCAGCACGATGCCGTACACCCCGACCGAGGACGCGGCCAGGATCACCAGCACCCCCACCGGCAGGTCGGCGACCTGCAGCAGGGTGGGCTCGCCGAAGATCGAGACCTCGCCGCCGAGCGGGATGACCGAGAAGGCCACGAACGCGGGCACGGTGGAGATCACCGGCGCCAGGAAGTAGACCCACTTGTCGGCCAGCAGCGGCCGGATGTCCTCCTTGAACGCCAGCTTGATCCCGTCGGCCAGCGACTGCAGCAGCCCGAACTTGCCGGTGCGGTTGGGCCCGTACCGGTTCTGCATCCGCCCGATCATCCGGCGCTCCCACCAGATCATCAGCAGCGTCATGAGCAGCAGCAGGACGAAGACGCCGACGACCTTGACCAGCACCAACCAGATCGGGTCGTCCATCAGCACCTCGGTGCCCGGGGTGACCAGCCCGCCCTCCGCGCGGATCATGCCCGCAGCCCCTCGTGCGGCTCCCCGACCGGGGCGACCGCCACCGACACCACGTCACCGTGGCCGGAGCGCAGCCCGGTGCCACCCGGTATCCACACCACGCCGTCGACCACCTCCGCCAGCTCGACCGGCAGGGTGGCGCCACCGTGGCCGTCGGCCAGGGCCACCAGGTCACCGGCCAGCGCGCCGAGGCCGGCCGCGGTCGCGGGCGACATCACCGCACGGGCCGGGCGCCGGGTGCCGGCCAGCGCCGGCTCGTTCGACTGCAGGGCCGCGTCGTCCAGCAGCCGCCGCCAGGTGGCCAGCACCGCCTGGCCCACTCCCGGCCGGGCCGCGGGTCGGCTCGGCGCGTGCGGTGGCGGCGGAGCCTGGCCGTGGTGCGCCGCGCCCAGCCGGCGCAGCTCGCCGGCGGCGGCGGCGGGGGTCTGGGTGAACAGGTCCACGTCCATCTCCACGGCGAGGGTGTCCAGCACCCGGCAGTCCGGCAGCAGGGTGCTGCCGTCCACCGTGGTCTGGAAGGGGCGCTCGCGGCCCTCCCAGTCGAGGTAGGAGCCGGCCTTGTGCACCGCCGGCGCCACCGGCAGCACCACGTCCGCCCGCTCGGTGGCCTCGCTGCGGCGCAGCTCCAGGCTGACCACGAACTGCGCACCGTCCAGGGCGCGGCGGGCCAGCGCGGGATCGGGCAGGTCACCCAGCTCCACGCCGCCGACCACCAGCCCGGCCAGCTCACCGGCAGCGGCCGCGGCCAGCATGGCGCTGGTGTCGCGGCCGGGCTCGGGGGGCAGGGTGCCCGGGGCGAGCCGCCAGACCTGCTCGCAGTGCGCCCGGGCCGCGGGGTCGGTCACCGCGAAGCCGCCGGGCAGCAGGGTGGGCAGCGCCCCGGCCGCCAGCGCGCCCCGCTCACCGGCGCGCCGGGGCACCCAGGCCAGTCGCGCACCGGTGCGGGTGGCCAGGGCCAGCACGGCCGTCAGCAGGCCCGGCACCTCGGCGGCCCGCTCGCCCACCAGCAGCACCGCGCCGTCGGCGGACAGGCTCTGGCCCAGCTCGGTGTCCAGCTGCTCCAGGGCCGCCACCTCCCCGCCCGGCACCGCGGGCACCAGCCGGCCGCCGGTCTTGGCCACGGCGGGGCTGACCCAGGAGCCCAGGTGCGCCACCACGGCCTGGTGCTGGTGCACGGCCTTGCGCAGCCGCAGGAAGACGATGGGCGACTCCTCCTCCGGGTCGAGCGCCACGCACAGCACCGCGGGGGCGTGCTCGAGGTCGGCGTAGGTGACCCCGCCGGTGTCCGGCGTGCTGCCCACCACGTGCGCGGCCAGGAAGTCCTGCTCCTCGGCGGAGTGCCGGCGCGCGCGGAAGTCCACGTCGTTGCTGTGCAGGGCCAGGCGGGCGAACTTGGCGTAGGCGTAGGCGTCCTCGGTGGTGAGCCGACCACCGGCCAGGGTGCCCACCCCGCCGGAGTCCCGGGCGGCCAGCAGCCCCTCGGCCGCGGTGCGCAGGGCGTCGGTCCAGGACGCCTCGTGCAGCACGCCGTCAGTGCCGCGCACCAGCGGCACGGTGATGCGCTGGTCGTCGGTGAGGTAGCCGAAGCCGAAGCGGCCCTTGTCGCAGGTCCACTCCTCGTTCACCTCCGGGTCGGCCCCGGCCAGGCGGCGCTGCACCGTGCCGCGGCGCCAGTCGGTGCGCTGGGCGCAGCCGGACGCGCAGTGCTCGCACACCCCGGGCGTGGACATCAGGTCGAAGGGCCGCGAGCGGAACCGGTAGGAGGCGCTGGTGAGCGCACCCACCGGGCAGATCTGGATGGTGTTGCCGGAGAAGTAGCTGTGGAAGGGGTGCCCGCTGGCCGTGCCGATCTGCTGGTGGGCGCCGCGCTCGAGCAGGTCGATGAACGGGTCGCCGGCGATCTGCTCGGAGAAGCGGGTGCAGCGCTGGCAGAGCACGCAGCGCTCCCGGTCCAGCAGCACCTCGGTGGAGATGGGGACGGGCTTGGGGAAGGTGCGCTTGGTCTCGGTGAAGCGGGACTCGGTGCGCCCGTGGGCCATGGCCTGGTTCTGCAGCGGGCACTCCCCGCCCTTGTCGCAGACCGGGCAGTCCAGCGGGTGGTTGATCAGCAGCAGCTCCATGATCCCGGCCTGGGCCTTCTTGGCCACGTCCGAGCTGTGCTGGGTGCGCACCACCATCCCGTCGGCGACGGTCATGGTGCAGGAGGCCTGCGGCTTGGGCATGGGCCGCCCGCCCATCTCCACCTCCACCAGGCACTGCCGGCAGGCGCCCGCGGGATCGAGCAGCGGGTGGTCGCAGAAGCGCGGCACGATGATGCCGAGACGCTCGCAGGTGCGGATGATCAGCTCGCCCTTGGGCGCGTCGACCTGCGCACCGTCGATCTCCAGGCGGACGTGCCCCTCGGGCACCGGCGGTGGCTCGGCGGCGGGCTTGTCCTGCGCAACGGTCATCGGAGGGCTCCTGCCAGCTGCGGGTCTGGGGACGGGCCGCCGCCGGGCTGGGCGGCACACAGGTCGAGGAACTCCTGCCGGAAGTGCTTGATGCCGCTGGTGATCGGGCTGACGGCGCCGTCGGCCAGCGCGCAGAAGCTGCGGCCGAGGATGTTGTCGCACACGTCCAGCAGGGTGTCCACGTCCTCGGGGGTGCCTCGGCCGGCCACCATCCGGTGCAGCACCTGCTCCAGCCAGTAGGTGCCCTCCCGGCACGGGGTGCACTTGCCGCAGCTCTCGTGCTTGTAGAACTCGGTCCACTTCATCACCGCCCACGGCACGCTGACGGTCTCGTTGAACACCTGCACCGCGGTGGTGCCCAGGATGGTGCCCGCCTCCACCGCGCCCTCGAAGTCCAGCGGCACGTCCAGGTGCTCGGCGGTGAGCAGCGGGGTGGAAGAGCCGCCCGGCGTCCAGAACTTCAGCGGGATCCCGTCCTTCATCCCGCCGGCCAGCTCCAGCAGCTGGCGCAGCGTGGTGCCCATCGGCACCTCGTACTGGCCGGGCCGCTCCACGTGCCCGGACAGCGAGAAGATCTTGGGTCCCGGTGACTTCTCCCGACCCATGCTGCGGAACCAGTCGCTGCCGCCGTTGACGATGAACGGGATGGTGGCGATGGTCTCCACGTTGTTCACCACGGTGGGGCTGGCGTAGAGCCCGGAGGTGGCGGGGAAGGGCGGCTTGAGGCGGGGCTGGCCGCGACGGCCCTCCAGCGAGTCCAGCAGCGCCGTCTCCTCGCCGCAGATGTAGGCACCGGCGCCGGCGTGCACCACGATCTCCAGGTCGAAGCCCGAGCCCAGGATGTCGGTGCCCAGGTAGCCGGCGGCCCGGGCCTCGTTCACGGCGTGCTGCAGCCGCCGGATGCAGTGCAGCGCCTCCCCGCGCACGTAGATGGCGCAGAAGCTGGCCCGGATGGCGTAGCTGGTGATGATGGCGCCCTCGATCAGCGAGTGCGGGTCGGCCATCATCAGCGGGATGTCCTTGCAGGTGCCCGGCTCGCCCTCGTCCGCGTTGACCACCAGGTACTTGGGCTTGGCCGCGGGCCCGCTGAGCTGGCCGGGCGCGGCCTGCGGGATGAAGCCCCACTTCATCCCGGTGGGGAAGCCCGCCCCGCCGCGTCCGCGCAGCCCGGAGGCCTTGACCAGCTCGATCAGCTGGTCGGGCTCGGCGGCCAGCGCGGTGCGCAGGGCGGTGTAGCCGTCCAGCTCGGCGTAGGTCTGCAGCGTCCACGACCGCGGGGAGGACCAGCGGCGGGTGAGGACCGGGGTGAGCGGATCGGTCATGACTTCTTCTCCGGGACGGGAAGCGGTGGGACGCTCTCCGGCAGGGCGGGGGCCTGCCAGCCGTGCTCCTGGGCCTGCACCACGCCGCGCAGCGTCTCCGGGGCGGCGGACGGTCCGTGCAGCTCCGGGTCGCTGGTGAAGAACCCGGCCAGCTGCAGCTCGGCGTCGCGCAGGTCGGTCAGCGGGGCGCCCCGGCTCGGGTCGGGGCGCTGTCCGCTGCGCAGGGCCCGCACCAGCTCCAGCGCGGTCTGCGGCGTCTGGTTGTCGAAGTACTCGTAGTTCACCTGCAGCACCGGGCCCAGGTCGCAGGCGGCCAGGCACTCGGCGTGCTCCAGGGTGATCGATCCGGGCGCACCGGGAACGCCGGCCGTCTCCTCGTGGCCCAGCAGCGCCTCGTCCTGGCCCAGCTCGGTCTGCAGTGCCTTGTAGATGTCGTCGCCGCCGAGCACCGCGCACAAGGTGTTGGTGCACACGCTCACCAGGTGCTCGCCGCACGGACGCCGCTTGTACATCGTGTAGAAGGTGGCCACCGCGCGCACCTCGGCGGGGGTGAGGTGGAGGTGGTCGGCGCAGAAGGCGATGCCGTCGGGGCTGACCCAGCCCTGCACGCTCTGCACCAGGTGCAGCATCGGCAGCAGCGCCGAGCGGGCCTGCGGGTAGCGGGCGATGATCTCCTGCGCCCGGTCGTGGGTGAGCGCGTCGAAGGTCTCCCCGGTACCCGGATCCCCTGCGCCCGGATCCCCTGCGCCCGGATCCCGTGCGCCGGGGAACCCTGCCTCGTGCCGCTGCGCCTGGCTCATCGGTCCACTCCTCCCATCACCGGGTCGAGCGAGGCCACCGAGGCGATGACGTCGGCGACCAGGCCACCCTCGCTCATCGCGGGCATGGCCTGCAGGTTCACGAAGCTGGGATCGCGCACGTGGGCGCGCAGCGGCCGGGTGCCCCCGTCGGAGACCAGGTGCACGCCCAGCTCGCCGCGCGGGGACTCGATGGAGGTGTAGACCTGCCCCGGCGGCACCCGGAAGCCCTCGGTGACCAGCTTGAAGTGGTGGATCAGCGACTCCATGGACTGGCCCATGATCGTGCGGACGTGCTCCAGGGAGTTGCCCAGCCCGTCGCTGCCCACCGACAGCTGCGCGGGCCAGGCGATCTTGCGATCGGCCACCATCACCGGCTGGCCGGCGAGCCCGGCGAGGCGGTCGGTGGCCTGCTCCACCAGCTTGAGGCTCTCCCGCATCTCCTGCACCCGCAGCCGGTAGCGGGCGAAGCAGTCGGCCTCGGTGGCGGTGGGGACGTCGAACTCGTAGCTGTCGTAGCCGCAGTAGGGCTCGATCTTGCGCAGGTCCCAGGCCAGGCCGGCCGAGCGCAGCACCGGCCCGGTGACGCCCAGGGCCAGGCAGCCGTCCAGCGGCAGGTAGCCCACCCCTTCCAGCCGGTTGCGCCAGATCGGCTGGCCGGTGAGCAGGGTGTCGTACTCGGGCAGCCGGCGCCGCATCTCCACCAGGAACTCCGCCACCTTCTTCTCGAAGCCGGCGGGCAGGTCGCGGGCGATGCCGCCGGGGCGGACGAAGGCGTGGTTCATCCGCAGCCCGGTGAGCTCCTCCAGCAGGTGCAGCACCGTCTCCCGCTCGCGGAAGCCGAAGGTCATCGCGGTGGACGAGCCCAGCTCCATGCCGCCGGTGGCCAGGTACACCAGGTGCGAGGCGACGCGGTTGAGCTCCATCAGCAGCACCCGTGCCGCTTGCGCCCGCTCGGGCACCTCGATGCCCAGCAGCTTCTCCACCGCGAGGCAGTACGCGGTCTCGTTGAACAGCGGGGACAGGTAGTCCATGCGGGTGACGAAGGTGGTGCCCTGCGTCCAGGTGCGGGCCTCGATGTTCTTCTCGATGCCGGTGTGCAGGTAGCCGATCACCGAGCGCAGCTGGGTGACCGTCTCGCCCTCCAGCTCCAGCACCAGGCGCAGCACGCCGTGGGTGGACGGGTGCTGGGGGCCCATGTTGATGACGATGCGCTCGTCGGCGCCGATGTCGGAGTCGGCGGCCAGGTCGTCGGTGAAGGTGTCCCAGTCGGCCCCGGTGACGGTGTAGACGCGGCCCTCGGTGGTCTGGCGCTCCCCCGCCGGGCTGGGCTGCGGACCCTCGTCGGTGGCGGTGGTGGTGTGGGTGTCGTAGGTGGTGCTGGTGGCCGAGCCGTCCGCGCGGGACTGGCCGCCGCCGGAGTCGGGCACGGTGCCCTCCGCCGCCTGCCGGGTGTCCGCGCCGCCGGTGTCGGAGGCGCCGGGCCGGGTGGTGTCCCGCTCGGACTCGGAGCTCGTGTCCCGGCTCATGAGTACGCCCTCCGCTGCTCGGGCGGGGGGATCTCCGCACCCTTGTACTCCACGGGGATCCCGCCCAGGGGGTAGTCCTTGCGCTGCGGGTGCCCGGCCCAGTCGTCGGGCATGAGGATGCGGGTGAGCCCGGGGTGACCGTCGAAGACGATGCCGAACATGTCCCACACCTCCCGCTCCTGCCAGTCGGCGGTGGGGTAGACCTGCACCACGCTGGGCAGGTGCGGGTGCTCGCTCATTCCCCCGCTGCCGGGCACGTCCAGGGCCACCTCCAGGCGCACCCGGTGCCGGAAGGTCATCGACGTCAGGTGGTAGACCACGTGCAGCCGCTGGTCCACCGGCTGGTCCCCGTCGAACCCGTAGTCCACGCCGGACACCGACGAGCACAGCTCGAACCGCAGGGCGGGCTCGTCGCGCAGCACCCGGCACACCTCGAGCACCGTGTCCGGGCGCAGGTAGTAGGTGATCTCGCCGCGGTCGACCACCACCTGCTGCACCGCCTGGTCCAGCCCACGCTGCGCCAGCGCCGCCAGCAGGTCGTCGGTGACCTGGTCGAACCAGCCCCCGTAGGGCCGTTGCGCCGGCGCCGGGCTGTAGGCGGGCAGCCGCAGGCCGCCGTAGCCGGAGGTGTCCCCCGACCCACGGATGCCGAACATGCCCTGCCTGGCGCGGCCGGCCACCAGTCCCCCGCGCTCCTGCCGCTCCTCCTCGGCGCCGCCGCTGTGGCCGGAGGAGGCCAGGCCGCCGTGCTCGGCGACGTCGGTGGGCTCCGGCACACCCTGGCCGGGCGTGCTCACGGCTGTCCCTGGGTGGGCTGCTCGGCGGAGGCCCGGTAGCCCTTGGCGTAGCGCACCGAGGACGGCACCATCTCGGTGCTGCTGCCGCTGGCCAGCCGCTCGGCGGCGCGGACGGGGCCCAGCGGCTCGTCCATGATCGTGGCGTGCAGCTTGAGGATGGCGTCGATGAGCATCTCCGGGCGCGGCGGACAGCCCGGGAGGTAGATGTCCACCGGAACCACGTGGTCCACGCCCTGCACCACCGCGTAGTTGTTGAACATCCCGCCCGAGGAGGCACACACGCCCATGGCGATCACCCAGCGCGGCTCGGGCATCTGGTCGTAGATCTGGCGCAGGACCGGGGCCATCTTGTTGGTGACCCGGCCGGCCACGATCATCAGGTCGGCCTGGCGCGGGGTGGCGCTGAAGCGCTCCATCCCGAAGCGGGCCAGGTCGTAGCGGGAGCCGCCCACCGTCATCATCTCGATGGCGCAGCAGGCCAGCCCGAAGGTCGCCGGCCACACCGAGCTCTTGCGCGACCAGTTGACCAGCTTCTCCACGCTGGCCAGCACGATCCCGTTGGGCAGCTTCTCCTCAAGTCCCATGTTTGCCTCCGCCACTCTCAGGTCCGGCCACGGTCAGTTCCAGTCCAGCCCGCCGCGGCGCCACACGTAGGCGTAGGCGATGCCCACCGTGCCGATGAACAGGACCACCTCCACCACGCCGAAGAGCCCGATGGCATCGGCGGACACGGCGAACGGGTAGAGGAAGACCATCTCGATGTCGAAGAGGATGAACAGCATCGCGGTGAGGTAGTAGGCCACCGGCATGCGCCCGCCGCCGGCCACCGGCTGCGGCGAGGGCTCGATGCCGCACTCGTAGGAGTCGAGCTTGGCCCGGTTGTAGCGGCGGGGCCCGACGAACGGTGCCACCGCCACCGAGAAGAGCGCGAAGGCCGCCGCCAGCGCGGCCATGACGACGAGCGGGATGTAGGGATCGAGCATCGCCAACCGCCCCCTTTCGGCAGTGCCACCGAACCGTCGCCTCCGCAGAAGCGACGCTCACCACATGACGCACCTCACAGTACGCAGAGCATTCGCCCAGAACGCCAGTAGGGGTGATCTAAACCACATTCCGTGTCGCGGAGGCCCCATCTCGCCTGGTCGGGGGCGGGCAGGATACTGGTCCGATGCCAGATTCCGCAGCCCTTCCTCGCTCGACCGACGTGCTGGTGGTCGGCGCCGGACCCGCCGGCTCCGCCGCCGCCGCGTGGGCTGCCCGGGCCGGCACCGAGGTGGTGCTGGCCGACGCCGCCACCTTCCCGCGGGACAAGACGTGCGGGGACGGGCTCACCCCACGAGCCATCGCCGAGCTCGACCGGCTGGGGCTGGGCGAGTGGGTGGCCGCGCACGGCACCAACCGCGGGCTGCGGGCGGCCGGCTTCGGCCAGGAGCTGCTGCTGCCGTGGCCCGGCGGCTCGCTGCCCAGCCACGGCTCCGCGGTGCCCCGCACCGAGCTGGACGACCGGATCCGCGCCGTGGCGGTGGCCGACGGTGCCACCGAGCTGCAGGGCGCGCGGGCGGTGGACGTGGTGCGGGACGGGTCGCGGGTGTCGGGAGTGTGCTTCCGGCTGGCCGACGGGGCGACCCACGAGGTGTCCTGCCGGCGCCTGGTCGTCGCTGACGGCGCCCGCTCGCCGCTGGGCCGCGTGCTGGGTCGGCAGTGGCACCAGGAGACCGCCTACGGCGTGGCCGCCCGCAGCTACGTGCGCTCCGGGCGCAGCGACGACGAGTGGATCTCCTCGCACCTGGAGCTGCGCGACGCCGAGCACAACTTGCTCTCCGGCTACGGCTGGGTGTTCCCGCTGGGCAACGGCGAGGTGAACCTCGGGGTGGGCACCCTGGCCACCGCCAAGCGCCCCGCCGCCGTGCGGCTGCGGGCCCTGGTGGACCTCTACGCCGAGGCCCGGCGCGCGGACTGGGAGCTGGAGGGGCCGGTGCGCCACGTGGCGTCGGCGCTGCTGCCGATGGGCGGCGCGGTGTCCCACGTGGCCGGGGCCAACTGGGCGCTGATCGGCGACGCCGCCGGCTGCGTCAACCCGCTCAACGGCGAGGGCATCGACTACGGGCTGGAGACCGGCCGCCTGGTCGCCGACCTGCTCGGCGACACCGTCGACCTCTCCCTCGCCTGGCCGGCGCTGCTGCGCGGGCACTACGGCACCGCGTTCTCCATCGCCCGCCGGCTCGCCGGGCTGCTCACCCTGCCGCGGTTCCTGCCCGCCGCCGGACCGGTGGGCATGCGGTCCACCGCGCTGATGACCGCGGCGCTGCGGGTGATGGGCAACCTGGTGACCGACGAGGACCGCGACCTCACCGCGCGAGCGTGGCGGCTGGCCGGGCGCGCGTCGGTCCGGCTGGACGCCCGGCCGCCCTTCCCGGCTGCCGACCTGCGGCGCTGACCGGACAGCGGCTCCCCGGGGTCACTCGCGGGGCTCGGTGCCGCCTCACTCGCGGGGCTCGGACGGTCTCCCTCCGCCCGCCTCCGGGATGCCCGACAGCTCCTCCTGCTCCTCGCGACGGGACGCCCGCTCGGAGTGCATCACCTGGTCCTGCTCGTCGGTGGGGTCCGGCGTGAACAGGGTGCCCGGCACCGGCACGCCGGCCATGCCCAGCTTGTTCATCCGCTTGGGCACCGGCGCTCCCTGGTACTCCAGCGGAACCGGGTGCCCGGAGCGGTCCACCTCGCCGAGCGGCTGGTGCACCTCCACGAACGCGCCGTTGGTGTCCCGCCGGATGATGCCGGTCTCCACCCCGTGCTGCAGCACCTCCAGGTCGGAGCGCTGCAGCCCCACGCAGTAGCGGTAGGTGATCCAGTAGGCCACCGGCGGCACCACGAGCAGCCCGATGCGGCCGGCCCAGATCAGCGCGTTGATGGACATGTCGAACTTCAGCGCGATGATGTCGTTGGCGCCGGAGAGCAGCAGCACCACGTAGAAGGCCACGGCCATCGCCCCCAGCGCGGTGCGGACAGGGGCGTCCCGCGGTCGCTGCAGCAGGTTGTGCGGCAGGTTGTCGGGATGGGCGAGCCGGCGCTCGATCCACGGGTAGGCGAACATCAGCCCGAGGACCACGCCCAGCAGCAGCGCGACGAAGAACGGCTGCGGAATGGTGTAGCTGCCCAGGTAGATCTCCCACGGCGGGAAGACGCGCGCCGCCCCGTCGGTGAAGCCCATGTACCAGTCGGGCTGCGAGCCGGCGGAGACCTGTGACGGGTCGTAGGGCCCCAGGTTCCAGATCGGGTTGATCTGCAGCAGGCCGCCCATGCCGGCGAGCACGCCGAACACGATGCCGAACCACCCACCGCCGCTCAGCGCGAACAGCGGCACGATGCGCACCCCCACCACGTTCTTCTCCGAGGCGCCGACCCCGGGGAACTGGGTGTGCTTCTGGTACCAGACCAGTGCCAGGTGCGCGGCGATGAGGGCCAGCAGGATGCCCGGGATGAGCAGCACGTGGGCGATGTAGAAGCGGTCGATGATGATGGTGCCGGGGAACTCGCCGTCGAAGACCAGCCACTGCACCCAGGTGCCGATCACCGGGATGGACAGCATGATGGCTCCGGCGATCCGCAGGCCCGTGCCGGAGAGCAGGTCGTCGGGCAGGGAGTAGCCGGCGAAGCCCTCCACGATGCCCAGGACCAGCAGCAGCGACCCGATGACCCAGTTGGCCTCGCGAGGCTTGCGGAACGCGCCGGTGAAGAAGATCCGCAGCAGGTGCACCACCATGGCGGCCAGGAACAGCAGCGCCGCCCAGTGGTGGATCTGGCGCATGAACAACCCGCCACGCACGTCGAAGGAGATGTTCAGCGCGGTCTCGTACGCCCGCGACATCTCCACCCCGCGCAGCGGGCCGTACACCCCGTCGTAGGTGACCTCCGCCATCGATGGGTCGAAGAAGAACGACAGGTACACCCCGCTCAGCAGCAAGATGATGAAGCTGTACAGCGCCATCTCGCCGAGCAGGAACGACCAGTGGTGCGGGAAGACCTTGTTGATCTGCCGGCGCATCCCGCCGGCGAGGTGGTAGCGCTCGTCGGTCCAGGTGGCCTGGGCGGCGAGGCGACGCTGGGCCTTGGACTCGCCCTGATCAGCGTGGGCGCGGTCGGTCGTGGCGCGGTTGGTCATGGTGCGGCTCCTGAAAGCAGGTTCACCCGGCAAAGCTGCGCCGCCGACCACGCGCTGTTGCGCTGCTGGACCCGCCAGCGACCACTCCACGGTAACCCCGGCCCACGGCCAGGCGCCGGGTGAGAAATCACGCCTGACCTGGGCGGCTGCACCTCTCAACCATCCCGCAACCGGACAGCGAGGTCGCTACCGCCCGGCAGGGCTGAGACCGCGCGCGCAGCGTGCGCAGCCGGTTCGGACCGCTAGGGCTTGACCGCGCGGTGCAGCGCCACGATGCCGCCGGTGAGGTTGCGCCACGCCACCGAGCCCCAGCCGGCGGCCTGGATCTGCGCCGCCAGCTCGGCCTGGTGGGGCCACTCCCGGATCGACTCCGCCAGGTAGACGTAGGCATCGGGGTTGCTGCTCACCGTGCGGGCCACCGCAGGCAGCGCGCGCATCAGGTACTCCAGGTACAGGGTGCGAAACGGCGTCCAGGTGGGGGTGGAGAACTCGCAGATGACCAGCCGCCCGCCGGGCTTGGTCACCCGGGCCAGCTCGGCCAGGCCCTGCTCGTGCGCCACCACGTTGCGCAGCCCGAAGGAGATGGTGACCGCGTCGAAGACCTCGTCGGTGTAGGGCAGGTGCAGCGCGTCGCCGGCGACCATCGGAACGCCCCGGGAGGCACCGGCCCGGAGCATGCCCTGGGAGAAGTCGGTGGCCACGCACCAGGCGCCGGAGCGGGCCAGCTCCACCGTGGACACTCCGGTCCCCGCGGCCAGGTCCAGCACCAGCTCGCCCGGCTGGGGCGCGAGGGCCTCCCGGGTCAGGCGGCGCCAGCGGCGGTCCTGGGCGAAGGAGAGCACCGAGTTGGTGAGGTCGTAGCGCTTGGCGACGCCGTCGAACATCACCGCCACGTCGCGCGGATTCTTGTCGAGCCCAGCTCTTGCCACCCCGGAGACGTTACCTGGGGTCGGTGCGGCCGGAGCCGCCAGAGGGACCTGTGCCGGAGTGCAAGGCACTGTTGCCCGGACCGGCGACGCGGCGCAGCACCAGCAGCAGTCCCCCGGCCACGCCCCACGCCAGCACCACCAACGAGCCCGCGGGCAGCAGGGCCAGGCCGGCGTTGCGTCCGGCCACCCGCACCAGGTCGGGGTCCGCCAGGGAGTACTCCACGTCGATGCGCTGGCCGGCGGACAGGCCCGTGGGGTAGAGCACGCCCAGCTTGGGGCTGTGGGTGACACCGTCGGGGGTGATGAAGCTGATGGCCGCGAACACCGGGGTGACCGAGAGCACGTCCGCGGTGGCCCGTCCCTCGTCCCGGCCGATGGTGACGTCGTTGCGCACGGCACCGGCGACCATCAGCACGGCCATGGCCGTCACCGCCAGAGCCAGCACGACGATGGTGCGGCGCAGGCGCGTCAGGGTCCGGTTGCTCACGAGGGGCGAGAGTAACCGGCTGTGGTCGCGCAGGTCGGGGGCGGCGGCTCGGGGCGGGGGCAACATCACGCGTGGGCGACTCCTACGCTGAACCGGTGATTCCTGCCCCCGATGCGCCCGCACGGCTGATGGTGGTGCGCACCCGGCTGCTGCCGAGCTTCCGCGGGGACCTCCTCGACCTGCTGCCCACGCCCGACGGCGTGTGCGCGTGGGTGCGTGACGGCGACGGCCTGGTCGGCTGGGGCGAGGCGGCGCGGGTGCAGACCTTCGGCGCCGCCCGATACCGCGACGCCGCGCAGTGGTGGCAGCAGCTGTGCGCCCGTGCCCAGGTGCGCGACGAGGTGGGCGCCCCGGGCTCCGGGCTGGTGGCGTTCGCCTCGATGGCCTTCTCCGACTCCCCTGGCAGCTCCGCGCTGGTGGTGCCCCAGGTGGTGGTGGGCCGCCGGCACGGACGCACCTGGATCACCGAGATCGACGCCGGCGCAGGAGCGCCCGGGGTGGACGCGGTGTCCGCGGCCGGCCCGGTGGTGCCCGTCACGGCGCCGCGCGGGCTGCACCAGCCCGCCGGCACCGACTCCGTGGTCCGCTGGCGGGGCGCGGTGGCCGAGGCGGTGCGGCGCATCCGCGGCGGTGAGCTGCAGAAGGTGGTGCTGGCCCGCGACCTGCACCTGCAGGCCGCCGCGCCGCTGGACTCCCGCTACGTGCTGGCGCGGCTGGCCCGGAGCTACCCGCAGTGCTGGACCTTCGCCGTGGACGGGCTGGTCGGCGCCACGCCCGAGCTGCTGGTCCGCCTGCAGGGCGAGGAGGTGTCCTCCCGGGTGCTGGCGGGCACCACCTGGCCGCGCCCGGACAGCACCAGCGCCGAGCTGGCCGCCGAGCTGCTGGCCTCGCCCAAGAACACCAGCGAGCACCGGTACGCGGTGACCTCGCTGCTCGAGTCGCTGCGCTCGGTGTGCACCGAGGTGCAGGCCGACGACGTGCAGGTGCTGCAGCTGCCCAACGTGGCGCACCTGTCCACCACCGTGCGGGCGCGGCTGGCCCGCCCCGGGGCCGGTGTGCTGGAGCTGGCCGAGGCCCTGCACCCCACCGCTGCGGTGGGCGGCACCCCCACCAGCGCGGCCACCGCGCTGATCGCTGAGCTGGAGGACATGGACCGCGGCCGCTACGCCGCCCCGGTCGGCTGGGTGGATGCCGCGGGCAACGGTGAGCTGGGACTGGCCCTGCGCAGCGCGGAGATCGTGGGGCCCCGCGCACGGCTGTTCGCCGGCGGCGGGATCGTGGCCGAGTCCGATCCCGACGACGAGGTCAACGAGACCGACGCCAAGCTCTCCGCGGTGCGCGACGCGCTGCAGGCGGAGCAGTAGCCCGGCCCGCACCGTGCAGACCCGGCCCGCGGGGGCTGAAGCCCGGGGCTACAGCGTGTCCTTGAGCAGGTCGGCCGCGGGGAAGGGCACCGGCAGCGGTGTCTTGGCCGGGGGCACCCCCTCCAGCGCGGTGGCCAGCACCTGGCCGCCGAAGCGCACCAGCCCCAGCTGCCGCCGCAGGTTGGGCGACTGGGCGCGACGGGCGTAGCCGCACAGGGTGCCGTAGAGCGTCTGGTCGGCACGCCGCACCGGCACCCCCACGTACGCACCGGGCATCCCCATCCGCTCCAGCCCCAGCCGGGTCAGCTCCTCGCGCAGCACCACGTACTCGGGCACGGCGGAGACCACCGAGGCGACCTGTGGGGCCTCGCCGGCCACCATGACCCGACAGAAGGTGGCTCCCCAGGGAAGCGACATGCCGGGGCGCACCAGACCCTCCGGGTAGACCGCGACGGTGGTGTGGATGTCACCGTCCAGGCGGTTGAGCATCCAGACGTCGAGGCCGACGTTCTCGCGCAGCATGGTCAGGACGTCGGTGGCGGTCTCGGCGACGTTCTCCCAGGGTCGGACGTCGACTGCGGCGATCCGGGTGCGCGGGGTGACGGGAGCGGTGCTGCTCTTCACGGGGCTCTCCAACTGCTTGGGTGCCCCTCCCAGTCTCACCGCAATCTCACGACCGTGCCACCCCCGGGCGGTTCACGTGGTCGGAACGCGCAACCGGCTGTGCAGGACGCGAAGGTCGGTCCGCGTGGTGGCCACCTCCAGCACACGCAGCCTGGGCGAGCTCACCCCTCGGGGCGCCTCGACCAGCTCCGCAGCCAGCTCCACCAGGTCCACCCGGCGATGGGCCACCCCGTGCGCGGCGCACAGCGCACCCAGGTCGGTGCCGTGCGCAGTACCGAAGACCCGCTCGAAGGCACCGGCGTGCTCGGGCGCACCCTGCTCCAGCAGCCCGAAGATGCCGCCGCCGTCGTCGTTGGGCACCACGATGGTCAGGTCGGCGCGCGGCTCCTGCGGCCCGGCGAGCAGCCCCCCGCTGTCGTGCAGGAAGGTCAGGTCACCCATCAGCGCCACGGTGCGCGAGCCCGGCACGTGGTGGCCCGCGGCGTGGGCCAGCGCAGCCCCGAGAGCGGTGGACACCGTGCCGTCGATGCCGGCCACCCCGCGGTTGGCCAGCACCCGCACCCCCGGCTTGGGCAGCCCCGCGTAGGCGGCGTCGCGCACCGGGTTGGACGAGCCCAGCACCAGCAGGTCGCCCGAGCGCAGGCTGTCGGCCACCACCCGGGCCACGTGCAGTCCGGTGGCGGAGCCGGCCGCCAGCCAGGTCGTCAGCTGCTGCGCCACGTGCTGCTCGGCCGCGCTGGAGGCGCGGGCCCAGCCCTGCGTCCACTCCTGGCTGGGCGCGCCGCGAGCCACCACCCGCGTGCCCACCGAGCGAGCGGTGCCGGCGACGTCGGTCCACGCGGTGCCCTGGGTGACCACGTGCACCGCGACGTCGTCAGCGCCGAGCAGGCTCAGCACCGGGCGGTGCAGGGTGGGCCGGCCGGTGACCACCACCTGCTGCGGGCGCAGCCGTGCCGTCGCGCCGAGCGCCAGCGGGTGCACCGGCAGCACCGGGGCGGGCGCGGAGGGCTCGGCCACCGTGGGCACCGCGGCCAGCTCGGGCAGCGCCACGGCCCCGTCGCCGGCCACCACCAGGGTGGGCACGGACAGGTCCACCTCCACCGGGGCGTCCACCCGGGCCGGGGCCACCGCCGACCAGGGCCCGCCGTCGGCGCGACCGGGCCAGGGCACCGGGCCCAGCGGCCCGTCCGGCACCAGCGGCTCGCGCAGGCCCACGTTGAGGTGCACCGGTCCGGCGTTGCCGTCGCGGGCGCCGGTGGCCGCGGCGAGCACACGGCACACCGCCGAGCGCCAGCGCGCGTTCTGCCCCGCCTCGTGCTGGGGGCCCGGGTTGTCGGTGGCCGGGCTCAGCGTCACCCCGAGGCGCACCGTGTCGCCGAACATCGCGTCCTGGCGCACGGTCTGGTTGGCCCCGGTGCCCAGCAGCTCCGGCGGCCGGTCGGCGCTGAGCACCACCAGCGGCACCCGGGAGTGCGAGGCCTCCAGCACCGCCGGGTGCAGATTGGCCACCGCAGTGCCGGAGGTGGTGCACACCGGCACCGGGGTGGCCGATGCGCGGGCCAGGCCCAGGGCGAGGAAGCCGGCGCTGCGCTCGTCGATGCGCACGTGCAGCCGCAGCTGCCCGGCGCGGTCGGCCTCGTGCAGCGCGTAGGACAGCGGGGCGTTGCGCGAGCCGGGACACAGCACCGCCTCGCGCACGCCGCCACGCACCAGCTCGTCCACGAGCACCTGAGCCTGCACGGAAGACGGATTCACACCAGAGAGACTGGCAGAGATGGCTGGGGGCTCTGCGACGTGGCAGCGTTAGCCGGGTGCGAACCGACTTCGATCCCGCCGAGACGGGCACCAGACGCTTCTACCAGCTGATGACCTCGGTGGTCGTGCCCCGGCCCATCGCCTGGGTGTCCACCCGGTCCGCGGCGGGCGTGGACAACCTGGCTCCGCACAGCTTCTTCACCGTCGCCGGGGTGGCACCGCCGGTGGTGCAGTTCACCTCCGTGGGGCGCAAGGACAGCCTGCGCAACATCGAGGCCACCGGTGAGTTCGTGGTGTGCCTGACCCCCGAGCCACTGTTCGAGCAGGTCAACGCCACCGGTACCGACTTCGACGACGACACCAGCGAGTTCGACACGGTGGGCCTGGTCCGCGAGCCCAGCCGCACCGTGGCCCCGCCGCGGGTGGCCTCCTCACCGGTGGCGCTGGAGTGCCGGCTGCGGCAGGTGGTGGAGGTGGGCAGCTGCTTCCTGGTGCTGGGCGACGTGCTGCACGCCGCGGTGCACACCGAGACCCTGGGCGAGGACGGGTTGCCCACGCTGGACCGGCTGGCGCCGCTGAGCCGGCTGGGCCGCGACGAGTGGGGGGAACCGCCGCAGGTCCGCGAGATCACCCGCATCCCCGTGGAGCAGTGGCCGGGCCACTACCGGAAGGGGTGATGCCCCGCCGCGGGCAGCAGGGGTCCGCTCCAGCACGCTGGTGGGCGGTGATCCGGCGCTGGCTGCCGCTGGCCGTGGCGACGGCTGCGGTGGTGGCGGGCCTGGCGCTGCTGGGGGTGCCGTCGCCGGCGCTGGTGGGAGCGCTGCTGGTGGGCATCGTCTTCGCCCTCAGCGGGCACGCCCCCGCCCCGGTGCCGTCCTGGGCGATGCGCGGGGCCCAGGCCGTGCTCGGCGTGGTGATCGGCGCGCTGGTGCGCAGCGACACCTTGGTGGCGGTGGGCCACTCCTGGCTGCCGGTGCTCGGGGTGAGCCTGGCCACCCTGGCGCTGAGCGTGGGCGGCGGGCTGCTGCTGGGGCTGCACCGCGACGTGGACCCGCTCACCGGGTCGCTGGCGCTCACCGCCGGCGGCGCCTCCGGGCTCACCGCGATCAGCCGGGAGCTGGGCGCCGACGACCGGGTGGTGGCCGTGGTGCAGTACCTGCGGGTGGTGCTGGTGATCGCGCTGATGCCGCTGGCCGTCGCGGTGGTGTTCCACCCCGGTGGTGGCGCCCAGCCGGAGGCTGCCGCAGGTGCCGCCTGGTACCTGGACGTGGTGTTCCTGGTGGTGTGCTGCGCGGTGGGGCTGCCGCTGGGTCGGCTGGCGCACCTGCCGGCGGGTGCGCTGCTGGGCCCGCTGGCCGTGGCTGCGGTGCTCACGGTGGCCGGCTGGTCGTTCGACGCCACCGCCCCGGCCGCGCTGGCGGTGCTGGCCTACGTGGTGATCGGCCTGCAGGCGGGCCTGCGCTTCACCCGGCAGAGCCTGCAGCAGATCCGGCGCATCCTGCCGCTGGCGATGCTGCTCATCGGGGTGGCGCTGCTGGCGTGCGCGGCGCTGGGTGCCCTGCTGGCCGAGCTGGCCGGGGTCAGCCAGCTCACCGGCTACCTGGCCACCACCCCTGGCGGGCTCTACGCGGTGCTGGCCACCGCGCGCGACGGCGGGGTGGACGTCACCTTCGTCCTCGCCGTGCAGGTGGTGCGGGTGGTGCTCATGCTCGCCGTCGCTCCGGCCCTGGCTCGGGGGCTCGCGCGGCTGCTCAGGCCAGGCCCGGCGGGGGCCACGCCGGGTGGCCCGCCGCCAGCCGGGCGTGGGCGCGACTGATCCGCTCCCGCCACCAGTGCTCGCGGTCGGGGGCCACCGCCAGCGCCTGCAGCCGGTCGAGGTCGGGGTGCACCGAGCGCACCGGTAGCACCCCGCCCACCGGGCGCACCGGCGCGGTGACGTCCTCGGTGAGCAGTCCGCCGGTGGCCAGCCCGCAGGCGTGCTCCAGGTCCGGCAGCGCCGCCGCCGCCGCCAGGCCGGCGCCGATGCCCACCGCGGAGTCCAGCGCGCTGGAGACCACCACCGGCAGCCCGTGCTCGCGCCGCAGCACCCTCGCCAGGGCCAGCACCCGCCGCATCCCGCCCAGCGGCGGCACCTTGAGCACGGCCACGTCGGCCGCGCCGGCCTGCGCCACCCGCAGCGGGTCCTCGGCCCGGCGGATGCTCTCGTCGGCAGCCACCGGCACGTCGGCACCGGCCGCGCGCAGGCGCACCCGCAGGTCGGCCAGCTCCGCCACACTGGCGCAGGGCTGCTCGGCGTACTCCAGCGGACCCTGCTCGTGCAGCGCCACCAGTGCGCCCAGCGCCTCGTGCGGAGCCCAGCCGCCGTTGGCGTCCACCCGCACGGTGGGCACCAGCCGGCGCACCGCCGCCACCCGGGCCAGGTCGTCGGCCAGGGCCTGCCCGCGCTCGGCCACCTTGACCTTGGCGGTGGTGCAGCCGGGGAAGCGCGCGAGCACCGCGGGCACCTGCTCGGCCGGCACCGCGGGGACGGTGGCGTTGACCGTCACCTGCTCGCGCAGCGCCGGCGGCGGGCCCCACCACGCGGACTCCAGGGCGGCGGCCAGCCACCACGCCGACTCCGCGTCGTCGTACTCGGTGAACGGGGCGAACTCCCCCCAGCCAGCGGGCCCGCGCAGCAGCGACACCTCCCGCACATCGATCCCGCGGAAGCGCACCTGCAGCGGCAGCGCCACCACGTGCAGCTGCGCGACCACCTCGTCCAGGCTGGGCAGTGGCACGGCACTCGGAGAGACGGCGCTCGACATGCCCCTCATCCTGCCCATCCGGCGGCGCTGACGGGTGCTGTGGGCCGGAAACCCGGCGGCGGCCCCGAACTAGGGTGATGCCCATGACCTTCGACCCCAGCGTGTGGCGCACGGTGCCCGGCTTCGACAACCTCACCGACATCACCTACCACCGGCACGTCACCGACGGGACCGTCCGCGTCGCCTTCGACCGGCCCGAGGTGCGCAACGCCTTCCGGCCGCACACCGTGGACGAGCTCTACCGCGCCCTGGACCACGCCCGGATGACCTCCGACGTGGGCTGCGTGCTGCTCACCGGCAACGGCCCCAGCCCCAAGGACGGCGGGTGGGCGTTCTGCTCCGGCGGCGACCAGCGCATCCGGGGCCGCAGCGGCTACCAGTACGCCGGCGGTGACACCGCGGAGACGGTGGACCCCGCCCGCGCCGGCCGGCTGCACATCCTGGAGGTGCAGCGGCTCATCCGCTTCATGCCCAAGGTGGTCATCGCGGTGGTCAACGGCTGGGCAGCCGGCGGCGGGCACAGCCTGCACGTGGTGTGCGACCTGACGCTGGCCAGCCGCGAGCACGCCCGGTTCAAGCAGACCGATGCCGACGTGGGCAGCTTCGACGGCGGCTACGGCTCGGCGTACCTGGCCAAGCTGGTGGGGCAGAAGAACGCGCGGGAGATCTTCCACCTGGGGCGGGCCTACACCGGTGAGCAGATGCAGCGGATGGGCGCGGTGAACGAGGTGGTCGACCACGCCGAGCTGGAGGCCACCGCCATCCAGTGGGGCGCGGAGATCAACGGCAAGTCCCCCACCGCGCAGCGGATGCTGAAGTACGCCTTCAACCTTCCCGACGACGGGTTGGTGGGCCAGCAGCTCTTCGCCGGCGAGGCCACCCGGCTCGCCTACATGACCGACGAGGCCGTGGAGGGCCGGGACTCCTTCCTGGAGAAGCGCGACCCGGACTGGTCGCCCTACCCCTGGTACTTCTGAGCACCCCGACACCGCTCACCACCTGAAAGGTGTTGCCGTAGTGGAGATCCTGAACAGCCGCATCATCCTGCGCCCGGCCGACCCGGAGGCGTCGGTGCGCTTCTACCGCGACACCCTGGGCCTGGCCATCGGCCGGGAGTTTCCCGGCGGCACGGTGTTCTACCTGGGCCAGGGCCTGCTGGAGGTCTCCGGGCACGGCTCGGACACCGACAGGCAAGGCTCGGCCAGCACGGTGGTGTGGCTGCAGGTGCGTGACCTGGCCGCCACGGCCGCCGAGCTGGCCGAGAAGGGGGTGACCATCGACCGCGAGCCCCGGCAGGAGCCGTGGGGGCTGCACGAGATGTGGGTGAGCGACCCCGACGGGGTACGCCTGGTCTTCGTCGAGGTTCCCGCCGACCACCCGCTGCGGCGCGACACCCGCTCGTGACCCACCCGCTGCGGGCGCTGCCGATGCCCGCCGGCGAGCAGGTGCTCGACCTGCTGCCGGTGCTGGCCGCGGCGCTGCAGGGTGCCGGCCCCGCCTGGCTGCCCGTCCCCGCCGGCGACGCGCGGGAGACCGCCCGGCTGGCCGGGGCGCTGGCGGTGGACACCCCCATCGCCGAGGAGGTGGCGCTGGTGATGGCCACCTCCGGCTCCACCGGCACCCCCAAGGGCGCGATGCTCTCCGCCGCCGCGCTGCGAGCCAGCGGGGAGGCCACCCACGAGCGCCTGGGCGGGCCGGGCTCGTGGCTGCTGGCCCTGGCCCCGCACCACGTGGCCGGCATGCAGGTGCTGCTGCGCTCCGTGCTGGCCGGCACCACCCCCACCGTGCTGCCCACCGCCGACGGCTTCGACCCCGCGCTGCTGCCCGCCGCGGTCGCCGCCATGGGCCCCGGGCGTCGCTACACCTCCCTGGTGCCCACCCAGCTGGTGCGAGCGCTGGAGCACCCCGAGGCCACCGCTGCGCTGGCCGAGCTGGACGCGCTGCTGCTGGGCGGTGCCGCCACTCCCCCGGCGCTGCGCGCCGCCGCCGAGCAGGCGGGCATCGCCGTGGTGCTCACCTACGGGATGAGCGAGACCTGCGGGGGGTGCGTCTACGACGGCGTGCCGCTGGACGGCGTGCGGGTGCGCATCGAGGACGGCCGGGTGCTGCTGGGCGGTGCCCCGCTGGCCCTGGGCTATCGCAACCAGCCCGACCATCCCGCCTTCGCCGAGCCCGGCTGGTTCCGCACCGACGACGCGGGCACCGTCACCGACGGGGTGCTCACCGTGCACGGACGCCTGGACGACGCCATCACCACCGGCGGGCTCACCGTGCTGCCCCAGGTGGTGGAGGCGGCGCTGGCCACCCACCCGAACGTTCGCGAGTGCGCCGTGGTGGGCGTGGCCGACGAGCAGTGGGGCCAGCGGGTGGTGGCGGTGGTGGTGCCGCACAACCCGGCCGCCGCGCCCACCCTGGCCGAGGTGCGCGCCCACGTGGCGTTGACGCTGGACCCCACCGCCGCCCCCAAGCAGCTGCACCTGGTGGACACGCTGCCGCTGCGCGGGCCCGGCAAGGTGGACCGGCGCGGCCTCGCCGACCAGCTGGGAGCGACCGAGCACTAGCCCCCAGGCGGGCAGGGGACGCGGACCGTCGGCGCCGCCTGAGAGAATCAGCCCATGGCCACCACTGCTGAATGGATCGAGGGGGCCCGACCCCGCACCCTGCCCAACGCGATCGCACCGGTGATCGTGGGAACCGGTGCCGCGGCGGCGCTCGGGCACGACGGCGCACCCGGCGCGGTGTGGTGGAAGGCGCTGCTGGCCCTGGTGGTGGCGCTGGCGCTGATCATCGGCGTGAACTTCGCCAACGACTACTCCGACGGCATCCGCGGCACCGACGACGAGCGGGTGGGCCCGCTGCGCCTGGTGGGATCCAAGGTCGCCAGCCCGCGTGCGGTGAAGCTGGCCGCCCTGGCGTGCTTCGCCGTCGCCGGCGTGGCCGGCCTCGCCCTGGCCCTGTCCAGCGCCTGGTGGCTGATCATCGTGGGCGCGTTCTGCATCGCCGGCGCCTGGTACTACACCGGTGGCAAGAACCCGTACGGCTACAGCGGCTTCGGTGAGATCTCGGTGTTCGTGTACTTCGGGTTGATCGCCGTGCTGGGCACCCAGTACGTGCAGGCGGAGCGCATCGACTGGGTGGGGGTGCTCGCGGCCGTGGCGGTCGGCGCCTTCTCCAGCGCCGTGCTGGTGGCCAACAACCTGCGCGACATCGCCTCCGACACCGTCGCCGGCAAGCGCACCCTGGCCGTGCGGCTGGGCGACCCGGGCACCCGCGGGCTGCACGCCGCGCTGCTGGCCGTGCCCTTCCTGGTCAGCGTGGCGCTGGCCTTCGCCACCCCGTGGGCGCTGGTGGGCGTGCTGGCGCTGCCGCTGGCGTGGAAGGCCAACGCCCCGGTGCGGCAGCGGGCGATGGGGCTGGCGCTGATCCCTGCGCTGCGCGACACCGGCCTGGCCATGCTGGCGTGGTCGGTGCTCACCGGGCTGGCGCTCGGCCTCGCCTGACGGTCCGGCGCACTCCCGCCTGCTCGGTTCCGGTCAGCGCGGCCAGGCTCCCGTGCTGGTGAACTCCGCGAGCTGCGCGGTGGCCGGGCCCAGGTCGAGGCCCTCGGCGGCCACCCAGTCGTCGTCGAAGTAGGTGGCAGCGTAGCGCTCGCCGGCGTCGCACAGCAGGGTCACCACGCTGCCGCGCTGGCCGCGCTCCACCATGTTCGCCACGAGGCTGAACGCGCCCCACAGGTTGGTGCCGGTGGACCCGCCCACGCGGCGGCCCAGGGCGCGGCTGGCGTGCCGGGCGGCGGCGATGGAGCAGGCGTCGGGCACTCGCTCCATGCGGTCGATCACCTGTCCGACGAAGGACGGCTCCACCCGGGGGCGGCCGATGCCCTCGATGCGGGAGCCACACGCGCGGACCAGCTCCGGCTGGTCGCTGCGCCAGGCGTCGAAGAACACCGAGCCCTCCGGGTCGACGACGCACAGCCGGGTGGCCAGCCGCCGGTAGCGCACGTAGCGGCCGATGGTGGCGCTGGTGCCGCCGGTGCCCGCGCCCACCACCACCCAGGTGGGCACCGGGTGCTCCTCCAGCCGCATCTGGGTGAAGATCGACTCCGCGATGTTGTTGTTTCCCCGCCAGTCGGTGGCCCGCTCGGCGTGGGTGAACTGGTCCATGAAGTGCCCGCCGCCGCGGGTCGTGCTCTCCTGCGCCAGCCGTCGCGACTCCGCGTAGAGGGTGGACGGGTCCGACACCAGGTGGCAGCGGCCGCCCTGCTCCTCGATCAGCGCCAGCTTGGCGGGGCTGGTGCGGGCGGGCACCACCGCGACGAAGGGCAGTCCCAACAGCTTGGCGAAGTAAGCCTCGCTGATGGCGGTGGACCCGGACGAGGCCTCGATGACGGTGGTGCCCTCGCCGACCCAGCCGTTGCAGATGGAGTACAGGAACAGCGACCGGGCCAGGCGGTGCTTGAGGCTGCCGGTCGGGTGGGTGGACTCGTCCTTCAGGTACAGCTGCACGCCCCACTCCTCGGGCAGCGGGTAGCGCAGCAGGTGGGTGTCGGCGCTGCGCTGGGCGTCGGCCTCCAGCAGCCGCACGGCGTTGTCCACCCACGCCCGGGAGGCGGAGCGGTCGACGACCTCCGCGGCCTCGGCCACCGCTCAGCCGTCCCCGCGCAGCTGGGCGCGCAGGTGGGCCTTGTCCTCGCGGCGGCGGGCGCCCACCACGTCCAGGTCGCCGGCCAGCCGCACCCGCAGGCGGGCCAGCAGCACGTACGACAGGGGCAGCTGGATCACCACGCCGATGGCCAGTGCCACGATCAGCGGGATGGTCACGTCGAGCAGGGCGGCGGCGCCGAGCAGGATGGCCACCACGACCACGACGATGAGCAGCCGCGCGCCGGTGTAGGCCAGCACGTTGAGCATCAGGGAGCGCTTGGCCACCCGGACGTCGAGCTGGGGCTCGGCGGCCGCCGAACGGGTGCTGGACCGCTGCTGCGCAGACGCAGATGCCGGGGACGAGGAGGACGGGGAGCTGGGGTCAGAGTGCGCCACGAGTCCAGGTTACGCGGGCCGGACGTATGCCCGGGACGTCCCTTTTGCCCCTTACTTGCTCTTTACCAGCGCACAACCACTCGAGTACCTGGAGGTTTCGCTGTCACTATGACGGCGCACGTCCGAATCGTCTGGAATGCTGGAGGCACCCCATGGCACTCACACCACTGGTCACCACGTCGCGCTCGGAGCGTTTGCTGACCCCCGGAGAGGTCGCCACCATGTTCCGGGTGGATCCCAAGACCGTGACCCGTTGGGCCTCGGCCGGTCGACTCGGCTCCATCCGCACCCCGGGTGGCCACCGCCGCTTCCGGGAGTCCGAGGTGCAGGCGCTCATCACCGCGCTCACCACCGAGCCGACCAGCGACGCGGTCTAGGCCTCCGGCCGGGGGTCGCCGGCAGCGTCTGGCAGACGGGCTAGCCTGGCACCAGGAGGTGCGCCCGTGCTCTACCTAGCTGCCATCATCGTGCTCGTCGCCCTGACCGCGCTCTGCTGGAAGGCGTTCGGCCCCCAACAGCCGGCCAGGCCCACCCGCAGCCGCACCACGCGGGTGGTGGGGCCCGACGACGACCCGGACTTCCTGCGCCGGCTCGACCCAGGAAGCAACGGGCGCCGGGGCAACGGCGAGACCGACTCGATCCCCCCGCCAGACTGATCACCACCACCGAACGCCGCTCAGCCCCGCGCTGGGCGGCGTTCGGCGCTCCGGGGCAGCCCCGGCCGGGTCACCGCTACCGCCACCGACACCGCTACCGACGCACTCGGTAGCGGTTGCAGACTCCCTGGACGCCGCTAGGGCGTACTTGCAGACGCCCCTACCGGGCGGCGAAGGCAGGGAAGTCGTCGGCGATGGTGGCCGCCAGGTCCAGCATGGCCGCGCGGGTGCCCAGCCGCAGCCGCTCCAGGTCGACCTCCGCGCCCTCCTCCAGGTGCGGGTCGAACGGCAGCACGTGCACCGCGCGGCACCGGGCAGCGAAGTGCTCCACCAGCTTGTTGACGTCGACCTTGCCCGACCCGGCGCGCACCGCGTTGATCACCGCCACCGAGCGCCGCACCAGGTCCTGGTAGCCGTGCATGTCCAGCCAGTCCAGGGTGGCCGCCGCGCTGCGGGCACCGTCGATGGACGTGGAGCTGACCAGCACCAGGCAGTCGGCCTCGTCCAGCACCCCCTTCATCGCCGAGTGCATCAGACCGGTGCCGCAGTCGGTGAGCACGATGTTGTAGAAGTGCTCGAGCAGGTCCACCGTGCGCCGGTAGTCCTCCTCGCTGAACGCCTCGGACACGGCTGGGTCGCTGTCGCTGGCCAGCACCTCCAGCCGGGAGGGCCCCTGCGAGGTGTAGGCGCGCACGTCGCTGTACCGGGTGATCCGGTGGGCGTCGCGCAGCAAGTGCCGCACCGTGGCCGCGGTCTCCAGCGGGATCTTCTGGCTCAACGTGCCGCGATCGGGGTTGGCGTCCACCGCGACCACCCGGTCGCCGCGCAGCGAGGCGAACGTGGAGCCCAGGGTCACCGTGGTGGTGGTCTTGCCCACGCCGCCCTTCAGGCTGAGCATGGCGATCTTGTAGCAGCCCTGCAGTGGCTGGTTGATCCGCGCCACCAGCTCGGCGCGGGCGAGGTCGGCGGCGCTGGGGCCGAAGTTCACGGTGCGCCCGGACGCCAGGTACACGGCCTTGCGCCAGCCGCTGCGTGGCACGCTGCGCGGCTGGGCCAGCAGCGACGCGGCTGAGAGGTCCTCCACCGTGAGCGTGCGCTCCCCGGTGCCCCGCGGGGTCTGGTCGGGCACAGCGGGCTGTGGCGGCACGGCGTAGGAGTAGCCCACCGCGGGCTGCTGCGGCACCTGCAGCGGCGGGGCCGCCTGGGGCGGGGCCGAGGGGTGCGGGTCCCGGGGCGAGCCCTGCGGGGACAGCGGCGTCGGCATCGGCCCGGTCTGCAGGGCCGCGCCGCCCCGGCTCGCCGAGTGCGCCCCGCCCCCGCCGTGCGCGCCGGCCGGGGGCTCGCGGCGCTCCCGCGGGGAGGTCTGGTGCTGGGGTGGTTGGGGCGGATTGGCGGAGGACTCTGCCCACCCCGGCGATGCCGGGCCTGGGTCCTGCTGGTCACTCACCCGTGTTGCTCCCCTCGCTCCGCTCGGCGGCCACACACCCCGACGTGTGCTGCCGCTGGTCGCAGCGGCAACGCAGGCCAGCACCAACGCTATCGAAGACTGCGCTGGCGTGTGGGAAACCTCGCACAACCCCCGAACGGCAGGACGAACAACGACGCACCGCGGCTCAGTGCCGCGGTGCGTCGTTGTGCCAGAGGTGAAGTGGTGGTCAGTTGAGCCCTGCGTAGGAGTGCAGGCCGGACACCACCATGTTGATGAAGAAGAGGTTGAACATCATCACCGCGAGGCCGGCGATGTTGATCCAGGCCGCGCGGGTGTTGCGCCAGCCCGCGGTGGCGCGGGCGTGCAGGTAGGCCGCGTAGAGCACCCACGCGATGAAGGCCGTCGTCTCCTTGGGGTCCCAGCCCCAGAACCGGCCCCAGGCTGCCTCCGCCCAGATGGCGCCCAGGATGACCCCCGCGGTGAACAGCGGGAAGCCGAAGATGGCGGTGCGGTAGGCAACCCGGTCGAGCGCGGCGTCGGTGGGCATGCGCAGCGCGAGCCGGCCCAGCGCCGAGGAGCCCTCGCTGCCTGCCGGGTGGCGGCGGCGCAGCAGGAACAGCAGGCTGGCCACGCCGGAGACCATCATCACCGCGGTGGAGGCGGTGATCACCGAGACGTGGATGACCAGCCAGTACGAGCGCAGCGCCGGCACCACCGGGGCGGTGCGGGCGTACAGGACGGTGCCGGCCAGGAACATCAGCAAGATCACCGGGGCGAGCAGGAAGACGGTCAGCTGCCGCATGCCGGGCTTGCGGATCACCACCAGCCACGCCGCCACCGCGATGGCGCACATCAGCGAGACGAACTCGTACATGTTGCCCCAGGGCGCCCGGCTCGCCGCCATGCCGCGCAGCACCAGGGAGGCGACGTTGAGCAGCATGCCGAGCGCCACCAGGGCGACTCCCATGCGGCCGAAGCGCTCCGAGACCGGACGGGTCGGTGCGGCCTCCACCCGGCCGGGGCCGGTCGGCGTGCTGCCGGCGCCGACGAGCGCCTTCTCCCGGGTGCGGGACCCGGCGGCCCGGGACTGCAGCACGCCGTTGCGCGAGCCGGCGAAGTCCACCAGGACGAAGACCAGCGCCAGGATGTAGACCGCGATCGAGGAGCCGAAGGCGAGGTCGCTGTAGCGCGACAGGTCAGGATCGATGGGCATTAGGAGCGACCGTCCTCTGGATCGGGTGACTGTGACGCGGGCTCGGTGGAGCCGGGCTGGGTGCTGCGGGAGTGCGCGGCGCTGTTGTCGGGGCCGTCGGTGCTGACGAGCTCCTCGGAGAGGTGAGTGAACTCCTCGCCCCAGCCCGCCTGGTCGGTGCGGGCCAGCCCCCCTAGCTCGATGACGGTACGGCCTGTCGGGGTCCCGTCGGTAGCGGTGGCCGGGGTGAGCCGCGCCCAGACCCGGCGCCGCTTGACCAGCAGCGACACCATCAGGCCCGCGGTCATGGTGAGCGCGAAGACCAGCACGTACATCTGCGCCGGGTCGTGGGAGGTCTGCAGCGAGACCCACTCCTCCACGCCGTCGAGCTTCACCGTGGTGCCGTCGGGCAGGGTGGCGAGCTCGCCCGGGCGCAGGTTCACCCGCTCCTCCTTGACCAGCCGGCCGTCAGCCGCCAGCTGCGGGTCCAGGGAGAAGATGGACGAGGCCTTGCCCGCGTCCAGGCCGGTGTCACCGCGGTAGATGTCCACCGCGACGGCCGGGTCCCGCAGGTCGGGGAACGACGAGCCCAGGATGGTGCCGTTGAACAGCGCGGTGGGGGCGAACAGGCCTTCGATGGCCAGCTGGTTCTTGCGGCGCTCCTCCGCGCTGGGGTACATCCCGGCCGGTGGGTCTATCCGCAGCGCACCCTCGGACAGCAGCGTGGTGGCGTCGGCCGGGCGGAACTGCACCATGTCGGTGCGGGTCTCGCCGTTGGGGTAGGTGACGGTGAACCGCGGGGCGTAGCCGTGGCCCAGCAGGTACACCCGCTCACCGCCGAGGCGCAGCGGCGAGTTCACCTTGAGGTCGTAGGGGCGCCAGGTGTTGGTCTGCAGGTCCTCGCCGGTCTGGTAGCTGACCTTGGCGTGGAAGGAGTCGGCCTGACCGGTCTCCAGGTAGTGCGCCTCGAAGGACTCGGTGCGCACGCAGAACGGCTCGAGGCCGGTGCCGTCGGCGCTGAGCCCGGCCCGGAAGGAGTCGTAGGCCGCCGTGGAGGTGTTGCAGAAGGTGGAACCTCCGCCGCCGTCGGCGATGGAGATGACCTGCCCCTCGTAGCCGAACAGCTTGCCCGCGGCGATGCCCACCAGCAGGCCCACCAGCGACAGGTGGAAGACCAGGTTGCCGGCCTCGCGCAGGTAGCCGCGCTCGGCGGAGATGGTCACCTCGCCGCTGACCTCGGTGCGCCGCACGGTGCGCCAGCGGCGCAGCCGGTCCTGCACCAGTGCCGCGGCGCTGTCCACGTCGGTGGCCATCTCGGCGGTGTGGTGGTGCGGCAGCCGGGCCAGGTTGCGGGGAGTGGCCACCGGCTCCGAGCGCAGCACCCGGAAGTGCTCGACGGTGCGCGGCAGGATGCAGCCCACCAGGGAGATGAACAGCAGCACGTAGATGGCGGCGAACCAGGGGCTCGCGAAGACCTCGAACAGCCCCACCCGGTCGAACAGCGGGCCCAGCACCGAGTGCTCGGCGATGTAGTCGGCGACCTTGCCCTCGTTCAGGCTGCGCTGGGGCAGCAGCGCGCCGGGGATGGCCCCCAGCGCCAGCAGGAACAGCAGGATCAGCGCGGTGCGCATGCTCACCAGCACGCGCCAGGCGTTGCGGACGAGCTCCCAGGCTCGCCGGGGGGCGCTCGGCGGGGACGCCGGCGCGGGGCGCGGGCGGTCCTCAGTCACAGTCATGGCCGCTCACTCATTCGGAAGCTCGTTCATATCGGGAGGGTCACTTCGGCGATCGGCCCGTCACGCAGCCAGCCGACCAGGTCTGTCCAGGTGCCGGTGACCAGGGCGACGCCCACCGCCACCAGCGCGATGCCGCCGACCACCTGGATGGTGCGGGAGTGCCGGCGCAACCAGCCCACGCTGCGCAGGGCCCGGGTCGAGCCCAGCGCCAGCACCACGAACGGCAGCCCCAGGCCCAGGCAGTAGGCCACCACCAGCACCACGCCCCGGGCCGCGGTGGCCCCCTCGGTGCCGGCGGCCACCGACAGCACGCCCGTCAGCGTGGGGCCCAGGCACGGCGTCCAGCCCAGGCCGAACACCGCACCCAGCAGCGGCGCGCCCACCAGGGCGGGGATGCGTCGGGGCTCGGGGCGGGTGTCGCGCTGCAGGGCGGGGACCAGGCCGACGAAGACCAGCCCCATGACGATGGTGACCACCCCGCCCACCCGCTGCAGCACCTCGGTGTTCAGCCGCAGCACCGAGATAAGGCCGAACACCGACACGGTGGCCAGCACGAACACCACGGTGAAGCCGGCGACGAACAGCCCGGCAGCCCCGGCCACCCGCCAGCGTCCGCTGGTGCGCACCTTGGTGTCGGTGGCGGTCACGGCCGGGGCGTCGGCGCCCACCACGCCGGCCAGGTAGGACAGGTAGCCCGGCACCAGCGGCACCACGCACGGCGAGGCGAACGAGACGATGCCGGCCAGCACGCACGCCGCGAGCGCGAGCAGCAGCGGCCCGGTGGCCGCGGTGCTCTGGAAGCTGTCGCCGATCCCCTCGGCCAGCACGGTCACGGCGACTCGGCGGCGAGCCGGGTGACCACGGGCAGCAGGTCGTCGGCGGTGAGGGTCTGCAGGAACACCGCCGCGACGCGGTGCTCGCGGTCCAGCACGATGGTGGAGGGGATGACGCTGGTGGGGTACTTGCTGCCCAGCGCGATGAGGCTGCGCATGGACGGGTCGTAGATCGACGGGTAGGTGATGTTGTTGTCCCGGACGAAGTCGCGCGGCTTGTCCTGCTGCGGGTCCTTGACGTTGATCCCCAGGAACTGCACGCCGGTGTCCTTGGTGTCGGCGTAGACCTTCTGCAGGGTGCCCGCCTCGGCCCGGCACGGGCCGCACCACTGGCCCCACAGGTTGATCACCACCACCTCGTCCTGGAACTGCCCCAGCGTGATCGGCTCGCCGGTGAGCAGGTCCGGACCGGTCAGGTTGCCGATGGTGCCGCGGGTGTCGGCGGGGTCGTAGGTCAGCGTGGTCTTGCCGCCCGGCGAGACGAAGTCGAAGGTGCCGCCCTGGGCCACCGCGTCCTGCCCGGTGGCACAGCCGGTGACCAGCACGGTCAGCCCGGCCAGCAGCGCCGTCCACACCTTGGCCCGCACGGCGGTGGCGCGGCGGGGCGTGCGGGTTGCGGGCGCAGTCATGCCCCGGTGACCCGGGGGTCGGAGGCTCCGGCGGGCTCGGAGTAGACCATGTCCACGATCTCGTCGCCCTCGAAGACGAGGCTGGTCAGCGAGGCCAGGCCGCACTGCCGCCGACGCGGGTCGTGCCAGAGCCGCTGACCCTGCACGAAGCGTCGCAGGGTCCACACCGGCAGCTGGTGGCTGACGCACACCGCCTCGTGCCCCTCCGCGGCGGCACGGGCGCGGTGCACGGCGCCGAGCATGCGGTGGGCGATCTCCAGGTACGGCTCGCCCCACGACGGGGTGAACGGGTCGCGCAGCTTGCTCCAGTGCCGCGGCCGGCTCAGCGCGCCGTCACCCACCGCCACCCGCAGGCCCTCGAACTGGTTGCCGGCCTCGATCAGCCGGTCGTCGGTCTCGATGGTGAGCCCGTGCGCCTCGGCGACCGGCGCGGCCGTCTCCTGCGCCCGCTGCAGCGGGGAGGCCAGCACGTAGGTGACGTCGTGCCCGGACAGCGCCGAGGCCACCTTGCGGGCCTGGGCCTGCCCGGTCTCGGACAGCCGGAACCCGGGCAGGCGGCCGTAGAGGATGCCGTCGGGGTTGTGCACCTCACCGTGGCGGACCAGGTGAACGATCGTCCTGGGCAGCGAGCCCTGGGTCGGTGAGCCCTGGGGCAGGGGGCTCTGCGGCAGGGCGGTCTCGGGCTTGCTGGCGGGGCTCACTGGCCTGCTTCCTGTGTGGCCGCCGCAGCGGCGCGGGCCGCTGCCGGCAGGGCATCGGCGATCACCTCGAAGGCCTCGTCGTCCAGCGCCGCGGAGACGAACCACGTCTCGAAGGCGCTCGGCGGGGCGTACACGCCGCGCTCCAGCAGGGCGTGGAAGAACGGGGCGTAGCGCCACGTCTGGGTGGCCCTGACCTGGTCGTAGTCGCGCACCGGCGCGTCGGTGAAGAAGACGCTGAACATGCTGCTGGCGCGCTGCACCTGGTGAGCCACGCCCTCGGCGTCCAGCGCGGAGCTGATCAGTGCCTGCAGCCGCTCCGAGCTGCGGGTGAGGCCGGCGTAGACGTCGGCGTCGGCGGCGCGCAGGTTGGCCAGCCCCGCGGCGACGGCGACGGGGTTTCCGGAGAGCGTGCCCGCCTGGTACACCGGGCCGGCCGGGGCGAGGTGGCTCATCACGTCGGCGCGGCCACCGAACGCAGCCGCAGGCAGGCCACCGGACATCACCTTGCCGAAGGTGTACAGGTCACCGGCCACACCCTCCACCCCGTACCAGCCCGAGGCGGAGGTGCGAAAGCCCGTCATGACCTCGTCCATGATCAGCAGGGCGCCGTGGTCGGCGCACAGCTGCTTGAGCCCGGCGTTGAAGCCCGGCTCCGGCGGCACGGTGCCCATGTTGCCGGCGGCGGCCTCGGTGATCACGCAGGCGATCTCGCTGCCCCGCTCGGCGAAGGCCGCGCGCACGGCGTCCAGGTCGTTGTAGGGCAGCACCAGGGTGTCGGCGGCCTGGGCGCCGGTGACGCCCGGCGAGGTGGGCAGCCCCAGGGTGGCCACGCCGGAGCCGGCGTCGGCGAGCAGCGCGTCCACGTGGCCGTGGTAGCAGCCGGCGAACTTGACGATGACGCTGCGACCGGTGAACCCCCGGGCCAGGCGCACGGCGCTCATGGTGGCCTCGGTGCCGGAGTTCACCAGGCGCACCTGCTGCACCGGCTCCACCCGGCGGACGATCTCCTCGGCCAGCTCCACCTCGCCCTCGGTGGGCGCGCCGAAGGACAGCCCCTGCGTGGCGGTGCGCTGCACGGCCTCCACCACGGCGGGGTGGGCGTGGCCCAGGATCATCGGACCCCACGAGCAGATCAGGTCCACGTAGCGGGCGCCGTCGACGTCGGTCAGCCACGGGCCGGCGGCGGAGGCGATGAAGCGCGGGGTGCCACCGACACCGGTGAAGGCCCGCACCGGGGAGTTGACCCCGCCGGGGGTGACGTCCGACGCCCGGGCGAACAGCGCCCGGGAGCGGGGTCCGGCGAAGGGGTCGGCAGGGGGCTGCGCGGCATCCCGGTCATCGTGCTTGGAAACAGTCACCAGGCCATTGTCCCAGTCCGGAACGGCCTGCGGCGGCTGGGGCCTGAGATCCTCACCACCGGCGCTGACCAGGGGTGGAAGCCCTGCGCGAAACCCCACACCGACCTCACCCGTGCCATGATCGAGATCACTGTGCATCGGTCCTTCAGCCGCTCGACGGCTGGCTGGTCCCTCCCTCGGATGACCCGACCCGGAGACCCAACCGGAGACCACGATGACCAAGACAGATGAGCCGACCCAACCGGACACCGGCCGCTCCCCGCTGGCCCGCGGCTTCCCCTTCTTCGCCATCATCGCAGTGGCGCTGCTGGCCCTGCTCGCCGGCGGGTTCGGCGGCAGCTACCAGGGCAAGCTCACCGAGGTCCAGAAGAACGACAACGCCTCGTACCTGCCAGCCACGGCGGAGTCGACCAAGGTGGGCGAGGAGTCGGCCCGCTTCCTGGACGTGGAGGCCCTGCCCGGCTTCGTGGTGTTCCACCGCGAGACCGGCCTGACCGACCCCGACCGCGCCAGCCTCACCCAGGCCCTCGACGCCATCAAGGGCGTCGACGGCGTGCAGACCGCCGCCGTCACGGCGCCGCAGGTCTCCGTCGACGGCACCACCGCGTCCATCTACGCGCCGCTGGTGGCCAAGCAGGCCGGCGTGGGCGTGCCGGGCGACGAGCTGGTCACGGTGGAGGAGGACCTCCTGGCTGCCGCCCGAGCCGCGGTGACCGACGACCCGGGCTCGGCCGACCTGGCGGTGCACTCGGCGGGCCCGGGCGGGTTGCTGGTGGCCTTCATCGACGCCTTCAGCGGCATCGACGGCGTGCTGCTGGTCGCCGCAGGTTCGGTGGTCATCGCCATCCTGCTGGTGGTCTACCGCTCGCCCGTGCTGTGGTTCTTCCCGCTGTTCTCCGCACTGCTGGCGCTGGGCCTGTCGTCCATGCTCATCTACTTCCTGGCCGACGCCGACGTGGTCACCCTCACCGGGCAGAGCCAGGGCATCCTCTTCGTGCTCGTGCTGGGCGCGGGCACCGACTACGCCCTGCTGCTCATCTCCCGCTACCGCGAGGAGCTGCACAGCTGTCCCAGCCGAGCCGACGCGATGATCCGGGCCTGGCGGAGGTCGGCGCCGGCCATCGTGGCCTCCGCGGTCACGGTGATGGTGGGCCTGCTGTGCCTGACCTTCTCCGAGCTGCGCTCCAACCAGGGCCTGGGCCCGGTGGCCGCGATCGGCATCGCCTGCACGCTGCTGGTGATGATGACCTTCCTGCCGGTGGCGGTGGCCCTGGCCGGGCGCTGGGTGTTCTGGCCCCGCATCCCGCGGGTGGACCGCGCCGCCGACCTGGCCACCCACGGCCTGTGGGGGCGCATCGCGGCGGTGGTCGGCCGCCGCGACCGTCCCGCGTGGGTGGGGGCCACGGTGGCCCTGCTGCTGTGCGTCACCGGCATGGGCGCGCTGCAGACCGGCACGCTCAGCGCCTCCGAGGGCTTCACCAACCGCCCGGACGCCGTGGTCGGCCAGGAGCTCTACGACGCTGCCTTCGCCCGGGGCACCGGGGCCCCGGCGGTGATCACCACCAACGCCAGCGCCGTGGCGGAGGTGACCGCGGCGGCCGCCCAGGTGCCTGGCGTGGCCACCGCACCCGGCTCGGTGTGCGTGCAGGAGGACTACGCCAAGCTCGCCGCCCTCGGCGCCGGCTCCGGCGGTGCGGCCCCCGCGGCGGCGGCCCCCGCGCCCGGTTGCGTGCCGCCGGAGCTGCAGGTCACCCCGATCGACGGGCGCACCGTGGTCAACGCAGTGCTCGCCGACTCCTACGACTCCCCCGAGGCGCTGAACACCGTGGAGAACCTGCGGACGGCGCTGCACGCGGTGCCCGGCGCCGACGCCCGGGTCGGGGGCAGCTCGGCCAGCACCGTGGACGTGCAGGCCGCGGCGGTGCGCGACCGCAACCTCATCATCCCGGTGGTGCTGGTGGTGATCCTGCTGGTGCTCGCGCTGCTGCTGCGCTCGCTGCTGGCGCCGGTGCTGCTCATCGCCACGGTGGTGCTGTCCTTCGCCGCCACGCTCGGCGTGTGCGGGTTAGTGTTCGACCACGTCTTCGACTTCCCCGGCGCCGACCAGGAGTTCCCGCTGTTCGCCTTCGTCTTCCTGGTGGCCCTGGGCATCGACTACAACATCTTCCTGATGACCCGGATCCGGGAGGAGTCGCTGAAGCACGGGACGCGGGAGGGCGTGCTGCGCGGCCTCGCCGTCACCGGAGGCGTCATCACCTCGGCCGGGGTGGTGCTGGCCGCGACGTTCGCGGTCCTGGGAGTGCTGCCCGTGGTGTTCCTGGCCGAGCTGGGCTTCGCGGTGGCCTTCGGCGTGCTGCTGGACACCATCGTGGTGCGCAGCATCCTCGTCCCGGCTCTCTCGCACGACATCGGACGATCGATCTGGTGGCCATCGGCCCTCGCGAGAGCCGGCAGGTGAAGGGACCTGCCGCCACCTGAGCGACGCACAGACCCCATGCACTACGTGCCGACCCCACCCCGGGGCGGGGACGGGCTCAGCCCCGGAACAGCCCCGGTAGCGCGCCGGCCGACCACAGCCGGCGCAGCCCGTCCACGACGAGCAGCCCGGCCAGCACCACGCAGCCGATGGCCCCGCCCAGCCACGGACCGGAGTAGAAGGTGACCGGCTGCACGGTGGTGTCGGCGGTGTAGGGCGGGAAGTCGGCCACCTCGATGCCGCGGCTCCAGCACCAGCCGGCAGCGACGACGAGGACCACCGCGAGCACCACCTGCAGCACGGCGACCAGCACTGCCCAGGTGCGCCTCACGGGTGCACCACCTCCTGCAGCGCCGAGCGCAGCGCCCGGTCCTTGCGCGCCCACGCCTGCACCAGCCGACCGTCGGCGAGCTCCAGGCCCACCCCCACCCGGTGTCGGGGGACGCTGTGCGACTCCCCCAGCGCCCGGGCCAGCTCCCACGGCTCGAGGTCGTCGTCCCACGCCCGCTCACCGGGCTCGTCGAAGATGGCGGCGATCTCGCGCACGGGCAGCTCCTCGGTGCCCTGGCGCAGCACGGTGGGCGTCAGCTCGACCGTGCAGTGCTTGCGGGCGCCCACCACCTGCAGCGCGGCGATCCCGGCCAGCAGCAGCGCGATGGCGATGAGGGTGAACCAGTGCACGGGCACGCCCAGAACCAGCTCCAGCAGCACCGCCAGCAGGCAGAGCGCGGGTCCGTAGGCCACGGTGCGCCACCGTCCGCCGGGCTCGGCGAACAGCAGGGGCGAGGTGCTCACCGGCCTCGGGTGGGGGCGAGGAACTGCTTGGCCCCCTCGGAGTAGGTGCACACCACGGCGCAGGCGATGAGCAGCGCGTTGACCACCTGCAGCAGCGCGTCCAGCGGCTCTGCGCCGCTCACGGACACCGCGGTGGACACCACGTTGAGCACGGCCACCACGGTGAGCACCACCCTGGCCCACGCCGACCCCACGGCCAGGCGCCAGAGCAGGAAGAGCACCAGCGCCACCCACACGACGCTCTGCAGCACCACCGCGATCACCACGACCAGGTCGGGGTCCACGGTGGCCAGGTCGGGATTGCCGGACAGCTGCGCGTCGACCTCCTCGCGCAGGGCGGTGCGGGCGGTGCCGAAGGAGACCACCACGCCGATGACGCCGACCACCAGGCTGGCCAGCCAGAGGTAGACGGCCAGGCGCAGCTCGTGAGGCAGCGGAGGCCGGGGCGGGCGCGGAGCCCGGCCCGGCGGCGGGCCGCCCTGCCAACCCGGCGGCGGGCCGCCCTGCCAGCCCTGCGGCGGGTACTGCCCGCCCGGACCGGCCGGGGGTGGACCGTTCACCGCACCCACCCGGCGACCTCGGTCGCCCAGTAGGTCAGCACGATGTCGGCCCCGGCACGGCGGATGCTGGTCACCGACTCCAGGATCGCCCGGTCCCGGTCGATCCAGCCGTTGGCCGCGGCGGCGGCGATCATCGCGTACTCGCCGGAGACCTGGTAGGCCGCCACCGGCAGCGGTGAGCGGTCGGCGGTCTCGCGCAGCACGTCGAGGTAGGACATGGCCGGCTTGACCATCACCATGTCGGCGCCCTCGGCGATGTCCAGGTCCACCTCACGGCGAGACTCCCGCCGGTTGGCCGGGTCCTGCTGGTAGGTCTTGCGGTCCCCACGCAGGGTGGAGCCCACCGCCTCGCGGAAGGGCCCGTAGAAGGCCGAGGCGTACTTGGCCGAGTAGGCCAGGATCGCGGTGTCGGTGTGACCCACCAGGTCCAGGCCCATCCGGATGGCCTCCACCTGCCCGTCCATCATCCCGCTGGGGCCGACCACGTGCGCACCGCTGGCGGCCTGCACCGCCGCCATCTCCACGTAGAGCTCGAGGGTGGCGTCGTTGTCCACGCTGCCGTCCTCGGCGAGCACGCCGCAGTGGCCGTGGTCGGTGAACTCGTCCAGGCAGGTGTCGGCCATCAGCACCGTGTCCTCGCCCAGCTCCTCGCGCAGCGCCCGCAGGCCCACGTTGAGGATGCCGTTCTCGTCGATGGCACCGGACCCGGTGGCGTCACGCTCCGCGGGCACGCCGAAGAGCATCAGCCCGCCGACGCCGGCCGCGGTGGCCTCCACCGCCGCCGCGCGCAGCGAGTCCAGCGTGTGCTGGACGACGCCGGGCATGGACGCGATCGGACGGGGCTCGGTGAGCCCCTCGGCCACGAACATCGGCAGCACCAGCTGCTGCGGGCGCACGGCGGTCTCTGCCACCAGCCTGCGCATCGCGGGGGTGCGGCGAAGTCGGCGGGGTCGGTCAATGGGAACCACGGGTGGTCTCCCCTTCTCTGGCTAGCGCCTGCTGCGGACCTTCTTGCGGGGCGGCGGGAGCGCGCCCTCGGCCCGAAGCCGGGCCGCGTGCTCGGCGAGCGCGTCCACCAGCGACGGGATGTCGGCGGTCTCCGGCTGCACGTCCACCCGCAGGCCGAACTCCGCAGCAGTCTCGGCGGTCTTCGGTCCGATACAGGCAACGATGGTGCGGGCGTGTGGCTTCCCGGCGATGCCCACCAGGTTGCGCACCGTGGAGGAGGAGGTGAAGCAGACCGCGTCGAAGCCACCGGTCTTGATCATCTCGCGGGTGCTGGCCGCTGGCGGCGCCGCGCGCACGGTGCGGTAGGCGGTGACGTCGTCGATCTCCCACCCCCGCAGGCGCAGGCCCTCGGCCAGCGTCTCGGTGGCGATGTCGGCGCGGGGCAGCAGCACGCGGTCCACCGGGTCGAACACGTCGTCGTAGGGCGGGAAGTCGGCCAGCAGGCCCACGCTGGACTGCTCGCCGGAGGGCAGCAGCTCAGGGTGGATGCCGAAGCTGCGGACCTTCTCCGCGGTGGCCTCGCCCACGCAGGCGATCTTCACGCCGGAGAAGGCGCGCGCGTCCAGGCCGAAGTCGGCGAACTTCTCCCACACCGCACGGACGGCGTTGGTGGAGGTGAACACCACCCACTGGTAGCGCCCGTCCACCAGACCCTTGACCGCGCGCTCCATCTGGGCGGGGCTGCGGGGCGGCTCCACGGCGATGGTGGGGACCTCGACGGGGACGGCACCGTGGGTGCGCAGCCGCTCGCTCATCACGCCTGCCTGGTCCTTGGTGCGGGGCACCAGCACCTTCCAGCTGTACAGCGCCCGGGTCTCCCACCAGGAGAGCTTGTGCCGCTGGGTGACGAGCTTGCCGATGGTGAGCACCAGCGGGCCGGGCAGCGCGCCGCCGACCTCGTTGAGGGTGGCCAGCGTGGCGTCGAGGGTGCGCTGGTTGCAGGTGGTGCCGTTGGTGGTGATGGACACCGGAGTCTGCGAGGCCATGCCGTGCTCGACCAGCGCGCTGGCCGTCTCGGCCAGGTGGCCGGATGTGGCGTTGAGCACCAGCGGGCCCGGGGCGGCTGCCACGGCCGCCCAGTTCACGTCACCGCGCACGTCGACCACGGTGTGCTCGGAGCCGATGGCGATGCCGGCGTAGGTGGGCACCGCGGTGGCACCGGTCAGGCCGGGCACAAACTCGAACTGCACGGAGGTGCGGGCCACGGCCTGCGCCTCGGCGACGACGGAGTCGGTGGACAGCGGGTCCCCAGCGACCAGGCGCACCACGTCGTGGCCGGCCTTGGCCTCGGCCACCAGCGCCTTGGCGACCTCGGCGGGCTCGCCCACGGCCGGGCGGACGTCGGCCACGGGGCCCTCGCCCTCGGCCGGCTCGGGCAGCGCGGTGCCGATCAGGTCAGCGACCCCGGTGGCCACGTCGTGGTCGAGGAAGGCCATCCTCGAGTGGGCGAGGACCGTTTGCGCCCGGACGGTGAGCAGCGCCGGGTCGCCTGGTCCGGACCCGATGAACAGGATCCGTCCAGGAGTGGTCTTGCGGGCTCTGCTCATGGGTGACTCTCCAGTGAGGGTTGTGGCTCTACAGGTGGTGCTTCGACGAGGTCGCGGGCGCCGAGGTCGAGCAGCTCGGCAGCCACCGACTCGCCCAGTGCGGTGGGATCGGTGAGTGCACCGACGCCGGACGCCCGCAGCACCTCAGATCCGTCGAGCGCTGCGACGCACGCTCGCAGCGAGATCTCCTCGATGATGCGGCCGTCGTCGGTGAGTGACTCGACGACCTCCGCGACTGCGCCGACGGGGGCCGTGCAGCCGGCTTCCAGCGCGGCGAGGAGCGCGCGCTCGGCCACAACCGTGGCACGTGCGGAGCGATCTTCCAAAGTTGACAGAAGACCGACGAGGTCCTCCTCCCCCGCACGGCACTCGATGGCCAGGGCGCCCTGGGCCGGGGCGGGCAGCATCTGCACGGGGTCGAAGGACTCGGTCACCTCACCGAGGCGACCCACCCGGGACAGCCCGGCACGGGCCAGCACGATCGCGTCGAGCTCACCGTCGTGCACCCGGGCGAGCCGGGAGTCGATGTTGCCGCGCAGCGGCACCACGTCCAGGCCCAGGCCCAGGGCGTGCAGCTGGGCGATCCGTCGCGGCGCGGAGGTGCCCACCGTGGACCCGGCGGGCAGCTGGCCGAGCACCAGGCCGTCGCGGGCCACCAGGGCGTCGCGGGAGTCCTCGCGCACCGGCACGGCCGCGAGGACGAAGCGGGGGTCCTCGGCGGTGGGCAGGTCCTTGTAGCTGTGCACCGCCACGTCGACCTCGCCGTCGGCCAGGGCCTCGCGCAGGGCGGCGGTGAACACCCCGACGCCGATCTGCGCCACCGGGGCGGCCGAGGCGTCCCCGGCGGTGCGGACCACCACCAGCTCGGCCGGCTGGCCGTGCGCGATGAGCGCGTCCCTGATCGTTCCTGCCTGGGTGAGGGCCAGGTGGCTCCCTCGTGTACCGATTCGCAGTACTCCCGTGCTCACAGCTCTCCGTTCCCGTGGTGTCGTGCGGGGTCGGCGCTCGAGATGTACTCGGCCAGCGTCGCCTCGTTCATGGCTGCCTCGGTCAACGCGCTGTCCAGGACCGTGGGGACGTCGCTGGGGACGTCCGCGGCGATCGAGGGCGGCACGACCGTGTGCGTGTTCGTGGTGGGCGGACCCGTGGTGGGCGGGTTGGTGGTGGAGGCCGCGACGGCGTCCACCGCGCCCGGCCCGAGCTCGAAGAGCTCGCGCAGCGCCTGGGCGTAGGTGTCGCCGCCGGGCGCGGCGGCCAGCTGCTTCACCCGCACCGTCGGGGCGTGCAGCAGCTTGTCCACCACGCGGCGCACCGCTCGGCCCACCTCATCGCGCTCGACGTCGCCGAGCGTGGGCAGGCGGGTCTCCAGGCGGAGCAGCTCGGCCTCCACCACCTCCGCCGCGCGCCGACGCAGCGCGGTGACGGTGGGGGTGACCTCGGCGGCACGCTGGGCGGCGAGGTAGGTGGACAGCTCGGCGGCCACGATGGCGCGGGCGGCATCGGTGTCGGCCGAGGCCGCGTGGGCCTCCGGCGCGCGCTGCAGCGCCTCCAGCCCCACCAGCACCACGCCGGGCAGGTCGGCCACGGCGGGCTCGACGTCGCGGGGCAGGCCCAGGTCGCAGATCACCAGGAGACCACGGTCGGGTGAGCGAGCGGCCAGCGCCCGGTGGGCCTGGGCGAGGGTGACCACCGCGCCGACCGCGCCGGTGCAGGTGACCAGCACGTCGGCGTCGGCCAGCACCGCAGGCAGCTCGTCCAGCCCCACGGCGCGTGCCTCCACGTTGCCCTCGGCGGCGGTGGCCGCCAGGTTCGCGGCGCGCTCGGGGGTGCGGTTGGCCACCACGATGCTGGCCACCCCGGCGCGCTGCAGCAGCGCGACCGCCAGGCCGCCCATCGCCCCGGCACCGAGCACCACGGCCTTGCGTGCGCTGAGGTCGTCCGAGCCCAGGGCCTTGGCCGCCCGCTGCAGCGCCACCGAGACCACCGAGGCACCGGCGGAGTCGATGCCGGTCTCGGAGTGCACCCGCTTGCCCACCCGCAGCGCCTGCTGCGCCAGCTCATGGATGGTGCGGCCGGCGGTCTGCTCGGCGTCGGCGGCGGCGTAGGCGGACCGGATCTGGCCGAGGATCTGCTGCTCGCCCACCACCATGGAGTCCAGGCCGCTGGCCACCGAGAACAGGTGCTCCACCGCCGACTCGCTGTAGCGAACGTAGAGGTGACGGGTGAGCTCGGCGACGTCGGACTGCGCGTGCTCGGCGAGCAGCTCGCCGACGTCGGTGAGGGCACCGTGGAAGGCATCGACCACCGCGTAGATCTCCACCCGGTTGCAGGTGGACACCAGCAGCGCCTCGGAGATGTGGGGGGAGCGCAGCAAGCCCTCCAGCAGCTTGGGACGCTCACCATCGGTGACGGCGACGCGCTCCAGCATGGTCACGGGGGCACTGCGGTGCGACATCCCCACGAGCAGAACACTCACGGCACAATCACCGATCCATCTCCTCCAGACCTCGTCTGCTCTGTAGCTCCGGACTGGCCGGCCTGTTGGGTGCCCGCGGCCCGCCCGGCGGCGCGCCGGGCGCCGTGGAAGGAGAGCACCTGCATCTCCACGGCGAGGTCCACCCGCCGCACGTCCACGGTCTCGGGCACCTGCAGCGCCACCGGCGCGAAGTTGAGGATGCAGCCGACTCCGGCTGCCACCAGTCGGTCACACACCTGCTGCGCCGCGGCGGCGGGGGTGGCCACCACCCCGATGCTGATCTCCAGCTCTGCACACACGGCGTCGACGTCGTCGAGGTGCCGGATCTCCAGCTCACCCAGCCGGGTGCCCACCCGCGCGGGGTCGTTGTCGAACAGCGCGGTCACGGTGAAGCCGCGGTCAGCGAAACCGTCGTAGCCGGCCAGTGCGTGGCCGAGGTTGCCCACTCCCACCAGGGCCACCCGGTGGCGGCGGTTCAGGCCCAGCGCCTGCTCGATGCGGCCGACCAGGCGGGGCACGTCGTAGCCCACCCCACGGGTGCCGTTGGAGCCGAGGAAGGACAGGTCCTTGCGCAGCTTGGCCGAACCGACGCCGGCCAGCGCGGCCAGCTCCTCGCTGGAGACCGTGCGGGTGCCCGCCTCGACCAGCGAGCCCAGCACGCGCAGGTACAGCGCCAGCCGCGCCACCGTGGCCTCGGGCACCGCCCGGACCTCCTCGCCCGACCCCTGCTTGGGGCGCGAGGCGCCGACGGTAGACTCGCCCGCCTCTGCGGTGGCGCCAGCACGCGGCATCGTGCGAGGAGCACTCGGCTCGGTCACGATCAACTCCTCGCACGGGTGGGCTGGGCGAAAGCAGGACGTGGGCACACGGGTGCGCCGGTCGGGACGCAGCTCCGCCCGGGGGCTGAGGGGGTCTCAGAACCCACGGTAACCGCTTGTGAACGCCTGCACAAAGTCGTGGCGGTGTGTGCTGCAGCGCCCGTGACCTGCGCCGCACTCGCCGCCGCCCTGCTGCCCACACCCGGTTCTGCGCCTGGTCTGGGACGTTTCCGCCCTTTCCCTGCCGGTTCGCCGCGCCACCCGAGCGCGTTCGGTGCGACCGAGGTCACCTCGCCGTCGGCGGAGCGGACGCCGACGGGCGCCCCGGCGATGGCCGGGGCGCCCGTGGTGTGCGCTCGTTCGTGGAGCCGGGGCGGCTCAGCTCACTTCATGGCCGGCGGCATCAGCACCTGGCCGATGGCGAAGACCGTGGCGTTGGCGGTGGGGATGTTGCCGCAGGCGACCGGGACCTGGTTGATCAGCGGCGCCTGCGCGGTGCCGGTGATGGTGACCGACTCACCCTCGACGGACTTGACCGAGCCCGCCTTGACAAGGCCGGCGGCGTCGTAGCGCTGGGGCACGACGTGGTAGGTCAGGATCTTGGTGAGATCACCCTTCGGGTCCTTCAACAGGGTGTCCAGGGTGCCCGCCGGCAGCGCCGCGAACGCTGCGTCGGTGGGCGCGAACACGGTGTAGGCGGCGTCCGGCTTGTTCAGGGTGTCGACCAGCCCGGCCGCCTTGACGGCGGTGACCAGGGTGGAGAACAGCGGGTTGGCCGAGGCCGCGGTGGCGACCGGCTGGTTGACCATGCCCTCGGGCGAGCCCGGACCGGTCTTCGGCACGCTGGAGCACGCGGGTCCGAAGATGTCGGCAACCGTGGTGACCCCGCTGCTGGAGGCGGCTGCGGCCGCCGAGGACGGTGCCCCCGAGCTGGAGGCCGCCGCCGAGGTGGTGGGCGCCGCGGAGGTGGTCTCGGTGGAGGCCTCCTCCGAGTTGCTGCAGGCGGCGATGGACAGGGTGAGTGCCGCGAGCGCACCGACAGCTGCGAGTCGCTGAGTCTTTCTCATGTCAATGTCCTCCTGGTTCGTGCGAGCCCGGTCTTTCCGGGCCGTCTGATCAGGTCTTCGTGCCTCGCAGTCACTCCGGTTCGATCCGGTGGCATCACAGTTGGGTAACGGACTTCGCGGGCAGTCCAGAGTGGACAGTGCAGGCCGTCCCGCCGCCCGCCCTGGGTGACCTGCCGCTCACGCCACGGTGAACAGCGCGCTGTGCCACCCCGAGGCCCCGTCGGGGAGGGTGGCCGCCCGCTCCTGCACCTGCAGGTTGCCCTCGGCATCGGTGGCCCGGCAGGTGACGGTGTGGCTGCCGGCCCCCACGTCAGGCAGGTCGATCCGCCACATGCGCCAGGTGTCCCTGCCCACCTCGGTGCCCAGCCGGGCCGGCAGCCAGGGGCCGTCGTCCAGGCGCACCTCGACGGAGCGGATGCCCACCCCCTGTCGCCAGGCGGTGCCGGTGACGGTGACCCGGCCCGCCGGGACCTGCTCGAACCCGCCGGGGCTGGTGATCTGCGACTGCAGCTTGATCGGTGCCCGCTCGGCGTAGCCCCGCGGAACCCAGTAGGCCTTCTTCTGGGCGAAGGTGGTCAGCTCGATGTCGGTGATCCACTTGGTGGCCGAGGCGTAGCCGTACACACCCGGCACCAGCATCCGCACCGGGAAGCCGTGCTCCACCGGCAGCGGCTGGCCGTTCATGTTCACGGCGAGCATCGCCCCGCGGTCGGGCTCGAGGACCGTGGCCAGCGGGGTGCCCGCCGAGTACCCGCCGATGGCGGTGGACAGCAGCTGGTCGGCGCCGGCCTGCACCCCGGCCTCCAGCAGCAGGTCGCGCAGCGACACCCCGACCCAGGCGGCCGACCCCACCAGGTCCCCACCCACCTCGTTGGACACGCAGGTGAGCGTCACGCGCCGCTCCTCCAGCGGCCGGCTGACCAGCTCGTCGAAGCTGAGCGTGATCTCGCGATCGACCATCCCGTGGATGCGCAGCGACCAGTCCCGGGCCGAGACCTGGGGCGGCGAGAGCGCGGTGTCCACCCGGTAGAAGGTGTCGTTGCTGGTGGTGAAGGGCAGGCCGCCGTCGGCGACGAAGTCCACCCCGGCGGGCAGCGGGGGCAGCGGCTGGGCAGCCGCCCGGGTCCCCACCACCGACGCGTCCACCTTCGACAGCACCGCCTGCCCGCCGAGTCCGGCCACGCCAGCGCCGACGGCGACCGCGGCCGAGGTGCCCAGGAAGCTGCGCCGGGACACCTCCGCGCCGTCGTCGCACACGGCGGGCGCGGCCGCCGCCCGCAGCAGGGTGAGGAGCACGGACACCGCGACCACCGCAGCCACCAGCGCAGAGAGCACGCCCACCCGCGCGGTGTCCGGTCGGTCGAGCACGGCCAGCGCGCCGACCGCCCCGAGCGCGACCAGCACCGCCACCCCGGCCGCCACCCGCACCCGGGTGAGCAGGCCGGCGACCGCGCCCACCAGCAGCAGCACGATCCCCATGCCGACGAGCAGGGCCTTCTTGTCGTTGCTGCCGAACTGCTCGATCGCGAAGGACTTGGCCCACTCCGGCGTGCGGTCGATCGCCGCGTTGCCCACCGCGAGGTAGGGAGAGGACTCCGGGTCGACGAGCCCGGCGAACAGGTGGGCGACGGCGAGCGCCGCCACGACCGCCAGCACGCCAGCGACGGCGGCGACGAGGGCCGGGCGACGGGGGCGCACGGACGGCGAGCGGCCAGGCGTGCTCGGCCCAGCTGAGGTGGGCGCGGGTGAGGTCATGCTGCGGGTTCGCACTGGGACGCTCACCCGGTTCAGCGCCGCAGGTCAGGCGGGCCGGGGCTAGGGCGCGCCGGCCTCCGGGTGCCCGGTGGCCGCCGCGAGGTCGCGGCGCAGCCGGGGCTCGTCCACGTCGAAATAGCTGTGCTCACGCCCGTCCAGCAGCACCACCGGCAGCCGGTCTCCGTACTCGGCGCGCAGCTCGGGCTGGGTTGTCGCCGCCTCGTCGACGTCCACCGCGCTCCACGGCAGCCCGAAGTCGGCGCACACCGCCGCCAGCTCCTCGGCCGCCGTGGTGCACGCCGAGCACCCCTGCCGCGTGAGCAGCTCCACTCGCACCATCAGCCACCTTCTCCTGCCGCCCGAGGCGGCCCCACCGTCGCGTCCTGACGCCATCCAGTGAACACGCCGCGAACCGCAGGGCGAGCCCCGGGCTGCAGCCGCGGAAGAGCCACCACCGGTGTCCCAGGGAGGCGTCTTGTACCACCTGATCGTGACGGGCGGATGAAGGCGATGGACATCACCGCTATGATTCTGCCCACGCCCGTTGGATCGGTCGCGGGAGACCGCGGCGCGGACAAGGTGCACGTCGGTGGCAGCGACGGACCGTTGCAGACAGGGGAGCAGGTGGAGCAGGTGTCCTCACTCGGCAGCAGCACTCGGGCAGGACGGGTCACCGACACGGTCGACGTGCAGGGTGGCCTGTCCGCATGAGCAGCACAGCAGCGTCGCTCGCGGTCACGTCCACGCACGGCGAGGACACCGGCGAGCCGGGGGCTGACCTGCGCTTCGTGTCCCCGCCCGACGAGTCCGTCGCAGCTGTGGCGGTGGAGATCGTCGCGGCCCCAACGGTTCTCGATCTGCCTCTGGTGCTGGTGCCGCAAGCGGCCCCCGACGTGGCTGCCACCGCGGGAGTGCTGGCGGACGTCGACCGGCGGACCACCACCGCCCCGCTGCTCGGCGCCCGCCCGGAGCGCACGCCCGAGGAGGAGGAGCAGGTCCTCGCCACCTGGGAGCTGGTGCGAGCCGCCCAGGCCGGTGACACCGATGCTTTTGGCCAGCTCTACGACCGCTACGTCGACATCGTGTTCCGCTACGTGCTGTTCCGGGTGAACGACCGCACCCTGGCCGAGGACCTCACCAGCGAGACCTTTCTCCGCGCCCTCCGCCGAATTGCCTCGATCACCTATCAGGGCAAGGACGTGGGGGCGTGGTTCGTCACCATTGCCCGCAACATCGTTCTCGACTACATGAAGTCGAGTCGGCACCGCCTGGAGTTCAGCACCGCGGAGATCTTGGACTCCGACAGCGCCGATGACCCCGAGGACGAGGTCATCACGGCGAGCATCGTGGCCGAGCTGCTGGACTGCGTGCGCCAGCTCGGCGACGACCAGCGCGAGTGCATCGTCCTGCGGTTCCTGCAGGGGATGTCGGTCTCGGAGACGGCTGCGGCCATGGGTCGCAACGAGGGCGCGGTCAAGGCGCTGCAGCATCGCGCCGTGCGCCGGCTGGCCAAGCTCGTGCCCGACACCTTGCGCTGACCCACCGGCAAAGTGTCTTTTACCTTTCGTAACACCTTTCTTCTGGTGATCCCGCTCAACGGAAAGTGACGGCCGTCCCCGTATCTGTTGCACAGGGCGCTCGTTTTCTCTGTGAAGGTGCGAGGAACCATTACCTGGTTGCCCGATCGGCTGCTTGGTGGGGTCCACAGCACGCGAGGAAAGCGTCAGCCGTGCGAGAGGGAGCGAGGTCAGGCGTGTGGCCTGAACGCGAGATTCTCAACGAACACCAGCTGCGGCTCGTGCCGACTGCGTCCGAGGACACGGTGGTGGCCGCGCTGGTCGCCGCCGGCCCGGCTCTCGACCCGTCCCGTGCCGCCCGCTCCCGCATGCAGCGCCGGTTGCTCGCCGCCCTGCGCACCGCTGACCGCACCGGCGCGGACCGCACCGCCAGCGAGTCGCTCCGGCTCGCGGTCTCGCACTAGCAACCCCGGGCGGGGGGCTGGCCCCGTGCCGCTCCTCCCCCGCAGCCGCCCGCGCGCCCTTCCCGCCACTCAGCCGGTCTCGTTGACACGGCCCTCTGGCGCTGTGCGGCGACGGCTAAGGTGGGTGCACGCGGTCGCTCGTCGCCCGAGCACTGCCCGGACGTTCGCTCGGCGACGTTCCCCGTGGTCGGAGCAGAGGGAGTCGGGAGGTGCGCTTGCCTCGAGAGAACAGACGGTTCGGCCGTGCCGTTCCCAGTCCCGCGCAGATTCGTGCGGCCATCGCCGGGGAGGCCAGCGCGACTGCCGGGCTCAAGGCGGCCAGGCGCGCCCGGGCCGTCAGCGCTGCGGAGCCTCCGGACGCAACGGCAGGCCTCGAGCTCGGCTCCGGCCAGGACACACCCGACACGCCGGTCCCCGATCCCCCGCCGCCGGTTCCCCGGGACCTCACCGCGGCCGCCTTCTTCGACGTCGACAACACCATGGTGATCGGCGCCAGCATCCTGCACTTCGCGCGGGGGCTGGCCGCACGCAAGTACTTCACCGCCGGCGACGTGATGGGCTTCGCCTGGCACCAGGTCCGCTTTCGGGTCAGCGGCAAGGAGCACGTCGCCTCGGTGGCCAGCGGCCGCGAGCAGGCGCTGTCGTTCGTGGCCGGACGGGAGACCGCCGAGATCCGCCGCCTCGGCGAGGAGATCTACGACGAGCTCATCGCCGACAAGATCTGGACCGGAACTCGGGCGCTGGCACAGCTGCACCTGGACGCCGGCCAACAGGTCTGGCTGGTCACCGCCACCCCCGTCGAGCTGGCCGAGATCATCGCCCGCCGCCTCGGCCTCACTGGCGCGCTGGGCACCGTGGCCGAGAGCGAGGGCGGCAAGTTCACCGGTCGCCTGGTGGGCGACATCCTGCACGGCACGGCCAAGGCGCAGGCGGTGCGCTCCCTGGCCGCCCGCGAGGGCCTGGACCTGCGTCGGTGCACCGCCTACTCCGACAGCCACAACGACGTGCCCATGCTGTCGGTGGTGGGCAACGCGGTGGCGGTCAACCCCGACCAGGACCTCCGCGAGGTGGCCAAGGCCCGCGGCTGGCAGATCCGGGACTTCCGCACCGGCCGCAAGGCCGCCAAGATCGGCGTCCCCTCGCTGCTGGGCGCCGGCGCCGTGGCCGGCGCCGTGGCGGCCGGGATGAGCCACCGCCGCGGCGCCTGAGCGCAGCCGAGCGGCCGTCGGCCCGAGGTCGACTCAGCCCAGGAACACGTTGCGCCGCTGGGAGAGCAGCCGGTAGAGCGTCTGTTGGATGGTGTCGCGCACCTGGTCGGCCAGGTCGAAGACCATCATCGGGTCCTCGGCCGCCGCCGGGCCGATCGACGCCGTGTCGATCGGCTCGCCGAACTCGATGTACCACTTGGTGGGCAGCGGCAACAGCCCGAGCGCACCCAGGTGTGGAAACAGCGGCGTCACCGGGAAGTAGGGCAGCCCCAGCGCCTTGGCCGCCACCGTGAGGTCGCCGATCTTGGGGTAGATCTCCTCAGCACCGACGATCGAGCAGGGGATGATCGGCGCCCCCGCTCGCAGAGCCGACGCGACGAAACCGCCGCGTCCGAAGCGCTGCAGCCGGTAGCGCTCGGAAAAGGGCTTGCCGATGCCCTTGAAGCCCTCGGGCCACACCGCCGCCAGCTCGCCGGTCTCCAGCAGCCGCTGTGCGTCCGCGGCGCAGGCCAGCGTGTGCCCGGCCTTGCGGGCCAGCGAGCCCAGCACCGGCGTCTCGAACAACAGGTCGGCGCCCAGCATCCGCAGCGGGCGGTGGGCGGGATGGTGGTCGTGCAGAGCCACCGCGGTCATCAGGGCGTCCAGCGGAATGACCCCGGAGTGGTTGGCCACCACCAAGGCGCTGCCGGTGTCGGGGACGTTGTGCAGCCCGGTGACGCTGACCCGGAACCAGGAGTCGAACAGCGGCCGCAGCGCGGGCACCAGCACGTGGTCGTTGAGGTCGGGGTCGAAGCCGAACTCGTCGACCGGGTAGGCCCCGTCCAGCCGGCGCCGCAGGAAGGCAGCCACGCCCGCGAGGTGCCCGGCCAACCCACCGGCAGGCTCGCTCCCCACTCCGTCGGCGTCGCGGTCCGCCCCGTGCGCGGGCCCCGCGTCGTGGTGCAGCGGAATCACCTTGGCGCTCATCTCAGCAGTCCCCCCACCGTCGTTGCTCCCGCGGTCAAGGTTCGCACAACGGGCTGGTCGGTGAGCGGACGCAGTCCCTGCGCGCGCAGGAAGCTGTCGTAGGCGTCGGCAGTGCTCCACCGCGGACGGAAGCCCAGCGCCCCCCGCACCCGGCTGGTGTCCAGCACACGGCCGTAGGTCAGCAGCGCCACCTGTGCAGCCGAGAAGCTCACTCGTCGGGTACCGCGCAGCACCCGGCCCACCGGGGCCAGGGCGGGCACCGGCAGCGGCAGCGGCACGCGTCCGGCCCGGCGCACCGCCTGCGACAGCGTCAGCACCCCGTCAGCGGCCACGTTGAACACCCCGGGCACGCCGACCACGGTGGCCAGCTCCAGCGCCGCCAGGGCGTCGTCGGAGTGCAGCATCTGCAGCCGGGCGTCGAAGCCCAGCGGGGTGGGCACCACGGGCATGGTGAGGTGCTCCGTCAACGGGCCTCGCACCTGCGGGCCGACCAGGTCCGCCAGGCGCAGCACGCTCACGGCCACGTCGGTGCGCCGGCGGGCGAAGGTGCGCACGCAGCTCTCCACCTCGACGGCGTCGGCGGCACCGCGGCTGACCACGGAGTGGGCCGGCTCGTCCTCGCCGAACAGAGCGGGATCGCGCGGCCCGGCGCCGTAGACGGCGGCGGAGGACACCACCACCAGCCGGCGCACCCGCGGTGCGTGCTGGCAGGCCGCGAGCAGCTGCAGGGTGCCCAGCACGTCCAGACGGGCGCCGCTGCGCTCGTAGCCGGGGCGCTGCGGGCCCTTGTGCACCCCGGCGTGCACCACGGTGTCCACCTCGGCCTGCTCGAGCAGCGTGACCAGCGCGTGGTCACCCAGGTCGGCCTGGTGGAACTCGCTGCGGCCCAGGGACCGCCGGTGTGGGCGCACCGCGTCCACCGCGATGACGCGCTGCACCGACTCGCGGTGGGCGAGCCGGGTGGCCAGCTGGGAGGCGAGAAAACCGCTGCCGCCGGTGACCAGCACCACGCGGGGCGGCTCGGCCGGCGCGCTCACCCCCGCACTCCGGCCGGAGGCGCAAGACAGCCCGCCACCGGAGGTGCGGGGTGCTGGGCGACCAGCACTGCACGGGGTGACGGGCTGCGCCGCACGCGAAGTCGCGTAGGGCTACTTGCCGAGCTTGCGGCGCTGCACACGGGTCTTGCGCAGCAGCTTGCGGTGCTTCTTCTTCGACATCCGCTTGCGTCGCTTCTTGATCACTGAACCCATGTGGGTATGTCCTCGCCGTCTGTAGGTAGTTCGTTCGAGCCTGTCAGGTGCACGGGCGGTTGAGCTCAGGCGCCAACACAGCACCAACTGCGCAACACCTTACTAGGCCCTGGCGCTTCGCCTGACCACGGTATCCGCTCGGGTCCCTGCCGGCACGGTCAGCCCGCGTCGAAGTAGGACGTCTCCAGGTAGGCGTGAACTGCTGCGGCGCGCACCCGGAAGGACCGACCCACCCGCACGGCGGGCAGCTCGCCGCTGTGCACCAGGCGGTACACGGTCATCTTGGACACCCGCATCACCTTGGCCACCTCGGCCACGGTGAGGAACTGGGTGTCGGCCAGCGCGGCGGGCCCGTCGCCGGAACCCCCGATCGGGCTCGTGCTTCGAGAAGGGCCCACACCTTCGGGGCCGGATCGTTCTGCAGACATGGTTACCGACTTCCGGCACGTGTCGCGCCGTCGGGCTTCCCCTCCGACGGAACGGGACACGCACGTGCTTGTCCGAGCCTAGCGGGACGGCTGGGGTTTGTGGGATGAGTGTGGTCAGGACTTCGAGGGTGCGCCGAGCTGCACGGAGCGGTCGCGTGCCGCCTCGACCGCCGCGTACATCGCAGCTCGCACCCCATGGTCCTCCAGTGCGCGGACTCCGGCAGCGGTGGTGCCTCCCGGGGAGGAGACGCCCTCGCGCAGCAGCACCGGGTGGGTGCCGGTCTCGCGCAGCACGGTGCTCGCGCCCAGGGCCGACTGGGTGGCCAGCTCGGTGGCCACCGCCCGGCTCAGCCCGAGCATGACGCCCGCGTCGACGAGCGCCTCCACCACGAGGTAGAAGTACGCCGGCCCGGAGCCCGACAGCGCGGTGACCGCGTCCTGCTGGCTCTCCGGCACTCGCACCACCCGGCCCACCGCGCTCATCAGCTCCTCGGCGAGGTCCAGGTGCGCCTCGGTGGCGGCCCGGCCCGGCGACAGCGCGCTCATCGCCTGGCCGACCACCATCGGGGCGTTGGGCATCACCCGCACCACCGGGGTGCCGGCAGGCAGCTGCCCCTCGAAGGTGATGGTGGGCAGCCCGGCGCACAGCGACACCACGAGGGTGGTGGGGTCGATCCCGGCCAGCTCGCCCAGCAGGGCGTCCACGTCCTGCGGCTTGACCGCGACGAACAGCACGTCGGCGTGCGCAGCGGCCTCGGCCGGCGTGACGGCCCGCACGCCGTGGCGCGCCTCGAGCTCGGCAGCCCGCTCGGCGTAGCGCTCGGTGAACACCAGGTCGTCGGGAGCACGACCCGCCCGCAGCAGCCCGGCCAGCAGGGCCTCACCGATCGTTCCCGCACCCAGCACCGCAACCCTCGTCATGGCTGCCATGGTGTCATGCGCGGGTGGTGCGTCAGCGGCCTGGCAGCGGCGCAGCGGGAGCTGGCGCCATCGCCAGCTGGCGGGCCTGGCAGACCATCGTTCCCTTGGAGTCGATCACCACCGCGTCGCCGTCGAACCAGGTGCCGCCCACCACGCTGGTGCTCATCTCCACCCGCAGCCAGCCGGGCGCGGGCTGCGCGCGCAGCAGCGCGGTGAGCTGGACGGTGGGTGCCCAACCCTGCCGGCCCAGGTTGAGGGTGACCGGCGGCGCGACGTCGCCGGCCATCAGCGCGAACAACGCGTCCGGGTCCTCGCCGGTGGGGCGCACCCAGAGCCGGATCACCGGGTCGCTGGCCACCTCGCCGCGCAGGTACGCGGCGGTCGTCGGGTCCACCCGCATCTCGCAGGCCTTGGACACGTTCACGATGTCGCCCATCGGGTGGGCGCGGACGTCGATGGTGTCCGACGGCGGATCCACCGGCAGCTCCTGCAGCGGGTGCGCCCGCTCGAACGGACCGGCGCCGGTCTCGGCCGGGCCCAGGGTCACCACCACCTGCACCGCGGTGCGGGCACCCTGGCGCAGCTGCACCTCCACCAGCGACACGGTGCGGCCGCGCTTGGTCACCACGGCCCGCAGCTGCACCGCACCGGGGTCGGGCGGGCTGAGGAAGCTCGCGGACACCGCCAGCGGCTCCACCCCGGCCACGCCCAGCGCCTGCTCGGCGGCGTGGGCGCACAGGGCTAGCAGCAGGCCGCCGTGGGCCTTGGGTCCGATCGTCCAGAGCTCGCCGAGCTGGGCGTGGAACAGCTGCACGTCAGGGTTGTCGCTGGGGTCGGCCGTCAGCTCGAGGGCGGCGCGAAACGGTGCGTTCATGCCCCATCCCTATCACTGCCGCCCGCGCCACCGGCGTCGTGGGCCGCAGTGAGGCTGGGCCCGGAGTCAGCGCTTGAGGTGGCGGCGCGCGAAGGCGAGCGCCTCGGCGAGCATCGCGGCCCGGTCGCGCCGGGTGCGGGCGGACTGGGAGTTGATCTCCAGCACGGCCACACCGTCGAACCCGGTGGCGGCCAGCGTCTCGCAGACGTGGGCGCACGGCTGGCTGCCGTAGCCCGGCACCAGGTGCTGGTCCACGGCGGCGCCGTCCCCGTCGGCCAGGTGCAGGTGCGCCAGCCGCGAGCCCATCCTGGTGGCCATGGCCACGGCGTCGGTGCCCGCCGTCGCGGTGTGCGAGAGGTCCAGGGTGTAGTGCGGGTACCCCACCTCGGTGGGGTCGATGGACGGCGAGAACGCGGAGATGGACGGGCCCGGCCCGCCCCCGCGGCGAGCCAGCCGCTCGGCACCGGAGGCACCGGCACCGAAGAAGCGGTCGGTGCGCAGCGGGAACATGTTCTCCACCGCCACCACGAGGTCGCTGCGCTCCTCGAGCTCGGCGACCTGGTCGGCGAAGCCGTCGGCGTAGCGGCGCTGCCAGCGGAACGGCGGGTGCACCACCACGGTGCTGGCACCCAGCACGGCCGCGGTGTCCACCGCCCGGTCCAGCCGCGCCACCGGGTCGGAGCCCCACACCCGCTGGGTGATGAGCAGACAGGGAGCGTGCACGGCCAGGACCGGCACGCCGTACCGACGGATCAGCCGGCCCACCGCGGCGGGGTCCTGGCTGACCGGGTCGGTCCACACCATCAGCTCGACGCCGTCGTAGCCCAGGTCGGCGGCCAGCTCGAAGCCGCTCTCCACCGACTCGGGGTAGACCGAGGCCGTGGACAGCGCGATGGGGATGGGCCGCTGCGGCGCGGACCAGCTGCTCTCGGAAGTCATCTGCCAGTCACCTGTCGTCATCCGCCGGCCAGCGTCACCAGGGCGGGGCTCATGGTCACCACGAGACCCACCACGATCGACAGCGGCGTGCTCATGAGATCTTCCCCCCGATGACCGAGCCGGACAACCAGAACGGTACCGGTGGTGGCCACGGCGGCAAGACCAACCGCCGCGAGCGGCCAGGTCTGCCACAGCCAGCGGAACACCAGCCACGCCAGCACCCCCGCCAGCACGGCCAGCGCCAGCTCGCCGCACACCTGCGCGGCACCGGTGGTGGGCGCAGGGGTGGTGGGCGCAGGGGTGGTGGGCACAGCAGCTGCGGCCGGCTCGGCGGTGGTTGCGGGTTCAGCAGCAGGGTCCGGCGCTGGGTCGGAGCGACGGCGGCGTCCGCCTGGCGCGACCGGGGCACGGCCGTTGCGAGCCAGCAGCTCGGCGACCGTCACCGCCGACGTCGGCTCCTGCTCGTGCGTCCCCCCGGCGCGCGTCACAGCCCGTTCTCAGCCCGGTCCAGTCGACGCAGCACCATGCCCTCGCGCAGCGCCCAGGGGCAGATCTCCAGCTCCTCGAGCTGCAGCGCCCGCATGGCCGCCTCGGCCACCAGCGCCCCGGCCACCAGCTGGTAGGACCGGGAGCGGCTCACGCCGTCGACCTCGGCGAGGTCGGCGCCGGACATCCGGGTGATCAGCGGGACCAGCTGGTGCAGGCCTTCCGCGGTGAGCACCCGGCGGACCCGCGGCCCGGCTGCCGACGGGGCGGCTCCGGTGAGGCGAGCCAGCGAGCGGAACGTCTTGGAGGTGGCCACCGCCTTGTCGGGACGGCCCTGGTCGTTGAGCTCCTTGGCGGTGCTGCGCAGCTCGGAGTCCAGCCACTCGCGCAGCGACTCCACCTCTGCCCGCGTGGGCGGGTCCTGCCGCAGGTGGTCCACGGTGAGCCGCCCGGCACCCAGCGGCAGCGACAGCGCCAGGTCGGGCACCTCGTCGATGCCCAGCGCCAGCTCCAGCGACCCGCCGCCGATGTCCAGGCCGAGGATGCGCCCGGCGCTCCAGCCGCACCAGCGGCGCACGGCGAGGAAGGTCAGCCGCGCCTCGTCCGGTCCGGACAGGACCTGCAGCGACACCCCGGTGCGGTCCCGGACGGCGTCCAGCACCTCGATGCTGTTGCCCGCGTCGCGCACGGCGGAGGTGGCGAAGGCCATCATCTCCTCGCAGCGCGAGGTCTCGGCCACGGCCGCGGACTCGCTGACGGCCGCGCAGAGCCGGTCGACGCCGTCGCGGGAGATGTGCCCGGAGCTGTCCAGGTACTCGATGAGCCGCAAGTTCGTCTTGGTCGAGCTCATCGGCGTGGGATGGGCGCCACGATGGGCATCCACCACCTGAAGGTGCACAGTGTTCGAGCCGACGTCCAGCACCCCTAATCGCACGGGCCACACGGTAGCCGGTCTACCGTCGGGTGCTGTGACCGCCAGTGCTGAAGTGGCCTCGGGCTTCCCCCGGGAGTGGGTGGAGCTCACCGATCCGGACGATCCCGAGCACCAGGTTCGGGCCGACCTGACCTGGCTGTTGTCGTCCTGGACCTGCGTGTTCGGCACCCCCGCCTGCCAGGGCACGGTGGCGGGGCGGCCCGACGACGGCTGCTGCTCGCACGGCGCGTTCCTCAGCGACGCCGACGACCGCGACCGGCTCGCCGCAGCGGTGGCCGAGCTGACCGAGCAGGACTGGCAGCTGCACCGCGAGGGCCTGGGGCCGCAGGGCTACCTGGAGGAGGACGACCTCGACGACGAGCCGGCGCTGCGCACCCGCCGCACGGACGGCGCCTGCGTCTTCCTCAACCGACCCGGATTCGCCGGTGGCCCCGGCTGCGCGCTGCACCAGCTGGCGCTGCGCCAGGGCCGCCCGCCCATGGAGACCAAGCCCGACGTCTGCTGGCAGCTGCCGATCCGCCGGACCGAGGAGTGGGTGACGCTGGCCGACGGTGCCCAGGTGCTGCAGACCACCGTCGGGGAGTACGACCGGCGCGGCTGGGGCGAGGGTGGGGCCGACCTGCACTGGTGGTGCACCAGCTCCCCCGACGCCCACGTCGGCACCGAGGCGGTGTGGCAGTCCTACCGGCTGGAGCTGATCGGGCTGCTGGGCGCGAGCGTGTACGACGTGCTGGCCGACCTCTGCCGCCGCCGCGCCGGGCTCGGGCTGGTGGCGGTGCACCCGGCGACCAGCACGGCCCAGGCCCGGCCGCCCCGCACCGGCTAGGACTGCAGCTTGTAGCCCAGCCCGCGCACGGTGAGCAGGTGCACCGGGTGGGCGGGGTCGGGCTCGATCTTGGCGCGCAGCCGCTTGACGTGGACGTCCAGGGTCTTGGTGTCGCCCACGTAGTCCGCGCCCCACACCCGCTCGATCAGCTGCCCGCGGGTGAGCACGCGGCCGGCGTTGCGCAGCAGGTACTCCAGCAGGTCGAACTCCTTGAGCGGCAGCGACACCTCCTGCTCGCCCACGTGCACGGTGTGCCGGTCGACGTCCATCCGCACCGGCCCGGCCCGCAGCACCGGCTCGCCCAGCGGCTCCGGCTCGGGCTCGGTGCCGCGGCGCAGCACCGCGCGGATGCGCGCGATCAGCTCGCGGGCGGAGTAGGGCTTGGTCACGTAGTCGTCGGCGCCGATCTCCAGCCCGACCACCTTGTCGATCTCGCTGTCCTTGGCGGTCACCATGATCACCGGGACCCTGGATCGCTGGCGCAGCTGCTTGCACACGTCGGTGCCGCTCATCCCGGGCAGCATCACGTCCAGCAGCACGATGTCGGCGCCGTGCCGGTCGAACTCGGTCAGCGCGGCCGGGCCGTCGCCGGTCACCACGGCCTCGAACCCCTCCTTGCGGAGCAGGAAGGCCAGCGGCTCGGCCAGCGACTCCTCGTCCTCCACGATCAGCACCCTGGTCACTGCGGCTCCTGTCCCGGTGCGTCGTCCCTGTGCGGCTCCGGCGCGGGCCGCGCCGGAGCCTCCTGGTCTGGTCCACTGTGCGCGCCAGGAGCGGGTCCGTCGTCCTCCACGTGCGCGGGCAGGCGCAGGGTGAACGTCGACCCGGTGCCCGGCCGGCTCCACAACCGCACGTCGCCGTTGTGGTTGGCGGCCACGTGCTTGACGATGGCCAGGCCCAGCCCGGTGCCGCCGGTGGCCCGCGAGCGGCCCGGGTCCACCCGGAAGAACCGCTCGAACACCCGCTCGTGCAGGTCCGGCGGGATGCCCACGCCGCGGTCGGTCACGCTCACCTCCACGCGCCCCTCGCGCAGGGCACGGCTCACCGAGACCGCTCGTCCCGGCGGGGAGTAGGAGATGGCGTTCTCCACCAGGTTGGTCAGCGCGGTGAGCAGCAGCCGGCGATCACCCGAGACCTCCAGCCCCCGGGGCGCGTCGGCGGTCACCTCGATGCCGGCCGCCTCCGCGCTCAGGCGGGTGCGCTCGAGCACCTCAGCGACCAGCGCGTCGACGTCGACGATCTCCAGGCCCGGCAGCCGCTCCGCACCCTGGAGCCGGGACAGCTCGATCAGCTCGGTGACCAGCGCGCCCAGCCGACGGGCCTCGTGGTGCAGCCGGCCGCCGAAGTGCCGGACCGCCTCGGGGTCATCGGCCGACTCCAGCAGCGCCTCCGCCTGCAGCGCCATCGCTCCCACCGGCGTCTTGAGCTCGTGGCTGACGTTGGCCACGAAGTCGCGGCGGGCGGCCTCCAGGCGCACCTGCTCGCTCTCGTCGTTGGCGTCGATCACCACGAACCGGCGACCGGAGTCGGTGAGCAGGCGCTCGCGCAGGTGCACCGTCATCGGGGTGCGGCGCAGGTGCGTCTCCGGCCAGGAGAGGTCGAGCTCGGTGGTGCGGCCGTGCTCGAGCACCGTGCGAGCGGCCGCGGCGACGGAGGGCTCGAGGCGGCGGTTGACCACCACCCCGAGCTGCTCGGCCCGCGGGTTGTGCAGCAGCACGTCACCGAAGTGGTCGACGACGGCGATGCCGGTGAGCGAGGACTCGAACACCTGCTGGAGCACCTCGCGGACGGTGATCCCCGCCGCGGCCACCCGGCGCTGCTCCTGCCGGCGCAGGCCCAGCATCACCAGCACGCCGAGCAGCCCGCCCAGCACGGCGGCACCGACCGCGAGCAGCACGGCACTGAGCACGGTCACAGGCGGATCGTACGTTCCGGCGAGGAGCGCTCAGCACCACCCAGAGTCACCACAGGTCCCTGTCCAGGGCCTTGATGGCGTACGTGCACGCACTGTTCACCTGCTGTTCGACCGACCGTCAACCAGTGCTCGGTGCTAGCCGGCCTTGCCCTGGTTGGCCACTGCCGCCGCACCCGCGGCGGCCGCCTCGGGGTCGAGGTACTCCCCGCCCGGCACCACCGGCTTGAGGTCGGCGCCGAGGTCGTAGCGCAGCGGGATGCCGGTGGGGATGTTCAGCCCGGCGATGTCGTCGTCGGAGATCCCGTCCAGGTGCTTGACCAGCGCACGCAGGGAGTTGCCGTGCGCGGCGACGAGCACCGTCCTGCCCGCCCGCAGGTCCGGCACGATGGCCGACTCCCAGTAGGGCAGCAGCCGGGCGACGACGTCGGCCAGGCACTCGGTCAGCGGGCCGCCGTCGATGTCGGCGTAGCGCGGGTCGGTGTCCTGGCTGTACTCGCTGCCCGCGGCGATGGGCGGCGGCGGGGTGTCGTAGCTGCGGCGCCAGAGCATGAACTGCTCCTCGCCGAACTCGTCCTTGGTCTCCTGCTTGTTCTTGCCCTGCAGGGCGCCGTAGTGGCGCTCGTTCAGGCGCCAGTCCCGGCGCACCGGGATCCAGTGCCGGTCGGCCGTGTCCAGCGCCAGCGCGGCGGTGGTGATGGCACGCCGCAGCAGCGAGGTGTGCAGCACGTCGGGCAGCAGGTCGTGCTCGGTGAGCAGCTCCCCGCCACGCACGGCCTCCGCGCGGCCCTTGTCGGTGAGCGGGACGTCCACCCAGCCGGTGAACTGCCCGGAGGCGTTCCACGTGCTCTCACCGTGGCGTAGCAGGACAAGGGTTCCGGTACTCGCTGGCGCGCTCATGCCCACATCTTGACAGACGGCGCAGGCCCACCGATCCGTGGACCGGTGGGCCTGCGCCGAGCCGAAGCGGGGGCCGGTGCCTCAGACCGCGGCCTGCTTGGCGCGCAGGTCCTTGCGCAGGATCTTGCCCGCCGCCGACTTCGGGATGGCCTCCAGGAACTCCACCTGGCGCACCTTCTTGTACGGGGCGACCTTGCTGGCCACGAAGTCCATCACCTCCTCGGCGCTGAGCTCCGCCCCGGGCTGGCGCACCACGAAGGCCTTGGGCACCTCCTCGCCCTCGGCGTCGGTCACCCCGATGCAGGCCGCGTCGGCGATCTTGTCGTGGGTGAGCAGCAGCGCCTCCAGCTCCGCCGGCGGCACCTGGTAGCCCTTGTACTTGATGAGCTCCTTGACCCGGTCGACGATGGTGACGTAGCCCTCGGCCGAGACGGTGGCGACGTCCCCGGTGTGCAGGAAGCCGTCCTCGTCCAGGGTGGCCGCGGTGGCCTCCGGGTTCTCCAGGTAGCCCAGCATGATGTTGGGCCCCTTGCACCACAGCTCGCCCGGCGCGCTGGTCCCCTCGGCGGGCACCTCGATCTCCGTGCCGTCGGCGTCCACGATCTTGCACTCCATGTTGGGCAGCGTCAGTCCCACGGTGCCGAGCGGGACGTCGTCGCGGTCGTCGGGCATGGAGTGGCTGACCGGGCTCATCTCGCTCATGCCGTAGCCCTGGCGCACCTCGCAGCCCAGCCGCTCGGCCACCTTGTGGCCCAGCTCGGCGTCCAGCGGGGCCGCGCCGGAGAACACCACCTTGATGGAGGAGGTGTCGTGCTCCTCGACCATCGGGTGCTTGGCCAGCGCCACCGCCACCGGAGGGGCGATGAAGACGTAGGTGCACTGCTGCTCGGCGATCACCCGCAGGAAGTCGGCCAGGTCGAACCGCGGGAGGGTGACCACCGTGGCGCCGCGCGCCAGGCTCGAGTTCATCAGCACGCTCATGCCGTAGATGTGGAAGAACGGCAGCACCGCCAGGACCTTGTCGTCGGAGGTGAGGCGGATCATCGAGCCGCTCTGCTCGACGTTGGCCACCAGGTTGCGGTGGCTGAGCATCACGCCCTTGGCCCGGCCGGTGGTGCCCGAGGAGTAGGGCAGCACCGCGACGTGGGTGGCGGGGTCGAGCTCGACCTGCGGCGGCGGTGCCCCGGTGCTCAGCAGCTCCCGCAGCGAGGTGCGGTCGGGGTGCACGTCCGGGGAGCCGTCGATGAGGACCACGTTCTCCGGGGCGATGCCCACCGTGGCGGCGGCGTCGTCGGCCTGCGGCAGGAACAGGGAGATGGTGAACAGGTACTTCGCCTTGGCGTCGCTGAGCTGGCTGGCGATCTCGCCGGCGGTGTAGAGGGAGTTGATGGTGGTGGCCGTGCCCCCCGCGCGCAGGATGCCGTGGAACACGGTGGCGAAGGCGGGGACGTTGGGGCACAGCAACCCGGCCACGTCGCCCTGGTGGAAGCCCCGCTGGGCGAGGCCGCCGGCGAGGGCGTTGACCTGCCCCACGAGCTGGCCGTAGGTGGTGACCGCACCGCTGGTGCCGTCCACCAGCGCCGGCCGCGCCGCCAGCGCCTCGTCCTCGGCAACCTTCCCGAACAGGAAGTCGAACAGGCTGGTGTCGGGGATCTCGACGTCGGGGAAGGGGCTGTGGAAGCTCATCGCACTCCTCAAGGTGATGGTGGTGCACATCACATTACGGGAGTGGTGGTTTGTCCGCTTCGTCGATGAGGTGGGTGAAGGCCTGCAGGTTGCGCAGCGACTCCCCGCGGGAGACCCGCCACGCCCACTCCCGCCGGATGGAGGTGGCGAAGCCGAGCTCGAGCAGGGTGTTGAAGTCACCGTCGGCGGCCTCGAGCACCTGCCCCAGGACGCGGTCGAGCTCGTCGGAGGTGACGTTCTCCCTGGCCACCTGGCCCACCAGGTAGATGTCGCCGGCCTTGTCGATCGTGTAGTGCACCCCGAAGAGGTGCCGGTTGCGGCGCAGCAGGAACTCGTGCACGCCCTCCCGGTTCTCGTCGGGGTGGCGGCACACGAACGCCTCGACGCGCAGGCCGTGGTTGCCGATGGTGAGCATGCAGGTGGTCTGCAGCCGGGCCTCCCCCGGCAGCACCACCAGGAACAGCTCCGGGCTCTGCCGGGTGTAGTCCAGCTCGCGGTCGATCAGCGTGGTCTCGATGACCTCTGCGGTGCTCGCCGGACCGGACCGACCGGCCGTGGTGCCGTCGGAGGTGGTGGTCTCGCTCATGCGCGCACCCCGCTGACCCGGCGGGCCCGCAGGCTGCGGGGGGCGGAGCGCACCGGGGCGCTGGGCAGCGGCGGCATCATGGCCCTCGCCTTCGCGTAGGTGTCCAACAGGGCGTCGGCCGTGCGGTCCCAGGAGAACTGCGCGGCGTGCTCGGGGGCTGCCGTGGCCAGGGCCTGCCGGCGAGCGGGGTGGTCGACCACCTGGGCGAGGGCGTCCGCCCAGTCCTGGGTGCGGTGGGTGGGCACGAGCAGCCCGGTGACTCCGTCGCGCACCGCCACCCCCAGCCCGCCGACGTCGGCGGCCACCACCGGGGTGCCACAGGCCTGTGCCTCCAGCGCCACCAGGCCGAAGGACTCCGAGTGCGAGGGCACCGCCACCACGTCGGAGGCGCGGTAGACGTCGGCCAGCTGCTCGGGCGGCTGCGGGGGCAGGAAGGTGACCGAGCTGGTGATCCCCAGCTCGGCGGCCAGGCCCACCAGTGACTCCGGCTGCTCCAGCCCACTGCCGGAGGGCCCGCCCACCACCAGGGCGCGCAAGCGGCGACGGGGGTCGCGACGCAACAGCTCGGCCACCGCGCGCAGCAGCACGTCCGGCGCCTTCAGCGGCTGGATGCGGCCCACGAAGCTGAGCACCACCTCGTCGCCGGCGATGCCGAGGGCGGCGCGGGCGGCGGCCCGGTCGCCCACCCGGAAGCGCTGCAGGTCCGCGCCCGGGGCGATGGTGTCCACCCGGGCGGGGTCGGCGTCGTAGAGGTCGATGAGCTGGCTGGCCTCGGCGGAGGTGTTGGCCACCAGCCGGTCGGCCTCGGCCACCACCTGCTGCTCGCCGATGAGGCGCACCTTGGGCTCGGGGGCGTCGCCGGTGGCCAGCGCGGCGTTCTTCACCTTGGCCAGGGTGTGCGCGGTGTGCACCAGCGGCACCCCCCAACGATCCCTGGCGAGCCAGCCGACCTGCCCGGAGAGCCAGTAGTGGGAGTGCACCAGGTCGTAGTAGCCGGCGTCGTGGCGCGCCTCGGCGCGCAGCACCCCGGCGGTGAAGGCGCACAGCTGCGCAGGCAGCTCGTCCTTGTCCAGCCCCGAGAAAGGGCCGGCGACGACGTTGCGCACCAGCACGCCGGGGGCGGCCTGCACCACGGGCGGGGCCGCCGAGGACGTGGCCCGGGTGAAGATCTCCACCTCCACGCCCCGGCGCGCCATCCGCAGCGCGGTCTGCAGGACGTAGACGTTCATCCCGCCGGCGTCACCGGTGCCGGGCTGCTCCAGCGGAGAGGTGTGCACGGACAGCACGGCGACCCGACGGGGAAGGGCCTGGTCGCTGGTCACCCGACCATCTTGCCTTCCGCGCCCCGCAGGGGCGACGCCGAGGGGCTGCGCCCTGCGTCACCCACGGGGTCCACCACGGCGTCGTCGCTGCCGTGCAGCAGCACCACGGCGGGGCTGGTGGGGCCCCCGGCGTGCCGGTAGGCCAGCCGCGTCCCGTCCGCGCTCACCGCGTCCGCAGAATGCATCCGCACAGGGTAGGCGTCGCGCCCGGTGCCGGGGGGCTGCCCGTCGCTGTCCCCGGCGGCCTAGATTCGGCGCATGAGCACTGAGCCCAGCAGCCCGTCCGACCACGGCGACGCCCTCTCCCGCCCGCCGTCCGGCCGGCGCACCGCGGTGGTCACCGGCGCCAGCTCCGGGATCGGGGCGGCCACCGCCCGGGTGCTGGCCGCCGCCGGCTACCACGTGGTGCTGGGCGCTCGTCGCGTCGAGCGCTGCCAAGCCATCGCCGCCGAGATCGACGGCACCGCGCTCGCCCTGGACGTGACCGACCAGGAGTCGGTGGACGCCTTCGTCGCCGCTGCCGGCCCGGTGAGCGTGCTGGTGAACAACGCCGGTGGCGCCAAGGGCCTGGCCCCGCTGGCCGAGGCCGACCTGGACGACTGGCGCTGGATGTGGGAGACCAACGTGCTGGGCACGGTGCGGATGACCAAGGCGCTGCTGCCCGCGCTGGTCGCCTCCGGCGACGGCCTGGTGGTGACGGTGACCTCCACGGCAGCGCTGGAGACCTACGACAACGGCTCGGGCTACACCTCGGCCAAGCACGCCCAGGCGGTGGCCCACCGCACGCTGCGCGGCGAGCTGCTGGGCCAGCCGGTGCGGTTCACCGAGATCTGCCCGGGCCTGGTGGAGACGGACTTCTCGCGGGTGCGCTTCAAGGGTGACGAGGAGCGGGCGGCCGCCGTCTACGCCGGCCTCACCCCGCTGACGGCCGAGGACGTGGCCGAGGTCATCGGCTTCGTGGCCACCCGCCCGGCACACGTGGACCTCGACCAGGTGGTCATCCGGCCGCGGGAGCAGGCGTCGTCCATGCGGGTGCACCGCAGCTGAGCTGCGCAGACCAGCACCGCAGCTGAGCTGCGCAGGCTAGAGCGCCGACAGCTGCTGCCACTGCGGCCAGGTCAGTGCCCAGTCGTAGATGTCGCCGTCGGCGGCGGAGAGCGGGATCGAGGTGTTGGTGACCTCCACCGGGTCGCCGAACATGGCGGAGTGGAAGTACTTCTCCGCGTCGGCGAGCGACTCGTTGATGCAGCCGTTGGACACGTTGGCCGCGCCCTGCACACCCACGGTGTTGGGGTTGGCGTGGATGAACTCGCCGTTGTTGCTGATCCGCACCGCCCACTTCTCGCGCACGTTCTGGTAGCCGGCGGGGATGTTGGTCATCAGCACGTCGGCCAGCTTCTCGGTGACCACGTGCACACCGCTGCGGGTGACGTTGCGGGGCAGGTCGCCCTTGCCGTAGCTGACCGGGAAGTCGAACAGCACCGCGCCCTCGCGCAGCACCACCAGGCGGTGGCTGGCGGCGTCGGCCTTGACCACCTGGCTGCGGCCGATGGTGAAGTGCGAGGTGAGGTCGGAGCTGCCGTAGCTGCCGGCGCCGAGGTCCACCCCGTAGAGGGTGACTCCGACGTCCACCACGGTGCCGGGGGTGAAGTAGGCCTTGGGGCGCCAGTGCGCGCGCGAGCCTTCGGCGGTGTCCGGCAGCCACGCCCAGGAACCCTCGGTGGGCACGCTGGTGCGCACCGACAGGCCGCGCTCGGCGGTCGCCTTGTCGGCGACCGGGTCGCTGAACTGGACGACGATCGGGGCGGCGATGCCCACCACCGCGTCGTCGCCGATGTTGACCTGGGCGCTGGTGGTGTCTCGCGGGGCCAGGGTGCGGAAGGAGCCGGTGATCGCCGAGGTGTGGCCCGCGGGGTCGCTGGCCGTGCCGGACCAGGTGTAGGTGTTGCCGTAGCCGAGCGCCTCGCCGGCGGTCCAGGTACGGCCGGCCGGGTCGAGCACCCCGGACACGGTGGCGCCGGTGGAGCTGCTGAGCACCACCTCGTGCAGGGTGCCGTCGGCCACCGAGACCGACACCGGTGTGGTCGGCAGCACGTCCTGGGCACCGGCGGCCGGGGCCTGGGTCACCGGGACCGTCACGGGAGCACTGGCGGGGTCCGGGCCGTCGGCCGGGCCGGCGCCCGGCAGGGGTGCAGCGGTGCACCCGGTGAGCACCACCAGCAGCATGGCGAGCGCGGGAAGCCTGCGCCACCAAGAGGTCACGCAGACGCTTCCTGACATGCGGCGACGATACCTCCGTGCCTGCTCAGAGCCGGCAGCCCACCAGCACCGGCTCGGGCTCGAGCTCCACGCCGAAGGCGTGCCGCACCCCGTCGCGGACCACCCGGGCGAGGGCCAGCAGGTCGGCGGTGCTGGCGTGGCCGCGGTTGGTCAGCGCCAGGGTGTGCTTGGTGGACAGCCGGGCGGGCGCGTCGGCGTCGGGGTAGCCGCGGTGGAAGCCGGCGTGCTCGATCAACCAGCCGGCGGAGAGCTTGGTGCCGGCCGCACCCGGGTAGCGCGGCACGTCCGGGCCGGTGCGGGCCAGCACCTGCGCCAGCTGCTGCTCGTCGAGCACCGGGTTGGTGAAGAAGGAGCCGGCGCTCCAGGAGTCGTGGTCGTCAGCATCGCTGACCATGCCCTTGCCGCGGCGCAGCCCCAGCACGGCGTCGCGCACCTGGGCGGCGGGCAGCCGGGCACCGGGCGCGGTGTCGAGGGCGGCGGTGAGCTCGCGGTAGGTCAGCGCAGCGCTGCCGCCGTCGGCTCGCAGCGCCAGCTCCACCGCCAGCACCACGGCGTGGTCGGTGTGCTTGAGGGCACTGGTGCGGTAGCCCAGCGCCAGCTCGGCGGGCTCCACCCAGCGCACCTGGCCGTCGCTCCGCTGCAGCAGCTGCACCCGCTGCAGCACCGAGGAGATCTCCACGCCGTAGGCGCCGACGTTCTGCACCGGGGTGGCGCCGGCGCTGCCGGGGATGCCGGACAGGCACTCCAGCCCGCCCAGCCCGTCGGCGACCGTCTTGGCCACCACGGCGTCCCACGGGGTGCCGGCGGCGACGTGCACGGTCACGGTCTCGGACCCGGAACCTGCGGGGTCGGCCGCGGCCGTGCCACAGCTGCGCACCTCGTCGGTGGCCACCCGCACCACGGTGCCGGCGAAACCGGCGTCGGCGACGACGAGGTTGGACCCTCCGCCCAGCACCAGCAGCGGCTCGCCGGCGTCGTCGAGGGCGCGCACGGCGGCGACCACGGCGTCGGTGGTGGTGCAGTGCAGCACTGTGTGTGCCGGCCCACCGCAACGCAGCGTGGTCATGGTGGCGAACGGCACGTCGTGCTGGGCCTGGGCGCCGGCGGCCTCGACCTGACGGAGCAGCTTGGGATCGAGCACGACTCCGAACGGTAGCGTGCCGGGTATGTCACGCCGCATCGAGCACGCCGCCACCTACGACCGGAGTCCGCAGCTGCTGCACCCGGTGCTGCTGGACGAGGCGTACTGGCGCGCGCGGGTGGAGGCGGTCGGCGGCCCCGCAGCCTCGCTGGACTCGGTGGAGCGTGTCGACGGCGGCGTGGAGGTTCGCCTCACCCAGTCCATCCCGGCCGAGCACCTGCCCAGCGTGGTGCGCAAGCTGCGGTCCGGGGACCTGCTGGTGCAGCGCATCGAGCGGTGGGGCCCGCTGGACGGCTTCTCGGCCTCTGGCAGCTTCCGGGCCAGCGTGCCCGGCACCCCCGTCACCCTGGACGGCGCCCACGCGCTCAGCGGCGACGACGCCTCGACCACCAGCCGCACCACCGGCACCGCCAAGGTCGCCGTCCCGCTGGTGGGCGCCAAGATCGAGAAGATCATCGCGGAGAACATCGCCGAGCTGCTGGTCATCGAGCAGCGCTTCACCGTCGCGTGGCTCGCGCAGCGGTAGGGCGTCCGGAACCAGCGCACGGTCACGTCACCCGCGGCACCACCGGCATCAACCGGTTGCGCCGCAGCGATCGATGGATCACCCACGCCCCCGAGGTGCGGGACGCGCTGGCCGGCGGCCCGCTGGTGGTGGACCTGGGTTACGGGGCCAGCCCGGTGACCACGGTGGAGCTGGCGGCGCGGCTGCGCACCGTGCGCCCGGACGTGCGCGTGGTGGGCCTGGAGATCGATCCGGCACGCGTGGCGGCTGCCCAGGCCGCGGCCACGCCCTGGGTGCAGTTCCGCCGTGGCGGCTTCGAGCTGGCCGGTCTCCGGCCGTCGCTGGTGCGCAGCTTCAACGTGCTCCGTCAGTACGACGAGACGGACGTGGCCGCGGCCTGGCGGCGGATGTGCGCCGGGCTGGCCCCGGGCGGGCTGGTGGTGGAGGGCACCTGCGACGAGCTCGGGCGCCGCTGCGCCTGGGTCACCCTGTCCGCAGCGGGTCCGCAGACGCTCACCCTGGCGTGGGACCCGTTCGACCTGGCCACCCCGTCGGAGATCGCACCCCGGCTGCCCAAGGCGCTGATCCACCGCAACGTCACCGGCGAGCCGGTGCACCGGCTGCTCACCGCGGCCGACCGCTGCTGGGCGCACGCCGCCCCGCACGCGGTGTTCGGCCCGCGGGTGCGGTGGCGCCGCACGCTGGAGCTGCTGCGCGCCGAGGGCGTGCCGGTACGGGCCCACCCCGGCCGCCAGCGTGACTGCGTGCTCACCGTGCCGTGGGCCGCGGTGGCGCCCACTCTCGCTGGTGGTGCACCGGCCGGGGTCCGCCGCGTCCTCCCAACCGCTCCCCCGCACCGGCCGGCACGGGCCACTGGGACAATGGCGTCATGACTGAACGCCGCTACGTGCTCACCCTCGGGTGCCCCGACCGGACCGGCATCGTGGCGCGCATCTCCACGTTCCTGGCCGAGGCCGGTGGCTCCATCATGGAGGCCGCCTACCACGCCGACGCCGACTCCGGCTGGTTCTTCACCCGCCAGGTGGTGCGGGCCTCCTCCATCCCCTGGACCGTGCAGGAGCTGCGGGAGCGCTTCGCCGTGGTCGCCGGCGAGCTGGGCCCGGAGGCGGAGTGGACCCTGGCCGACAGCGCCGAGGTCAAGCGGGTGGTGCTGCTGGTGAGCAAGGAGGCGCACTGCCTGCACGACCTGCTGGGACGCATCCGCGGCGGTGAGCTGCAGGCCACCGTCCCCCTGGTGATCGGCAACCACCCGGACCTGGCTCCGGTGGCCGAGGCGCACGGGGTGGACTTCGTCCACGTGCCCTTCCCGCGGGACCCGGCCGAGCGCGGTCCGGCGTTCGAGCACGTGCAGCAGCTGGTGGACTCGTTCTCCCCGCACGCCATCGTGCTGGCCCGCTTCATGCAGGTGCTGCCGCCCGCGCTGTGCGAGCACTGGGCGGGACGGGCACTGAACATCCACCACAGCTTCCTGCCCTCCTTCGTCGGGGCGCGGCCCTACCACCAGGCGTTCACCCGCGGGGTGAAGCTCATCGGGGCCACCTGCCACTACGTCACCGCCGAGCTGGACGCCGGGCCCATCGTCGAGCAGGACGTGATCCGGGTGAGCCACGCCGACGACGTCGCCGACATGGTTCGGCAGGGCCGCGACATCGAGAAGCTGGTGCTGTCCCGCGGGCTGCGCTGGCACCTGGAGGACCGGGTGCTGGTGCACGGCAGCAAGACGGTCGTGTTCAGCTAGCACTGTGTTCAGCTAGCACCGTGGCCAGCTAGCACCGTCTGCCACTGGCGCTGCTCCTACCTGCAGGAACGGTCGTTGTCGAGCGAGCAGCCCTCCGTACCATCGGAGCAATGCGCGGCGCGTTCGACGTCTGGCAGCGGGGTGTGCGCGCCTACCTCGCCGCCGATCCCGGGCTGGCCCGCCTGCGCAGCGCCTCGGGCGTCACGCTGACGCTGGTGCTGGCGCTGCTGGTGCTCATCGTCGGCGCCAGGCTGGCCGACCAGCCGTTGCCCGTGGCCCTGCTCGGCGCGGTGGTCGGCACGCTGATCGCGGGGGCCAACCGCGAGCACACCGTGCGGGCCCGAGCCGTCACCACCGTGCTGGCCGCGCTGCCTGCGATGGCGTCGGTGACCCTCGCCGCCACCCTGAACGAGTGGCGCTACGCCGCCGACCTGGGCTTCGTGGTGGTGCTCTTCCTGGCCACCTGGGCGCGCCGCTTCGGGGTGCGGGGCGTGGTGCTGGGGATGGCCGCCTTCGTCGCCTACTTCTTCTCTCTCTTCCTGCACACCACGGTCAGCGAGGTGCCGCGGCTGCTGCTGTCGGTCCTCGTCGGCCTGGCCCTCGCCCTGCTGGTGCTCACCGTGCTGCTGCCCAACCGGCCGACGACCGAGCTGCACCGGCTGATGGCGGCCCTGCGCGCGGCCTGCGCGCTGGCGGTGGAGGCGGCCGTGCAGAAGCAGGCGCCCGACGCCGCCCACGACGCCCGCGGAGCCCAGCGACGGGAGCGGCACCTGCGCCGCCAGCTCGACCACTTGTCCACCTCGGCGCTGCTGATCGAGTCGTGGCTGGACACCTACGGCGCCGACCTGCACGCCACCGCCGGTGGGCAGCCGTTGTCGTTGGCGGTGTTCGACGCCCAGCTGTCCACCGAGCAGCTCGTGGACACGCTCATCCGGTCCGGCACCACCGACACCTGGCCGCCCGAGCAGCTGGCCGCCGTGGACGACGTTCGGGTGAGCCTGCGCGAGGGCTCGTCGGCCGACCAGCTGGACGAGGCCAGGCGCCACGTGCACGGCTTGGCCGACCAGGCCGACACCCGAGCGCCGGCCGGGCTGGCGACCTACCTGGCCGCGCACACCGTGGACGCTCACCTGACCGTGCGCGACCTCGCCCTGGACCGCGACCCGGCGTCCGGCGAGCAGGCGCCTGCTCCGGCCGAGAGCCAGGGCACCACCGCGCGGCGCCTGCCCCTGCCCCGCCTGCGCGGTCACCACCTGCGGTGGCACGAGCCGCACCTGCTGCCGACCACCAAGGCTGCGCTGCAGGTGGCCGCCGCCGCCGTGATGGCCACCGTCGTCGGCGACCTGGTCTCCCCCGAGCGGTGGTACTGGGCGGTGCTGACCGCCTTCGTGGTCTACAACGGCACCCAGAGCCGGGGCGACATCCTCACCCGCGCCTGGGAGCGCGTGCTCGGCACCTTCTTGGGCGTGCTGGCGGGAGTGGTCCTGGGGGCCCTGGTCGGGCGCCACACCACCGTCCAGCTGGTGCTGCTGGTGGCCTTCGTGTTCATCGCCTTCTACTCCTTGCAGATCTCGCGCACCGTGCAGGCCTTCTTCCTCACGATGATGCTGGCGATGCTCTACGGCCTGCTGGGGGTGTTCAGCGTCGACGTGCTGGCGCTGCGCCTGGAGGAGACCGCTGTGGGCGCGGCGATCGGGGTGGCGGCCGGATACCTCATCCTGCCCACCCGTACCCGCGACACCGTGGTCCGCAGCATCGACCACTACCTGGACACGCTGAGCACCGTGATCCGGGGCAGCGTCGAGCAGGCGCTCGCCCCGGCCGGTGATGTGGACCTCCTCGGGCAGGGACGCGACCTGGACAAGGCGCTGCAGGGGGTGAGCACGTCCGCGACCCCGCTCACCCGCTGGCGCACGGTCCGCGTGAATCGGGGCATCCGGCAGTGGGTGCGGGTGCTGCGTGCCTGCGACAGCTACTCGCGGGTGCTGGCGAGGGCGGCGTACGCGCTCTCCTCGGGGGTGCCCAGTCCCGCACCGAGCCCGGTGGGCGACACCACCCAGCCACCGCGTGCGGGTGCAGATGCGGCGACCACCGTTGGCCACCGACCGGCTGGTGCGCTGCGTGCCGTGAGCGAGGAGGTCGACGCACACGTCAGCGCGCTGCAGGCGCTGCTGCACGGAGAGCCGGTCCAGCCGGTGTCACCGGTGCGGCCGGCGCTGGAGGACGTGCTGGGCGACCGAGTCCCTGTCCGCGGCCGGGACGGGTCCCTGGAGACGGCGGTGTTCGCGCTGACCCGGATCGACCGAGCGATGCTGGAGCTGCTGCCCCGGGACCCCGCGGAGTAGGTGCCTACCAGCGGGGGCGCTGGACCTCTTCCACCTTGGGGCGGACGTCAGCCAGGTAGACCCCGATCGCGACCACGCCGATCAGCCAGAGGAAGGGCACCTGGACGAGGACGACCGCGGTACCGACGCCCACGATGGCCAGCCACTTGTTCTTGGTCAGCTTGTCTGCCGCGGTGAACGCGTCCGGACGCTGCCGGATGGCGTGCACCAGGGAGAACAGGCCGGCAATCGCGACGCAGACCTGGAGCGCGAGCAGGACGTATCCGGCGCCGGGGAGCATGCACCGATGATACGTGCCGGAGCGGCCTGGCGGCGAAGTTGCTGTGCCGTCGGCAGAGCCGAGCCGCGGGCTCCCGGCAGACATGCCTCAGCCCCCCGGGATCGCCGGGGGGCTGAGGTACGAGAGCGGCTGGATCAGCTCTTGGTGCTGCTGCTGGTGCTCGTGCCGCCGGTGGTGCGCGCCGTCGCCGTGTTCTGTGCCTTGGTGGCGGTGTTCTTGGTGTCGGTCGCCGTCTTCGACGCGGTGGACGCCGTCTTGGTGGCAGTGCTGCGCGCCTTGCCCGCCTGGGCGCTGGCCTTGCTGGCCGCACCGCTGGCCTTGCTCGCCGTGGTGCTCGCCTTGCTCGCCGTGGTGCTGCGGGCGGCGCTGGCCTTCTTGGCCACGGTCGGCTTGCTGTCGGTGGTGCTCTTGGCGGAGGCAGCCTCGTTGGCCGTCTTGCGGGCGGTCGAGCGGATCTGGTGGGCGGTGTCGGCACCGGCCTCGCTCACCGCGGCGTTGGTGCGGCCGGTGACGCGCTCGGTGGCCCGGGCGGCCCGCTCGCCGATGGAGCGGGTCTGGCGCGCCACGGTGCCGAGCACCTCGTTGGTCAGGCCGCGGGCGTCCCCGGCGGCGTCCTCGGCGCGCTCCAGCGCCTCCTCGAGCTGGGGCTGCTTGCGCACCTTGGCCAGCAGGTCCTCGCCCCGCTCGGCCAGCGACACGTAGATCCCGGCAGCCACCTGCACGTAGGCGTCGGCCACCTTGCGCAGCTCCTCGGGGTCGAGCCTGGTGCGCAGCTCGGCGAGCTGGGCGTTGAGCTCCTCGGGCAGGTCGAAGACCCGGTCACGGGCGGTCTCGACGCTCTCCTCGGCCCGGGAACGGGCGTTGAGCACGGCCTCGGTGACCGAGGTCAGGGCGTAGTCGCCGGCACCAAGTGCGGCGAGAAAGGGGGTCTTGGCCTGGTCAATGTTGTTCGGCATGTCGTGGCTCCTCAGGGTCAGGCGTGGTCGGTGGGTGGGGCGATCTGCTCGGCTGCGACGTTCTCCCGGCGGAAGGAGTCGTAGATCTCGATGAGCATCTGCTTCTGCCGCTCGGTGATCTGGGTGTCGGTGAGCACGGCGTCCAGGACGGGGCTGGCGTTCTTCTCCTCGAGAATCCCGGCCTGGACGTAGAGCACCTCAGCCGAGACCCGCAGCCCCTTGGCGATCTGCTGCAGCACTTCCGCGGACGGCTTGCGAAGCCCGCGCTCGATCTGGCTCAGGTACGGGTTGCTCACTCCCGCGAGCTTGGCCAGCTGACGCAGGGACACCTGCGCCGACTCGCGCTGCGCGCGGATGAAGCCTCCGAGGTCCTGCACCGCGGCGGTCACCGCGGCTCCTGCTGCCGCCACGATCTCTTCGGAAGCGGCTGCGCCCTCCTGGAGGGTCTCCGCAACACCCGACTCCCTCGGCTTGCGCCCGTTGTCGTCAGACATTGTGTTCACCTCCTGGTCAAGGACTCAGCAAGAACGCTAACGCCTTGTGCTAACTATTGCAAGCACTCTGCTAGCACTCCGGGCGTGAGGTGAACCACACCGTCACGCTCAGCGATCGCGCTAAAACGGCTGATCACAACCGCGCTGCCCCAACCCGCTCTGGGCCAGGCAGGCAGCGAGTGGCCCGCGGTTGCTAGCGGCTCGCCACCCGGCGGTACCGGTTCACGGCCAGCGGAAGGAACACCACGACGATGGCCAGCGAGGTGAGCAGGGAGTACAGGACGTCGTGCTGAGCGGGCCACCCGGTGGGCACCGCGAACTGTGCCGGAGCGCTGTTGCCGAACAGGCTGCGCGCGGCGGACGCCACCGCGGTCACCGGGTTCCACTCGGCAATCGCCCGCAGCGGCCCGGGAAGGCTGGCGGCGGAGACGAAGGCCGAGGAGATGAAGGTGAAGGGGAAGAGCCAGATGAGCCCGGCGCTCTGGGCCACCTCCACGTTGCGGGCCAGCAGACCCACCCAGGCGCCCACCATCGACATCGCGAACGCGAACAGCAGCAGCAGCGCGAAGGCCAGCACCGCCTCGCCGACGCTGCCGTGGATGCGCCAGCCCACGACCAGCCCGCACAGCGCCATCACCACCAGGGTCACCGCACTGAGCACCAGGTCGGAGGCGGACCGGCCCAGGATGACCGCCATCCGCGACATGGGCAGCGACCGCAACCGGTCGATGATGCCCTTCTGCAGGTCGTTGGCCAGACCGACGGTGGTGAACGCGGCGTTGAAGGCCACCGTCTGGGCGAAGATGCCGCCCAGCAGGAACTCCCGGTAGGACTCCCCGCCCAGGCTGCTGCCGAACACGTAGGAGAACAGCAGCACGAACATCAGCGGCTGGACGGTGGCCCCGATCGCGAGGTCAGGGATGCGCACGATGGTGATGAGGTTGCGCCGGGTGACGACGGCACTGTCGCGCAGCGCCTTGACCGGGGTGGTCACTGCGGAGCTCCTTCGGTGGTGTCGGTCGCGTGGCCGGTGAGGGAGAGGAACACGTCGTCCAGGGTGGGGCGGTTGAGCGCCACGTCCAGCACGGTGATCCCGATGGCGTCCAGCTCGCGCAGCACCCGCACCAGGGTGGCGGAGCCCCCGTCCACGGTGACCCCGAGATGACCGGTGTCCGCATCCACCGCCGGCTCGCCCGACCCGAGCCCGGCCAGCACCTCCCACGCCTTCGGCTGGTCCTCCGCCGAGGCCAGCTCGATCTGCAGGCGCTCGCCGCCCACCTCGTTCTTCAGCTGGTCGGCCGTGCCGCGGGCGATCACCTTGCCCTTGTCGATGACCGCGATGCTGTGCGCGAGCTGGTCGGCCTCCTCCAGGTACTGGGTGGTGAGCAGCACGGTGGTGCCGTCCGCCACCAGACCGGTGATGACCGCCCACATGTCCAGCCGCCCCCGGGGGTCGAGGCCGGTGGTGGGCTCGTCCAGCACCACCACCGGGGGCCTGGCCACCAGGGCCCCGGCGAGGTCCAGGCGACGGCGCATGCCGCCGGAGTAGGTCTTGGCGGGGCGGTCGGCGGCCTCCTCCAGCCGGAAGTCGGTGAGCAGCTCCCGGGCGCGCGCCGTGGCCTGCCGGGTGGGCATGCCGTACAGCTGACCCACCATCCGCAGGTTCTCCAGGCCGGTGAGGTGCTCGTCCACCGCCGCGTACTGGCCGGACAGCCCGATCTTGCTGCGCACCTCGTTGGCCTGGCGCACCACGTCCAGTCCCGCCACCTGCGCGGTGCCGGAGTCCGGACGGAGCAGCGTGGTGAGGATCCGGACCACGGTGGTCTTGCCCGCACCGTTGGGACCGAGCAGCCCCAGGACCGTGCCGGTGGGCACCTCCAGGTCCACCCCGTCCAGCGCGCGCACGCCGCCACGCCTGCCGCGGTAGATCTTGACCAGCCCCTCCGCCTGCACGGCGAGCTCCTGGACTCCGGTGGTGGTCGCAGTTCTGGTCATGCCGTCTCCTCGCGCGGGTGCCGTGTGCTCGACACCACAAACGTAGCGAGGGAGGGGGACAGTTCTCGCCCCATTTTTCGTCCAGCGAGCCGAGCGCACGGGCTCGGCGCCGCCTCGGCCGTTGCCCTGCACAGGCATCCGTTGCGAGGATGTCCCGATGACGACGGTGCTGATGCGAGCTGGTGGCCCTGGTGAGGACGGCGCGGCGCTGGCGGTGCCGGCATGAGCGCACTCGTCGACATCCCGTTCGCGACGGCCGACGGTGGCCAGGCGTCCCTGGCCGATCACGCCGGCGAGGTGGTCCTCGTCGTCAACGTGGCGTCCCAGTGCGGCCTGACCCCGCAGTACGAGGCGCTGCAGGGCCTGCACAGCAGCCTGCAGGCGAGGGGCCTGACGGTGCTGGCGTTCCCGGCCAACAACTTCATGGGCCAGGAGCCGGGCACCGACGCCGAGATCGCCGACTTCTGCTCGACGCAGTACGCCGTCACCTTCCCGGTGCTGGCCAAGATCAGCGTGGTCGGCGACGACCAGCACCCGCTGTACGCCGAGCTGACGCGCCAAGCGCCGGCGGCCGCGGGCACGTCGGACTTCCGCGACAACCTGCGGGCCGCGGGGATCGAGCCCACCGAGGACCCGGACGTGCTGTGGAACTTCGAGAAGTTCCTGGTCAGCAAGCAGGGCGAGGTCGTGGCGCGCTTCGCGCCGTCGGTCGCACCAGACGCCCCCGAGATCATCCGCGCCGTCGAGGCGGAGCTCGCCCGCTGAGACGGGGCCCGGAGCCGGGTCAGCCGAACAGCAGGTCCGACACGGCGTAGATGACCAGGCCGGCCAGTGCACCGACCACGGTGCCGTTGATGCGGATGAACTGCAGGTCACGACCCACCTGCAGCTCGATCTTGCGGCTGGTCTCCTGCGCGTCCCACCGGGCCACGGTGTCGGTGATGACCCCGGTGATCTCGTCGGCGTAGTTGCTCACCACGTACCGCAGGCTGCCCTCCAGCCAGCCGTCGACCTTGCCGCGCACCGCCGGGTCGTCGGCCAGCCGGGCACCCCAGGAGGCGACCAGGTCGCGGGCCCGCACCCGCAGCTCGCTGGAGGGGTCCTCCACCGCGTCCAGGATCATCCGCTTGGCGGTGCCCCAGGCGCTGGCCACCACGTTCTGCACCTCGGGGTGCTCCAGGATCTGCTGCTTGACCGACTCCGCCCGGGCGATGGTGTCCGGGTCGTGCTGCAGGTCCTCGGCGAACTCGGCCATGAACTTGTCCACGGCCTTGCGCATCTGGTGCTCGGGGTCGTCGCGCACCGCGCGGGCGAAGTCGAGCACCTCGCGGTGCAGCCGGTCGGCGAGCATGTCGTCCAGGAAGCGCGGCGACCACGCTGGCGCCTGCTGGCTGACCACCCGCACCACCGTGTCGTGGTTGACCAGCACCCAGTCGTAGGCCCGGTCGCAGATGAGGTCCACCAGGCGCTTGTGCTTGCCGTCGGCGAGCACCTCGGCCAGCAGCTTGCCCAGCGGCGGCCCCCAGGGGCGGTCCACCAGGCGGCGCACCAGGGTCGCGTCGATCACCTGCTGCACGTCCTCGTCCCGCAGCACCGTCACCGCGCCGCGGGCGAGCACCGCGGCCTCGGCGGTGATCCGCTCAGCGTTGGCCGGCTGGGCCACCCAGCGGCCGAGCCGCTCGGGCACCCGGGCCGCGCGCAGCTTGTCCACCACCACGTCCGGGGCCAGGAAGTTGGTGCCCACGAAGTCGCCCAGGCTCGCGCCGAGCTGGTCCTTCTTGCGCGGGATGATCGCGGTGTGCGGGATGGGGATGCGCAGCGGGTGGCGGAACAGCGCGGTGACGGCGAACCAGTCCGCCAGGGCACCGACCATGCCCGCCTCGGCTGCGGTGCGCACGTAGCCCACCCAGCCGCCGGCCCCGATCGACTCCTGCCACCGGGCGAAGAGGAACACCACGGTGGCCGCCACCAGAAATCCGGTGGCCACCACCTTCATCTTGCGCAGGTCAGCACGCTTGGTCTCGTCGTCCAGGGTGAGGTCCACGGCGTTCATCCTCCCAGGTGCGTGGCGGAGGCAGCGGGCCGGCGAGGCGAGCAGGCAGGATGGCGCAGGTGATGCCGCCTCCCCAGCTGGTGCCCCACCTGCAGCCGTTCGCCTCGACGATCTTCGCGGAGGTGACCGCGCTGGCCACCGAGCACGGGGCGATCAACCTGGGGCAGGGCTTCCCGGACACCGACGGCCCCGCCGCCATGCTGGAGGCAGCGCGCGCAGCCATCGCCGCGGGCCACAACCAGTACGCCCCCGGACCGGGCATCCCCGCGCTGCGCCAGGCCGTCGCGGCCGATCGCGCCACCCGCTACGGGCTGCACCACGACCCGGACACCGAGGTGCTGGTGACCGTGGGGGCCACCGAGGCGATCACCGCCGCGGTGCTGGCGCTGGTGCGCCCGGGCGAGGAGGTGGTGATGGTCGAGCCCTACTACGACTCCTACCCGGTGGCCGTGGCGATGGCCGGTGCCACCCGGCGCACCGTGGCGCTGGTGCGCGACGGCGACCGGTTCGCCCTGGACCTGGACGCGCTGCGCGCGGCGGTGAACCCGGCCACCCGCATGCTGCTGGTGAACTCCCCGCACAACCCCACCGGCACGGTGTTCACCACCGAGGAGCTGGCGGCCATCGCCGAGCTGGCCTGCGAGCATGACCTGGTGGTGCTCACCGACGAGGTCTACGAGCACCTGGTCTACGACGGGCGCGTGCACCAACCGCTGGCCGGGCTGCCCGGCATGGCCGAGCGCACGCTGTCGGTGTCGTCGGTGGCCAAGACCTTCAGCGCCACCGGCTGGAAGACCGGCTGGGTGTGCGGGCCCGCCGAGCTGGTGGCCGCGGTGCGCACCGCCAAGCAGTTCATGAGCTTCGTCGGCGCCACCCCGATGCAGCACGCCGCCGCCCACGCCCTCACCCACGAGCAGGCCTGGGTGCAGCAGCTGCGCACCGACCTGCAGGGCAAGCGCGACCTGCTGTCCACGGCGCTGGCCGAGGTGGGCTTCCGGGTGCACCCCAGCGAGGCCAGCTACTTCGTCTGTGCCGACGCCGCGCCGCTGGGCGAGACCGACGCGGTGGCCCTGTGCAGGCAGCTGCCGATGCAGGTGGGGGTGGCGGCGGTGCCGGTGAGCGTGTTCTGCGACTCCCCCACCCGGGAGCAGCCCCCCTGGCGCCAGCTGCTGCGGTTCGCCTTCTGCAAGCGCGACGACGTGCTGCACGAGGCCGCCCGACGGCTGCACGCGCTCAGAGCATGCTGATCTTCTTGTACAGCCGCACCGAGGGCCCGCCCACCAGGCCGACCTCGTCCAGGAACGCCATCAGCTTGGCGGCGCTGTCGCGCAGCCGCGCGCGGTAGTGCTCGTTGGTCCTGGCCGCCGCCATCGCCCGCTTGGGGTCGAGCCCGGCCGCGGCGTACACGTCCGGGTGCACCAGGCTGGTGGTGATGAAGTAGGCGCCGGCGGCCAGCATCGCGCGCTCGCGGGCGCGCTGGGCCGCGGACATGCCCTGCACCCGGCGGGCGATCTCCTCGCGGGCGAAGCGCATGTGCCGCGCCTCCTCCAGCACGTGGATCTTGGCCGTGGTGCGGGTGATCGGCTGCACCCGCTCATCCCGCATCCAGTCGCGCTGCATCACGTCGAGGATCTCCTCGGCCACCAGGATGCCGGCGTAGGCGGTAGCCCCCACCGCGGTGGCCTTGAAGACCCGGCCCAGCTCGAGGACGGTGCGCGAGGGCCGGTAGGCGGGAGCGCCGAAACGCTCGGCGGCGCGGGCGAACATGATCGAGTGGCGGCACTCGTCAGCGATCTCGGTGAGGGCAAACTGGAAGTGCGGTGTGGAAGCGTCCTGCCCGTAGATGTCCCGCACCACCATCTGCATGAGGATCATCTCGAACCAGATGCCGGTGCTCATGATGGAGGAGACCTCGTGCTTGGTCAGCGTGACCTGCTGCTCCAGGCTCATCTCCTCCCAGAGCGGAGTGCCGTAGAGGGTGCTCCACTCCGGCGTCAACCCGAAGAGGTGGTCCGGGACCGGCGCCTGCCAGTCGACCTCGACCATGGGGTCGTAGGACTTCTTGGCCGCCGAGGACAGCAAGCGGCTGGCGATCTCCTGGCGGTCGGTCACCTTGACGCCCCGCGACGCGCTGCTGGTGGTGGTGCTCGACATGTGGTTCTCCCCGGCGCCCGGACGTACCCCAGCCGTGTGCACGCCCGGTCGCACTCGCGACCACCCGCCCGGTATGAAGCACATCATGTGATTGGATGTAACTGCTAACATGAGTAACATGAACCATGACGGCGATGCTGTCAAGGGTGAGCGGACCGATAGCCCTTCCGCCCCAAGGCCCCAGGGGCCGCGGCCTGCCGTTCCGGCCACCTGGGTGAAGACCATGACCTCCGCCGCAGCCACGGCCGCCGCGGTGGTGGACGAGGCGCGCTCGGCGCGGGTGGCCATCGACGGGCGCAAGAAGCGCTGGGACGAGCACAAGCGCGCCCGGCGCGAGGAGTTCGTGGACGGCGCGCTGGCAGCCATCCGGCGCAACGGCCCCCAGATCGGCATGGAGGACATCGCCGGCGAGCTGCAGGTGTCCAAGACGGTGCTCTACCGCCACTTCACCGACAAGAGCGACCTGGTCGACGCGATCCTCACCCGCATCGCCCAGACCGTCGCGCTGCCGCCGCTGCTGGCCGAGCTCTCCCAGGAGCGGGCCGACTTCGACCAGGCGCGGGCGCTGATCGGCGCCTACGTGCGCTCTGTCGCCGCCGAGCCCGAGCTCTACGGCTACGTGTTCACCCACAACCAGGAGGTGGGTGGCGCGGAGAGCGTGGTGGCCACCACCGAGCGGGTGATCGCCGAGGCGCTCTCCGGGCTGGTCGGTGACCGGCTGCGCACCATGGGCATGGACTCCGGCGGGGCGCAGCCGTGGGCCTACGGAGTGGTGGGCATGGTCCAGCTGGCCACGCACTGGTGGCTGGACAACCGCACCATGTCCTCCGACGCGCTGGTGGACTACCTGAGCATGCTCGTCTGGGGCGGGCTCGAGGGTGTGCTGCGTGCCGACGGCGCCCCCGCCAAGTTCGTCCCCGCCGCGGCGTCCGACCCGACCAGGCGGCTGCTCGGCGGACCCCTCACCCCTGATCCCGCCCCTGACCCTGACGCCGATCCCGACCAGAAGGACAGCCACGGATGAGCACACCGGAGGAGCACGACGATCCCGCGGGCTACCAGGGCCCGGCAACGGCGGCGCACGACGAGCACGAGCACGCCGTGGACCTCACCCTCTCCGGGCACTTCGAGCCCATTGGCGGCACGTACGCCTGGTACGGCCGGGTGCGCGGGCTGCCGCAGACCCCGAGCGGGACGACGCTGACGGTGCGCACCGACGCCGCCGAGGCACAGGTGGTGGTCACCGAGCAGGACCTGTGGGGCAACCACCTGGTGCGCGGGGTCGGCGCGCCCCCGTTCGAGGCCTTCGACGCCACCGTCCTGGACTAGGCGAGGCGGTAGAACCGCCACAGGTCGTGCTCGACGGGCAGGGTGTCCACCGAGGTGAACCCCGCCTGCCGCGCGTAGTCGCGCATGGTGCTCTCCCGCATGACTGTCCCGGTGGCGGCCGAGCCCGGCGTGCTCATGCTGTCGGGCAGGCACACCGACAGGCTGAAGCCGTACATCAACCGCTCCACCAGGTCACCCGGCGGGGCGAAGGCGCTGGCCACCTTCATGTCGGCCACCAGCACGGCCCCGCTCGGCGCGGCCAGGGCACGCATGGCCGCCAGCGCCGGCACGGGGTGCGGCAGGTCGTGCAGGCACTCGAAGGCGGTCACCAGGTCGTAGCCGGCCTCCGCCCGCACGGTGGCGACGTCCTGCTCCCAGACCCGCACCCGCCCGTCCAGGCCGGCCTCGGCCACGTTGCGCCGGGCCAGCTCCACCGAGGCAGGGTCCAGCTCGAAGGCGTCCACCTGCACCCCGGGCAGGCCCTGCGCCAGCCCGATGGCCGACCACCCGCCGCCGCACCCCACGTCGGCCACCCGCGCCGGCGGGTCGGAGTGCAGCCTCAGCTGGACGTCGGGCAGGGTGGCCAGCCACTCCTGCGCGAGCAGGCCGAGAAAGCCGGGGCGGTTCAGGTCGGCCTGGGACTCCCGCATGTCGGTTCCGAACGCCGACCAGGGAACGCCCGTGCCGGCACGGAAGGCCTCCGCCACCGCGGGCACCTGCGCCGCCGCGGCCACCAGCTGACGGGCCAGCGGCGCCAGGTAGCCGAGGTCGTCGGCGCTGGCCAGCACCTGACCCACGCCCGGCTTGAGCCGGTAGCGCCGGTCGGCCGCCACGGCGGAGCTGGCGGCGAGCTCGACCAGGCCGGTCACGGCCTGCTGCTCCAGCCACTCCCGGGCTCCCCGCTCGCCGGTGCCGGTGGCCGCGGCCAGCTCCGTGGAGGACAGCGGGGGAGAGCCGTCCAGGCAGCGGTAGTAGCCGAGCCGGTCGCCCAGTGCCACCGCCATCAGGTCGAACATCCCGGCGGCTGAGCTCATCAGCCGGTCAGCGACCTCGGTCGCAGGATCCATGGCGGACCACCTCGCAGGACGGGTACGTCCTGCCAGTGTCCTCCGCTGGTCGAGCAGCACAACCCCTGGTCGACGGCGCTCCCGGCGCGCTCAGCGGCCCTGGAACTCCGCGCTGCGCTTGTCCCGGCGGGCCTGCTGCCCCTCGGCGAAGTCCGCGCTGGTCCAGCAGCGCTCGAACTCCGCCACCTCCCAGTCGGCGTTGGTGTCGGCCTCTCGTGCGCCATCGGCGGTGAGGCCGTTGAGCACTCGCTTGGAGTAGGCCAGGCTCAGCGGCGCCAGGCTGGCGCAGTGCGTCGCCAGCTCCAGGGCGTCGGCGAGGTCGCCCTCCCCGTCGGCCAGCCCGCTGCGCAGCGCCTCGGCTGCGGTCACGGTCTGCGCGGTGAGCATCATCCGCCGGGCCATCCCGCCGCCGGCGAACATGGCCAGCCGGCGCAGCGTCCAGGCGTCGGCGGCCAGGCCGAGCTTGGCGGTGGGCACCCCGAACACGGCGGTGGGCGCGGCCACCCGCAGGTCGCAGCACACCGCCAGCTGGGTCCCCGCGCCGATGGCCGGCCCGTTCACCGCGGCGATCACCGGCACCGGGGCGTCGGTGACCGCCCGCAGCATCGCGCGCAGGGCGTCGAGGAACCCGTCGCCGTACACCCCGCCGAGGTCGGCGCCGGAGCAGAAGCTGGTGCCCGCGCCCGTGATCACCAGCGCGCGGGCACCGGCCTCGACGCTGCCGGTCACCGCCTCGCGCAGCTGGTCGCAGAGCTCGGTGCTGAGGGCGTTGCGGCGCTCCGGCCGGTCGATCTCCAGGACGGTGACGCGGCCATGGTGGCTGGTGTTGATCATGGGTTCCAGTATCGCCCTGCCTGGTTCGGCCCTGGCCGGGTGGTTCGGCTACTTGGGCAGGGCGCGCCCGCACACCGCGGCGACCACCCGCTGGTAGCCGGAACCGGTGACTCGGACCAGGGCGTCGAGGGCCTTGGCGTCGGAGCCGATGAGCACGCGCGGCCGTCCAGCGCCGACTCCCCTGAGGATGACGCGTGCGGCGGTCTCGGGCGTGGTCTTGGCCAGCTTGGCGTCGAAGAACTCCGCCAGGATCTTGGCGTCGGAGCCCACCGCGGCCGTGCTGTTGCGGGCGATGCCCGTCTTGATGCCCCCGGGGTGCACGCAGGTGACCGCGACGGGGTGCTTGTTGATGAGCATCTCCTGGCGCAGCGACTCGGTGAAGCCGCGCACGGCGAACTTGGCCGAGTTGTAGGCGCTCTGGGTGGGGATGGACAGCAGCCCGAACAGGCTGGAGACGTTGACCAGGTGGCCGTCGCCGGAGGCGATGAGGTGGGGCAGGAACGCCTTGGTGCCGTTGACGACCCCCCAGAAGTCGACGTCCATCACCCGCTCGATGTCCTTGAACTCGGTGACCTCGACGTCGCCGCTGAAGGCGATGCCGGCGTTGTTGAACAGCAGGTTGACCACGCCGTAGTGCGCCGCGACGGCGTCGGCGTACTCCAGCACCGCCGAGCGCTCGGCCACGTCGAGGTGGTCGGAGCGCACCTGCGCCCCCAGCCCCTCGCACTGGCGAACCGTCTCGGCCAGGCCGGCACTGTCCACGTCGGACAGGGCCAGCCGGGCGCCCCGGCTGGCGAGGTCCAGCGCCAGCGCGCGGCCGATGCCCGAGCCGGCTCCGGTGATGACGGCGACCTTGTTGGTGAAGTCGGTCTTCATGCTGACGCCTCCTCGGCGGTCGGGACCGGCTGCGCGGGTGCAGCTGTGGACGGCCCAGCGGTGGAGCTGACGGCGGCGCGGCGGGTGTAGCGGTAGGCGTCCAGGTCGAAGCTCTTGGTGGCCTTGCGGAAGGCGAAGGTGAAGTCCGGCCACAGGGTGGTGTTGTTGCCGTGCGCGTCGAGGTACCAGCTGGCGCACCCACCGCGCATCCACACCGTGGGGTCGAGCTTGCGCTGCAGCATGGCGTTGTACTCCTGCTGCACCTCCGGGCGGACCTCGACGGTCGCGATGCGCTCCCGCGCCACGGTGTCCACCGCGTCCAGCACGTAGCTCAGCTGCGACTCGATCATGTAGACCATCGAGGTGTGCCCGAGGCCGGTGTTGGGTCCGACCAGGAAGAACATGTTGGGGAAGCCGGTGACGGCCGAGCCCTTGTAGGCCTGCATGCCGCGCTCGGCGAAGTGCTCAGCCAGCGTGCGCCCGTCGGCTCCGACGATGGTCTCGTAGGTGGGTGAGTCGGTGACGTGGAAGCCGGTGGCCACCACGATGGCGTCCACCTCGCGCACGGTGCCGTCCTTGGTGACCACCGCGTTGCTGGTGACCTTGTCGATGCCGTCGGTGACCAGGTCGACGTTGTCGCGCTGCAGGGCCGGGTACCAGTTGTTGGAGATGAGCATCCGCTTGCAGCCGATGCGCCAGGTGGGCGTGACCTTCTTGCGCAGCTCGGCGTCGGGCACCTGCTGGGCCATGTGCTTCGAGGCCACGCGCTGCAGGATGCGGGTGAGGCGCGGGTCCTTGGCCAGTGCCACCACCTGGGTCTCGCGCATCGCGTAGATCAGGCCGCGGGAGAGCTTCTGGAAGCCGGGCACGTGCCGGAACGCGAAGCGCTCCAGCCTGGTGTACTCGCGGTCGAACCGGGGCAGGATCCACGGGGCGGTGCGCTGGTAGACGTCCATGTGGGCCACCTGCGGCGCGACGGCGGGCACGATCTGGATGCCCGAGGCGCCGGTGCCGATCACGGCCACCCGCTTGCCGGTGAGGTCGGAGTCGTGGTTCCAGCGAGCGGAGTGGAAGATCTCGCCGGTGAAGTCCTCGATGCCGGCGATGTTGGGCAGCGCGGGCTCGCACAGCGCGCCGACCGCGCTGATGACGGTGGCCGCCGACCAGCGGCCCCTGGACGTCTGCACGTCCCAGCGCTGCGTCTGGCTGTTCCAGCGGGCGGACTCCATCTCGCAGCCGAAGACGTGCTTGTCCAGCACGTCGTAGCGGCGCGCGGTCTGCTCCAGGTAATCCTGGATCTCCGCCTGCCGGGAGAAGCTGCGGCTCCACTCCGGGTTGAGCGCGAAGGAGTACGAGTACAGGTGCGAGGGCACGTCGCAGGCAGCACCGGGGTAGGTGTTGTCGCGCCAGGTGCCGCCGACGTCGGCGCCACGCTCGATCACCACGTAGTTGTTCTTGCCCGCCTGGGTGAGCTTGATGGCGGCACCGAGACCGGAGAACCCGCTGCCGATGATGAGCACGTCGACCTGCTTCGCCTGGGACGGCGCGCGGTCCTGCGCGGGCGTCGCGGCTGCGTCTGTGGCTGTTGTCATATGGCAACGGTAAACCACTGTTGAACGACGGTCAATAACTGTTGAGCAGGATTCAGTAGGGTGGTGGCGTGCCCACCGACAAGCGAACCCGGCTCAGCCCGGGAGCCCGCCGCGCCCAGCTCATCGCCCTCGGCGCGGAGATGCTGGCCGAGCGCCGCCTGGAGGAGGTGGGCGTGGAGGAGATCGCCGACCGGGCTGGGATCTCCCGAGGGCTGCTGTTCCACTACTTCGCCTCCAAGCAGGACTTCCACCTGGCCGTGGTGCGGGAGATGGCCGCCGCCATGCTCGAGCGCACCGCACCCGACCCGGCGCTGCCGCCGCTGGAGGCGCTGCACAGCTCGCTGTCGGCGTTCATCGACTTCGTCAGCGAGAACCGCAGCGGGTACGTGTCGCTGCTGCGCGGTGCGGCCAGCGGGGACGAGGCGATGCGTCAGGTCTTCGACGACACCCGGGCCGAGATGGCCAGCCGGACCCTCGCCCAGACGCCGGTGCTGGGCATCCCCGCCGGCCCACGCACCCGGCTGGCGGTGCGCGGCTGGATCGCCTTCACCGAGGAGGCGGTGATCAGCTGGTTGGCCGAGGACGACCTCTCCCGCGAGGAGCTGATCGACCTGATCAGCCAGGCACTGACCGCGCTGCTGCTCGGCGCCGCCCCGCAGTGAGGCCCGCCCGCGCTGCCGCCGGGCCGGCTCAGGCGGTGAGCCGCGCGGCGACGAGCTTGCTGGCCTGCTCGATGTAGTCGATGCCGGTCTGCCGGTCGGGCTGGTGCTGGGTGAACACCACGAGCAGGATCCGGTGCCCGGCCGCGGTGACCACGCCCATGCTGGTCACCGCCCACTGGTTGTCGTCGTCGGAGTTGGGCAGCCAGCCGTTCTTCACCGCCGTGGTCGCCCCGGGATCGGCCGCCGCCGTCACCCCCCAGCGCTGGTCGGCTGCCACCGACTGCATGAGGCCCAGCGCGTACTCCCGGTTCTGGGTGTTGAGCACCGACGTGGAGGCGGTCAGCGCATCGAGCAGCGCGACCTGGTCCTGGGCGTTGGTGGTGGTGAGTCCAAAGAAGCCGGAGGCACCGACCTCGGTGCTGCGCAGGCCCAGCCGCTTGCTCACCGTCGCGAGCCCCGGTCCGCCACCCAGGCGGTCAAAGAGGGTGGTCGCCGCGTCGTTGTCGCTGATGGTGATCATCCGCGTCGCCAGGTCCTCCTCGGACGCGCTCAGCGGCCGACCGGCATCCTGCGCCTTGAGCAGCGTTCCGATGAGGATCTCCACCTTGACGGCGCTGGCGGTGACCATGCCGGCCGTGGCGCCGGTGACCACGCTCTGCCCGGTGCTCAGGTCGCGAGCGGCGATGGAGACGTCGGCCGAGCGCGTGATGCCGAAGGAGCGGTCGAGCTGGGCGAGCTGCGCCTGGAAGGCCGTCTCCGCCGCCTCGGTGCCGGAGGTGCCGGCGCGCTCGGCGGCGCGGGTGGTGGTCTCCGGAGTGCTCGTGGGGGGCGCGCTGGTCGGTACGGCGGGGACCGGCGAGGCGGTGACGCTGGGTGCGACCAGGACGTCCTCGTCAGTGGTGCGGGCGACCGGACCACTGGACTGCGACAGCGCGGCGGAGCAACCCGTGGCGAGCAGCGGGAGGACGAGCGCGGCGACCACGGTCGCGCCGACGGAGCGTCGTGCCATGCGTCCACTCCGTTCCGATCACCGGTTCCCTGCCGTCCTCTGCGGCGAGGATATCGGGGGAACCTGCCCGAAGCCTGGCAGAGCTCGCGGGCCACGCCGGAGCGCGACTGTCCTCACACGAGCCCAGTGTCTCCGATCAGGTCACCAACGGCGAAGGTGATGCCCATGGCGGCCCCGCCACCAACCACCAGGCGGACCATCGCCGGCACGGCAGGGGCGCCCCCCAGCCGGGCGCTGATCCAGCCGGTGATCGCCAGGGCCACCAGCACCACCACCACGGTGACCGGCACGCGCCAGGTCGCCGGCGGCAGCACGATGGCCAGCAGGGGCAGGATCGCGCCGAGGGTGAACGACAGGCCCGACGCCCCCGCGGCGTGCCAGGGGTTGGCCAGCTCGTCGGGGTCGATGCCCAGCTCCACCTCCGCGTGCGCGCCCAGCGGGTCGCGCGCGGTGAGCTCCTTGGCCACCCGGTGGGCGGTCTCGTCGCTGATGCCCTTGGCCCGGTAGAACCCGGCCAGCTCCTCCAGCTCGGCCTGCGGCATCTCCGCCAGCTCCTGGCGCTCCCGGTCCAGCAGGGAGCGCTCGGTGTCGCGCTGGCTGCTCACCGAGACGTACTCCCCCAGCGCCATGGACACCGCGCCGGAGACCAGGCCGGCCACGCCGGCGGCGACGAGGGGGCCGCGGCTGGTCGCCGCCCCGGCCACACCCACCACCAGTCCCGCGGTGGAGACGATGCCGTCGTTGGCCCCCAGCACGCCGGCCCGCAGCCAGTTCAGCCGCGAGGAGAGCCGCCCGGGGCGGTGCGGCTCGCCGGAGTGCGCGTGGCTGCTGCGCCCGCGCGGCGCGGACGCACCGCCGGCGGCGCCACGCGAGGGCCCGGGAGTCACCCTGTCCACGGTAGGTAGCGGCCGGGGCCCCGACCAGCAAGGCGAGGCTTACCGGGCTGCTAGCCCAGCACCAGCACCGCGGCGCAGAACACGACCACGACCACCAGCGCTGCCACGTCGAGCAGCCCCAGGCGGGCCTTCCGCGCGGTGAGCTGGCCGGTGCCGCCGCGGGCGGTCACCGCATCGCCCAGCTCGGCGGCGCGGCGCAGCGAGACCGCCATGGCCGCGCTGAGCATGTCCAGCCCCTCCGTCATCAGCTGGTCCAGCGACCGCCTGCGCCGTCCCTCGGGCACCGGGCGCAGCCGCTGGGCTGCCCGCAGCACCGACCACTCCTCGGCGAACAGCGGCACCGCCCGCAGGCACAGCCCCACGGTCACCGCCCACTCCTCCACCGGCAGCCGCAACCACTTCAGCGGGCGGGTCAGCCGGGCGAACGCCGGGGCGATGTCGCCCATGGGCGTGGTGAGCCCGACCATCAGGGAGATCCCCAGCAGGACGAAGGCCAGCACGGTGACGCGCACGTAGATCAGCAGGGCGCCGAGACCGACGGTGACCGGCCCGAGCGTCACCTCCGGGGTTCCGCCGGCGGGCACGTTCAGCAGCGCGCCCAGCCCCAGTGCCAGCCAGAACCACCACGGCACGTGCGGCAGCACGGCGCGCGGAACTCGGGCGACCGCGATGAGCACGGCCAGCAGCACGGCGGTGGCCCCGAGCGCCGGCCAGGAAGGCACGAAGGTGAGGGTGAGGCCGATCAGGACGACGCACACCAGCTTGGTGCCCGCCCACAGCCGGTGGACCACGGTGTTGCCGGGCACCTGCCGCAGCAGCGTGGGTGAGCTCATCGCCGGGCCTCCCCGAGCACCGGGCGGGGCTCGTCGCTGAGCCGGCCGCGGTGCAGCCGCACGGTGCGCGAGCACACCGCCTCCATGCCGTCGAGGTCGTGGGAGATGACCACCACGGTGAGCCCCGCCTCGCGGCGCAGCCGGGCGAGCAGCTCCACCAGGCCGCGCTGGCTGGGCACGTCCAGGCCGGCCAGCGGCTCGTCCAGGACGAGGACCCGGGGGCGGTTGGCGAGCAGGCCGGCCAGCGCGACCCGCCGCAGCTGCCCCCCGCTGAGCTGGTCCACCGGTCGGGCGGTGAGCAGCGGGTCCAGGCCCACCGCAGCCAGCGCCTCGCCCACGGCGGACCAGTCGGGGTGGCTCTCGGTGCCCGTGGCGGCAGCGACGTCGGCACCCACGGTCGGGCGCAGCACCTGCAGCCGGGCGTGCTGGAACGCCAGGGCGACCGCGCCGACCTGCTCGTGCACCGGCCGCCCGTCGAGCAGGCACTGCCCGGCGGTGGGCTGCACCAGCCCGGCGAGCACCCAGGCCAGGGTGGACTTGCCGGAGCCGTTGCCGCCGACCACCAGCACCCCCTCGCCCTCGCGCACGGTGAGGTCGACCTCCGCCAGCCCACGCTGCGCCCAGGGGGAGCTGACGTCGTAGGTGTGACTGACGCCGTGCAGCTGCAGCAGGGGCCGGCCGGTGGCCGGCGGCGCGGGCGTCAGCGCGGGGCGGGCTCCCTCGCTGAGCCAGGCGGCGGGGGCGTCCACCACCCGGCCCTGCACCAGGTGCACCACGTGGTCGGCGCCCACCGTGTCGGCGGCGCGGTGGGTGACGTGCACGACGGCGATGCCGTGGCTGTGGGCGAGCTCGCCGAGCAGCGCCACCAGCTGCTGCCGGCCCTCGGCGTCGACCATGGCGGTGGACTCGTCGGAGAGCAGCAGCGCGGGCCGGCGGGCCAGCGCGGCGGCCACGGCGAGTCGTTGCAGCTCCCCGCCGGAGAGGGTGCTGGTGTCGCGGTCGCCCATGCCCGCCAGGCCCACCGTGCGCAGCAACCCGTCGACGTCCACCGCGGTGCCCTCCGGCAGGCCCCACACCACGTCGTCGGCCACCCGCACGCCCAGGATCTGGCTCTCCGGGCGCTGCAGGATCATCGCGGTGCCGCCGTGGGCGCCCAGCCCGCTGCTGCCCGGCCGCAGCACGGCGCCGTGGCTGGGCGCGCGGCCCGCCAGCAGGCGCAGCAGGGTGGACTTGCCCGAGCCGTTGGCGCCGACCACGGCCACCAGCTCACCCGGGCGGACGGTCAGGTCGACGTCGGTGAGCACGGCGCGCTCGGTGCCGGGGTAGGTGAACCCGACGCGCTCCAGCGACACCGGTACCGGTGCCACCGTGTCGTCGCCGGGCTGCTGTCCGGTGGCCGGACCCTGCAGCGGGTCGGGCGCCGCGGCCAGCTCCATCCGGTGCACCACCGCGCCCAGCAGCGACCAGGTGACCCAGGTTCCGAACGCCAGGCTCACCCCGACGACGGCGGGCACGGTGAGCCACCAGTAGTCGATCATCGTCTGGGTGCGAGCGTCGACGTCGGCGGCGAGGTCGGCGAACGGGGCGAACCCGGCCAGCATCTCCATCGCCCCGTGCACGCTGTTGGCCACCGAGTCCAGCACCAGCTGCCTGGTCTGGCTGAACAGCAGCAGCAGCAGGTCCACCAGCACGCCCAGCACCGGCACCGCGAGGAGGACGTAGAGGGCGGCGGTGAACCCACCGCGACCGCGACGGCGGACGTCGCCGACGAGTCCGCCCAGCAGCACACCTGCCCACACCCCGGCCAGTGCGCCCGTGCCCGCCAGCGCGAAGGCGACCACGGTGGCGGCGACGGAGGCGCCCAGCAGCGCACGGAGGCGGTGGCGGTAGGCCACCAGGCCCATCGGGACGGCGCCGACGAAGGTGAGCGCGCTGGCCGCCGGGATCACCGTGGCCAGCACTCCGAGCCCAGCCGTCATGGCCGCCATCACGCCGGCGGTGGCCAGCTCCACCGGCTGCAGCGCGCCTCGCGGTTGCCTCGGGTGGGACCGGGATTCCAACACGTCGCCAAGTCTGCCATCGCCGCCTTACAGCCAACTGAGCCCCGGCCGTTCCGCAGTCCTGTCCACGGAGCCCGCCGCGGCGCAGAATCGAGACCACCCCGTCGACCACAGGAGCCTCGTTGACCACACCACGCACCACTCCCGCCTCGCCGCGCGTCGTCGTGGGCATCGACGGATCAGCGCCGTCGGAGCAGGCCCTGCGGTGGGCCCGCTTCCTGGCCGACACCACCGGTGCCGGGGTGGAGGCAGTGGCGGTGTGGCGGGCGCCCTCCACCTACGGCTGGGCCGGCATCAGCCGACCGGAGATCACCCTGGGGTGGGACCCCGCGGCCGACGCACACCGACTCGTGGTGGAGACGGTGCAGAAGGTGTTCGGCACGCCCACCTTCCCCGGCCTGACCGTCACGGTGCGCGAGGGCAACACCGTCGAGGTGCTGCTGGAGCTGAGCGGCGAGGCCCAGGTGCTGGTGGTGGGCAGCCGCGGCCGGGGCGGGTTCAGCGGCATGCTGCTCGGCTCGGTCAGCGCCGCCTGCGCCGAGCACGCCACCTGCCCGGTGATGGTGGTGCACGGAACCACCCCGCCCCCGCCCCGTCCGTGACCTGAGTGCCCATACGAGTCGCGGTAGCAGGTCAGACCCTCAGGCCGCCCAGTAGCCGAGCATGGGCTCGGTGCCGACCAGCTCTGAGCCCTGGTAGATAGTGAGCGCCGAGGAGGACAGCACGTAGCGACCGCCACCGTTGTCGGCGACGAACCCGTCTCCAGAGGGGACGGGATCGTCGATCTCGATGGCGGACAGGTCCCGCAGGCGCATCCCCTTGTAGTAGTAGCGGCCCGCCCCGGTGAGGCACACGACCACCTCCGAGCTCGGGGTGTAGCCGATGGCCACGGCTGGGTCGGAGGCGTTGCACCGCGCTCCCCGCTCGGCGAAGCCCTGTCGGTCCGCCCCGGCCAGCGTGGGCTCCCCGGTCGAGGGGGCAGTGCTCGTCGAGGGGGCAGTGCTCGTCGGCGCCGCCGTGCTGGTGAGGACCCGTCGGCTCGTCGGCGGTGGCGCGTAGGTGGTCGTGGCGTCCGAAGGTGCGGAGTACCTGGGCTGGGCGGCGTAGCTGGGTGCGGCCCCGCCGGTTGCACTGGAGTACTGCTGGTATGCCGACGAGGTGTCGTCGCTGGCGAACGGCGCGAGAACCACCAGCAGCACGGCAATGGCCACGGCCAGGACCGCCAGCTCCAGGTAGCCGATGATCAGCCCGGCCAGCGCCATGCCCTCGCCGCGCTCACCGGTCCGTCGGATCTGCCGGCGAGCGACGTGGCCGAAGATCACGGCGAAGGGTGCACCCGTGCCCGCTACCAGGCTGAGCACCAGCGACGCGATCGCCATGCCGTTGGTCGGCGGCAGTAGAACCACCGACGAGCCGTACGGGTCGGGCCGGTAGCGGCCGGATTCATCCCCCTGGTGCTCGGCTTCTCGGTGGTCGTCCGACTGGCGGTCGTCCAGGCGCGGATCACGGTCGTCGTTCATCAAGCCCCCCGGGTTCGCGGACCGCCCAGCCCCTCGTAGACACCTGAGTCAGCACCGCCGCGCCAGCCTAGAGCCCCGCTGGGCCGCGAGGGCGTTGGGGCACAACCGAACACCCGGCGGCAGCACCGTGAGCCGCACCCCCGCCCCCTCGCTACAGTGACTCAGGTCACTAGATACGGGAGGCAGCGATGCTCGAGATCCACGGATTCTGCGACGACCGGTTCGCCGGGCTGCGCTCAGCTTTGCAGGACAACGTCACCTCGGGGGCTGAGCTGGGCGCGTGCCTGGCGGTGACCATCGACGGCGAACCGGTGGTGGACCTGTGGGGCGGCTGGTCGGACACCGAGCAGACCGTGCCGTGGGAGCGCGACACCATCACCAACGTGTGGTCGTCGACCAAGACGGTGACCGCCCTGGCCGCCCTGGTGCTGGTCGAGCGGGGCGAGCTGGACGTCTACTCCCCCGTGGCGCGGTACTGGCCGGAGTTCGCCGCCAACGGCAAGCAGGACGTGCAGGTGCGCCACCTGCTCTCGCACACCTCCGGCGTCTCTGGGTGGGACGCGCCGTTCGCCATCGAGGAGATGTACGACGCCGAGGCGGCCGCGGCCCGCCTGGCTGCACAGGCGCCGTGGTGGGAGCCGGGCACCGCCTCCGGCTACCACGCGCTGAACTACGGCCACCTCGTCGGTGAGGTGGTGCGGCGCGTGACGGGACAGTCGCTGGGTCAGTTCGTGGCCACCGAGATCACCGGCCCGCTGGGCGCCGACCTGCACATCGGCCTGCCGGCGAGCGAGCTCGGCCGGGTCTCCGACGTGGTGCCCCCACCGCCGCTGGGCCTGGACTACAGCACCATCGACCCCAGCAGCGTGATGATCCGGACGTTCACCGGGCCGGTGGCCGACGCCCGCGCCAGCTGGACCGACGCGTGGCGCGCGGCGGAGATCGGCGGCGCCAACGGCCACGGCAACGCCCGTGCGCTGGCGCGCATCCAGTCGGTGATCGCCTGCGGCGGCGAGGTGGACGGGGTGCGGCTGCTCTCCCCCGCCACCATCAAGCTGATCTTCGACCAGCAGTCCGACGGCACCGACCTGGTGCTGCAGACGCCGCTGCGCTTCGGCATCGGCTTCGCCCTGCCGCACCCGACGTCGGTGCCCTTCGTGCCGGACGAGAAGGGCATCTGCTTCTGGGGCGGCTGGGGCGGGTCGCAGGTCGTCATCGACACCGAGCGCCGGATGGTGGTGTCCTACGTGATGAACAAGATGGGTGCGGGGCTGCTGGGATCCGACCGCAGCGCCCAGTACGTCTCGGCGGCGTTCGCGGCGGTGTGACCGCTCGGCTAGGCAGCCTCAGTACTCCCGGGGCCCCCGAGCCCCCGGGCGCTGGCCCCTCGGTCGGTCAACACGCGTTCGGCTCAGTGGTCTTGACCACGGACAGGACCGCATCGCCCTCTCCGATGGAGACGCCGGGCGCCGGTGTCTGACCCACGACGATCCAGTTGTAGTCGACAAGCTGCAGTCTTCCTGCCCCAGTGGCGTCGTTGCTGCGAGAGAGGAAGACGCCTGCTGCCTGAATCTCGTTCTGGGCAACTTGGAGGTTCTTGCAGACAACGTTGGGCATGGGTACCCGGACAGGCCCCGCAGGCGGAGGCGGCGCCGCGACCACCGTGGTCGCCACTGGCGGCGCGGGCATCGTCGTGGCGACCGGCGGTGGCGCGGGCACGGTGCTTTCAACCGGCGGTACAGCCACCGTCGTCACCGGTGCCGGGACCTCCGTCGTCGTCACCGGCGGTGGAGCCGGGGCCGTCGTTGTCGGCGCGTTCGTCGTCGTGGCCGTGGGAGGCGGTGCCGAGCTGCCGACAGTCGGCACGGCAGTGCTGGCCGTCTCGCTCGTGTCGGTTTCCGTGCCTCCGAGTGCTCCAGCAACGATGAGCACCACGATCACGCCGCCGACGGCCCATGGCCACTTCTTCCGAGACCGAGCCGGCGCTGGCTCAGCGTTCGGGTGCTGACCTGGAAGCGATCCCCACTGCGGCCCTTGTGGATTACTCATCTTGTCCCCCCGGACGTCGACTCAGTCACATCACGGACTGACGCTGCGGCGGGACTCTACGCACACGGGAATCAGTGCGGGCAGCTGCGGGGTACTCACACATCGAAGCGACGTGAGGCCAACCGGTGAGAACCGCTGACGCTGCGGCTCGGAAGAAAGAAGGACGTGGTGGCCAGGGCCGGGATCGAACCGGCGACCCTCCGCTTTTCAGGCGGATGCTCGTACCAACTGAGCTACCTGGCCGGATGCGACCGGAGTCATCCGAACGCCTGGCGACCCTGACGGGACTCGAACCCGCGACCTCCGCCGTGACAGGGCGGCGCGCTAACCAACTGCGCTACAGGGCCATGCTTGTGGTGCTTGTACAACCTACCGTGCTCATCGAGAGTGTACTGCCGTACCCCCTACGGGATTCGAACCCGCGCTGCCGCCTTGAAAGGGCGGTGTCCTAGGCCGCTAAACGAAGGGGGCGCACTGGTTTCCCGGCTGGGCCACCAGCGGTGATTTCCACCGTCCAGCTTTCCGTTGGGGAGCGGAGGAAGCATAGGACACCTTTGGCGTGGTTCCCAAACCGGGTGGTCAGCGGCCTGCTGGCGAGCGTTTGCGCAGGTGGCTTGGCCCCGAACTTGCCGCGCGCCCGCCGATCGGGTGCGCTGGGTGACATGAGCGACACTTTTGACGTCATCGTGGTGGGCGCCGGGGCCATCGGGGAGAACGCCGCGGGGCGCGCCGTGCAGGGCGGGCTGTCGGTGGCGATGGTGGAGGCGCAGCTGATCGGCGGGGAGTGCTCCTACTGGGCGTGCATGCCCAGCAAGGCCCTCATCCGCACCCCGCAGGCGGTGCACGACGCGCGGGCCCTGCCCGGGGTGACCGCCTCGTTCGACCCGGCCGCGGTGCTGGCCCGGCGCAACCAGTTCACCCACGACTGGGACGACGCCAGCCAGCAGGAGTGGGCCGAGGGCGCCGGCATCACCGTCGTCCGCGGCACCGCGCGGCTCACCGGGCCCAAGGAGGTGCAGCTGGACGACGGCCGCCGGCTCACCGCCACCCAGGCCGTGGTGCTGGCCCCCGGCAGCGTGCCGGCCGAGCCACCCATCGACGGCCTGGCGGACACCGAGCACTGGGGCTCGCGGGAGGCGACCTCGGCCCAGGCGGTGCCGGAGAGCCTGGTGGTGCTGGGCAGCGGGGTGGTGGGCTGCGAGCTGGCCCAGGCCTACGCCCGGCTCGGCTCGGCGGTGACCATGCTGGTGCGCGGTGACCGGGTGCTGCCCAAGGTGGAGCCGGCGGCCTCGGACCTGGTGCGCGCCGGACTGGCGGCCGACGGCGTGGACCTGCGGTTCGGGGTGAACCTCACGCGGGTGCACCGCGACGACGACGGTCTGCTGCTCCACCTCGACGACGACAGCGAGCTACGGGCCGAGCAGCTGTTGGTGGCCACCGGACGACGCCCGGCCACCGACGACGTCGGCGTGGAGACGGTGGGCCTTACCCCGGGTGAGACCCTGCACGTGGACGACAGCGGGCAGGTGAAGGGCGTGGACGGCGACTGGCTCTACGCCTGCGGCGACGTCACCGGCCGCGCACCGCTCACCCACCAGGGCAAGTACGACGCCCGCGTGGTGGGCGACGTGATCGCCGCCCGGGCCAAGGGGACGGTGGACGCCGCGCCGTGGAGCCGCTACGCCGCCACCGCCGACCACGCCGCGGTGCCGCAGGTGGTGTTCACCGACCCCGAGGTGGCCTACGTGGGCAGGACCGCCCAGGAGACCGAGCGGGCCGGCATCGCCCACGACGTGGTGGAGATCGACATCGCGGTGGGCGGGTCCTCGCTGTACGCCGACGGGTACACGGGCAAGGCGGTGATGGTGGTGGACCGCGAGCGCCAGGTGCTGCTGGGGCTGACGTTCGTGGGTCCGGGGGTGGCGGAGATTCTGCACGCCGCGACCATCGCGATCGTGGGCGAGGTGCCGATGCACCGGCTGTGGCACGCCGTGCCGTCCTACCCCACGGTCAGCGAGGTGTGGCTGCGCCTGCTGGAGGCCTACGGCCTGTAGGGGCGTCTGCAAGTACGCCCTACCGGCCCCGTCGCCGTCTCCAGCCGCTACCAACCACCCAGCCGCCGTTACCCCGCCAGCGCCTCCGCCACGGCGGGCCCGAGCACCTCGGCGGCCCGCCCGCGCACCACCAGGTCGGCGATGCCGTCCAGCGGGGTCGGCTCGTCGTTGACGATCACCAGCGCCGCGCCGGCCTTCACCCCCTGCACCGGCAGGTCCGCGGCCGGGAACACCTGCAGCGAGGAGCCCACCGCGATCACCAGGTCAGCCGAGCACACCAGCTCCACCGCTTGCTGCACCACGTCGGGGAAGAGCATCTGCCCGAAGGAGACGGTGGCCGACTTCACCAGGCCGCCGCAGAGGGGGCAGTGCGGGTCCGGGTCGCCGGCGTCCACCTGCTCCTCGCCCCACGTGTACGGCGCGGTGAACCCGCAGCCGTCCGGCGTGCCGTCGCGCGGGGCGAGGCCGATGCACATCACGTCGCGAGCCGTCCCGTGCACCTCCACCACCGGGCTGCTGCCGGCCAGCTGGTGCAGCCCGTCGATGTTCTGGGTGACGACCCCGACGGCGTGCCCGGCGTCCTGCAGCTGGGCCAGCGCACGGTGGGCGGCGTTGGGCTGGGCGTTGTGGGCGAAAAACTCCCGCCGCATGGCCCAGCTGTTGGCCCGCACCTGCGCGGAGGAGACGTAGCGGTCGAAGGTGTACTCGCTGGGGTCGTAGCGGGTCCACACCCCGCCGGGTGAGCGGAAGTCCGGGATCCCGGATTCGGTGGAGATTCCGGCTCCGGTGAAGGCCACCGCGCGCCTGCTGGTGCGCAGCAGCTCGACCAGGCCCGGAGCGTCGTACCCAGGCATCGCTTGCATGGCTCAAGTGTCCCAGGCGTCGCTCGCGCGCCGGTGGTGGGCACACGCACGAGGGCCCCGGTGGCCGAGACCACCGGGGCCGCTGGAGGTGTTGATGGCTGGGCACCAGCCCGCCTACTCATGTGCCGAGTGAAGGCAGTGCGCTAGGCCGTCGAAGCGGCATGCTCAGCGCCACAAGGGGATGCGATACACGCGGGCGAGTGGGCAGCCATCGTCGTTGTCAACGTCGTCTGTCGTCACATCACCGTCCTCGTCATCGACTTGCTCTGGCTGCAGTGACGCGGCACGTCACTGCTGGGGTCGCAGCTCCCCCGCTCGAGGCGGAGACCGCTGCCTGCACTGAGCGCTCATCGTGGTGTCCCGCTGGCCGGACAGTCTCTGCGCGGCCAGGACGGCACCGGAGTGCTCGGGCGCTCGGTACAGCTGGTCGATCATCGTTGCTCGGGTGTGCATCGGGACTCCTGCGTCCGTGTCCGGGTGGGTGAGCCAGCGAGCTCAGGCGTTGGTGAGCTGCTTGGCCTCGCCCTGGTCCGGGCTGATCACCTGGATCTTGCGCGGCTTGGCCTTCTCCGCGACCGGGATGGTCAGGCGCAGCACCCCGTCCCGGTAGACCGCCTCGATGCGGTCGGTGTCGAGGGTGTCGCCCAGGAAGAGCTGACGGCTGAAGACCCCCCGCGGGCGTTCAGCAGCCACCATCTCCCGGTCGGAGCCTCGAGCCGGGCGCTGCGCGTGCACCGTCAAGGTGTTGCGCTCCACGTCCAAGTCGATCGAGTCGGCCTGCACGCCAGGGAGGTCGAACTCCACGACGAAGGAGTCCCCCTCCCGCCAGGCGTCCATCGGCATCGCCGTCGGACGGGCAGCGGTGCCCATCACCTGCTGCGTCAGGCGGTCGAGCTCGCGGAACGGATCGGTTCGCATCAGCATCTTGCCTCCACCTCCAGTGTCCGGTTCTCGGTTCCGGTGTGCAAGTTATCTGCATCACCCGGCGCAGGTTTTTTATAGCACTGGCGTCAGCGGCTAGGCAAGGGGGTACCGCTCCCCCTCCGCCGCGCGGCGAGCAGCCTTGCGGCCTACCTTCGCCAGCACCGGGGCGATGACCCGGCCCAGCGCTTGCCCGGCAGGAGGGAGAAGCCGTGACCGTGGACCTGGCCCACGACGTGACCGGCCGCGCCGACGCCCCGGTGGTGGTGCTGCTGGGGTCGCTGGGCACCGACCGCACCGTGTGGGACCCCCAGCTGGGGCCGCTGGCCGAGCACCTGCGCGTGCTGCGGGTGGAGCTGCGCGGCAACGGCGCCTCGCCCGCCCCGGAGGGCCCGTACACGATGGCCGAGCTGGGGGGTGACGTGCTGGCGCTGCTGGACCGCCTGGAGCTGCCCCGCGCCCACCTGGTGGGGCTCTCGCTGGGCGGGATGGTGGCGCAGTGGATCGCCGCGCACTCCCCCGAGCGAGTGCACACCCTGAGCCTGCTCAGCACCTCCGCGCACTTCGACGAGCCGCAGGCCTGGCGCCAGCGGGCGGCGACGGTGCGCCAGTCGGGCTGCGCGGAGCTGGCCCCCACCGTGGTGCAGCGGTGGTTCACTCCCGAGCTGGCCCAGCGCGACCCCGCGCTGGTGCGGCGCTACGTGGCGATGGTCGGCGCGACCGATCCGCAGGGCTACGCCGGCTGCGCCGAGGCGATCGCCGGCTGGGACGGGCGCGCCGACCTCGGCCGGATCACCGCCCGCACCCTGGTGGTGGCCGGGGCGGACGACCACGCGACGCCGCCGTCGCACCTGGAGACCATCGCCGACGGGGTGGCCGACGCGCACCTGCACGTGCTGACCCGCGCCGCGCACCTGTGCAGCGTGGAGCAGGCCGGCGCGGTCACCCAGCTGCTGCTGGACCAGCTGGTCGGCGAGCACGCCGGCCGGGCCCAGGCGCACGCGGTGGGGCTGCGGGTGCGGCGCGAGGTGCTGGGCGCTGCCCAGGTGGACTCCGCGATGGAGGCCACCACGGAGTTCAGCGCGCCGTTCCAGGACTTCCTCACCCGGGTGGCCTGGGGCGACGTCTGGCACCGCCCGGGCCTGAGCCGGGCCACCCGCTCGGCCGTCACCCTGGCCGCGCTCACCGCGCTGGGCAGCGAGCAGGAGCTGGCCGTGCACGTGCGGGCGGCGCTGCGCAACGGGCTGTCCTCGGAGGAGATTGCCGAGGTGCTGCTGCAGACGGCCGTCTACGCCGGACTGCCCCGTGGCAACCGCGCCTTCGCGGTAGCACAGAATGTGATCACCGCTACTGCCGGCTGATCCACGGTGCCTGTGCGTACCGGTGTGGCGCCGGCGCAGCGGAAGTGCGAAAGTAGCCGTAACACCGTGAGCCCGCTCACAGTCCGATGAGGAGCGTACTTAGTGCCTTGGCTCCATTCTGGGCGGATTGACGCTCCCCGTCGCCGCGCGCCCCAAGCGGTCCTCGCCCTGCTCGCGTCCCTGCTGGTGCTGGTGGGCGTGGCCACCCCCGCCGCCGCCCAGCCCGACCCCACGCCGCCGCCCAACCCGGGCGACGGCCAGCTCAACGAGGCCGCCGAGGCCGCGCAGCGCAAGGCCGACGAGCTCACTCGCCTGGCGGGACAGCTGACCTCCGCGCAGACCCAGCTGGTGGAGCTGCACAACCAGCTGGCGCTGACGATGGAGACCGCCAACAAGGCGCTGGTGGACCACACCGCCGCCCAGCAGGCAGCCACGTCGGCGGCCACCGCGGCCACCGTGTCCGGGCTGTCGGTGCTGCTGGCCAAGGCGTCCCTGGACGACGCCAACGCCAGGGCCGCTCGATTCGCCCTGGGCAGCTTCCAGCAGGGCAGCACCATCAGCTCGTTCAGCGCCTACATGGCGGCCAACAGCCCCGACGAGCTGCTCGACCGGGTGGCCCTGCTCAACGCCGTGGGCGGCAGCCAGCTCGAGGTGATGAAGGGCCTGGACGCCGCGCGGCAGTCCACCGCCGACGCCGACGCGCGAGCGGTGGTCAGCAAGGCCCAGGCCGACACCGCCGCGGCCGATGCCGGCAGGGCCAAGCAGACCGCCGACGCCGCCATGCAGCAGGCCAGCAAGGCCCAGGCCAGCCAGCTGGCGCGGGCCAAGCAGCTGGAGAGCCAGGCGGCGCGGGCGCAGTACGACCTGCAGGTGGCGGCGGACACCGCCAACGGCCTGCAGCGGCAGCGGGCCAGCTTCGAGCAGTGGGACGCCCAGCGCCGCGCCCAGCAGGCCGCCGCCGACCGCCAGGCGGCCGAGCAGGCCCGGCACGCGATCGCCAGCATCAACGGCTCGCTGGAGGCCGTGCCGGCCACCCCGGCGGCGCAGGCCGTGATCCGCCGGGCCGCCACCCAGCTGGGCCAGCCGTACTCCTGGGGCGGCGGTAGCTACACCGGCCCCACGGTGGGCATCCGCGACGGCGGGGTGGCCGACACCTTCGGCGACTACGCCAAGGTGGGCTTCGACTGCTCCGGGCTGATGATGTACGCCTTTGCCGCGGTGGGCATCCAGCTGCCGCACTACTCCGGCTACCAGTACCAGTCGGGCCGGCAGGTGCCGCTGGCGGAGATGCAGCCCGGCGACATGGTCTTCTACGGCCCGTCCGGCATCCACCACGTGGCGCTGTACATCGGGGCGGGCAAGATGATCGAGGCGCCCGAGTCGGGCAAGTTCGTGACGGTGTCGAACGTGCGCACCGACGGTTTGGTGCCCTACGCCGTGCGGATGACCTGAGCAGTGCGGCTGACCTGAACCCGCACCTGCAGCGCGGCGGTGGGCTTCGCTAGGCTTCCCAGGGCGATCGGCCCTGCTGGGCTGGACGTCTCGGGCCTCTAGCTCAGTTGGTAGAGCTACGGACTTTTAATCCGCAGGTCGTCGGTTCGAGCCCGACGGGGCCCACTCAGTGGTCTTGCCGAAACAACTTCATTCGCGGTTCGAGCACCCCAACTGGAGGTCGCGGTTACCCCTACCGCCGGCCTGCAGGCAAGCAAGGCGCAGTTCGCCCAGCGAACTGCGCCCTTTCCGACGCGGCATCCCCTGCGGCACAGTGGATTCCATTAGGGTTCAAGGTAGCGGAGTACACCCCGATCTTCGCATGACCCATGCAAAAGAGGCGATGCAGATGATCGGCTCGGTAGCGTATGTAATCAGCCACTGCGCCGTTCCCGCGTCCGGTCACTCAGTCGATGAGCAGCAAGCGAACGCCATCGCCGCCAGTGTGCGGTCGATCCTCCGGGACGAAAACGGTACAAAAGAAGCTCGCGAAGCCGTCGCGGACCTAGTTGAGGCGGACTTTGGCAGCGCAACCCTAGACAGGATTCTGGCCGCACCCGAGTCTTTTGATGAGTGGCGAGTCGGCGAAGCGATGGCCGAGGTTCACCTCTCCGAGGACCACGGCTGCACCTTCCCGTGGCCTGACAGCCGATCCACGAGAAATCCCAATAGTAGCAGCGGCGGCGCCGACCTAATTGGATTCCATACTGGCGATCGCATTAGGTTCGCCTTCGCGGAAGTGAAGACCAGCCATCAACAGGCGTGGCCACCGACCGTCCTGACGAGCCGTAGCCACGGCCTTCATGCGCAACTCTCGGGGCTAAATGCTGGCGATGATCGCAGCGAATGGGCGATCCGATACCTCCATTTGAACGGGATGGGAAGGCCTTGGTTCGAGACTTTCCGTTCAGCCTTCAAGGCATATATGGCTAACAAACTTGACGTCGCGATCTATGGGGTGCTCATCCATCTGGCCGAACCGAAGCGGACCGACCTAGAGGCGCAGGCCGTTCGCCTATCGGCACTTCTGACGGCGCCCACGACCATGGAACTATTGGCAATCTATTTGCCCGCCGAGTTGCTCGCGAAAATCGCCGATGCCGCGGTCGCAGTGGAGACGGGAGCATGACCGTATCTCGGGAGTCTCTCATACGTCTCAAATCCCATTGGGCTATCGAGGCCGTCGGCGAAGAGAAGGTTGCGGCGGCACATGACGCCGCATCGGCGCTTCATATCGACACAAACCTCGGAGCGCAACTAAGACGGAAGACGCAGCCAGCCCAAGATGTCCACATGTTAATTCAGGACGTCGCGCTGGCATATGAAATCGCTGCGAGCGAGCGGATCGATGAACTTGCGAGAGCGTCGACCTCGCCAGCCGGCTCGGGCGCAGAGCTTGCGGAAGCCGCAGCACATGAAGCGTTCGGTCTACTTCGATCCCTTCCCCTAAAGACCGAGTCTCTTGAAGATCTGGTTCGTCAGGTACTTCAGCTCGGAGCGCTCGCGTACTGCTCCGATCGTTGGGCTGAGTTCCGTTCGTGGATGCGGGAACGAGAGGTCACCCCCGCGACCTTCCATTCATCAGGCTCATGGGACTCCCGCGTTCTGAGTGATCTTGCGCAAGTGTGGACGCGGCTTCTTCGCAAAGACGGTTGGGCCGACCTGGAAGGGGTGGCGGAGATTGTCACGAGATTGCGAGCCGAGCAGCAAGAAAATGAAGAGACGCTCTTCAAATCCCAGGTTCGCACCGAGAACCTTCATGCCGCAGGATGGCGCTTGGTGGCCCTATATCATTGGGCGAGGTTGTCCGAGGTGGTTGCCTTGTACCTTATGCAAGGCGAGCCGGCGGACGTCACTTCACAACTCGACTTTCACTTCGACCGAGCAATCTCGGCGGCTCAACAGTCCGCCGATCCCGCATTTGTTGTTGTTCTCCAATGGCAGCGCGCAATGACCCAACGGATGGTAGCGGGTTCGTTGTGGTCCGTAACGAGGATCGGGCCCGAGATCCGAAACGTCGTCTCCACAGCTACCCGCAACCGGTCCATGTTCGAGATGCTGCCCCCGCAACGAGTTGCCATACAGGAACAAGGGCTCCTTGACCCAGCAAGTGCTGCTGTCGTCGTGGATCTTCCCACGAGCGCAGGAAAGACAATTCTCGCTGAGTTCAAGATTGTGCAAGCCATTAGCCAGTTCAAACAAGATCATGGGTGGGTCGCTTACGTGGCGCCGACTCGTGCATTGGTTTCTCAAATCACTCGCCGCCTTCGGCGCGACCTCGGACCTAGTGGCATCCGCGTGGAGGAACTGACATCTGCGGTCGAAATTGACGAGGTCGAGGCGGGCATGCTTAGCGATGCATCATTCGATGTCCTCGTTGCGACACCGGAGAAGCTCCACCTGACAATCCGCAATGCGGCTATCGACCGACCGCTTGCTCTCCTGGTGCTGGACGAGGCGCACAACATTGAGAGCGCAGATCGCGGGATTCGTATTGAACTTCTTCTAGCCACCGTTAAACGTGACTGTCCGCAGGCCAACTTCCTGTTGTTGATGCCCTATGTACCGAACGGCGATGATCTAGCTCGCTGGCTGGCCCCTAGGACAGGGAAGAGCATCAGCCTGGCTTCTACCCCATGGCAGCCCAACGATCGGCTCATTGGGCTGGTGTCCGCAGTTGCGCCATCTGGCGGGAGAGGGCGCGACTGGAGGCTCAACTTCGAGCCACTCCTTACTAGTGGCTCATCTATGCACGTCTCAGGCGCGTACCAGATAGGGAGCGGACCGCAACTTGATCGGACCTACTCCACAATTAAGAACAACCTCGGACTTTTGGCTGGCGCCTCCGCTCTAACACTCTCAGCACGCGGGACAGCTATCGTGATCTGCTCACGCATAGACAGCGTATGGAAGGTCGCGCGCGAACTCTCCGAGGAACTTCCAGAGGTACACGACCCGGCCATTTCCCTGGTGCAAAGATTCCTGGCGGCGGAGGTCAGTGAGAACTATGAATTAATCAAGCTCCTGTCACGCCGGGTCGGCGTTCACCACGCTGGCCTGTCGGACGAAACTCGGGCTCTAATGGAGTGGTTGGCGGAGCAAGGAAAGATCCGTATTCTCGTGGCCACCACCGGCCTATCTCAGGGTCTAAACTTCCCAGTGTCCTCAATCTTTCTCGCTAGCCGCAACCTTCCCAATGGCCAGATAAGTCGACCTATGAGCCCACGCGAATTCTGGAATTTGGCCGGCCGCGCTGGTCGCGTCGACCAGGATAGCGTCGGGGTCGTCGGAATCTCCTGCAAAGACGGCGACCGCGAAGCGCTGTGGAAGTTCGTCTCAGACCAGGCTGGCAACTTGGTTTCCCAACTAGTAGTTCTGCTGGACGAGCTTGAAGATGCTGGCCGCCTTCTCCACCTTGAACGCGCAATCTATAACGATCAGTGGGCCGATTTCCGAAGTTACGTAGCCCACTTGTTCGCTCAGAAGAAGAACCTCGATGCGGTGCTTTCCGAGACGGAGTTACTCCTTCGGAACACCTTTGGTTACTCCTCGATGGCCGAATCCACTCCGGCGCAGCGACAAAAGGGATTCAGGCTTCTTGAAGCCACACGCTCGTATGCCGCGGAGCTTGCCCAGAACGTTGAGACTGCGACTCTCGCGGACAGCACCGGATTCACACCGGAGGGGATTCGCTCCGCGATGCGCGGAATGCGCGAAATGGACTCCACCCTTGGCGTCAGCGACTGGCAGCCGGGCAGCCTCTTTGGCGACGTTTCGAACAGTGCGCTTCCCGACCTTATGAGGGTCATGCTCCAGCTTCCGCAAATTCGCGGCAGTATCGAGGAACTTAGTGGCATCGGTTCGGGCATTGGTGACCGGGCCGCAAAGATCGCCAGTGACTGGGTTGAAGGCGTATCGATCAAGTCGATCGCTGAACGCTATTTCAGTGACGCCGCGAACTCCACGGCAGCACTGACGGAGGCGACGAAGGCCATTTACCGCAACCTTGCCACGGCAGGAACGTGGGGGCTGACGGCGCTGTCCAAATTACCCACAAGCGGAATTGACTTTGATTCTGTGTCCGAATCAGACCTGCGCAACATCAACCTTCTCGGGGCAATGCTGTACCACGGAGTTAATACGGAAGCGGGTGTCGTCATGCGCATGAGTTCGGTGCCGAGAACAGCCGCAAACTCTCTAGGCGTTGAATTCGCACAGAACCATCCGTCGACGCAGTTGCGTCCGTCGCACGCACGAAAGTTCCTGGCCGGGCTGTCCGACTCCGACTGGGGAAGGCACGTGCCGCGTGGATCCTCGTTAGGCGGATCGGACTTACGCGAGCTTTGGCAAGTCCTGTCGGGAGATGCAGGCGGTCCAGGAGAATCGACTGAGCACAGGACTTCCGCCCATGCGGCTCCATCGCCATTTGGGTGAGCGATACGCTGTTCCGAAGCATCCCGTTGGCTTGTAATCACTTGAAACCAGGAAATCAGTGACTTGAACGGCTTCGGATCCGCGATGCGCTGACGGGTCTCACCGCGACAGCCGAGCTCAGGGTGTGAGCAGCGACTTGATGGCCCGGCGCTCGTCCATCGCCCGGTAGCCCTCGGCGGCCTGGTCCAGCGGCAGGGTGAGGTCGAAGACCTTGCCGGGGTCGATCTTGCGGTCCCAGATCAGCTGGATCAGCTGGGGCAGGTAGCGGCGCACCGGGGCCGGGCCGCCGTGCAGGTGCACCCCGGAGAAGAAGAGCTCCTGGCCGGGCAGCGCCACGTCGTGCGACACCCCGACGTAGCCGACGTGCCCGCCGGCCCGGGTGGAGCGAATGGCCTGCATCATCGACTCCTGGGTGCCCACCGCCTCGATCACGCTGTGCGCACCGAGCCCGTCGGTCAGCTCCTTGATCCTGGCCACCCCGTCGTCGCCGCGCTCCTCCACGATGGTGGTGGCACCGAAGTCCCTGGCCAGCGCCTGCCGGTCGGCATGGCGGGACATGGCGATGATGTGCTCCGCCCCCAGCTGCCGGGCGGCGAGCACACCGAGCAGCCCCACCGCGCCGTCGCCGACCACCACCACCGTCTTGCCCGGCCCCGCCGCGGCGGCGTCGGCGGCGAACCAGCCGGTGCCCAGCACGTCGGAGGCGGCCAGCAGGGACGGGACCAGCTCGGGGTCGGGCTGGTCCGGGGTGGCGACCAGGGTGCCGTCGGCGAGCGGGATGCGGGCCAGCTCGGCCTGCGTCCCGATACCACCCATGCCCACCCGCTGCACGCAGTGCGACTGGTAACCCGCCCGGCAGATCTCGCAGGTGTTGTCGGAGGCGAAGAAGGAGCCGACCACGAAGTCGCCCACCTGCACCGTGCGCACCTCCGGCCCGATCTCCTCCACCACGCCGACGTACTCGTGTCCCATGGGGGCGTCCTCGACCGACTCGATGCCGCGGTAGGGCCACAGGTCCGACCCGCACACACAGGTCGCGGTGACCCGGATGATCGCATCGGTCGGCTCGATGATCCGGGGGTCCTCGCGCTCCTCGACTCGGACGTCACCGGGGGCGTGCATCACGACTCCGCGCATGTGGCCACTCCTCACTCTCGCGGGCTCTCGCCCCATTGAACGCCCGCCGGTGGTGCCCCGCAGACGTCAGCGGGGCCCGGACGGTCATGATGGCGCGGTGACGAGCACGCGCACCGTGGCAATCCTGGCCTTCAACGACATGGAGGTCCTCGACCACGCCGGGCCCTACGAGGTCTTCAACGTGGCCGGCGAGCTGAGCGACCCCGCCGAGTTCTCGGTGATCTCGGTCGGACTCACCGGCGCGGTCGCTACCGGACGCGGTGGCTTCACGGTGCAACCCGACCACGGCTTGGACGACTGCCCGCCCGCCGACCTGCTGGTGGTGCCCGGCGGCGCCGGTGCCCGCAAGCTCCAGTCCGACGACCGGCTGATGGCCTGGCTGCGCGACCGGGCGGCCGAGGTCGAGATGCTGCTCTCCGTCTGCACCGGGTCGCTCGTGCTGGCCTCCGCCGGCCTGCTGCACCGGCGGCGGGCGACCACGCACCACACGGCGTACGCCGAGCTTGCCGACCTCGACCCGACCGTGCAGGTCGAGCGCGGGCCGCGGTTCGTGCGCAGCGCGGACCGGCTGTGGACCTCCGCCGGGGTCTCCGCCGGCATCGACCTGTCGCTGCGGGTCGTCCGCGAGCTCGCCGGGGCGCGGATCCACGACGACGTGGTCGCCGAGATGGAGTGGGGCTGGGGGTCCTGAGCGTCGCCGGAGTGGTTACCGGCGCCGGGTGAAGCCGCCCCGGAGCTCTGCCGCTGAACGCCGAGCCCCGGTGGCACCGCACACGCCAGCGGCCGGCCTCTCCGTGCAGGAGAGACCGGCCGCTGGGGTGGACTGGCTGGTTACGCGCCCATGTCGACGATGGCCGCGACCGGGCCGCCGCCCTCGGGGCCCTGGTGGGCCGCGGAGACGGAGACGAACACGGCGGGGTCACCGGTGACCGCCGCGGTCACGCCACCGACGCACGCCTTGATCTGGCGGTGCCAGTGCACGTCGGAGTCGTCCAGCATCGCGTTGCGACGGCCGCGCACGGTGCCGTCCTGGCTCGCCTCGCACTTGAGGAAGACGTTGACCAGCTTGCCGTCGAGGTCGCTGGTGCGCGGCCGCTCGGGCAGCTCCAGGCCGGCGTTGCGGATGGCGTCCCAGATGCCGTCGGAGTCCAGCGCATCCTTCATCACGCTGTGGCCGACGCGGTAGCGCCCACCGACGCCGCGGGCGTTGCCCACCACGACGATCTGCGCGCGGTCGAGCTCCACGCCCGAGGAGCACGACGCCACCGCGGAGTACAGCTCGCGGTTGTGCATGACGTCCTCGTCGGTCGGCATGTCGATCTCGCCGAGCGCGACGGCGATGCCCAGGGCCGTGCCACCGTTGGACAGGTCCATCGACTCGTGGGTCTGCTCGGTCCACACCGTCTTGCCGCGGCTCTTGGCGTCGCGGATGGTGTGGATGGTCAGCAGCGGGGTCTTGGTCTGCACGTAGTGCACGTCGGCGGGGTCGGTGATGCCGGCCTGGGCCATCGCGTCCTTCACGGCGGCGGCGACCTTGGTGATCATCGCGGTGCGGCCGATGTCCTCGGGCAGCAGCTCCTCGCTCATCGCCACGCCCACGGTCAGGCGCGGCTCGTCGGTCTGCGGGGCCTTCTCCGCCGGGACCGTGGCGAAGATGGTGGCGTGCGGGCTGATCACGCCGTCGGTGCCGCCGGACCAGACGATGGGGATGTCGCCCACCTCGGCCGCGCTGCGCGTGCCCTTGGCGGAGATGACCTCGCGGAAGGCGCGGTCGGCGATGATGCGGGTGTAGTCGTTGACGCCACCGTTGCCCTCGGTCTTGCCGATCACCGCGATCACGCGGTCGGCCTCCAGGACGCCGTCGTCGATGAGCTTGGCCAGCTCGCTCGCGTCCGAGACGTTGTGCAGCGGAACCTTGCGGACCTCAATTGCTTCAGGCACTGAGCTCTCCTCCGAGTTGGTGGATGTGGCGTTGATGGGTGTGGCGTTGGTGAGTGGAGCGGACGGGGTCAGGGGGTCACGATCGTTCCTGCGGTCCCCGCCAGCGCACCGGCGATGTTGTGCAGGGAGGTGATGACTGCCCGCCCGCCTGCCTCGGCGAAGCGGCAGGCCGCGTCGACCTTGGGGCCCATGCTGCCGCCGGCGAAGTGCCCGGCCGCGGCCAGGTCCCGCAGCTCGACGACGTTGATGGCACCGATGGGACGCGCGTCGGGCGTGCCCCAGCCGATGATCGCGGCGTCGACGTCGGTGGCGATGACGAGCACGTCCACGTCGAGCTGGTCGGCGAGCACCGCGGCGGTCAGGTCCTTGTCGATCACGGCCTCCACGCCACCGAGCGCTCCGTCGGCGCCGCGGACGACGGGCACGCCGCCCCCGCCCGCGCAGACCACGACGTAGCCGGCGTCGAGCAGCGCGGTGACGGCCGGCGCCTCGAGGCACTCCAGCGGCTCGGGCGAGGCCACCATGCGGCGCCAGCCTCGCTCACCGCGGTCCTCCCAGGTCTGGCCGTGGTCGATCATCAGCTTGGCCTCGGTGGCGGGCAGGTAGCGCCCGACGGGCTTGCTGGGCTTGGCGAAGTGCGGGTCGTCGCCGGAGACCAGGGTGCGCGAGACCAGCACCGCCGAGCGCGCCGAGCACTCGCGCTGGGCCAGGGCCTGGTCCAGCGCGTTGAGCACCAGCACGCCGATGGTGGCCTGGGTCTGCGCCCCACACCAGTCCAGCGGCACCGGCGGCACCACCGCGGCGGCGATCTCGTTCTTCACCAGGAGGTTGCCCACCTGCGGACCGTTGCCGTGCGTGAGCACCACCTCGGCACCGTCGGCCACCAGGTCGGCCACCGCGGCCATGGCCGAGACCACGGCCGCCCGCTGGTCGTCCGGGTCGGCACGGCCGTCGGGCGCGGTCATGGCGTTGCCGCCCAGCGCAATCAGTACTCTCACCTTGGCCACGCTAGCCACGGACCGTTGCCCAGGGCATCGGCAATGGTTGCCCAAACAATCACAGTCCTTGGTCACGTTGCCACGCCCAGCCGCCGGTAGCGGTCCAGCCTGGCGGTGCGCAGGTCCGTCGGAGTGCGGGTCAGCAACATCGCCAGCTCGTGCTCCAGCACCCCACCGAGCCGGCTCAGGAACTCCGCCGGCTCGTCCGCGGCGTCGGGGTGCTCGGCCACGATGCGGTCCACGATGCCGTTGCGGAGCAGGTCCAGGCTGCGCACCCCCTGGGCGGCCGCCATCTCGTCCGCCCGCTCGGTGGTGTGGAACCGGATGGCCGAGGCCCCTTCCGGGGGCAGCGGCGAGAGCCACGCGTGCTGCGCGCAGAGCACCCGGTCAGCCGGCAGCAGCGCCAGCGCTCCCCCGCCCGCTCCCTCACCGAGCAGCAGGCAGATGGTGGGCGCGGCGAGGGTGGTCAGCTCCACCAGGCAGCGAGCGATCTCCCCGGCCAGGCCACCCTCCTCGGCGTCCTTGCTCAGCGCCGCGCCGGCCGTGTCGATCACGGTGACCAGGGGCAGGCCCAGCCCGGCGGCCAGGCGCATGCCCCGGCGCGCCTCGCGCAGACCCGCCGGGCCCAGCGGCTGGTCGGCGAACTTGCGGTCCTGGCCGAGCACCACGCAGGCGGCCGGGCCGAACTTCGCCAGGGCCAGCAGCAGCCCGGGCTCCTGCTCCCCCGCACCCGTGCCCTGCAGGGGAGTCACCGTGTTGGCGGCGACCTTCAGCAGGGCCCGCACCCCGGGCCGGGCCGGGTTGCGCGAGCGCTGGATGGACTCCCAGGCCGGCACGTCCGGCAGCTGCTCCAGCGGCAGGTTGGGCACCGCCGGAGGGGCCTCCCGCGGGGCGCAGAGCACGGCCAGCGCGTCGGCGGCGATCCGGCGCAGCTCCGCCGGCGCCACCACGGCGTCGATGAGCCCCCGGGCGGCCAGGTTCTCCGCGGTCTGCACGTCCGGGGGGAACTCCTCGCCGTAGAGCGCCTGGTACACCCGTGGGCCCAGGAACCCGAGCAGGGCGCCCGGCTCGGCCGCGGTGACGTGGCCGAGGGAGCCCCACGAGGCCATCACCCCGCCGGTGGTGGGGTGACGCAGGTAGACCACGTAGGCCAGCCCGGCGGCCTTGTGCGCCGCGATGGCCGCCGAGATCTTCACCATCTGCAGGAAGGCGACGGTGCCCTCCTGCATGCGGGTGCCACCGGAGGCCGGTACCGCCAGCAGCGGCAGCCCCTCGGCGGTCGCCCGCTCGATGCCCAGGGTGAGCCGCTCGGCGGCGGCCACCCCGATGGAGCCGGCGAGGAAGCGGAACTCGCACATGATGATCGCGACGCGGCGACCCTCGATGGCCGCCTCGCCGGTGATCACCGACTCGTCCACCCCGGAGCGCTCCCGCGCCGCGGCCAGCTCGTCGTGGTAGCTCTGCTCCGGCTCGCCGTGCACGCCCCGGGGCGGCAGCGGCTCGGTGTCCCAGCGCTGGAAGCTGTCCGGATCGACCACCAGCTCCAGCAGCTCCACCGCCCCGAGCCGGCTCACGGCGCCGACTGCTCGAGCCAGGCGCGGATCTCCGCGCCGTGCTGGTCCAGGGTCGGGGGGGCCGTGTGCGTGGTGCGCACCGTGGTCTCCGACGCGTCCACGCCCGCCGGCTTGTCGGAGATCTCCTGGAAGCGCAGCGGCGGCCCGGGCAGGGTGATGGGACCCAGCGCCGCGTGGTCCACCTCCACCAGCAGCCCCTGCGAGCGGGTCTGCTCCCAGGTGTAGACCTCCTCGAGGTTGCGCACCTTGCCCGCGGGCACCCCCAGCTCGTCCAGGCGAGCCAGCAGCTCGGCGCTGGGCAGCGTGCTGAAGGCCGCGTCCACCGCGGCGATCACCGCGTCGCGGTCACCCACCCGCTCGGGGTTGGTGGCCCACTCCGGCCGGTCCAGGCCGAACTCCGGGGCGAACCGCCGCCACAGCCCCTCGCTGCCCACGGCGATCTGCACGAAGCCGTCGGCGGCGTGGAAGAGGCCGTAGGGGCAGATGGACGGGTGGTGGCCCCCCGTGGGCTGCGGGACCTCCCCGGCCACGGTGAAGCGGGTGCCCTGGAAGGCGTGCACGCCCACGATGGACGCGAGCAGGCTGGTGCGCACCACCCGGCCGCGCCCCGTGGTGGTGCGGGCGTGCAGCGCCGCGACCACCCCGTAGGCCCCGTTCATGCCGGCCAGCAGGTCACCGATGGGCACGCCCACCCGGGTGGGCTCGGCCGCGGACGGGCCGGTGAGCGACATCAGCCCGGCCTCGCCCTGGGCGATCTGGTCATACCCCGGCCGGGTGCCCTCGGGGCCGTCGTGGCCGAAGCCGGTGATCGACAGGACCACCAGCCGCGGGTTCAGCTCGGCGAGCTGCTCCACGCTGAACCCCAGCCGGTCGAGCACGCCGGGGCGGAAGTTCTCCACCAGCACGTCGGCCCGGGCGATGAGCGCGGTGAGCGTGGCGCGACCGTCGTCGCTCTTGAGGTCCAGCGCGATGGACTCCTTGTTGCGGTTGCAGGACAGGAAGTACGTGGAGTGGCGCTCCCCGTCCGAGCCGTCCACGAAGGGCGGGCCCCAGCTGCGGGTGTCGTCCCCGCTGCCCGGCGACTCCACCTTGATGACCCGGGCACCCAGGTCACCCAGCATCATCGCGGCGTGTGGCCCGGCCAGGGCGCGGGAGAGGTCGACGACCAGGATGTCGGACAGTGGTCCCGTCATCAGGCCACCGCCCCGCCGTCGAGGAAGTCGTACTCCGCCGAGTCGGCGCCGCCGGAGAGCTGGGCGTAGCCGGGGCCGCGGTCGAAGAAGGCCTCGTCGCCGGTGCGGGCGCCCCGCAGCTCGGCGCGCAGCGCCTCGGTGGCCGCGACGTCCGCCTCGGGCGCGTCGGCGTCACCAGTGATCACCACGCCGTAGTCGGCGCGGGCGGCCTCCACGGAGACCTTGCCCCACAGCACGTCCCGCACGACGTGGTCGACGTCGCGGTCGAGCGGGTCACCCCAGCCGCCACCACCGGTGGTGCGGATGCGGATGAGCCCGCCGGCGGGCACGAACTCGGCGTCAGCCAGGGCGTCCACCACCCGCTCGTTCGGGCCACCGGGGTCGATGGTCACCGAGAAGGACTCGCCGGCCTTGCCGCCCTTGACACCCCAGCAGGCCAGGATGGAGCGGTCGGCGATGGACATGAAGTGCGCGTCCTTGCGCATCCGGATGAGCTTCTCGTAGCCGAGGCCACCGCGGAACTGGCCGGCGCCGCCGGAGTCCTTGGCCAGGCCGAGGCGCTCCACGATGAACGGGAAGCGGGCCTCGGTGAACTCCGAGGGCAGGTTCCGGGAGTCGGGCACCACGTGGATGGTGTCCTCGCCGTCGGCGTAGTAGCGCCCGCCGGAGCCGCCGCCGAGCACCTCCCGCATGAGGTAGGGCTCGCCGTTGTCGTCGTTGCCGTACACCCCGGTGTAGCGGATGGTCTCCTGGTCGGCCGGCATGCGGCCGTCCACGGCCTTGGCCACCACGCCGGACAGCACGCCGAGCAGTCGCAGGATCACGAACGTCCGGGCGTTGGTCGGGGCGGGGAAGATCGGCGTGACCAGCGTGCCCGGCGGCGGGAAGCGCATGTCGATGAGGTCGACCACGCCCTCGTTGACGTCGAGCTCGGCCATCCGCTCGGGGGTGTCGGCCAGGTTGCGCAGCACCGGGGCCAGCCACTTCTTGAGGAAGTTGCCGTCGGCGTAGTCACCGCAGTGGTTGATCGGGCCCTTGGCCTGCGGCGCGGTGCCGGTGAAGTCGATGATGAGCTTGGGGCCCTCGGGCTCGTCCTCGCCGACCTTGGTCAGGGTGATCCGCTGGGTGTGCAGCTTGGGGTCGTCCACGCCGTCGTGCTCGGCGTAGTCCTCCCACGTCCAGGAACCGGTGGGGATCTTGGAGAGGATCTCGCGGCGGTAGGTCTCGGTGGTGCCGGAGACGATGGCGTCGAAGCAGGCCTCGATGGTCTCCCGGCCGTAGCGGGTGAACAGCTCGGTGAGCCGGCGCGAGCCCATCAGGCAGGCCGAGCACTCCGCGTCGAGGTCGGCGGCCAGCGAGTCGGGCATCCGGGAGTTGCGGGTCATGATCGACAGCGCCGCCCGGTTGGGCACGCCGGCGTCCCACAGCTTGATCGGGGGGACCATCAGGCCCTCCTCGAACACGCTGGTGGCGTGGCTGGGCATGGAGCCCGGCACGCCGCCGCCGATGTCGTCGTGGTGGCCGAAGGCCTGCACGAAGGCGACCACCTCGGGGCCGTTGCCGTCGTCGTGGAAGACCGGCACGGTGACGCAGAGGTCGGGCAGGTGCCCGATGCCGCCCTCGGACTGGTACACGTCGTTGTGGAAGAACACGTCACCCGGACGCATGGTCTCCAGCGGGAAGTCCCGGGCGATGGGCTGCACCAGCGCGCTGTAGGACCGGCCGGTGAGCTTGCGCAGCAGGCGGTCGTGGATGCCGGCGCGGTAGTCGTGCGCGTCGCGGATCATCGGGGAGCGGGAGGTGCGACCGATGGCGGTCTCCACCTCCATCTCGATCGAGGCGAGGCTGCCGGCGACGATCTCCTGCAGCACCGGGTCGACCACGGTGGAGCCACCTAGGGTCTGAGTCTTCATGCCGAAACCTCCGCGGTGGTGGTGACGAGCAGGTTGCCGAAGCGGTCAACCCGCGCGGTGAAGCCCGGGTGCACGGGCACGGTGGAGCCGAACTCCTCGATGATCGAGGGCCCGTGGAGCACGTCGCCGGGGGCGAGGTCAGCACGCCAGTAGACGGCGGCGTCGACGTAGCCGGTGTCGCCGTCGAAGCACACCGCCCGGGTGGCGGTGCGGGCGCGCTCCGGGTTGCCGTCGCCGGCGGCCAGCTCGGCCAGGTCCGGGCGGCGGATCGGGCCGATGCCCGACACCCGCAGGTTCACCCACTCCACGGCCTGGGTGTCGTCGCCGCGGAAGTCGTAGCCGTACAGCGCGCGGTGGGCGTCGTGGAAGGCGCCGGCCACGGCCTCGGCCACGTCTGCGTCGAGCACGCCGGCCGGCACCGGCACCCGCACCTCGAAGGCCTGCCCGAAGTAGCGCAGGTCCGCGGTCCGGTCGTAGCGGTGCTCGGCGGCCGGGAAGCCCTGCCCGGTGAGCGCGGTGCTCGCCTGGCCCTGCAGCTCGGCGAAGATCGCCTCCACCGCTGCCGGCTCGAGGTCGTCGTGGCGGCGGATGGCGGTGCGCACGTAGTCGTTCTTCACGTCCACGGTGAGCAGGCCGAAGGCCGAGACGTTGCCCGGGTTGGGCGGGACCAGCACGCCGCGCAGGCCGAGGATGTCGATCAGCCGGCACAGCAGCAGCGAGCCGGAGCCGCCGAAGGTGGCCAGGGTGAAGTCACGAACGTCCAGGCCCCGCTTGACGGTGATCTGGCGGACCGCGTTCGCCTGGTTCCAGGCGGAGATCTCCAGGATGCCGGTGGCGCAGGCCTCCGGGGTCAGGCCGAGCTCGGTGGCCAGCTCGGTGAGCCCGGCGCGGGCGGCCTCGGTGTCCAGGGGCACCTCGCCGCCGAGCAGGTGCGGGGGGATCCGGCCGAGCACCACGTGGGCGTCGGTGATGGTGACCTCGCGGCCGCCCTTGCCGTAGCAGAGCGGACCCGGGTCGGCGCCGGCCGACATCGGGCCGACCTTGAGCGCGCCCTCGGGCGAGACCCAGGCGACGGACCCGCCGCCGGCGCCCACGGTGACCACGTCGATCATCGGGATCTTGGACGGGTAGACCCCGACGCTGCCCTCGGTGGTGAGCGTGGGCTCGCCCTCGAGCACCACGGACACGTCGGTGGAGGTGCCGCCGCCGTCGCAGGTGAGGACCTGGTCGAAGCCGGCGTTGCGGGCGATCAGCGCGGCGCCGAGCGCCCCGGCCGCCGGGCCGCTGAGCACCGTGGTGATCGGCTGGTGCACGACCTCCTCGGCGGAGAGCACGCCACCGTTGGACTTCATCACGTAGAACGGCATGGGGGTGTCGCGGCCGGCGAAGCTGTTCAGCCGCTCGGCGATCGAGCGGACGTAGGCGGACACCTTGGGCTTGACCGCGGCGTCGACCAGCGTGGTCATGGAGCGCTCGTACTCGCGGTACTCGCGCAGCACCTGCGAGGAGATCGACACGACCGCCTTGGGGTGCTCGCGCGCGATCACCTCGCGCATCCGCTCCTCGTGCTCGGGGTTGGCGTAGGAGTGCAGGAAGCACACGCCGAGGGTGTCGATGCCCCGGTCGCGGAACCAGCGGGCGACCTCGACGGCCCGCTCCTCGTCGAAGGGACGCAGCTCGGCACCGGTGTGGTCCAGGCGGCCACCGATGGTCTTGACCAGGTGGGCGGGCACGATCCGGTCCGGCTTGACCCAGAAGTAGGAGTTGCCGTAGCCGTCGGGCACCGACTGCCGGGCGATCTCCAGCACGAACTCGTAGCCCTCGGTGGTGATGAAGCCGAGCTCCTCCACCTTGCCCTCGAGCAGCTGGTTGGTCGCGACGGTCGTGCCGTGGCTGACGGCGGCGAGGGCGTCGCCACCCTTGCCGAGGAGGTCGAGGACCTTGTGCACGCCGGCGATGAACCCCTCCGCGGGGTCGGCCGGGGTGGAGGGCGTCTTGGTGGTGGTGAGCTGGCCGGTGGTCTCGTCGAAGGCCACGACGTCGGTGAACGTGCCACCGGTGTCGATGCCGATGCGGATGTGGGGAGGCGTCATGGGTGCGAGTCAACTGGCACTACTCGCCAAAGTCGCTGGCAATAGTTGCCGAGGGTGCGGCACGGGTTTTAGCAGCGCTCCGGTGCGGCCGACCGACCAGCGGCGACTCCGAGTTAAGTCTGCGAGACAGACCGGTAAACCCCCAGGCGGCGGGCCGCACGTCCATTGACACCCCCGTCGGGCGTTGGTCGAATGTCGCGTAGTTCGAGACGCCGTCTCTGGCCACTTCCCCTACCGCTCAGCACCGCAGCGCTGCCCGCGACCGGGTGCACCGTCCACTGTGGCCGCCCGTCGTCGATCCCCGCGCACGTCCCCTTGTCGCCCCTGGAGGCTTCGATGACGACCCACCTCGCCCGTCCGCCCGCCCGCCCCCGCCGGCGGCTGCGCCGCCACCTCGGCGCCGTCGCCGCCGGCTGCGCCCTGCTGCTGCTGACCGCCTGCGGGGGGACGACCGGTGCGGAGTCCACCGGTGGAGGCGGCTCCGGGGACGCGGCGGCGCCGCTGGTCTACGGAATCTTCGCGACGCCGCTGGAGGAGCCCTGGGACGGCGCGATCCACACCGCGCTCACCAAGGCCGCCGACGAGGGCAAGATCCGCTACAAGCACGTGGACAACCTGAAGACCTCGGACTCGCTGGAGCGCTCCCTGCGCGACATCGCGCGCACCGAGAAGCCCGCCGCCATCATGGGTGACGCGTTCGCGGCCGAGGAGGCCGTGCGGAAGGTGGCCGCGGAGTTCCCGACCATCCCGTTCGTCTTCGGGTCCGGGGGCAAGCCCGTCGCACCGAACATGAGCGTCTTCGACAACTGGATGCAGGACCCCGCCTACCTGGCCGGAATGCTGGCCGGAGGCCTCACCAAGACCAACACCATCGGGGTGGTCGGGGCCATGCCCATCCCCGAGGTCAACCGGATCGTCAACGCCTTCGTGCAGGGCATCAAGGCCACCAACTCCCAGGCCACGGTGAAGGTGTCCTTCATCAACACCTTCTTCGACCCGGCGGCGGCCAAGCAGTCGGCCCAGGCCCAGATCGCCGCCGGTGCCGACGTCCTCTTCGCCGAGCGTGACGGCGTGATCGCCGCCGCCAAGGAGGCGAACATCCCGGTCGTCGGCATGATGACCGACCAGTCCGCGGACGGGCCCAAGCACGTGGCGACGTCGCTGATCTGGAACGTCAGCCCCACCGTGGAGGCCGTGATCAAGCAGGCCACCGGCGGGCCCGAGGCCGTCGACCTCGGCAAGTTCTCCTTCATGAACGTGGGCGGCAGCGCACTGGCCCCCCTGAACACCGACGTGGTCGGGGGCATCCCCGACGCGCTGGCCAAGCAGGTGGCCGCCAAGGAGCAGGAGATCAAGAGCGGGGCGTTCGTCACGCCGGTGGACGAGAGCGCACCGGCCGGCTCCATCGTGGTCGCGGGCGAGTGAGCGCACCGGCAGCGCGTGCACCCCACCGCGAGGCCGGCCCCGGCGAACCCCTCATCGAGCTGCGCGAGATCGGCAAGCGCTACGGCGACCTGGTGGCCAACGACGGCGTGACGCTGTCGGTGGCCGCCGGCGAGGTGGTCGCCATGCTCGGGGAGAACGGCGCGGGAAAGTCCACCCTGATGAAGATCGTCTACGGGCTGGTGCGAGCGGACTCCGGGACCATCTGGATGGGCGGCCGGGAGCTGGCCATCAGCTCGCCCCGGGACGCCATGGCTGCCGGGATCGGGATGGTGACGCAGGAGTTCTCCCTGGTGGAGACCATGACGGTCACCGAGAACGTGGCCCTGTCCGGCATCGGTCTCGGCCGGGTGGACCTGCGCGCGGCCCGGCGCCGCGTGGTGGCGGCGATGGAGCGGATCGGGGTGTCGCTGAACCCGGACGCGCTGGTGTCCACGCTGTCCATCGGCGAGCGCCAGCGCGTGGAGATCGTCAAGGCCCTCTTCCACGACTGCCGGGTGCTGATCCTGGACGAGCCCACCGCGGTGCTGGTGCCGCAGGACGTGCGGGCGCTGTTCAGCACCGTGGAGCGGCTGCGCGCCGCCGGCCTCGGGGTGCTGTTCGTCTCGCACAAGCTGCGCGAGGTGGCGGAGATCTCCGACCGGGTGGTGGTGCTGCGCAAGGGTCGGCTGGTGGCCACCCGGCGGACCGCCGACGTGGACGTGACCACCCTGGCCGCCCTGATGATGGGCATCGCCGACGACGCACCGCCGCCGTCGACGGAGGCGGCCACGGCGGTGGGCCTGCCCACCGAGACCACACCGACCGCACCCGCCGAGCCCACCCCGGCCGCGCCCGTGCCCCCGGCCGGGTCCGCCGAGGCGGAGCCGGTGCTCCAGCTGAGCGGGCTGTCGGCGCAGCGGGGCGGTCGCACGGTGCTCGACGGGGTGGACCTGGTGGTGCGCCCCGGGGAGATCGTGGGCATCGCGGGCATCTCCGGCAACGGGCAGACCGAGCTGATGGACGTGCTGTGCGCGGTGCAGGCACCGTCGCAGGGCACGATTTGCGTGGCCGGCACCGACGTGACGCGGCTGGGCAGCGGCGCTCGCCTGGCTGCCGGGCTCGGGCGGCTCACCGAGGACCGCAAGGGCAGCGTGGCGCCCACCATGAGCGTCGCCGACAACCTGGTGCTGGAGGACCTCGCCGCCTACACCCGCCGCGGGCTGCTCGACCGCTCCGCGGTGCGGGCGCACGCCGAGGAGATGATCGAGCGGTTCGCCATCCGGGCCAAGCCGGGCGACGCCATCGGCACGCTCTCCGGCGGCAACGTGCAGAAGGTCCTGCTGGCCCGTGCGCTGGCCCGCCGGCCCCGGGTCCTCGTGGTGGCCCAGCCCACCCGGGGGCTGGACGTGGGCGCCTACCGGTACGTGCACACCCAGCTGCAGCAGCTGCGCAGCTCCGGCGCCGGCGTGGTGGTGATCTCCGAGGACCTGGACGAGATCACCAGCCTCTGCGACCGGATCGCGGTGCTCTTCCGCGGCCAGGTCGTCGGCGAGCTCTCCGGCGCCGACGCCACCCCCGAGCGACTGGGCCTGATGATGGCCGGCGAGGCAGTGGCCGTCATGAGCGAGCGAAGCGACGTGGGAACGACGTCATGAGAATGGTCCTGCGTGGCCACGAGCCGCGCTGGGTGGCCCCTGCCGCGGTGGCTTTGGCCATCCTCGTCACCGTCGCCCTCACCGCCATCCCCATCCGCCTCGCCGGCGCCAACCCGCCGGCGGCGTTCGAGCGGTACCTGTTCACCCCGCTGAGCTCCACGGCAAACCTCTACGAGGTGCTGCTCACGGCCACCCCGCTGCTGTTCACCGGGCTGGCGGTGGCCATCGCCTTCCGTGCCGGCTACTGGAACATCGGCGCGGAGGGGCAGTTCCTGGCCGGCGCCATCGGCACCACGGCCATCGGCCTGGGCCTGCCCGACCTGCCTGCCCCGCTGGCCCTTCCGCTCGGCTTCCTCGCCGGAGCCCTGGGCGGCGTGCTGTGGGCGACCCTGCCCGCGTGGCTCAAGCGGCGCGCCAACATCGACGAGGTGGTCACCACGCTGCTGCTCAACCCGGTGGCCCTGCTCGTGGTGCAGGGCCTGCTGGTCGGGCCCTGGCGCAACTCCAGCAGTGGCTTCACCGACTCCGACCGGATCGGCCACGGCTACGACCTGCCGGCGCTGCTTCCCGGCACCCGGGTGCACTGGGGATTCGCCGTGGCCCTCGTGGCGGTCGTCCTCACCTGGCTGGTGATGTCGCGGACGGCGACCGGGGTGCGCATCAGGGCCGCCGGCCAGGCACCGCAGGCAGCCGCGTTCAGCGGCATCGCCGTGGGCCGCCTGCAGTGGCGGTGCGCGCTGGTCTCCGGCGGTGTCGCCGGCCTGGGCGGCGCCTCCCAGGTGATGGGCGTGCAGCACCAGCTGACGGCGGGCATCAGCAACAGCTACGGCTACACCGGCGTCATCATCGCCACCCTCGCCGGGCTGAGCGCGGTGGGCGTGCTGCTCGTCGCCGGCCTGCTCGCCGACATCACCGTGGGCGCGGAGAACGTCTCGCTGGTGCTGCAGGTGCCCGCCCAGCTCGGCCGCGTGTTCAGCGCCCTGCTGCTGCTGGTCGTGCTCTCGGCGATGATGTGGCGCCGCTACCGCGTCCAGCTGCGCACCCACACCCGCCGGCGATCACGGTCGAGCGCGCCCGAGGAGGTACCCGCATGAGCATCAACGTCCTCGCCCTCATCGGCGCGATGCTCACCATCGCCACCCCGCTGGTCTGGGCGGGCGTGGGCGAGCTGGTGGTGGAGCGCACCGGCATCCTGAACCTGGGCATCGAGGGCACCATGTACCTGGGCGCCTTCGCCGGCTTCCTGACGGCCGTGCGCACCGGCTCACCGTGGCTCGGGCTGCTCGTGGCCATCGTGGCCGGGATGCTCGCCGGGGTGCTGATGGGTCTGCTCACCGTCACCCTGGGGCTCAACCAGCACGTCTCCGGCATCGGCCTGACCCTGCTGCTGGTGGCGGCCTGCGAGTTCACCTTCCGGCTGCTCTACGCCGGCGACCGCCCCACCATGGAGCGCAAGTTCGAGGTGCTGCTGGCCGACGTGCAGGTGCTCAACCAGCACTGGCTCACCTACCTGGCGTTCCTGGTGCTGGCCCCTGGGGCCTGGTGGGTGCTGCGCTCGACCGGCGTGGGCTACCGCCTGCGGGCGGTGGGGGAGAACTTCGAGGCCGCCGAGGTGGCCGGAATCTCGGTGACGCGCACGCGCTACGCGGCGCTGGTGGTCGGCAGCGCCTTCATGGCCATCGGCGGCGCCTTCCTCACCCTGGCCGTGCTCGGCAGCTTCACCCTGGACATCATCAACGGCCGGGGCTGGGTGTGCATCGCGCTGGTGATCTTCGCCAAGTGGCGGGTGTGGCCGGCCCTCGGGGGTGCACTCATCTTCGCGGTGACCGACGCGCTGCAGCTGCAGCTGGCCATCACCGCCACGTTCAGCCAGATCCCCCGTGAGCTGATGCTGGCGCTGCCCTACCTGGCCGTGATCGCCGCCCTCTTCGTCTGGGGCCGCAAGGTCCGCTACCCCGCCTCCTACCTCAAGGCCTACCGCCGTGCCTGACTCCGCTGCGCCTGACTCCTCTGCGCCCGACCCCACTGCGCCCGACCCCTTTTGCGAACGGATGCACCATGACTGACCCGACCCTGACCGACGAGGCCCTGCTCGCCCACGCCCTGGCGGCGGCCCGCACGAGCCTGGCCGAGGGTGGCATCCCGATCGGCGCCGCTCTCGCCCACGACGGCGAGATCCTCGGGGTCGGCCACAACCGGCGGGTGCAGGACAACAGCGCCATCCGGCACGGCGAGACCGACTGCCTGGAGAACATCGGACGGCTGCCGGCATCGGTCTACGCCGGCGCCACCATGGTCACCACGCTGTCCCCGTGCGACATGTGCACCGGCGCGATCCTGCTCTACGGCATCCCGCGGGTGGTCATCGGGGAGAACAGCAACTTCACCGGGGGCGAGGACCTGCTGCGCTCGCGCGGGGTGCAGGTGGTGGTGCTCGACGACGCCGAGTGCACCGAGATGATGGCGGCCTTCATCGCCGACCAGCCGCAGCTGTGGCACGAGGACATCGGCGAGCAGGGCTGACGGCCAGCCGGCCGGCCCGGCGGGGCCGGCCGGGCACGAGCTAGCCGCGCGCCAGAGCGGGGCTGGTTGGGCTGGCCGCGAGAGCCTCGCCGAACGTCGTGGGTGCCCGCCCCAGCAGCCCGGCCAGCACCCGCGGGTTGCCCACCAGGCCGTGCCGGTCGTAGTAGTCGAACATCGCCAGCAGGTCCTGGCGGGTCCTGGCATCGAGCTCGGGCACGGTGGCCGACCAGTCCTCGGCGGACTGTGCACGGGCCTGCACGTCCCGGCCGAGCACCGCGCTCAGGCACGCGGCCATCGCCACGGTGTCCAGCACGGCCGGACCGCACAGCTCGTAGCTGGCGTGGGTGTGGCCCGCCTCGGTGAGCACCACTGCGGCGGCCTCGGCCACGTCGGCCAGGTTCACCGGGGTGAACGGCGCCGTGGTGCGGTAGGGCACGGTGAGCACCCCGGTGCGGCGCACCAGCTCCACCGCCACGTTCTGCGCGTAGCTGGCCGGCTGCAGGATCGTCCAGTCCAGCCCGCTGCCGCGCAGCACCCGCTCGCTGTCGGCCTTGCGCAGGTGGTGCGGCATGTCCGGCAGGTAGGGCGCGAGCACGCTGTGCAGCACGAACCGGCGGGCGCCGCACTGCTGCGCCGCCGTCACCGCGATGCGGGTCAGCCCCACCTCGTCCGGGTGCATGTTGGGGGCGACGTGGTACATCGCGTGGTGGCCGTCCAGCGCCGCCCGCACGCGCGCCGGGTCGCCAAGGTCCACCACCACCGCTCGAGCTGCCCCGGCGGCCAGCGCTGCCGGTCGTTGCTCCGCCCGCCGCACCAGCGCGGTGACGGCGAGCCCGCGGGCCGTGCAGGCTCGGGTCACCGCCAGGCCGGTCTTGCCGGCCGCCCCGCTCACCACCACGGTGGACGGGGCGGCCGCCGAGCGGGTCAGCGCCGTCGGCCGAGCAGACCGCCGACCAGCACTCCCACCAGGGTGAGGACCGCGCCGAGCACCGCGCCGGGCAGCAGGCCGTCACCGGCCAACCCGGGCAGGCCACCGGCCGTGCTGGGGCTGCTGGGTGCGGTGAACACCCCGGGCTGGGGCACCGGGGCACCGGCATCCGTGGTCGCGGCGGCACCCGCCGGCACAGCCACCGGGGCAGCGACCGGAGCGGCACTCTTGCCGGTGATCACGTCGTCGACGGCCTTGAAGAACTCACCGGCCATCTTCTTGGTGACGCCGATGAGCATGCGCTGGCCCACGCCCGCCACCGCACCGCCGATGACGGCGTCGGCGTCGTAGGTCAGCTGGGTGGTGCCGTCGCCGCCGTCGGCCAGCTTCACCCGCACCTCGGCGCTGACCGTGCCGGGACCGCCGGCCCCGGACGCCTTCATCAGGAACGAGCTCGGCTCCTCCTGCTCGCACAGCGTCACCTCGCCGGTGTAGGTGCCCTTGATCGAGGCGACCCCGGCGGTGACCACCATCGCGTACTCGTCCTTGCCGGTGGCCTCTAGGCGCTCACAGCCGGGAATGGTGCGCACCAGGACGGCCGGGTCGTTCAGCGCGTCCCAGACCTTGTCGACCGGGGCGTGCAGCTGGGCTTTTCCACTGACCTTCATCGTGTGCTCTCCTCTGAGTGGGTGCGGCGAAGCTCGAAGAGCTCGCTCGGCGAGATGGGCATCGCGGTGATCGGGAAGCCCTCGGCGTCCTCGATGGCCGAGGCGATCGCGGCAGAGGTGGGAATGACCCCAGCCTCTCCGGCGCCCTTGATGCCCAGCGGGTTCAGCGGTGACGGAGTCACCAGGTGGTCGATCTCGATCTTCTTGGGGACCTCGGTGACGTAGGGCATCAGGAAGTCCATGAAGGACGCGTTCTGCAGCTGGCCGGAGTCGTCGTAGGCCATCCGCTCGTACAGCGCGCCGCCCACTCCCTGGGCCACCCCGCCGTGGATCTGGCCCTCGACGATCCGGGGGTTGATCAGGTTGCCGCAGTCGTGCACCACGCAGTACCGCAGGATGGTGATCTCGGCGGTGTCCGGGTCGGTCTCCACCACCACCGCGTGGATGCCGGCGGCGAAGGTGGACTGCATCGGCGAGAAGAACGACCGGCCCTCCAGGCCCGGCTCCTCCCCGTCGGCCACCGGCGGCTTGCTGGTGTCGCCGACCGCGAACTGGGTGGCCAGCGCCGAGGACTCGTCGAAGGCGTAGCGCAACGGGTTGGACAGCACGGCGATGGTGGCGAGCGAGACACCGGTGCCCGGAGCACCGACCACGCGAACCGTCCCGTCCACGATCTCCAGGTCCGACGCGTCCACCTCCAGCGCCTCGGCGGCGAGCGTGAGCGCCTTGTCCCGCACCACCCGGGTGGCCAGCGCGATGGCCGAGCCGCTCATCACCGCCGCACGGGAGGCGAAGGTGCCGACCGCGTAGCCCATGCGGCGGGTGTCGCCGGTGACCACCTCGACGTCGGAGACCGCCACGCCCAGCTCGTCGGCGACGATCTGGGCGAACGCCGTCTGGTGCCCCTGGCCCTGGGAGGTCAGCCCGGTGGCCACCTTCACCTTGCCGGAGGGCTCGATGACCACGTGCCCGCCCTCGTACGGCCCCGCACCGGTGCCCTCCACGTAGCACCCGATGCCGATCCCCACGGTGCGCCCCTCGGCGCGGGCGGCGTCACGGTAGGCGGTGAAGTCGTCCCAGCCCACCAGCTCCTTGGCCTTGGCCAGCAGGGTGGGGTAGTCGCCCGAGTCGTAGATCAGCGGCCGACCGTCCTGGAAGGTCATCTGGTGGTCGTAGGGCATCTCCTCCGGCTGGATGAAGTTGCGCTCGCGCACCACGGTGCGGTCCAGGCCGAGCTCGGCGGCGATGGCGTCCATCGTGCGCTCCATGACGAACACCCCCTGCGGCCGGCCTGCGCCGCGGTAGGGGATCACGATGAGGGTGTTGGTGTAGAGGGAGTCGAACGTCACCCGGTAGGCGCCGGGCTTGTACGGGCCCAGCAGCTGGGTGGAGGTGTTGTGCGGGACGATCACGCCGTAGGGGATGTACGCGCCGTGGTCGTGCCAGAACCGGACGTCCAGCCCGAGGATGCGACCGTCGTCGTCGAAGCCGACCCGCACGTGGTGCAGCTGCGCCCGCTCGTGGGCGCTGGCCACGAAGTGCTCGCGCCGGTCCTCGGTGAACTTCACCGGCTGCCCCAGCACCTTGGCCGCCCACGGCACCAGCACCTCCTCCGGCCACGGGTGCATGATCTTGACGCCGAAGCCGCCGCCGGTGTCCGGGGTGATCACGTCCACGTCGGCCAGCGCGAGGCGGAGCTTGGCGGCCACCGCCGCGCGAACCCCGGTGGAGGTCTGCGTGGAGGTCCACATCCGCAGGCGCCCGGCCTGGGTGTCCCAGCGGGCGAGCACGCCGCGGCCCTCCATCGGGGTGGCGGCGGAGCGCTCGATGGACAGGTCCAGCTCCAGGGTGTGCGCCGCCCCGGCGATCGCGGTGTCCACGTCGCCCACGTTCTGCACGCAGCTGGCGGCGACGTTGCCCGGCACGTCCTCGTGCACCAGGTGAGTGGCCTCGCGGGCCGCCTCGATCCCCACCACGGGCTTGAGCGGCCGGTAGCTGACGACGATGCGCTCGACGGCGTCCTCGGCGACGTAGCGGTCGGTGGCCACCACCATCACCACCGGCTCGCCCACGTGGTTGACCTCGTCGCGTGCCAGGGCGTACTGGGTGCGCCCGTGGGTCAGCGAGGGGTGCGGGATGAGCAGCGGCATCGGCTCGGCGACGCGGTCGGGCAGGTCCTCGTAGGTGTAGACGGCCACCAGCCCGTCGATCTCCAGCGCACCGGAGACGTCCACGTCGAGGACCTCCGCGTGCGCGTGCGGGCTGCGCACGAAGGCCACGGCGAGGGCGTCGTTGCCGAGGTCGTCGAGGTAGGCGCCGTCGCCGCGGACCAGGCGGTCGTCCTCCACCCGGGCGATGGGCTCGCCGAACATCTTGGTGGTCACGAGGTCGCCCGCTCTCGCTGCAGCTTCGCGGCGCAGTGCACCGCGGCCACGATGTTCTGGTAGCCGGTGCAGCGGCACAGGTTGCCGCCGATGAGCTCGCGCGCCTGCTCGTCGTCGGGGTCGGGGTTCTCCCGCAGCCCCGCGGTGATGGTGGTGAGGAAGCCGGGGGTGCAGAAGCCGCACTGCAGGCCGTGGCAGTCGGAGAACGCCTGCTGCACCGGGGAGAGGGTGCCGTCGGGCTCGGCGAGCCCCTCGACGGTGGTCACCTCGCCACCGTCGGCGGAGACGGCGAACATCAGGCAGGCCCGGGTGGGGGCACCGTCGAACAGCACGGTGCACGCACCGCACACGCCGTGCTCGCAGCCCACGTGGGTGCCGGTCAGCCCCAGGTCCTGGCGGAGGCAGTCCGACAGCAGCCGGCGCGCCGGGACTCGCACCTCGTGGGTGGTCCCGTTGACCGTGATTCGTACGTCGTGGAGCTCTTCAGTCATGCCGCGTTCCTTTCACGTGCCGCCGTGTGCGCCTGGGCGAGTGCGCGCCTGGTGAGCACGACGGCGAGCTGTCGCCGGTAGTCCGCTGTCGCGTGGATGTCCGGGTCGGGGTCGAGGTTGTCGCCGACGAAGCCGGCCACGTCGCCGCTGCCGTCGGCGCCACAGGCCTCGCTGAGGTCGAGGACCACCGGGGTGGCCGACACCGACAGGTACGCCGCGCGGGCGGAGCTGATGGCGCCGTCCGGCCCCAGCTGGACGTGGGCGGCGACGCCGCAGACGGCGTAGTCGCCGTGGCGTCGGGCCACCTCGACGAACGCGGTGCCGGCCGCCGGGTCGAGCACCGGGAAGCTGGCCTCCACCGCGAGCTCACCGGGGGCCACCGCCGACTCCATCGGGCCCAGGAAGAAGTCCTCGGCGGCCACCTCCCGCTCACCGGCGGCGGTGGCCACCCGCACCGTGCCCCCGAGCAGGGCCAGCACTGCGGTCATCTCCCCGGAGGGGTCGGCGTGCACGATGCTGCCCACCGTCGTGCCCCGGTTGCGGATGGTGGCGTGGGCGACCATCTGCAGCCCCTGGCCGAGCAACGGCTGAGCCGCGGCGGCGTCGGGGTCCCGCAGCACCGCGGCGTGCCGGGCGAGGGCCCCCACCCGCACCTGCCCGTCCGCCACCCGCACGTAGGCCAGCTCGGCCAGGCGGTTGATGTCCACGAGGTGCTGCGGGGCAGCCAGGCGCATCGACATGATCGGCAGCAGCGACTGGCCGCCGGCGAGCACCTTTCCGTCAGTGCCCAGCGAGTCGAGGGTGGTCAGTGCCTCCTCGAGAGACTCCGGCCGGGAGTACCCGAATGTGGACGGTTTCAACGACGATCGTCTCCTTGGGTTTCGGCGGTGCCGGGCACGACTACGGCGTCGGGGGCACGGCCTTCGGGGATGCGGTTCGGCTCCTGCAGCCCTTCCCGCAGGTGGGCCGGCGCGAACGGGCGGACGCAGTGGTAGAAGACCAGCACGATGATGGAGCCCAGGGCGATGCCGCTGATCGAGAAGCTGTCGGTGAAGTCCAGCGCCACTCCGCCGATGCCGGCGACGAGGCCCGCGGCGAGCGGGATGAGGTTCACCGGGTTCGCGAAGTCGACGCGGTTCTCCACCCAGATCTTGGCGCCGAGCAGGCCGATCATCCCGTAGAGCACCACCGTGATCCCCCCGAGCACGCCACCAGGCGTGGCGCTGACCACGGCCCCGAACTTGGGGCAGAAGCCGAGCAGCACGGCGACGGCGGCCGCCACCCAGTAGGCCGCGGTGGAGTACACCCTGGTCGCCGCCATCACGCCGATGTTCTCGGCGTAGGTGGTGGTCGGCGACCCGCCGACGGCGCTGGCCAGCGCGGTGCCGACGCCGTCACCGATGAAGGCGCGGCCGAGGTAGCGGTCGAGGTTCTCGCCGGTCATCTCGCTGACCGCCTTCACGTGGCCGGCGTTCTCTGCGACCAGCGCGATGACGGCCGGCAGCACCAGCAGGATGAAGGTCATGTTGAAGCTCGGCGCGTGCCAGCCGGCGACCGTCTCCGACCCGTCGGCGGCGAACAGCGACTTCTGCGGGAAGCCGATCCAGTCGGCGCTGCGCACGCTCGACCAGTCGATGCGGTAGTGGTCCACCGGGGTGTCGCTGGTCGGGGTGATCGAGTGGATCACCCCGAAGACGCGGTCGAACACCCAGGAGAGGGCGTAGCCCAGGACGAGGCCCAGGAAGATGGCGATCCGGGACCAGAAGCCGCGGAAGATCACGGTCGCGATCACCAGGAAGACCATGACGATGAAGCCGATCCACTGGTCCTGCGGCCAGTACACGCTGGCGACCACGGGTGCGAGGTTGAAGCCGATGAGCATGACGACGGCCCCGCTGACCGCCGGTGGCAGCACCTTCTGCACCACGCCCCCGCCGGCGAAGTGCACGATCACGCCGATCACCACGATCAGCAGGCCGGCGACCAGGATGGACCCGGTGACCTCCCGGGAGTTCCCGCCCTGGGCGCGGATCGCCGCGACCGCAGCCACGAAGGACGCCGAGGTGCCCAGGTAGGAGGGGATCTTGCCCTTCACGATGAGCAGGAACAGGATCGTCGCGACCCCGGACATCAGGATCGCGAGGTTCGGGTTCAGGCCCATGACCACCGGGAACACGAAGGTGGCGCCGAACATGGCCACCACGTGCTGGGTGCCCAGCCCCACGGTGCGGGGCCACGACAGCCGCTCGTCGGGACGAACCACCTCGCCTGGCGGTGGGGTCTTGCCCCCGTAAACCAGCTTCCATCCCACTGCGGACATCTGAGCCGTCCTTTCGGTTGCCGATCTACCCACATCGCAACGTCAACCGCCGCCTGTGATCGCGCTCACTCAGGACGTTATGGCGGCCGACAGCCTCGATCATGGGCAGATCTTGACGAAGCCCGCGGACACCGTCGGTAGTTGCGAGGAGAGCCAGAATCGCCGCTGGTTGTTTCCGCAGGGGGCCACGCATGTTGCTCGTTGATGACGAAGATGTCACACAGAGTGACCACTGAGCGGGTCTCCGCTGGTCGGTCGGCTACAGGCCGCGCATCTCCACCACGCGCAGCGCCAGCGCAAGGTCCAGGCGCAGGTTCGCGTCGGCGGTGAACCGGCCGACGATGCCCTCGAGCTTGCCGATGCGGTACCGCAGCGTGTTGTAGTGGAAGTGCAGGACCCGTGCCGTCTCGGCGACGTTGCAGTTGGTGTCCAGCAGCGCCTGCAGGGTCTGGCGCAGGTCCCTGGCCTCGTCGGTGTCCGCGGCGAGGGAGCCGAGCACCTCGCTGGCGAAGGTGTGCAGCTCGGCGCTGTCGCTGACCAGGGAGAGCAGCCGGTGCACCCCCAGGTTGTCGAAGTGCGCCAGCGCCCCGTTGCCCCGCATCCGGCGGCCCACCAGCACGGCCTTGCGGGCCTGCTCGTAGGCGTCCGGGAGGTCGGCGACCGAGCTGATCACCCGGCTGACCCCGGTGCTGAAGAGGTGCCGGCCACCACCGCGGTCGCCGGTGACCGCCGCGACCAGGTCGTCGAGGACGTCCACGGCGTTGTCCGCCCGGACCGGGATCAGGGCCACCACCTCGTGGCTGAACCCCACCACCGGAGCGGCCCGGTCCCGGCGGCGGACCACCTGCTGCCACGCGGCGGTGAGGCGCTCCTGCGGCTGCCGGGCCGAGGCCGGCGGTGAGGACGGCGCGTCCCCCGTGGTCTCCTCCTCGGGGTCGAGCTGGGCCACCACCACCACCATGCTGCGACGGACGTCCCAGTCCAGCTGCGCGCAGTGCTCCGCCACCTGCTCCGGCGACCCGGCGGTGCCGGCGAGCACCTCCCGCAGGTAGTCGCCGCGGAACTTCGACTCCACGGCGGACACGGCGAGCCGCTTGGTGACGGCCAGCGCCACCACGGTCGCGGCCCGCTCCAGCGCCTGCACCGTGACCGCGCCCAGGCCGCCGGCGGGGGCGTAGGCGACGATCAGGCCGTGGTCGGTGCCCCCGGCGATCACCGGGGCCACCGCGATCTGACCGGGCAGCTCGCCCGGACTCTCCTGCAGGCCGTGGCGCAGCCGCTCGGTGCGCAGCCGCCCGGAGGGGTCGAACAGCGGCAGGGCCTCCAGCGCGTCCCGGTCGGCCAGCCCTCCTGCCGTGGTCTGCACCCGGCCGTCGGGGGAGCAGATGAGCACCGCAGCCTCGAACAGCGCCGACACCTCGTCGGCGATCTGCGGCAGGTCACCGCCCTCCAGCACGATCGTGGTCAGGGCCCGGTGCGTGCGGTCGGCGACGTCCAGCGTCATCGACTGCCGGTCGATCAGGTGCATGAACACCTCCGACATCACCTCGTCGAACCCCACGTCACGGGGGATGAGGAACAACGGGAAGCTCAGCCGCTCGGCGGCGTCGATCATCGCCCGGGGCAGCTCGTCGAGGTAGCGGCCCGCCTTGACCCCGAGTGCGGCCGCGCCGCAGCGCACGAGGCCCTCGACCAGGTCCACCAGGGCCCGCGGGTCGAACGGCTGCGCGGTGTCGCCGAAGCGGATGGGGAACCCGGTGGTCAGCAGCAGCACGTCCGGCTTCACCCACGGCAGGATGTCCGGCACCTCGATGACGTTGACGCCACGCACGTTGCGGTGCAGCCCGCTGGCCCCGCTGACCAGCGTCGAGCCGGCCAGGCTGGGCAGGGAGATCAGCTCGTGGACCGCCAGGGCAGCCCCGAGACGTGCTGGCAGATCCTGTGCCTGTGAGTCCACAATGTTGGCAACGTCTTCCATGGGGTGACCGTACTCGGGGGGGTTAGCGTCCAGGCATCATGCATATCCCTGGCGCCTCGAGCACGGCCATCCGTGCGGTGACCGCGGGACCGCTGCAACCTGCGCAGTGGCTCGGGGCGGTGGACGCTGCGCTGTACTTCGCCACCACTGGACCGGGCTCCACCGTGTTCGCGGTGCTCAGCCACGACGCCGTGCGCCTGCCCTGCGGGCTGGTGCTGGCCACCACCACGGCCGAGCTTCCGCTGGCCAGCCTCGCTCCGGCCCGCGCGCTGCGCGAGCACCAGGGCGTGGTGGTGGGCGAGGGCTGCATCGAGTGGCTCGGCCCGGACGGCGCGGTGACGGTGGTGGCCGCACGGCAGTGGTCGCCGCTGCGGGTCCGCCCAGGTGCACCCCGACCGGGTGCGCTGACCGAGCTGCGGGCCCTGCTCGCCGGCCGCGAGATCGGCCTGGAGCCCCACCGGCTGGCGGAGCTCACGAAGGGCGCCACCGCCGCGGCCGTGGCCGGGCTGCTCGGCCGCGGGCCGGGACTGACCCCCAGCGGTGACGACGTGCTCGCCGGGTACCTGGTGGGCGCCGGCGCGTTCGGCCTGCCGGTCGAGGAGCTGCGGCGCTCGGTGGCCGCGCGCTCGGGCCAGGCCACCAGCGCCCTGTCGGCCCAGCTGCTGCGGCACGCCGCACAGCACGAGGCCGTGGCCGAGCTGGTCGAGCTGGTCGCCGCGCTCACCCACTCCCCTGCCGAGCTGACCCCTGTCCTCACCCGACTGCTCCAGGTCGGCCACACCTCCGGTGCGGCCCTGGCCTGGGGCGTCCTGCTCGCCGGCGAGCGTGCCGGCCGGCACCACCCTGTTCTGTCTATCCCCCATGGAGGCCACCGGTGACTGTGCACCACGTCGAGGCACGACCAGGCGCGTACGCGGACTCGGTCACGCTGATGCAAGTCAGCCGAAAAGCCGGCGACACCGACGGCGCCGAGGGGGTGCTGGTGGCGATGGCCACCGAGCTCAACCTCGACCTGCTGCGCGGCATGGGCTTCGAGGAGCCCGACGGCATCGGCCCGAACGACCTGTTCGTCGCCGTGCGCGCCCGTGACGACGCCGCGCTGGCGCAGGTGCTCTCGGTGGTCACCGAGGCCCTGGCCGCCCGCCCGACCGCCTCGGGTGGCTCCTTCGCCGAGATGCCCCCGCGCACGGTGTCCGCCGCCGCGCGCAGCACCGGCCCGGCGCTGGTGCTCATCTCGCTGCCCGGCCAGCACGCCTTCGTGGAGGCGATGGACGCCCTGGACGCCGGCTGCGACGTGATGATCTTCTCCGACAACGTCAGCGTGGAGCAGGAGGTCCAGCTCAAGGAGGCTGCGGCCGCCCGGGGCCTGCTGGTGCTCGGCCCCGACTGCGGCACCGCCGTGGTCGGCGGGATCGGCCTCGGCTTCGCCCACACCGTGGAGCCCGGACCGGTCGGCCTCGTCGCCGCCTCCGGCACCGGCGCCCAGCAGATCCTGTGCCTGCTCGACGCCGCGGGCACCGGCGTGACCGCCGCGCTCGGGGTCGGGGGTCGCGACCTGTCCACCGCAGTCGGTGGGCGCTCCACCCGCGCCGCGCTGGTGGCCCTGGACGAGGACCCCGCCACCGAGCTCATCGTGCTGGTCTCCAAGCCGCCCGCCCCCGAGGTCGCCGAGGAGCTGGCCGCCTTCGCCGCCACGCTCTCCACGCCGGTGCAGCTGGCGCTGCTCGGGGCCGGCCGCCCCGACCTGACCGCGGCCACCGAGGATGCCCTGCGGGCGGTCGGCGCCGCGGTGCCGGAGTGGCAGCACTGGGCGGGCCCGCAGGCGCAGCCGCGCACTGGCGCCCTGCGTGGGCTCTTCGCCGGCGGCACGCTCTGCGACGAGGCCATGGTCATCGCCAGCGAGCGCTTCGGCGAGATCGCCTCGAACATCCCGCTGCGCCCGGAGTGGCGACTCGATCCCCGCACCCCGGCCACCGGGCACGCGATGATCGACTTCGGCGACGACGAGCTGACCGCCGGGCGCCCGCACCCGATGATCGACCCGTCGCTGCGCCTGGAGCGCCTGGCCAAGGAAGCCCTCGACCCGGACACCGCCGTCATCCTGATGGACGTGGTGCTCGGCCACGGCGCCCACCCCGACCCGGCCGCCGAGCTGGCCCCGGCGATCGCCGCGGCCCGGGAGAGCGGCGACGTCTCCGTCGTGCTCTCGCTGGTCGGCGCCAAGGGTGACCCGCAGAACCTCACCGCCCAAGCCCGTGCCCTCAACGATGCCGGGGCGCACGTGTTCACCTCCAACGCGCAAGCCGCCCGGTTCGCGTGCGACCTGATTGCGAGCCGATGATGACCGAGCTCCTGCGCCGAGACCCCCAGCTGATCACCGCCGGGGTCGACCTGTTCGCTGATGCCGCCCAGAGCCAGGCCGCGCGCGTCACGCGCGTCGACTGGGCGCCGCCGATGGCCGCGACCACCGACGACCTGGACGCCGTGCTCGCTGACGCCCGGCGCGTGGAGGCCAACGCCCTGGCGGTGCAGCGCATGCTGGCCGTCCGCGCCATGGTGGTCGACGTGGTTCCCGCCGCCGAGGCGCTCGGCCTCGGCCCCCACGACCTGCTGCACGCCGGCCCCCCGATCGACTGGGGGCGCGCCTCCGGTCCGATGCGGGGTGCGCTGATGGGTGCGGCCCTGTTCGAGAACCTGGTCACCGACCCCGAGGACGCGGCGGGGCTGCTCCAGCGCGGCGAGATCACCCTGGACCCCTGCCACCACCACGACGCGGTGGGCCCGATGGCCGGCGTGGTGTCGGCCTCCATGTGGGTCTTCGTCATCGAGGACCCCGCCACCGGGCGCCGCACCTACTGCTCGCTGAACGAGGGGCTGGGCAAGGTGCTGCGCTACGGCGCCTACTCCGAGGAGGTCATCACCCGGCTGCGCTGGATGTCCGCCGTGCTCGGGCCGGTGCTGCAGACCGCGATCCGGGCGCACGGCCCCATCGACGTGACCTCGATCCTGGCGCAGATGGTGCAGATGGGCGACGAGGCCCACAACCGCAACCGGGCCGGCACGCTGATGCTGCTGCGCGAGCTGATGCCGGCGATCATCGAGTCCGGCTTCCCCTCCGCCGACCTGGCCGAGGCCGCCCGCTTTGTCGCCGGCAACGACCACTTCTTCCTCAACCTGGCCATGCCCGCCTGCAAGCTGGCGCTGGACGCCGCCCGGGACATCCCCGGCTCCACCATGGTGGTGGCCATGGCGCGCAACGGCACCGACTTCGGCATCCAGGTCTCCGGCACCGGCGACCAGTGGTTCACCGGCCCCGCGCAGGTGCCCGAGGGCCTCTTCCTCGGCGACTACGGCCCGGAGGACGCCAACCCCGACATCGGTGACTCCGCCATCACCGAGACCGCCGGCCTCGGTGGCTTCGCGATGGCGGCGGCACCGGCCATCGTCCGCTTCGTCGGCGGCACGGTGTCCGACGCGCTGGCCAACACCCGTCGGATGTACGAGATCACCCTGGCCGAGCACAACATGTACTCGGTGCCGGTGCTGGACTTCCGGGGCACCCCGGCCGGCATCGACGTCACCAAGGTGGTGCGCACCGGCATCCTGCCGCAGATCAACACCGGCATGGCCGGCAAGGTCGCCGGCACCGGCCAGGTGGGCGCCGGCCTGGTCACCCCACCGGCGGAGATCTTCCCCGCCGCGCTGGCCGAGCTCGCCCGCCGCACGGCCTGACGCGGGCGGCCCTGCGCCTCGCCCGCCCGCCACCCTCACCCCGACCTGGAGGACCACCCATGTCCGACGACCTGTGCTTCACCCCCGCCACCGAGCTGGCGGCGATGCTTCGTCGCCGGGACCTCTCGGCTCGGGAGCTGCTGGACGCCCACCTCGACCGCATCGACCGGACCAACCCGCAGGTCAACGCCATCGTCACCCTCGACGTGGAGGGGGCGCGGGCGCAGGCCGACGCCGCCGACGCCGCCACGGCCCGCGGCGAGTCCACCGGTCCGCTGCACGGCCTGCCGGTGGCGCACAAGGACACCCACGTCACCGGCGGGATGCGCACCACCTGGGGCTCGCCCCTGCACCGTGACTTCGTGCCGGAGCAGGACGAGCTGGTGGTGGCGCGGCTGCGCGAGGCGGGCGCGGTCCGGGTGGGCAAGACCAACGTGCCGGAGTTCGCGGCCGGCTCGCACACCTACAACACGGTGTTCGGGGCCACCCGCAACCCCTACCGCCTGGACGTGAGCGCCGGCGGCTCCAGCGGTGGCGCCGCCGCCGCGCTGGCCTCGGGCATGGTCGCCCTGGCCGAGGGCAGCGACATGGGCGGGTCGCTGCGCAACCCGGCCGCGTTCTGCAACGTGGTCGGTCTGCGCCCCACCCCGGGGCGTGTGCCCAGCCACCCCACCCAGATGGGGTGGTCCACGCTCAGCGTGCAGGGCCCGATGGGCCGCACCGTGGGCGACGTGGCGCTGGGCCTGTCCGCCCTGGCCGGTCCGGACCCGCGGGTGCCCATCTCGCTCACCGAGGCCGGTGCGGGCTTCGCCGCCCCGATGCCCACGGAGCTCACCGGCCTGCGCGTGGCGTGGGCCCCCGACTTCGGCGGCCGCATGCCGGTCGACCCCGAGGTGCGCGCGGCGCTGGCCCCGGTCCCGCAGGTGTTCGAGAGCCTCGGCGCCCACGTGGACGAGGCCTGCCCGGACCTCGACGACGCCGACGAGGTGTTCTCCGTGCTGCGGGCGTGGCTGTTCGTCGCGTCCTTCGGCGACGTCGTCACGCGCCACCCGGACCAGGTCAAGGCGGCCATCGCCTGGAACGTGGAGCAGGGCCGCAAGCTCACCGGCCAGGACGTGGCCCGTGCGGAGACGCTGCACACCCGGCTGCACCACCGCATGGTGGAGTTCTTCGACAGCTACGACGTGCTGCTGGCCCCCACCACCCAGGTGGTGCCCTTCGACGTGGACACCGAGTATCCGGCGCAGGTCGACGGGGTGCAGCAGGACAGCTACCTGGGGTGGATGCGGTCGTGCTCCATGATCAGCGCGGCCGGCGTCCCCGCGCTGTCCGTGCCGGCCGGGTTCACCGACGACGGGCTGCCGGTGGGGCTGCAGGTCATCGGTGCACCCCGGGCGGACCGTCGGGTGCTCGAGGTCGGCCACGCCTTCGAGCAGGCCACCGGGGTGGGCCGGCGGCGGCCGACGCTCACCCCGTGAGCCCTGCGGTGGTGGCTCAGCCTGCGGGCTGAGCCACCACCGACGGCTCCGCCGACGCCGCACCGGCGTCCGGGCGAACCCCGCCCAGACCCTGCAGCCGCGGCTGCAGGAGCAGCAGCAGCGCGGGCAGCAGCACCAGGCGCACGACCGTCGCGTCCACCAGGATCGCCACCGCGAGCCCCACCCCCATCTGCTTCATCTCCACCATGCTGAGCGTGGCGAACACCGCGAAGATCGACACCATCACCAGCGCCGCGCTGGTCACCACCGAGGCCGTGCCTCGCACGCTGTCGGCCACCGCGGCCCGGTAGGGCACGCCCGCCCGCAGCGCCTCGCGCAGGCGGCTCAGCACGAACACGTGGTAGTCCATCGACAGGCCCACCAGCACCACGAAGCAGAACAGCGGCACCCAGTCCACGATGGCTCCGGTGGAGGTGTAGCCCAGCAGCCCGTCTGCCCACGAGTGGGTGAACACCAGCGTCAGCACCCCGAACGCCGCCCCCACCGACAGCAGGTTGAGCACGGTCGTCAGCGCCGCCAGCGTGCGGCTGCGGAACGTCACCCCGACCATCGCCATGGTGAGCACCAGCACGAACGCGACCACCCACGGCAGGCTGCCGGACATGGCGTCGCGACGGTCGATGCCCTCGGCCACGTCTCCGCCCACGGCCCAGTCCCCGCCCACGGCCCAGTCCGTGCCCACCGCGTGCGGCAGCACGTCTGTGCGCAGCGTCCGGACCGCGGCCTCGTTCCCTGCTGCGCCCGCGGCGCCCGGCGCGGTCAGCGTGAGCACGCCCGTGCGCCCGTCCCCGCTCGTGCGGACGTCCTCGGTGGGTGTCCCCAGCCCGTCCTGCGCCGCGGCTGCGGCCACCTCGGCCAGCGTCCCCCGCAGCGCGCTGGCGTCCTCGCCGTGCAGCACCACCTCGATGCGCGGCCCCTCGACGGGGAACCGCTGCTGCAGGTGCTGAGCCGCCTGCACGGCGGGCAGGTCCTGGGGCAGCGTCTGCAGCGTGGCTTCGTGCACCCGCATCCCCAGCACTGGTGCGGCCAGCGCCAGCAGCACGAGGAACGCAGCGGCAGCCGCAGTGCGGGGGCGGGCCAGCACCGGTCGCAGCATCCGCCCGCTCAGCGCGCCGGAGCCCATCCGGTCGGTGAGCCGCCACAGCAGCGGCACCCGCGGCCGGTCCACCGCGCCACCGAGCTTGACCAGCAGCGCCGGCAGCACGGTGACCGAGGTCAGCACCGACACCACCACCACCAGGATCGTGCCGACTCCCAGCCCGGTGAACACCGCGTCCCGGGTGACCAACAAGCCCGACATCGCCACCACCACCGCGGCGCCGGAGACGACGATGGCCTGTCCTGCGGTGGCTGCGGCGACCTCGATCGCCTCCGTGCTGGTGCGCCCCCGGCGTCGCTCGTCCCGCTGGCGCTTGAGGAAGAACAGCGCGTAGTCCACCCCCACCGCCATCCCGATCAGCAGCACCACGTTGGCGACGCTGCCGGCGTCCGGGACCAGGTGGGACAGCGGCGCGTACAGGCCCAGCGTGAGCAGCACCGCGCTGAAGGCCAGCAGCACCGGGATGCCGGCGGCGACCACCGCGCCGAAGGCCACCAGCAGGATGCCGAAGGTGATGGGCAGCCCCAGCGCCTCGCCCGAGCCCAGGTCCTCCCCCACGCGCTCGTTGACCGCGGCGTCGAGCGACGCCGAGCCGACCTGCTCGATCGTGAGCGCTGGGTGGCGGGCCTGGGCCTGCTCACCGGCGGTCAGCACCGTCTGGACGTGGTCGTCCGCCCCGGCCTCGTCACCGAGCAGGGTGACCGGCAGCAGCAGCGCACCGCGGTCCGCCGACCACTCCGCCTCGCCCACCGTCGCGATGCCGGTCCCGCCCACCAGGGCCTGTCGCAGCTCCGCCGCGGCCTCCTGCGCCTGGGCGGGGTCCAGGGTGCCCGCGCGTGCGGTGAGCAGCAGCGTCTCGACCTCCGGCTGCTGCAGCCCGGCGTCTCGGACGAGCTCCGCGGCCCGACCCGACTCGCCGACCACGGTGGCGGCGTCGGTGGCGGTCTGGGTGGGCACCAGCGCGGCGGTGGTGATCGCGGCCAGCACCACGACGAGCCAGCCGGCGATCGTCCGCCAGGGGTGGCTGATGCACCACCGAGTGATCGCGGTGACCGACGGGCGCCTGGCTGACCTGTCTCTGCTGGCGTTGCCCCTCATGGTTCCTGCCTCCCCTGTCCTGGCCCTGTTCTTGCTCTGCCTGACTTGTGCTTCCGTGGTGTCAAAGCCTGCGGCGTGCGGGGTGCGCTGACACGGGGGCCAGACCCCGAGGCGAAGGGGGGCCCAGGCCCCTGTTCCCGGTGGGCCAGCCGGGTGACGATGAACCGGTGACCGACCTCGATCCCCCGCCGACCCCCGACGCGGCGCGTGCGCCCGCCCGGGGCACCGGCGGCCGGCCGACTCCGGGCGGCGGCGTCACCTGGCGGCTGCGACTGAGCCTGCTGGCGCTGGCCTACGTGCTCCTGGCCGTGCCGGCCCTGGTGCTGCTGGTGGTGCTCAGCACGGCGCTCGGGCTCGCGGTGGTGGGCGTCGGCCTCGTGCTGCTGCTGGTGTTCGTGCCGCAGAACCGGCAGCTGGCCCAGCTGCACCGCCGCCTCGCCGGCGCCGTGCTGGGGCGGCCCGTGGAGACCCCCGACTACCTCACCGCACCGAGGTCACACCCGTGGGCGCTGCTGCGCACCTGGGCGCGCGACCCGGCACGCTGGCGCGACTACCTGTGGACCTGGGTGAGCACCACCCTGGGCTGGGCGCTCGCCTGGATCGCCCTGGCGCTGCCGCTGGCCGTGGTGTTCTACCTGGTCGCCCCGTTCCTCTACGCCGTCACCCCCGACGGTGTCTTCGAGACCAACTACGGCGTGGTGCGCATCGACTCGCAGGTCAAGGCCTTCCTGGAGTGGAGCTTCCTGCTGGTGGCCGGGCCGGCGTGGTGGTACCTGCTGCCGGTGCTGGTGCGCTGGCGCGCCCAGCTGGACGACGCCCTGCTCTCGCCCTCCCGGGCCCAGCTGCAGCGGCGGGTGGCCCAGGTGTCGCAGACGCGCGCCGAGAGCATCGACCACTCCGCCTCCGAGCTGCGCCGCATCGAGCGCGACCTGCACGACGGCGCCCAGGCCCGGCTGGTCTCGCTGGGGATGAACCTGGGCATCGCCGAGCAGCTGTGGGACACCGACCCGGCCGCCGCCGCGCGGCTCGTCGCCGAGGCCCGCGGCGCCACCGTCTCGGCGCTCGGCGACCTGCGCTCGGTGGTGCGCGGCATCCACCCGCCGGTGCTGGCCGACCGGGGCCTGGCCGGTGCCGTGGAGGCCCTCGCCCTGGACATGGCCACCCCGGTCTCGGTGTTCGTGGCGCTGCCCGCGCGCCCGCCGGCCCCGGTGGAGTCGGCGGTGTACTTCGGCGTGGCCGAGTGCCTGGCCAACCTGGGCAAGCACAGCGGCGCCACCCGTGCCTCGGTGACGCTCAGCCACGACGGCGCCCGGCTGCGGGCGGTGGTGGTCGACGACGGGCGCGGCGGGGCGCGGGTCGCTGCCGGCGGCGGCCTGGCGGGAGTCGCTCGGCGTCTGTCTGCCTTCGACGGCACGATGGACGTGCAGAGTCCCGCAGGCGGCCCGACCGCCGTGACCATGGAGCTGCCGTGCGCGTTGTCATCGCCGAGGACCACGCCCTCCTCCGGGACGGACTGACACGGCTGCTGGTGGCCTCCGGGTTCGACGTGGTGGCTGCGGTGGACAGTGCTCCCGCGCTGGCGGCGGCGCTGGCCGAGGGTGCGGCGGACGTGGCAGTGGTCGACGTCCGCATGCCACCCACGTTCACCGACGACGGCCTGCGGGTGGCGATCGAGGCCCGCAAGGCCCGCCCCGGCCTGCCCGTGCTGGTGCTCTCGCAGTACGTCGAGCAGCTCTACGCCCGCGAGCTGCTGGCCACTGGCGAAGGGGCGGTGGGCTACCTGCTCAAGGACCGGGTGGCCGACGTGAGCGCCTTCGTCGAGGCCGTGCGCACCGTGGCCGGCGGCGGCACCGTGCTCGACCCGGAGGTGGTGGCCGCGCTGCTGTCGCGGGCTCGGGACAGCCACCCGCTGGGCCGGCTCACCGCGCGGGAGCGGGAGGTGCTCGCCCTGATCGCCGAGGGCCGGTCCAACGCGGCCATCGCCGGGCGGCTGTTCATCACCGAGAAGGCCGTCGGCAAGCACAGCGCCAACATCTTCGACAAGCTCGAGCTGTACCTGAGCGGCGACGACAACCGCCGGGTGCTCGCGGTGCTCGCCTACCTGCAGGGATGACCGCGGTCTGGTCCAGTCCCGGTGGACGGGACCGGTCGCACCACGAAGTTCGCGCTCGTTAGCCTCTAGCAATGCCTGTGCGCCGTACCGAGCCTGACTTCACCCACCTCCTCTCCGCAGGCCGGATCGGTCCGGTGGAGCTGGCCAACCGGGTGATCCTGCCCGCGATGGACATGAACCTCTGCGACGACGGCGCCATCGTCGCCCACGACGTGGAGCACTTCGCCGCCCGCGCCGCCGGGGGCACCGCCATGATCATCACCGGCGCCTCCGCCGTGGCCTACCCCCAGGGCGCCACCAGCCGCAAGGAGCCCGGGCTCTCGGAGGACCGGTTCATCCCCGGCCTGAAGATGCTGGCCGACGGGGTGCACGCGGCCGGCTCGCTGCTGTGCGTGCAGATGACCCACCACAGCCGCATCGCCCGCATCGACACCCTCGACGGCCGGCCGATGCTGGTGGCGTCCACGCCGCAGGAGCCCCGGGACATGTCCGCGCTGCGGGACAACACCCGCGAGGAGCTGACCATGATGGCCGCCGTGGCCGGGGGCAACCAGCCCACGTACAAGGAGGCAACCGAGGAAGACATCGTCTGGGTGATCGACCAGTTCGCGCAGGCCGCCCGCCGGGTGATGGAGGCCGGTGGCGACGCCGTGGAGATCCACGTGGCGCACGGCTACCTGCTGGGCGGGTTCCTCTCCCGCGCCGACAACCGCCGCACCGACGAGTGGGGCGGCTCGCTGCAGAACCGCGCCAAGCTCGCCTGCAAGGTGATCGAGGCCGTGGTGGACATGGTCGGTGAGCGCCTCGCCGTGCTGGTGCGCGTGGCCGGCAAGGAGTTCGGCGAGGAGGGCTCGCTCACCACCGCCGAGGCCGTGCAGGCCGCCCAGCTGTTCGAGCAGGCCGGCGCGCACGCCATCCACGTCACCGGCTGGGCCCGCAACTCCTTCCGCGACTTCACCGAGGGCCCCCTGCCGGACAAGGTCGGTGCCTACCGCGACTTCGCCCGCCAGGTGAAGGCCGCGGTGTCCATCCCGGTCATCGCCGTCGGACGGGTGCTGCCCGAGGTCGGCGAGGAGATGATCGCCGCCGGGGAGACCGACTTCGTGGCCATGGGCCGTCAGCTGCTGGCCGACCCCGACCTGGTGAACAAGCTGCGGGCGGGCAACCGCAAGTCGGTGCGCCCGTGCATCAACTGCTACGTGTGCGTGGAGCAGAACTTCTGGGACGGCACCCCGGTGTGCGCGGTCAACCCCGCCCTGAGCAACGAGTCGGCGTCCACCTTCTTGTCCATCCCCTCTCCCCGGCACGTCGTCGTGGTCGGGGGTGGACCCGGCGGCATGGAGAGCGCGCGGGTGGCCCGCGAGCGCGGCCACCGCGTCACCCTGCTCGACGCCGGCGACCGGCTGGGCGGCTCCGCGTGGTTCTCCCAGCTGACCACCCCGGCCAACGGCCCGCTGCTGGACTGGCAGCGCCACGAGCTGGAGCGGCTCGGCGTGGTGGTGCAGCTCAACCACAAGGCCACCGCCAGCTCCATCGCCGAGCTCAAGCCCAGCGTGGTGGTGCTGGCCACCGGTGCCCACCGCGGCGTGCCCGCGGTGCCGGGCTCCACCCTGCCGCACGTGCACACCGGCGACACCCTCCGAGCGCTGATGACGGGCAACGGCGACGCCGGGAAGACCGGTCCGCTGCTCAAGGCCTTCGGCTTCCTCGGCCGGGCCAGCCGCATCACCCGCAACCCCGACCTCATCCGCGAGGTGACCAAGCGGTTCCTGCCGATGGGCAGAAACGTCACGGTCATCGGCGGCTCGCTGGTGGGCATCGAGCTGGCGGAGTTCCTCGCCGAGCGCGGCCGCAACGTCACCGTGCTCGAGGCCGGCAAGCACATCGGTCTGCCGATGGCCATGCCGCGGCGCTGGACCGCGGTGCGCCGGGCGGGCGAGCACGGCGTGACGATCGTGCGCGAGGCGGAGGTCACCGAGATCACCAGCGACCAGGTCCGCTACCGCGTCGGCGACCAGACCGCCTCGGCGCCGGCCGACCTGGTGGTCGTGGCCTCGAACGTCTCCGCCGGCGCGCCCCTGGAGGCCGAGCTCACCGCCCGCGGCATCGAGGTGCACGTGGTGGGTGACGCCGGTTCCGTCGGCTACATCCAGGGCGCCATCCACTCCGCCTGGGCGACCGCCGGCAAGATCTGAGCCAGCCCGCTCCCGAGCGGCCGCGGCTCAGGTCAACAGCCACGCCCAGGCGCCGGCCACCGTGAGCAGCACGCTGCCCACGTACAGCGCCACCCACCGGACGCTGCGCACGGTGCTGCCGTGCGCCGGCACCAGGTCGCGCAGCTCCAGCACGGGCGCGGGGGTGCGGCGGTACCAGCCGCGCACCAGCACCTCCTGGCCGAGGAAGGTCTCCGCCCGCAGCACCCCGAACAGGCTGCGAGCGAACGGCCACGGCTGCCGGTAGCGCACCGCCACGAAGCCGCTGTCGTCCTGCACCACCAGGTCGGGGGAGAGCACGTAGCCTGGCGCGCCCCGGCCGATCACCCGGCCACGGATGCTCACGGCCATCCCGGCCACCGGGCTCGCGTCCAGCCGCCCCAGCAGCGACGCCACCCGGTCCACCGGCTCCGTCCCGGACACCGGGTGCGCGAGCGCCGTCTGCAGCAGCAGCGTCAGCCCCAGTGCGGTGGCCGACTGAGCCAGCAGCGGCGCGCTCTCCTGCACCCAGCCCAGCAGCAGCCCCAGGCCGGCGAGCCACGGCGCGAACCGCACCACCAGCTCCACGGCGAAGCGCCGCCGGGCCCGGGTCAGCTCGCCCGTCGCGCAGGAGGCCTCCACGTCGCTGGCGCCCCACCGCGTCGGTGCCCCGGGCAGGCCGCTGGTCTCCAGCGCGGCGATGCGGCGCACCACCAGCGGGTGGGTGGACAGCACCTGGTTGAACCGCCCCCACGGGTTGCAAGTCTCCCAGCGCATCGCCCCGACGACCTCGGTCGGGTCCAGGCCCTGTTCCGTGGCCGCCAGCGCCGAGGCACCCTGCTCGGGGTCGGCGATGCCGAGCATCCCCACCGACCGCACCCGGCGCTGCTTGGCCAGGTCGGCGCGGGCCTCCTTCTTGTCCGCCCGGTCGCCGTTGTCGAGCAGCCGGCGCGCCCACACCTGTCGCTCGCGGTCCGCCTGCCCCATGCCGTAGGCGATCTTGACCAGCGCGCTGCACAGGGCGTCGCCGTCCCCGGTGACCTGGCAGCTCCAGTGGTCGGCGCTGAGCTCGCGGGCCCGGGAGAGCCCGAGCACCGCCAGCTGCGACAGCAGGTAGCCCACGTAGGCGGCGACGGCCGGCAGGGCGGCGTTCTGGTCGCGGCTCTCGCGCAGTGCCAGGTGCACGTAGTAGAGCAGCACCGGCACGGCCGAGGCGATCGCCATCACCACCACGTCGTTGTGCTTGACGTGGCCCACCTCGTGGCTGACCACCGCGTCCAGCTCGCGCTCGTCCAGGCGCTCCAGCAGTCCGCGGGTGACCCAGATGCGGGCGTTGCGGCGGGTGTGGCCGAAGGTGAACGCGTTGGGGGTGCCGTCCTCGACGATGCCCAGCCGCACCGGCCGCACTCCCGCCTCGGCGCAGCGGCGCGCCACGATCTCCCCCAGCACGTGGTCGGTGTGGTAGCCGTCGGCGTCGTGGTGCACCTCGTTGGCCTGCACCAGCCACTGCACCAGGAACGGCGAGAGCGCCCACTGGCCGGCAACGAGCACCGCCGCCAGGACCAGCGGCACCCACACCGGAACCCCCAGCAGCACCAGCACGGTGCCGCCGGTCACCAGCAGCAGCCCGAGCAGGCTGAGCGCCCCCAGCGATCGGCGCAGCACGACTCCCGTCATCACGATCCCCCGTCGTGGCCCCCACGGGCCGTCACGGCGACGCTATCCGCTGCGCCATCGGCGCGAAAGGCCAAGCGGGTCAACGAGAAGCGGGAACCGTCTGCGCGCGCAGCCCGTCACAGACGGTGACACACAGACCCCGCCCCCTCGGGAGAGCCCATGCCGCACGACTTGCTGGAGCGCCTGCGCGCCACCCAGTCCGAGCTCCAGACGTCGCTCACCGCACTGCAGGCGTCACTCGCCGAGACCGCCGACGGCCTGCGTGCCGCCCAGGGCGAGGCTGAGGTGACGATCTCCCTGGCCACCGACGGCCTGCCCCAGTCGGCGCAGATCTCGCGCAGCTGGGAGCAGCGCATCCCGGCCGAGGAGCTCGCCGGTGCGCTCACCGCCGGCGCCCAGCTGGCCATGCTGACCCGCTCGCTCGAGCAGGCCGGCACGGCAGACCCGCCCGCTGACCGGGCAGCGCCCACCCAGTCGCTGGCGGACACGCTGGAGCAGACGCTGTCCGCGGCCCGCGCCGAGCTCGACGGAGCCAGCACCAGCGCGCCGGCGGACGCCGCAACCGGCACCGACCGCTCCGGACGAGTCCGGGTGCACAGCACCGGAACCGAGGTGTGGTTCACCGTCTCACCTGCCCCTCGCGGCGCCACCGCCGCCCAGCTGATGTCGCAGGTCAGCGAGGCGCTGCTACGCCGTGCTGGTCGGCACCGCGCAGGTGTCCTGACGCTGCTTCGTCGCCACCGTGGGCGGGTGTCGACCTAGCATCGCGAGATGGCGCCCACCCACCTGTTGATGGACCTGGCCGGAGTGCTCGCCGGATTCGACCGGGCACCCCGCGTCGCCGCACTGGCCCAGCTGGCCGGGCTCAGCGAGGACGAGGTGCACCGCCGCCTCTACGGCAGTGGCTTCGTGGACTCCGCCGACGCCGGGGAGGTGGACGCCGACGGCGTGCGCGCGGGCATCCGCAGCCGGCTCGACCTGCACTGCCCCCTGGCTGACTTGGAGGCCGCGTGGATGGCCGCCTTCGCCGAGGACGACGCCGCGCTGGCGGTGCTGGACGCGGTGCGCCCGCCCGCCGTGGTCGCGCTGCTCACCAACAACGACGCGCTGGTGGGCACCCTCCTGGCCGAGCACCTGCCCGGCGTGGCCGAGCGCTGCGACGCGGTGCTGGTGGCCGGGTTCATGAAGGTGACCAAGCCGGACGAGCGCGCCTACACCCAGGCCGCACAGGCCCTTGATGTCCCGCTGTCGAGCTGCCTGTTCGTCGACGACAAGCAGGAGAACGTGGACGGCGGCCTGGCCGCGGGACTCGACTCGGTGCTCTACGCCGGACCCGACCAGCTGCGCGCCGAGCTGACCGCCCGCGGGCTGCTCGGCAGCTGACCCGCCTCCGCCACCGTCAGGCGGGGTGCACCTGCCGGCCGCCCACCACGGTGGCCAGCACTGGGACGTCCGCCAGCGCGGCAGGGTCGGTGGCCAGTGGATCGGCCCCCAGCACCACGAAGTCGGCCAGCTTGCCCACCTCGATGGTGCCCTTCACCGCGTCCTCGCCGGCCAGCGCCGCGGCCGAGCTGGTGTAGCCGGCCAGGGCCTGCCGCGGGGTGACCGCCTGCTCCGGGCCGAGCACGGCGCCCTGCCGGGTTCGGCGGGTGACCGCGGTGGCCATGGTGAACAGCGGGTTCACCGGCGTCACCGGGCAGTCGCAGTGCAGCGCGTAGCGGATGCCGGCCCGCGCCACCGACGCCACCGGACTGATGCGGGCACCGCGGTCCGGGCCCAGGAAGCGGTCGCGGTGGCGGTCGCCCCAGTAGTAGACGTGGTTGACGAAGATCGACGCCGACACCCCCAGCCGGGCCATCCGCTGCACCTGGTCCTCGCGCAAGGTCTGCACGTGCTCGAGCCGGTGGTGCAGCTGCTCGTCGGGACGCCCGGCCTGCGCCTGCTCGATCGCGTCCAGGGCGTGGTCGATGGCCAGGTCGCCGTTGGTGTGCACGGCCACCTGCCTGCCCCCGGCGTGCACCCGCTCCACCAGCGCGGCCAGCGGTGCGGCGGGGATGACCATCGACCCGCAGCTGCACCCGCCCAGGTCGTGGTACGGCTCGCTGAGCGCCGCGGTGTGCAGCTGGATGGAGCCGTCGGAGATCAGCTTGACCCCGCCCACCCGCAGCTGGTCGTCGTCGGCCGCCTCCAGTGCTCCTGCCCCGTCTGCTCCTGCGCCGTCCAGCTCTGCATCGAGCAGGTGGTGGCCCACGTACAGGCGCCCGCGCAGCCGCAGCTCCCCGGCCGCGTGCACCGCCCGGTAGGCCTGCAGCATGTCGGCGGTGACGTAGAGGTCGTGGAAGCTGGTGACGCCCACCTCCGCCATCCGCTGCTGCGCCCGCAGCAGCCCCGCCCGGGCCGCGTCCGGGGCCATCGCCTGGCTGTGGTCGGCCACCAGTGCCATGGCGCCGGGCTCCTGCAGCTCCCCCGTCGGTTGGCCGCTGGCGTCACGGACGATGTGGCCGCCGGCCGGCTCGGGGGTCTCGGCGGTCACGCCGCACTGCTGCAGCACCAGGGTGTTCACGTACTCCGCGTGCACCGACAGGTGCCGCACCCGCACCGGGTGCGCGGTGGTGGCCCGGTCGAGGTCGGCGGCGGTGAGGGCCCGGTCCTCGGCGACCAGGCTGTCGTCAAAGCCCCAGGCGTTGATCGCCTCGCCGGCGGGCGTGCTGGCCGCCCGCACCCGGATCGCCTCGACCACCGCCTCGATGGACGGGCAGGCCTCGCTGGTGGCGTCCACGTCGGCCAGCAGCATCCCCCACATCAGCGGGTGCAGGTGCGTCTCGATGAACCCGGGCACCACGGTGGCCCCGCCCAGGTCCACCACCTCCGCGTCGGCGCTGGCCGCCGCCCGCACCTCCTCCTCGGTGCCCACCGCGAGGAACCGCCCGTCGCGGCAGGCGAGCGCGGTCGCCGGCGTGGCACTGGCTTGCGGTGCCATGGTGTGCACCGTGGCGTTGCGGTAGATCCGGTCGGTCGTCATGGCAGGGCCACCTTCGGGGTGAGGACGGGGGTGCGGGAGGCACGGGTGGAGACGGTGGCGGTGACGGCGGCCAGCACCAGGCCGGCGCCCACGGTTTGCGTCGTGGTGGGCAGCTGGTGCAGCAGCAGCGCCGCAAAGCCGAGCGCCGCCGTGGACTGCAGCACCAGTCCTGCGGCCACGGAGCTGGCGGGCAGCCGCTGGCTGGCCCGGGAGACCAGCAGCCAGCCGAGCACCTGGGCGTCCAGGGCCAGCAGCACCAACCAGCCGTGGGCGGCAGCCGGCGGCGTCAGGTCCAGGCTGCCGTCCCACAGGCCGACCAGTCCGACCGTCACCGCCGTGGCCATCGTGGACACCAGCATCGGGCCGCTGGACTGACGCGCCCGGCGGGTGGCCGCGCCGACCCCGACGATGTAGACCGCGTACGCCGCGGCGGCCACCACTGCCCCGACGAACCCGGACAGGCTGGTGACGGCCAGGCCCGAGACGGTGAGCCCGCCCACCAGCGCCACCCCGAGCAGCAGCACCGGCAGGCACCACCACAGCCGGGGGCTCACCCGCTGGCGCAGCACGAGATAGCCCAGTCCGGCGGCGAAGACCACCTGCAGGCTGATCAACACGGTGGCCAGCCCCGCGCCGATCTCGTTGATCGCGTGGTGCCACAGCAGCAGGTCGAGGCCGAGGAACACCCCCGCACCCACCGCGGCGCCGGACCAGCCGCCCGTGATGGGTCGACCGTCGCGTCGGCGACGGAGCAGCACCAGCAGCCCCAGGGGCACGACGGCGTAGAGGCAGCGGAAGAAGGCCCCGGTGGAGGGCGTGGTGGCGGAGAGCTCGTAGAGGATGGAGGTGAGACCGAGGATGGTCGCCCCCGCACCCACCTGGAGCAGCGCGCGCCCCTGCGCGTCCCCAGCACGCGGAGATGGACCATCATTCACAGTGATAACCTATCACCAGCACGCCTCAGGCAGGGAGCACGCAGTGAGCAGGACCTTCCTCACCCGGGATCGCGTCATGGCCGCCGCCGCCGAGCTGGTCGACCGCGACGGCGTGGACGCGCTGAACCTCACCCGGCTCGCCGCCACGCTCTCGGTGCGGCAGTCGGCGCTGTACAACCACGTCAGCGGGGTCAGCGACGTGCTCCGCGGCCTCAGCCTGCACGCCCGCTCGATCCTCGCCGCCGACCTGCGCAACGCCGCCGTGGGCCTGGCCCGCGACGACGCGGTGCGGGCCCTCGCCGAGGCCTGGCGCCGGTTCGTCCAGGAGCACCCCGGTCTCTACGCCGCCACCGACCGCTACCCCACCGCTCCGGACGCCGAGCTCAGCGCCGCCGCCGGTGAGGTGGTGACGGCGATCAGCCAGGTGCTCGCCGGCTACGGCCTGGACGCGGTCGACTCCGAGCAGGCCGGCTGGTCGCTGCGCAGCGCCCTGCACGGCTTCTGCGTGCTGGAGGCCACCGAGGGCAGCCCGGCCGCCACCGACCTCGACCTGGTCTACCAGCGGTTGGTGGCCATGCTCTGCGCCGGCATCAGCCGCATGGCCTCCGTCGACTGACCGGTCCGGGGGCTTGGCGCGCCTGGCCCCACCAGGTTGGATAACGGGATGACCAGCTCCGCGGCACAGCCCCGCAGGTCCACCGTCGAGATTCCCGGCCTGTGGGTCGGTGTGCTGGAGTGGGGCCCGGCCGACGGGCCGCTCGCCCTCTGCCTGCACGGCTTCCCCGACACCGCGTGGAGCTGGCGGCACCTCGCGCCCGCACTGGCCGCTGACGGCTGGCGGGTGGTGGCGCCGTTCTCCCGCGGCTACGCGCCCACCTCGCTGGCCCCCGACGGCAGCTACCAGACCGGCGCACTGGTCAGCGACGTGGTGGCGCTGCACGCCGCCCTCGGCGGCGACGAGCGCGCGGTGCTGCTGGGCCACGACTGGGGTGCCATCACCGCCTACGGGGTGGGCGCCTTCGCGCCGACGCTGTTCGCGCGGATCGTCACGATGGCGGTGCCGCCCATCCCCGCCATGGCCGCCAGGCGCCGGCACCCCGCGGTGCTGGTCCGGCAGGCACGCTCCTCCTGGTACATCGCCTACAACCACCTGCCCGGGCTCAGCGAGCGGACGCTGCCGTGGCTGGTCCGCCGGCTGTGGCAGGACTGGTCGCCGGGCTACGACGCCGAGCAGGACCTGGCCCACGTCGCCGACGCGCTGGACACCGGCGCCCGTCGCACCGCGGCGCTGCGCTACTACCGCGCCTGGGGCTACCCGTGGCTGCGCTCGCCGACCTACGCCGCCGAGCAGGCCAGGGCACTCGGCGTGCCCCAGGTGCCCACGCTGTACCTGCACGGCGACCGCGACGGCTGCCTGCGCCCTGAGCTGGCCGAGGGTGCAGCCTCGGCGCTGCCCGCAGGCAGCACGGCGGTGACCATCGCCGGCGCAGGACATTTCCTGCAGCTCGAGCAGCCCGAGCAGGCCCTGGCCGCCATCCGCCCTTTCCTGGCTGCTGAGGAGTAGCTCGGCCGGGCCTGCAGGCAGCCCAGTTGACCAGCCGGGACGGCGCGTCATGATTGAGGTGGTGAGCGGAAGGAGTCCCGGCATGGTCGACGCGGATCAGCTGGACCTGGCCACGGCTCGCGAGGCGCTCGCCGTGGCCTCGCGCGCACCCTCGGTGCTCAACACCCAGCCCTGGAGCTGGCGGGTGCAGGGCCGCACCGTCGACCTGTACGCCGACCCCGGGCGGCAGCTGACGGTGGTGGACCCGCACGGCCGGGACATGACGATCAGCTGCGGCGCGGCGCTGGACCACGCCCGGGTGGCGTTCCTGGCGATGGGCTGGCGCAGCGAGATCACCCGCCTGCCTCGTCCCGGGGAGCCGCTGCACCTGGCCACCATGCAGCTGCACCGGGCGACCGAGCCGGACCGTGACGCCATCGCCCTGGTGGCTGCCGCCGAGGCCCGGCACACCGACCGGCGTCCGTTCCGCTCCGTGGTGGTTCCCGAGACCACCCTGGCCGACGTCGCCCAGGTGCCACGCGACCCGCGGGTGCAGGTCACGCTGATCACCGACCCCACCCGCCGGGACGAGCTGGTGGTGGGCCTGGGCCACGCCGACGCGGTGCAGCGCAACGACCCGCGCTACCGGGACGAGCTGGCCAGCTGGACGCACACCTCGGTGGCCTCCGGGGAGGGGATCCCCGCCGGGAACCTGCCCTCCACCGGCACCGTGCCCGGCGCGGTGCCCGGTCGGGCCGGCCAGCCCGGCGACCTCGCGTCGCCGCCGGCGCAGGACGACGGCGCGGTGTTCTGCGTGCTGAGCACGCACACCGACCAGCAGGTCGACTGGTTGTGCTCGGGCGAGACGCTGTCGGCCGTGCTGCTGCAGGCCACCCTGGACGGGTTCGCCACGTGCACGCTGAGCCAGGTGTCGGAGTCCCCGGTCGTCCGCAACCTCGCCCGCCTGGTGGCCCTGGACGGCGAGGGTGAGCCGCAGGTGATGGTGCGGGTGGGTGAGCCCGTCACCGAGGAGTTCCCCGCTCCGCGCACCCCGCGCAGACCCCTCACCGACACCGTCACCACGCAGGGCTAGCGCACCCGACACCAGCTCGGCAGCACCGACGAGGAGAGGGCGACCCATGAGCCACCACGCGCAGGACCGTCTCCCGTGACCGCCGTCAGCGGGCTGCACGAGGTCACCATCCCGGCGTTCCCGCCGGAGCGGCTGACCCCGGTGCTCGGCGCCGAGCGGGTCGCGTACTTCACGGAGGTGGCCGACGACCTGCAGCACCAGCTCGGCCGCCCGGCGATCTGGAACGTCAGCTCCACCGCCCAGGGCGGTGGCGTCGCCGAGATGCTCCGCGCGCTGCTGGGCTGGGCCCGCGGAGTCGGGGTCAGCGCACGGTGGCTGGTCATCCCCGGCCCGCCCGAGTTCTTCGCGGTGACCAAGCGGGTGCACAACAACATCTACGGCTTCGCCGGCGACGGCGGGGAGCTGGGCACGACAGAGCACGCCCTGTACGAGGCCACGCTGGCGCCCAGCGCCCAGGAGCTGCGTGCCGTGGTGCGCGCCGGTGACGTGGTGGTGCTGCACGACCCGCAGACCGCTGGGCTCGTCGACGCGGTGCACGAGCTGGGGGCGACCGCGCTCTGGCGCTGCCACATCGGGATCGACCACCCCAACCACTTCTCGGCCACGGGCTGGGCCTTCCTGGAGCCCTACCTGCGCCAGGTCGACCGGGTGGTGGTCACCCTGCCCGCGTTCGCCCCGCCGTGGCTCGCTCCCGACCAGGTGAGCGCCATCCCACCCTCCATCGACCCCTTCAGCCCCAAGAACCACTACCTGTCCCCGGAGCAGGTGCGCGCCATCCTGGTGCACACCGGGGTGGTCCAGGGCGCGCCCGACGCGACGTCACTGCCCACCTTCACCCGCACCGACGGCTCGCCCGACCGGGTGGACCGCTGCGTCGACGCGCTGCAGGCCGGCCCGCCGGCCCCGGTGGACGCGCCGCTGGTGGCGCAGATCTCGCGCTGGGACCACGCCAAGGACATGGGCGGCGTGATGCGCTCCTTCGCCGAGCTCGTCGCCCCGCACACCCCCGCGCACCTGCTGCTGGCCGGGCCGGCCGTCGCCGGGGTGGCTGACGACCCGGAGGCCCGGGCGGTGCTGCTGGCCTGCATGCAGCAGTGGAGCGAGCTGCCCGACTGGATCCGGGCCCGCGTCCACCTGGCCTGCCTGCCGATGGCCGACATCGACGAGAACGCTGCCATCGTCAACGCGATCCAGCGGCACGCCACCGTGATCACCCAGAAGAGCCTGGCCGAGGGCTTCGGCCTCACCGTGGCCGAGGCCATGTGGAAGGGCCGGCCAGTCGTGGCCAGCGCGGTCGGCGGGATCCAGGCGCAGATCGTGGACGGCACCAGCGGCATCCTGCTCGACGACCCTCGCGACCTCGGGGCCTTCGGGGCGGCGCTGCGCCGCGTGCTCGACGACCCGGCCCTGGCCGACCAGCTCGGCCGGGGCGCCGAGCAGCGCGTGCGGGAGAAGTTCCTGGGCGACACCCACCTCGAGCTGTGGGTGACGACCCTGCTCGCGCTGCTCGGCCCCGGCGCGGAGCCGGCTACTTCTTGACCTCGATCTTCACCTTCTTCTCTTGCGGCTCGGTGTCGTGCGGCATGGTGATCTCCAAGATCCCGTCCTGGTAGGTGGCGGAGATCTTGGCGGTGTCCGCGCCCTGCGGCAGCGCGATGCTGCGACGGAACGACCCGTAGCTGAACTCGCTGCGGTCGTTGTCGCTGTGCGACTCCTGGCGCTCCGCGCTGATGGTCAGCACACCATCCTGTGCGGTGACCGAGATGTTGTTCTCCGGGTCGAACCCCGGCAGCTCGGCGCGCACCACGTAGCTGCCGTCCTTGCTGCGCTCCTCGATGCGCACCGGCTTGAACTCCGAGTCCAGCCACGGACTCTCCAGCCAGGCTGCCAGGCTCGGGAGCATCCGCTGGGTGGGTGCGAGTGACGTCATGGTCGTTCCTCTCGTCAGGACGGTGACCTGCTCCGGCCCCGGTGGACGCGGCCCGGCACCTCCACGGTCCCCCGATCGCTGCTGTGCGGCCACCACCGTCGCGCGTCCCCGCCGCCTTGAGGCCGAAAACCTAGGTGTGCCATAGGGTTACACCTGTCCACAGCATGGTGTCGCAACGTCGGAAGGATCTCCCAGTGACTGCAAGGCTCGCTGGCGCCTGCCCGACCACCGAGGGAGCCGGCGCGTGCTGAGCGGGTGGCAGTGGGTCGTCATCCTCAACCTCGTCACCGCCGCGGCCTACCTGGGCATCGCCGGCACCATCCTCAAGGGACTGGTCCAGACCCGCCAGCTGTTCGCCAACCGGCTGGCGCTGGCCACCTCGTTCATCTTCCTCAGCTGTTGCCTGCACCACGGCCACATGGCGCTGGGGATGCTGACGACCGGTCACCACTCGGCGCACCACCTCGAGGCGGTGCGCGAGGTGATGGGCGGCTGGCACGGCGTGGCCATCGACGCCTTCGCCGCGGCGGTCGGCATCGTCTACCTCACGCTGCGCCGGTCCTACGGGGTGCTGCTGCGCAGCCCCGCCATGTTCGAGATGTCCAGCGAGGGCAACTACCGCCAGCTCGCGGCCAACCTGCCCAACACGCAGATCTACATGCTCGACCGCAAGCAGCGGGTGCTGCTCGCCGCCGGGGGTGGGCTCTCCGGGGATGCGGCCGCGACGTCGCTGAGCGCCACCCAGCTGGAGGGCAAGCTCGTCTCCGAGGTCATGTCCGGCCGGCTGCTGGCGGCCTACGTCCCGTACTTCGAGGCGGCGCTGGAGGGCACGCCCGCCGACTTCGACTTCGTCAGCGACACCAACGGGCGCACCTACCAGAACCACGTCCGCCCGCTGCGCGACAAGAGCGAGACGGTGGTGGGCGTGCTCTTCATCGCCGAGGACGTCACCAGCGAGCGAGCCGCCCACCAGCAGCTGCAGGAGTCACACGCCTTCAGCGAGGCGGTGCTGGCGACCTCGCCGGACATCACGCTGATCAGCAACCTCGCCACCGGCGAGCTCGAGTGGGCCTCCCGCGACGCGTTCGCGCTGGTCGGGTGGAGCCCGGAGCAGGTACAGGCCCGGGAGGGGCTGCTGCTGCGCGACCTGCTGGCCTCGGAGGACCGCCTCCGACTGTCCTCGATCAACGAGGCCATCCGCGACCTGGCCGACGGGGAGACCCTCACCGACCGGTTCGCGCTGCACGGCCCGGACGGGGAGAAGCACTGGATCTCCCGACGCACCACGCCGTTCGGCCGCGACGCGAGCGGCCTGCCGGTGCGCGCCCTGTCGGTCATCCGCGAGGTCACCGACCTGGTGGAGGCGGAGCAGCGGCTGCAGCACGCCGCGCTGCACGACCCGCTCACCGGCCTGCCCAACCGCACGCTGCTGCTGGACCGCATCACCTCTGCGGTCAACCGGGCCGACCGTGCCGGCGACGAGGTGGCCGTGCTCTTCTGCGACCTCGACGGCTTCAAGCGGGTCAACGACACCGAGGGCCACGCGGCCGGCGACGTGCTGCTCATCGAGGTGGCCGAGCGGCTGCGGCGGGTGCTGCGCAAGGGCGACTCCGTGGCCCGGGTGGGTGGCGACGAGTTCGTGGTGGTGCTGGAGCCACCGGAGGACAGCCAGCCGATGCGCACCCGCGAGGTGGCCACCATGCTGGCCGAGCGCATCCGGGTCGACCTGTCGGAGGCCTTCGTCCACCAGGGCAACGAGCACGCCATCTCGGTGAGCGTGGGGATGACCTTCGCCGGGCGCAACCGCGCCGCCGAGGAGGTGCTGCGCGACGCCGACGCCGCGATGTACCTGGCCAAGCAGCGGGGCAAGAACCGCTTCGAGGTGTTCGACGACCGGCTGCGCGCGGACATCATCGAGCGGGGGCGGGTGGAGCAGGCGCTGCACACCGCCCTCACCACCGCCCCCGGCGACCGGCCTGGGCTGTCGGTGGCGTTCCAGCCGATGGTGCACCTGGGCACCGGTGCGCTGGTCAGCTTCGAGGCCCTGGCCCGGCTCACCGACGCCAACGGTCGCCCGGTCGACACCAACAGCGTCATCGCGGTGGCCGAGGAGACCGGCCTCATCTCCGGCCTCGGCGAGCGGGTGCTGGGCCTGGCCCTGGACGGGCTGGTCCAGTGGCGCCGCGACCACCCCGAGCACGCGGCAGCCACCGTGTCGGTCAACCTCAGCGGCCGCCAGGCCCGCGACGCAGACATGCCCCGGCTGATCTGCGCCGCCCTGGAGGAGCGCAACCTGCAGCCCACCGACCTGACGCTGGAGCTCACCGAGACGGTGCTGCTGGAGGCGGGCTCGTCCACGCTGCGCCAGCTGGCCGAGCTGCGGAAGCTGGGCGTGGGCATCGCCATCGACGACTTCGGCATCGGCTACGCCAGCCTGCGGCACCTGGCGATGCTGCCGGTGAGCGCGGTGAAGGTGGACCGGTCGTTCACCGCGGGGATGGGCACCGACGGCACCAGCGCCACCATCGTGCTGGCCATCACCACGCTCGCAGCCAACCTGGGGCTGGACTGCGTGGTGGAGGGCATCGAGACCGCCGAGCAGCTGGCTGCGCTGCCCACCACGGTGCACGGCCAGGGCTACCTGTGGGGCCGTCCCGCCCCGTCCCCGCAGCACCCGGCAACCCTGGACACGGTGCGCGCGACCCGCCCCTAGCGGCGGGTGGGCCGGGCGCTAGCCGTGCTCGGCGTGCTCGGTGGCCGTCCAGGCGGCGACTGCCGCGTCGGTGGTCCGGGCGAGGTCGGCGCTGGTGTCCAGCTCCACTGCCCACGGCCACGGGTCGGCGACAGCCGCCATCGCGGTCGCGGTCTGCGGGGTGGCCTCGGAGAACCCCGGCCGGCGGGTGCGGATGCGTTCAGCGGCCAGCTCCGGCGGCGCCACGCAGCGCAGCTGCACCAGCACGGAGGTGGTCGTCGACGCCAGTGCAGTGGCGGCCTGCCGGTGCTTGTCGTCGGTCCACGAGGCGTCCAGCACCACCGACTCCCCCAGCTCCAGGCACGCCTCGGCCCGGCGCAGCATGGTGTCGTACACCAGCGCAGTGGCCTCCGGGCGGTAGCGTCCCGCGCCGAAGGTGCCCGCCTCCCCCGACAGCTGCCCGCGCTCGGTGAGCTCGGCCCGCACCGCGTCGCTGGAGATGACCACTGCGCCCACCTGGGCGGCCAAGGCCGTGGCCACGGTGGACTTGCCGGTGCCGGGCAGGCCCCCGACCACGCCGAGGCGGACCGTGCCGCGGCGCAGGTGGGCCAGGGCGAGCTCGGTGTGCCTGCGGGCGTCGGCCGCCGCGCCGGCGCGACCCTGGCTGTGCTGGATGCAGTCCACCTTGGTGCGCACGAACGCCCGGTAGGCCAGGTAGTGGTGGTACAGCGACGTCGGCGGCGGCGGTGCGGCGGCAGCGCTGGTGCAGCGCTGCAGGAACAGCCCCGCCAGGTCCGGCCGGCCGAGGAACTCCAGGTCCATCGCCAGGAAGGCCACGTCGTCGAGCACGTCCACGAACCGCAGCCGCTCGTCGAAGTCCAGGCAGTCCAGCACCCGTGGACCGTCCTCCAGGCAGAAGACGTCGTCGGTGATGAGGTCGCCGTGGCCGTCCACCATGCAGGCCTCCCCGATGCGTCGCTCCAGCAGCCGCTGCCGCCCGTCGAGGTAGCCGGTGGCGAGCAGGCCGACGGTCTCCAGCGAACCCGGCGGCAACAGCTCCTCGGCCCACGGCTGGGTCTCCCGCAGGTTCGCCAGCCAGCGCTGCTGCAGCGCCTCGGCGGTGCCCTCGGCGTCCACCTGCGGTCCGCGGCGGCCCTTGCGGTGGAAGTCCGCCAGCAGCTGGGCCAGCTCGGCCAGCTGGTCGCGCACGTCGTGGCCGGCGGTGACCAGCGTGGACAGCCGGCGGTCCTCGGGCATCCGGCGCATCACCACCATCGGCTCCGCGGGGCCGCCGGCCGGATCGCTGAGGTGGGCCACCCCGAGGTAGACGTCCGGGGCCAGCCGCTGGTTCAGCTGCACCTCGCGGGCGCAGGCCTCCTCGCGCAGCTGTGGGGTGCTGAAGTCCAGGAACCCGGTGGTGACCGGCTTCTTCGCCTTGTAGGCACGTTCTCCCACCAGCACGACCACACCGGAGTGCGTCTCCCGGACCTCGGCGAACGGGGCGGCCCAGCTCGACATCGTCTGATTCCTCCGGCACGTCTCGGCCATGGGTGCCCTGCCAGTCTGGCGCACCGGAGGCGCCAGTGGTGGATCCGTGGCCGAGCCGCTGCACGCACTGCCGCACCGGGGCGATACTGGCGGGACGGGTGGGTCCCCGCACCGCCCGCGGGAGGAGCGTCATGCCCACCGACCCGGAGCCACGACCCCCGCTGGGGCTGCCGCCCAGCGTGCACGCCTGCCTGTTCGACCTGGACGGCGTGCTCACCCAGACCGCCGCCGTGCACGAGGCGGCCTGGCGGGAGATGTTCGACGCCTTCCTGCAGCAGCGGGAGGGGGTTGGCTACCGCCCGTTCACCAGCTCCGACTACGACCGCTACGTCGACGGCCGGCCCCGCGCCGACGGGGTCCGCACCTTCCTCCGCTCGCGCGACATCACGCTGCCCGAGGGCAGTCCGGACGACCCACCGACGGCCGACACCGTCAACGGGCTGGGCAACCGGAAGAACCGGGCCGTGCTGCGCCGCATCCACGACGACGGAGTGCAGCCCTACCCCGGGTCGGTGCGCTACGTGCAGGCGGTGCGGGAGGCCGGGCTGCGCACTGCGGTGGTGTCCTCCAGCGCCAACTGCCGCGACGTGCTGGTGGCAGCGGGCCTGCAGGACCTGGTGGACGCGCGCATCGACGGGGTCACCGCGGCCGAGCGCCACCTGGCCGGCAAGCCCGCACCGGACACCTACCTGGCCGGCGCGAAGGCCGTCGGGGTGGAGCCGCTGCAGGCCGCGGTGTTCGAGGACGCCCTGGCCGGGGTGGCCGCGGGACGCGCCGGCGGGTTCGGCCTGGTGGTCGGCGTGGACCGGGTCGGGCAGGCCCAGGCCCTGCGCGAGCACGGGGCCGACGTCGTCGTCACCGACCTGGGGGAGCTGCTGTGTCGCGACTGATCAACCACCCGGAGTTCACCGTCGATCCGTGGTGCCTGCACGCCAAGAACCTGGACCTGGACGTGCTGGCCCAGACCGAGTCGGTGTTCACGCTCGCCAACGGACACGTGGGCTGGCGGGGCAACCTCGAGGAGGGTGAGCCGCACGGGCTGCCCGGCACCTACCTCAACGGCGTCTACGAGCTGCGCCCGCTGCCCTACGCCGAGGCGGGCTACGGGTACCCGGAGTCGGGGCAGACCATCATCAACGTCACCAACGGCAAGATGATCCGGCTGCTGGTGGACGACGAGCCCTTCGACATCCGCTACGGCCGCATGCACAGCCACGAGCGGACGCTGGACTTCCGGGACGGGGTGCTGCACCGCAGCGTGGAGTGGACCTCCCCCACCGGGCGCACCGTGCGGATCAAGACGACCCGGCTGGTGTCGTTCACCCAGCGCTCCATCGCGGCCACCTACTACGAGGTGGAGCCGGTGGACGGCCCGGCCCGCGTGGTGGTGCAGTCAGAGCTGGTCACCAACGAGCAGCTGCCTCGGCCGGTGGGCGATCCACGGGTGGCGGTGGCGATGGACAACGTGCTGGTGGCCGAGCGGCACGAGGCGCTCGGCGCCCGAGTGGACACCGTGCACCGCACCCGGCGCAGCGGCATCCGGGTGGGTGCGGCGATGGACCACGAGGTGCTGCATCCCCCCACCTACCAGCTCAGCTCGGAGAGCACCGACAACCTGGGGCGGGTCACCCTGGCGGTGGACCTCAAGAAGGGGCAGTCGCTGAGGTTCGTCAAGTACGTCAGCCACGGCTGGTCGGCCGAGCGGTCGCTGCCCGGGGTGCGCGCCCAGGTGGGGGCGGCGCTCACGGCGGCCCGCCAGACCGGGTGGGAGGACCTGCTCACCGACCAGCAGCGCTACCTGGAGACGTTCTGGGACCGCGCCGACGTGGAGATCGACGGCGATCCCGAGCTCCAGCAGGCCGTGCGCTTCGCGTTGTTCCACGTGCTGCAGGCGGGGGCACGGGCGGAGGGGCGGGCGATTCCGGCCAAGGGCCTCACCGGCACCGGCTACGACGGGCACGCCTTCTGGGACACCGAGATGTTCGTGCTGCCGGTGCTCACCTACACCCAGCCCGACGCTGCGGCCAACGCCCTGCTGTGGCGCTACAACACGCTGACCCGGGCGACCACCCGGGCGCAGCAGCTGGGCCTGGCCGGGGCAGCGTTCCCGTGGCGGTCCATCAACGGCAGCGAGTGCTCGGGCTACTGGCCGGCGGGCACCGCCGCCTTCCACGTCAACGCCGACGTCGCCGACGCGGTGGTGCGCTACCTCCGCAACACCCGCGACGTCGACTTCAGCCAGTTCGTCGGGCTGCCCCTGCTGGTGGAGACCGCGCGGCTGTGGCGCAGCCTGGGGCACTACGGACCTGGGGGCGAGTTCCGCATCGCCGGGGTGACCGGGCCCGACGAGTACAGCGCGGTGGCCGACGACAACCTCTACACCAACCTGATGGCACAGCAGAACCTGCAGTTCGCGGCCGAGGTGGCCGGTGCGCACCCGGATCGGGCCAAGCAGATGGGGGTCTCCGGCGAGGAGATGGCCGACTGGACGGCCGCGGCGCTGGCGATGTACGTGCCCTTCGACGAGAAGCTGCGAATCCATCTGCAGGCGGAGTCCTTCAGCCAGCACCAGGTGTGGGACTTCGCCAGCACCCGCCCCATCGACTACCCGCTGATGCTGCACTTTCCGTACTTCGACCTGTACCGGAAGCAGGTGATCAAGCAGGCCGACCTGGTGCTGGCGATGCAGCTGCGCGGCGAGATGTTCACCGACGACGAGAAGAGCCGCAACTTCAACTACTACGAGCGGCTGACGGTGCGTGACTCCTCGCTCTCGGCGTGCACGCAGGGAGTGATGGCGGCCGAGCTGGGTCACCTCGACCTCGCCTACGACTATCTCGGCGAGGCCTCGCTGATGGACCTCAAGGACCTCGAGCACAACACCCGCGACGGGTTGCACATCGCCTCGCTGGCCGGGTCGTGGATCACCCTGGTGTACGGCTTCGGGGGGATGCGGGAGGCCACCGCCGTGCAGCACTTCAGCCCTCGCCTGCCCAGCGGGATGCACCGGCTGAAGTTCCACATCGTGCTGCGCCACCGGCGGATGTCGGTGGAGGTGACGCCCGACAGCGCCACCTACCTGGTGGTCGAGGGTGAGCCGCTGGAGATCACCCACTTCGGCACGTCGCTCACGCTCACGGCCGGCCAGCCCGTGACGCGGGCGGTGGCTCCGCCCCCGGAGCGGGAGCCACCGCAGCAGCCGGTGGGTCGGGAGCCGATGCGGCGGCACGAGCCGCGGCCCAGGACCAGCTAGCTCGCGGTGGCTCGCCCCGCCCTACTGCGGACCTTCGGCACGAAGCTTGTCCACGGTGCTCATGGCCTCGCGGAGCTGCTCGAGCCAGTCGTCGGTGTGCTCGGCGACCAGCCGGACCGCCCAGACCACGGCGTCGGAGCGCGACCGGGCGATGCCGGCGTCGACCAGGGTGTCCAGGACCTGCCGCTCGGGCTGGCGCAGCCGAGTCATCACGGGAACCGAGAGGTGGGTGAACAGTCGCTCGACGTCACCGATGCGCACGCCCCAGGACAGCGTGCGGCCGTAGCGTGCCTCCGCCTCCGCGGCGATCGCCATCCGCTCGCCGCGGGTGTCCTCCCGGAAGCGGCTCATCCGTCCCTCGGCCGCGGCCTGCGCTGCTTTGGGGTCGGCAGCGCCCGGAGCGGCTGCCTGGTGCTCGGCCAGGTCGGGCGGGTCGAGCTCGCCCACCACGAGGATCTCCTCGCGGTCGACCGTGACGGTGGGGGCACCGGTGAACCACTCGGCGGGCAGCCTGCCGTTGAGCCAGGCCCCGGCGTCGCTGGCGTCCGGCAGGTCGGCCTGCTGCCAGCCGCCACGCCGGCCGAAGCCCCGTCCGCCTCCGCCGGGGCGTCCGTGGGGGCCACCACGGTGACCGCCCCGCGGACCTCCACCCCGACGACGCCCGGGGCCCGGGCCGCCCTCGTTGTCGAAGGGCTCCTCCGGCGGCTCCCCCTTCCGGAAGCGGCGTGGCCCGTCGAGGCCGGACCGGTTGACCCTGTGCTGGTGGTGGCGCATGAGCTTCTCCATTCGTCGTTGTTACATGATTACACCGTAACAACGAAGGTGGAGATGTGCACGGATCTGCCCGCCCGCGCTACCCGCATGCCGCGGGCGGGTCCGGGTCGCTGAGGTCGGGTGGGTGGTGGATCGGGTTGGTGCGTGGTCGTTGTTGTGGATCAACGTGCCGGGGTGCGATCCACTCCACCCGGCCGCCGGTGCCCATGCGGACGGTGAAGCCTTCGTGGGTGATGAGCCGGTGGTCGAACGGGCAGACCAGGGCCAGATTCGCTAGGTCGGTGGGGCCGCCGTGCTGCCACTCGTGCAGGTGGTGGACCTGGGTCCACTGGGCGGGCATCTCGCAGCCGGGCCGGGTGCAGCCGCGGTCTCGGACGTACAGGGCCAACCGTTGCGCCGAGGACGCCAGTCGTTGCCCGGTGCCCAGGTGCAGGACCTGGCCGGCGGAGTCGAGCACGCAGGGCAGCCACCTCGCGTCCGCGGCCATGCGGAGCACGTCGCGCACCGGCACCGTTCCGCCGGAGGCGGTACTGGCCGTGCCCGCTCGGCGCTCCAAATCGGCCAGTCCCATGGTCACCACCACCGTTGCTGGCAGCCCGCGGTTGCTGGGCAGCTCACCGCCCGCCAATGCGTTGCGACACAACGTGGCCAGCGCGTCGTGGTTGCGCTGTGCGGCACTGCGCGGATCCGCCACCCCGTCCTCGGTGACGGGCCGCGCGGCGGCGGAGAACGCCGCGTCCACCAGGGCGCGGGTCATCGGGTCGAGCTCACCGCTGATGCGGCTCATCCCATCCGGGCGCGGCCTACCGATGCTGAACCCGCGCCGCCTGGCCCGATCCACCTCGGAGGTTTCCCGCCCGTCGGGATCGAGGTAGGCCACCAGTCGCTCCGCGGCCTTGGCCAGCTCGGAGGGCCGCAACGCGCAGGCTTGCGCAGCCAGCGTCTGCTCGGCCAGGCCGATGGTCTCGGCGTCCAACGAGGCAGGCAGGTCGTGCATCGTCTTGGCGACGATGTCGGCATGCCGCGGCGAGATCTCACCAGCGGCTTCGGCGGTGGCAGTGGCGGGCTGCAGCGGTCCGAGATCCGCACCCGAGAAAGAGGTGCGTGGCCCACGAAGCTGCGCAGCCCGCACCCGGGCTCGTGCTTCCTGCATGTCCAGGTGCAGCACCTCCGACAGCAACCCCGCCGTCCCGCGAGCCAGGAACACCGTGGCCAGGGAACGGCACTCTATCTCCACGATCAACCGATGATCGACCGTCGGCTTCATCCGGTGCACCCGCTCCACCTCACGGCACACCGTCAACACCCCAGCATCGGACAGACCGGCCAGCGGCACCTGCTGCAGTCGCCCCATCACCGCGGCATGCTCAGCCAGCAAGGAGGCGACCTCGTCAGGGAGGTCCTCCGCTGCCACCGCCACACCGTTCGAACTCATGTTCGAATCATAGAACCCCGCCCCGACAATTTCTGCCCCTGACCAGCACCGGAGCCAGGTAGGAGTCCCACAGGATGGCCCAGACAGCCGCGGCGCAGCGGCGGCTCACCACCCCGGGCGCCGCCACCATGGGTGGCCCCCAACGTGGAAGCCCAGACCCAGCACCCGATGTAACGTCGATCGTCGCCACGCGGTCAGCCCCGGTAACCAGCACGAGCGCCTTACCCACACCAGCCTTCCGCCCGGTGCGCCAGCTCGCCCGGAACCCTCACCCAGAGCGCAGAACGGGCCGCCCCCACCAGGGGACGACCCGTTCCGGACAAGCAGCGAGCGACTACCCGCAGATGGCGCCGTCTGCGGCCGAGCCGACCAGCTTGGAGTACTTGGCGAGCACGCCCCGGGTGTAGCCGTGCTGGCGCGGCGCCCAGCCTTCCTTGCGCGACTCCAGCTCCGCCTCGTCCACCAGCACGTCCAGGGTGCGCTTGTCCATGTCCAGCCGGATGGGGTCGCCGTCGCGGACGAACGCGATCGGGCCGGCGTCCACCGCCTCCGGCGCCACGTGGCCCACGCACAGGCCGGTGGTGCCACCAGAGAAGCGGCCATCGGTGAGCAGCAGGACGTCCTTGCCCAGGCCCGCGCCCTTGATGGCGCCGGTGATCGCCAGCATCTCCCGCATGCCGGGCCCGCCCTTGGGGCCCTCGTACCGGATGACCACCACGTCGCCCGCGCTGATGGTGCCGTCCTCCAGCGCCGCCATCGCCGCCTTCTCGCCGTCGAAGACCCGAGCCGTGCCCTCGAACACCGCGGTGTCGAAGCCGGCGCTCTTGACCACGGCACCCTCCGGCGCCAGCGAGCCGTGCAGGATCGCCAGCCCACCAGTGGGGTGGATGGGGTTGCTCATGGCTCGGATGATCGTGCCGTCCACGTCCGGCGGCGCGATGTCAGCCAGGTTCTCCGCCATGGTCTTGCCGGTGACGGTGAGGCAGTCACCGTTGAGCAGGCCGGCGTCGAGCAGGGCCCGCATCACCACCGGGATGCCACCGGCCTTGTCCACGTCGTTCATCACGAAGCGGCCGAAGGGCTTGAGGTCACCCAGGTGCGGGACCTTGTCGCCGATGCGGTTGAAGTCGGACAGCGTGAGGTCGACGTCGGCCTCGCGGGCGATGGCCAGCAGGTGCAGCACCGCGTTGGTAGATCCGCCCAGCGCCATCACCACGGCGATGGCGTTCTCGAACGCCGGCTTGGTCATGATCTGGCGGGCGGTGATGCCCTTGCGCAGCATCTCCACCACGGCCTCGCCGGACTGGCGGGCGTAGCCGTCCCGGCGACGGTCCACCGCCGGCGGCGCCGCGGAGCCGGGCAGGGACATGCCCAGCGCCTCGCCCACCGACGCCATGGTGTTGGCCGTGTACATCCCGCCGCAGGCGCCCTCGCCCGGGCAGATGTTGCGCTCGATCTCGGTGACCTCCTCGCGGGTGATCAGGCCCCGCATGCAGGCTCCGACCGCCTCGAAGGCGTCGATGATGGTGACCTCTCGGTCACCGACCTTGCCGGGCAGCGTGGATCCGGCGTAGAGGAAGACGCTGGCCAGGTCCAGGCGCGCGGCGGCCATCAGCATGCCCGGCAGGGACTTGTCGCAGCCGGCGAGCAGCACGGAGCCGTCCATCCGCTCGGCGCTCATCACCGTCTCCACCGAGTCGGCGATGACCTCGCGGGAGACCAGCGAGAAGTGCATGCCCTCGTGGCCCATGGAGATGCCGTCGGAGACGGAGATGGTGCCGAACTCCATCGGGAAGCCACCGGCCGCGGTCACCCCCTCCTTGACCGCCTTGGCCAGGCGGTCCAGGGAGAGGTTGCAGGGGGTGATCTCGTTCCAGCTCGACCCCACCCCGATCTGCGGCTTGGCGAAGTCGTCGTCGCCCATGCCCACGGCGCGGAGCATCCCGCGCGAGGCGGTGCTCTCCAGGCCGTCGGTGACGTCGCGGGACCGCGGCTTGATGTCGGGAGTCGTGGTGGTGTCGGAAGAGGTGCTCGCAGCCATGCCCGCAGCCTACGACCTGGCCCACCGGTGCAGCAGCGGCCCACTACGGCCCGCCCAGCGGTGGCACGATCAGCGAGGAAGCGTCCCACCGCGTTCCACCGCCCCGAGGGAGTAGCCGTGAGCCTGAGCCTGACCGAGATCTCCGACCGCCTGGAGATCCAGGACCTGCTGGTGGACTACTGCCACGCGGTGGACACCCGCAGCTGGGACGCCCTGGACGACGTCTTCACCACCGACGCCGTCATCGACTACACCGAGATGGGTGGCACCCGGGGCACCGTGGCCGAGACCAAGAAGTTCCTGGCCGAGGTGATGCCGCTGTTCAGTGGTTTCCAACACATGATCTCCACCAGCAAGGTGGTGGTGGACGGCGACACCGCGACGGGGAAGACCATCTGCCACAACCCGATGCTGCGCACGGCCGACGACGGCTCCACCCAGGTGTTCCTCTGTGGACTCTGGTACCGCGACGCCTTCGTGCGGACCCCCGCCGGGTGGCGCATCCAGGCTCGCCACGAGGAGCGCAGCTACCTGCCCACCCTCCTCGGAACCTGAACGCGCGGTAGCGCCGGCTGCCGCCCACAGGCGAGGATGAGGAGCGACGGGCCACGCCGGCAAGGGAGCAGACGCCATGACAGACGCCACCTCGTCGGACCGAGCAGTGTCCGACATCTCCGTGTCCGACCTCTCTGCCACCCCGCAGTGGCAGGCGCTCACCGCGCACCACCGCGAGGTGGCCGAGCTGCACCTGCGGCAGATCTTCGCCGACGACCCCGACCGCGGACGCGACCTCACCGTCACCGCCGGCGAGCTGTACCTGGACTACTCCAAGCACCGGGCCACCCGCGAGACGCTGCGCCTGCTGCTCGACCTGGCCCGCGCCGCCGAGGTGGAGCGCCGCCGTGACCTGATGTTCTCCGGCGCGCACATCAACACCAGCGAGGACCGTGCCGTGCTGCACCCTGCGCTGCGCCTGCCCAAGGAGGCCGAGCTCAGCGTGGACGGCCAGGACATCGTGTCCGACGTGCACGAGGTGCTGGAGCGGATGGGCGAGTTCAGCGACCGGGTGCGCTCCGGCGAGTGGCTGGGTGCGACCGGCGAGCGCATCACCACGGTGGTGAACATCGGCATCGGCGGCTCCGACCTGGGCCCGGTGATGATGTACCAGGCGCTGCGGGCCTACGCCGACGCCGGCATCAGCTGCCGCTTCGTGTCCAACGTGGACCCCGCCGACCTGATCGCCAAGACCGCCGACCTCGACCCGGCCCGCACGCTGTTCGTGGTGGCGTCCAAGACCTTCTCCACCCTGGAGACGCTGACCAACGCCACCGCGGCGCGGCGCTGGCTGCTGGCGGGCCTGCCCGCGGCCGGGCAGTCTCCGGAGTCCGACGCCGTCGCCCGACACTTCGTCGCGGTGTCCACCAACACCGAGAAGGTGCGCGACTTCGGCATCGACCCGGCCAACATGTTCGGCTTCTGGGACTGGGTGGGCGGCCGGTACTCCGTGGACTCCGCCATCGGTCTGTCGGTGATGTGCGCGATCGGCAAGGAGGCCTTCGGGCAGGTGCTGGCCGGCTTCCGCGCCGTGGACGAGCACTTCCAGACCGCACCCCTGGAGCGCAACGCGCCGGTGCTGATGGCGCTGCTCGGCGTCTGGTACTCCAGCTTCTTCGGCGCCGAGACCCGCGCGGTGCTGCCCTACAGCAACGACCTGGCCCGCTTCCCCGCCTACCTGCAGCAGCTCACCATGGAGAGCAACGGCAAGTCGGTGCGCGCCGACGGCACCCCGGTCACCACCAGCACGGGGGAGATCTTCTGGGGCGAGCCCGGCACCAACGGCCAGCACGCGTTCTACCAGCTGCTGCACCAGGGCACCCGGCTGGTGCCCGCCGACTTCATCGGCTTCGCCGAGCCGGTGGAGGACCTGGCCACCATGGACGGCAGCGGCAGCATGCACGACGTGCTGATGTCCAACCTGTTCGCGCAGACCAAGGTGCTCGCCTTCGGCAAGACCGCAGCGGAGATCGCCGCGGAGGGCACCCCGGCCGACGTGGTGCCGCACAAGGTGATGCCCGGCAACCGGCCCACCACCTCCATCCTGGCCCCGCTGCTCACCCCGTCGGTGGTGGGTCAGCTGATCGCCCTCTACGAGCACGCCACGTTCGTGGAGGGCGTCATCTGGGGCGTCGACAGCTTCGACCAGTGGGGGGTGGAGCTGGGCAAGACCCAGGCCCAGCAGCTGACGCCGGTGCTCACCGACGACGCCGCGCCCCCGGCCCAGGACGACTCCTCCACCGACGCCCTGGTGCGCTACTACCGCCGCCAGCGCGGGCGGGCCGTCTGATGGCCCGCACGCTCTGCCTCGCCCAGGACCCCGAGGCCGACGAGCTGCTGGCGGAGAACTCGGCCGCGCTGCTCACCGGCATGCTGCTGGACCAGCAGGTGCCGATGGAGTCAGCCTTCGGCGGCCCGCAGAAGATCGCCGAGCGCATGGGCGGGTTCGACCTGGCCCGCATCGCCGCTGCAGATCCGGACGAGTTCGCCGCCCTGTGCGCGCAGCCGCCCGCGGTGCACCGCTTCCCCGGCTCCATGGCCAAGCGCATCCAGGCGATGTGCCAGTACGTGGTGGAGCACTACGACGGACGCCCCGAGGGCATCTGGACCGACGGCGACCCCGACGGCCGCGAGGTGCTGCGCCGGCTGAAGGCGCTGCCCGGGTACGGCGACCAGAAGGCGCGGATCTTCCTGGCCCTGCTGGGCAAGCAGATCGGGGTGCAGCCGCAGGGCTGGCGCGAGGCCGCCGGCGACTACGGCGAGCCCGACGGGCGCCGCTCGGTGGCCGACGTGGTGGACGGGACGTCGCTGCACGAGGTGCGGGAGTTCAAGCGCGCCGCCAAGGCCGCCGCGAAGGCCAAGAAGGCAGCCGACTAGCAGGCAGCGGGCTAGCAGGTGCCGGGCTAGCCAGTCTCAGACGTGCAGCTGGGACTCCCAGTCCAGCGGCACCCGACCGGCCGGACCCGGCACTGGCTGGTCGGCGGGGTGGGTCTCCGGCGACGCCAGCGCGGGCCCCTCGTAGAGCTGCCCGTCCCGGAAGTCGTAGAACCAGTGCTCGCCCGGCTCGTAGCTGCGGATGAGCGGGTGGCCGGACGACCGGAAGTGCGCGCTGGCGTGCTGGCCCGGCGAGGCGTCGCAGCAGCCGACGTGACCGCACTCGGCACAGCGACGCAGGTGGTACCACCAGCCGCCGGTCTTCGTGCACTCCGCGCAGCCGGGGCCGCTGGGCGGGATGGAGACGTTGATACCGCTGGGCTCGGTCATCTCTCCATGTAACGCCGGAGCCCTCGAGGTGACAACCGCCGAGCGCGCGGCGGACCAGGTCCGCCGTCGTCACTGGTCACGGGTGGTGCAGATGTGACTCGAGTGCTCTACTGCATCAATCTGATGGAGAAGAGAAATAACTCGGCGTGTTTGCTTGACTACGCCTCGTAAGTGCCGATCAACCAGAGGTACCGTCCCGCCGCCGTGCCCGGGGTGAATCGCCACGCGTTTCGTCTGGGGCAAGTCAAGGAGCTCTCTGTGTCCCTCCTCCCCACCCCCACGCGGCCGCGCCGCTGGATCGCCCGTGGCGCGCTCGCCGTGGCCGCCTCGACCATCGCCCTCACCGCGGCCCCCGCGATGGCGTCCGCCCAGGCTCCCGCCCCCGCCCCGGTCCCACTGGTGGAGCAGGGCGCCCAGCTGCTGCAGACCATCAACAGCGCGGTGGCCACCGCCGCTTCCGACCCGACCCTGGACCTGGTGTTCTGCCTGTTCAACGAGGTGACCGTGCAGGTGGAGAACCTCGTCGGTGGCCGCTTCGACGTCTTCACCGCCGCCGACGGCTTCACCTCCTGCTTCGAGGCCTTCGCCGACGCAGGCAACCCCGAGGCTGACGTGCCCGGGTCCGGCGGCACCGTGGGCGGGAACAACCCCGGCCAGCCGACCACCGCCGCCTACGTGGCGCCCGCCAAGGGCACCTACACCTCCGGCTTCGGTGAGCGCTGGGGCAGCTGGCACTACGGCATCGACATCGCCAACAAGATCGGCACCCCGATCGTCGCTGCCCACGCCGGCAAGGTGATCAGCGCCGGACCGGCCAGCGGCTTCGGGCTGTGGGTCCGCATCCAGCACACCGACGGCACCATCACCACCTACGGCCACAACGACAGCAACAAGGTGCGGGTCGGTGACGTGGTCAAGGTCAACGACGTCATCGCCTACATCGGCAACCGCGGCGACTCCACCGGCCCGCACCTGCACTTCGAGGTCCGGCTGCCCAACGGCACCCGAGTCGACCCCGCACAGTGGCTGCGGGCGCGCGGCGTGCGCATCTGAAACACGGTGGGAAACCTGGTAAGTCGTTTACCTGGGCATTAGGGTTTGCCCATGGCGGGGAAGCGGGACTCAGTGCAGGTAGCGGCAGACGACGGAGCTGACGCCGGGGCTTCGGCCCTGGCGTCGGCGGCCACCGAGACGACTGAGCCCGGATCGCTCGTCGGTGACCTCGTGCTTGCCCAGGCTGCCCGCACCCCCTCCGCAGCCGCCCTCACGGTGGGCCGCGAGCAGCGCACGTACGCCGAGGTCGTCGCCGGCGCCACGCAGGTGCGCGACCGCCTCCGCGCGGCCGGTGCCGGGCCCGGAACCGTGGTGGCGGTGGTGCTCGACCGCTCGTGCGGCCTCGTCGAGGCCCTGCTCGGGATCCTGCTCAGCGGCGCCGCCTACGTGCCCATCGACGCCCGCCAGCCCGTCCAGCGCTGCCGCTTCATGCTCAGCGACACCGCCGCCTCGCTGGTGCTCACCCGCACCGACCTGTTGCCCGCCGTGTCCGACAAGCTCCCGGCCGACCTGCCGGTGCTGCTGCTGGACGCGAGCCCCGACGCCGACCGCCCGGGTCCGCACCCCACGGGCACGGCAGGCCGGACCGACCCGGCCCGCGACGACGTCGCCTACATCCTCTACACCTCCGGCTCCACCGGTCTGCCCAAGGGCGTGCTCGTGGAGCAGCACAACATCGCTCGCCTGGTGCGCGAGCTCTTCCCCGCCCTCGGCATCGGCCCCACCGACTCCGTGCTGTCCCTGGCCGCGTACACCTTCGACGTCTCCGTCGGCGACATCTTCAGCACCCTCGCCACCGGCGCGCGGCTGATCCTGCCCACCGAGGACGAGGCCGCCGACCCCTACTCGCTCGGTGCGCTGGTGCAGCGTTCCGGCGCCACCGTCATGAACGCCACCCCCACCACCTGGACGGCCATGCTGGACGGGGGCTGGCGGGGCGACCGCCGGCTGGTGGCGGTCGCCGGCGGGGAGCCGCTCACCGACCGCCTGGCCCGCCGGCTGCTCGAGGCGTGCGCCGCGGTGTGGAACGTCTACGGCCCCACCGAGACCACCGTCTGGTCCACCGTCGGCCCGGTCACGGCCGGTGACACGGTGACCGTCGGCCGCGCACTGCCCGGCACCCAGGTGCAGGTGTGCGACGCGCAGGGCCAGCCGGTGCCCGACGGTGAGACCGGCGAGATCGTGATCAGCGGGGCCGGCGTCACCCGCGGCTACCTCAACCGCCCGGAGGAGCACAGCGCGCGCTTCGGCACCGACGCCGCCGGCGCTCGGTTCTACCGCACCGGCGACCTGGGCCGCGTGCTGGCCGACGGTCGCCTGCAGCACCTCGGCCGCGGCGACGACCAGGTGAAGATCCGCGGCTACCGGCTGGAGCCGGGTGAGGTGGAGGCCGTGCTGGCCGGGCACCCGGAGGTGCGCAGCTGCAGCGTCATCGCCCGGGAGAACACCGACGGCGAGCTGCAGCTGGTCGCCTACGTCATCGGCACCCCCGAGGCCCGCGCCCGGCAGGCCGAGACCACCGAGCCCCAGCCCACCGCGGTGGAGCTGCGCAGCTGGGTGCGCGAGCGCCTGCCCGACTACATGGTGCCCAGCGCCGTGGTGCACCTGGACGCGCTGCCCCGCACCAGCAGCGGCAAGCTGGACCGCCGGGCCCTGCCCGCGCCCGGCGTGGAGCACGCCACCCAGGACGCCACCGCGCCGCGCACCGCCACCGAGCAGCGGGTGGCGGCGCTGTGGACCTCGGTGCTGCCCGCGCCGGTCACCGACGTGCACGCCGACTTCTTCGTGCTGGGGGGCGACTCCCTGCTCGCCGCCCGCCTGGTGGCCGGGCTCAACGAGCAGCCCGGGCCCACCCTGACCGTGCGCGACTTCCTCGACCGCGGCACCACCGTGGCCGGGCTGGCGGCCCTGCTGGACGGCGGCCCGACACCGGAGCTCGGGGAGGCACTGGCGCCGCTGTTCTGCGTCTACCCCGACCTGCCCTCGGCGATGAGCCGTCGGCACCTCACCCGCACCTGGGGCGCGCAGCTCCCGGTGCACGCCCTCACCCCGGCCGACCCGAACGGGCGCTTCGCCAAGGACGAGACGGTGGAGCACCTGGCGGAGCCCATGCTGGCCACCATCCGCGACGTCCAGCCGCACGGCCCGTACCTGCTGGCGGGGTTCTCCGTGGGTGGGCTCGTCGCCTACGAGCTGGCTCGGCGGCTCAGCGAGGCCGGCGAGCAGGTGCAGTGGGTGGGGCTGCTGGACGCGCCCGCGCCGACGGCGTGCCGGACCGCCTTGCCGGCGCTGTCGCTGTGGGCCCGCCTGCAGCGTCTGCGTGAGCACGGCTGGCGCCACCGGCTGCAGAAGCTGCGCGAGGTGCCGCTGCGGGCGTTGCGCCAGGGGGTGCACGCCGCGGCCCCGGACGAGGTGTTCGACATCCGGGCCGCCAACGTCGTCGGCGCCCGCTACGACCGGCCTGGGCTGGACCTGCCCGCGGAGCTGTTCGTGACCACCGAGTCCGTTGCGGAGAGCGGAGACTCCAGCTTCGGCTGGCGCGAGCTGCACCGGGGGCCGCTGCGGGTGCACACCTTCGTCGGCGATCACGCCTCGCTGCTGCAGGTTCCGCACGTGGAGGACATGGCCACCGCCATCCTGACCGGCATCCGCACCGAGGCAGACAAGGGCGCCGCAACGGCCCAGGCCGAGCCCGCGCCGGTGGAGAGCTAGAGCCAGCCCTTGCGGCGGAAGCCCAGGAACAGACCGCCCGCGACACCCACCATCAGCGCCAGGCTGCAGAGGAAGCCCCACCACTGCTCGAAGCCGGGGTAGGGCACGTTCTGCCCGTAGAAGCCGGTGATGGCGGTGGGGATGGCGATGATCGCCGCCCACGCCGTGAGCCGGCGCATGATCTCGTTCAGCCGGTTGCCCTGCATGGTCAGGTGCGTGTCCAGCACGGTGGTCACCAGGTCGCGCAGGCTCTCGGTCCACTCCGTGGCGCGCAGGACGTGGTCGTAGACGTCGTGGAAGTAGTGCAGCATCTCCTCGTCGAGCACGTGCAGGTCGCGACGCATCACCGTGTTGAGCACCTCGCGCATGGGCATCACCACCCGCCGGGTGAGCACCAGCGACTTGCGCAGCTCGTAGCTGCGACGCTGCACCTCCTTGCCCTGCGGCTCGTCGGAGAACAGCTGGTCCTCGAGGTCCTCGATCGCGTCGTCGAGGAGCTGCACCGTCTCGAAGTGGCCGTCCACGATGAAGTCCAGCAGCCCGTGCAGCAGGAACGCCACCCCGTGCTTGGCCAGGTCGCTGTTGTCGTCCCAGCGCTGCATGACTTTCTCGATGCGCAGCCGGTCGTCCTTGCGCACGGTGATCAGCGCCTGCGGCAGGACGAAGGCGGCCACCTCGGTGGTCTGCAGCTCGGCGCTGTCGGTGTCCAGCCAGGCGCCGTAGGAGGTGAGGAACAGGTGCGTGCCGTAGCGGTCCACCTTCGGCCGCTGGTGGTCGTGCACCGCGTCCTCCAGCGCCAGCGGGTGCAGCCCGAACTCCTCGGAGAGCACCACCAGGTCGTCCAGCTCGGGGTCGAGCAGGTCCAGCCACACCACCACCCGGTCGTCGCCCAGGTGGTCGCTGATCTGCTCCACCGGGAAGCCCTCGGACTCCAGCACCCCGTCGCGGTACAGCCGGGTGCGGGCGTCGCAGCGGGTGGGGGTCTGGGCGCACGCGCGGCCCGGCTCGATGTCGATCACTGCGCCAGTGTGCCAGCCGCGGTCCCACTGAGCAGGTCCGGACGTTGACCGTCGGTGATCGTGGTGCGACGGTCCCAGGCGTGACCCCGCCAGCGCTGACGACGAGCTTGGCCGAGCAGCTGCTCGCCATCGAGGAGATCAAGCGGCTCTTCGCCCAGCGCCTGCGGGTGATGGACACCAAGCAGTGGGACCGCTACGGCGAGCTGCACACCCCGGACGTGGTCAGCGAGGCCTACGTGGGCCGGCAGGTGATCGGTCGCGAGGCCCTCACCCGGGCCATCCGCACCACCCTGGACGGCCCCACCACCGTCACCAGCGTGCACCACGGGCACACCCCCGAGATCGTGCTGGACTCCGACACCACCGCCCACGGCACCTGGGCGATGGAGGACAAGCTCTGGTGGCGCAACGGGGACCAGGACGAGCTGCTGCACGGCTTCGGCCACTACCACGAGCAGTACCGCAAGGTGGACGGCGCGTGGCTGATCAGCCACCGCAGGCTCACCCGGCTGCGGGTGGACACCACCCCCGGCTTCTACGACTACCGGAGCGCATCGACGTGACTTCCAGCCTGGCCACCTCCCCCCTCGCCCGCCCGCTCTCGGTGCGGTCGCTGCAGCTGCCCAACCGGGTGGTGATGTCGCCGATGACCCGGCAGCACTCCCCCGGCGGGGTGCCCGGGCCGGACGTGCTCGACTACTACCGTCGCCGGGCCGCGGGCGGCACGGGCCTGGTGGTCACCGAGGGTGTGGCCGTCGACCACCACAGCGCGGTGGACAGCGACAACGTGCCCAACCTGCACGACCCGGCCGCCCTCGAGGGGTGGCGGCGCGTGGTGGAGGCGGTGCACGCCGAGGGCGGCCGGATCATCCCGCAGCTGTGGCACGTGGGTCCGTTGTGGGGCGCGATGAACGCGGTGGACTCCCACGCGGTGTCCATGCGTCCCTCCGGCACCTGGGGCAAGGTCGGGCGCACCGTCTACCCCGAGGCCTACATCGAGGCTGCCTCGGTGCCCACCCCGGCGATGACCGACGACGACATCACCGCGGTGATCGACGCCTTCGCCCGCTCCGCCCGCAACGCCATGGACGTGGGCTTCGACGGCGTCGCCGTGCACGGCGGCCACGGCTACCTGCTGGACGCCTTCCTGTGGGACTCCACCAACACCCGCACCGACCACTGGGGTGGTGACCTGGTGTCCCGCACCCGCTTCCCGGCGGAGGTGGTGCGCGCCATCCGCGCCGCCATCGGCACCGACGCTGCCCTGTTCTTCCGCTTCTCCCAGCACAAGCAGCAGGACTACACCGCTCGCACCGCCCAGACCCCCGAGGAGCTCGGCGTGGTGCTCGGCGCACTGGTCGAGGCGGGGGTGGACGTCCTCGACGCCAGCGCCCGCTACTTCGACGCTCCCGCGTTCGACGGCAGCGACCTCACCCTGGCGGGGTGGGCCAAGAAGCTCACCGGCGCGCTGAGCATGGCGGTGGGCAGCGTGGGGCTGACCGCCTCGCTGCGCGACGCCGCGCCCGCGCTGCCGGCCAGCCTGGACGGGCTGCTGGAGCGCCTGGGCGCCGACGAGTTCGACCTGGTCGCCGTGGGCCGGCTGCACCTGGCCGACCCCGCCGTGGCCGGCACGCTGGTCTCCGGCGCCGACCTGCCGCTGTTCAACCCCCGCGAGCACCTGCGCCGCCTGTACTGACCCACTCGCTCTGCTGGGCCGTGCCGCCGGCGTCCGCCGGTCGACGCCACCTGCGCCCCTTAGGCTGAGCCGATGAGCGCACGCGCAGCCGTCGTCGTCACCGGCACCGAGGTTCTCACCGGTCGGGTGGCCGACCGCAACGGCCCGTGGCTGGCCGAGCAGCTCCGCCTGCTCGGGGTGGACATCAGCCACACCGTGGTGGTCGGCGACCGCCCCGGCGAGCTGACCGCCGCGCTGTCCTTCGCGGTGAGCACCGGCGTCGACCTGGTGATCACCAGTGGCGGCCTGGGGCCCACCGCCGACGACCTCACCGCCGCCGTGGTCGGCGAGTTCCAGGGCCGGCAGTCGCGGCTGGACCCCCAGCTGCAGCAGCGGGTGGCCGCGATCATCGAGCGACTCTCCGCCCGACTGCGCTGGAACATCGACGCCGAGGCCGCCGCCGCCGGGATCCGCAAGCAGGCGATGGTCCCCGAGGGCGCCGAGGTGCTCGAGCCGGTGGGCACCGCCCCCGGGCTGGTGGTCCCGGTGGCCGAGGGCCGCAGCGGCCCGCCCGTGCTGGTGCTGCCGGGCCCGCCGCGTGAGCTGCAGGGGATGTGGCCGGCCGCGGTGGCCTCGCCGCTGGTGCGCACCGCGCTCGCCGAGCGGGCCGAGCTGCGCCAGCAGACGCTGCGCCTGTGGGGCGTGCAGGAGCCCGAGCTGGCCGCCACCCTGCGTGGCCTGGACGACGTGCTGGGCGACCTCGAGGTGACGACCTGCCTGCGGGGCGGCGAGCTGGAGGTGGTCACCCGCTACGAGCCGGACGCCGAGGAGGCCTACCAGCGGCTGGCCCGCACCATGGCCGACACCTACCCCCACGCGGTGTACTCCACCGACGGGTCCACCGTGGACGACCAGGTGGCCGACCTGCTGGACGGGCGGGGCTGGACCATCGCCACCGCCGAGAGCTGCACCGCGGGCCTGCTGGTGGCCCGGCTGACCAACCCGCCCGGTTCCTCGGTGCGCGTGCTGGGCGGGGTCGCGGCGTACGCCAACGCGGTGAAGAGCGGCGTGGTGGGGGTGCCGGCCGAGCTGGTCGAGGCGGTCGGCGCGGTGAGCAAGGAGGTCGGCGAGGCGCTGGCCACCGGCGTGCGCGAGCGGCTGGGGGCCGACGTCGGGGTGGGCATCACCGGGGTGGCCGGGCCCGGCGGCGGCACGCCGGAGAAGCCGGTGGGCCTGGTGCACCTGTGCGCCAGCAGTCCGGAGCGCACGCTGAGCCGCGAGATCCGGGTGCCGGGCTCGCGGGCCGACGTGCGGGAGCGCTCGGTCATCGTGGCCATGCACCTGCTCCGCGAGCTGCTCTGCTGAGCGCCAGTCCCAGCGCGAACCGCAGCGAACGACCACCGAACCTCGACGACCGCGCACCACTGCGGCGCTCCTACCAGCGGTTTTGCGCAGTACAGTGAGGAAGCCGGCGCGTGCGCGTGCCGGCTGTTCCACCGGTGAGCAGCTCCTCTGGCGCGGCCCGGAGGACGGCCAACCAGCTGCTCCTCCCGCGAGGGATCGGCTCCGCCAACGGCGGCGCACCGCGAGCACGACCCGGTTCCTCGACCGGCCCCTCCAGGGCCGCGCGAGACAAGGACCACGCCATGTCGTTCTGGGAAGTCTTCTGGTACATCGTCATCGTCTTCGGGTTCATCGCCTACCTGGTGATCCTGTTCTCCATCTTCGCGGACCTCTTCTCCGACCACGAGACCAGTGGCGGGGCGAAGGCGGCCTGGGTGGTCTTCCTGCTGCTCTTCCCCGTCCTCACCTCCCTGGTGTACCTGGTCGTCCGGGGGGACGGGATGGCCCAGCGCTCCCGCCGGTCGATGCAGGCCGAGCAGCAGCGCGAGGCGGCCTACATCAGGCAGGTCGCCGGCACCTCGCCGGCAGAGCAGATCGAGACCGCGCGCCGGTTGCTCGACGCGGACGTCATCAGCCGGGAGGAGTTCGACTCGCTCAAGGCGCACGCACTGGCCGGCGTGCGGACTGGTGCCGGTAGGTCCGACGCCCCCCAGGCACCAGCGACGGACGGGGCGGGGGCGACCACCGACACCGCGGCCGGACCGACCGTCTCGGCGCGCTGACACCCCGGGCGGCTGGGCTCGCGAGAATTGCTCTCACGTTGACCGCCCGAGCGCACCGCGCGTACCGTCGATCAGGTCGGAGAAGATGCTCTCGGCAACGGCCATTAGGGCGTTGACCAGGAGATTTGTACGATAGTTGTCCGTTCTGGACAGAAATGATAATTGCAGGACATTCGCGTCCCGTCATCCTTTCCGGCCATTCTTGGCCAGGTTGACGCATTCTTCTCGCTTAGCGGTGAAGCCAATCTTGAACAGCAGCACGACCCTGCTGTCCCGCCGGGGCTCCAGCACCACGTGCCGTGCCCGCCCCCTGTGCGCACCCGGTGGCTCAGCCGTCCACCCGGGCCCAGTCCCTACCGGCAGGAGAGAGCGATGCATCTGACCCCGCGAGAGATGGACAAGCTGACGATCTACATGGTCGCCGAGGTGGCGCAGCGCCGGAAGGACAAGGGCCTCAAGCTGAACCATCCCGAGTCGGTGGCGATCATCACGGCCGCCGCGCTGGACGGTGCTCGTGAGGGCAAGACCGTGGAAGACGTCATGCACAGCGCCGCCCACGTGCTCACCGCCGACGACGTGATGCCCGGCGTCAGCGACATGATCGAGCAGATCCAGGTCGAGGCCGTGTTCGTGGACGGCAGCCGGCTCGTCACCGTGCACAACCCCATCCAGTGACTGCCCGCCCACCCACCTGAGGTCGTCCCACTCGAGGAGCACGCATGTCCAACCCCCAGAAGTCCGGAGCCACCACCGAGGGAAACCAGGCCCCCGTCGGGGGCTACGTCCTGCGCGAGGAGCCGGTCGAGCTGAACGCAGGTCGCGAGCGCAAGACCGTCACGGTCAAGAACACCGGCGACCGGCCCGTCCAGGTCGGCTCGCACTTCCACTTCATGGAGGTCAACCGCGCCCTGTCCTTCCCCCGCGCCGAGACCTTCGGGTGGCGCCTGGACATTCCTGCCGGAACGGCCATCCGCTTCGAGCCGGGTGACCAGAAGGACGTCCCCCTGGTCCCGTTCGCCGGCAAGCAGCGGGTGCACGGCTTCAACGACCTGGTCAACGGCTGGGCCCCGGTCGAGGCCGGCTACCGGCCGCGCGCCGCCGAGGCCGCCCAGCGCGCCAAGGAGCTCGGCTTCTCCGGCAGCTGACCTCGACCCTGCTCAGACCCCTGATCGTTGAAAGGACAGACCACATGGCTGAGATTTCGAGGCTCGAGTACTCCGGGCTGTTCGGCGCCACCACCGGGGACAAGATCCGTCTGGGCGACACCGACCTGTACGTGGAGGTGGAGCAGGACCTGCGGGTGATCGGCGACGAGATCATCTACGGCGGCGGCAAGACCTTTCGCGACGGCATGGGCTCGGACGCCTCGGCGACCAGCGAGAACGACGCCCTCGACCTGGTGATCACCAACGTGGTGGTGGTCGACCCGACCATCGGCGTGGTGAAGGCCGACGTCGGCATCAAGAACGGCCGCATCGCCGGCGTGGGCAAGGCGGGCAACTCCTCCACCATGGCCGGCGTCACCGTGGGGATGACCACCGGGACCGGCACCGACTCCATCTCCGGCGAGAAGATGATCCTCACGGCCGCCGCCACCGACGCCCACGTGCACATGATCGCGCCGCAGCAGGCCGAGGCCGCACTGAGCAACGGCATCACCACCCTCTTCGGCGGCGGCATGGGTCCCACCGACGGCACCAACGGCACCACCATCACCGCAGGCACCTACAACCTGGCGCAGATGCTGCGCGCCTACGAGGGGATCCCGATCAACATCGGGCTGTGCGGCAAGGGCAACAGCTCCAACCCGCGCTCGCTGGCCGAGCAGATCATCAATGGCGCCGCCGGGTTCAAGATCCACGAGGACTGGGGGTCCACGCCGTCCGCCGTCCGAGCCTGCCTGGCGGTGGCCGACGAGCAGGACGTCGGCGTAGCCATCCACACCGACACCCTCAACGAGTCCGGCTACGTGGAGGACACCATCGCCGCCTTCGAGGGCCGGACGATCCACACGTACCACACCGAGGGAGCCGGCGGCGGGCACGCGCCCGACCTGCTGCGCGTGGCCAGCTACAACAACGTGCTGCCCAGCTCGACCAACCCGACCATCCCCTACGGCATCAACTCCCAGGCCGAGCTCTTCGACATGATCATGGTCTGCCACAACCTCAACCCCAAGGTCCCCTCGGACGTCGCCTTCGCCGAGAGCCGGGTGCGGCCGGAGACCATCGGGGCGGAGAACGTGCTGCACGACATGGGCGCCATCTCCATCATCAGCAGCGACTCCCAGGCCATGGGACGCGTCGGGGAGTCGTTCCTGCGCGCCATCCAGCTGGCCGACGCCATGAAGAAGGCCAGGGGCAAGCTCCCCGAGGACGCGGCCGGCAACGACAACTTCCGCGTGCTGCGCTACCTGGCCAAGGTGACGATCAACCCGGCGCTGGCGTGGGGCACCGCGCACGTCCTCGGGTCCATCGAGACGGGCAAGATGGCCGACCTGGTGCTGTGGGAGCCGGCCTTCTTCGGGGCCAAGCCCAAGATGGTGATCAAGGCCGGGGTGCCGAGCTGGTACGCCATGGGCGACCCGAACGCCTCGCTGCCCACCCCGGAACCGGTGATCTACCGGCCGATGTACGGAGCGATGGGCAAGGCGCTGGGCGCGACCACCATCTCCTTCGTCTCCCAGGCCGCGATGGACAACGACATCAAGGAGCGCCTCGAGCTGGACCGCATCGTCCTGCCGGTGCGGCACTGCCGGGAGCTGACCAAGCAGGACATGGTCCGCAACACCGCCTTGCCTGACATCGAGGTCGATCCGGAGACCTTCGCGGTGAAGGCCGACGGCGAGCACGTCTACGCCGAGCCGGCACAGTCGCTGGCACTCAACCAGCTGCACTTCTTCAGCTGAGGAGGACCGTTGTCACACAGCACGCACCAGACCGGGACGCACCAGACCGGGACGCACCAGACCGGGCAGGCCCACCCGACCCAGCCGCTGCGGGTCGAGGCGATCCTGGGCAACACCAGCGACGAGAGCTGGCAGCGACAGCTGGCGAGCGCCACCGTGGACGTGCTCGCCCTGGACCAGTGGGAGGCGCAGAAGAGCCGGCTGCGCCGGACCACGGAGGACGGGCACGAGGTAACGCTGTCGCTGGAGCGCGGCGCCCAGCTGCGCGACGGCGACGTGCTGGCCTGGGACGAGCCCAGCGCCACTGCCGTGGTCGCACGGATCGACCTCAAGGACGTCCTGGAGGTGGACCTGGCCGGGGTGCTCGGCCAGGCTCCGGAGACGGTGGTGCAGACCTGCCTGGAGCTCGGCCACGCCTTGGGCAACCAGCACTGGCCCGCGGTGGTCAAGGGCACCAAGGTCTACGTCCCGCTCACCGTGGACAAGGCGGTGATGGGCTCGGTGATGCGGACCCACGCCTTCGAGGGGGTCAGCCACAGCTTCCTGCCCGGCGCCGAGGTCATCCCCTACCTGGCCCCGCACGAGGCGCGGCGGCTGTTCGGCGCCGCTGCGCGCGAGGGCGAGGGCCACACCCATGACCCGCTCGCCTGAGACGGGCCCGGACGCCATCACCCGCACCATGCGGGTGATGGAGTTCGGTGACTCGATGCTGCCGATCGGGGCCTTCTCCTTCTCCAGCGGCCTGGAGTCGGCGGTCGCCCAGCAGGAGGTGACCGGCCCGGAGAGCCTGCGGGAGTACGTCCACACCGCCACCCACCAGGCGGCGACCGGGGACGGGGTCGCGGTGCTGCAGGCGCACCGGGCGGCGCTGGCCGGGGACTTCGCCGGTGTGCTCAGCGCCGACCACGCGGTGACCGTGCGCAAGCTCAACGAGGAGACCCGGCTGATGTCGGTGCGCATGGGCAAGAAGCTGGGCCAGCTGGGCACCCGGCTCACCGAGAACACCGAGAACCCGGTGCTCGGCACGTGGTTGTCCGCGATCACCAGCGGCGAGGCGCCGGGGACGTTCCCCGCCGGGCTGGGAGTGGTGTTCGCCGAGATGGGCTCGCCGGAGGAGGACGCCTTCGCCGTGCACCAGTACGGCGTGGCGATGACCATCCTGGGCGCCGCCCTGCGCCTGCTGCGGGTGGACCACACCACCACCCAGTCGATCCTCTTCGCGGTCAACGAGCAGGCCGCCGCGGAGTACGCCCTGGTGCGCGACCGTGCGCTCACCGACATGTGCACCTTCGCCCCGATGACCGACGTGCTCGCTGCGGTGCACGTGCAGGCCCACGTCCGGATGTTCATGAACTAGCGAGCACCAGAGGAGACACATGAAGAAGACGACGCGCATCGGTGTCGGGGGGCCCGTGGGCTCGGGCAAGACCGCGCTCATCGAGGCGATCACGCCAGAGCTGGTGAAGCGGGGCACCACCGTGCTGGTGATCACCAACGACGTGGTGACCACCGAGGACGCCAAGCACGTGCGCCGCGCCCTCAAGGGCGTGCTGGTGGAGGAGCGGATCGTGGGCGTGGAGACGGGCGCCTGCCCGCACACCGCCGTTCGCGAGGACCCGAGCATGAACCTCGCCGCGGTCGAGGACATGGAGACCCAGTTCCCGGAGACCGACGTGGTCTTCATCGAGAGCGGGGGCGACAACCTGACCCTCACGTTCAGCCCGGCCCTGGTGGACTACTTCATCTACGTCATCGACGTGGCCGCCGGCGACAAGATCCCGCGCAAGGACGGCCCCGGCATCTCGCAGTCGGACATCCTGGTGATCAACAAGACCGACCTGGCCCCCTACGTGCACGCCGACCTCGGGGTGATGGACCGGGACTCCGCGCTGATGCGGCCGGGCAAGCCCTACGTGTTCACCAACTGCATGACCGGCGAGGGCATCCAGCAGGTGGTCGAGCTGATCGACCACGGCGTGCTCTTCGACAGCAGCGACAAGGGCACCAGCAACGGGGTGGCTGCTGCCGGCACGGCGGGCCCGTGACCACCGTCGAGTCGTCCGAGGCGCTGGACGAGCTGCCCACCGAGCTGCTCGACGTGCCGGAGCTGGCCCCGTACCAGGACGAGCCGGGGCAAGCCCCGGCCGGCGGGTTCATGAAGACCGGGATCCTGCGGATGCGGTTCGCCCAGCGCGGCGACCGGTCGCTGATGACCGACTTGTACCGCAAGACGCCGCTGCTGGTGCAGCAGGCGCTGTACTGGGACCCGGTGGTGCGCGGGCTGCCGTGCGTCTACATGATCTCCACCTCCGGCTGCGTGCTGCAGGGGGACCGGCTGTACGTGCGCATCGACATGGAGCCGGGCTCGATGGCGCACGTGACCACCCAGTCGGCCACCAAGGTGCACCGGATGGATGCCAACTTCGCCTCCATGGTGCAGACGCTCACCCTGGACGAGGACTCCTACCTCGAGCTCATGCCGGGCACGCTGATCCCGCACCGAGACACCCGGTACCTGGCGCGCACCGAGGTCACCATCCACCCCACCGCCACGCTGTTGTACTCCGAGGTGGTCCTCGGTGGACGCAAGCACCACGCCGGCGGTGAGCTGTTCGTCTACGACCTGCTGTCCATGGGGATGACGGCGCGACGCCCCGACGGCGAGCACCTGTTCACCGAGAAGCTGCTGGTGGAGCCCAAGCAGCGCTCGGTGCGGCAGGCGGGCGTGATGGGCGAGCACGACGTGTTCGGCAACGTCTTCCTGCTCACCCCCGCCCACCACGCTGCCGCCGTCCTCGAGCAGGTGCCCACCGGTCCCTCCGCAGACGGACGGGTGGTGTGCGGCGCCAGCGTGCTGCCGCACCAGGCCGGGCTCGTGTTCAAGGTGCTGGGCACCGAGACCGAGCCGGTGCACGCCGCGATCCGCGAGTTCTGGCGGCTGGTGCGCCACGAGGTGCTGGACCAGCCCATCCCCGACAAGCCGCTGTGGGGCTGAGCAGGCTGATCCTCACCCACCCCCAGATCCGACCTGAGGTGTGCGAATGACCGACATGCTGAGCAGCACGTGGAACAGCTGGTCCAAGGCCTACCCGGCGGTCGGCTTCCTCGACTGGAACCTCAAGGGCGCCGGGCAGGTGATGTTCCAGGGCAACGCGCTCACCGGCCTGTTCTTCCTGGCCGGCATCTTCTGGGGCGCGATCGCCGCCGACACCGTGTCGGTGGCGATCGGCGCGGTCGTCGGGCTGGTGGTCTCCACCGTCACCGGGCTGCTGCTGAACTCCGACGACGACTCGATGGACCAGGGTCTCTACGGCTACAACGGCATCCTGGTGGGTGCGGCCTTCCCCACGTTCCTGGCCGGTGGCTGGTTGCTGTGGGTGTACCTCGTCGTGGGATCAGCGGTCTCGACCGTGGTCTTCATGGCCATCTCCGCCCAGTTCAAGAGCTGGGGCGTGTCCGCGCTGACCTTCCCGTTCAACCTGGTCAACTGGGTGTTCCTGCTCGCCGCCTTCAACTTCCTGCGCATCGAGACCTCCGGGTTGGCGTCCAACCGGCTGCCCACCCCGGTCGCCGAGGCCGACACGAGCATCGACTGGAGCTTCCAGTTCCTGTGGGACACGTTGTTCCGCAACATCGCCCAGATCTTCCTGATCGACAACACCGTCACCGGGGTGCTGTTCGTGCTCGGGCTGCTGTGCTCCTCGGCGTGGGCGGCCGGCTACGCGCTGATCGGGTCGGTGACGGCGATGATCGCGGTGCTGTCGCTGGGCGCGGACACCTCCGACGTCGCCAAGGGCCTGTACGGCTTCAGCGCCGTGCTCACCGGCATCGCCCTGGGCTGCACCTTCTACCGGCCGGGGCTGAAGTCCTTCGCCTACACCATCTTCGGAATCCTGTTCACCGTGGTGATCCACGGGACGCTCACCTCCGGCCTGCAGCCGGTGGGCCTGCCGGCCGGTACCGCGCCGTTCGTCTTTGCCACGTGGCTGTTCCTGCTGCCGCAGAAGAAGTTCGCCCCGGTGCCCCACAACAAGCCGATCGTGCACGGGGCGCTGTCCCCGGACACCCCGGGGTCGTCGGGCTCGCCGGGCGCCCAGGCGCACTGAGGAGCATCCCGCCCTGCCCTCAGCGGTTGCGCCGAGCGGTGCCTGCGGTGGTGCGCCCGCGGACCGGACTCAGCCGGAGCGGCGGGCCGTGGGCGTGAAGCGGACCGGCATCTGTTCCAGCCCCGACACGAAGTTCGCCGGCCGGCGGGGCAGCGGTTCGTCGGTGGCCAGCTCCATGTCCGGCAGGCGGGCCATCAGCTGCTCGAACATCAGCCGGCCCTCCAGGCGGGCGAGCTGGTTGCCCAGGCAGAAGTGCGCGCCGAAGCCGAAGGCCAGGTGGTTGTTGGGGGTGCGCGCGATGTCGAAGACGTCCGGGCCATCGAAGACCGCATCGTCGAAGTTCGCCGACTCGAACAGCAGCAGCACCTTCTCCCCGGCGTGCAGCTCGGTGCCGTGGTAGTCGAGGTCCTGGGTCATGGTGCGGCACATGTTCTTGATCGGGGAGGCCCAGCGCAGCATCTCCTCGATCGCGCACGGGATCAGCGCGGGATCAGCCACCAGCTTGTCGCGCTGCTCGGGATGGCGCACCAGCTGCTCCATGCCGCTGCTCAGCACGTGCCGAGTGGTCTCGTCACCGCCGATGAGGATCAGCAGCGTCTCGCCCACGATGTTCTCGTCGGTGAGGCGGTTGCCGTCGATCTCGGCGTTGATGAGCAGGCTGGTCAGGTCGTCGGTGGGCTCCTTGCGACGCTGGTCGATGATGCCCATGGTGAACGCGGTGAAGTCCATGTACGCCTGCATCGCCGCCTGCAGGCCCTCCGGCGTGGCGTTGCTGCCGAGCGACTTCACCAGGTCGTCCGACCAGCGCAGGAAGGTCTCGCGCTGCTCCGGGCGCACCCCGAGCATGTCGCCGATCACGGCCATCGGCAGCGGGGCCGCGAGGTCGCGGACGAAGTCGCACTCCCCCTGCTCGCAGACCGCGTCGATCAGCTGGTCGCAGAGCTCGCGGATCTCCTCGGTCTTCGCCTCCACCTTCTTGCGGGTGAACCCACCGCTGACCAGCAGCCGCCGCAGCTTGTGCTCGGGGTCGTCCATGTCGATCATCTGCGGCAGCGCGCCGGTCTCCGGCCGGATGCCGCCGGCGTTGGAGAACACCTCGGGCATCCGCTCGGCCTCCAGCAGCGCTGCGTGGGTGGCGATCGCGGCGTGCCCGTTGCTGTCGCGGTAGACGGGCTGGTTCTCCCGCATCCACCGGTAGGCCGCACGTGGGTCACCCAGGTCTCCGGAGTAGAAGCGCCCGTCCAGGAGGTCAACCGAGAGAGCTGCCACCGCGCTACCGCCGTTCATGAGGTTGCCCGTCGCCGGGTGTGACCTACATCATGGTAGAACGTGTTCCACTACGGAAGGGGAACTTGTGCAGAACAGCGGCGGGGCAGGCGGGCTGGCGGGACGATCGGTCCTGGTCACCGGAGGGGGCAGCGGGATCGGGCTGGGCGTGGCCGACCTGCTCGTCCGCGGCGGCGCCCAGGTCACCATCTGCGGCCGGAGCCAGGAGCGGCTGGACAAGGCCGTCGCCGAGCTCGCCGCCGCCGCCGAACAGTCCGGCGCGTCGGGCACCGCCACCGCGGTGGCCACCGACGTCACCGACGAGGAGTCGGTGGCCGCGGCGGTCGCGGCCGCCACGGCCCGGCACGGCGGGCTGCACGGCGTGGTCGCGTGCGCCGGGGGCAACGAGACCATCGCACCCATCACCCAGCTCGACACCGAGGCCTGGCGCCGCACGGTGGACCTCAACGTCACGGGCACCATGCTGACCATCAAGCACGCCGCCCGGGAGCTGGTCCGCGGCGGCGGCGGATCCATCGTCGCGGTGTCCTCCATCGCCTCCAGCAACACCCACCGCTGGTTCGGCGCCTACGGCGTCTCCAAGTCCGGGGTGGACCACCTGGTGCAGCTGGCCGCCGACGAGCTCGGCGCCAGCGGCGTGCGGGTCAACGGGGTGCGCCCCGGCCTCACGCGCACCGAGCTGGTCGCCATGATCACCGAGGGTGGCCCCATCCTGGACGACTACCTCGAGTGCACCCCCCTCGGCCGGGTCGGCGAGGTGGCTGACGTCGCCAACCTGGTGGAGTTCCTGCTCGGACCCGCCTCCAGCTGGGTCACCGGGCAGGTCATCAACGTCGACGGCGGCCAGATGCTCCGCCGCGGACCGGATTTCAGCTCTATGCTCGAGGGCGTGTACGGCAAGGACGGCCTGCGGGGAGTAGTGCAATGACGATCAGTGAACCAAGCGTCCACCTGGTGCAGGGCCAGCAGGTCACCATGCCGGTGCGCATCCGGGAGGCCAGCGCCCACGTGGCGATGTTCTCGGTCCCGGTGCGGCCCGCCCAGCAGGTCATCGACTACTCCGGCCTGGAGCTGCTCCAGCACCGGCCGGGCCGGGCGATCTGCGCGGTGCTGTTCGTGAACTACGTCGACGGCGACCTCGGCCAGTACCACGAGTACGGCGTCGGGTTCATGGTGCGGCCCAAGGGAGCCGGACCCAAGCGCGGCGACCTGCGCAGCCTGCTGACCGGCAAGGCCGGGGTGTTCATCCACCGCCTCCCGGTCGACCAGGGCTTCACGCTGGAGGCCGGACGCTCCATCTGGGGCTTCCCCAAGGTGATGTCCGAGATCGACCTCACCGACACTCCCGCGGGCCGGCGCGGCCAGCTGCGCCTGGACGACCAGCTGGTGTTCGACCTCACCGTGGGCGGCGGGGTGCCCGTGCCGGGCAGCGGCGTCGCCACCTCGCTGGACGCCTACACCCACATGGACGGTGTGCTGCGCCGCGTGCCCTGGCTGATGGACGCCTCCGGCACCCGGTTCCGCCCGGGCGGGGCCAAGCTGGTGCTGGGTGAGCACCCGTGGGCCGACGAGCTGCGCCAGCTGGGTCTGCCCAAGCGGCCGATGCTCAGCAGCAGCATCGGATCGGTGCAGATGACCTTCGAGGAAGCCGAGACCGTCTAGCTCCTGCCTCCCTGGGCCTCCGAGCCGGACTGCGGGGACAGCGCACCGAGCGCGGCGACCTCACCGCACCCGCGTCCGCACACCCAGCGCGGGTCGGCGCCCAGCGGCGGCTCCAGCTGCAGTGCCTCGTCGGGGTGCACCGGACACGGTGGCCACCGCCCCTCGGTGTCCACCAACCGGTCCTGCACGTCCTGAGCCACCTGGCCGGCCAGGAACTGCATTCCCTCCGGCCAGCGGCGCACCCACCACTCCCGCTCGTGCACCGCGGCGTCGAGCACGTCCACGATCCCGGGCACGTCAGCGCCGCAGGCCACGATGTCGTGCAGCACCACCGCGCGGGCGTGCAGCAGCGCCGCCGACGTCTCGTCGATCTGGCTGTCGTTGGGGGACTCGTCACTCATGTCTCCATGGTGCCTGCTCCAGCGGGAGGAGCAGGCACCCCGGCAACCTACGGCGGCGTAACCTACGAGGGCGTAGCCAGACCGGTGGGCGCATCACACCAGGGGACCCAGGAGGACCAGTGCCAAGAATGATGACGGAGCTCGAGCTGCTGCACGAGCTAGAACCTGTCGTGGCCGAGAACCTCGATCGACACCTCGCGATCACCAAGGACTGGCACCCGCACGACTACGTCCCGTGGGACGAGGGCCGCAACTTCGCCGCCATGGGCGGACAGGACTGGGAGCCCGAGCAGTCCGCGCTGAGCGAGACCGCCAAGGCCGCGATGGTCCTCAACCTGCTCACCGAGGACAACCTGCCCTCCTACCACCGCGTGATCGCCCAGCACTTCGGGCAGGACGGCGCCTGGGGCACCTGGGTCGGACGGTGGACGGCGGAGGAGAACCGCCACGGCATCGTCATGCGCGACTACCTGGTGGTCACCCGTGGCGTGGACCCGGTGGCGCTGGAGAACGCGCGCATGGCGCACATGACCAACGGCTACGACGCACCGGGCAAGTCCATGCTGCAGACCGTGGCCTACGTCAGCTTCCAGGAGCTGGCCACCCGGGTCTCGCACCGCAACACCGGCAAGGCCTGCGGCGACCCGATCGCCGACAAGATGCTCGCGCGCATCGCCGCGGACGAGAACCTGCACATGATCTTCTACCGCAACCTCGTCGACGCCGCCTTCGACCGCGCGCCGGACCAGACCATGCGCGCCATCACCGAGGAGGTCATCAACTTCCAGATGCCCGGCTCGGACATGGCCAACTACCGCCGCAGCTCGGTGCTCATCGCCAAGGCCGGCATCTACGACCTCCGGCAGCACCACGACGACGTGATCATGCCGGTGCTGCGCAAGTGGCAGGTCTTCGAGCGCGGGGGCCTCACCGCCGAGGGCGAGCAGGCCCGGGACGAGCTCGCGGCTGCGCTCAAGGCCCTCGACGCCGCAGCCACCCGCTTCGAAGAGTCCCGCGACCGGGCGCTGGCCCGCCAGGCCGCCCGCGCCTGACACCCCTGCTTCCTCAGCCCGGCCCGGTTCCAGCACAACGGAACCGGGCCGCTCTGGTTGGATGCAGCCATGAGCCGGTACTCCTTCACCCACACCGTGTCCGCGTCCCCCGAGCACGTCTGGGGTGAGGTCTCCGACCACGAGGGCATGGCCGGCTGGACTCCGCAGCGTCTGCCGCTGCCCAAGGTGGCGCTGGAGCAGGAGGGCACCGGTCACCGCAACGGCGTGGGGGCGATCCGTCGGATCACCCTGGCCGGCCCGCCCATCCGGGAGCGCATCACCGCCTTCGAGCCGGGCAAGCTGCTGGCCTACGAGGCCCTGTCCGGGGTGCCGGCCAAGAGCTACACCGGCGAGATCGTCCTGGAGCCGGCCGGCAGCGGAACCCGCTTCACCTGGACCATCGACTTCCAGCCGGCCTTTCCTGGCGCCCAGGTGGTGCTCAAGCTGGCCATCGGCACGCTGGCCCGCGTGCTGGCCCGCCGCTGCAACCGCTGACCAGGTCGCGCCTCTCGAACAGCCGCCTCTCGCTCAGGGCCGCCGCGCGAGCGCCCGAACGAGGCGGTGTGCGTGGACGCACCGCCGAGCGTTGTTCCAGCCCGACCAGGGCAGCAGCACCAGCATGAACAGCCACATCAGCACCAGCAGCAGCAGCGTCAACGGGTCGTCCCCGCCGCCGACGTCGTCCGGCGTGGACCCCTCCGGCCCGCCCTGGTCATGACCGCAGTCCGCCAGCCCGGCGTGGCCGGGCACGATCGGCCGCAGCGTCAACCGGGTGCCGTCGGCCAGCGTGATCCGCACCAGCCAGGGCCGCAGGCAGCGGCGGACGCTGCGGATCTTCAGCTCCTGCCAGGGGCCGTCGCGCTCGGTGCGCAGGGCCGCCTGGCCGGGCGCCCGCACCCACAGCGCGGCCGCCCGGTGCTCGAGGTACACCATCCGCACCCCGTGGGGCAGCGGGTCGCGACGGTGCGCCGCCCGGTAGCGGACGTCGGCTCGGTGGCGCTCCCGGGCCGCCTTCCTGGCGGCGCGGCGCTCGGGCCGGCTGAGGCGGCGCCCACCGGCACCCTGCTTCAGGTCGCTCATCTACGCACTATCGCACGCGCACAGCAGGATTTGGCAGCAGTTTTGACACCCTCCGCCGGCAACAGCGCTGGTCGGTGCGTCCCTGGTCGCGCCCCGCTGGGGGGCCCACGGCCGACACGGCACAATGTAGCGGTGACCTCCACCCTCGACGCCGCTCCGACGGCCCTGCGCATCGGCCCGCTGGCGCTGCGCAGCCCGGTGGTGCTGGCGCCCATGGCCGGTGTCACCAACGTCGCGTTCCGCACGCTGTGCCGCGAGCAGGAGGAGCTCTACAGCGGTCGTCCTGCGGCCGGGCTCTACGTGTGCGAGATGGTCACCGCCCGTGCGCTGGTGGAGCGCCACCCGGACACGCTGCACATGACCACGTTCGCGCCCAGCGAGCAGCCGCGGTCGCTGCAGCTCTACACCGTCGATCCGGCCACCACGGCGGACGCGGTGCGGATGATCGTCGAGGAGGACCTCGCCGACCACATCGACCTGAACTTCGGCTGCCCCGTGCCCAAGGTGACCCGCAAGGGTGGCGGGTCGGCGCTGCCCTACAAGCGCCGGCTGTTCGCGGCGATCGTGGGCGCGGCCGTGCGGGCCGCTGAGCCGGCGGGCGTCCCGGTCACCGTGAAGTTCCGCATCGGCATCGACGAGGAGCACCACACCCACCTCGACGCCGGTCGCATCGCCGCGGCCGAGGGCGCGGTCGCGGTGGCCCTGCACGCCCGCACCGCGGCCCAGCGCTACTCCGGCACCGCCCGCTGGGACGAGATCGCGCGACTCAAGGAGCACGTCACCGACGTCCCCGTGCTGGGCAACGGCGACATCTTCAGCGCCGAGGACGCCGTGTCCATGATGGACCGGACCGGCTGCGACGGCGTCGTCGTGGGCCGGGGGTGCCTGGGCCGACCGTGGTTGTTCGCCGAGCTCTCCGCCGCCCTCACCGGGTCGCCGGTCCCCACTCCTCCGACCCTGGGCGAGGTGGCGGTCGTGCTGCGCCGCCACGCCGAGCTGCTGGCCGCCCACCACGGCGACGACCGGGGCCTGCGCGACCTGCGCAAGCACGTGTCCTGGTACCTGCGTGGCTTCCCGGTGGGCTCCGAGCTGCGCCAGAAGCTGGCGCTGGTCTCACACCTGAACGAGCTCGACCGGCTGCTGGACCAGCTCGACGCCGACGTGCCCTACCCCGCCGACGCCGAGGGACCGCGGGGCCGGCAGGGCTCGCCGGGCAAGGTGGCGCTGCCCGAGGGGTGGTTGGACGACCCCGAGGACAGCACCGTCCCGGTGGGCGCGGAGATCGACAGCTCCGGCGGCTGAGCCCCGGGCCGCGCCGAGCGCCCTCTCACCAGCGGCGCTCGTTCGGAGACACCGCTGGTCAGCCAGTGGAACCTCGCGTTAGCACACCACCACCAGGTCCGTACCATGAGCCGGCGCACCTGATCGGTGCCGCAGCACAGCCAAGGCACCTCGCGCGTGCGAGGCGGACAGCGGTGCGTCGGGACGAGGAGAGACCGGTTGAGCGACGACGAACGCGCGGGTGCGCCTGGCGCGGCACCGTCCCCCGGTCGCCGTGACCACCCAGCGCCGTGGGAGCGCCCCTGGGCGGTGAGCCCCACCCCGCCACGGCGCCGGCGCACCCCCGCCGAGAGCGCGGCGGACACCCCCCGCGCAGCCGGCCTCGCGGTGGCCCGCCCGGTGGCCCTGCCTGGTGCGCGCGGCCGGACGGTGGCCCCGGTGGAGATCGAGCCGCGTCGACCCACCCGCCTGGAGGTCAAGCGCGGGCAGCGCCGCCACCGCACGGCACTGCTGCGCCGCACGCTCGCCGCCCTGGTCGCCGTGGCAGTCTTCGTCGTCACCGGCGCCATGTGGTCAGCCACGCAGTACCTCGACTCCAAGGTGCGCAACGTCGAGGCCCTCGACGAGGGCTCAGCCTCGGTGCAGGACGCCGACGGTCAGCGCGGCGACGAGAACTACCTGCTGGTGGGCTCGGACTCCCGCGCCGGCACCAACGGCGAGATCGGCGCCGGCACCACGGCGCAGGCCGAGGGCGCCCGCTCCGACACCGTGATGCTGGCCCACGTGCCTGCCGACCGCGGCCGCGTCGTGGTGGTGTCCTTCCCCCGCGACCTGGAGATCGACCGCCCGGCGTGCGCGGAGTGGGACAACCCCAGCGCCTCCTACACCAGCACGGTGGCCGAGCCGGAGAAGCGCGCCAAGCTCAACTCCGCCTACGCCACCGGCGGACCCAAGTGCCTGGTCCAGGTGATCCAGCAGATCTCCGGCCTCAAGATCAACCACTTCGTGGGCATCGACTTCTCCGGCTTCTCCGCCCTGGTCGACCAGATCGGTGGCGTGGAGGTGTGCGCCACCCGCCCACTGGTGGACGGCGAGCTGGGCACGATCCTGCCCACCGCCGGCACCAGCACCATCGACGGCACCACGGCCCTGAACTACGTGCGGGCCCGCAAGGTCGACTCCGAGACCAACGGCGACTACGGGCGCATCACCCGTCAGCAGCGGTTCCTGTCCTCGCTGCTGCGCAAGTCCATGTCCACCGACGTGCTGCTGGACCTGCGCAAGCTCAACGGCTTCATCAACGGGTTCACCGCCGCCACCTTCGGCGAGAACATGAACTCGGACTCCCTGCTCACCCTCGGGCAGTCGCTGCAGGGCCTGTCCGCCGGGCGGGTCACCTTCCTCACCGTGCCCACCAACGGCACCCGCTACGGCAACGAGGTCCCCAACCTGCCGGAGATCACCAGCATCTTCCGTGCCGTCATCAACGGCACCCCGCTGCCGGGCGAGCAGGGCGCCCCCACCACGCCTGCGCCCACCACCCCGCCCGAGGTGCCCAAGCCCGGCGGCAGCGCCCAGCTCACCCTGCGCAACGCCACCAACACCGCCGGGCTGGCCACCAGCACCGGCAGGCAGCTCACCGACCTGGGCTACACCGTGGCCCGGATCGACAGCGCCGAGGGGGTGCGGGCCAGCACAGTCATCCGCTACTCCGCCGAGCAGGCCGCGGCGGCCGAGCAGCTGGCCACGTCCATCCCCGGGTCCCAGCTGCAGCTGGTCGCCGGCCTGGGCGCCACGGTAGACGTGGTGCTGGGCAACAGCTTTGACGGCTCCGTGGTGCCACCCAGCGGTCCGGAAGGCGTCGGCACCAAGCCACTGCCCAGCGATCTCGCGGTGGTCAACGCCGGCGACGTCAGCTGCACCTGAGCGCGCAGCCCACCGTCCCTCGACCGTTCACCGACCGTTCACGTCGGCTGCCCGGAATTGTCCTGCTGAGCACGTACTCTGCATGCATGCGCGTCGCCTACACAGAACAGCTCAGTGACCTCGCCGGAGAGCTCGCCGCCATGTGCGGCCTGGCCGAGCTGGCCATGCAACGAGCCACCCAGGCCCTGCTCGAGGCCGACCTCCCGCTCGCCGAGCAGGTGATCAGCGACGACGACCACATCGACGAGCTGGCCCTGGCCTGCGAGGAGAAGGCCTTCGCCCTGCTCGCGCTGCAGGCGCCGGTTGCCGGCGACCTGCGCACGGTCGTCGCGGCCATCCACATCGTCGCCGACATCGACCGGATGGGGGAGCTGGCGCTGCACGTCGCCAAGATCGCCCGCCGCCGCCACCCCAAGCGGGTCCTGCCGGACGAGGTGCGTGGCTACTTCACCGAGATGGGGCACGTGGCGGTCTCCCTGGCCGCCTCCGCCCGGGAGGTGCTGCTCACCCGCGACCCCGACCGCGCCGCACTCCTCGAGGACGAGGACGACGCGATGGACGACCTGCACAAGCACCTGTTCAGCGTGATCATGGACGACGCGTGGCCGCACGGCGTGGCCGCCGCGGTGGACGTCACCCTGCTGGGCCGCTTCTACGAGCGCTTTGCCGACCACGCGGTCGAGGTCGCGCGCCAGGTCATCTTCCTGGTCACCGGCAAGCACCCGGAGCCCGCCACCCCGGACATCAAGGTCTCGGAGTAGCAGCTCCCCCACCGACGCGAACGACGGCGGCCCCTACCCGATCGGGTGGGGGCCGCCGTCGTTCGCGGGAGCCAGCCGGCTACCGCCGGGGCCGGCGTCTGGCATCGTTGCCTGGCGTGACTGACGTCGTCCGATCCCTGGCCCTCTTCGTCCTCGCCGCACTCGCCGAGATCGGCGGCGCGTGGCTGGTCTGGCAGGGCATCCGGGAGCACCGCGGCTGGATCTGGGTCGGCGCCGGAGTCATCGCCCTGGGTCTCTACGGCTTCGTCGCCACGCTGCAGCCTGACGCGAGCTTCGGCCGCATCCTCGCCGCCTACGGAGGGGTGTTCGTCGCTGGATCGCTGGTCTGGGGCATGGTGATGGACGGCTTCCGCCCGGACCGCTACGACCTCGCCGGCGCCCTGCTCTGCCTGGTCGGGGTCGCGGTCATCATGTACGCCCCACGCGGCGCCTGACCCAGCTGGTGGGGCACCGCCACACCGCCCGCAGCGTCGCCGCCGCAGGTGGGTCTAGCCGAAGCGGCCGGAGATGTAGTCCTCCGTGGCCTTCTCCACCGGGTTGGAGAAGATCACCTCGGTGTCGCCCACCTCGATCAGCTGGCCCGGCTGGCCCACGCCGGCCAGGTTGAAGAACGCGGTCTGGTCGCTCACCCGGGCCGCCTGCTGCATGTTGTGGGTGACGATGACGATGGTGAACTCCTGCTTGAGCTCGGTGATCAGGTCCTCGATCGCCAGCGTGGAGATCGGGTCCAGCGCCGAGCACGGCTCGTCCATCAGCAGCACGTCCGGCTGCACGGCGATGGCCCGGGCGATGCACAGCCGCTGCTGCTGGCCACCGGAGAGCCCACCACCGGGCTTGTCCAGGCGGTCCTTGACCTCGTTCCACAGGTTGGCCGCGCGCAGGCTCTTCTCCGCCACCTCCTCCAGGGCCTTCTTGCCCTTCATCCCCTGCAGCTTGAGCCCAGCCACCACGTTGTCCCGGATGTTCATGGTGGGGAACGGGTTGGGCCGCTGGAACACCATGCCGATGGTGCGGCGCACGGCCACCGGGTCCACCGTGCTGGCGTAGATGTCCTCGCCGTCGAGGAGCACCCCGCCGTCCACGCGGGCTCCGGGGATCACCTCGTGCATCCGGTTGAGGGTGCGCAGCACGGTGGACTTGCCGCAGCCGGACGGCCCGATGAAGGCGGTGACGCTGCGCGGGGGGACGGACAGGTTCACCGAGCTGACGGCGTGGAACTTGCCGTAGTAGATGTTCAGGTCCTTGAGGTCGAGGCGCTTGGCCATGGAGGGCTCCTACCGCTTCACTTGGTCTTGGGGGCGAACACGCGGGCGACGAAGGCAGCCAGCACGTTGAGGACGGCGATGAGCAGGATGAGGGTGAGGGCGGCGCCCCACACCCGCTGCTGCCCAGCCACCGTGGGGTTGGTGAGCTCGTTGTAGATGACCAGCGGCAGCGAGGCCATGTTGTTGTGGAACACGTCGGTGTTGATCGAGGTGGTGTAGCCGACCAGCACCAGCACCGGCGCGGTCTCCCCGGCCACGCGGGCCACCGCCAGCAGGATGCCGCTGATGATCCCGGAGATGGCGCAGGGCAGCACCACCTTGAGGATGGTGGTGGACCGCGACACCCCGAGGGCGTAGGACGCCTCCCGCAGGTCGTCGGGCACCAGGCGCAGCATCTCCTCGGCCGAGCGGATCACCACCGGCAGCATCAGCAGCATCAGCGCCAGCGACACCGCGAAGGCGCTCTGCTCGAAGCCCAGCGTGGTGATCCACACGCTGAACACGAACAGCGCGGCCACGATGGACGGGATGCCGGACAGCACGTCCACCATGAAGGTGGTGGCCTTGGCCAGCCGGCCCCGGCCGTACTCCACCAGGTAGATGGCCACCAGGATCCCCAGCGGCACCGCCACCACCGAGGCGATCAGCGACTGCACGATGGTGCCGTAGAGCGCGTGGTACACCCCGCCGCCGAAGTCCTCCGGCAGGATGCCTCGCTGGGAGTGCGACCACCAGTCCGCGGCGGTCACGGCGTCGATGCCGCGCCGCACGACCGTGTAGATCACCCACACCAGCGGGATCATCGCGACCACGAACGCCGCCGACACCAGCACGGTGGCCAGCAGGTTCTTGGCCTTGCGGCCGCCGCTGACGGTGGTGAAGGTGGGGCCGACGAGCGGCTTCTCCAGTACCGAGCTCATCCGTTCACCTTCCCGCCCGCGATGGCCCGGGCCGCTGCATTGACCACGAACGTGAGCACGAACAGCACGAAGCCGGCGGCGATGTAGGCGCCGGTGGACAGCGGTTGGCTGAACTCCGAGGCCGCCGAGGCGATCTTGGAGGCGAAGGTGAAGCCGCCGTCGAAGAGCGACAACGTGGCGCCGGTGCTGGAGGAGCGCAGGATGATGAGCACGGCCACGGTCTCCCCGAGCGCACGACCCAGACCCAGCATGGAGGCCGCGATGGTGCCGCTGCGCCCGAAGGGCAGCACGGTCATCCTGATGACCTCCCACTTGGTGGCCCCGAGGGCCTGGGCGGCCTCGATGTGCGCCTTGGGGGTCTGCCGGAACACCTCACGGGTCACGGAGGTGATGATCGGCAGGATCATCACCGCCAGCACGATCCCGGCGGTGAAGATGGTGCCGCCGCCGGAGACCGACACGTTGCCGGTGGCGAACAGCGGGAACCAGCCGAGGTTGCGGTTGAGCCACTCCGCGAACGGGGTGATCTTGGGCGCCAGCACCAGGATTCCCCACAGGCCGAAGATGATCGAGGGCACCGCGGCCAGCAGGTCGATCAACGAGCTGAACAGCTTGGCCACTCGCCGGTCGGCGTACTGAGTGACGAACAGCGCGATGCCGATGGCGATGGGCACGGCGATGACCAGCGCGAACAAGGAGCTGAGCACCGTGACGATGAACAGGCTCCGGATGCCGAAGCGCATGTCGTTGGTGTTGCCGACGGCGAACTCGTCGGAGGTGAGGAAGTTCGCGTGGTCGGCGAGCAGCGAGGGCACGGCCTGCAGCAGCAGGAAGATCGCGATGAGGGCGATGGCGACGATGATCGAGACACCCGACGCGGTGGTCAGGTTCCGGAACACGACGTCGCCGCGCCGTCCGGTGGATCTCGGCTTCGCCCGGTCGGTCTGTCCTGGGTCGGGCATGCCGCCCATCTTGCCTGCCGCAGTCCGGCCGGACCCCTCGGGTGCCCGGCCGGATCCCTGCACGACGTTCGGTCGCACTGTCATCAGTCCGTCACTGCTTCTCTCGATCAGGCGATCGCGTCGACGGCGGTGCTGAGCTTGTTCTTGAAGGAGTCAGGCACCGGGATGTAGCCGTTGTTCTCCAGGCCCCGCTGCCCCGTGGTGATCGCCGTCTGCAGGAACGCGCGCACCGCTTCACCGGTCTGCGCGTCCGGGTACTTCGAGCAGACGATCTCGTACGTGGCGAGCACGATCGGGTAGGCGCCCTGCTGGGTGGGCTTGTAGAAGCTGGAGGTGTCCAGCACCAGGTTGTTGCCCTGGCCCTTCACCGTGGCACCGGCGATGGTCTTGCCCACCGACTCGGTGCTGATCTGCACCGCCCCGCCGCCGGCGGAGGTCTGCACCGCCGCGGTCTGCAGGTTCTGCGCCTTGGCGAAGGCCCACTCGTTGTAGGTGATGGCGCCCGGGGTGGACTTCACCGCGGCTGCGGTTCCGTCGTTGCCCTTGGCCCCCTCACCGACGCCGCCCTTGAACGCCTTGCCCACGCCCTGGGTCCACGCCCCGTCGGAGGCCTTCTCCAGGTACATCTGGAAGTTGTCCGTGGTGCCCGACTCGTCGTTGCGGAAGATCACCGTGACCTTGGTGCTCGGCAGGGAGACGCCCGGGTTCAGCGCGGCGATGGCGGGGTCGTTCCAGGTGGTGATGGCGCCGTTGAACATCTTGGCCACGGTGGGACCGTCGAGCGCCACGTTGGCCACCCCGCTGAGGTTGTAGCTCAGTGCGATGGGGCCGAAGACGACCGGCAGGTTCCACGCCTCAGCTCCGCCGCAGCGCTCTGCGGCCTTGGCGACCTCGCCCTTGGACTCGCTCAGCGGCGAGTCGGAGCCGGCGAAGTCGGTCTGCTTGCCGAGGAACTCGGTGATGCCGGCGCCGGAGCCGTTGCCGTTGTAGTCCAGCGACTTGCCGCTGCACGCGTCCTGGTAGGCGGTGATGAATCGCTTCATGGCGTTGGCCTGCGCGGTGGAGCCGCTGGCCTTGAGGGTGGCCGTCCCGCCGCACTGCACCGTGTCGGTGGAGGCGGAGCCTGCTGCACTGCTCGAGCTCGTGTTGTCGTCGGTCCCGCAGGCCGACAGCAGCACGGCACCGGCGGCGACGAACCCGATCGCAACGCTGGATCGGGCCGCACGTCGATTGAGCTTCACCTAGCTCCTCCAGAGATCTCGGGGTGCGCACCGCTCGCTGCGGGGCGCTGCCCACCTCAGGTCATGGGGAGGAACGGGCCACGACCACGGCCCCGTGTCCACCGGACGACTGTGTGCCGTCTGAGGAGAACGTAGACACCGTGAGTGACTACCTGCCCCTGTGCGGGTGAACGCAAGGTGAACAGCCTGCGCCGCGGCCGCTGCGGGTGAGCACACCCACAGCAGAGCGGTGGTTAGCGCCCGTACGCCACGTCGACGTGGAACTGGCTGAACCCGAGCTTGGTGTAGGTGTGCACCGCGGCGGCGTTGTCCGCCTCCACGTACAGCAGCACCGTGCTCAGCCCGCGCGAGCGCAGGTGCTCCAGGCCGGCGATGGTCAGTGACCGGCCCAGCCCACCGCCCTGCGCGGCCGGGTCCACGCCCACCACGTAGACCTCACCCAGCGCCGGCTCGTCACCCTCGGCGGGGTGCACCTTGGTCCAGTGGAACCCCAGCACCCGGTCGTCGGAGTCCACCGCCAGGAAGAAGCCGTTCGGGTCGAACCACGGCTCAGCCCGGCGCGCAGCCAGGTCGGCCGGGCCCCAGCCCCCCTGCTCGGGGTGCCAGGAGAACGCCGCGTTGTTCACCCGCAGCACCTCCGCGTCGTCGCGCTCGGGCACGTAGGTGCGCAGCCGCACCCCCTCCGGCAGCCGGACGGCGGGCAGCTCCGCGCCGGCGAGGTCCACCCGCATCTGCCACAGCTCGCGGCGGCTGGTCAGCTGCAGCCGACGGGCCAGCGCCCGGGCGGCGGGGAGGTTGCCGTGCGCCCACACCCGCAGCGACTCCCCGGCCCGGTCGAGCAGGTCCCGTGCCAGCACGGTGCCCACGCCGCGGCGGCGGTGCCGCGGGTGCACGGCCAGCTCGGCCATGGGGTTGGCCTCCTCGGCGGAGGCGGCGCTGAGGTGGGCGTAGCCGGCCAGCTCCCCGCCGCGGGTGGCCAGCAGGTGCGGCCCGGAGCTGTCCGCGGCCACGGCCAGCACCACCTGCTCGGAGACGGCGGCGACGCCGTCAGCCTGGTGGGCTGCCTGCAGCAGCTCACCCACCGCGTGTCGCTGGGCGTCGTCGAGGGTGTCGCAGACCTGCAGCGTGGCCGCGGCCGGGCCGGGGCTGCTCACGCCCGGGCTCCGCTCATCCGTTCCGGGTCCACGGCCGCGCCAGGCCCGGAGTCCCCCGGTGCGGACGCACCGGCGTTGTGGGCGGCGGCGGCCTCGGCCGTCGCGTCCTCGGTGCTGCCGGGCTCGGTGGTGTCGGGCTCGGCGGCCACCGCGCCCCGGGCACTGGGGCGCACGGCCTTGTAGCCGACGTTGCGCACCGTGCCGATCAGCGCCTCCTGGTCGGCGCCGAGCTTGGCCCGGAGGCGACGCACGTGCACGTCGACGGTGCGGGTGCCGCCGAAGAAGTCGTAGCCCCACACCTCGTGCAGCAGCTGGGCACGGGTGAACACCCGGCCGGCGTGCTGAGCGAGGTACTTGAGGAGCTCGAACTCCTTGTAGGTGAGGTCCAGCGGCTTGCCGCGCAGCCGGGCGCTGTAGGTCTCCTCGTCGATGACCAGCTCGCCCAGGGTGACCTTGGTGGAGGACACCGGGGCGTGGGTGCTCTGGTGGCGTCCCAGCACCAGGCGCAGCCGGGCGTCGATCTCGGCCGGGCCGGTGCCGGGCAGCAGCACGTCGTCGATGCCCCACTCGGGGTTCACCGCGACCAGGCCGCCCTCGGTCAGCACCGCCACCACGGGCACGTTGATCGCGGCCCCGCCGACCAGCAGCCGGCACAGCCCGCGGGCGCCGGCCAGATCGGTGCGCGCATCGATGAGCGCAACGTCACAGGCGCCGGCCTCCAGCAGGGCCGGCAGGTCCGGTGCCACGGCCCGCACCGAGTGCGCCAGCAGCGTCAACGCCGGCAGGACCGTGTCCGGGTCAGGATCAGCGGTGAGCAGCAACAGGTCCATGCGCCTCCCACCTCGTACCCATCAGGCATCCGTCCGGCAAACAATAGCGGGACGCCCGCCGGCCGAGCACCCAAGCACCGTTAACGATCATGGAAGATGGGCCAGTGCGCACCTTCGTCTTCTCCCTGATCGGCGTCCTGCTCGTCGCCGTGCTGGCGGACTACGGCACCGCCGCCTACGCGGAGTACCGGGTGTCCAAGGAGCTCCGCGAGGAGCTGACCCTCAACAGCGACCCCGAGGTGCGCATCACCGGGTTCCCCTTCCTGACCCAGGCCGCCCAGGGCAGCTTCAGCCAGGTGAACGTGCGCGCGGTGGGCGTGCCGATGGCCGACCTGGGCAACGTGACGGTCGAGGCCACGCTGCGCGGCGCGAAGGTGCCTGCGTCCTCGGTGTTCGGCGGAAACCTGGACGACATCGTGGTGTCCGAGCTCAACAGCCGCATCCGGATCAACGAGACCCGCCTCGGCCAGCTGATCGGAATCTCCGACCTGAAAGTGTCTGCGCCCGTGGCGGATCCCACACTCGGCACCAGCGGCGGCGACGCCTACAAGGTGCCGCAGAGCGGCATCGTGCTCACCGGCACCGTCAAGCTCGGTGGTGTGGTCAAGCAGCAGGTGAGCGTGAACGCCGACCTCGTGCTGGACGGCCAGCAGGTCCGCATCATCGCCACCGGCTTCGCCATGGCCGGCCAGTCCAGCAAGACCCTCACGCTGGCCGCGCCGCTGTCGGAGATCGCCATGCAGAAGTTCTCCCTCACCCTCGACTCCGACTACCTGCCCTTCGGGGTGACCCCCACCACCGTGCACGCCGAGGGCGCCGACATCGTGGTGGAGGGCAAGGGCACCGACGTGCGGCTGGCGCGGCTGTCCCGCTCGTGACCGTCGGGCTGGTGGTGCTGATCGCCGCCGTGGCCGTGGCGCTGCTGCTCGGGTGGCTGCTGCGCAGGAGCAACGGGTCCCTGCGGGCGACCAGCGGTGCACCCGCGCCCGCCGCCGAGCAACAACGTCTGGTCGAGCTGCTGGCGGCCGCCGGCGCCCCGAGGGCCGCGAGCAGCGCGCTGCTCCTGCACTTCTCGGCCACCTGGTGCGGCCCCTGCGCGGGGGTGCGGACGCTGGTGCACCAGCTCGCCGAGGACCTGCCCGAGCTGGCTCACCTGGAGGTCGACGTGGCCGAGCACCCCGAGCTGGCCAGCCACCTGCGGGTGCTGTCGCTGCCCACCGTGGTCGTCTACGCCCCGGGGTTGCAGCAGCGCCACCGCGCCACTGGGGCCCCGCACGCCGCTGACCTGCGAACCGTCCTGCAGCCGCTGGTGGGCCGCCGTGCGGGCAATAGTTGAGTGTCTGAGTAGACTTCGCGGAGTGTTCACCTGGCACGAGCTGCTGCTCACCCGTCGCCGCACAGTTGACCTGTGCCGCGTCGGCAGCGCGCTGTGCCGCATGCACTGACGCAGACGTCCCGCTGGGAGGCCCCCGGGTGTCTGCGAACCCCGGCTGATCCGTCGCGCGTCCACCCCTCAGTGCAGGAGCTCCCGCTGTGTCCACCCTCCGCTCACCGGCTGCCCCGCAGCAGGTCGACGTCCGCGGTCCCCGCTGCGCGGCGTGGATCAGCACCGTGGTGCTGGCCGCGGTGCTGCTGACCGGGAACTGGATCCTGCTCGGCGTCCAGGCCGTCGTCTTCGCCATGGGCGCCGCGCTCGGGCCGCGTCGCAGCCCGTACGGCTGGCTGTACGCGACGCTGGTGGCACCCAGGATCGGCCCACCCACCGAGCTGGAGCCGGTGGCACCGCTGCGCTTCGCCCAGCTGGTCGGCCTGGTGTTCTCCGTCGTCGGCCTCCTGGGCTACCTGCTGGGCGCGCCGCTGCTCGGCGCCGTCGCCACCGGCCTCGCCCTGGTGGCCGCGCTGCTCAACGCGGCCTTCGGCATCTGCCTCGGCTGTCGGCTCTACCCGCTGGCGGCCACGGTCCGCGCTCGTGCCGGCCGCCGCCCCTGACCGCTGGCCCTGTGCCCGCCCCACCGTTCACTCCCGTGCTTGTCCACCCGAACTCACACCAACCAGCTCGCGTATCGAAAGGAACTCCATGAGCCGCTCCGACGTCCTGGTCACCGCCGACTGGGCTGAGCAGAACCTCAACACCGACGGGATCGTCTTCGTCGAGGTCGACGAGGACACCAGCGCCTACGACGACGGCCACATCCCCGGCGCCGTCCGCCTGGACTGGACCAAGGACCTGCAGGACCCGAGCTCCCGCAACGTGATCGACCGGGAGGCGTTCAGCAAGCTGCTCTCCGAGCGTGGGATCGGCAACGACGACACCGTCGTGCTCTACGGCGGCAACAACAACTGGTTCGCCGCCTACGCCTACTGGTACTTCAAGCTCTACGGCCACCAGGACGTCAAGCTCCTCGACGGCGGTCGCAAGAAGTGGGAGCTGGACGGCCGCGAGCTCACTGCGGACAAGGTAGAGCGCCCGGCCACCAGCTACAACGCCCAGGAGCCCGACCTCTCGCTGCGCGCCTTCCGGGACGAGGTCATCGCCTCCATCGGCAAGAAGAACCTGGTGGACGTCCGCTCCCCCGACGAGTTCTCCGGCAAGATCGCCGCCCCCGCGCACCTCCCGCAGGAGCAGGCCCAGGGCCGCGGCCACGTCCCCGGCGCCATCAACGTGCCGTGGAGCAAGGCCGCCAACGAGGACGGCACCTTCCGCTCCGACGAGGAGCTCGCCACCCTCTACGGCGAGGCCGGCCTGGACGGGGAGAAGGAGACCATCGCCTACTGCCGCATCGGCGAGCGCTCCAGCCACACCTGGTTCGTGCTCAAGGAGATCCTGGGCCACCAGAACGTCAAGAACTACGACGGCAGCTGGGTCGAGTACGGCTCCCTCGTGGGCGCCCCCATCTCCAAGGAGGTGCGCTGATGTGCGGCGCTCCTGAGCAGACCCCCGACCTGCCCGCCGGCACGGACCTCGACAAGGAGACCGTCATCGTCGGCAAGGTGCTCTCCGGCGGCGAGCCGGTGGGTGGAGCCTTCGTCCGCCTGCTCGACGGCACCGGCGAGTTCACCGCCGAGGTGGTCGCCTCGGCCACCGGCGACTTCCGCTTCTACGCCGCTCCCGGCACCTGGACGCTGCGCGCCCTGAGCCGGGTGGGCACCGGCAGCACCGACATCACCGCCGACTCCACCGGCCTGCACTCCGCCGAGGTCGCTGTCGCCTGACCGAACACCCTGAGCACGACAGACCGCCCTCGCCCGCACCAGAACCGGTGCGCGCGGGGGCGGTCTGCGTCGAGGGGCCGCACCTGGCTAGAGTGGTGCCGTGGAAATCTTTTACACGACCCTCCTGGTGCTGGACGCCGTGCTCATCACGTGGTTCGCGGTGTACGTGATCAACCGAGCGGTCACCAACGACTCGTGACCGGCTCCGGCCCTGGTCCCGACGGTCACCCTGCCCCGCGTGCCGGTTCCGGCGACGCGGCGCTGCGTGATGCCGAGGAACGGGCTGCCCGCACGCGTGCGGTGAACGTTCCCCAGCTGCCCGGGTTGCCGGTGCCCGACGACACCGCCAACCTGCGCGAGGGGGCGGACCTCAACGCCGCCCTGCTCGCCGTGCTGCCGCTGGTGGGCGTGTGGCGGGGCGAGGGGCTGGTCAGCTACCCCACGATCGACACCTACCGCTTCGGCCAGCAGCTGGTGATCGCCCACGACGGGCGCCCCTTCCTCACCTGGGAGTCGCGGTCGTGGATCCTCGACGCCGACGGCGCCTACGTCCGGCCAGCCGCCCGCGAGTCCGGCTTCCTGCGGGTGAACGCCCGGGACGACGGCGAGGACACCCTCGAGCTGCTGCTCACCCACAACACCGGCATCGTCGAGCTCTACTACGGGGCTCCGCTCAACCAGTCGTCCTGGGAGCTGGCCACCGACGTGGTCCTGCGCAGCGAGACGGCCAAGCCCGTGACCGCGGCCAAGCGGCTCTACGGGATCATCGACGGCGACCTCGGCTACGTGGACGAGCGCGCCATGATGGGTGAACCGCTGCAGCCGCACCTGTCGGCCCGGCTCGTCCGCCACGCCGGCTGAACACCCCTCACCTCTCCGCACCTTCTGCTGCGCCGGTGTCCCTGCGCGACGCAGCGCCACCGTCCCCCAGACGTGGAGCGACCCCCGAGCCATACCGCGGCTCGCGCGACCTGTGGTCGCTGCGTCGCGGTCCCGGTCGGACTCTCCGGGGGCTCGGGGGTCGGGTAGCTGCCTGGGATTCGCCGGCCGCTGTCGCAGGGGCAAACCCGTGGGCACTAGCGGCTAGCTGACAGCCACCTCACGCGTCCAAGAATTCATCAACTTCGGACCACCTCCTCTCTCGTGTACCCAGAAACTACGCCCGGCCGCGCGGGTCCGGCAACGGGTTTTGCCCACGGCGAACCAGTGGTCTGCGTCACACTTGACGGAGGTGCGCGTCATGCCTGGTCGAGCAGGTCCTGCAGCTGGCCGGTCAGCTCCTGGGCGCGCTCCGCGCGCGGCAGCGGCGCTCCGTCGAGCGTGTGCACCCGCGCCAGCAGGCGCACGCTGGAGGCCAGCCAGACTCCGTCCGCGGCCAGCAGCTCCGGCGTGGGCACCGGGCGCACCTCGCAGGTCCACCCAGCCAGCTCCGCCTGCCGGAACAGCGCCGCCTGGGTGGTGCCCGGCAGGATGCCCGCATCCACCGGGGGCGTGCAGAGCGTCCGCCCGGTCGCCAGCACCACCGACGAGGTCGGCCCCTCGAGCACGAAGCCGTCGGTGCTGGTGTAGATCACGTCGTCAGCGCCCTGCTCCTGCGCGTGGCGCTGAGCGGCCATGTTCGTCGCGTAGGACAGCGACTTGGCCCCCAGCAGCAGCCAGGGGGCCTGCTGCGCAGCGTCCCTGGCCACGCCACGGGTGAGGGTGAGGGCAGAGACTCCGGCGACCCGCTGCTCCAGGGCAGTGGCGCTGACCGGTGAGGCCGTGGCGTAGCCCGTGCAGGGTCCGCCGCTCTCCCGGCCCCGGGTGAGGATGAGCCGCAGGGCGAAGTCCTCGTCGCCCCGCCACAGCTCGATCACCGTCCGCACGCAGCGCCGCCACTGGTCCAGGTCCGGCTCGGGCAGGTGCAGCATCGCGGCAGAGCGGGCCAGCCTGGCCAGGTGACGCTCCTGCTCGCGGGCAACCCCGCGGCGCACCAGCAAGGTCTCGAACACCCCGTCGCCACGCACCGCGCCGAGGTCGTCCGCCCGCAGCAGCGGCTCGTCGGGATCAAGCACCTTCTCGTCCAGCGTCACCACTACCTGCACGGCCATCTCTGCACCCTACTGTCGGCAGACCGCCGCGCCACCGGATCGCCAGGGGCGGGTGTCTGGTGCCCCTGGCGTTGCCTAGGCACCCGGACGGGCGACCCGGAGCCTAGGATGAGCAGCGTGGGCAAGGCAGGCACGGAGCTGAGAGGAACAGGTCTCCGAGGGACGCTGCACCAGCGCGGCATGCGCATGACGCCGCAGCGGCAGATGGTCCTCGACGCCGTTCGCACGCTCGGCCACGCCACCCCGGAAGCCATCTGCGCCGAGGTGCAGCAGCAGTCGCCGGCGGTGAACATCAGCACCGTGTACCGCACGCTCGACCTGCTCGAGCAGATCGGGCTGGTCCGCCACACCCACCTCGGCCACGGGGCCCCCACCTACTCCTGCGACCCGCACGAGCACGTCCACCTGGTCTGCCACTCCTGCCAGCAGGTGATCGAGGTGGAGCCGGAGCTGCTCGAGCCGCTGGCCGCCACGCTCGCCGCCACCCGCGGCTTCACCCTCGATCCCGCTCACCTCGCCCTGTCCGGGCAGTGCGCCGACTGCGCCAGCCAACCCGCGCCTGCCGACCAGCCCGTGCCCGGCCAGGACCACACCACCCGCAACCCTGAGGAGCCGGTGTGACCTCGCCGCTGCTGTCCACGCCCGGAGCCACCCCCGCCGCAGAGGACTCCCCCGACGTGGGGGTCGCCTGGCACTACGGCGACCCGTTCGGTGAGCAGCGGGCCGCCACCACCCGCGCCGTGGTGGTCGACCGCAGCAACCGCGGGGTGATCGCCGTGCCCGGCGGTGAGCGGCGGTCGTGGCTGCACTCGCTGACCAGCCAGCACGTTCTCGGCCTCGCCGACGGGCAGGGCACCGAGGCGCTGATCCTGGACGTCAACGGCCGGGTGGAGCACCACCTGGTGCTCGCCGACCTCGACGGCACCACCTGGATCGACACCGAGCCGACCAGCACGCAGAGCCTGCTCGCCTACCTGCAGAAGATGGTGTTCTGGGCCGACGTCGCCCCCCGGGACGCCAGCGACGAGCTGGCCGTCCTGACCGTCCTCGGACCCACGGCGGACCAGCTGCTGGAGCTGCCCGCCGAGGTGCACGGAGTGCGTGCCCTGCCGGGCGGCGGCTTCGTGCGGCGGATGCCCGCGCCTGCGGGCTCGCACGCCGCCGACGTCGTGGTCCCCCGCGCCGCGCTCGCCACCTGGTGGCAGCGCCTCACCGAGGCCGGTGCGCGACCTGCCGGCTCCTGGGCCCACGAGGCGCTGCGGGTGGAGCAGGGCAGGCCCCGCGCCGGCGTGGACACCGACGAGCGCACCATCCCGCACGAGGCCGGCTGGATCCACCGCGCCGTGCACCTGGACAAGGGGTGCTACCGGGGGCAGGAGACCGTGGCGCGAGTGCACAACCTGGGCAAGCCACCACGGCGGCTGGTCCTGCTGCACCTGGACGGCTCTGCAGATGCCCGCCCGCAGACCGGCGACGACGTGACTGCCGCCGGCCGGGTCGTCGGCCGGGTCGGCACCGTGGCCGAGCACCACGAGCTGGGACCGATCGCGTTGGCGCTGGTCAAGCGGACCGTGCCGGCGGACACCGAGCTCGTGGCCGGTCCCTCGGCGGCGGCGATCGACCCGGACTCGGTGACCGAGGACACCGAGGTGCAGGCCGGGCGGGCCGCGCTCAGCCGGCTGCGGGGGCGCTGACGCAGCAGCCCCTGCTCACCCGAGTGAGGTGCCGCGCTTCGTGTCGTCAGCAGCGGCCGGGGCACGGTATGGTGTGTCGTAGGAAGAAACACACAATCGAACGGGGCCGCCGAATCCCCTGGCCGCCCCGTCCTTGCGCGAGGGGGTCGAGCCATGGGCCGCGGCCGGGCTAAGGCGAAGCAGACCAAGGTTGCGCGAGAGCTCAAGTACAGCTCTCCGAACACTGACTTCGAGACACTTCAACGAGAGCTCTCTGGGCACGGACCGGACTCGCTCCGGGTGCACCCCAGGCGCACCGAGGCCGATGATGTCCGGCCCCCCTGGGAGGAAGAGGACGACTGGAAGCCTTGAGCTTCCCGCTGAGCACCGGCCCAGTCTTCGCGCTTTCGATCCTGCAGGACTAAACCTCTGACTCATAGCAACCACACCCGCCATCCCCCCATCCGGTGGTATGGCGGGTGTGGTGCTTTTTGGCGTCCGGGTGCAGCAGGCGCCTGGCGATGACGCTACGGGGCGGCACCCCGCCTGGCGGGGACCGCTGAGCACCGAGACCGCTAGAAGCGGGGGTGCTCGCCCACCAGGGAGGCCCGGGCGGAGTCGGTGGCCTTCTGCACCGAGCCCAGCACCCAGGAGGGCACGTGGCGGGCGGTGAGCACGGCCAGCGCCCGGTCAGCGTCCTCGGGACCGACGATGGCAACCATGCCGATGCCCATGTTGAAGGTCTTCTCCATCTCGGCACGCTCCACGCGGCCGCGGTGGGCGATCACGCCGAACACCGGCGCAGGGCTCCAGGTGCCTCGGTCGAGCTCGGCCACCAGACCCTTCGGCACCACGCGCTCGAGGTTGGCGACCAGGCCACCACCGGTGACGTGGCAGAAGGTGCGCACCTGGGTCTCGGCGATGAGCGCCAGGCAGTCCTTGGCGTAGATGCGGGTCGGCTCGAGCATCTCCTCGCCCACCGTGCGGCCGAACTCCTCCACGTGTCCGTGCAGGGGCATCGCGGCGATGTCCAGCAGGACCTTGCGGGCCAGCGAGTAGCCGTTGGAGTGCAGGCCGGAGGAACCCATGGCGATCACCACGTCGCCGGGACGCACGCGGTCGGGACCGAGGATCGAGTCCGCCTCCACGACCCCCACGCCGGTGGCGGAGATGTCGTAGGCGTCGTCGGGCATCAGTCCGGGGTGCTCGGCGGTCTCTCCGCCCAGCAGGGCACAGCCGGCCAGCACGCAGCCCTCGGCGATGCCGGCGACGATCTCGGCCACCCGCTCGGGCACGACCTTGCCCACCGCGATGTAGTCCTGCAGGAACAGCGGCTCGGCACCGGAGACCACGAGGTCGTCCACCACCATGGCCACCAGGTCCAGGCCCACCGTGTCGTGCTTGTCCATGGCCTGAGCCACGGCAATCTTGGTGCCCACCCCGTCGGTGGAGGCAGCCAGGACCGGCTCGCGGTAGTGGCCGGGCTTCAGGGCGAACAGCCCGGCGAAACCACCGAGACCACCCAGCACCTCCGGGCGGCTGGCGCGCCGAGCAGACGGGGCGAACAGCTCCACCGCCCGGTCCCCAGCCGCGATGTCCACGCCGGCAGCGGCGTAGGAGGCGCCCGCCGAGGAGGACTCAGCAGGATCGTGCGGGTGGTCGCTCATGGCAGGGAAGCTCCGGATCATTCGTTGCGGGATGCGCCGCAACGGTACCGGAGTACCCGCTGGCGACCCTATTCTCCGTCCCGAAACCGGAACCCACGCCAGGTCAGCCCCGCTCCGCTGCGCCACGCGAGCTGGCCGCGCCCCCTGGGCCAGCCCCGCTCCGCTGCGCTACGCGAGCTGGCCGCGCCCCCTGGGCCAGCCCCGCTCCGCTGCGCTACGCGAGCTGGCCGCCGACCTTGGTGTATCCCCGCAGCAGGTCCCGGCTGATGATCAGCCTCTGCATCTCGTCGGTGCCCTCGAAGATCCGCCACAGCCGCACGTCGCGGTACCACTGCTCGATGGGCATCTCCCGGGTGTAGCCCATGCCGCCGTGGATCTGCATGACTCGGTCCACCACGCGGTTGATCATGTTCGTCCCGTAGAGCTTGGCGATGGCGCTGTCGTGCCGGGAGTCCAGGCCCTGGTCGACGTTCCACGCCGCCTTGAGCACGAGCCAGCGCGCGGCCTCCAGCTCCACGTCGGAGTCGGCGATCATCCACGCGACAGCCTGGTTGGCGCCGATCGGCTTGCCGAAGGTGGTGCGGTCGTTGGCCTGCTGCAGCGCCAGCGACAGCAGGCGCTCGGCGCCTCCCACCGCGCGGGAGGGGATGAGGTAGCGGCCCTTTCCGATCCACGCCATCGCCAGCTCCCAGCCCTGGCCCACCTCGCCCAGGACGTTGCTGCCCGGCACCCGGACGTTGTCCAGCACGATGGTGGCCGGCCGCGCCGAGCCCATCGTCTCGATGGGCGAGGTGGTGTAGCCCATCTCGCGGTCCACCAGGAACGCCGTGAAGCCGCCCTTGGTGCCCTTGTCCGAGTCGGTGACCGCGATGCAGATGATGAAGTCGGAGTCGTTGCCGCCGGTGATGAAGACCTTCTCGCCGTTGATGATCCAGTCGTCGCCGTCCCGCTTGGCGGAGGTCCGGATGTTCGCGGCGTCGGAGCCGGCACCCGGCTCGGTGATGGCGAAGCAGGACTTGCGCTCCCCGGAGATCGCCGGCTTGAGGTAGCTCTCGGCCTGCTCGGGGTTGCAGTAGAAGAGGATGTTGTCGGCCTCGCCGCCCGGGCGGAACCAGATGAAGCTGCGCCCGAACTCCATCTCCACCAGCGAGCGGGTGACCGCCGGCAGGGCCAGGCCGCCGTACTCCTCCGGGGTGCTCAGCCCCCACAGGTCGAACGTCTTGGCCTTGGCCTGCAGCTCGGCCATCTCGTCGGAGGTGACGGCGTTGGGGCCGCCCTCCCGGCCGCGACGCATGATCTCGCTCTCCAGCGGGATCAGCTCCCGCTCCACGAAGGTGCGCACGGTGGAGCGCATCGCGCGCTCCTCGTCAGAGATCGAGAAGTCGACCATCAGAGTTCCTTTGCGTCAGAGGGAGCGAGCAGGCTGGGTGGGCTAGAAGGCTGGGCGGGCTAGAAGGCTGGTGGGCTAGAAGGCGCTGACACCGGTGAGTGCGCGGCCCAGGAGCAGTGTCTGCACCTGGGTGGTGCCCTCGTAGAGGGTGAGCACGCGCGCGTCGCGCAGGTACTTGGCCAGCGGGTACTCCTCCACGAAGCCGTAGCCACCGAACACCTGCAGGCAGCGGTTGGCCGCCCGCACCGCGGACTCGGCGGCGTAGTACTTGGCGGCGGAGGCCTCCGCCCGGAAGGGCTGACCGCGGTCGCAGAGGTCGGCGGCACGCCACACCAGCAGCCGGGCGGCGTCGCGCTCCACCTGTGTCTCCACCAGCAGCTGCTGCACCAGCTGGTGCCCGGCGATGGTGCGGCCGAACTGCTCACGGCTGGCGGCGTAGTCCAGCGCAGCGTCCAGGCATGCGGTGGACAGACCCACGGCCGAGGCGGCGATGGAGGTGCGGCCGCGGTCCAGCGCGGTCATCGCCACGGTGAACCCGCGGCCCTCCTCGCCGAGCATGGCCGAGGCGGGCACCCGCACGGCGTCCAGGTGCAGCGCCGCGGTGTCCTGCCCGCGCAGGCCCAGCTTGTCGGTGATCTTGGTGGTGGAGAAGCCGGCGGAGTCGGTGGGCACCAGGAAGGCGCTCACCCCGCGGCCGCCCTCGCCGCCGGTGCGGGCCATCACCAGCGCGACGTCGGCCCAGTTGCCGTTGGTGATGAACTGCTTGGAGCCGGTGATCAGGTAGTCGTCGCCGTCGCGGACCGCCTTGGTGGTGAGGTTGCCGGCGTCGGAGCCCACCCCGGGCTCGGTGAGGCCGAAGCAGCCCACCAGCTCCCCCGAGCAGATGCCGGGCAGCCAGCGCTCCTGCTGCTCCGGGGTGCCGAAGCGGGCGATGCTCTTGCCCACCAGGCCCAGGGAGACGCTGACGATGCCACGGATGGCCTGGTCGCCCCGGCCCAGCTCCTCGATGGCCAGGCAGTAGGCGAACATGTCGCCACCGGACCCGCCCAGCTCCTCGGGCACCCCCAGGCCCAGCAGCCCGGCTCGGCCCAGCTTGCCCACGATGGACCGGTCGACCTGCTCGGCGCGGTCCCACTCCGCGGCGAAGGGCACCACTTCCTTGTCGACGAACGCTGCCGCCGACTCCTTCAGGGCCTGGTGCTCCTCGGACAACGTGAGGTCCACGCGGGGCTCCCTCCGCCGATCTCCAGCCGTGCCTAACACCGTTAGGTTACGCTGGGGCCCGTGCGTGACGTCAACCCCCAAAGAGTGCGCGAGGCCGCCCTCGAGCTGATCGACACCGAGGGCCTGGCTGCGCTGAGCATGCGTCGGCTGGCCACGGAGCTGGGCGTGCAGGCACCCTCGCTCTACCACCACGTGGCGGGCAAGACGGAGCTGCTGGACTCCCTGGTGGAGCAGGTGGGGGCCGGCGCGGACGCGTCCTGGTTCGGCGAGCACGCCTGGGACGAGGCGCTGCTGCGGTGGGGCCGCACGTACCACGCCGCACTGGCCGCGCACCCCGCGCTCGCCCCGCTCTTCGTCAGCTCTCCGGGCAGCTCGGACGCGGCGCTGCGCCGCATCGACCGCGTGCACGGCGGGCTGGTGGCTGCGGGATGGACGCCGCGCGAGGCCACCGAGATCGCGGCCGCGGTGAAGTTCCTGGTGATGGGCGCGGCGTCGGGGTCGATCGCGGCGGGGTTTCCGGCCGACCCGGAGCTGTACGCGGGCCGCTACCCCAACCTGGGCAGCGCCCACCGCCTGGCCAGCCACCGCAGCCGGGTGGACGCCGACGCGGTGGAGCTGGCGCTGGTGGCCCTGGTGGACGGCCTGCGCCTGCGGCTGGACCAGCGGCGGGCAGCCGGCTCGAGCCAGCAGCCCGGCTAGCGGATGGCGGCGTCGACCGAGCGGACCAGGTCCTCCGCGGCGCTGTCCAGCATGTCGCCCAGCACGTTCTCGTCGATCTTCGTCTCGCGAGACAGCGGGATCGGGTAGTGCCCGTCGAAGCAGGCCGAGCACAACCGGTCGCGGGGCTGCTCGGTGGCCTCCACCATCCCGTCGATGGACACGTAGCCCAGGGAGTCGGCGCCGATGGCCCGGCGCACACCCTCGAAGATTCCGTCGGCGGTGTCCAGGCCGTTGGCGATGAGCTCGGCCGGGCTGGCGAAGTCGATGCCGTAGAAGCAGGGCCAGCGCACCGGCGGGGAGGCGATGCGCACGTGCACCTCGAGGGCACCGGCCTCGCGCAGCATCCGCACCAGGGCCCGCTGGGTGTTGCCGCGGACGATGGAGTCGTCCACCACCACGAGCTTCTTGCCGCGGATGATCTCCTTGAGCGGGTTGAGCTTGAGCCTGATGCCGAGCTGGCGGATGGTCTGCGAGGGCTGGATGAAGGTGCGCCCGACGTAGGAGTTCTTCACCAGGCCCTGCCCGTAGGGGATGCCCGACTCCTGGGCGTAGCCGATCGCGGCGGGGGTGCCCGACTCCGGCACCGGGATGACCAGGTCGCCCTCGGCGGGGTGCTCGCGCGCCAGCAGCCGGCCGATCTCCACCCGGGTGGAGTGCACGGAGCGCCCGGCGATGGTGGTGTCCGGGCGGGCGAGGTAGACGTACTCGAACACGCACCCCTTGGGCTCGGCCTGGGCGAAGCGGGTGGAGCGCAGGCCGTCGGCGTCGATGGCCAGCAGCTCACCGGGCTCGATCTCGCGGACGAAGGAGGCGCCGACGATGTCGAGGGCCGCGGTCTCGCTGGCCACCACCCAGCCTCGCTCCAGCCGGCCCAGGCACAGCGGGTGCACGCCCTGCGGGTCACGGGCGGCGTAGAGGGTGTTCTCGTCCATGAAGGCCAGGCAGAAGGCGCCGCGCAGGGTGGGCAGCAGCGCCATGGCGGCCTGCTCCACGGTGGAGTCGGCCGCGGCGTGCGCCAGCAGTCCCGCGACCACGTCGGAGTCGGTGGTGGAGTTCATGCCGCCGCGCGGAGGCAGCAGGCCCAGCTCACGGGTGCGCTGGGAGAGCTCGGCGGTGTTCACCAGGTTGCCGTTGTGGCCCAGGGCGATTCCGGTTCCGGCGGCGGTGGTGCGGAAGGTGGGCTGGGCGTTGTCCCAGCTGGTGACGCCGGTGGTGGAGTACCGGGTGTGCCCGACGGCGACGTGCCCGCGCAGCGCGCTCAGGGTCTGCTCGTCGAACACCTGGCTGACCAGCCCGAGGTCCTTGAACACCAGCACCTGCGTGCCGTCGGCCACGGCGATGCCGGCGGCCTCCTGGCCGCGGTGCTGCAGGGCGTAGAGCCCGTAGTAGGTGAGCTTGGCGACGTCCTCACCGGGCGCCCAGACACCGAAGACGCCGCACTCCTCCCGAGGGCTGTCGTCCTCCAGCGCAGCGGGGCTGTCCTGCGCGGCTGGCGAGTGTTCAGCTTTGACCACCGGGTGGCGCTCCCTCACAGATAGGACCTGGGGCACAACCGAGTCTACGGCCTGACACGCTGCGCGCCGACCGGGCTCCAGTGATGCCCACCACCAGCGGCGACGGCGCCGCAGGAGTCACCGCACCCGCAGTCCCGCCAGCAGCTCGGGCGAGCCCGTTCCCCGGGGCAGCACCACCATGCCGGCCAGGCCGAGCCGGAGCGTGGCCGCGTCTGCCGCCAGCACCGCCTCCGACGCCGCGCCACTGGCCGCACCCCGGCGCGAGACCGACTCCGGCGCCACGTGCCCGGCCGGGTCGACGAGGCCGGTGGGCACGCCGAGGGGCAGCGGGACCGCGCCGGGATCGAGCCGGAGGGTCCAGCTCGCCGGCACGTCGGTGCAGCGCACCGCCACCGTGCCCGCCGCCTCGGCGGTGGCGGACCCGGGCTCGGCGGCCGCGGTGGCCAGCAGCACCGTGAGGTGCTCGTCGATGCCGTCCAGCAGCAGCCACGGGGGCAGCGCGGCGGGCACCTCCATCGCCACCTGCACCTGCCACGCGCGCACGCTCAGCGCGTGCGCGCTGCGCCGCAGCCAGAACCCGGCCTGCGGCGCCACGGCCGGCGACGGCGACCAGCACGGCCGGCGGCTCGGGGAGCGGGACAGCGCACCCAGCAGCTTCTCCCCGGCCACGTCCAGCGGCTTGGCCTGCTCGGGGGCGCGCCGAGGCACCAGCGCCGTGGAGGACAGCTGCTCGGTCACCCCGGTGGCGAACACGGCGGCCCAGCTCATCACCTCCGCCACGTCGGTGCCGGGCCCGAGCACCACCGGGCGGGCGGGATCGGCCGCAGTGAGGACCTGCAGCGCGGCCCCGATCGTGGAGAGGTAGGCCTCCCGGGTGGGCGGTCCGGGAGCGGCAGCAGTCATGGCTGCAATGCTGCCAGCCCGGAACCGTCCGTGGGAGCGTTCCGTCCCACGGGCATGACAACCGGGGTGGGCATCGACGTTGCGGGACTACAGGGGCTGGCCCCGCTGGGCGGGTCGGCCAGGTCAGGGGCGGAGGGTCTCGGCCAGCTGCGGCTGACCCCGGGTGACGCCGGCACCCCGGACGGGGAGGCGCTGGGCCTGGCGGTGCAGCGCTTCGCCGACCGGGTCTCGGCCGCGGTGCGCACCACCAGCGTCGACCTGCAGCGCTTCTCCCAGCTGGTCGGCGCGGCCGGCGCGACGTACGCCGGCGTCGACCAGGGGTTGGCGGACCAGCTGGGGCGGATGCGCGGGATGACCCAGCGATGAGCGACCCGCGCACCGTCTACGCCGAGCTGACCAGCGGAAACCTCGGCGCAGGCCCAGCCACCACCGTGGCCGGGGGCCGCAGCGCCCTGGCCGCCGAGCTGCGCGCGGTGGCCGACACCCGCGGACAGCTGGTGACCCTGTGGTTCGCCGGGCTGGGCTCCGCGAGTGCGCTGCGCAGCCTGGACCAGCGCAGCACCGACCTCGGCCGCGCCGACGACGACCTCAGCGCGGCCGCCCGGCTGCTGGGCGAGCTGGCCACCGAGCAGCAGCGTGTGCACCAGGTGGCCGGTGTGCTCATGCAGGAGTGGCAGCGGGCCTCCCAGGTGCTGCTGCCGGCAAACCCTCCCCTGTTCGAGCTGGTCACCGAGAACGTCCACAGCCGGCTCAAGGAGGTGCAGTCCATCCACCGCGGCGAGCTGGACCGCATCGCCCGCGCCTTCGACGGGCTGGCGGTGCAGCCCGCGGTGGGCGCCTCGGCCAGCACTCCCGGCGACGCCGCGCTGCCCGCGCCGGGAACGCAGCCCGCTGCCGTCGCCGCGTGGTGGAAGAGCCTGACCACCGAGCAGCAGGCCAGCCTGCGCTCCCAGCACCCCGACGCGCTGAGCGAGCTGGACGGGCTGCCGCCGGCCGTCCTGGACGAGGTGAACCGCGCCCGGCTGCGTCGCGACCACGACTCCGCCCAGCAGCAGCTCGACGACGCCGATCGGCGGCTGCGCGAGCTCGGGCTGTCCGGCACGCCCGACGCGATGCTGCTGGGCAGCTTCCCGCCCGAGGTCCGCGCAGCCGCGCTGGACCGGGCCACCGCGGAGCAGCTGCTGCAGCGCACCCAGCAGGTGGACGACGCTGTTCGCAGCGCGCAGGCCATGGCGGCACAGTCTCCGGGGACCGGGCCGGTGCAGCTGCTCAGCTACCGCTCCACCGGTCCCGGCGGGCTGGCCATCTCCTTCGGCGACCCCTCGCTGAGCAAGCACGTCGCCGTTGCCGTCCCGGGGACCTCGTCGGGTCCGGGTAGCCCCGGCCTCGACCAGGCCGCGGCCCTGCGCCGGGCGATGGACGAGCGCGACCCCGGCGGCTCGCACGCGACCGTGCAGTGGGTGGACTACGACGCCCCGGACAGCATTGGTGACGTGCAGGCCGTGGCCCAGACGGGCAACGCCGAGAAGGGCGCGCCCACGCTGGTCGGCGACGTGGCGGGGTGGCGGGCCGCGGCGGGGACTGCGCAGGTCGGCCCGCCGCAGCACGTCACCGTGGTGGGTCACTCCTACGGCAGCACCGTGGTGGGCTTCGCCGCGCAGCACGGGCTGGCGGCCGACGACGTGGCCCTGGTCGGGTCACCCGGCGTCGGTGCGACCTCGGCGGACCAGCTCTCCCCCGGCCGGGGCCACGTGTGGGCAGGCTCGGCCGAGCACGACCCGGTGGTCCAGCTCACCCGGGGCAGCGGCCTCACCAGCCTGCCCTCGGGCGTCGGCCCCTACGACCCTGGGTTCGGCAGCCGGCAGTTCGAGGCCACCAGCACGGACATCCTCGAGAACGCCCATGGCGGCTACTACCACGAGGGCACGCCGTCGCTGCGCAACCTGGCGGCCATCTCCACCGGCGACTACGACGACGTCACCGCGGCCAAGCCGTGGGACACCGCAGCCCCGAAGCCGCTGGCCTTGGCGGGGCTCGAGGCTGCCGGAGACGTCGCCCACGGCACCGCGCGCACCGTGGGGGAGCTGCTGCAGGGCGATCTCGACGACGCGAGGCGAAGCGTGGCCGCCACCGGCAAGGAGATGGTGGGCGACGCCGCCGACGCCGCGGCATCCATCGTCGGCGACCGTGCGGAGGTGCTCACTGCCCCGGTGAAGGCGGTGAAGGGCGTGCTGGGGCTGGTCGGCTAAGGGCTGCTGGGCTAAGGACGCAGCAGCGGCAGCCAGTGGGCGATCTCCTCGGCCCGGGTCCCGGACGACTGCAGCAGCGCCTGGGCGCGCGCCGCGTCAAAGGTGGTCCGTCCCGTCACCAGCAGCAGCCAGGTGCGCGGGTCGAGCTCCACCACGTTGGGCGGGGTGCCGCGGGTGTGCCGCGGCCCGGCGATGCACTGCACCGCCACGAACGGCGGCACCCGCACCTCCACGCTGTTGCCCGGCGCGGCCTGGGCCAGCGTGCGAGCCGACAGCCGCACCGCCGCCGCCAGCGAGCTCCGGTCGGGCTCGGGCACCTGTGGGTCGTCCAGCCAGGGCAGCACCGCCAGCACCGCCGCACGCATCTGGGCCTGGTCGACGGGTCCACGGGTAGCCACGGCCGTGAAGCCTAGGACTGCGCACCCCGCCGGCTCACCGGTGCCCGCGCCGTAGGGTTGGCGCGTGCTGAGCATCGACGACCTGGCGACGTACTGGGGCAGGCGGGCCGAGCAGCCCGGCGACATCCACTACCTGGCCCTGGGCGACTCGCTCACCCAGGGCTACGGCGCAGCGTCCCCGGCGCAGAGCTTCGTGAGCACCCTCGCCGGCCTGCTCACCGACGCCACCGGCGCCTCGGTGGCCGTCACCAACCTCGCGGTGTGCGGGGCCCGGCTGGAGGACCTGGTGATCGACCAGCTGCCGGCGCTGGCGCGGGTGCGCCCCGACGTCGTGACCGTCTGCATCGGCACCAACGACGCCACCCACACCGACCCCGACCACTTCCGCGACGTCTTCACCCGGTTGTGCGACGCCCTGCCCAACGGCACCTTCGTCGCCGACGTGCCCGACTTCCAGGGCGGCCACGGCGACGACGAGGCCCGCGAGCTGTCCGCGATCATCCGCGAGGTGGTGGCCGCCCGCCCCGCACTGGTGCCGGTGGCGGTGCAGGCCGCGACCGCGGGCATGACCGTCACCGAGTTCGGCACCGGCTTCGCCCACCCCGACGACGTCGGCTACCAGCGCTACACCCGGGCCTTCTGGGAGGCGATGGAGCCGGCGCTGCTCCGCTAGGACGTCACCGCCACGTCCTGGCCGAACAGGGCCGGCAGGGTCGCCTCGAAGGTCTCCCGCAGCTCGGCCAGCGACACGGTGAACTGGCCCTGCACCTCGATGTCGTCGGAGCCCTCGTCCACCACGCCGATGCGCGTCCACGGCAGACCGCGGTTGGTGCACATGCTGGTGAAGCGCGGCTCCTCGCTGCGCGGCACCGCCACCAGGATGCGGCCGGAGGACTCGCTGAACAGCTGCACGAACGGGTCGGAACCCTCGGGCAGCAGGATGCGGCAGCCGGTGTCGCCGTTGAGCGCGGCCTCCACCACGGCCTGGGCCAGCCCGCCCTCGGAGAGGTCGTGGGCGGCGGAGATCAGTCCGTCGCGGGAGCCGGCCAGCAGGATCTCGGCCAGCAGCTGCTCCCGGGCCAGGTCCACCTTGGGCGGGGTGCCGCCGAGGTGGTCGTGCACGACCTGGCTCCAGATCGAGCCACCCAGCTCCTCGTGGGTCTCGCCCAGCAGGATCAGCGTCTCCCCGGGGGTGTTGCCGAAGCCGGTGAGGATGCGGCGGTCCACCTCGTCGATGACACCGAGCACCCCCACCACCGGCGTCGGCAGGATGGCGGTGGTGCCGGTCTGGTTGTAGAAGCTGACGTTGCCGCCGGTCACCGGGATACCCAGCTGCACGCAGCCGTCGGCCAGGCCGCGCACGGCCTCGCTGAACTGCCACATCACGCCCGGGTCCTCGGGGGAGCCGAAGTTCAGGCAGTTGGTCACCGCGACCGGGGTGGAACCGGTGGTGGCGACGTTGCGGAACGCCTCGGCCAGCGCCAGCTGCGCCCCGGTGTAGGGATCCAGCGCGGTGTAGCGCCCGCTGGCGTCGGTGGCCAGCGCGATGCCCCGGCCGGTGGTCTCGTCGATGCGCAGCACGCCGGCGTCGGCGGCCTCGGCCAGCACGGTGTTGCCGCGCACGTAGCGGTCGTACTGCTGCACCACCCAGCGGCGGCTGCACAGCTGCGGCGAGCCCACCATCTGCAGCAGGGTGGCCTTGAGCTCGTCCGGGGTGGACGGACGGGCCAGCGCGTCTGGGGTGTTCGCGACCAGCGCGTCCTGGCCGGCCGGACGCTGCACGGGGCGCTCGTACACCGGGCCCTCGTGGGCCACGGTGCGCGGCGGCACGTCCACCACGGTCTCGCCGTGCCAGGTGATCTCCAGGTTGTCGCCGTCGGTGACCTCGCCGATGACGGTGGCCAGCACGTCCCACTTGCGGCAGATGGCCATGAACGCGTCCACGTTCTCCGGCGCCACCACGGCGCACATGCGCTCCTGGGACTCGCTGGAGAGCACCTCGGCCGGGGTCATCCCGGTGGCCCGCAGCGGGACGGCGTCCAGCTCCACGCGCATGCCGCCGCTGCCGGCGCTGGCCAGCTCGGAGGTGGCGCACGACAGCCCGGCTCCGCCCAGGTCCTGGATGCCCACCACGACGCCGGAGGAGTACAGCTCCAGGCAGCACTCGATGAGCACCTTCTCGGTGAACGGGTCGCCCACCTGCACCGCGGGCAGCTTCTTGCGGCCACCGCCGTGCTCGTCGCCGTCGAAGGTGGCCGAGGCCAGCACCGAGACGCCGCCGATGCCGTCCAGGCCGGTGCGGGCGCCGAACAGGATGATCTTGTTGCCCGTGCCGGAGGCGAAGGCCAGGTGCAGGTCCTCGGTGCGCATCACGCCGGCGCACAGCGCGTTCACCAGCGGGTTGCCCGCGTAGGACTCGTCGAAGACCAGCTCGCCGCCCACGTTGGGCAGGCCGAGGGAGTTGCCGTAGCCACCGACGCCGGCGACGATGCCGTGCACCAGCCGCTTGGTGTCCGGGGCATCGGCCCTGCCGAAGCGCAGCTGGTCCATCACCGCGATCGGGCGGGCACCCATGGCCATGATGTCGCGGACGATGCCGCCCACCCCGGTGGCCGCCCCCTGGTAGGGCTCCACGTAGGACGGGTGGTTGTGGCTCTCCACCTTGAAGGTGACCGCCCAGCCGTCGCCGACGTCGACCACGCCGGCGTTCTCCCCGATGCCGGCGAGCATGCCGGAGCGCATCTGCTCGGTGGTGGTCTCGCCGAAGTACTTCAGGTGCACCTTGGAGGACTTGTAGGAGCAGTGCTCGCTCCACATCACCGAGTACATGGCCAGCTCGGCGTCGGTGGGCCGCCGCCCGAGGATCTCCCTGATGCGCGCGTACTCGTCGTCCTTGAGACCGAGCGCGGCGTAGGGCTGCTCCAGGTCGGGAGTCTCGGCGGCGTTGGCAGTGGTATCGACAGGCACAGGCACGCGCAACAGCCTATCGAGGGGCCGCAGCACCCCTCTTACTCGCCTGGTCAGGGCTCCACAGCACACCACCGGCTACCAAGGAGTAACTTCTCCGCCCGACCTCTCTCCCACTGGCAGGAGCACCCCGATGACCGAAGCATCCCCCGGCCCCAGCGCCGGGACGGGCGGGAGCGGGGCCGAGACCACGCTGCGCCGCGGCATCACCGGGCCGCTGCTCTACGTCTTCATCCTCGGTGACGTCCTCGGCGCCGGGGTCTACGCCCTGGTCGGCGAGGTGGCGGGCGAGGTCGGCGGCGCGGTGTGGGTGCCGCTGCTGGTGGCGCTGGCGATGGCGCTGCTGACGGCCTCCTCCTACGTGGAGCTGGTGACCAAGCACCCGCGCGCCGGCGGTGCCGCGATCTTCGCCCAGCGGGCGTACCAGAAGCCGCTCATCTCCTTCCTGGTCGGCTACTGCATGCTCGCCGCCGGCGTGACCAGCGCCGCCGGGCTGGCCCTGGCCTTCTCCGGCGACTACCTCGGCGTCTTCCTGGACGTCCCGATGGTCCCTGCTGCGCTGGTGTTCCTGCTGGTGGTGGCCCTGCTCAACGCCCGGGGCATCAAGGAGTCACTGCGGGCGAACCTGGTGATGACGACGGTGGAGGTGGGCGGCCTGGTGCTGGTGGTGGTGCTCGCCGGCATCGTGCTGGGCCGCGGCGACGGCGACCTGGGCCGGGTGGTGGAGTTCAACGCCGACACCACCCCGGCACTGGCGGTGCTCAGCGCGGCGCTGCTGGCGTTCTACTCCTTCGTCGGCTTCGAGACCTCCGCCAACGTGGCCGAGGAGGTTCGCGACGTCCGCCGCGTCTTCCCGCGGGCCATGTTCGGGGCCCTGCTCACCGCCGGTGCCGTCTACGTGCTTGTGGGCATCGCCGTCTCGGTCGTGCTGCCGCCCGACCAGCTCGCACAGTCCACCGGGCCGCTGCTGGAGGTGGTCAGCGCCGCCGACGCCGGGGTGCCGTCCCGGCTGTTCAGCGCCATCGCCCTGGTGGCGGTGGCCAACGGTGCGCTGCTCACCATGATCATGGCGAGCCGGCTGGCCTACGGGATGGCCAACCAGGGCCTGCTGCCGGGCGTGCTGAACAGCGTGCTGACCCACCGCAGGACCCCGTGGGTGGCCATCGCGGCGACCACCGTGGTGGCCATGGCGCTGGCCACCACCGGCTCGCTGGCCACCCTGGCCGAGACCGTGGTGCTGCTGCTGCTCGTGGTGTTCATCAGCACCAACCTGGCGGTGCTGGTGCTGCGCAAGGAGCAGGTGGACCACGACTACTTCCGCACGCCCACGGTCCTGCCCGTGCTGGCGCTGGTGAGCTGCGTGGTGCTGCTGACCCAGCAGAGCGCGGCCACCTGGGCGCGCGCCGGCGGTCTGGTAGCGATCGGGGTGGTGCTGTACCTGGTGAGCCGGCTGGGCACCCGCCGGTCTCCGGCCGAGGAGGACCCGACCGCCGCCGCGCCCGCCGAGCACGCCGGCTAGCCCTGGCGGTCGCGGTCCTTGCTGGGCTGCACCCGCTTGGGCTCACCCGCCATCTTGGGGTAGTTCGGCGGGTAGGGCAGGTCGCCGAGCCCGCCGGCCTCGTCCCGCTCGGCCAGCTCCAGCAGCGTGTCCAGGGAGAACGCCTTGGCGTCCAGGTCGGCCATCGGGTCGCCGCGGCGGGCGAGCAGGTCGGGCACGGTGGCCATGGTGAAGTCGTCCGGGTCGACGTCCACCAGCTCGGCCCAGGTCACCGGGGTGCTCACCGTGGCCCGCGGGGTCTTGCGCACCGAGTAGGCGCTGGCGATGGTGCGGTCGCGGGCGTTCTGGTTGAAGTCCACGAAGATCTGCTCGCCGCGCTGCTCCTTCCACCACGCCGTGGTCACCCTGCCGCCAGCGCCGCGCTCCACCTCGCGGGCCAGGGCGATGGCGGCGCGGCGCACCTCGGTGAAGGTCCAGCGGGGCTCGATCCGCACGTACACGTGCAGGCCGCGCCCGCCGGAGGTCTTGGGGAACCCCACCAGCCCGAGCTCGTCCAGCAGCGGCTGCACCACCTCCAGCGCCACCGCGCGGGCCTCGGCGAAGGCGGTGCCCGGCTGCGGATCGAGGTCGATGCGCAGCTCGTCGGGGTGGTCGGTGTCTGTGCACCGGGCGTGCCACGGGTGGAAGGTGACCGTGCCCATCTGCGCCGCCCACACCACCTCCGCGGCGTGGCGCACCCGCAGCGCGTCGGCGGTCCGCCCGGACGGGAAGGCCACCTGGCAGGTCTGCAGGTACTCGGGGTGCTTGGCGGGGATCCGCTTCTGGTACACCTCCTCGCCCTCGATGCCGTCGGGGAAGCGCTGCAGGTAGGTGGGCCGGTCACGCAGCGCGTTCACGATCACCCCGGCCTCGGCGACGGCCTGGTAGTAGTGCGCCAGGTGGAGCTTGGTGCCGCCGTCCGCGCCGAGCGCGGGGAACATGATCTTGTCGGGGCTGCTCAGCCGCACCTCCACACCGTGGACGTCCAGCAGCTCCGGCGGTGTCTTTCCTGCGGGCGTCTTGCTGGGCATCACTGGCCTCCATCGGCGAGCACGTCGGCGAGGTCGAACCGGACGGGCACGTCCAGCTGGTCGTAGGTGCACGAGGAGGGGGTGCGGTCGGGGCGCCAGCGCAGGAACTTGGCGGCGTGGCGCAGCCGGTCGCCCTCCATCTGGTCGTAGGCCACCTCCACCACCCGCTCCGGTCGCAGCGGCACCCAGGAGTGGTCCTCGCGGGCGTTCCACCGGTTGGGCTCACCCTCGTGGACCACGTCCGACCCCAGGCGCAGCGGCTGCAGCTCCTCGAACAGCTCCTTGCGCCGCTGTGCGGTGAACGCCGACGCGCCGCCGATCATGTGCATCTCGTCGCCGTCGTAGAGGCCGAGCAGCATGGAGCCGATGCCGGGCACGCTCTTGTGCGGCCGGTAGCCGATGACCACGCAGTCGGCGGTGCGGTGGTGCTTGACCTTGATCATCTCCCGGCGGTCCGGGGCGTAGTGCCCGGCGAGCCGCTTGGCCACCACCCCGTCCAGCCCGGCGCCCTCGAACTCGGCGAACCACTGCTGGGCGATCGCGGCGTCGGTGGTGGCCGTGGTGACGTGGCAGGTGGGCCCGGTGACGCCCAGGCCCAGCAGCAGCTCGCGGCGGCGGGAGAACGGCTCGGCCGTCAGGTCCTCCGCACCCAGCGCCAGCAGGTCGAAGCCCACCACCTGCGCCGGGGTCTGCTCCGCCAGCAGGGTGATGCGGCTCGCGGCAGGGTGGATGCGCTGGCTCAGGGAGTCCCAGTCCAGCCGGGTGCGGCCGTCGATCTCCCGGGGCACCACGATCTCGCCGTCCAGCACGCACTGCTCCGGCAGCTCGGCGAGCACCCCCGCCACCACCTCGGGGAAGTAGCGGGTCAGCGACTTTCCGCTGCGCGAGCCCAGCTCCACCTCGTCGCCGTCACGAAAGACGATGCAGCGGAAGCCGTCCCACTTGGGCTCGTAGGACCAGATCGGCTCGCCGGCACCCTGCACGGGCACGGCGTCGGCGGCCTTGGCCAGCATGGGCTTGACGGGCGGGCGCACCGGGAGGTCCATCTGCCCATCCTGGCCCAGGCAGCCGGGATCCGGGTAGGGAGAGCCGGCTCAGCCCCGGGCGAGGCGGGCCAGCAGCAGGGTCTCGGCCAGGCAGACGCGCTCGAACTCGGCCAGGTGCAGGCCCTCGTCCACGCCGTGCGCACGAGTGTCGGGGTCCTCCACCCCGGTGACCAGCACGGCCGCGTCCGGGAAGGCGTCGACGAACTCGGCGATGAACGGGATGGAGCCACCCATCCCCATGTCCACCGGCTCGGTGCCGTCCCAGGCGTCGCGGAAGCTGGACCGGGCGGCGTCGTAGGCCGGTCCGGTGGCGTCGATGGCGCAGGGCTGGCCGGTCTCCCCACCGGTGACCGTCACCTGAGCGCCCCAGCCGACGTGGCTGCGCAGGTGCTCGGTGAGCGCGGCCAGCGCCGCGTGGGCGTCGGTGCCCGGCGGGACGCGCAGGCTCACCTTGGCCCGGGCCACCGGCACCAGCGTGTTGGAGGAGGCGGCCACGGTGGGGGCGTCGATGCCGATGACGGCGATGGCCGGGCCGTTCCACAGCCGCGACACCACCGAGCCGGTGCCCAGCTGCTGCACGCCGTCGAGCAGCGACGACTCCGCCCGCACCCGCTCCTCGGGGTAGTCCAGGTCGGCCGCCTCGCCCTGCGGCAGTCCAGCCACCGCCACCGAGCCGTCGGGGTGGTGCAGCGTAGCCAGCAACCGGCACAGGGTGGTGAGCGCGTCCGGCGCCACCCCGCCCCACAGCCCGGAGTGCACGGCGTGCCCGAGGGTGCGGACCTCGACGACACAGTCGGCCAGCCCGCGCAGCGACACGGTGAGGGCAGGGACGCCGACGTCCCAGTTGGCGGAGTCGGCGATGACGATGGCATCCGCGGCGAGGCGGTCGCGGTAGGTGTGCAGCAGCCGGGTCAGCGACGGCGAGCCGGACTCCTCCTCGCCCTCCACGAACACGGTGACCCCCACCGGCGGGGCGCCGCCGTGGGCGCGGAAGGCGGCCAGGTGCGCCGCGATGCCCGCCTTGTCGTCGGCGGCGCCGCGGGCGTAGAGGCGCTCGCCGCGCTCGGTGGGCTCGAACGGCGGACTGGTCCACGCCGTGACGTCGCCGGTGGGCTGCACGTCGTGGTGGGCGTAGAGCAGCACCGTCGGCGCTCCGGGCGGTGCCGGGTGGTGGGCGATGACCGCGGGTGCGCCACCCTCGCTGACCACGTCCACCTGGGCGAAGCCGGCCTCGCGCAGCAGCCGGGCCACGGCCTCGGCACTGCGCTGCACGTCGGCGGCACGGGCCGGGTCGGCGTACACCGAGGGGATGCGCACGAGGTCCTCGAGGTCGGCCCGGACCGCGGGCAGCACCTGCGCCAGGGTCTCGCGCAGCTCGGACTCGGAGGGGCTCAGCGCAGCAGTCATGCCCCGAGCCTAGGACGGGGCCCGACGAGCGGGCCCCGCGGTGCTCACGCGCTGGCGAGCACGCCGTCCAGCACGGACAGGAAGATGCCCAGGCCGTCGTCGGTGGGACCGGTGAGCTTCTCGGTGGCGTGCTCGGGGTGCGGCATCAGCCCCACCACCCGGCCGTCGGCCGAGGAGATGCCGGCGATGGCGCGCATCGACCCGTTGGGGTTGTCGCCGACGTAGCGGAAGACCACGCGGCCCTCACCCTCCAGCTCGTCCAGGGTGTCCTCGGCGGCCACGTAGCGGCCCTCGCCGGACTTCAGCGGCACCAGGATCTCTGCGCCGGCCTCGTAGCGCGAGCTCCAGGCGGTGCTGGTGGACTCCACCCGCAGCCACTGGTCGCGGCACAGGAAGTGCAGGCCGTCGTTGCGGGTGAGCGCCCCGGGCAGCAGCCCGGCCTCGCAGAGCACCTGGAAGCCGTTGCAGATGCCCAGCACCGGCAGGCCGGCGCCCGCGGCGCGCACCACCTCGGTCATCACCGGCGCGAAGCGGGCGATGGCTCCGGCACGCAGGTAGTCGCCGTAGGAGAAGCCACCCGGCACGATCACCGCGTCGACTCCGCGCAGGTCAGCGTCGCCGTGCCACAGGCTGACCGGCTCCGCGCCGGACAGGCGCACGGCGCGGGCGGCGTCGACGTCGTCCAGCGTCCCCGGGAAGGTGATGACTCCGATGCGCGCGCTCACTCCTGCACCCTCCGCACGGTCCAGTCCTCGATCACGGTGTTGCACAGCAGGGTCTGCGCGATCTGCGCCAGCGCGGCGTCGTCGACGTCGTCGGCGACCTCCAGCTCGAAGCGCTTGCCCTGGCGGACGTCAGCGACCCCGGTGAAGCCCAGCCGCGGCAGCGCCCCAGCGATGGCCTGACCCTGGGGGTCGAGGATCTCGGCCTTCGGCATGACGTCCACGACTACTCGGGCCACGCGGCGCTCCCTGGTTAGAATCGGTGTTGACGAGGGTGAGCCTACTGGCAGGGCCGGAGGACGCCTCTCGTCGCCAGGGCCAGACCGCCCCGCAGGGACGGCCCACTGGCCACGCACTGCGAAAGGTCGCTGCGCCGGCAGGTTCGCCGGACGTGTTGTCTTCCCCCACTGGTCATCCGGGCACGGGACTGCTTGATCAGCCGAACTCGGCTCGGTCCGATAGTTTTCGGGTTGTTGGTCTGGGCAACAACTTTCCGCGACGCGACAGGAGCACGAGCACGATGTCACCGTTACGGGAGAGCATCGATCCATCCACGGTGTTGCGCAACCACCTCCCCATGGATCTCACCCGATCGGTGCTCGCCCGCCGTCCCCTGGTGACGGTGGTGCTGGACATCGCCGGGCGCGGCCGCTGGACCCTCTACATCAAGCACGGCGAGGTCAGCCTGGTGGTGGGTGCGATCGCACGTCCCACCTGCTGCATCCGCACCGACGCCGCCACCCTCGCCGACCTGCTGATGGGCCGGCGCAGCGGCGTGGAGGCGTTCCTGACCGGGGACCTGGTGGCCCGCGGCAGCCTGAACACGGTGCTGCAGGTGGGCGGCGCCTTCGCCCCGGAGGCGCACCTGCCCACCCGGGCGCACTCCCGGGAGGTCAGCGCCTACGGCGTGCGCACCGCCTACCTGGAGGCCGGACCGGCCGACGGCCGCCCGGTGGTGCTGCTGCACGGCCTGGGCGCCACCAACGCCTCGATGCTGCCGGTGCTCGCCGACCTGGCCAAGGACCACCGGGTGATCTCCCCGGACACCCCCGGCTTCGGCGCGTCCGAGGCGCCGCCGTGGAAGTACACCGCCGAGCAGATGCACCGCTGGCTGCGCTCGTTCCTGGACGCCGTCGACGCCCGCGGTGCCGTGGTGATCGGCAACTCCCTGGGCGGGCGGCTGGCCCTGGAGCTGGCGCTGCGCGACCCCGACGCGGTGGACCGGCTGGTGCTGCTGTGCCCCGCGCCCGCGTTCCGCCGCTTCCGCCAGCTGGCCCCAGTGGCCAAGCGGCTGCCCATGCTGATGGCCCGGATGCCGTTCGGCCCGCCCCGGCCCGCGCTGGTCACCGGGCTCAAGGCCATGTTCGCCGACCCCAGCCGGCTGCCCTCCACCTGGTACGACGCCGCCATCGACGAGTTCCTCATCGCCATGAAGGACCCGTCCCACCGGCGCGCCGCGCTCTCGGCGATGCTCAACATCTACACCGACGAGCCGTTCGGGGAGTCCGGGTTCTGGGAACGGCTGCCGCACCTGGAGCCGCCGGCGCTGTTCATCTGGGGCGCCGCGGACCGGTTGGTGCCGGCCAGCTTCGCCCGCCACGTCACCGAGGCCCTGCCCGATGCGGAGTCGGTGGTGATCCCCGACTGCGGGCACGTGCCGCAGTTCGAGCTGCCGGAGCTGACCATGCGGCTGACGCGCAGCTTCCTCGCCACCGGTCGCCGCCACGTCCCGGCCGACCGCGTGCTGCGCCAGTGGAAGGACGGCCAGGACAAGCCCGGCCGGTGGGAGAAGGAGTCCTAGATGCAGCTCACCCACCTCGGGCACTCCTGCCTGCTCCTGGAGGCTGAGGGCGTCCGCATCCTCATCGACCCAGGCACCTTCGCCACCGGCTTCGCCGAGCTGACCGGACTGGACGCGGTGCTGGTCACCCACCAGCACCCGGACCACGTGGACGTGGACGCCCTGCCACAGCTGCTGGGCAACAACCCGGGTGCGCGGCTGGTGGCCGACTACATGACCGCCACCAAGCTGGGTGACCCCTGGACGCCGGTGAGCCCGGGCGAGCGGTTCACGGTGGGACCGGTGCGGGTGCGGGTGGAGGGCGGCACGCACGCGGTGATCCACCCGGACGTCCCGGTGATCGAGAACGTGGCCTACCTGTTCGGCACCGCGGCCCAGCCCAACCACCTGCTGCACCCCGGTGACTCCCTCCACGTGCCCGAGGAGCCGGTGGCGGTGCTGGCGCTGCCGGCCGGCGCCCCGTGGCTGAAGATCGCCGAGGCGGTGGACTACCTGCGGGCGGTGTCGCCGGAGGTCGCCGTCCCCATCCACCAGGCCGTGCTGGCCAAGCCCGAGATGCACTACCGACTGCTGGAGCAGCTGCGCCCGGAGCACACCGAGCTGCGGGTGCTCGAGCACGGCGTGGCCAGCGAGGTCTAGGCCGCGCCGCTGCGGGCCGCCCCGGGGCGGCACGTGGCGTAGGTGACGGGGTCCGCGCCGTGGTGCAGGGCCAGGTCCAGCGCGTCCAGCAGAGCCTGCCGCGGCCCCGAGCTGTCGAGCTGGGCGGCCTTGGCCGCCAGCCGCAGCACTCCGCCGCGCCGGGCGGTCCGGTCCGCGGCCAGCACCAGCGCCCGGCAGCGCCACGGCTCGGTGGTGGTGCCGCCACCCACGCCGAGCACCCGGGACCAGGTGGTGGGGCCGGCAGGCAGCGCACGGACCGCGCCGCGGTCGGCGCAGAGCCGGAAGCCCGCCTGCGGCAGCGCGGCCAGGGCACCGGCGGAGATCGTCCACTGCGGCGGGACGAACAGCCGGGTGCGCAGCCCCACCTGCTCGAGCACCCGGTCGGCGGCGGTCAGGCGCAGCAGGGCCTCGTGCTGGGCCAGGACGGCGAACTCGGCGCGACGCTTGCGGACGGCCGCCTGGTCGTAGCCGTGCAGCACGACGGCGTCCCCGTGCTCGCGGCGGTGGCGCAGCCAGTGCTGGGCCGCGGCGTCGGCGGTCAGCCGGTAGCCGCTCTTGCGCCGCGGGGCCACCAGCAGCGACAACGGCACGGCCCGGCGGTCGAGCTCAGCGGCGAAGGCCCGCGCCGGCCCGAGGGTCTCGGCGCGGACCCCGGACAGCGACACGATCACGGAAGCCACCTGCCCAGCACACCCGGTGGAGGTGAACTCCAGGCGTGGCCGCGGCGCACGCTGGGTGAACTGTCGCTAGCGGCCCAGCCAGTCGGCGAAGGACAGCCCGGAGATGCGCTCGTAGGCCTCCACGTACCGCTGGCGGGTCGCGGCCACCACCTCCGCCGGCAGCGGCGGCGGGGCGTCGTCACCGTGGCGGTCCCAGCCGGAGTCCGGGCCGGTCAGCCAGTCGCGGACGTACTGCTTGTCGAAGCTGGGCTGCACCCGCCCCTCGGTGAAGCCCTCGGCCGGCCAGAAGCGGGAGGAGTCCGGGGTGAGCACCTCGTCGCCCAGCACCAGCCTGCCCTCGGCGTCGCGGCCGAACTCCAGCTTGGTGTCGGCCAGGATCACGCCACGCTCGGCGGCGTGCGCGGCGGCCCGGGAGTAGATGTCCAGCGTGGCGGTGCGCAGCTGCTCGGCCAGCTCAACACCCACCTGCGCCGCCACCGTCGCGAAGTCCACGTTCTCGTCGTGCTCCCCCATCACCGCCTTGGTGGCCGGGGTGAAGATCGGCTCCGGCAGCTGGCTGGCCTCGCCCAGGCCCGCCGGCAGCGTCACCCCACACACCGAGCCGCTCGCCCGGTAGTCGGCCAGGCCGGAGCCGGTGAGATAGCCGCGGACCACGCACTCCACCGGCACCATGTCCAGCCGGCGCACCACCAGCGCCCGGCCCAGCAGCTCCGCGGGGATGCGCTGGTCGTCGGGCTCGCCGGCCAGGTGGTTCGCCCCGCCCAGCAGCCCGAAGAAGAACACGCTCATCGCGGTGAGCACCCGGCCCTTGTCCGGGATCGGCGTGGGCAGCACGTGGTCGTAGGCCGAGATCCGGTCGGAGGCCACCAGCAGCAGGTGATCGTCGTCGATGGCGTAGAGGTCACGCACCTTGCCGGCGGCGACGTGGGCGTAGTCAGCAAGGGAGGGGCGCACGGTGATCGAGCCTATCGGGCGAGCGTCGGTTGCCCGTCGACCGCGGGGCGGACCTCGCTGCCCCGGGCGAGCAGCGTGGCGTAGCGCCCGCCGAGGGCCCGCAGCTGCTCGTGCGTGCCGCGCTCCACGGCGCGGCCGTGGTCGAGCACCACGATCTGGTCGGCGTCGCGGACCGTGGAGAGGCGGTGCGCGATGGTGATGGTGGTGCGTCCGCGGCTGACCACGTCCAGCGCCGCCTGCACGGCGCGCTCGGTCTCGTTGTCCAGGGCGCTGGTGGCCTCGTCCAGCACCAGCACCCGCGGGTCGCGCAACAAGGTGCGAGCGATGGCGATGCGCTGCTTCTCCCCGCCGGAGAAGCGGTGCCCGCGGGCCCCGACCACGGTGTCGTAGCCGTCGGGCAACGAGGAGATCAGCTCGTGCACCTGCGCGGCTCGCGCCGCCGCCTCGATCTCGGCGTCGGTGGCCCCCGGGCGGGCGTGGCGCAGGTTCTCCCGGATCGTCGCGTGCAGCAGGTAGGTCTCCTGCGAGACCACGCCCACCAGCTCGGAGAGCTCGGCGAGCCGGATGTCGCGCAGGTCCACCCCGTCCAGGGTGACCTGGCCGGTGGTGGGGTCGTGCAGCCGTGCCACCAGCGAGGCCAGCGTGGTCTTGCCGGAGCCGGTCTCCCCCACCAGGGCCAGCGCCGACCCGGGGGGCACCTCGATGGAGACGCCGGTGAGGGCGTCGCGGTGGGAGCCCTCGTAGCGGAAGCCCACGTCGACGAAGCGGACGGCGCCGGCCACCTCCTCCTTCGGCATGGGCACCGGGTGCTCGGGATCGGCGATGTCCACCGGCAGGTCCAGGTACTCGAAGATGCGGCTGAACAGGGCCAGCGAGCTGGTCACCGAGACGCCGACGTCGAGCAGGCTCATCAGCGGCCGGAACAGCGTGCTCTGCAGCCCGGTGAAGGCGACCAGCGTGCCGATGGTCATGCCGCCGGAGGTGGCCGGCAGCCCGGCCGCGAGGTACAGCAGTGCCGGGATGGCCGAGAAGATGATGCTCATCGTGGCCATCCGCCAGCGTCCGGACAGCTGCGAGCGGACCTCGAGGTCGACCAGCAGGTGCGAGGTGGCGGCGAAGCGGTCGGACATGACCGGGCCGGCGCCCAGGGTCTTGCCCAGCTGCACCCCGCTGATGGACAGGCTCTCGTCGATCTGGGTCTGCATGTCCGCCAGCGCGCGCTGGCGCTGGGCGGTGATGGCCCGGCGCATCAGGGCCACCCGACGGGTGAGCCAGATCGCCGGCGGCAGCACCACCAGGGACAGCAGCGACAGCCGCCAGCTCAGCACCGCCATCGCCACCACGGTGCCCACCACCGTGGTCACGTTCGAGGCGATCGACGTCGCGGTGGAGGTGACCACCGTCTGCATGCCACCGATGTCGTTGGTGAGCCGGGACTGCACCTCACCGCCGCGGGTGCGGGTGAAGAAGCTCAGCGACTGGCGCTGCAGGTGGGAGAACACGCTGGTGCGCAGGTTGTGCATCACGCGCTGGCCGACGGTGGTGGAGATCCACGTCTGCACCACGCCCAGCACCGCGCTCACCACCGTGACCACGAGCATGCCGACCACCGCCCACACCAGCAGCGGCACGTCCTGCTCGGGAATCGCGCGGTCGATCACCTCGCGCACCAGGAACGGGGTGGCCAGGGCGACCGTGGATGCCACCACGATCAGCGCCATCACCGCCGCGACCTGCCAGCGGTAGGGCGCGAACAGCGAGCCGATCCGGCGCAGGCTCACCGGGGAGTCCTGCAGCTGGGCACGGTCGGCGGGATCAAGCTTGCGGGGGCCGCCACGACCCCCACCGCGCCCACCGAAGGGTGGAGCCGTCATGTGTCACCACCCCTCTCCAGTGTCGGGGCAACTATGCTGAGGTTCCCTCAACATGAGGTACTTGTCAAATGAGGTAGGCTCGCTGACCATGACGGAGGCATCGGGCGAGCAGCTCCGCGACCTGGTGATGGCCGCCTCCCGTGCGCTGCGCCGCGGCTGGTCCACCGCGCTCGAGCCCTGGGAGCTCTCGCCGCACGAGTTCCGCGCACTGCGGGCCATTGACGGCGCGGACGAGGGACAGCCGCGGCTCGGCGACGTCGCCAAGGCGCTGCGCATCGCTCCGCGCTCGGCGACGGAGGTGGTGGACCGCCTGCAGGAGCGCGTCCTCGTGGAGCGGGTCGCCGACGGGGCGGACCGGCGCGCGGTGTGCGTCCGCCTCACCGACAAGGGCCGACGCCTGGTCGGCGAGATGGCCGCGGCCCGCGATGCTCAGGCCGCGGAGTTCTTCGCCCCGCTCGGCGCGCGCGACCGCGCCGAGCTGCACCGCATCCTCGGCGCCCTGACCGACGACCGGTGACCCCCGCCCCCGGCGGCTACAGGATCGCGCCGGGCGCGTAGCCGGCCGCCTCGGGGTGGGCGTCGACAAGCTGCTGCACCGCGGCGACGACCGCGCTGACCTGGGCGTCGGCGGCACCGATGAAGGCGCTCTTGTCGGCCAGCGCCGCCTCCAGCGCGGCACGGTCCAGCGGCAGGCGGTCGTCGGCGGCCAGCCGGTCCAGCAGGTCCGGCTCCTTGCCCTGCTCCCGCATGGCCAGCGCCACGGCCACCGCGTGCTCCTTGATGGCCTCGTGCGCGGTCTCGCGCCCCACCCCGGCGCGCACCGCGGCCATCAGCACCCGGGTGGTGGCCAGGAACGGCAGGTAGCGGGTGAGCTCCTTCTCGATCACGGCCGGGTACGCGCCGAACTCGGCCAGCACCGTCAGGAAGGTCTCCATCTGGCCGTCGATGGCGAAGAAGGCGTCCGGCAGCGCGACCCGGCGCACCACGGAGCAGAACACGTCGCCCTCGTTCCACTGCGCGCCGGCCAGCTCGGCGGCCATCGAGGCGTAGCCGCGCAGCACCACCTGCAGGCCGTTGACCCGCTCGCAGGAGCGGGTGTTCATCTTGTGCGGCATGGCCGAGGAGCCCACCTGGCCGGGCTGGAAGCCCTCGGTGACCAGCTCGTGGCCCGCCATCAGCCGGATGGTGTGGGCCAGCGACGACGGGGCGGCACCCACCTGCACCAGGGCGGAGAGCACGTCGTGGTCCAGCGAGCGGGGGTACACCTGGCCGACGCTGTGCAGCACGTGGGCGAACCCCAGGTGCTCGGCGACCTTGGCCTCCAGCTGGGCGAGCTTGCCGGCGTCACCGTCGAGCAGGTCGAGCATGTCCTGGGCGGTGCCCATGGGGCCCTTGATGCCGCGCAGCGGGTACCGCGCGATCAGCTCCGCCAGCCGGGTGAGCGCCAGCAGCAGCTCGTCGGCGGCGGAGGCGAAGCGCTTGCCCAGCGTGGTGGCCTGGGCGGCGACGTTGTGGCTGCGCCCGGCCATCACCACCTGCGAGTACTCGGTGGCCCGCTCGGCCAGCCGGGCGGCGACGGCCACGCCGTGGCCGTGCACGTGCTGCATCGAGCGCAGGACCTGCAGCTGCTCGACGTTCTCGGTGAGGTCGCGGCTGGTCATGCCCTTGTGCACGTGCTCGTGGCCGGCGAGGTCGTTGAACTCCTCGATGCGGGCCTTGACGTCGTGCCGGGTGACCCGCTCGCGCTCGGCGATGGAGGCCAGGTCCACGTCGTCGACCACGCGCTCGTAGTCGGCGATCGCCTCGGCCGGCACGTCCACGCCCAGCTCGGCCTGCGCCTTGAGCACCGCGATCCACAGCTGGCGCTCCAGCACCACCTTGTGGGCGGGCGACCACAGCGCGGCCAGTGCGGGGCTTGCGTAGCGGGAGGCCAGGACGTTCGGGATGGGTGTGCTCACGGGGGGTGAGCCTAGTCGGCGGGCACCTGGCGACTTGCGTGCTCGTGCCGGGAGCGGTTGTGTGGACCGGTGACGAATCCCCACCCGATCGACCTGCGCTCCGACACCGTGACCGTGCCGGACGAGAAGATGCGCACCGCCATGGCCACCGCCGAGGTGGGCGACGACGTCCTCGACCGCGACCCCACCATGCGGGCCCTGGAGGAGCGGGTGGCCGACCTGCTCGGCTGCGAGGACGCGCTGTGGACGCCCAGCGGCACGATGGGCAACCTCATCGCGCTGATGCTGCACCTGCGCCGCGGTGACCGCTTCCTGGCCCCGGCCGCTGCGCACGTGCTCGGCTCCGAGCTGGGCACTGCTGCGTGGCTGGCCGGCGGCATGCCCGACCCGCTGCCCCACGACGCCGGCCCGGGACGCCCGTCGGCGGACGCGGTGCGCCAGGCCATCGGCGGCGAGGGCCCGTACTACACGCTGAACACCACTCTGCTGTGCCTGGAGAACACCCACAACTTCGCCGGCGGCGCGGTCACCCCGCCCGCCGAGCACCGCGCCCTGGTGGCCGCGGCGGCCGAGCGCGGCCTGGCCGTGCACCTCGACGGTGCCCGGCTGTGGCACGCCGCGGTGGCGCTGGACGTGCCGCTGACCGCGCTCACCGCGGGCACCGACACCGTGCAGGTGTGCCTGAGCAAGGGCCTGGGCGCCCCCGTGGGCTCGGTGCTGGCCTCCACGTCGGCGCGCATCGCCGAGGCCCGGCGGGTGCGCAAGATGCTCGGGGGCGGGGTGCGCCAGGGCGGGGTGCTGGCCGCGGCCGGGATGCTGGCGCTGGACCGGGTGGAGGAGCTGGCCATCGACCACGCCAACGCCGTGGCCCTGGCCGACGGGCTGCGCGAGCTGGGCTGGACGGTGGACGTGCCGCAGACCAACATCGTGCTGGCCGACTCCCCCGACCCCGCGGCCACGGTGGCCCAGCTGGAGCAGGTGGGGGTGCGCTCGCTCCCGCTGGCCGGCCGGGTCCGGTTCATCACCCACCGCGACGTGTCCGCCGCCGACGTCACCGAGGCGGTGCAGCGCGTGGCCGGGCTTTCCGCGGCGCGCTAGCCGAGCACTTCAGAGCCAGGCGGGGTCACTCGCCGGCGATCTCGTCCAGCTCAGCGAGGTCCACGTCGGACAGCACCAGTCCGGCGCCGGCGACGTTCTCGCGCAGGTGCGCGACCGACGAGGTGCCCGGGATCAGCAGGATGTTCGGCGACCTGTGCAGCAGCCACGCCAGGGCCACCGACATCGGAGTGGCGTCCAGCCGGGTGGCGACCGCGGAGAGCGCGGACGACTGGAGCGGGCTGAACCCGCCGAGCGGGAAGAACGGCACGTAGGCGATGCCCTCGGCGGCGAGCCGGTCGATCAGCTCGTCGTCCTCGCGGTGCGCGAGGTTGTACCGGTTCTGCACGCACACGATCGGCGCGATGCCCTGAGCCTCGAGAACCTGTTCGGCGGTCGCGTTGCTCACCCCGAGGTGGCGGATGATGCCCTGCCGCTGGAGCTCGACGAGCGCCTGGAACGCGTCGGCGATCGAGCCCGGCTGAGGTCCCGTGGCGTCGCCGAGCCGGAGGTTCACCAGGTCCAGTGCCTCGAGTCCGAGCGACTCCAGGTTCTCCTCGACCTGACGACGCAGCTGGTCTGGCTGCCGCGCCGTCGGCCATCCGCCCTGCTCGTCGCGCTGCGCGCCGACCTTGGTCACGAGGTGCAGCGACTCCGGATAGGGGTGCAGTGCTTCGCGGATCAGGTGGTTGGTGATGCGCGGTCCGTAGGCGTCGCTGGTGTCGATGTGGGTGATTCCGAGGTCGACGGCCTCGCGCAGGACCGCGATCGCGCCGACCCGGTCGGCGGGCGGCCCCATGGCCCAGGGGCCCGCCAGCTGCATCGCGCCGTAGCCGAAGCGGGAGACGGTCAGGTCGCCCAGGTCCCAGGTGCTGCCGGGCAGTGACGTGGAGAGTGCGCTCATTCGTGCTGTCCTTCGTGTCGTCGCATGGTGGGTTCTCTTGGTGCCCAAGTGCATGCTGGTTGCGCAGCTTCCCGGTGGGAAGTAGGCACCTCAGAGTGCGTTGGTATCCACCAGGTGACAGGAGCAGACGATGAGCACGAGCACGGCGGCCGAGCAGAGAGCCCAGGCGAAGCTCGAGTACGACTCGTTCCTGGCCTCCTGCCCGAGCCGGAAGCTGCTCGACCGGATCTCCGACAAGTGGGTCGCCCTGATCCTCTGCGCGCTCGGCGGCGGGGGCGACGCCGATCGGCTGGGTGAACCGCGGGCGATGCGCTTCTCGGAGCTGTCCCGGCAGCTCGCCGGCGTCAGCCAGAAGATGCTCACCCAGACGCTGCGCTCGCTGGAGCGAGACGGCCTCGTCACCCGCACCGTGACTCCCACCGTTCCGGTCACGGTCACCTACGAGCTCACCGAGCTCGGCCTGTCGCTGCACCACCTCATCCGCGGACTCAAGGGCTGGGCGGAGACACACATGGACGACGTCCTCGCCCACCGGGCGGCACACGACGCCCGCACCGCCGGGCGACCGAACACCCTCTAGCCGAGGCTGGGCTCCGCCTCGGCACGCGGGTGCGCTGCCGTGCTCGTGCCCGCTGCCGTCCTCGTGCCCGCTGCGCTGCGCCCGGCCCGGCGACCGAAGAAGCTGCCGTCGCCGAGCGAGGCGCCCGAGGCGTAACCCCAGGCCGAGATGCCGGCGGTGCAGCGCCCGGCCGCGAACAGGCCGGGGATCGGCTCGCCCGAGACGTGCAGCACCTCGGAGTCCACGGTGGTGCGCAGCCCGCCCAGGGTGAACCCGCTGGTCGCGCCGCGCAGGTCGATCGCGGCGAAGGGCCCGGTGAGGGGCTTCACCCACTCCGCCTTCTTGCCCAGCAACGGGTCCTCGCCGGTGACCGCGTACCGGTTGTACAGCTCCACGGTGGACTCCAGCGCGCCGGCCACCAGGCCCATCTCCGCCTCCAGCTCAGCGACGGTCTCGCAGACCCAGGTGGGCTTGCGCTGCAGGTGCCGAGTTGCCGTCGGGGAGGCGGCGGCTGCGGCGTAGCCGGCCTCGTCGACCACCAGGAACACCTGGTTGTCCTGCTGGAACAGGGCCAGCTGACCGATGCGGCCGGGGTAGGTGTCCTCCGGGACGAAGCGCTGCCCGCGGCCGTTGACCAGGATGCCGCGCACCATCAGCTGCGGGTCGCAGTGGATGGCGACCTCGGCGGCGTCCATGTGGGCGAGGTCGGCCCCCACGGCCTGTCCCATCCGGATGGAGATCCCGTCGTGCTCCTCGATCGCCGAGCCCGGGCGACCGGCCATCAGCGGCGCGAAGCTCTGCACCATCTGGTCGTTGTAGGCGAAGCTCCCGGTGGCCAGCACCACGCCGCGGCGGGCCCGCACGGCGATCTCGTGGCCGTACTGCTTGGCGATCACCCCGACCACCCGCCCGTCGGGATCGGTGACCAAGGTCTGCACCCGCACGTCGTGCTCGGCCCGCACCCCCAGCGCGGCCACGGTCTCCGACAACGGCTTCATCAGCATGTAGCCGCCGCTCTTCTCCCCGGCGCGCTTGTTGGCCATCTGCGGGACGTGCCCGCGCGGTGCCGGGGTGGCGACGGCGGTGAACGGGGCGGCGTTCTCCCCGCCGGAGTACATCAGCCCCTCGTCGCCGACGGACTCCCAGCCCGGCTCGCCGAAGAACTCCGGCTTGAACACCACGCCGCAGTCCACCAGCCAGTCGTAGTGCTCCACCGACCCCTGGCAGTAGGCCTCGATCTTGGCACCGTCCACCCCGGGTCCGAGCGCCGCGGTGAGGAAGGCCTGCATGGTGGCCGGGGAGTCCTCGAAGCCGCAGGCCCGCTGCAGCGCGGTGCCGCCGCCCAGGTAGATGAACCCGCCCGCCAGCGCCGCGGCGCCACCCCACCCGCTGGTGCGCTCGAGCACCAGCACGTCGGCCCCGGCCCGAGCGGCCTCGATGGCGGCCGAGGCGCCGGCCACGCCGTACCCCGCGACCACGACGTCCGCCTCGTGGTCCCAGCTGGCGACGTCCGCGGCGGGGCGCGGGTGCACGGAGGTGGTGGTGGAGGTGGTCATGGTGGTCCTTCCGGTGGGTCAGCGCTGCAGCGCGCGGGCCCCGCGCAGCCGGGTGAGGGCCTCGGTGATGTCCGACGTGGCCCCGGCGAAGGACAGCCGCACGGTGCTGCCGCCGTGCACGGTGTCGAAGTCGACGCCGGGGGCCAGCGCCACCCCGGTCTCGGCCAGCAGCTCGGCGCACCAGGCGGTGGAGTCGTCGGTGAGGTGGCTGATGTCGGCGTAGGCGTAGAACGCGCCGTCGGCCGGGGCCAGGTCGCCCAGACCCACCTGGGGCAGGCCCTCCAGCAGCAGGTCGCGGTTGGTGCGGTAGCGGAGCACGTGGGAGTCCAGCTCGGCGTAGGACTCCTCGGTGAAGGCCGCGACGGCCGCGTGCTGGGACAGGGCGGGCGGGCAGATGGTGAGGTTGCCGGCGAGGCGGTCCACCGCGCGGCGCAGCCGGGCCGGCACCAGCATCCAGCCCAGCCGCCAGCCGGTCATGCAGAAGTACTTCGACGCCGAACCCATCACCACCGCCTCGCGGGAGGTCTGCCAGGCGCTGGCGGTCTCCGGCCCGTAGCTGATGCCGTGGTAGATCTCGTCGGAGATCAGCAGCGTGCCGTGCTCCTCGCACCAGCGGGCCAGGGCGGCCAGCTCGTCGGCGGCCAGGATGGTGCCGGTGGGGTTGGCGGGGCTGGCCACCACCAGCCCGGCCGGCGGGGTCTCCAGCGCCTCCAACATCGCCACCGTGGGCTGGAAGCGGGTGTCGGGGCCGCAGTCGAGCTCAACCACGGTGCAGCCGAGCGCCTGCAGGGAGTTGCGGTAGGCCGGGTAGCCCGGCCGCGACATCACCACGGTGTCGCCGGCGTCGAAGGCGGCGAGGAAGATCAGCGGGAACCCACCGGAGGATCCGGTGGTGACCACGACGTCCTCCGCGCTCACCTCGATGTCGTAGCGCCGGCTGTGGTGACCGGCGATGGCCAGGCGCAGCTCGTCGATGCCCAGGGTGACGGTGTAGCCCAGCAGCTGCTCGTCCAGCGCCTTGCGGGCGGCGCGCAGCACCGCGGCGGGCGCGGGGGTGGAGGGTTGCCCGGCGGCGAGGTTGACCACGTCACCGTGGGTGCGCTGGCGGATGGCGGCAGCCGCCCACACGTCCATCACGTGGAACGGCTCGATGAGGGAGCGCCGTGACTCGTGCACCCGTGTCCCCTTTCTGGCGCCGCCGCTGACCGGCCGCGCCGCGCTCCGACCCTAGTTGGCGGGCCGGTCTCCCCGGTCAGGCGTCGGTGTCTGCTGGAACATCGGTGTCTGCTGGAACATCGGTGCCTCCGTGGACATCGGTGTCCTCCTGGACGTCGACCACGTACATCCGGGTGCGCGAGCGGTCGGCGAACCGGTCCTCGTCCGCGGCGATGGCTCGACCCACCTCGGTGCCGGCGGAGTCGGCGATCATCTGGTCGAAGCCGGCGCGGTCGTCGAAGTAGATCTCGGTGATCACGTCGAAGTCGGGCACCGGCGCGGTCGGCGAGCCCAGCACGCTCTCGTGCTGGAGGAAGTTGCGGCGGTAGGCCCGGATCTGCGGGTGCAGCTCACGGATCAGCCGCGCGTGGGTGCTGCCGTAGTAGGCCATGAACTCCGCGCGGGAGGTGCCGGGCTTGCGGGTCAGCAGGGCGACAGCCTTGAACACGACGCGGCTCCTCCGCTAGGGGTGTGCCGCCAAGGTAGGCCGCGGCCGAGCCCGGAACCGGCCGCGTCCCGGCCAGCGGGCGCCGCCTCGCTCAGCGCGGGCCGGGAACGGTGATCTCCCCGGCGACGGCCCGGGCGGCGATGTCGCTGCGGTAGTGCCCGCCGGGCAGGTGCACCTGCGCCATCCGCCGGTAGGCGTCCTCGCGCGCGGCGGCCAGGTCGGCGCCGGTGCCCACCACGCTGAGCACCCGTCCACCGGCGGAGACCACGGTGCCCTCCGGGCGGGCCACGGTGCCGGCGTGCAGCACGCTCTCCTCGTCGGCGCCGCTGATGACGTCACCCGTGCGTGGCTTGCCGGGGTAGTTCTCCGCCGCCAGCACCACGGTGACCGCGGCGCCGGGGGCCCACTCCAGGTCGGTGTGCTCGGCCAGGCTGCCGGTGGCGGTGGCGTGCAGCAGCTCGCCCAGCGGCGTGCGCAGCAGGGCCAGCACCGACTGGGTCTCCGGGTCACCGAAGCGGCAGTTGAACTCCACCACCGCCGGCCCGGCCGCACCCAGCGCGAAGCCGGCGTAGAGCAGCCCGGAGAACCCACAGCCCCGGCGCACCAGCTCCGCCGCGACCGGCTTGACGGTGTTCTCCACCAGGTCCTCGACCATGCCCTCGGGCGCCCAGGGCAGCGGCGCGTAGGCACCCATGCCGCCGGTGTTGGGGCCGGTGTCGTCGTCGCCCACTCGCTTGGCGTCCTGGGCGGGCAGCAGCGGCACCACCGTCTCGCCGTCGACCAGGCAGAACAGCGAGACCTCGGGGCCGTCCAGGTAGCTCTCCAGCAGCACCGGGTGGCCGTCCTCCAGCAGCGAGGCGGCGTGCCGGCGGGCGGCGTCGCGATCCTCGGTGACCACCACGCCCTTGCCCGCCGCCAGCCCGTCGTCCTTGACCACCCAGTGCGGGCCGAAGCGGTCCAGCGCGGCGTCGAGGTCGGCCGGGCTGTCCACGATCTCGCTGTGCGCGGTGCGCACCCCGGCCGCGGCCATGACGTCCTTGGCGAACGCCTTGGATCCCTCGATGCGGGCGGCCTGGCGGGAGGGTCCGAAGCAGGCGATGCCCGCGGCGCGCACGGCGTCGGCCACCCCCAGCACCAGCGGCACCTCGGGACCGATGACCACGAGGTCGGCAGCCAGGCGACGAGCCATGGCGGTGACCGCCTCGGGATCGGCCACGTCCACCGGGTGCTGCTCGGCCACGTGGGCCGTGCCCGCGTTGCCCGGGGCGCAGAAGAGCTCGGTCACCCCGGGATCACGGCGCAGGGCCAGCAGCAGAGCGTGTTCACGGGCACCGGAGCCGATCACGAGTACGCGCACAGCGGTACAGGTTACGGGGCGACGTCGGCGCCATGGCGCCGGCATCTGCCTGGTCAGGGCTTGCGCAGCACCGTCACGGAGAAGTCGGCGTCGGCGTGCCAGGGCCGCAGGTCCCAGGTGGCGAACCGCTGCTCCACCACGAAGCCGGCGGCGACGGCGTGGGTGTCCAGCTCCTCCACGGTGTAGCCGCGGCCAGCACCGAAGCCGATCACCGCGACGCCGTCGGAGCGCAGGTGCGCCGCCATCCGCACCAGCACCTCCGGCGCGGTGCCCGGGCGCAGGTAGGGCATCACGTTGCCGGCGCAGACCAGGGCGTCGAAGGGCTCGGGCTCCCCCAGCTCGGCCAGGTCCAGCTCGGACAGGTCGGCCACCAGCCAGCGTGGCCCGGGGTGGTCGGCCTCCGCGGCCTCGATCAGCTGCGGGTCGGCGTCCACGCCCACCACCTGGTGCCCGCGGGCGGCGAGCTCGGCGCCCACCCGCCCGGGGCCGCAGCCGGCGTCGAGCACCCGGGCACCGCGGGGCAGCATCGCGTCCAGCGTGCGCGCCTCGCCGACCAGGTCGGCCCCCTCGGCGGCGAGCGTGCGGAACCGGTCGATGTACCACTGGGAGTGCCCGGCGTCGTGCGCCGTCACCCACCGCGTCGGCTTGCTCATGCGGCCACGGTATCCCCCACGCAGACGGCCGGGCCGGTCGCCGTCCCGCGAGGGAGCGACGTCCGGCCCGGTCGTGGGTCAGCGCGGCAGCGCGCCGCTAGTCAGCGGCGACGAGGGGGTACACGCCGTCCTCGTCGTGCACCTCCTTGCCGGTGACCGGCGGGTTGAACACGCAGAACATGCGCATCCGCGTGGTCGGCTCCACGGTGTGGCGCTCGTGCCCGTTGAGCAGGTACATGGTTCCCGGAGCCAGCGGGTAGACCTCGCCCGTCTCGCGGTCGGTCAGCGTGCCCTCGCCCTCGACGAGCCACACCGCCTCGATGTGGTTGGCGTAGTGGAAGTCGTTCACCGTGCCCGGCTCGATGACGGTCTCGTGGAAGGAGAACCCCACGCCGTCACCGCCGAGCACGATGCGCTTGCTCGCCCACTGGCCGTTCGGCGCCGTGACGTCGCGGTCGGTGCCGGTGATCTCGTCGATGGTGCGGACAATCATGCTGCCTCCGATGTGTTGACGGTAGGGAAAGCTGGTGCGGGCCTTGCCCGGTCAGGAGCTGACGGTGGCGGTGGCCTCGGCCAGGATCTTCAGGCCGTGGTCGAGCTCGTCGGCGGTGATGGTCAGCGCGGGCAGCAGCTTGACCACCTCGTCGGACGGCCCCGCCGTCTCGGCCAGCAGGCCGTTGTCGAAGGCCAGCGAGCAGACCTTGCCGGCCAGGTCGGCGTCGGCGAAGACCAGGCCCTGGGCCAGACCACGACCACGGGTGCTCACGCCCGGGTGCTCGGCGGCCAGCGCGGCGAACGCGTCGTGCACCTGCTTGCCCTTGACCAGCGTCTCCCGCTGCAGGGTGTCGTCGGACCAGAACTGCTCCAGCGCCACGGTGGCCGTGACGAAGGCGGGGTTGTTGCCACGGAAGGTGCCGTTGTGCTCGCCGGGCTCCCAGACGTCCAGCTCGGGCTTGAACAGGGTCAGCGCCATCGGCATCCCGTAGCCGCTGATGGACTTGGACAGGCAGACGATGTCGGGGGTGATGCCCGCCTCCTCGAAGGAGAAGAACGGACCGGTGCGCCCGCAACCCATCTGCACGTCGTCGACGATGAGCAGGATGTCGCGCTTGGCGCACAGCTCCGCCAGCGAGCGCAGCCACGACGCGCGGGCCACGTTCACGCCGCCCTCACCCTGCACGGTCTCCACGATGACTGCGGCGGGGCGGTTGAAGCCGCTGCCGGAGTCGTCGAGCACCCGCTCCATCCAGTCGAAGTCGGAGTTCTCCCCGTCGCTCTCGGACAGGTAGTGGTCGTAGGGCATCGGGGTGGAGTGCACCAGCGGGATGCCGGCACCGCCCCGCTTCATCGAGTTGCCGGTGACCGACAGCGCGCCCAGCGTCATGCCGTGGAAGGCGTTGGTGAAGTTGATGATGGCCTCGCGGCCGGTCACCTTGCGCGCCAGCTTGAGCGCGGACTCCACGGTGTTGGTGCCCGTCGGGCCGGGGAACTGCACCTTGTAGTCCAGCCCGCGCGGGCTCAGCACCCGGTCGGAGAAGGTCTGCAGGAAGTTGCGCTTGGCCACGGTGGACATGTCCAGCCCGTGGGTGACGCCGTCGCGGCCGAGGTACTCCAGCAGGGCCTGCTTGAGGACCGGGTGGTTGTGGCCGTAGTTCAGCGCGCCGGCCCCGGCGAAGAAGTCGAGGTACTCCGTGCCGTCCTCGCTCCGCATCCAGGATCCCTGGGCGGTGTCGAACACGGCGGGCCACCCACGGCTGTAGCTGCGCACATCTGATTCGAGCGTCTCGAAGATTGAAGTCACGATCATCCTCCGTGTCGGTGGCCGACGGTGTAGAGATCCTCGGCCTCGTGGCTGTCCGGAAAGTGCTCCGGTCGAAACAGTTCCTCGGTGCTGATGGGCACGCCGCGCCGGCGTGCCAGAGCGGTGAACAGGGCCTGCGACGCCTCGTTGTCGGGGCTGATCGTGGTCTCCAGGCGGACGACTCCCGCGGTGGCCAGCCGGTCGAGCACGCCGTCGAGCATGCGGCCGGCCACTCCCTTGCCGCGCTGGTCGGCGTCCACCGCCACCTGCCAGACGAACAGCGTGTCCTGGCGGTCCGGGCGTCGGTAGCCGGTGACGAAACCGACGACCCGATCGTGGTCCAGCGCGACGATCGAGGTGCCGGAGAAGTCGCGACCCCACAGCACGTAGGCGTAGGAGGAGTTCACGTCCAGCACCTGCGAGTCGCGGGCGATCTCCCACATCCGGGTGCCGTCACCGGGGCCGGGAGCACGAAACGAGAGGCCGTCGGACGGCCCTGGGGAGCTTGGGTCGGCAGCAGCGGGCGGGGTCGTACCTGTGTCAGGGGGAGTCATACGGTGTTCGAACGTAACAAAGGTGCCGTGTGCGAGTCACGTAACATGTTGGAAACAGTGAGATCCACTACACCCGGGCATTTCCGACATTCTCCCCACGCCCGAGGTCAGCGCCGGAGTCCTGCAGGTCACCGGGTCAGTGACCGACGGCCCGTTCGAACACCTGCGCAGCCGCCCTCGCGCGCCGAACCGGGCGGCGCGGCGGGGTCCCGACCCTGTTGGCCCGGGACCCCGCGGGCGCCGCTCTCAGCCAGCGAGCACGTCGTGCCGGACGATGGTCTCGTCCCGGCCGGGACCGACCCCGATGCACGACACCCGGGCGCCGCAGAGCTCCTCGATGCGCAGCACGTAGGCCTGGGCGTTGGCGGGCAGCTCCTCGAAGGTGCGGGCACCGCTGATGTCCTCGAACCAGCCCGGCATCTCCTCGTAGACCGGCACGGCGTGGTGCACGTCCGACTGGGTCATCGGCATGTCCTCCACCCGCACCCCGTCCACCTCGTAGGCCACGCAGATCGGCACCGTCTCCAGGCCCGACAGCACGTCGAGCTTGGTGAGGAAGTAGTCGGTGATGCCGTTGACGCGGGTGGCGTAGCGGCCGATGACGGCGTCGAACCAGCCGCAGCGGCGGGCGCGGCCGGTGGTGACCCCCACCTCGCCGCCCTTCTTGCTGAGGAACTCGCCCATCTCGTCGTGCAGCTCGGTGGGGAACGGACCGGAGCCGACGCGGGTGGTGTACGCCTTGAGGATGCCCAGCACCGTGGTGATGCGGGTGGGGCCGATGCCCGAGCCGACCGACGCGCCGCCGGCGGTGGGGTTGGAGGAGGTGACGTAGGGGTAGGTGCCGTGGTCGACGTCGAGGAGGGTGCCCTGGCTGCCCTCCAGCAGCACCGTCTCGCCGCGCTCCAGCGCCTCGTTGAGCTGCAGGCGGGTGTCGGCGATGCGGTGCTTGAAGCCCTCCGCCTGCTCCAGCACCTCCGCGACCACCTGGTCGGGGTCGAGCGCGCGCCGGTTGTAGATCTTGGACAGCACCTGGTTCTTGAACTCCAGGGCCGCCTCGACCTTCTGGCGCAGGATCTTCTCGTCCAGCACGTCGGCCACGCGCACACCCACGCGGGCGATCTTGTCCTGGTAGGCCGGTCCGATGCCGCGGCCGGTGGTGCCGATCTTGGCGTTGCCCAGGAAGCGCTCGGTGACCTTGTCGATGGCCACGTGGTAGGGCATCAGCAGGTGCGCGTCGGCGGAGAGCAGCAGCCGGGAGGTGTCCACCCCGCGCTCCTCCAGCCCGGCCAGCTCGGCCAGCAGCACGCCGGGGTCCACCACCACGCCGTTGCCGATGACGTTGGTGACGTCAGGGGTGAGGATCCCGGAGGGGATGAGGTGCAGGGCGAAGTTCTCCCCGGTGGGCAGGACCACCGTGTGTCCCGCGTTGTTGCCACCCTGGTAGCGGACCACCCACTGGACCCGCTCGCCCAGTAGATCGGTGGCCTTGCCCTTGCCCTCGTCGCCCCACTGGGCGCCGATGAGGACGACTGCCGGCATGTTCTGCTCCCTGCATGTGCATGATCGTGTTGACGCGGCGCACGTCAGTGGGCGCCGGAAGAACCCTAGACCAGGAGCTCGCGGGTGCGGACTGTAGTGCTGACCTGCGGCGGAACGACGCCGCCGCAGGAGCTTGCCCAGATGACGGCTGTACCGGTGCTCGCGCAGCCGGGCAAGGACGAGGTGGACCCGCTGCTGGGCGAGGCCGAGCGGCTGGTGGTGGTGGGCGATGACGCCGACCTGGCGGCGGTGCTCACCCGGCTGCTGCGCACCGAGCGGCTCGACGTCGAGCTGGCCCACGTGAGCCCGCGACCGAGCGCGGCAACCCGGTGCTGGGGGCTGCCCGCCGGGGCCGCCGCTGCCGCGCTGGCGCTCACCGGCACCGCCCGCCCACGCCCGCTGGCCCGCGACGACGCCGGCATCGCGCTGGTCGGGCGGGCCAGCATCACCGGGCCCGACGGCGACCGGCTCACCGGCGAGACCTACGCCGACAACACCCGGGTGTTCACCGGCACCAGCGCCGGGCTGTGGATCGAGCCGAGCGGGGACGAGCCGGGGCTGCGGGTGGCCGAACAGCGGCGCTGGCGCCCGCGGTGGGTCACCGGCCGGGCCGTGCAGACCGGTTCCACGGGGCTGGTGCTCACCCGCGACGGCGTGCCGCACGAGCGGGTGCTCAAGCGCTCCACGTTCTACCGGCACACCACCGACTGGCTGCTCGTGGGCTGAGGGGCTCGCCGCTCAGCGGTCCAGGTTCTCAGCAGCCCAGGTTCTCAGCGGTCCAGGTTCTCCACGTCCGGCGGAACGGCGGGGTGCTCGACCGTGGGCGGCAGGCTGGCCAGCGCCGAGACGCGGCTGGCCCCGGCCACCCGCAGCAGGTCCACCACGGCGGAGCGCAGCTGACCGACCACCACCCGCACCGAAAGACCACCGCTGGCTCCGAGGTCGCTGGTCAGCCCGGCCGCCACCTGCCGCAGCTGCAGCGCCGCGGGGCCCAGCTCGGGCACCTCCTCGCGCGCGGAGCACACCGCGGCCCGCAGCGTGGCCATCGCCGCAGCGGTGCCCTCCACCTGCGCCACCAGCCGCGGCTCGACCTGCTCGTGGTCGCGCACCGCCGCCAGCGACCGCCGGGCCAGCACCCGCAGGTTGCGGGCGGTGTTGTCCAGCGGGGTGGCGGTGGCGTCCAGCTGGGCCAGGCGCTGCCGCGAGCGCCAGCGCAGCGGGGCGATGCGGGCCAGCTCCCGCCCGGCGGCGAGGTTGGCGCGCAGGCTGTCGAGGCTGCCCTGGGTGGACCGCGCCCGGCGCAGCGCCTCGAGCACGGGCGCCTCCTCGGCGTCGGTGAGTCCGCGGGCCACCAGGTGCAGCGAGGCCATCAGCTCGTCGAGCACCTTGGCCACGTCGCTGCGGGCCGAGCGCACCGGATCGGCCGGTATCAGCGACATCACCACGATGCCCACGACACCACCGACGAGGGCGTCCACGAAGCGGTTGACGCCGGCTGAGCCCCCCGGCGGCAGCAGGGTGGCGACCAGCACGGCCGAGGTGCCGGCCTGCAGGGTGAACACCCCGCCGCCGTCGAGCAGCAGCGCGGTGGTCATGGCCAGCAGCACCACCACGCTGATCTGCCAGGCGCCGCTGCCGATCACCGAGATCAGCAGGTCGCCCACCAGGATGCCCACGCTGACCCCGGCCACCAGCTCGACGGCGCGGCGCAGCCGGGCACCCAGGGAGACCCCCAGGCACACCACGGCGGCGATGGGCGCGAAGAACGGCTCCGCGTGACCGACGACGTCGCGGGCCAGGAACCAGGCCAGCCCAGCGGCCAGGGCGCACTGCAGCACCGCCAGCTCGGTGGCGCGCAGCCGCCGCACCCGGGTCTGCAGAGCCGGGTGCAGCCGGTCGAACAGACGCCGCAGCACCGCCGGGAGGTGGATCAGGCGAGGCCGAGCTGCACGGCGGCCTCGGGATCGCAGTCGTTGAGCAGCGTCAGGCAGCGAGCCTGCTCGTCGGTCTCGCCGATGGCGGTGGCGGCCTTGGTCAGCGCGGCCACGGCGCGCAGGAAGCCACGGTTGGGCTCGTGCGAGTACGGCACCGGGCCGAAGCCCTTCCAGCCGTTGCGGCGCAGCTGGTCCAGACCACGGTGGTAGCCGGTCCGGGCGAAGGCGTAGGCGGTGACGGGCTCGCCGGCCTCGAGGGCGCCCTCGGCGAGGGTGGCCCAGGCGATGCTGGCGGCGGGGTGCTCGGCGGCCACGGCCACGGGGTCGGTGCCCTCGCGCAGAGCGGCTTCCGCCTCGGGGTCGCCGGGCAGCAGGGTGGGCTGGGGGCCAAGCAGATCGGGGTAGGTCATGGGCCCATCATGCCCCGCAGCCGGACGGGCAGGCACCCGGTGCCCCACCCCCAGCACTCAGGGCCCGCAACGCCCCGCGCGAGCGCGGAGAACGGCGTTGCGGGCCCTGAGTGCCGAACGAGGGGGCGGGTCAGCCCTTCGACTGACCAGCCGAGCGGAGGTTCTCGCAGGCCTCGACGACGCGGGCGGCCATGCCACCCTCGGCCTTCTTGAGGTAGCTGCGCGGGTCGTAGACCTTCTTGTTGCCCACCTCGCCGTCGATCTTGAGCACGCCGTCGTAGTTGCCGAGCATGTGCCCGGCGATGGGGCGGGTGAAGGCGTACTGGGTGTCGGTGTCCACGTTCATCTTGATGACGCCGTAGCCCAGCGCCTCGTGGATCTCCGACAGCAGCGAGCCCGAGCCGCCGTGGAAGACCAGGTCGAAGGGCTTGGCGTCGGCGGGCAGGCCGAGCTTCTCCGCGGCCACCCGCTGACCCTCGGCGAGCACCTCCGGGCGCAGCTTGACGTTGCCCGGCTTGTAGACGCCGTGCACGTTGCCGAAGGTGGCGGCCAGCAGGTAGCGCGAGCCGGTGTCGCCGCCGCCGAGCGCCTCGACGGTCTTCAGGTAGTCGTCCGCGGTGGTGTACAGCTTGTCGTTGATCTCGTTGTCGACGCCGTCCTCCTCGCCACCGACCACGCCGATCTCCACCTCCAGGATGATCCGCGCGGCCGCGGTGGCGGCCAGCAGGTCCTTGGCGATCTCCAGGTTCTCCTCCAGCGGCACGGCGGAGCCGTCCCACATGTGCGACTGGAACAGCGGGTTGCGCCCGGCGTCCACGCGCTCCTTGCTGATGGCGATGAGCGGGCGGACGTAGCTGTCCAGCTTGTCCTTGGGGCAGTGGTCGGTGTGCAGCGCCACGTTGATGGAGTACTTCTCGGCCACGACGTGCGCGAACTCCGCCAGCGCCACGGCCCCGGTGACCATGTCCTTCACCCCGGTGCCCGAGCCGAACTCCGCGCCACCGGTGGAGAACTGGATGATTCCGTCGCTGCCGGCGTCGGCGAAGCCCTTCAGCGCGGCGTTGATCGTCTCCGAGGACGTGCAGTTGATGGCCGGGTAGGCGAACGAGCCGGCCTTGGCCCGGTCGAGCATGTCGGCGTAGACCTCTGGGGTGGCGATCGGCATCGTTGACGGTCCTCCTTGAGCGACGGCACCCGCGCACGCCGTGGTGGTGGCGCACGGGCAGTAATTGACAGTCAGTATGACAACTTGCCCCCACGGAAGGGCAAGGGACCAACGGCTCGCCGGTATCGTGGGCGCGGTGACCCCAGCCAGCACCGCCGTCCTGTCCGTGGGCCCGGAGTTCATCCAGCCGAACTACCTGCTCGAGAACTTCGGCTTCGCCGGACTGCTGACCGTGGTCTTCGTGGAGTGCGCCCTGCTCTTCGGCTTCTTCCTCCCGGGCGACTCGCTGCTGTTCACCGCCGGGCTCATCTCCACCGGGGACGCGGTGCTCGCCGGGCACCCGGTCCCCTCGATCGCCCCGGTGTGGCTGCTGATGCTCACGGTGCCGATCGCGGCCATCGCCGGTGACCAGGTCGGCTACTTCATCGGCCGCAAGGCCGGGCCGGCCATCTTCAACCGGGAGGACTCCCGGTTCTTCAAGCGCAAGTACGTGGCTGACGCGCACGAGTTCTTCGACAAGCACGGCCCCAAGGCCATCATCCTGGCCCGCTTCGTGCCCATCGTGCGCACCTTCATGCCGGTGACCGCCGGGGTGGCCAAGATGCGCTACCGCACCTTCGTCACCTACAACATCGTCGGTGGCGTGCTCTGGGGTGCCGGGGTCATCCTGCTGGGACGACTGCTGGGCAACGTGGACTTCGTGAGCAAGAACATCGAGGCCATCCTGCTGCTCATCGTGGCGCTGTCGGTGGTGCCGATCCTCGTCGAGGTGCTCCGCAACCGCCGGGCGTCCACGCGGGCCAGGACCCAGGCCGATGCAGCTGTGCGCGCCGACGCCGCCAGCGCTGCCGTCCCGACCGACGACGCGTCGGCGCAGGACGAGAGCGGCGGTACCGCCCGCGGGACCGCCGCCGTCTGACGTGCCGCCGGGCGCCCAGCTCGTCGCGGCGACCTACGGTCCGCTGGAGACCGCGGGCCCGGTGCTGGTGTGGGTGATCGTGCTGGGCTTCGTGCTGCTGGAGTGCGCCTTCATCGTCGGGCTGTTCCTCCCCGGCGACTCGCTGCTGCTCACCGCTGGCGTGGTGCTGGCCGCGCACCACAGCGAGCACCAGGCGTGGTGGCTGGCGGGCACGGCCACGGTGGTGGCCATCGCCGGCAACCAGGTGGGCTACCAGGTGGGCACGCACGCCGGCACCAAGGTCCTCGCCCGCAAGGGCGGCCGGGTGCTCAACCGCAAGAACCTGCTGCGCGCCACCGACCTGATGCACCGCTACGGCTTCTGGGCCGTGGTGATCGCCCGCTGGATCCCCTGGGTGCGCACCCTGGCGCCGATGCTCGCCGGGGCCGCGCACATGAACCCGCGGCGCTACCTGCTGGCCAGCAGCCTGGGTGCGCTGATCTGGGTGCCCACCCTGCTGCTGCTCGGCTACTACGGCGCCGGGTTGCTCGACACCGTCCCGTGGCTGCTGCACACCGCCGTCGCCGTGCTGGTGGTGCTGCTGGTGGTGGGCACCGCGTGGGGGTTGTTCCGCTACCGCCAGGAGGTGGAGCGCCCGGAGGACCCCGACGTGGTGCCCGCCCCCGACCTGCCGGCGCTGGACCACTAGCCCCCGCTCAACCGGGCAGGGTGGCGGCAGCCTCCAGCAGCATCCACGCCGACAGCTGCACCGAGAGGTCCCGCCGGCCGGCCAGCGGTGGCTGCGCCCAGCTGGGGCCGAACACCGGTCGTCCCGCCACCTCGTCGCGGTGGCGCCACGCGGCGTCGGCGGAGCTGAGCACCAACCGGCGGGCCGTGGCCCGGGCCTGCGCGTCGGCGTCGTCGTCGCCGGGCAGCTGGCGGGCGACCACGGCCAGGTAGCGCGCCAGGATGCCGGCGAACAGCCCGCCGTCCCCGCCGCCGGCACCCACCAGCACGCCGCTGGGCGCCAGGTGGGTCTGCACCGCGCGCACCAGTCGGTGCACCCGACGCGCGTGCACGGCGGCGCCGGTGCGCACCGCCAGCTCGGTCTCCGCCCCCAGCACCACGCCCTGGCAGTAGGTGTACTTGGTGGCCTCCACCACCGCGCCGGCCGCACCAGGACGCAGCCCGTCGCAGACCAGGCCGGTGGCGGGGTCCAGCAACCGGGTGTGCAGCCAGTCGGCGGTGTCCGCGGCCGCCGACACGCGGCCGCTGCGCGCGAAGAGGATGGCCGCCGGTCCGTTCGCGGGGGTGTTGCGGAAGTCGTCCCCGCGCCGCCACGGGATGCCCTGCCCGCCGGCCTGCTGGTAGGCCTGCTGCAGCTCGACCAGCAGGGCCTGCGACCCGCGCGGGTGCGCCACCGCCAGCTCGGTGTCGGCGCGCTGCAGGGCCAGCGCCAGCCAAGCCATGTCGTCGTAGTAGCTGTTGGTCCAGCTGCCGAGGTTGCGCACCTGGATGCCCCGGGCCACCTCCCGCACCCGGCGGGTCCGCTGCGGGTCGGGCTCGCGGGTGGCCGCGTCCACCAGGCAGTCCAGCAGGTGCGCCTGCCACCAGTAGCACCACTTGGCGAACGTGCGGTGCTCCGGCGCCGGGGGCACCACCATCAGCCCCAGCGTGGTACCGGGCAGCCCCCACAGCGGCCGCAGGTGGTGGTGCAGCACCGCGTCCTCGGCGGCGGCGGCCCGCTGCGCCCAGGTGCTCACCAGGCTTGGCGCAGGTCAGCGTGCTGGCGCACCCAGGTGTGCATGGCGATGCCCGCAGCCACCCCGGCGTTGATGCTGCGGGTGGAGCCGAACTGGGCGATGGACACGGTGAGCGTGGCGTGCTCGACGGCCTCCGGGCTCACCCCGGGACCCTCCTGGCCGAACAGCAGCAGGCAGTGCCGGGGCAGCTCGGTGGTCTCCAGCGGCTGCGCACCCGGGGTGTTGTCCACCGCCACCACGGTCAGCCCTTGCGCGCGGGCGTAGCCGGCCAGGGTGGGGACGTCCGGGTGGTGGTGCACGTGCTGGTAGCGGTCGGTGACCATGGCGCCACGGCGGTTCCACCGCTTGCGGCCCACGATGTGCACGGCCGCTGCCGCGAAGGCGTTGGCGGTGCGCACCACGGTGCCGATGTTGCCGTCGTGACCGAAGTTCTCGATGGCCACGTGCAGCGGGTGCCGGCGGGTGTCCAGGTCGGCGACGATGGCCTCGCGCCGCCAGTACCGGTAGGCGTCCACGACGTTGCGCCGATCGCCCTCGGCCAGCAGCTCGGGGTCGTAGCGCGGGTCCTCCGGCAGCGGTCCCACCCAGGGACCCACGCCGACCGGCGCCTGCGCCCACTCGGTGGGCCCGGCCTCGGAGACCGCTGAAGCCTCCGCGGCGTCCACCACGTGCTCGCTCACTGCTCTCCCGCGTGGATGGCGCTCAGGCCAGCCCGAGGTCAGCCAGGGTGAGCAGCGACCGGTACTCCAGCCCCTGCTCGGCGATCACCGCGTCGGCGCCGGTGGCCCGGTCCACCACGGTGGCCACGCCGACCACCTCCGCACCCACCTCGCGCAGCGCGGCGACGGCGGTGAGCGGGGAGTTTCCCGTGGTGGTGGTGTCCTCCACCACCAGCACCCGGCGACCCGCCACGTCCGGGCCCTCGATGAGCCGCTGCATGCCGTGCGTCTTGGTGGACTTGCGCACCACGAAGGCGTCCAGGCCGGTGCCCGCGTGCAGCATGGCGGTGGCCACCGGGTCAGCACCCAGGGTCAGCCCGCCCACCGCGGCGAAGTCCCAGTCGGCGGTCAGCTCACGCAGCAGCCGGCCGATCAGCGGGCTGGCCTCGTGGTGCAGCGTGGCCCGGCGCAGGTCCACGTAGTAGTCGGCCTCCGCGCCGGAGGACAGCGTGACCTTGCCGTGCACCACTGCGAGGTCGCGGACCAGCTCGGCGAGGCGGGCACGGGCGGCAGGATCCACGGCGGCAGGCATGGCGCTCACGCTACCGAGGCGGCGGCCCGACCAGCCAGGCGGTGCTCAGCCCTGGCCGCGAGATCAGCTGCGGCCGCGGGCGTTGCCCACGCGGGTGGCCGCCCAGCGCAGGGCGCTGCGCGGCAGCAGGTGGGAGGCCCCGACCAGCGCCTTGTACTGCCGGCCGGGCACGGAGACCACCCTGCCGCGACGCAGGTCGGCCAGGCTCGCGTGGACGACGTCGCCGGGCTGCAGCCACAGCCGGTCGGAGGTGGAGCTCATGTCGATGCCGGCGCGGGCGTGGAACTCGGTGCGCACGAAGCCTGGGCACAGCGCCTGCACCTGCACGCCGGTGCCGGCCAGCCCACCGGCGAGACCCTCGGAGAAGGAGATCACCCACGCCTTGCTGGCCGAGTAGGTGGAACCCCGCCCAGGAACCAGGCCGGCGACGCTGGCCACGTTGACCACCGCCCCGCTGCCCGCGGCGATCATCGCCGGCAGCGCAGCCCTGCTCAGCTGCATGACGGCGGTGACGTTGACGTCCAGCTGGGCCTGCAGCTGCTCGGGGTCGGTGGTCCAGAACTCCCCCGAGGTGGCGAAGCCGGCGTTGTTCACCAACAGGTCCAGGCCCTGGCGGGCGCGGTCAGCCACGACGGCGCGGTCCTCGGCGCGGGTGAGGTCGGCGGTGAGCACGGTGGCGGTGCTGCGGTGGTGGCTGCTCAGCTCCGCGGCCAGCGCCTCCAGCTTGGCGGTGTCCCGGGCCACCAGCACCAGGTCGTAGCCGTCGGCGGCCAGGCGGCGGGCGAACGCGGCGCCGATGCCGGAGGTGGGACCGGTGACGAGGGCGGTGCGGGAGGTCATGGCCGAGAGGCTAGCTGCGCACCGGTGGTCAGACCGGCTGGGTGGCGGGCAGGCCGTGCGCCAGCTCGCCCAGGCGCCCCAGCAGCACCAGCACGTCATCCCACCGCTCGGGTCCCGCGGTGGGGTCCAGCGCGGCCAGCGCCCAGCCACCCTCCACCCAGAGCACGGTGAGGTCGTAGCCGGCGGCGGTGACCAGCTCCACCAGCTGGTCGTCCACCACGGCGCGGGCCGCCTCGAGGTCGTTGGTGAAGGCGTAGCGCTCTCCCACCGGGCCCAGCAGGTCCAGCCCGGACGCCAGGCCGGCGCTGCCGGTGGACACCGAGCCCTGGCGCAGCTCCAGCACCACCTCGGACTCACTCGGCCGGCGCACCGCCAGCACCGTGCAGGCGGTGGCGCCGGCGCGCTGCAGGTCGAACAGGTGCACTGGCCGGCCGTCGTCGACCAGGCTCACCACCTGCACCGCGCGGCCTGCGTCGCTGTCGGCGAAGACCCCGTGGCGCCACCACCCGGCGAGGGCAGGGTCGGCCTCCTGGTGGCGGCCGCCGTGCTCCTGCGCCCACTGGCGGCGCGCACGGACACCGGCGGTGCTGCGGCGGGCGTCCAGCGCCAGCACGGCCAGACCCACCGCCAGCAGCACGATGCCGGCGACGACCAGGGCTGTGCTCATCGGGCGCTCACGCCCGACACCCTAACCGTCGCCGGCGTCGGCGAGGGACCGCCGCGGAGGGCGACTCAGGCGACCGGCTCGGGTGCGCCCACCACCAGCGCCGCCCCGTCCGGCGCCACGTCCACCGCGACGGTGTCACCGTCGTGCACCTTGCCGCCCAACAGCTCTCGGGCCAGCTGGTCACCGATGGCGTGCTGCACCAGGCGCCGCAGCGGCCGGGCGCCGTACTGCGGGTCGAACCCGCGCTCGGCCAGCCAGGTGCGGGCCGCCGCGGAGACCTGCAGGGTGAGCCGGCGGGCCTCCAGCCGCTTGGCCAGCGCGGCCAGCTGGATGTCCACGATGTGCTCGAGCTGGGCCTCGGTGAGCGCGTCGAAGACCAGCACGTCGTCCAGGCGGTTGACGAACTCCGGCTTGAACGCCCGGCGCACCGCCTCCATCACCTGCTCCTTGGTGCCGCCGGCCCCCAGGTTGGAGGTGAGCACCAGGATGGTGCTGCGGAAGTCCACCGTGCGGCCCTGGCCGTCGGTGAGGCGGCCGTCGTCGAGCACCTGCAGCAGGATGTCGAAGACGTCCGGGTGCGCCTTCTCCACCTCGTCGAAGAGCACCACCGTGTACGGCCGGCGGCGCACCGCCTCGGTCAGCTGGCCACCGGCGTCGTAGCCGACGTAGCCCGGGGGCGCCCCCACCAGCCGGGCGACGGAGTGCTTCTCGCCGTACTCGCTCATGTCGATGCGCACCATGGCGCGCTCGTCGTCGAAGAGGAACTCCGCCAGCGCCTTGGCCAGCTCGGTCTTGCCGACGCCGGTGGGGCCGAGGAACAGGAACGATCCCGTCGGCCGGTCCGGGTCGGCCACCCCGGCCCTGGCGCGGCGGACGGCGTCGCTGACCGCGGCGACGGCCGCCTCCTGGCCCACCACCCGGGAGCCGATGACCTCCTCCATGCGCAGCAGCTTGGCGGTCTCGCCCTCCAGCAGCCGCCCGGCCGGGATGCCCGTCCAGGCGGAGACCACGTCGGCCACGTCGTCCGGCCCGACCTCCTCCTTGAGCAGCACGTCGCCGTCGGTGGCCACGCTGGTGGCCTCGGCGAGCTTGCGCTCCAGCTCGGGGATGCGGCCGTAGCGCAGCTCCGCGGCCCGGCCGAGGTCGCCGTCGCGCTCAGCCCGCTCGGACTCCCCGCGCAGCGTCTCCAGCTGCTCCTTGAGCTCGCGCACCCCCTCGATGGCATTCTTCTCGTTCTGCCAGCGGGCGCTGAGGGCGTTGAGCCGCTCCCGGGCGTCGGCGAGCTCACCGCGCAGCGTCTCCAGCCGGTCCTGCGAGGCGGCGTCGCTCTCCGAGGACAGCGCCACCTCCTCGATCTCCAGGCGGCGCACCTCGCGCTCCACCTCGTCCACCTCCACCGGCCGGGAGTCGATCTCCATGCGCAGCCGCGAGGCCGCCTCGTCCACCAGGTCGATGGCCTTGTCCGGCAGGAAGCGGGCGGTGATGTAGCGGTCGGACAGGGTGGCCGCGGCCACCAGCGCGCTGTCGGTGATGCGCACGCCGTGGTGCACCTCGTAGCGCTCCTTGAGCCCGCGCAGGATGCCCACGGTGTCGGGCACGCTGGGCTCGCCCACGAAGACCTGCTGGAAGCGGCGCTCCAGGGCAGCGTCCTTCTCGATGTGCTGGCGGTACTCCTCCAGCGTGGTGGCCCCCACCAGGCGCAGCTCGCCGCGGGCGAGCATCGGCTTGATCATGTTGCCCGCGTCCATGGCGCCCTCCCCGGTGGCGCCGGCGCCGACGATGGTGTGCAGCTCGTCGATGAAGGTGATGACCTCGCCGGCACTGGCCTGGATGTCGGCGAGCACCGCCTTGAGGCGCTCCTCGAACTCGCCGCGGTACTTGGCACCGGCGACCATGGAGCCCAGGTCGAGGGAGATCACCCGGCGGCCGCGCAGGCTGTCGGGCACGTCGCCGGCGATGATGCGCTGGGCGAGGCCCTCCACGATGGCGGTCTTGCCCACGCCCGGCTCACCGATGAGCACCGGGTTGTTCTTGGTGCGGCGGCTGAGCACCTGCACCACCCGGCGAATCTCCGCGTCGCGGCCGATCACCGGGTCCAGCTCACCGTCGCGGGCGCGGGCGGTGAGGTCGGAGCCGTACTTCTCCAGTGCCTGGTAGCTGCCCTCCGGGTCGGGGCTGGTGACCCGGGCGGAGCCGCGCACGGTGGTGAAGGCCTCGCGCAGGGCCTGCGCGGTGGCGCCGTGGCCCACCAGCAGCTTGGCCACGTCGGAGTCACCCTCGGCCAGGCCGACCAGCAGGTGCTCGGTGGAGACGTACTCGTCGCCCATCGACTCGGCCAGCTGCTGGGCGGCGTTGAGGGCCCGCAGCGCCGGGCGGTCGAGCTGCGGCGCGGCGACGGTGGCCCCGGACGCGGCGGGGATGCGCCGCAGCAGGGTCTCGGCCTCGGCGCGCACGGCGGCCGGGTCGGCGCCGACGGCGGTCAGCAGCGGTCCGGTGATGCCGTCGCTGACTCCGAGCAGGCTGACCAGCAGGTGCGCGGGCCGCACGTCGGGGTGTCCGGCGCTGGTCGCTGACTGCACAGCGGTCGACAGCGCCTGCTGCGTCTTGGTCGTCGGCGTGAAGGAGTCCACTGATCCACCTCATGGTCTGCTCGTGCTGCGCCCGAAGGCCCTGCAAGGTCCAACGTCAACAAACCTTAGCCTGTTCCGCTCAAGTCTAGGCGTTGCCCTGGGGCCGTTGCGATTCCGGTGGTCGGAACTTCGCGGTTCCGCCCCGCCCGCCGGCTCCGTAGCATCCGCGCCCATGGAGAAGCTGGTGTACGCGCTGTGGCCCCGCCCGGACGAGCCCTCAGCAGGCTGGGCGGAGCGGCTGCGCGGCGAGGTGGCCGAGCAGCTCACCGCCGCCGGCGCCCGGGGCGTGCAGGTGAACGTCTCCGACGACGCGGTGGCCACGGCGATGCTGCGGATCACCACCTTCGATGTTCCCATCAGCGCCGTGGTCAGCGTGTGGGTGGACACCGTGGCCGGCCCGGTCCGGCCCGCCCTGGAGCAGCTGCTGGCCGAGATCAGCGGACGCATCGCCGGCTACCTGGTCACCGAGTCGGTGCCGATGGCTCCGCAGTGGGAGCCGGGTGCGCGCGGCTACGGCTTCACCAACGTCGCCTTCCTGCGCCGCCCGGCCGAGCTGGACCCGGCGACCTGGCTGGACCGCTGGCAGAACCACCACACCACGGTGGCCATCGAGACCCAGGAGACCCACGGCTACGTGCAGAACGTGGTGGTGCGCGCGCTCACTCCCGACGCCCCGGTGGTGGACGGCATCGTGGAGGAGGTCTTCCGCCCCGAGGCGCTGCAGGACGTGCACGCCTTCTACGGCTCGGGCGGCGACGACGCCGAGCTCGCTCGCCGGCTGCAGGCCATGGCGGCCAGCGTCGACACCTTCGGCGCCGCCCAGGGCATCGACGTGGTGCCCACCAGCCGCTACGTGCTGACCTCCCCCACCCCGTGCCCCACCCTCAGCTAGGAGCAGCAACCGTGGCCCCACGCACCGTCCTCGTCACCGGCGCCCAGTCGGGCATCGGCCGCGCCACCGCGCTGCTGCTGGCCCAGCAGGGCTGGCGGGTGGGCGCGTTCGACCTCACGGTCCCCGACCTGGCCGAGGCTCCGGAGGCCGCCGGCGCGGCGGTGCCCATCCACTGCGGGCGCCTGGACGTCACCAGCACCGCCGACTGGGAGCAGGCGCTGACCGAGCTGACCGCTGGCACCGGGGGCGTGCTCGACGCCCTGGTGAACAACGCCGGGGTCATCTCCGCAGGCACGTTCGTGGAGCAGGACGTGGACACCCACCTGCGCCTGGTGCAGGTCAACGTGGGCGGGGTGATCCGCGGCGCCCGGCTGGCCTACCCGTACCTGCTGCGCTCCCCCCAGGCGCACCTGCTCAACCTGGCCTCGGCGTCGGCGATGTACGGCCAGCCCGGCCTCGCGGTGTACGGCGCCACGAAGTCGGCGGTCAAGAGCCTCACCGAGGCCCTGGACATCGAGTGGCGCGGCACCGGGATCACCGTCACCTCGCTGTGGCCGCTGTTCGTCCGGACCGCCATGGTGGACGAGATCAAGGACCTGGGCACCACCCGCAGGCTCGGCGTCCGGCTGGGCCCGGAGGACGTGGCCCGCCAGGTGCACCGCGTGCTGTCCGGCCGCCGCCGGGTGCGCTCGCCGCACGTGATGGTGGGTGCGCAGACCAGGCTGGCGGCCCCGCTCACCCGGATGACCCCGTACTGGCTCAACCGCCAGGTGATCGGCTGGCTCAACCGCTGAGCACCAACGGGTGGCCGCAGCAGCAGACGCGCCCTACTGTGCAGGAAGCGTTTCGCTGACAGCGCTGTCCCCGTCTTGGCCGTCGCCGCCGAGCCGGCGTCACCGCTGGTCGGACGAACTCCACGAAGATGATGCGGTAGGGGGCTCTGGCATGGCGTTCATGTCGCCGGTCGACTCGATGTTCCTGCTCATGGAGAGCAGGGAACACCCGATGCACGTGGGTGGGCTCTCGCTGTTCACCCCGCCGGAGGGCAGCGACGGAGCCGGGCTGGCCCGCTCGATGTACGAGGACCTCTCCGACACCGACAACATGCGCCAGCTCTTCCTGCGCAAGCCGCAGCACCTGCTCACCAGCTTCGCCCCGCTGCGGTGGACGCACGACGCCACGGTCGACGCGGACTACCACCTCCGGCTGTCCGCGCTGCCCAGCCCGGGCCGGGTCCGCGAGCTGCTGGAGCTGGTCTCGCGGCTGCACGGCACCCTGCTGGACCGGCACCGCCCGCTGTGGGAGCTGCACGTGATCGAGGGCCTCAACGACGGCCGCGTGGCGGTGTACTTCAAGACCCACCACGCGCTGATCGACGGGGTCGCGGCCACCCGGGCGTGGTACCGCGCGCTGAGCGAGGACGCCACCATGCCGTTCGTCTCGCCGTGGGTGGAGCCGGAGGACCGCAAGCAGGCAGAGCGTGCGGACAAGCCCAGCAGCGGCGGGTCGAGCCCGCTGTCCGCCGCGCTCGGCGGCGTCGCCCGCGCGGCGCTGGACGTGGCCGGGATCGCCCCCGCCACCATCGGCAGCGCGCTGCAGGCGTTCAACGACAACACCGCGGCCCTGCCCTTCCAGGCGCCGCGCACGATCTTCAACGTCCCCATCACCGGCGCCCGACGCTTCGCCGCGCAGGCCTGGCCGATGGAGCGGCTGCGCGCGGTCAGCGACGCCGCGGGAGTGACGGTCAACGACACGGTGCTGGCCATGTCCGCCGGGGCGCTGCGTCGCTACCTGCTGGAGCTGGGCGCCCTGCCCGACGAGCCGCTGGTCGCGATGGTGCCGGTGTCGTTGCGCAAGGAGGGCGACGGCGAGGGCAACGCGGTGGGGGCGGTGCTGTGCAACCTGGGCACCGAGCTGACCGATGCCGGGCAGCGCCTGCACCGCGTGCACCAGTCGATGCGGTACTCCAAGAACGTGCTGGCCGGGCTGAGCCCGCTGCAGAGCCTGGCGGTGAGCGCGCTGAACATCGGTGGCCTGGCGCTGGGCCCGCTCGGGGGCGCCGATCGCCTCACCGGGCCGCCGTTCAACATCATCATCTCCAACGTGCCGGGGCCGGACACGGAGCGCTTCTGGAACGGGGCGCGGCTGGAGAACTTCTTCCCCGCCTCCATCCCCGTGGACGGCCAGGCGCTGAACATCACGGTGGCCAGCTACGCCGACACCATGCAGTTCGGGCTCACCGGCTGCCGGCGCAACGTGCCGCGGCTGCAACGTCTCCTGGTGCACCTGGAGGACTCGCTGGCCGAGCTGGAGAAAGCCACGGCCTGACCGGTCGCCCGCACCGGCACGGGAGCCGGCGCAGCTACCGGCGCGGCTTCCAGACCACCACGGCGGTGGAGCGGCGCACCGGCACCAGGTCGCGCCGGTAGCTGGCGTGCACGCCAGCGGTGGCCTGCTCGGCGGAGGCGCGGGTGCGCTCGAGCTCGTCAGTGAGCTCCTCCACCTGGTCCTGCAGCGCCGTCACCTGCTCGGTCAGCTCGATGATGCGCTTGATGCCGGCGAGGTTCACCCCGTCGTCCTGGGACAGCCGCTGCACCTCGCGCAGCAGCGCCACGTCCCGTGGGGAGTAGCGCCGCCCGCCGCCGGGGCTGCGGTGCGGGGTGACCAGGCCGAGCCGGTCGTAGGTGCGCAGGGTCTGGGCGTGCATGCCCGCCAGCTCGGCAGCCACGCTGATCACGAAGACCCGGGCGTCGGGGTCCATGGACGGCGAGGGCCCCGGGGTGGGTCCGGGCCCGGCCATCAGCGATCGCCCGCCATCGCGCCCGCCCAGCGTGCTCGCGGGTCGAACCCGCTGGCGCGCTCGGCCTCGACGTAGGCCTGCAGCGCCTGCTGGGCCTCGGGGCTCAGCGTCGGGGGCACCGCCGCCTCCAGGGTGACCAGCAGGTCACCGGCCTGGCCGTCGCGCTTGCTCACCCCGCGGCCGCGCAGGCGCAGCACCCGGCCGTTGGCCGAGCCGGCGGGGACCTTCATCTTCACCCGGCCGTCCAGCGTGGGCACCGACAGCGTGGTGCCCAGCGCCAGCTCGCCAAAGCTCACCGGCACGGTGATGGTGAGGTTGTTGCCGTCCCGGCGGAACACCGGGTCGGGGGTGACGTGCACGGTGACGAACAGGTCGCCGGCCGGGGCGCCGCGCAGGCCGGCCTCGCCCTGCCCGGCCAGCCGGATGCGCTGCCCGTCGTCCACCCCGGCGGGGATTCGCACAGTGATGGTGCGGGTGCGCGTGGTGGTGCCGGTTCCCCGGCACTCCGGGCACGGGTCGTCCACCAGCGAGCCGGTGCCGCGGCAGTCCCGGCAGGGCTCGCTGAAGCCGAACGCCCCCTGGTTGCGGCTGACCACGCCGGCTCCGCCGCAGGTGGGACAGCTGCGCGGGTGGGTGCCCGGCTTGGCGCCGCTGCCGTGGCAGGTGGTGCACGCCGCCGGGCTGGTGAGCCGCAGCGGGACCACCGCACCCTTGGTGGCGTCGGCGAAGTCCAGGCGCACCTCGGTCTCCACGTCGCCCCCGCGCTGGGGACGGCTCGCCTGCTGCCCGCCGGACTTGCCGAACAGCCCGCCGAACAGGTCGTTGAAGCTGCCCGGGTCGGCCTGGAACCCGCCGTTGCGGGCCTGGCCGAACAGGTCGTTCAGGTCGAAGTCGTTGGGCATCCCCGCACCGGGGCGCCCACCACCGAACCCGCGACCCCCGCCGGCGGCGAAGAGGCTGCGGGCCTCGTCGTACTCCTTGCGCTTGGCGGGGTCGGAGAGCACACCGTGCGCCTCCGACACCGCCTTGAAGCGCGCCTCCGCCTTGGCGTCCCCGGGGTTGGCGTCCGGGTGCAGCTCGCGAGCGAGCTTGCGGTAGGCCTTCTTGATCTCCTCGGAGGAGGCGTCGGAGGAGACGCCCAGCTCGCCGTAGAAGTCCTTGTCCATCCAGTCCCGCGCACTCACTGGGCGTCTCCTCCCCTCATTCTGCTGGTTTGTCCTGGACCGCCGAGGTCGCCGCAGCGTCCTCGGCCGGGGCGGAGCCGGCGTCCGGCACGGGGTCCTCGGACACCGCCACCATCGCCGGGCGCAGCACCCGGTCGCCGAACCGGTAGCCCTGGCGCATCACGGCGCTGAGCACCGGTTCGCCACCGGAGCCCTCGTGCGAGACCGCCTCGTGCAGCGCGGGGTCGAACGGGTCGCCCTCCGCGCCGAAGGCCGCCAGGCCCTGGCCGACCAGCGCGTCGGTGAGCTTGTCCGACACGGCCTTGAGCGGGCCCTGCAGGTCACCGTGGCTGCGGGCGCGGGCCAGGTCGTCGAGCACGCCGAGCAGCGAGGAGACCACCGACGCCTTGGCGGTGTCGATGACCTGCTGCCGGTCGCGCTCCACCCGGCGGCGGTAGTTGGCGTACTCCGCCGAGACGCGCTGCAGGTCGGCCGTGCGCTCGAGCAGCTCGGTCTGGAGCGGGTCCATGCCCTCGTCGGCGGCCCCCTCCTCGACACCGCTGCCGACGGCGTCCTCGGCACTGGCCGGCTCCGCGTCGTGGTACTCCACGGCCACCTCGTCGAGGTCGGCCTCGTCCACCGGGCCGCCCGGCGGGCGGACCTGACCCGTCTCCGGGTCGATCCGCCGCCGGTCGGTCACCCGCACGGGCTCCTCGCGGTGCTCCTCCTCGCGGGGGCTCACTTCGAGTCACCCTCCTTGGCGTCGTCGGGCTCGTCCACGACCTCGGCGTCGACCACGTCGTCGGCGCCGTCGGCACCGCCGGTGGGCTGGCCGTCGGCGGCCTCGGCGTTGGCGGAGGCGTAGATGGCCTCACCCAGCGCCTGCGACTCCGTGCCCAGCTTCTCCACCGCGGACTTGATGGCCTCGGTGTCGGTGCCACCGAGGGCGTCCTTGACCTCGGCGATGGCGGACTCGACCTTGGTCTTGACCTCGGCCGGGACCTTCTCCTCGTTGTCCTTGACGAACTTCTCCGTCTGGTGCACGAGGGACTCGGCCTGGTTGCGGACCTCGGCCTCGTCGCGACGCTTCTTGTCCTCCTCGGCGTGCGCCTCGGCGTCCTTCATCATCTGGTCGATCTCGTCCTTGCTCAGGGCCGAGCCACCGGTGATGACCATCGACTGCTCCTTGCCGGTGCCCAGGTCCTTGGCACTGACGTGGACGATGCCGTTGGCGTCGATGTCGAAGGTGACCTCGATCTGCGGGACGCCGCGGGGCGCCGGCGGGAGGCCGGTGAGCTCGAACATGCCGAGCTTCTTGTTGTACGCCGCGATCTCGCGCTCACCCTGGTACACCTGGATCTGCACGCTCGGCTGGTTGTCGTCGGCCGTGGTGAAGGTCTCCGACCGCTTGGTCGGGATGGTGGTGTTGCGCTCGATGAGCTTGGTCATCACGCCGCCCTTGGTCTCGATGCCCAGCGACAGCGGGGTCACGTCGAGCAGCAGGACGTCCTTGACCTCACCGCGCAGCACACCGGCCTGCAGGGCGGCGCCCACGGCGACGACCTCGTCGGGGTTCACGCCCTTGTTGGGCTCGCGGCCACCGGTGAGCTCCTTGACCAGGTCGGTCACGGCGGGCATGCGGGTGGATCCACCGACCATCACGACGTGGTCGATGGCGCCCACGGAGATGCCGGCGTCCTTGACCACGGCCTTGAACGGCGCGCGGCAGCGCTCGAGCAGGTCGGAGGTGATCTTCTGGAACTCGGCCCGGGAGAGCTGCTCGTCGAGGAACAGCGGGTTCTTGTCCGCGTCCACGGTGATGTAGGGCAGGTTGATCGAGGTGCTCTGCCCGGAGGACAGCTCGATCTTGGCCTTCTCCGCGGCCTCGCGCAGGCGCTGCATGGCCATCTTGTCCTTGGTCAGGTCGATGCCCTGCGAGGACTTGAACTTGTCGGCCAGCCAGTCGACGATCCGCTGGTCCCAGTCGTCACCACCGAGGTGGTTGTCACCGGAGGTCGCCCGCACCTCGACGACGCCGTCACCGATCTCCAGCAGGGACACGTCGAAGGTACCGCCACCGAGGTCGAAGACCAGGATGGTCTGCTCCTTCTCGCCCTTGTCCAGGCCGTAGGCCAGGGCAGCCGCGGTGGGCTCGTTGACGATGCGCAGGACGTTGAGGCCCGCGATCTGGCCGGCCTCCTTGGTGGCCTGGCGCTGGGAGTCCTCGAAGTAGGCCGGGACGGTGATCACCGCGTCGGTGACCTCCTCGCCCAGGTAGGCCTCGGCGTCGCGCTTGAGCTTCATCAGCGTGCGGGCGCTGATCTCCTGCGAGGTGTAGTCCTTGCCGTCGATGCCCACCTTCCAGTCGGTGCCGACGTGGCGCTTGACGGATCGGATGGTGCGGTCCACGTTGGTGACAGCCTGGTTCTTGGCCGGCTGTCCCACGAGCACCTCGCCGTTGCGCGCGAACGCGACGACCGACGGCGTGGTGCGCGAGCCCTCAGAGTTGGCGATGACGGTGGGCTCGCCACCCTCCAGCACCGATACGACTGAGTTGGTGGTACCGAGGTCGATCCCGACCGCACGAGCCATGGTGGTTCCTCCTACTAGTTCTGTCCTGGGTTACCGATTGCGTCCCCGCTCGCGCGGCGAACGGCAACCTTAAGCGTGATCGGCTCAAGTTTGCCTGAGCACTGACACTTCGGTCAAATCCAACCTGAGTCGGGTCCGCTCAAGGCGCTGCGGATCCTTCAACGCACCACCTGTGACGACTGTTCCCGCTCCGTATGCAAGGAGGCGGCTACCGCAAAGTAGGGTCACCCGAGCACTGTCGCGACGGAAGGTTGCAGGTCAATGAACGCGTTGACGATCACCATGGGCACCGTTGGTGTCCTCATCAGCCTTGTGTGCTGGTACATCTTCATCCAGGGCGTGGTCAAGATGATCAAGATCATCCGACTGGGCCAGCCCGACGCCACCCGCAACGGTCCGCTCGCGGCCCGCCTCACGCAGATGGCGAAGGAGGTCGTCGCCCACACCAAGATGAACAAGAAGCGCAACGTGGGACCTGCGCACTGGTTCGTCATGTGGGGATTCCTCATCGGCAGCCTCGCGTGGTTCGAGGCGTACGGCGAGACCTTCGACCCGCACTTCCACTGGCCGCTGATCGGCAACTGGGCCCCGTACCTGCTGCTCACCGAGATCCTCGGTGTGGGCACGGTGCTCGGTGGCCTGGCGCTGGTGATCATCCGGCAGATCAACCACCCGCGACGCGCTGACCGGCTGTCCCGCTTCGGCGGCTCCAACTTCAAGCAGGCCTACTTCGTCGAGGCCGTGGTCATCATCGAGGGCCTGGGGATCCTGGCCGTCAAGGCGTTCAAGGTCGCCAGCGACATCGAGCACGCGCCGAACTGGGCCAACTTCCTCACCAACCCGATCGGGCACGCGCTGCCGGACAGCGCCACCGCGGTCTCCGTCGTGGCCCTGGTCAAGCTGCTCTCCGGCATGATCTGGCTGCTCGTCGTCGGCCGCTCGCTCACCATGGGTGTGGCGTGGCACCGCTTCAGCGCCTTCTTCAACATCTACTTCAAGCGCCAGGACGACGGTGGTGCCGCGCTCGGCGCGCTGCTGCCGATGATGTCGCAGGGCAAGGCCCTGGACTTCGAGGAGGCCGACCCGGACAAGGACGTCTTCGGTGCCGGCAAGATCGAGGACTTCAAGTGGAAGGGGTGGCTGGACTTCACCACCTGCACCGAGTGCGGCCGCTGCCAGGAGCAGTGCCCGGCCTGGAACACCGGCAAGCCCCTCTCCCCGAAGCTGGTCATCACCTCCCTGCGCAACCACGCCTACGCCAAGGCGCCCTACCTGCTGGCCGGTGGCTCCACCGACATGGCCGGCGACGAGGTGGGCCTGGTGGACGGCGAGGGCAACGTCGACCAGGCGAAGCTCGACGCGGTCCCGCAGGCCGCCCGGGACGAGGCGGCCCGCTCGCTGATCGCCGAGGCGGTCGACGGCGGCGTCATCGACCCCGAGGTGCTGTGGAGCTGCACCACCTGTGGCGCCTGCGTGGAGCAGTGCCCGGTGGACATCGAGCACGTCGACCACATCGTCGACATGCGTCGCTACCAGGTGCTGATCGAGTCGGAGTTCCCCACCGAGCTCGGTGGGCTGTTCAAGAACCTGGAGAACAAGGGCAACCCGTGGGGCCAGAACGCCAAGGACCGCCTCGCGTGGGCCGAGGGCCTCAGCTTCGACGTGCCCGTCTTCGAGGGTGAGCTCGGCGACGCCGAGTACCTGTTCTGGGTCGGCTGCGCCGGTGCCTTCGAGGACCGCGCCAAGAAGACCACCCGCGCGGTGGCCGAGCTGCTGCACATCGCCGGCGTGAAGTACACGGTGCTGGGCACGGAGGAGACCTGCAGCGGCGACCCCGCGCGCCGCTCCGGCAACGAGTTCCTCTTCCAGATGCTCGCCCAGCAGAACGTCGAGGTGCTCAACTCCGTCTTCGAGGGTGTGGAGAAGGGCAAGCGCAAGATCGTCGTCACCTGTGCGCACTGCTTCAACGCCCTGGGCAACGAGTACCCGCAGGTGGGTGGTGACTACGACGTGGTGCACCACACGCAGCTGCTGAACCGCCTGGTGCGGGAGAAGAAGCTGGTGCCGGTGGCCAGCGTCGGCGAGGACGTCACCTACCACGACCCGTGCTACCTGGGTCGGCACAACAAGGTCTACGACGCTCCCCGCGAGCTGGTCGGGGCCTCCGGTGCCACCCTGCGGGAGATGCCGCGCCACGCCGAGCGCTCGCTCTGCTGTGGTGCCGGTGGCGCCCGGATGTGGATGGAGGAGCGCATCGGCAAGCGCATCAACCTCGAGCGCGTGGACGAGGCGCTGTCCACCGCTCCGACGAAGATCGCGACCGGCTGCCCGTTCTGCCGCGTCATGCTGACCGACGGCCTGACCGCGCGCCAGGACACCAAGGTGGCGCCGGAGTCGGTGCAGGTGGTCGACGTGGCCCAGCTGCTGCTGGAGTCCGTCACCGCCGACCGCAAGCCGGGCGCTGGCGACCTGGCCACCGAGGAGCCTGCTGACGTGCCGACCGACGAGGTGCCCACCGGCACCCCGCTGCCGGACGAGGACAACGCCCCTGGCGCCGCGCAGTCCGCCACCCAGCCCGCCGACGGCTCGGACGACCCGAGCACCAAGGGCACCGAGGGCACCGAGTCCTCGCCCAACGGAAGCGGCGCCGGTGCGGAGCAGGAGAGTGGCTCGGCCAACGGGACCGGCACCACGTCGGAGCCCGACGACGCCGCGACCGCCCGCAAGGACGGCGACGCGAGCTGAGCCGGCGGCGCCGCGAGGCGCCTGACACACGAGTACGGGTGTGGCTACGACCTGACGGTCGAAGCCACACCCGTACTGCTTCCGGCCACGCTGCTGGACCGGTGGCTCCGTCCTGCTCTCGTGGAGATGCTCGCGTCCCAGTGTGCGACGACGGCGAGCGGTTCGCATCCCGAAAATCACGTGCACACAAGCAATTTCGATCTGAGACGCCGATCACTTCGGCGTGCCGCACCGGGGGGCAGCAGCCGCTTGACCTGCAGTGTCGACACGGGCACGGTCAGTGGCCGGCACCCCGGAGAGGGTCGGGAACGGCCCCAGGAAATGTCCGAAAAATATTGCCTGGACCCGAGTGCAACTATGTAGGGGTGAGCAACCACGTGGACCAGTCCCCCAGCACTCTGCTGACGCACAGCCACCGCGCGCTGAACCAGTCCCGCAAGCTGGAGAACGTGCTGTACGACATCCGGGGACCGGTTCAGGCGCACGCGGCGCGGCTGGAGTCCGAGGGACACCGGATCCTCAAGCTCAACATCGGCAACCCGGCGCCGTTCGGCTTCGACGCGCCGGACGAGATCCTGCAGGACGTCATCGCCGGCCTGCCCACCGCGCAGGGCTACTCCGACTCCAAGGGTGTGCTCTCCGCCCGCCGCGCGGTGGTGCAGCACTACCAGCAGCAGACGGGCTTCCCCGAGCTCGACGTGGACAACGTCTACCTGGGCAACGGCGTGTCCGAGCTGATCACCATGTCGCTGATGGCCATGCTCGACGACGGCGACGAGGTGCTGGTGCCCGCGCCGGACTACCCGCTGTGGACGGCCTCGGTGAACCTCGCCGGCGGCACCCCGGTGCACTACCTCTGCGACGAGGCCGACGGCTGGAACCCCAACCTCGCCGACCTCGAGGCGAAGATCACCCCGCAGACCAAGGCGTTGGTGGTGATCAACCCGAACAACCCGACCGGGGCGGTCTACACCCGGCAGGTGCTGACCGGCCTGGTGGAGCTGGCCCGCAAGCACCGGCTGGTGCTGATGGCCGACGAGATCTACGACAAGATCCTCTACGACGACGCCGTGCACGTCCCGCTGGCCTCGCTGGCGCCGGACGTGTTCTGCCTGACCTTCAACGGCCTGTCCAAGGCCTACCGGGTGGCCGGCTACCGCGCCGGCTGGATGGCGGTGACCGGGCCCAAGGCGCACGCGGCCAGCTACCTCGAGGGCCTCACGCTGATGGCCTCGATGCGGCTGTGCCCCAACGTGCCGTCGCAGAACGCCATCCAGGCTGCGCTCGGCGGGTACCAGAGCATCAACGACCTGATCCTGCCCGGCGGCCGGCTGCTGGAGCAGCGGGACACCGCGTGGGAGGAGCTCAACAAGATCCCCGGCGTCTCCTGCGTCAAGCCGCGCGGTGCGCTGTACGCCTTCCCCCGGCTGGACCCGCAGGTGCACGAGATCTACGACGACCAGAAGCTGGTGCTCGACCTGCTGCTGGCCGAGAAGATCCTGGTGGTGCAGGGCACCGGCTTCAACTGGCCGGCGCCGGACCACCTGCGCGTGGTCACCCTGCCGTGGGCGCGAGACCTGTCCAAGGCGATCCAGCGGCTGGGCAACTTCCTGGCGTCGTACACGCAGTAGGTCCGGGTGGCGTCTCCCGGCAGCAGGCCCGCGCTGCCGTCGGTGTGTGCCAACATGCCGGGATGAGATTCCTGGTTCGTCTCGTCATCAACGCCGTCGCCATCTGGCTGGCCGCCGAGTGGGTGTCCGGCATCGAGATCGCCTCCTCCGGCCGCGGCCAGGGCTGGGACGTCGTGGTGGTGCTGTTCATCGCGCTGGTGTTCACCGTGGTCAACGCGGCCATCCGCCCGGTGGTCAAGCTGCTGTCGCTGCCGCTGCTGATCGTCACCCTGGGCCTGTTCACCCTGGTGATCAACGCCCTGATGCTGTGGCTGACCGCGTGGATCTCCCAGGCCACCGACTACGGCCTGACCATCTCCGGCTTCGGTGCCGCGTTCTGGGGCGCCCTCATCGTCTCGCTGGTCAACTGGCTGCTGGGCGCGCTGGTGCCCGAGCACTCCCGCCGCTAGCGCGCACCCGAGGCCCCGCCACACGACGACGGCGCCGCGGCCGGCACGGAGATCCGTGCGGCTGCGGCGCCGTCGTGGTGCGGGAGGGTCAGACGCCCATGCTGCGCCCGATGATCTCCTTCATGATCTCCGTGGTGCCGCCGTAGATCGTCTGCACGCGGGAGTCCATGTACGCCTTTGCCACCGGGTACTCCCGCATGTAGCCGTAGCCGCCGTGCAGCTGCAGGCAGCGGTCGATCAGGCCGACCTGCTTCTCGGTGCTCCACCACTTGGCCATCGCGGCGTCGGCCACGGTCAGCTTGCCCGCGTTGAGCTCCATGATGCAGCGGTCCACGAAGTTGCGGGTGACCGCGGTCTCGGTGGCCAGCTCGGCCAGGGTGAAGCGGCTGTTCTGGAACGAGCCGATGGGCTTGCCGAACGCCTTGCGGTCCTTGCAGTACTGCAGCGTCATCTCCAGCACGCCCTCCATGGCCGCCGCCGCCACCACGGCGATGGACAGCCGCTCCTGGGGCAGGTTGGTCATCAGGTGGACGAAGCCCAGGCCCTCGGTGCCCAGCAGGTTCTCCGCCGGCACCCGCACGTTGTCAAAGTGCAGCTCGGCGGTGTCCTGCGCCTTCATGCCGATCTTGTCGAGGTTGCGGCCGCGGCTGAACCCGGGCATGTCCCGCTCCACCACCAGCAGGCTGAAGCCCTGGGCGCCGGCCTCGGGGTTGGTGCGCGCCACCACGATCACCAGGTCGGCGTTGATGCCGTTGGTGATGAAGGTCTTGGACCCGTTGAGGATCCAGTCGGTGCCCTCGCGCTTGGCGCTGGTGCGGATGCCCTGCAGGTCGCTGCCGGTGCCCGGCTCGGTCATCGCGATGGCGGTGATCAGCTCGCCGCTGCAGAACCCGGGCAGCCAGCGCTGCTTCTGCTCCTCGGTGGCCAGCTCGGTGAGGTAGGGCTGCACCACGTCGTTGTGCAGCGGAAAGCCCAGGCCGCTGAACCCGCTGCGGGCCTGCTCCTCGGCCACAACCGCGTTGTAGCGGAAGTCCTTGACGCCACCGCCACCGAAGGACTCCTCCACCGCCATGCCGAGGAAGCCCTGCTTGCCGGCCTCCTTCCACAGCTCGCGGTCGACGATCGCGTCGTCCTCCCACTGGTCGTGGAACGGCGCGACGTGCTGGGCGAGGAAGGACTGGTACGACTCGCGGAAGAGGTCGTGCTCCGGCTCGAAGATGGTGCGATCCACAGGATGCCTCCAGGGGCGGGGTGCTCAGACTTAAATGCAGGTTGGACTGTTTGTTGAGTTCACCTTAGGGTAGAGACGTGCCTGTTGAACAGCAACCGAAGTCGTCGCGCACGCAGAGCGAGCGCACGGCGACCACCCGCGCCAAGCTCCTCGACGCCACCCTGGAGTCGCTGGTGGAGCTGGGCTACGCCCGCACCACCACCCCGGGCATCGCCGCGCGCGCCGGGCTGTCCCGGGGCGCGCAGCTGCACCACTTCCCCACCAAGGAGTCCCTGGTGGTCGCCGCGGTCGAGCACCTCGCCCGCAAGCGGGAGGCCGAGATCCGCGCGGAGCTGGGCGGGCACCACGACCGCGGCCGGGCGCTGGAGCTGCTGGCCGATGCCTTCGACGGCCCGTTGTTCCTCGCCGCGCTCGAGCTCTGGGTTGCCGCGCGCACCGACCCGGCGCTCCGCGCGGCGCTGCTGCCCCTGGAGCGGGAGGTGGCCGAGGCGCTGACCGCCCTGGGCGCCGAGCTGCTCGAGGTCCCCGCCGACGCCGCCACGATCGAGCTCACCATCGAGCTGGTCCGCGGCCTGGGCATGTCCGTCCTGTTCAACTCCCCCGCCACCGCGCAACGACGTCGCCAGCGGCTGCTCGCCGCCTGGCGAGAGATGCTGGAGCAGCAGTGACCACCACCGAGAACGCCCCCACCCGCCCGCGCACGCTGCCCGGCCACGTCCACACCCTCGTGGTGGGTGCGGGCTTCGCCGGCATCGGCATGGCCGCCAAGCTGCTGCGTGCCGACCGCAACGCCGACGTGCTGGTGATCGAGCGCGCCGACGAGGTAGGTGGCACCTGGCGGGACAACACCTACCCCGGCGCGGCCTGCGACGTGCCCAGCGTCCTGTACTCCTTCTCCTTCGCGCCCAACCCGGACTGGAAGCACTCGTACTCGCGCCAGCCGGAGATCTTCGACTACCTGCGCAACGTCGCCACCAGTGCCGGCGTGCGCCGCAACCTGGTCACCGGCTGCGAGCTGCTCGGCGCCACCTGGGACGACGACGCCCAGCTGTGGCGAGTGCGCACCAGCCTGGGCGAGCTGACGGCGACGGTGCTGATCGCCGCCACCGGCACGCTCTCCCAGCCCAAGCTGCCCGCGCTGCCCGGCCTGGCCGACTTCACCGGCACCACCTTCCACTCCGCCACCTGGAACCACGACCACGACCTGCGCGGCGAGCGGGTCGCCGTGGTGGGCACCGGTGCCTCCGCGGTGCAGTTCGTGCCGGAGATCATCGACGACACCGAGCACCTCACCGTCTTCCAGCGCACCGCCGCCTGGGCCTGCCCACGGCCCGACGGGTCGCCCTCGGCCCGTACCCGCGCGCTCTACCGTCGCGTCCCGCTGGTGCAGAAGCTGGTGCGCGGCGGGGTGTACGCCATCCTGGAGCTGCTGGTGCTGGTGCTGGCCCACCTGACCCGGCTGCTGCCGATCATCAGCGTGTGGCCGCGGCGCTACCTGCGCAAGCACGTCACCGACGAGGGCAAGCGCAAGGCCCTGACTCCGAGCTTCACCCTGGGCTGCAAGCGGGTGCTGCTCACCAACACCTGGATCCCCACCCTGGCCCGACCGGACCTCACCCTGGTGGCCAGCGGCATCCACCACGTCACCGAGCGTGGCGTGGTGGACAACGACGGCGTGGAGCACGCCGTCGACACCATCATCTTCGGCACCGGGTTCACCCCCACCGAGCCGCCGGTGGCGCACCTGCTGCGCGGGGCCGACGGCCAGGCGCTCGCCGAGCACTGGGCCGGCAGCCCGCACGCCTACCTGGGCACCACGGTGGCGGGCTTTCCCAACCTGTTCCTGATGTACGGGCCCAACACCAACCTGGGCCACAGCTCCATCGTCTACATGCTGGAGAGCCAGGCGGCCTACATCAGCGACGCCCTGGCCGTGATGCGCCGCCGCGAGCTGTCCTCCCTGCAGGTGCTGCCCACCGAGCAGCAGGCCTACAACGCCCGGATCGACGACCAGCTGCAGGGCACGGTGTGGAACGCCGGCGGCTGCTCCAGCTGGTACCTCGACGCCAGCGGGCGCAACTCCGCCATGTGGCCGACGTTCACCTGGCGCTACCGGCAGCTGACCAAGCGGTTCGACCCCAGCCGCTACCAGCTGGTCGCCGCGAACAACCAGCAAGCCACCAACCAGCGAGCCGCCAACCGGCCCGCCGACGTCACCCCCGCCTCGTGAGGCGCCCCGAGCACCTGGTGCTGGCCGCTGCGGCGGCCGTGACCGTCGCAGGGGCGCTCACCGACCGTCCCGCGCTGCAGCGGGCGGCCAAGCCGCTGATCGGGCCGTCGCTGGCCGTCCGGGTGCTGCGGGCACGCGCCGACCTCAGCGGCACCGACACCGCGCTGCTGCTCGCCGGCCTCGCTGCCGCGACGGTGGGCGACGTGTACATGCTCGAGCCCGACGACGACGCTCGCATCGTGCAGGGCGCCTCGGCGTTCGCGGCCATGCACGGTGCCTACTCGCGGCTGCTGCGCCGCCACGGCGCGCGCTCGCACCTGGCGACGGCCCTGCCCCGACTGGCCGCGAGTGGTGGCCTGGGTGCGCTGCTGGCCCGGCGCGCCCCGGAGGTGGCAGCACCCCTGGGCGCCTACGGCCTCACCCTCAGCGCCACGTCCACCCTGGCCGCCGACCCGGCGCTGGCCCCCGCAGCGCCTCGACTGCTGGGGCTGCCGCTGCCCCGCCGCAGCGACCCCCGTACCTGGCTGGCCGCAGGTGGACTGACGTTCGCCGCCTCCGACGCGCTGGTCGCGGTGCGTCGCACGGTGATTGCCAACGGCGCTGGTCGCAGCGCCGCGGAGGGCGTCGTCCTCGCCTCGTACGTGCTCGCCCAGCTGCTGCTGGTGGAGGGAATGCTGGAGCTCGCGCGCAGAAAGTGAGATGTTGCTCACAACTGCTCGGTGGGCCACACTCGGCTGGCGAACACGACGCTGCTGAGGAGTCGACTGATGACCGAGACCGCAGAGCTGCACACCCTCCACCGCGCCGTCGAGCAGCTGCGCAGCTGCGTGGGCGACCTGCGCGGGCGCTACGGAGACATCCCACACGTGCGCCGGCTGATGGGCGACGTTGACCGCATCGACCTCGACCTGTCGGAGATGGACACGCTGCCCGCCCCCGTGGTGGCCACCCGGCCCCCGCTGGAGCGCATCGACGACACCCCGGTGGACCCCGCGATGTGGCTGGGCGTCGACGACGAGGGCATTGGCGGCTACCACGGCGGCAGGGGGCTGTGACCCGCTCGGCGGTCCGCGCCGGGGTGGGCGACGCCGAGGCCGGCCGGGCCACCATCCGTGCCCGCACGCTGCGCCGGGACCGGTGGTGGCTGCAGCCGGCGGTCACCTTCACCCTGCTCACCGCCTGGTTGCTCTACGCACTGGTGCGCACCGCGTCGCAGCGGGCGTACTTCGTGGAGGAGTACCACTACCTCTCCCCGTTCTCCTCCCCCTGCGTGTCCGCCTCCTGCGCCCCCGCCGCGCGCGACCTGGGCACCTGGTTCGGGGAGTTCCCGCCGTTCCTGCCCTACGCGCTGCTGGTGCTGCCGTTCCTGCTGGGCTTCCGGTTGACCTGCTACTACTACCGCAAGGCCTACTACCGCTCGTTCTGGCTGTCCCCGCCGGCGTGCGCGGTGGCCGAGCCGCACTCCCGCTACACCGGAGAGTCCCGCCTCCCGCTGGTGCTGCAGAACGTGCACCGCTACTTCTTCTACGCCGCCGTGCTGGTCTCGGCGCTGAACACCTACGACGCGGCGCGCGCCTTCCGCGGCGCTGACGGTGGCTTCGGCATCGGGCTGGGCACGCTGATCCTGGTGCTCAACGTGGCCCTGCTGTGGACGTACACGGCGTCGTGCCACTCCTGCCGCCACCTCATCGGCGGCCGGCTCAAGCACTTCTCCGCCCACCCCCTGCGGTACAAGGCGTGGACGGGGGTCTCCAAGCTCAACACCCGGCACATGGAGCTGGCCTGGATCACCCTGGCCACCCTGGTGATCGCCGACGGCTACGTCGCGCTGGTGGCCTCGGGCACGCTCACCGACCTGCGGCTGGTGAACTGATGGCTGCCGACGTGGAGCAGCACGACTTCGACGTGGTGATCATCGGCGCCGGCGGAGCGGGCCTGCGGGCGGCGATCGCCGCCCGCGAGTCCGGGATGCGCACCGCGGTGGTGTGCAAGTCGCTGCTCGGCAAGGCGCACACGGTGATGGCGGAGGGCGGCATCGCCGCCAGCATGGGCAACGCCAACAGCAAGGACAGCTGGCAGGTGCACTTCCGCGACACCATGCGCGGGGGCAAGTTCCTCAACTCCTGGCGGATGGCCGAGCTGCACGCGCAGGAGGCGCCGGAACGGGTGTGGGAGCTGGAGACCTACGGGGCCCTGTTCGACCGCACCCCGGACGGCCGGATCAGCCAGCGCAACTTCGGTGGGCACGAGTACCCGCGGCTGGCCCACGTCGGCGACCGCACGGGCCTGGAGCTCATCCGCACCATGCAGCAGAAGATCGTGTCGCTGCAGCAGGAGGACCTGGCCGCCTCCGGCGACGCCGAGAGCCGCATCCGGGTGTTCCAGGAGTGCACCGTCACCGAGCTGCTGCGCGACCCCTCCGGTGCCATCGCCGGTGCGTTCGGCTACTGGCGGGAGACCGGCCGGTTCCTCCGCCTCGACGCCCCCGCCGTGGTGCTGGCCACCGGCGGCATCGGCAAGTCGTTCAAGGTGACGTCCAACTCCTGGGAGTACACCGGCGACGGCCACGCGCTGGCCCTGCGCGCGGGCGCCACGCTGGTGAACATGGAGTTCGTCCAGTTCCACCCCACCGGCATGGTGTGGCCGCCGTCGGTCAAGGGAATCCTGGTCACCGAGTCGGTCCGCGGCGACGGTGGAGTGCTGCGCAACTCCGAGGGCAGCCGCTTCATGTTCGACTACGTGCCCGCCGTCTTCCGCGGCCAGTACGCGGAGTCGGAGGAGGAGGCCGACCGCTGGTACGACGACGCGGACAACAACAAGCGCCCACCGGAGCTGCTGCCGCGGGACGAGGTGGCCCGGGCGATCAACACCGAGGTCAAGGAGGGGCGGGGCTCCCCGCACGGCGGGGTGTTCCTGGACATCGCCACCCGGCGTGACGCCGCGGAGATCATGCGCCGCCTGCCGTCGATGCACCACCAGTTCAAGGAGCTCGCCGACGTCGACATCACCAGCGAGCCGATGGAGGTGGGACCAACCTGTCACTACGTGATGGGCGGGGTGCAGGTGGACCCGGACACCGGTGCCGCGGTGGGGGCGCCGGGGCTCTTCGCCGCGGGAGAGGTCTCCGGCGGCATGCACGGCTCCAACCGCCTCGGCGGCAACTCGTTGTCGGACCTGCTGGTGTTCGGCTGCCGGGCCGGGATCGGTGCCGCCGAGCACGTGAAGGGGCTGGACGGGCAGCGGCCGCAGGTGGAGCAGGAGGCGGTGGACGCGGCGGCGGCGACCGCGCTGGCCCCGTTCGAGGAGGACGGCGGGGAGAACCCGTACACGCTGTACCAGGACCTGCAGCAGACCATGAACGACCTGGTCGGCATCATCCGCAAGGCCGACGAGATGCAGGAGGCGCTGTCCCGGCTGGAGCAGGTCAAGGGCCGTGCCGAGCACCTGACCGTGGAGGGGCACCGGCAGTTCAACCCGGGCTGGCACCTGGCGCTGGACCTGCGGAACATGCTGCTGGTCAGCGAGTGCGTGGCCCGGGCGGCCCTGCTGCGCGAGGAGAGCAGGGGCGGGCACACCCGGGACGACTTCCCGACGATGGATCCCCAGTGGCGGCGCAAGAACCTGCTCTGCTCGGCCGTGGACGGCAAGGTCGACATCGTCGAGCAGGTGATGGAGCCGATGCGCCCGGACCTGCAGGAGCTGTTCACCCGCGAGGAGCTGGCGAAGTACCTGACCGACGAGGAGCTCGAGACCGTCCGGGAGGACCAATGAGCTACGACGCGCACTTCCAGGTCTGGCGCGGTGACGCCGAGGGCGGCGAGCTGGTCGACTACACCGTGGAGGCCATCGACGGTGAGGTGGTGCTCGACGTCCTCCACCGGCTGCAGGCCACCCAGTGCGGCGACCTGGCCGTGCGGTGGAACTGCAAGGCGGGCAAGTGCGGCTCGTGCAGCGCCGAGGTCAACGGCCGCCCCAAGCTGCTGTGCATGACGCGGATGTCCACCTTCACCGAGGAGGAGACGATCAGCGTCACGCCTCTGCGCACCTTCCCGGTGATCCGCGACCTGGTCACCGACGTCTCCTACAACTACGCCAAGGCGCGGGAGATCCCCGCCTTCGCCCCGCCTGACCTGGAGCCCGGCGAGTACCGCATGCAGCAGGTGGACGTGGAGCGCTCGCAGGAGTTCCGCCGCTGCATCGAGTGCTTCCTCTGCCAGGACGTCTGCCACGTCATCCGCGACCACGAGGACAACAAGGAGGCCTTCGCCGGCCCGCGCTTCCTGATCCGCGCCGCCGAGCTGGCCATGCACCCGCTGGACGTTCGCACCGACCGGGCCGAGGTGTCCCGAGACCAGCAGGGCATCGGCCTGTGCAACATCACCAAGTGCTGCTCCGAGGTGTGCCCCGAGCACATCAAGATCACCGACAACGGGATCATCCCGATGAAGGAGCGGGTGGCCGATCGTCGCTACGACCCGCTGGTGTGGCTGGGCAGCAAGATCGGCCTGCGCAAAAAGGACTAGAACGTGTTCTTGACGCCGCTGGGCGGGTGATGCAGAGTCGAGCACGTGTCGTGGGCCACAATGACTCACGTCACAAGGAGCAAGTCTCTCATCACAACGAAGGGCGTTAAGGCGACGTGAAGACTAAGGGCGCAATCCTCTGGGGACTCAACGAGCCGTGGTCGGTCGAGGAGATCGAGATCGGTGACCCGCACGCGGGAGAGGTGACCGTCGAGCTCGTCGCCTCCGGGATGTGCCACTCCGACCATCACGTCGTCACCGGGGCCACGCCGAGCACGTTCCCCTTCCTGGGCGGGCACGAGGGCGCGGGCGTGGTCACCAAGGTCGGTCCGGGCGTCACCGGGCTGCAGGAGGGCGACCACGTGGTCAGCTCCTTCATCCCCTCCTGTGGCCACTGCCCGGCCTGCTCCTCGGGCCACCAGAACCTCTGCGACCTCGGTGGCTCGCTCCTCGGCGGCGCGTCGATCAGCGACGGCTCGTTCCGCATCCAGGCGCGCGGTCAGAACGTCTCCGCCATGGTCCTGCTCGGCACGTTCTCGCCGTACATGACCGTCAACCAGGCGTCGGTGGTCAAGATCGAGAAGGACATCCCGCTGGAGGTGGCGGCACTGGTCGGCTGCGGCGTCACCACCGGCTTCGGCTCAGCCACCAACGTGGCCAACGTCCAGGTGGGCGACACCGTGGTGGTCATCGGCTGCGGTGGCGTGGGCATCAACGCCGTCCAGGGTGCGGCCGCCTCCGGCGCCAAGCGCGTCGTCGTGGTCGACCCGGTGGAGTTCAAGCGCGAGCAGGCCATGGAGTTCGGTGCCACGCACGCCTACGCCACCGCCCAGGAGGCGATGGAGAAGGTGTACGAGATGACGTGGGGCCGCGGCGCCGACAAGTCGATCGTCTGCATCGGTCACATCCACGGCGAGGACGTCGACACCGCCGTGTCCATCATCGGCAAGGGCGGCACGGCCGTCATCACCGGCATGGGCGACATCGCCGACATGGACGTCAAGCTCAACCTCTTCACCTTCACCATGTTGCAGAAGGACCTCAAGGGCAACATCTTCGGTGGTGCCAACCCCCGGGTGGAGATCCCCAAGCTGCTCTCGCTCTACCAGGAGGGCCAGCTCAAGCTGGACGAGCTGGTCACCAACACCTACAAGCTCGAGGACATCAACCAGGGCTACCAGGACATGTTCGACGGCAAGAACCTGCGCGGCGTCATCCGCTACACCGACGCCGACCGCTAGCCGAGCCCGACGCGCACCGAGGGCCACAGCCGAGCACACGGCTGTGGCCCTTCGTGCGTGGCTCTCCGCCGACGGACCGTCCGCTGGCTGGGACGACGCGGCACACGCACCGCAGTTCTTAGGTTAGGGTCACCTCAGAATCGGTTGCTCGCAACCACTGAGCCTGCGCAAGAACCCGGAGCCCTCATGACAAGTCGTACCCGCCGCTTCCGCGGCGCCGTCGCCGCCACCGGCGTCGCCCTGGTCGCCGCGCTCACCCTCACGGCCTGTGGCGACGACGCCTCCGCCAACGAGTCGGGCAGCAGCACCCTCACCATCAAGCACGCCCAGGGCGAGACCCAGGTGCCGGCCGACCCGCAGAAGGTCGCCGTGCTCGACTTCGCCGTGCTGGACACCCTGGACACCCTGGGCGTCCCGGTGGCCGGCGTTCCGAAGCAGGCCCTGCCCCCGATGCTGAGCAAGTACGCCGACGGCAAGTACGCCGACTACGGCACCAACAAGACCGCGGACGCCGAGGCCGTGGCCGCCTCCGCCCCCGACCTCATCATCGTCGCCGGCCGCAGCGCGGCCAGCTACGCCGAGATGAGCAAGATCGCCCCGACCGTGGACCTGACCAGCGACGGTGACGCGCTGGAGGCGCTGAAGAGCACCACCACCACCGTGGGCCAGATCTTCGGCAAGCAGGACCAGGCGAGCGCAGCGCTGAAGAAGATCGACGACCAGGTCGCAGCGGCCAAGAAGGCCACCGCAGGCAAGGGTGACGGCCTCATCGTGCTGGTCACCGGCGGCAAGATGAGCGCCTTCGGCGCGGGCTCGCGCTTCGGCCTGCTGCACGACGCCCTCGGCGTCACCCCCGCAGCACCCGAGCTCAAGGTCGACATCCACGGCCAGTCGGTCTCCTTCGAGTACATCGCCGAGACCAACCCCGACTGGCTGTTCGTCATCGACCGCGACGCCGCCATCGGCCAGCAGAGCAAGGCCGCCATGGAGGTGCTGGACAACCCGCTGGTCGCCAAGACCACCGCGTGGCAGAAGAAGCAGGTCGTCACCCTCGACGGCTACCGCTGGTACTCCCTCGGCAGCGGTCTGAGCAACGTCTCCGAGATGATCAAGTCCGTCCAGGACACCTTCGCCAAGTGACGCTCCCGTCTCCCGTCGCAGTGGCCACCGGCAGCACGCCGGTGGCCACTCGGCCGTCTCGCGACCGTCTCTGGCTCGTGCTGGGGACGGTCGCGGTGGCGGTCCTGGCGGGGGTCAGCCTGTTCATCGGGGTGAGCGACGTCCGGCCGTCCACGCTGTGGGAGGGCGGCAGCGAGGCCTGGGAGGTGCTGGTGATCAGCCGCGTCCCGCGCACCCTGGCGCTGGTGCTGGCCGGCGCCTCCATGGCGATCGCCGGGCTGATCATGCAGATGCTCGCCCGCAACAAGTTCGTCGAGCCCTCCACCGCGGGCACCGTGGAGTCGGCCACCCTGGGCATCCTCGTCATGACCATGCTCGCCCCCGGCCTGCCGGTGCTGGCCAAGATGCTCGGCGGTGCGGTCTTCGCCCTGATCGGCACCGCGCTCTTCCTGCGCATCCTGCGGAGGCTGCCCACCGCCAACACCCTGCTCGTCCCGCTGGTGGGTCTGATGCTCGGCGGCGTGATCGGCGCGGTCTGCGACTTCTTCGCCTACCGCGCCGACCTGCTGCAGTCGCTGTCGGCCTGGACCACCGGCGACTTCTCCGCCGTCATCCAGGGTCGCTACGAGATGCTCTGGCTCGCCGGGCTGCTCGCCGTCATCGCCTACGCGGTGGCCAACCGGTTCACCGTGGCCGGCCTGGGCGAGACCTTCACCACCAACCTCGGGCTGAACTACCGCCGAGTCCTCACCCTGGGGCTGTCCATCGTCGCCCTGGTCACCGCGGTCGTGGTGGTGACCGTGGGCGCCATCCCCTTCCTCGGCCTGATCGTGCCCAACGTGGTCAGCATGATCGTGGGCGACAACGCCCGCCGCGGCATCCCCTGGGTGGCCGTGGGCGGTGCCGGCTTCGTGCTGGCCTGCGACATCGTGGCCCGCACCGTGCGCTACCCCTTCGAGATGCCCATCGGCACCGTGGTCGGCGTGATCGGTGCCGCCGTGTTCCTGTTCCTGCTGCTGAGAGGCACTCGCCGTGGCCCCGCCTGAGGCACTGACGGCACCGCAGCGCACGCGCTCCCGGACGGTTGCCGGCCTGCTCGGCTCCGACGGCGTCCGGCTGGCCCTGCTCGGGCTGCTGGCGCTGGTGTCGGTGGTCGCGTTCCTCACCCTGGGCGTGCGAGGCAACTGGTCGTACGTGCTGGAGCGGCGTGCCGTGGTGGTGGTGACCATGGTGGTGGTCGGCTACGCCATCGCGCTGTCCACCGTGCTGTTCCAGACCGTCACCAACAACCAGATCCTCACTCCGTCCATCATGGGCTTCGACTCCCTCTACCTGCTGATGCAGACGGTGGCGGCGTTCTTCATCGGCGCCACGGCCACCGCCACGGCCAACCCCATCAGCCGCTTCGGCGTCGAGGTGGCGTTCATGGTGGTGTTCTCGCTGCTGCTCTACCGCTGGCTGCTGGTGGGCATGCAGCGCAGCATGCACCTGCTGGTGCTGGTGGGCATCATCTGCGGCGTCTTCTTCCGCAGCATCTCCAGCTTCCTGCAGCGACTGATGGACCCAGCGGCGTTCATCGTGCTGCAGGACAGCTTCTTCGCCGACTTCTCCCGCGTGGACCGGCGCCTGCTCGTGGTCAGCGCACTCGTGGTCGTGGTGATCAGCGTGCTGGCCTGGCGCATGCTCGCCAAGCTGGACGTGATGGCGCTGGGCCGGGAGACCGCGGTCAACCTCGGCGTCGACCACCGCCGCACGCTGCTCACGGTGCTGGTGATGGTCACCCTGCTGGTGTCGGTGGCCACCGCCCTGGTCGGGCCCACCACGTTCTTCGGCCTGCTGGTGGCGCACCTGGCCTACCGGTTGATGCGCTCGCACAAGCACCGGGTGACGGTGCCCGCCGCCGCCCTCGTCTCGGTGATCACCCTGGTCGGTGGCCAGACCGTGCTCGAGCGGGTCTTCCGCTCCGACACCAGCCTGTCCATCATCGTCGACTTCCTCGGCGGCCTGGTCTTCATCTTCCTGCTCCTGCGGAGGTCCACCCCGTGATCACCATCGACAACGTCACCAAGAGCTACGGCCACACCACCGTGGTCGACGGGGTCTCGCTGCAGATCGCCCGCGGCGGGATCACCTCGATCATCGGCGCCAACGGTGCCGGCAAGTCCACCCTGCTGGCCATGATGAGTCGGCTGCTGCCGATGGACTCCGGGGTGATCACCGTGGACGACCTGGACGTCTCCCAGGCCAAGAGCCGCGTGCTGGCCACCCGGATGGCCATCCTCCGCCAGGACAACCACGTCACCGTGCGGCTGACCGTGCGCGACCTGGTGGCCTTCGGCCGGTTCCCGCACAGCGGCGGCCGGCTCACCGTGGAGGACAAGCGCCACATCGACGAGTCCGTGGCGTACCTGGGCCTGCAGGACCTGGCCGACCGCTACCTCGACGAGCTCTCCGGCGGCCAGCGGCAGCGGGCGTTCGTCGCCATGGTGCTGTGCCAGGACACCGACTACGTGCTGCTGGACGAGCCGCTGAACAACCTGGACATGAAGCACTCTGCGGCCATGATGCAGCTGCTGCGCCGGGCGGCCCGGGAGCTGGGCAAGACCATCGTGATCGTCATCCACGACATCAACTTCGCGTCCTGCTACTCCGACCACATCGTCGCCATGCGCAACGGCGCGGTGTGCTGCCAGGGCTCGCCCGCGGAGATCATGACCACCGACTGCCTGCGTGGTGTCTTCGACATGGAGATCGCCATCGAGCAGGTGGGTGGGCACCTGCTGGGGCTGTACTACACCAGCGGCGCCGAGACCCCGGCCGGCTGAGGCACCCTCCCCCGCTGGCCTGGTCAGCGCCCGCCTGGGCCCAGGAGCCGTCTTCTTGCAATCGGTGCGCAACAACCTACAGTGGATTGCAGCACGCATCGCCCCTGGTCGCGCCGGACCACCTGTGACGCCGGGCCGAGCAGCCCCTGAGGAGCCACCATGCACGTGCCCGACGGATTCCTGAACGCGCCGACGTCGGTGGCCACCGGTGTCGTCGCCGTGGCTGCGGTGGGCGTGGCCCTGCGCAAGGCGCGCTCCGAGCTCGACGACCGCACCGCCCCGATGGCGGGACTGGTGGCGGCCTTCGTGTTCGCCGCGCAGATGATCAACTTCCCCGTCGGTGCAGGCACGAGCGGGCACCTGATGGGAGGTGCGCTGGCGGCCGTCCTCGTGGGGCCGTGGACCGCCATCCTCTGCCTGGCGGTGGTGCTGATCGTCCAGGCGCTGTTCATGGCCGACGGGGGGATCACCGCCCTGGGCACCAACATCACCCTGATCGGGGTGGTCACCGTCGTCGTGGGCTGGTTGGTGTTCCGCGGTCTGCGCGCCGTGCTGCCGCGCCGCCCGGGCGTGATCGCCCCTGCGGCGGCGCTGGGTGCGCTGGTCTCCGTGCCTACGGCCGCGGCGGTGTTCACCCTGTTGTTCGCCGTCGGCGGCACCGCCCCGGTGGAGACCGGCTCGGTGCTGGCCGCGATGCTCGGCTGGCACGTCCTGATCGGAGTGGGCGAAGCGATCATCACCGGCCTGGTGGTGGGCGCGGTGATGACGGCCCGCCCGGACCTGGTGCACGGGGCGCAGGACCTGGTTCGCAGCCGTCCGATGGAGATCCGCACGACCGGGAGCGCCGCATGAAGACTCGCACCTTCTACGTCTGCGCCCTGGTGGCGGCGCTGCTCCTGGCCGGCGTGGCCAGCTACTACGCCAGCGCCCACCCGGACGGGCTGGAGCACGTCGCCGAGCGGACCGGGTTCGCCGACACCGCCGAGGACTCTGCGGCGGCCGACAGCCCGCTCGCCGACTACCAGGTCAGCGGGGTCGACGACGAGCGGGTCAGCGTCGGGCTGGCCGGCGTCACCGGGGTGTTCGTCGTCCTGCTGCTGGCCGGTGGGATCGCCTGGGGAGTGCGCCGCCGCGGCCCCGCCGCCGAGCAGGACGACGAGGGCGTCCCCGCCTCGTCGCAGCGCTAGTGGGCGCCGGGCACGGGCACCGTCTGCACTACCACGGGCACAGCCCCGTCCACCGGGCCCCCGCGCACCTGAAGCTCGCTGTCCTGCTGGGATTCATGGTGCTCGTGGTGGCTACCCCGAGGCAGTGGTACGCCGTCCACCTGGTCTGGTTCCTGGTGCTCGTCGGGGTGATCGGTGCCTCCCAGGTGCCGCCGCTCTACCTCGTCAAGCGAATGGTGGTGGAGCTGCCCTTCGTGGTCTTCGCCGCGCTGATGCCGTTCGTGGCCACCGGCCCACGGACCGAGGTCCTGGGGCTCAGCGTCTCCCAGGCCGGGCTGGTGGGTGCGTGGGCCCTGCTCGCCAAGGGCACCCTGGGCGTGCTGGCCTCGCTGACGCTGGCGGCCACCACCGAGCCCACCGCAGTCCTCGCCGGGTTGCGGCGGCTGCGGGCACCCGCCCTGATCGTGGAGATCATGGGCTTCATGATCCGCTACCTCGACGTCGTCACCGCGGAGATGGGCCGGATGCTGGTGGCGATGCGCTCCCGCGGGTGCGACCCACGGTGGCCGCGCCACTGGCCGAGCCTCGCCCGGTCGCTGGGCGCGCTGTTCATCCGCTCCTACGAGCGCGGCGAACGGGTCCATCTCGCGATGCTCTCGCGCGGCTACACCGGGACCATGCCTGGAGCGGACCGATGAGCGCGCCCGTGCTGGACCTCCAGGGGCTCGCCTACGCCTACCCCGACGGGCACCAGGCGCTCTTCGGGGTCACCCTGCAGGTCCAGCGCCACGAGCGGGTGGCGCTGCTGGGTCCCAACGGGGCCGGCAAGACCACCCTGGTGCTCCACCTCAACGGAATCCTCACCGCCGGCGCGGGCACGGTGACCGTCGGCGGGCTGCCGGTGGAGAAGAAGCACCTCGCGGAGATCCGGCGCCGCGTCGGCATCGTGTTCCAGGATCCCGACGACCAGCTCTTCATGGGCACCGTCCGCCAGGACGTCGGCTTCGGCCCAGCCAACCTCGGGATCCGCGGCGCTGAGCTCGACCGCCGCGTGCTGGCCGCGCTGGAGCAGGTCGGGATGGCCGAGCACGTCGACCGCCCGCCGCACCACCTGTCCTTCGGCCAGCGCCGCCGGGTCGCGCTGGCCACGGTGCTGGTGATGGAGCCACAGGTGCTCGTCCTCGACGAGCCGTCCTCCAACCTCGACCCGGCCTCGCGCCGCGAGCTCGCCGACATCCTTCGGTCGCTGGACGTGACCGTGCTGATGGTGACCCACGACCTGCCGTACGCGCTCGAGCTCTGCCCGCGCTCGGTCGTGCTCTCCGGGGGGTCGATCGTGGCCGACGGGCCGACGTACGAGGTGCTCACCGACGACGAGCTCATGCGCGCGCACCGGCTGGAGCTGCCGTTCGGCTTCGACCCACGTTCGGTGGGGTCGGCACCGCACCGGGCCGGGGCCCAGGACCCGCTGGCGCCGCCCGACTCCGGCAGTGCCCGGGAGAACCTGCGGTGACCAGGCTGCATGCGGTCGGCGGCCGGTGGACACCGCCGCGCCGCCTGCGCAACCAGCTCAGAAGTGCTTCGGACACACCGAATGCTCTACCTTGACGGTGCAGGGACGTGAAGCACGCTGCCTGCGCGCGACCCGACGATCACCGCGACCACACCGCACGACGAGGAGCTGTTCATGGGCATCGGAGCCGGAATCTTCCTGCTTGCGGTAGGCGCGATCCTGAAGTTCGCGCTGGACGTGCAGGTACAGGGAGTCGACCTGCAGGTCGTCGGCATCATCCTCATGATCGTCGGTGTCCTCGGCATCATCCTGGACCTGGCGATCCTGATGCCCCGGCGTCGCCGTCGCGACGACTACGTGGCCCCCGCCGACGTCGACGAGTACGGCCGCCCGCTGCGTCGTCCGCGCGACTACTGACCACACCGGAGGAGCACACCATGGACAAGCTCTCCCTCAGCGCCCTCGCCCGCGAGCAGCTGGAGCTGGCGAAGAACGGATCGGCCGGGCGCAGTGCCGCCACCGTCTTCGGTGGGCACACCCACACGCTGCGGCAGACGCTGATCGCGCTGGTGGCGGAGCAGGACCTGGACGAGCACGACAGCCCGGGCGAGGCCACCGTGCACGTGCTGCAGGGCCGGGTGCGGCTGGTGGCCGGGCAGAGCTCCTGGGAGGGCTCCCCGGGCGACCTCATCATCGTTCCGCCTGCGCGCCACTCCCTGCACGCCGACACCGACGCCGTCGTGCTGCTCACCGTGGCCAAGCCGCTCACGGAGCGCTGACACCCCCAGGGGCTCGCCCGCTGAGAGCACTGCCCCTGCGCCCCTCGCGTGCTGTACTCCGGGAATGACACACACCAGCACCAGGACAGTGGCCGTCACCGGCTCCGCGTCGGGGATCGGCGCCGCCTGCGTGGCGCGGCTGCAGGCCGCCGGGCACCGCACGATCGGGGTGGACGTCCAGCCCGGCGCGGACGTCGTCGCCGACCTCGCCACTGCCCAGGGCCGCGCGGCGGCCGTCGAGGCCGTGACCACGCAGTGCGGCGGCGTGCTGGACGGCCTGGTGGCCTGCGCCGGGGTCGGCCCGCTCTCCGACCGCCCCGGCAGCGTGCTGGCCGCGGTGAACTACTTCGGCGTGGTCGAGGTGGTGCAGGGCCTGCGCCCCACGCTGCTGGCGGCGCAGCACCCTGCGGTGGTGGCGGTGTCCTCCAGCAGCAGCAGCACCCAGCCGGGCATCCCCCTCGAGCTGGTGCAGGCGTGCCTGGCCGGGTCAGAGGGCGACGCCTGTGCGCGCGCCGAGGAGCTGGGCGCGCTGGGCACCTACCCGGCCACCAAGCTGGCCCTGGCGTGGTGGATCCGCACGCAGGCCCCGACTGCGGAGTGGATCGGCGCGGGCATCCGGCTGAACGCGGTGGCCCCCGGCACCATCGACACCCCGATGACCGGTGGGCCCGACCTCGACCCCGAGCTGGTGAAGCTGCTGGACGTCTACCCGGTGCCGCTCGGACGCCGGGGACGACCGGAGGAGGTGGCCTCGGTGATCGAGTTCCTCCTCGACGAGCGCTCCTCCCTGCTCTGCGGCACGGTGGTCTTCACCGACGGCGGCACCGACGCGCTGATCCGCGGACGGGACTGGCCGGCGCCGTGGCAGCCGAGCAGGGAGGAGCTGGTGGCGAAGCTGCGGCTGCCGTCCTAGCGGCGCGTCTCCGGCGGCCCGTCCTGGCTGCCCATCACCCGGGCACCGCTGGTGCGACCCTGCCCGGACGGGTCGTTGATGCGCTGGGTCTCCGCCGAGCTGTCGGACACGCCGGGCTCGGTGCGCTGGTGGGCGGTGCCGGAGTGCTCCGTGCCGCCGCGGTGCTGGGTCTCGTGCGTGGTGACCGGCGCGGTCTCCGCGCTGCGCTCAGCGGCGCGGACGTCCCGCACGGACTTGACGCTCAGCCGGCCGGCTGCCTGTGCCCCCAGGAACAGGATCAGCGCGCCGAGGCCGTAGAAGAAGCCGAGGTCCACCAGGGCCTGTCGAGTGGTGTCACCGACCGGGGCACCGGTCTCGCCCAGGAAGTCCGGCCAGATCCGGCTGAGCACCGGCCCGACGATGAACCACGCGCCGGCCAGGCTGGCCAGCCACCCGCCGAGGACGGCGGCAGGCCGGTTGGCGGCGAGGAGCAGCAGCAGGCCTGCGATCACGGCGACCCCGCCGGGCAGCACCTCCAGCCAGAACCGGCCGGTGGTCCACTCCCAGGTGGAGTCGGGTGTGGTGGCGTAGTCGAAGTACGGCCCCACGAACGGGATCAGCGCACCCCACAGACCTAGCAGCACCAGCAGCAGCCCGGTGATGGCGCCGCGGGTGCGAGGGATGCCCTTCGCGCGTCGGGGCTGTTTCGTCGTGGTGCCGTACTCAGTCATCACTGCTCCTCATGGTGTCCTCCTCCGCGCACGCCTGGGCGACACGGACGGCTGGACTACTGAACGTAGCCCCCTGCGGCACCCTCCGCAGAACGTCGCGGAGCGCCTCCCGCCTGCGGCCCGCTGACCTGCACGATTGGCCGAGAAACCGCTTCCCGGCGAGGGGGCTGCACCCCTAGACTCGGCCCATGTCGATCTCTACGACGGGCAGCGACAGCACCTCCCTGGTGGGTAGTGACCTGTCCGGCGGCGACCTGGAGCGCGCGCTGGAGTCGCACCGCCGCGAGCTGACCGGCTTCTGCTACCGAATGCTCGGTGCGGCCTCGGAGGCCGAGGACGCCGTGCAGGAAACCTTGGTGAACGCCTGGCGCAGCATCGACACCTTCCAGGGCCGCTCCTCGCTCCGGTCGTGGTTGTACCGCATCGCCCACAACGTGTGCCTGGACATGATCCGCAGCCCGCAGCGACGGGCCCGGCCGATGGACCTGGCCGCCCCCACCCCCGCCGCCGAGGTGGTCGTCGGCGAGCAGCTGCCCGAGTCGGTGTTCGTCCAGCCCGTGCGGGACGACTCGGTGATCGACACCCAGGGCGACCCGGCGAACGTCGCGGTGGCCCGGGAGTCCATCCGGCTGGCCTTCATCGGGGCGCTGCAGCACCTGCCCGCCCGCCAGCGCGCGGTGCTGATCCTGCGCGAGGTGCTGCGCTGGCAGGCCGCGGAGGTTGCCGTGCTGCTGGACACCTCGGTGGCCTCGGTGAACAGCGCGCTGCAGCGGGCCAGGGCCACCATGGCCACCACCAGGTCCGCCCCGCTGGACTCCACGCTCGACGCTCGCCAGACGGACCTGCTGGCCCGCTACGTCGATGCCTTCGAGCGCTACGACATCGACGCGCTGGTGCGGCTGCTCAAGGAGGACGTGGTGCTGTCGATGCCGCCCTTTCCGTTCTGGATGCGCGGCGCCGACGACCTGGCGGCGTGGTTCCTGGGGCCTGGCATCGTCTGCCAGGGCGGCCGGCTGTTACCGGTGCAGGTGAACGGCACCGCCGGCTTCGGCAACTACCACCGGGTGGGACCTGGTCGCTGGGAGCCGTGGGCCATCCAGGTCATCGAGGTCAGCGACGGCCGCATCAGCGGTCACCACAACTTCCTCGGTGCTGAGCAGTTCGCCGCCTTCGGCCTGCCCCCGGTGCTGTTGGCCTGAACACCCCGTTCGGCACACCCGCCAGGGCCTGCCTAGGCTCGGCCCATGCCCTCCTCAGCTCGCCGAGCCTCCCGCGGAACCCGTGGTGGCCCTTCGCTTCTTGTGGGTGCTGTCGCAGAACGGCGCAATGCCCGACCGTCCACAGCGACACAGCGCCACCGTCTCCCGGTTGCGGGTCAGCGCGTTGCCGTCGCCGTCCAACAGCTCGGCCGGGCCGCGCACCAGGAGCGGACCGTCCGGACACACCGTGATGGTGACCTCCGGTCCCAGCAGCGCGGCGCGCTCGGCTGCAGCGGCGTCCTCAGCAGTGAAGTCCTCGACGGTGGAGTCCTCAACAGTGGAGTCCTCGTCGGTGGAGTCGTCAGGAAGGGCTGCCATGTCTGAAGTAGTACTCGCCGAGGCCTGCGCAGCGCCAGTCGGTGCCGGCACCGCCATGCCGCTGCCGGCCGCCCGCGGACCCGTCAGCACCGCCCTGCTGGCCGTGCTGCGCGAGGAGCGCCCCTCCGCCGAGCTGCACGGCGCCGCGCAGGAGTGGGCCGCCACGACCGATTCAGGCGGCGCCGGGATCTTCACCGACGAGGACGCCCAGCTGACCCTGACGCTGCTCTACGAGCTGCACCTGCAGGGCTTGGCCGGCGTGGACGACTCCTGGGAGTGGAACCCCGACCTGCTGGCCACCCGTGCCCTGCTGGAGGGCCCCTTCGAGGCAGCGCTGCGGGCGCTGGTGGAGCTGCCCGAGGCCACGCCGGACACCTTGCAGCAGACGCTGGAGACCATGACCACCGCCGAGGGCGGCCCGGGCCTGTCCCGCCACCTGGCCCGCACCGGCACCCTCGAGCAGTGGCAGGAGTTCTGCGCGCACCGCTCGATCTACCAGCTGCGCGAGGCCGACCCCCACACCCTGGGCATCCCCCGGCTGGCCGGTGGCCCCAAGGCTGCGCTGGTCGAGGTGCAGGCCGATGAGTACGGCGGGGGCCGGGCCGAGCGCATGCACTCCACCCTCTTCGGCCACACCATGCGCGAGCTGGGCATCGACGCCAGCTACGCCACACACCTGGACCGCGTGCCCGCCGTCACCCTGGCCTCGGTCAACGCCCTGTCGCTGTTCGCGCTGCACCGCCGCCTGCTCGGCGCTCTCGTCGGGCACCTGTGCGCGGTGGAGATGACGTCGTCGCTGCCCTGCAAGGTCTACGCCCGCGGTCTGCGCCGGCTGGGCTTCGGCACCGCCGCCACCCTGTTCTTCGACGAGCACGTCGAGGCGGATGCGGTGCACGAGCAGATCGTCAGCCGCGACCTGGCCGGCGGCCTGGCCCGCCAGCAGCCGGAGCGGACCGCCGACGTCGTCCTCGGCGCGGCGGTGTGCCTGGCCATGGACGAGCTCGGGGCCCAGCACATGATGGACCGCTGGCAGGCCGGGCAGAGCTCGCTGCGTGGCGAGGGGCCGCTCAGACCAGCGGCTTGACCGCGCGGATCACCACGAGCTCCTCGGTGCGCTCGCCCTGCGGAATGAGCCCGCGCGACTCCATCAGCGCCGCCCGGGCACGCATGACGGGACCGAACTGCACCGTGGCGCGGTCGGCCACCGAGGCGGAGAGCCCGTCGGCGGAGAGCAGCTTCAACGTGGTCTCCACCCCGCACACCGCGGAGTGCACGACCAGCATCGTCCCGCCCGGGGCGAGGACCTTGGGGGCCTCGGCGCACACGCGGTCGAGCACCGCCCGGCCGTCCACCCCGCCGTCCCAGGCCCGAGCCTGACCACGAGTGGGCAGGCGGTCGTCCTGGGCGGGCACGTAGGGCGGGTTCGACAGGATCACGTCGAAGCGTTGGTCCGAGACCGGCTCCACCAGGTCACCGCGCCTGGGCGTCAGCTTGTGGCCGCGCAGCCGGGCGTTGACCCAGGCCGCCGTCAGCGCGCGACGACTCACGTCCACCACCGTGACGCTGGCCGCGCCCTCGATGGCGGCGACCACCCCCAGCGCACCGGTTCCGGTGCAGATGTCCAGCACGTGCTGGCCAGGAGCCCGGACCTCGCGGCGGTACACCTCCGCCAGCAGCCACGTGTCGTCTTGCGGTGGGTACACGCCCGGTGGGCGCAGCAGCAGCATGTCGTTTACCAAACCATTAGTCCCGCAGTTGCGCTCATCGGCCCCTCCGCTCGCCGGCGGCGTGGACGCCGGACAGGTTGGCCGGCACGGTCCACGGTAGCGAGGGTCGCGGTCGAGTACCGGACGTGGCCGGGCCACCCCCGCCCCCCACCTGGCCCCGAGGCGGCAGAAAAACCAGTGTGAGAATCCCCACTGAGACGTAACCACCCAGGTCAGCGTCCTGCAGCGGGGTCATCTCCTGGCGTGTCACCAGGCGGTTCGGTGGCCCGCCGACCAGGCAACGTCATCCTGGAGATGTGTCCTGCGAGGCCGTTGCGGTCGAGCAGCAAGGAGGTCCTGAGTGAGCCCCGAACCCTGGATCCGGACCGGCGCTGACCTCGCCCTCGAGGCCGAGCACCTGCGCCACAGCATGCGCGACCGTCCCAGCTCCGACGTCGCCACCGGGGCCCTCATGGTGCTCGACGGCCGGGACGAGCTGGCGGCGTTCGCCGAGCTGCAGCGGGTGGCCGAGCAGGAGAACCTGCTGCTCCCCGACCTTGCCGCGGCCCTGGTTCGCCTGGTCGGCCGCACCGTGAGCGGCGACGGCCCCAGCGTCCCTGGCGCCGAGCTCAGCGAGCCCAGCGAGACGGTCAGCCGGGACGACCCGCGGGCGCACGAGGTGGCCCTGCAAACCTGGGGGTCGCGGCTGTCCGGCGTCCCTGCGACGGCCCCAGCCCCGACCGCGGTGCGGCTGGGCACCCGCCCGCTGCGGGCACTGCCCGTGGGTGCGTCTCGGCTGGTCGGTGCCGCCGAGCACACGGTGGGGCTGCTGTCGCCGCGCGCGCTGGTCACCCTCAGCGGGACCCTGCTGCCGCCGTGGGGGCGGCCCGGCTCCTAGCGGTCGAGCTGGTGGCCGGCCTCGGTCCAGGCCCTGGTGCCGCCCTGCACGGGGCGGGCGTCGAAACCGCCGAGGTCGAGCGCCCCCGCCGCCTCCATGCTGCGCGTGCCCCCACCGCAGACCAGGTACACCGGCTTGGCGGTGTCCAGGTCTGCGCAGTGGCGGACCAGCGTCTCCAGCGGCATGTTCACCGCCCCGGGGACGTGGCCCTCGGCGAACTCCTCGGCACTGCGCACGTCCACCACCAGCTGCTGGTCTCGCACCGCGTCCGAGAGCTCGGCGACTGTCGTCTGGCGAATCATCTGGCACTCCTGTCCACGTCCCGAGGGCCCCGCCCGCGCCTCGAGCGTAGTTCGCAGCCGGGTACCGGCCCGGGATCCCGCGTCCCATGGGCACCCACGGAGACCGAGAAGCACTGGCGCTGAGCATGTCTGGCGGGACGGGAACTGGCACAGCAACCCAGGTTCGCACTAGGTTGTGACACAGGACCTACCGCACGCCGAACTCCCACCAATGTGGACCGACGGCCAGTAACATCCGTCGCCTGGCCAGCGCGTCTGCGAGGAGGGGTGCATGCAGCCTCTGTACGACCCCGCCGACCCCACTGTGGACGTGCGCGACCGCGAGGATCTGGCCCCCGAGCCCAGCCTCCTCCCGGCACCAGCGGTACCGCCACTCGAGCCCGGCGACACACAGACCAACCGGCACCTGCGGGCTCGCTGGTCCGGGGCGATCCTCCTGCTCGGCGACGTGCTGCTCAGCGCGCTGGCGCTGGTGGCGCTCGGTCGCGCCACGGCAGACACGGCCACGACCGTGGCGGTCATCGTGGTCACCCTGGCGCTGCAGCGGTCCTACCGCCGACGGCTCACCCTCTCCACCCTGGACGAGCTGCCCCGCCTGGCGCTGGCCGCCGCCATCGGCGTCTTCGCGGCGGGTGTCCTCCTGCACCCGGACGACCAGCCGCTGCCCGCTGCCCGGCTCGCCCTCGCCGTGCTCCTCGCGCTGGTGGTGGGACGGGTGCTCAGCCAGGCACTGGTGCGGTGGCTGCGTCGACGCGGCACCCTCACCTCCCGGACCCTGGTGATCGGCGGCGGCACCATCGGCGCCCAGCTCACCCGCAACGCGCTGCAGCACGGCGGCCTGGGGCTGCACCCGGTGGGCATCGTGGACGCCAACCCCGTGCCGGAGACGCAGACCCTGGACGTGCAGCTCATCGCACCCGGGTACCCGCTGGCCGAGGTGATCACCTCGTTGCGGGTGGAGACCGTGGTGGTGGCGTTCTCCGAGACCAACGACCTGGAGCTGCTGGACACCCTGCGCACCTGCGACCGGCTCGACTGCGAGCTGCTGGTGGTGCCCCGGCTCTTCGAGCTGGCCAGCGTCACCGGCGACATGGAGCTGGTCCGCGACATCCCGCTCACCCGGGTGCGCCGGGCCCCGCACCGCACCGTGGAGTGGCGCTTCAAGCGGTGGTTCGACGTGCTGTTCAGCGCCGTCGCGCTGGTGCTGCTCGCACCGCTGCTGGCCGTGATCGCCGTGGTGGTGTGGCTGTCCGACCGCTCGGCAGGGGTGCTGTTCCGGCAGACCCGGATCGGTCTGGACGGCGAGGAGTTCGCGGTGCTGAAGTTCCGCACGCTGCGGCCGGTGGACGAGACCGAGTCGGCCACGCTGTGGAACGTCGCCAACGACGCGCGGCTGACCTGGGTGGGCCGGTTCCTGCGCCGCACCTCCCTGGACGAGCTGCCGCAGTTCTGGAACGTGCTCCGCGGCGACATGAGCGTGGTCGGTCCCCGCCCCGAGCGTCCGCACTTCGCCGCCGAGTTCGCCGAGGCGCTGCGCCACTACGGTGCCCGCCACCGCGTGCCGGTGGGCCTGACCGGCTGGGCCGCCGTGCACGGGCTGCGCGGGGACACCTCGGTGCGCGAGCGGGCCTCCTACGACAACTACTACATCGAGAACTGGAGCCTCTGGCTCGACTTCAAGATCATCTGCCGCACCATCCTCGCGGTGGTGCGCCGCACCGGTGGCTGATCCGGTGCTGGTGCTGGCCGGCCTGGCGGCACTGGTGGCGCTGCTGCTGGCCCTGCGGGCGCTGCTCGACCGCCCGCAGCGTGGCCTGCTCGCGCTCGCCGCGCTCGCCCCCTTCCACGGGTTGCTGGTGATCGCCCCGGTGGGCGACGTCGCCTCCTACTGGAAGGAGGCGCTGGTGCTGACCACCCTGGGCGCCACCTTCCTGGCCCCGCGCACCGCCCTTCGCGGTCCCGGTGCCCGCAGCGCCGGTCCCGCACCGTCGCTGCCCTGGTGGCCCGCCGCGGCCGCGCTCGTGGTGCTGGGCTCGGTGTCGGCGCTGGCCACCGCCGGGTTGGTGGGGCTGATCGCCATCAAGATCACCTTCTTCTACCTGCTGGTGGTGGTGGTGCTCTTCCGCGCCCCCTTCAGCAGCCGCGACCGCGACACCCTCGTCAGCATCCTCATGGCGGTGGGGCTGGTGGTCGCCGTGGTGGGGCTGTGGCAGCAGGTGGTGGGGGCGCAGCACCTGGTGGACCTGGGCTACTCCTACAACGTGCAGGTGCGCACCGCGGGTGGTCTGCTGCGCTCGTTCAGCACCTTCGACGCCCCGTTCGCGTTCGGCCTGTACGTGATGCTCAGCCTGGTGGTCGGTGGCGCGGCGGCACTGGCCGAGCCCGGCCGGCTGCGCAACCGGCTGTTCCTGCTGGCCACGCCGGTGATGGTGGCCGGCATGGGGGTGTCCATCGTGCGGGCCAGCTACGTGGCGCTGGCGGTGGGCCTGCTGTGGCTGGGCCTGCACCGCCACCCCCGGCTGCTCGCGCTGCTCGGTGGGGCGGTGGTGGCCACCGCGGTGGTCGCCGGCTTCGTCTCCCCGCGCGTGGTGAGCACGCTGTTCTCCTCCTCCAGCCTGGGCGAGCGTGGCTCGGGCTGGAGCGCCATCATCTCCGACGTGCTCAGCCACCCGCTGGGGCTGGGGCTGGGGGCCAGCGGCTCGGCGGCGGACAAGATGGCCGAGGCCAGCGGACGCTCGGCGGCGCTGACCTACCAGCCGGACAACTACTACGTGAAGATGATCCTCGAGCTGGGACCGCTGGGGCTGTGGCTGTTCGTGCTGGTGCTGGTGTGCGCGCTGGTCTCCTGCCTGCGCGCGGCCCGCTTCCTGCGGGGCCGCGACGCCGCGCTCGCCGTGGGCGTGAGCGCGTCCGTCCTGGGAGCCGCGGCAGCCTCGCTGTTCGCCACCTACCTGGAGATCTTTCCGCTCGACATCTACTTCTGGCTACTACTAGGGAGCGTGGGATGCGCCGTCTCGCAGCGCGCGGCCGGGTTGACGAGCGCGCGGCAGGCGCCGAGGAGCGAGGAGGTGGCCGCATCCGCTTCGGCGCCCTCGCCCTGCGCCCCGGTGGCAGCGGGGTCCAGACCTACGCCCGCGAGCTGATCCACGGCGTGGCCGAGCAGCTGCCGGCCGCGGCGCTGTCGGCCGTGGTGCAGCGCGACGCGGTGGGCGAGCTCCCCGCCGGGGTGCACCCGGTGCGCCGGCCGGTGGCCGCGGGGGCGCGGCGCGCCGCGATGGCCATGGCCCCGCTGCGCGGGGTGGACCTGGTGCACGCCCTGGACGTGGACCTGCCCGTGCTGACCCCGGCGCTGCGGGTGGCCACCGTGCACGACATGTCGGTGTTCGACGTGCCCGAGGCCTACAGCCGGGTGCGGGCCACCGGCGAGCGGGCCCTGCTGCGCACGTCGCTGGGCCGGGCGGACCTGCTGCTGGCGGTCTCGGCGTTCACCGCCGAGCGGGTGCAGGCCCTGCTGGGCCGCACCTGCGTGGTCACCCCGCTGGCGCCGGCCCGCTGGGCACGGGTGCCCGACCCCGAGCAGGTCCGCGAGGTGCGCGCGCGGCACGGTCTGCCGGAACGCTTCCTGCTGCAGGTGGGCACCGTGGAACCCCGCAAGGACGTCGCCCTGGTGGCTGCAGCCGCTCGGGAGCTGGACGTGCCGCTGGTGCTGGCCGGGGCCGGGTCCACCGGGCCGGACGCTCCCGCGGGCAGCACCGGGCTGGGCTACGTGGACGTGGCCGACCTGCCCGCCCTGTACCGGGCCGCCACCGTGGTCACCTACGCCTCCCGCTACGAGGGCTTTGGGCTGCCGCCGGTGGAGGCGATGGCCTGCGGTGGCGCCGTGGTGGCCAGCGCAGTGGGCGCGCTGCCGGAAGTGGTGCACGACGGGGCCGTGCTGGTGCGCCGGCACACCGTGGACGCCTGGGTGGCCGCGCTGCGCCCGCTGCTGGCCGACGAGCCCGCCCGCCAGCAGCTGCGCGAGCGGGCGGTGGCCGACGCGGATCTGCTCAGCTGGCGCAGCACCGCCGCCCAGACCGTCGCCGCCTACCGCAACCTCGGCGCGCGGCTGTGAGCGCCGCGGCGCCCGCACCGCTGGTGCTGGTCAACGCCACCGCCAACGTCTCCGGCGCCGAGGGCGTGCTGCTGGACCTGCTGGAGCTGGCCGTGCAGCGCGGACACCCCGTGACGCTGGCCTGCCCGCCGGGCCCGCTGGCGGCCCGGCGGCCCGCGGGCGTCACCCACCTGTCGCTGCCCGCGCTGGGCCTGGGTGGGGGCCGGGCGCTCGGGGCGGCCCGGCTGGCTGCGCGCTGGGCGCAGGCTGCGCGGGTGCTGCGGCCGGCGGTGCGCCGGCCGGGCGCTCGCACCGTGGTCAACTCCCTGCTGGCCCTGCCCGCGGTGCGCCTGGCCGCCCCGACCGGGGGCGCGTCGTGGCTGGTGCACGACACGGTGCACCAGGCCCAGCAGCGGCTGGTGGTCCGGGCCGGCCGAGCCGGGCTGCGCCGGGTGGTGGCGGTCTCGACAGCGACCGCAACGCCGCTGCGCGCCCTGGGCCTGCCGGCGCAGGTGGTCGGCAACGGGGTGAGCTGGCCGGTGGACGCGGTGCCCACCACGACGCTGCACCACCCCCCAGTGGTCGGCTGCCTGGCCCTGCTCACCCCCTGGAAGGGGCACGCCGTGCTGCTGGAGGCGGTGGCCCAGCTGCCCGAGGTGCACCTGGAGCTGGCCGGCGGGGAGTTTCCCGGCGACGCCGTCCACGCCGAGGGCCTGCGCCGGCGCGCGGCCCAGCCCGACCTCGCGGGGCGGGTGCGCTTCCTCGGCCACGTCGCCGCGCTCGACGCCATGCGGGGCTGGGACGTCTGCGTCTCGGCCAGCACCTCCCCGGAGGCGTGCCCGCTGTCGGTGCTGGAGGCGCTGAGCCTGGGAGTGCCGGTGGTGGGCACCGACCACGGCGGCACCTCCGAGCTGCTGCGCGAGGGGGCCGGGCTGCTGGTGCCGCCCGGCGACGTGGCGGCCCTGGCTGCCGCCCTCACCCGCGTCCTGGACGACGCCGGGCTGCGGGCCGAGACCGCCCGCTGCGGGCGGGCCCGGGTCGCCGCCGAGCACGACCGCAGCCACACCCTGCCGCGGATGCTGGACGAATTGCTGCCGAGCTGATCAGGGGCGCGACTTCGCTGCCGAAATATCATGGGAGACAGGTGGACCGGTCCGGGCTTGCACGCCGGGGCCGGTGCGGACGGGGGAGACAGTGACAGCGCACCGCAGACGACCGGGGGACGAGCATGACGTCGAGGGCGCTGCCGTGACCGCACCAGCAGGCAGGCGGGTGCGACGGCCGGGGCTGGCTGCCTGCGCCCTGGCCGTGGTCCTCACCGTGCTGGGTTGCTCCGCACCGGAAGGCCCCGGGCCGCTGTCCGCCCCGGTCTCCGCCACCACCCCGGACGGGCGCACGCTCGTGGACCCGGCGCCGACGGCGAGGGAGAGGCCTCCGGTCGGCATGTCCTCCGGGGCGCCGTTCTCCTACCTGTCCAACACCGAGCTCAACCGCGAGCTGGACATCGCCCGTGACCTCGGCGCCACCTGGATGCGCATCGACGTGGACTGGGCCGAGATCGAGCCGACCCAGGGCCGCTTCGACTGGACCAACATCGACCGGGTGGTCCGCGCCGTGCGCGGGCACGGCCTGCAGGTGCTCGGCATCCTCACCTACACCCCCTTCTGGGCCCAGGACCCCGCCAGCAGCCACGACAGCACCCACGTCCGGCCGGCCAACCCCGAGCTGTTCGGCGCCTTCGCCGGGGAGGCGGCTCGCCACTTCGGCGGCGACGTCGCCGCGTGGGAGATCTGGAACGAGCCGAACCTGGAGGAGTTCTTCCTGCCGCGCCCGGACGTGCAGGCCTACACCCAGCTGCTGCGGGCGAGCCACCGAGCCATTCACGCGGCCACTCCCGGGGCCACCGTGCTGGGGGGGAGCCTGGCACCGGCGGAGAACCTGCCGGATGGTTCCGCCGTGGCGCCCACCACCTTCCTGGAGCAGATGTACGCCGCCGGGGCCAAGGACTTCATGGACGCCGTCTCGGTGCACCCGTACAGCTTTCCCGCCCAGCCGTCGGACCCGGCCACGGCCGACTGGAACACCTTCTACCGGCTGCGGTACATGCGGGCCACCATGCTCCGCTTCGACGACGCCGCCAAGCAGGTCTGGCTCACCGAGTACGGCGCCCCCACCGGGACGGTCCGGGCCGGGGAGAACCTGGTCCGCATCGACGAGCGCCAGCAGGCGGCGATCATCGCCGAGGGGCTGCGCTACGCCGGGGAGCTGGGCTACGTGGGCCCGGTCTTCCTGTACAGCATCCGGGACGAGGACACCGGCCACCGGGAGAGCGTGCGCAACTTCGGCCTGGTCCGCACCGACTTCACCCGCAAGGCGGCCTACACCGTGGTGCAGGAGTACACCCGGCCGCGGTAGCCGTCCGACTCCCCCAGACCGCTCAACAAAGCAGCGCAGCGGCCGATAGTCACTAAGAGTTATTCACTCTGACCGGGTGTTGCCAATCACACGGGACGAGGGCTAACTTTACGGCCAGTTCACCCCCGTCACTCCCTGACATTTCCACGGGCGCAGGCGTACCCGTCGAGGTCACTCTACGTAGTGGAGAAACAACTATGCGTAGGTTCCGCGTCCTCGCCGCCGCCGCCCTCACCGCCGCCACCCTGGTGCTGCCCCTGACGTCGGGAGCCGCGTCCGCCGCCCCCGCCCTGTCGGCCGGTGCAGCGACCGTGCCCGCCGCCGGCAGCATCGGCATGAACGGCGGGGGCGACCTGATGTGGGAGCCCGCCGACCAGCTGGCCGCCGACCTCGACGCCATGCGCGCCGCCGGCGCGGGCTGGGTGCGGCTGGACATCGACTGGTCCTCCATCGAGGGCACCAAGGGACGCCAGAGCTGGTCCAACGCCGACCGGGTGGTCGACGCCGCCCGCAGCCGCGGCCTGCAGGTCCTCGGCATCGCCACCTACGCCCCCCGCTGGGCCCAGGACGCCTCGGTGCCCGCGGGCACCACGCACGGACGTCCGGCCAGCGCCGAGGCCTTCGGCACCTTCGCCGGCCAGGCCGCCGCCCACTTCGCCGGGCGCATCTCCGCGTGGGAGATCTGGAACGAGCCGAACCTGGCCACGTTCTTCTCCCCGCGCGTGGACGCCGGCTTCTACACCTCGCTGGTCAAGGCCAGCGCCACTGCCATCCGCGCCAACGCCCCGGGCGCCACCGTGCTCGCCGGGTCGATGGCCCCCGCGGTGGACAGCCGGGACGGCAGCTCGACCTCGCCGGTGACCTTCCTGCAGCAGATGTACAACGCGGGCGTCCAGCCCTACATGGACGCGGTGTCGGTGCACCCGTACAGCTTCCCGGCCCTGCCCAGCGACCCGACCACGGCGAACTGGAACACCTTCTACCGGCTGCGCAACGTGCACGACCTGATGGTCAGCAAGGGTGACGCCGGCAAGAAGATCTGGCTCACCGAGTTCGGCGCTCCCACCGGCCCCGGCAACAACGCGGTGACCGAGCAGCAGCAGGCCTCGATCATCGCCGACGGCCTGGCCACCGCCCGCGGCCTGTCCTACACCGGCCCGACCTTCCTCTACGAGATCCGCGACTCCCGCACCGGGACCGCAGACCTGGAGGAGAACTTCGGGCTGCTGCGCACCGACCGCTCGGCCAAGCCCGCCTACACCGCAGTGTCGCAGGCCGCCCGGGACACCGGCGCCGTGGCCCCGAGCACCCCCGCCCCCGCCCCGGCGCCGGCGCCTGCTCCCACGGCAGCCGTCCCGGCGCCCGACTTCTTCTCCTCGGTGTGGACCTGGCTGCTGGCCCTGCTGACCACCTGGTTCCGCTGACACCTGGTTCCGCTGACACCTGGCGCCACCCACACCGCCCTGCCCGGCCCGACCACCGACCGCCTGGCCAGGCTGGAGCGCACGACCTCGGGGGTCGTGCGCTCCAGCGACGTCCGAGCAGGCCGAGCTCAGGAGCGGCGCGCGGTCCAGCGCTCGCGCACGAAGGCCGGCGCGCCCCGCACCACCGGCACCCGCAGCAGCCAGGCAGCCGCGAGGACCACCAGCCCGCTGCCCGCCGACACCAGCGGCCACGGGAGCACGTCCACCAGCAGCTCGCTCAGGCCGATCACCGCCGCCGTGACCGCGACCAGGCCCAGCCCCGTGCCCAGCGGCACCAGGCCGCGCACCGCCCGGGCGGCCACGGTCCAGATGAGCACCAGCACCAGCGCCTCGGTGGCGACGGTGGCGATGGCCGCACCGTCGTAGGACATCCGGGGGATCAGCACCAGGTTGAGCCCGACGTTGACCACCAGGCCGACCACCGCCACCAACGGGTACGCACGGCGGCGCTCCGCCGAGACCGCCACCATGAAGCCCAGGTAGGTGAGCATCCCGAAGCAGGAGCCGAGCACCAGCATCCGGCTGGCGAACGCGGCCTCGCCGAACCGCTCGCCGTAGAGCAGCCGCAGGATAGGCTCCGCGGCAGCCCAGAACACGGCCAGGCTCACCGCGCCGAGCACCGCCAGCGCCAGCACCGACTCCTGCACCCGCCGGCGGAACTCCGCCAGGTCACCGGGCCAGGCCCGCACCAGCAGCGTCAGCACCGGGGTGATCACCGCGTAGGAGACGACGTCGAGCACGTCGGCGAACTTGTAGCCCACTGAGTACAGGCCGACGGAGTCGAAGGTGTCCAGCCGGCTGAGCAGCAGCAGGTCGATCTTGGACAGCAGCATGCCCAGGCCCGCACCCACCGTCATCGGCAGCGCGTCCACCAGCAGTGCTCGCCAGCGGTGGGCACCGACGTGCCGGGCGGGCAGCGGGCCCGCCTCGCCGCGGCGCACTGCCCGCAGCTTCCAGGTGATCTTGACCAGCTCGTTGACGATCACCGGCAGCACGAAGATCAGCAGCGTCGGGGCGAGCACCGCGGCGAGCACGGTGAGCAGCAGCTGCACGGCCTGCCCGACCGACTCGGCGATGGCCACCACCGTCAGCCGCAGCCGGCTCTGGAACAGCACGGTCAGCGCGTGGCTGGGCGTGGCCACCACCACCACGATGCCCGCCACCGCGGTCGCCCGGACCACCTCCCCCGGGTACCCCAGCGCCAGCACGAAGCCCAGCCCCACCAGGTAGCCCAGCAGGCCGAGCACCAGCCGGAGCGCGATGTAGGAGCCGGCGACCAGGGACACCTCGCGCTCGTCGTCAGCGACCAGCCGGGCCAGCACCACCCGCCCGACCCCGAGGTCGGTGATGATCGACAGCAGCCCGAGCAGGCCGAAGACGAAGGAGTACTGGCCCCAGGCCTCCGGCGACAGCGCCCGGGCCACCAGCACGCTGCCCAGCCACCCCATCGCGGCGATGACCACCCGGCTCAGCACCAGTGCGACGGAGTTGCTCACCGCGGCGCGGTTGTGGTCGGTGGTCGAGCTCATGCCGGGTGGCCCCGCCCGGCACGGGGTGCAGCGGCAAGGTCTCGGCAGATCGCGAGCAGCCGGTCCACCGCCACCCGCATGTCGTAGTGCTGCTCCACGTGCCGGCGGCCCTGGCGGCCCATCTCCCGGCGCCGAGCGGGGTCGTCCAGCAGATTGGTGATGGCCGTCAGCAGCGCGGCGTCGTCCTCGGGCGGCACCAGCAGCCCGGTCACCCCGTCGCGGACCATCTCCCCCACCGCGGCCACCGGGTGGGCGATCACCGGCAACCCGGCCGCGGCCGCCTCGAGCACCGCGTTGGGTGCCTGGTCGATGGTGCTGGGGAAGACCATGACGTCGGCCCCGGCGAGCACCTCCCACAGCCGGTCGTCACCGCCGGCGAGGTCGGCGACCACCCGCACCCCGGGCGCGGGCTGCACCGGCTGCGTGGTCACCAGCACCAGGTCGCAGCGGTCCCGCAGGTGCTGCTGGTGCAGGCGAAGCAACCGGTTGCCGCCCTTGCGCTCCAGGTTGTGCCCGACGAAGACGAGGGTGGGGCGTCGCTCCGGCCGCTCAGCCGGCTCGGGGGGCAGCCAGACCCCGAAGGGCAGCACCTCCAGCCGCGGCTCCCGCACGCCGTAGACCTGCCGCAGCGAGTCGGCGGCCTCGGCGCTGTTGGCGATGACGTGGTCGGCGGCGTCCAGGACGCGCCGCTCGGCCGGGACGCTGGCCCGCACCGTGAGCCGCGTGAACCGGGTGGGGGTGCGGTACGGAATGCGGTAGGCGTTGAGCGCGGTGGTGCTGTCGGTGGTGACCACGCACGGGAGCTGGCGCAGCAGGCGAGCCGAGGTGAGCGCGCAGTTCTGGGTGTAGACGTGCACCACGTCGACGTCCCCGCGGGCCAGGCGGGCGGCGAGGGCGCGGCGCACCCCGCGGGAGCGCACCAGCTGGGCGCGCAGCGGCTGCAGGTCCAGGTCCAGGCGGGCCAGGCCCGGCAGCGGGGCGCGCAGCAGCTTGCCCGCCAGGTGCGGGTCCTGGGCGTCCAGGAACTCCGCGACGACGTCCGTGCGCCCCTGCACGCAGCGCCGGATGGCGTTGTGCACGGTGACGTGGCCACCGATGTTCTCGTTCACGAACAGCACCCGCACCGGATCGCTCACCGGGTCACCCGGGTGACCACGTCGCGCATCGCCGTGCGGAAGACGTCCTCGGAGAAGCGCTCCGCGTGCTTGCGCACGACCTGCGGGTCGTAGTCGCCGGCGCGGAACCCCGTCATCGCCTCGGCCAGGGCCGCCACCACCTGGTCGTCGCCGCCCGCCGCCACCAGCTGACCGCTCACCTGCGGCAGGACCGTGTCCAGCGCGCCCCCGCTGCCGAGGGCGAGCACCGGGCTGCCACAGGCCATGGCCTCCACCGGGACGATGCCGAAGTCCTCCACGCCAGGCATCACCAGCGCGCGGCTGCGCCGGTGCAGGTCGCGCAGCGCAGCGTCGGAGACCCGGCCGGCGAAGGTGGTGCGCGGGCCGGCGAGCTCCTGGCAGCGCTGCAGGAACCGGCCGTCGCCGGCCACGACCAGCCGCACCCCGGCCACCTCGGCGGCCCGCACCGCCAGGTCGGGCCGCTTGTAGGGCACCAGCCGCCCGGCCAGCAGGAAGAAGTCCTCGCGCTCCACGGCCGGGTCCGGGTGGTAGTAGCTGGTGTTCACCGGCGGGTACACCACCTCGGCCGTGCGGTTCCAGCACTGCTGCACGCGCTCGGCCACCGCGGTGGAGTTGGCCACCACGTGGGCCAGGCGGGGGGCGGCGGCGAGCTCCTGGCGGCGGGTGCGCGCGGCCAGCGCGGTCAGCGCCAGCTCACCCAGGCGACCACCGGCCTCGCCGGCGCGCAGCTCGGCGTGCCAGGCCCAGCGGGCGGGGCTGTGCACGTAGGCGATCACCGGGGCGTCGGTGGCGTGCACCACCTGGGTGGCGAAGGCGTGGTGGCTGGTGATCACCACGTCGGCCTCGCGCAGCGGCATCCGGCGGAAGGAGCCGGGCAGCAGCGGCAGCAGCGGCGCGTAGGAGCCCTGCCCGCTGCGGCGGTACAGCCGGTCCAGCCAGGTGGTCACCGGTGCGTGGGTCAGCCCGGCGGGGATGCCCTCGGGTCGGGCGATGGGCACGTGCACGCGCGCCTCCGGCCACTGCCGGTTCAGCTGCTCGACCACGTTCTCCGAACCGGCGACCTCGGTGAGGCGCTCGTGCACCAGGGCCAGCCGTGGGGTGCTCACCAACGCAGCGAACCCCGGTCCGGGGACAGCCCAGGACGGGCGGCAGCGCGTCGTGCCCGCGCGGCGGGGTCGGTGTCCGCGCGCACGCGCTCTTGCGGCTGGGTGGGCGCCTCGGAGTGGTCTCGGGGGTCCACCCGGGCCGGCTCCAGTTCCGGTTCCTCCGGTTCCTGCCAGTCCGGGTCCTGCCAGTCCGGGTCCTGCCGGTCCGGGTCCTGCCGGTCCGGGGCCTGCCGGGCCGCCGCCAGCTGGGTGGCCAGCAGCACCTCGGCGACGGCCCGCCCGGGGCGCACCACGCTGAGGACGGTGCGCACCTGCGACTGGGCCAGCACCTGCAGGGTGCGCTGCACCACTGCACGGGTGCGGGCGCCTCGCTCCACCACCACCACGGCCAGCGTCACCTGCTCCAGCGGAGTGCTGCGCCACCACGGCTCGTCGGCGGAGAGCTGGACCAGCGCACCACGCCCGTCGCTGGGTTGCTCAGCGGCGGCGCCAGCGGCATCGGCGTCAGCCTCTGCGGCGTCGGCGGCCTGGTTGCCCTCCGTGCCCGGGACCAGCGGCGGGCAGTACAGCACCAGGACGTCGTCGCCGGCGCGCAGCTCGCGGCGCACCATCATCTCGATCCGCACCGCCGCGCCGCTGTGCTTGCCCGCGGTGCAGTCGATCAGCTCCGCCCCGGTGGACTGCGCAGCATGGGTGGCCCACGGGCGGGACACCGTCCGGCCGAACCGGCCGCGCAGCAGCACCAGGGCCTCGGCGGCCAGGATGAGCACCGCGATCAGGGCGAGGGCGGCGTCGCGGGCCGGGGTCGGCGCCACCGGGCCGTCGGAGGTGGTCGGGGCGGACAGCGCGACCAGCCGACCGGTCGCCACCGCCCCGAGCTGGCCGATCTGGGCCAGCTGGGCCTGGTACTGCGCCTCCACGGCAGGGCGGGCCGGGTCGTTGGGCCCCAGCGCCTGCAGACGGTCGAACAGCGGGGAGGTGCGCTCCTGCAGCTGGCGCACCTGGACCGCGGCGGCCTCGGCGGCGGTGTTGCGCGCCTCGGCGTCGAAGACCTGCACCACCTGCTTGGCGACGGCAGCGGCCTGCCCGGCGGTGTCGCCCCGCACGGTGACGGTGAGCAGGCCGGGGGTGTCCCCCTCGGTCACCGTCACCCGGGAGGTGAGCTCGCTGGCGGGCCAGGTGGCGCCCGTGGCCTGGGCGGCCTGCTGCAGCACGGCGGGATCGGTGGCCAGGGCCAGGTAGGAGGCCGTGGTCAGCGCAGTGGTGTCGGTGCTGCTCGTGCTGGCGGTGGGGGCGTCCACCCGCGCGGTGACGGTGGCCTCCCAGCGCTCGGCCGCCATGCCGCGGCCGAGGAACACCAGCAGGGCGCAGACCACGGCGACCACCAGCGCCGGCAGCAGCACGCTGCGCAGGTCACGGAAGTGCTGCGCCAGGTCCAGGGTGGGTGGCACCCCGGGGGCAGCAGCTGACGACCCGCGCTCGTCCGTCGTGGCTGTCACCCGCACGCCCTCTCCTCGCGACCCCCCGTGGGCACGGTGGCAGCCTACTGCGAACTGCAGGTGAGCGGCACTGTCGCGCAACCACTCACCTGCGCCAGCCTGCCTGACCCGCGTGGCAGGGGCGCACCGTCACACCGGTGCAGCGTCCTCATCGGCGTCCCGCCGGCGAAGGTGAGCGAGCACGGCGCGGCGGACCTCGGTCACGGACTGCTCCCGCATGCCGCGGTGCAACAGGCTGTGGTCGCCCTCCGCGCCGATGACCACCCGGGGCCGCAGACCCCGACGGTGCAGCCGGCGCAGCCCCTCGGGACCGCGCTGCTCCACGAACCAGGTGTGGTCGCTCGGGGTGAGCACCACCGTGACGTCCACTCCAGCCCGGAGCAGCCGCGCCAGGGCCACCTCCGGCACCTGGGTCACCCCGGCCCGGCCGAGCAGCAGCCACAGCGGGTAGGGCAGGCGGCGGCGCAGCAGCTGCTTGACCTGGTGCCGCCGAGTGGCCGACACCGGTGCGGGGCCCTGCTCGTCCGGCCCGCTCTGCTGCGCGGCAGCCAGCTCCGCCTCCCGGTAGCGCTCCTGGCTGCGCAGCCCCCAGATGGTGGGGCTGAGCACCACCACGGTGCCGGCGTCACCGGCCGCCGCGGCGTGCATGGCCATCCATCCACCGGCGCACACCCCGGCCACCACCGTGTCCCGGGCGGCGCTGCGCACCGTGCCTGCCGCCATCCGGGCGTCCTGCACACATACCTGGGCGTACATCGGGGCCAGCTCGTCGGCGCGCACCTCGGTGGTGTCCCCGGTCAGCCTGCGGTCGAAGCGGATCACCTCCACGCCCTCAGCGGCCAGCGACCGGGCGAGGTCCACGTGCATCCGACCCGCCCCGATGCGGTGGTGCGAGCCCAGGCTGTTGAGCACTAGCGAGCGCCGCGGCGGGTGGTCGGTGCTGGTGACGATGGTGAACAGCTGGTGGGGTCCACGTCGGTGCAGGCTCTCCCGCACCGCGGTGCCGTCCGGCGTCACTGCCACCACCGCCGACGTCTGTGCCTGGGCCACCACCGGCTGTCGCTGCGCGGGCAGCACGCCGAGCAGCCACCGGGCCACGGCAGCGACGCTGTCGGCGGGGATGCGCACGATGGAGGTGGTGGGCTCCAGGAAGCCCTCGTGCTCGTGCACCGTGACCCGGGTGGTCTCGGGGCGAGCGGCCAGCGCGGCCAGGGCCTGGTCGTCGGCGGCGCTGGGCCTGCCCGCCACCAGCACCGGCAGCGGTCGTCCGCCCGCGGGCTCCGGGACGGTGAGCCGCAGCCCGCCCAGCTCGGCCACGGCGCCCGGGGCGAGCAGCGTGAAGGGCAGCGAGACCATGCCGTCCTCGGCGACGTCGGTGCCGATGGTCAGCCGGTACAGGGTGCGCTGGTAACGCAGGAAGCTGCGGCCGTTGGTTACCGGGTCCCACAGCGCCAGCCCGGCCAGCTCCCCGCAGCGCGCCACGGCGGCAGCGGCGAGCAGCGCCCCCACCCGCAGCCCGGCCAGCGCGACGTGGTCCACGCCGGTGGAGCGCACGTGTGCCACCGCGGTGGCGATGCTGTCCAGCCAGCGCTGCACCGAGTCGTCCGCCGGCTCGCCAACAGAGTCACCGGTGCCCTGGTAGTCGAAGCGCAGCACCACCACGCCGGCGGCGCACAGCTGCTGCGCCAGCAGGGCCAGGCCGCGGTAGGAGTCGGTGTGCTCCTTGCCCAGGGGCGGGCACAGCACCACGGCGCCGCGAGCGGTCGCGTCGTCCGGGACGTGCAGCACGCCCAGCAACGGGGCGGCCTCGGGCCCGAACCAGGTGGGGTGCGCGCTCATCGCGGCAGCACCACGGGGGCAGCGGTGAGCGAGCTGAGTGCTCCCACGGTGCCGGTGGGCACGGCCGGGGCGTCCGGGCCCGTCGGCCGCAGCGCCACCACCCGCCGGTCCCCGGCGCCCAGGTGGAACCAGGAGTCCTCGGGCAGGAAGCCGGCCACGTCGACGTGCACGTGCTGGGCGGTGCCCCGGGTGCTGATCTCCAGCGCCCACCCGCCGTCGCCGTCGCCGGTGGCGGTGGCGGCCAGGCCCACGTCGGTCTGCAGGGGACGGTCGGCGCCACCGAGCAGGCGCACCGCACGGGTGCTGCCGATCGCGGTGCGCAGCTGCACCGTGAGCGCGTCGTAGGTCTGCGGGCCGAAGCCGTGGGCGTGGTTGAGGTCCAGGAACGTCCCCACCAGCGCGTCCACCCCCCAGGTGCCGCCGCCGTGGGCGGGCAGCACCACGTCGGTCTCGGCCAGCACCTGGCGCGCCCCGAGCCGCTGGTGCGCGGTCACCACCAGCACGCCCGGCAGGTCGTGCGGGCGGTCGTTCCAGGCGTCCACCCGCAGCCCGTCCAGGCCCTCGTCGGTGATGCTCACCGCCACCGGGGCGCTGAGCCGCCGCAGCACGTACCAGGGCGCCTTGGGGGCGCCGGTGGAGTCCAGCAGGCCCCACCCGGCGCCGGGCTCGAGGTCACGCAGGGTGAGCACCAGGGCGCCGGCACAGCCGGAGTCGGCCCGTCGCCAGTGCTCGAAGCAGGCCTGCACCGCCTCGCACACCGCGGCCCTTCCCAGGTCCAGGTAGTGCGCGGGGTCGTGGCGGCGCACCTCGGCGGGCTGCACCCCGAACAGGGTGCGCACGTAGTGGTCACGGACGTCCTCGAAGTCCCAGGAGGCGCCGTGGTCGCGGGGCACCGCCGCCTTCCACCGCGGATGGTGCCCCGCCACCGCGGCCGAGCCGAACTCGCGCTCCACGGCGGCGGCCTCGGGCGGGGTGGCGAAGGCCAGGCACTCGGCGGCGAAGCGCACCCCGGCGGTGCGGACGTCGGTGAGCGGGCGCAGGTAGCCGCCCACGCCGAAGTAGTGCGCCACACCGGTGCCGACGTGGATGGGCAGCGCACCGCCGGAGGGGCTGGAGCTGACGCAGGGCACGCCGGGCAGCAGCCGTTGCGCCACCGCCGGGACCAGCTCGTGCACCGCGGGCACGCGGCGGCGGGTGGCGTCCAGGCCGAGCATGGTGGGCTGCTGCTCGGTCTCGCTGCCGCCGGAGAGCACGGCCAGCGCCGGGTTGCCCTGCAGCGCGGTGCACAGCTGCTCCACCTCGGTGCGCAGCAGCGCCTCGAAGTGCTCCTCGGCGGGCGGATCGAGGGTGGCGAGCATGGCGTCCTGCCAGATCAGCAAGCCAAGCTCGGCGCACAGCCGCCAGAGCTCCGGCTCCTCGTAGGTCATCGTCCCGGTGACGCGCAGCATGTTCAGCCCGGCCTCGCGCACCGCGGTGAGGGCGGCACGCAGCGCGTCGGGGTCGCTGCTCAGGCCCACCGGGTCCAGCGGCGTCCAGCAGGCGCCGCGGCAGAACACCGCCACGCCGTTGACCGACAGCTCGAAGCCGCCGTCGTCGGTGCCAACCTGCACGTCGCGGAAGCCCACGGTGCCCCAGTCGAGCTCCCGCTCGCCCAGGTGCAGGCGGACCGGGTAGAGCGGTTGGTCGCCGTGGGTGTGCGGCCACCACCGCGCCACCGCCGGCACCTCCACCACCGCGTGCAGCACCGCCTCGTCGCCGACGTGCTCCAGGTCCACGGTGGACTGGTGCGCCCCCACCCGCACGGTGGCCCTGTGCAGCTGCTCCGCGCCACGCAGCCGAGCGCGCACCTCGAGCACCCCGGTGTCGCCGCGCACGCCGGTGTGCAGGTCGCGGCTGAGCACCTCGAGGTCCGGGCGCCGGTGCAGCGTCAGCGGGCGGTGCGGGCCCACCACCGCAGCGGTGCCGGTGAGCAGCGGGGCGCGGCCGAGCAGGCTGGTGCGCCACCACCGCAGGTTCTGCTCGTCCACCAGCAGGCTGCGCCAGCGGGCGCGGGGTCGCCGGGAGACGCCCAGCAGCGGGCGCAGCGCGGCGAAGCGCAGGGCCAGCACGCTTCCCGGCGCCAACGCGTCCAGCGTGGCGGTGGTGGTGGTGAACATCGACTCCGAGCGCGCCACGCAGCACTCGTCCACCCACACCTCGGCCACGGTGGCCAGGCCCAGGGCGTGCAGCGTCCACGGGCCCGCACCCACCGCCTCGCCCAGGGTGGTGACGAACCACCAGTCCTGCGCGTCGTAGTCGCGGGCCAGGGCGGCGTCGCGTCCCTCGGCGGCGCGCACGGCAGCGGCGGCGGTGCCGGGCACGGTGGCGGGGTACCAGTGCAGGTCCAGCCCGGCCAGCTCCGCCGGGCTCAGCGCCGCGCCCGGTGCGGTGGCGGCGCAGCGCCAGGGTCGGTCGGCCAGCAGGTCGGTGCTCACACCTGCTCCGCCAGGGTGGTGGTGGCCGCGGCCCAGTGCGCGGCCATCGCGTCCAGCTCGGCGTCCACGCTCACCGTCCGTCCCCGCGCGGCGCGGGCCAGCCGGAACTGCACGCTCTTGGCTCCGGTGGCCACCGCGTGGAAGCTCTCCACGGCCGCCTCCAGGCCCGCGACACCCGCCTCGGCACCGAGGTAGGTGGTGAGGTCGGCGGCCAGCTCGGCCCCCGCCCCACACTGGCGCAGGCCGCCGAAGGCCCAGCGGTGGAACAGCTCCAGCCCACCGCCGGTGAGCCACTGCAGGTCGCGGCGCACCGCGGTCCCCAGCGCGGCCACCGGGTTGTGCTCGGGGCGCCGGGCCAGGTGCTCGCGGACCACCGCCCGCACCGGAACGGGCTCCGGCGGGTGCACCCGGTCCAGGCGCACCTGCTCCACGTAGGGCACCAGCACCCGCGGGTCGGTGCCGTCCAGGTGGAACAGGCCGCGGAAGTCCTCGCCGGCCAGCCGGTGGTAGCCGGCGTTGTGGAAGTACTCCAGCACCTGCCCGGCGGCGTCCACCCGGTTGGCCACCACGGTGGTCTTGCCGTGCTCGGCGCGGTAGGTGGTGCCGGCGGTGTCGGGCAGCCACCAGGAGTCCACCTCCACCGTCAGCAGCCGGCCCTGTCCGAGGGCCTCGACGACGTGCTCGAGCACGCTGCGCCACACGTTGAGCTCGTCGACGTCGATGCCGTAGAGCCGGCGCAGGTCCTCGGGGGCCGGCTTGAGGAAGGTCCACTGTGCACCGTCGTGGTCGGCGCTGAGCACCGACGCCAGCGCGGGCACCGGGTCGTGGCCCAGGGCGTGCAGCAGCTCCACCCACAGGTCCACGTAGCAGCTGGTCTCCGACCAGGCGCGCTCCCCGGCGTGCAGCCGGTGGCAGCGGTAGGTGTCGGCGTCCAGCGGCAGCAGCCGCAGGTCGGGCGCGGTGGCGGGAGACATGACGCCTACAGCTGCATCCGGGCCCGCACCGGCGCCGGCCAGCCGCGGGGGTCCAGGCCGTGGGTGCGGAACAGGCCCAGGGCGATGCGCTCCATGCCGAAGCCCACGCAGGCGCTGTGCGCGACGTCCCCGGCGGCGGTGCTGATGCCGAAGGTGGCGCCGAAGTGCTCCCGGTGGCAGTTGCACGAGACCACCGCGGTGCCCGCGTCCAGGTCGCCGTACAGGCGCACCACCAGCTCGGTCTTGAGGTTCTCCTCGCGCTGGTTGGCCGAGAGCATGCGACCGGCCCGGCCGAAGAACGGGTCGTTGGCCACCACTGCCTCGGCGGCCAGGCCCAGGTCGGCCAGCACCTGCAGGCCGCGGCCGATCCACTGCTCGCGGTGGGCCGCCGCCTGCTCGGCGGTGCCGACGGTGACGAACTCGTGCATCCGGAAGGCCTGCATGCGGGTGGGGTCCACGGCGGGCTCGTGCCGGAAGCAGTAGCCGTGCACGTCCAGCAGCCGGCCCTCCGGCGGCAGCGTGCCGGCGAGCATGGCGTAGGCGGGGTGGCAGGCGGCGGAGACCAGCATGGTGTCGGCCGGGGTGAGCCAGCCGTCCCAGGACTGCCCGTCCGCGCGCGCAGCCAGCAGCGCCGCGTGCGCGCGGTTGTCCCCGGCAAAGGTGTTGACCGCGCCGGTCAGGTGCGGGAAGGAGGCGATGTAGTCGGTGCGCTCGAAGCTGTCGCGGGGGAACACCGGCGGGAAGCGGTAGCGGTCCGCGGCGGCACCGGGACCGGCGGCGCGGACCACCACGTCGATGCCCTCCACCACGTCCTCGAACACGCCGGAGCGCCCGTAGAGGCCGGGGACGGAGGTGGGCACCAGCAGCCCGGCACCCACCAGCTCGGTGCGGAAGTCGCCGTGCGCCGCCGCCAGCGCGGAGACGTCGGCGACGGTGGTGCTCGGGTCAGGATCCAGGGTCATGACGTACCTCGGTGCACCAGCACCAGCTGGGCGTTGTTGGCGATGATGCGGTCGTTGTTCACCATCAGCGCGGCGCCGTGCGCGTCGCGCAGGTGCCGGCCCAGGCGGAACTCGTTGTCCTCCCGGTAGGCGGAGATGCCGCAGATCAGCATGGCCTGGCCCACCGCGTCGACCACCAGCCCGGAGGCGGTGACCTTGAGGTTGTTCATGGCCACGGCGAAGCCGATGCTGGTGAGCGCGTCCGAGCCCAGCGGCGCGTCGTCGAAGCGCTGCGCGGCGCCGGTCACCAGGTCGCGCAGCTGCTGCACCAGCGCGGTGAGCTCCACCAGGCGGACGGCGCCAGGGGGCACGGTGCCCGGCGTGCGCCGCGCGGCCTGCTGGACGTAGCGGCGGGCCCGGGCGGTGGCGGCCACCGCGATGCCCAGCCACACGTGGCCCCACAGCACGTGCGAGACCGGCAGCATGGTCTGCGCCGACACCTCGGCGTAGGGCTCGGGCAGCACCAGCTCGGCCGGCACGTCGGCGTGCAGCAGGAAGCCGGGGCTGCAGGTGCCGCGGAAGCCCAGCGTGTCCCAGGTGCCGGTGGGCTCCAGGCGCAGGTCGGCCCGGGGGCACACCACCAGCACCTGGTCGCTGGGCGGGCTGTCGCTGCTGCGCCGGGCGGTGGCCAGCACCACGTCGGCGTGCTCGCCGTAGGAGATCACCGGCGCGTTCTTGGTCAGCACCACCCGGCCGGCACGGCCGTCGGCGACGTGGCAGCTGCTGGAGCGGACGTCGCCGCCGATGCCGATCTCGGTGGTGGCCGAGGCCAGCAGCAGCTGCTCGCGCACCACCTGCTGCAGCAGCTGGCGGGCCGCCTCGGTGCCGCCGTGGCGCACCAGGCACAGCACCTGGATCTGGTGCATCGCGAAGATCATCGCGGTGGAGGCGCAGTGCTCCCCCAGGGCTTGCACCACGGCACCGACCTCGCCCAGCGAGCAGCCGTCCCCACCCAGCTCCACCGGCACCGCGCAGGACATCAGCCGGGCCTCGCGCAGCGCCGTGACCGCCTCCTGGGGGAAGCGGGCGTCGCGGTCCACCTCCTCCGCGTGCTCGCCCACCACGGTGGCGGCGATGGACCTGGCGGCGTCAGTGGGAGTGCCCATCTCAGGCAGCCCCGCGGACTTCCTGCACGGCGCTGCGGATGGCCCCGACGCTGGCGAAGGTGGACTTGCGCAGCAACCGGTCCGGCAGCTCGATGTCGAAGGCGTCCTCGAGCGCGAGCATCACGTTGACGCTGGCGTGCGAGGTGAGCCCCAGCGCGTAGAGGTCGGCGTCGGGATCCACGCCCGCGCTGGAGATCGGCACCTTGCCGTGCTCGCGCAGCACGTCCACGATGATCTGCTCGTCCGCGATCTGCTCGTCCGCCGTCACAGCTGGTCCTCCGCCTTGCGCTCGTGCTGGTCGTCCTGCTGGACCACCAGTGCCGTCCCTGCTTCCTTCGGCACGGGTGCGTCCCGTCCTGAGCGAACCGGCACGTGCACCATGGCCATCGCGTGCTCGCTGGTGTGCGACAGCGACACCTCGAACTCGCCCAGGCCCTGGGCGCGCGCCAGTGCCTCCGCCGGTCCGCTCAGGCGCACCCCGCACCAGCCGCCGGGATCGCTGACGATCTCGATGCTGGGCCAGGGCAGCGCGGCGTCGGCCGTGCGCAACGTCTTGGCCACCGCCTCCTTGGCTGCGAAGCGGGCGGCCAGGCGCTCGGGGCGCTCGCCCGAGGCCGCCAGCTCACCGGCGGTGTAGACCCGGTCCAGGTAGCGCCTGCCGAAGGTGGCGACGCTGTCGGCGACCTCGCCGACCGACTGCAGGTCGCACCCCACTCGACACTGCACCTCAGCCCGCCCCCGATGTCCGAAACCACCCCTGCCCCGCCCTGACTATAGGGTTGAGATCGGTGAATTGTCGCGGGGCGCACCGCGCTTCACTTTCGCGACACCCGGCCGATTACTGAGGGTAAAGCCGCGACGACGCTGGACCCAGCAGCTGTCCCAAGCACAGGAGACTCCGATGGGCCCCTCGTCCGCAGCGCCGTCCTCCCCGGGCACGGTGCCGCGCGCGCTGCGCCTGGAGGCGGTCGCCGAGACCGCCGCGCTGGACCGGCTCGCCGGCGTGCTCGGGGCGCAGGACCTGCTCGTCCTGCGCCGCGGGACCTCGCAGCACGGCGCTGGGTCCGCAGAGCCGCGCTTCCGCCTGGTCGGTGGGGTCGGCGCCGGCGAGCGCTGGGCCGGCGGACTGTGGCTGGACCCGCGGAGCGACCCGCTGGAGCGCCACCTGGCGGTCGGCGCGGTGCGGGTGTTCCACCACTCCCGGCCGCAGCGGGTGTTTGGTCCCTACTTCGCCCGGGCCGCCGTGGTGGTGCGGCTCAGCGACGACCTGGTCGTGGTGTTCGGCACCGACGACCCGCACGCCGCGCTGCTGGAGCGCACCGACGTGGAGCTGGTGGAGATCGCCGGCGCCGCCGCCGGACAGGTGCGCGAGGTGCCCGCCGCCAAGCCGCTGGCCGACGAGCTGGAGATCCTCACCGCTCGGCGCGTGCTCAGCGACCGGAGCGGGCCCACCAGCAGCGTGGAGGACGCGCTCGCCGCCGTGGCCGACGTGTCCCGGGAGGCCCTGGGATGCGCCCGAGCGGTGATCTGGCTGCCCGACGGCAGGCTGCGCGTGTCCGGGCCGCCCGGGCTCACCCTGGACACCGCGCTGCTCGACGACGTGATGCGTCGGCAGTGGGACCACCGGAACCAGCTGCCGAGCTGCGTGCAGGACGCCACGGAGAACCCGCTGGGCTACCCGCTCGACCCCAGCGCGGGGATCTGCTCGTACCTGACGGTCGCCGTGGGCGAGCCCCCCGCCGCGCTGCTCACCGTCGCCCACAGCGACGCCGTACCCCGCGGCTTCACCAACCACGAGCGTGCGCTCACCGAGCAGCTCGCCCTCAGCGCGGACACCGGGCTGGCCACCGCCCTGCTGCGCGAGCAGCTGCTGCGTGCCGTCGTCGAGGAGTCCAGCGCCGCCCGTGAGCTGGCCCGGGTCAACGCCGAGCTGGCCGAGGCTGCGCTGCGCGACGCGCTGACCGGCCTGGCCAACCGCAGCCTGCTGGAGCAGCGCACCGCCCACCTCACCCGGTCTCCCGCCGCCCCCGACCGCTCCGCCGACTCCGCACAGGCGGTGCACCCGGTGCTGCTCTACATCGACCTGGACTCCTTCAAGTCGGTCAACGACGACTACGGGCACACCGTGGGCGACGCGGTGCTGGTGGAGTTCGCTCGTCGGCTGCGCGAGTCCTGCCGTCCCGACGACGTGCCCGCCCGGCTGGCCGGCGACGAGTTCGCGCTGCTCATGGTGGAGCCGCTGACCACCGAGCAGGCGCTGTCGGTGGCCGAGCGGGTGGTGCGGGCCGCGGCACAGCCGTTCCTGGTGGACACCCACCTCGTCACCATCGGCGCCTCGGTGGGTGTCACCACCGTGCCCACCGCGCACCAGGACCCGCCGCCGCTGGACGTGCTGCTGCACCAGGCGGACCTGGCGATGTACCGGGCCAAGTCGCGCGGCCGCGGGCGGGCGGAGGTCTACACCGAGCGCATCAAGCCGCCGGTGAGCTCGCGCAACCGCCGCTGGGCCGACGACCCCGCCGCCGGCCGGCGCCTGCAGGACGCGCTGGACAACGATGCCCTGACGATGCAGTACCAGCCCAGCGTCGACCTGGTCAGCGGCCAGGTGCAGGGCGTGACTGCCGGCGCGTGCTGGCCACAGCACCCGGGCCAGGCCATGCCCAGCGACCAGCTGGTGCCGCTGGCCGAGCGCACCGGGCTGATCGGCCCGCTGGGCGAGTGGGTGCTGCGCCAGGCCTGCCGCGACATCGCCGCGCGAGCTCGCCTGGACGACACCGAGGCCGCCGTGCTCAGCGTGCGGGTGCGCCCGGCCCAGCTGGAGGACCCGGCGCTGCCCGCGCTGGTCATGGCGACGCTGGAGGAGACCGGGCTGCCCGCCGAGCGGTTGTGCCTGCTGGTCTCCGAGACCGGGACCAGCGCGCACCAGGAGACCGTCGCCGACACCCTGCACACGCTGCAGGCCCAGGGCGTGCTGATCGCGGTGGACGGCTACGGCGCCGGTCACTCCTCGGTCACCCTGCTGCGGCACCTGCCCCTGGACTGCGTGCACATCGGCGCCGACCTCGTCTCGCACGTGGACACCAGCCCCACCGACGCGGTGCTGACCCGGCTCATCATCGAGGCCGCCCACGCGCTGGGGCTGCGGGTGTGCGCCGAGGGCGTGGACCGTCACGCCCAGCTGGAGCAGCTGGCGGCGCTGGGCTGCGACGTCGCGCAGGGACACCTGCTCGGCGGGCCGGTCAGCGCCACCCTGCTGGACACGCGTGACCGGGCGGTGCGCCACCTCATCACCGCCGGGCCCACCCAGCGCCACGGTGCCGGCACCCTGACCACCCTGCTGGACGACCACGGCCTGATCACCTACGTCTCCGCCGACTGTGTGGAGCTGCTGGGCTACCAGCCCGCCGAGCTGATGGGCACCCGTGCCCTGGACCTGGTGCCCCAGCCGCACCGCGACCAGCTGGCCTCCGGCGACCTGGCGGCCGCTGAGCGCACCCGCACCCATCCGCTGGTGCGCAAGGACGGCAGCGTGGCCTGGGTGGACGTCGCCTTCCGGCCCATCCGCGAGCCAGGCACCGGCGGGCTGCGCCGGCTGTCCACCACCGCCGTCGACGTCACCGACCGGGTGCACGCCCAGACCGCGCTGGTCAACCGCGCCGAGCTGCTGCGCCGGGCGTTCGACGCCCTGCCGCACGGGGCGCTCGCGCTGTCCCCGCAGGGCACGGTGCTGCAGGCCAACACCGCGCTGGCCAGCCTGCTGGGCCGGGGCGCGGCGGAGCTGGTCGGCCTGCGGCTGCACGAGCTGGTGCGCCCGGACACCCACGACGAGGTGGCCGCGCACCTGCGCCAGGCCCGCACCGGCGGCGGCACCGAGATCAGCGGCGGGCTGGTGCTGCTGCACGCCGACGGCAGCTCGGTGCCCAGCGAGCTGAACCTGTACCACGTGGCCGACCAGCTGGGGCGGCCCTTCCTCGTGGGGCACCTGCGCCCCAGCGCCCAGGAGGTGAGCCGTGCCCCGCTGGCCTGACTCCGCGAGCGCCTGGCACCGGCGGCAGCGCCGACACCCGGTGATCGCCACCCCGATGGTGATGGCCCGCGCCTTCGGCCTGCTCTTCTCCGCCGGTGGCCTGCTGGTCAGCCTGGCCGCGCTCGTCCCGCACAACCAGGCCGCCTCCCTCGGCACCCTGTACGTGGTGGCGGGGGTCGCGGTGGTGTTGGGTACCGCGCTGCTGCTGTGCGGCGACCGGCTGCGCCGAGCCGCGTTCAACCCGCTGGTCTCCCTGGGCGTGCTCCTGCTGGGCGTCGGGGCGCACACCAGCGGCGGCGGTGCACCCGCCATCTCCATCCTGTGCTGCAACGTCTTCGTGGCCGCGGTGGTGTTCTTCTTCTCCCGCTGGTGGGTGGTGGTGCACCTGCTCAGCGCGGTGGCCTCCTGCATCGGGGTGACCTGGGCCGACGGGGACACCCAGCGCTGGGCGGGGCTGGTGGTCGCGGCCATCGTGGTCATCATCGGGTACCTGCAGCACTGGCTGATGCGGCTGGCCGACCAGACCGACGTGGACACCCTCACCGGGTTGCACAACCGCCGCGGCTTCGACCGCTACCTGCGCGCCGCGGTGGACAAGGCCCGGCTCACCAGCCAGCCGCTCACCCTCGCGCTGCTGGACCTGGACCGCTTCTCGCTGGTCAACCTCACCGGTGGGCACGCCGCCGGCGACGCGGTGCTGCAGACCGTGGCGACCGTGCTGCGCGAGGTCGTCGGACCCGACCACGCCATCGCCCGCTTCGGCGGCGACGAGTTCGCCCTGCTGCTCGGCTGCGGCGAGGAGGAGGCCGCCGCGGTGGTCGAGCAGGTCCGCGCTGCACTCCCCCAGCACGCCTGCTCGGCGGGCGTCACCACCTGGCAGGCCGGGGAGTCGGCGTCGCTGCTGGTGGGCCGGGCCGATGCCGGGCTGTACCGGGCCAAGAAGGACGGCGGAAGCCGGGTGGTGGTGGAGCGCACCCGCCGCTCACCGGTGGCGGTGGAGCTGCGCGCCGCGGTGGAGACCGGGGCCCTGGACGTGCACTACCAGCCGGTCGTGGACCTGCGCACCGGCGTGGTGGTGGGCATGGAGGCGCTCGCCCGCTGGCGCAGCAGCAGCTACCCCGGCATCACCCCGGACCAGTTCATCGCCATCGCCGAGCGCGATGACTGCATCCACGCCCTGGGTCACCACGTGCTGCGCAAGTCCTGCTCCGACGCGGCCTGGATGCAGGACGCCACCGGGGTGGCGCTGCGGCTGAACGTCAACGTCTCCGGCCTGGAGCTGATGAGCTCGCGCTACCTGCACGGGGTGCAGGACGTCCTCGCCAGCACGGGCTGGCCGGCCGAGCAGCTGGTGCTGGAGGTGACCGAGAGCGTGCTGGTCCCCGACGCGGTGCACGCGGTCAACCTGCTCAAGCAGCTGCGCGCCCTCGGCGTGCGCGTGGCCATCGACGACTTCGGCACCGGGTACTCCTCGCTGAGCCGCCTGGACGACCTGCCACGGGACTTCCTCAAGCTGGACCGCGCCTTCGTCTCCACGTTGCAGCGCGGGGAGCCCGTCCCCGCCGTGCTCACCGCCATCGCCGCGCTGTCCAAGGCGCTGACGATCGAGGTGATCGCCGAGGGCGTGGAGGACGACTACCAGGCGGAGACGCTGGCGGAGCTGGGCTACCCGATGGCGCAGGGCTACTACTACGGCCGCCCGATGCCCGCCACCGAGCTGGTGGCCCTGCTCGGGCGCACCACGGCGGACGTGGCCACCCCGGTCTGAACTCCCGCGGCGAGCCCCGTCCCGGCGCGGCTGTCCCGGGCGGGTTGTCCGAGGTCACCCGTCGAGTGTGACCTGTCCCACCGAGCGGGAAGTGCCCCAGGCCCGCCCAGGCCCCGGCGTAGCGTCCGCCAGGGCCCGGCGAGCTCGCAGCCGGCACCTGCACCCGCCGTCTCGCGAAAGGTCTACCCCGCATGCCCTCGATGCAGCGCTTCACCGGCAAGGTCGCCTTCATCACCGGAGCCGCCCGCGGCCAGGGACGTGCCGAGGCGGTGCGGCTGGCCGAGGAGGGCGCCGACATCATCGGCATCGACATCTGCGAGAAGCTGCCGTCCACCATCTACGAGGGCGCCACCTCCGCCGACCTCAAGGAGACCGTGCGCCTGGTGGAGGCCACCGGGCGGCGGATGATCGCCACCGAGGCCGACGTCCGGGACTTCGACGGGCTGTCCGCGGCGCTGCAGGCCGGGGTCGCCGAGCTGGGCCGCCTGGACGTGGTGATCGCCAACGCCGGGGTCTGCTCCGCCGCCAACTCCTGGGAGATCACTGCCGAGCAGTGGAAGGAGACCATCGACATCAACCTCACCGGCGTCTTCCACACCGCCAAGGCCGCCATCCCGATCCTGCTCGAGCAGGGCACCGGCGGCAGCATGATCTTCACCAGCTCGGTGGCGGGCCTGCGCGGGCTGCCCTTCGTCGGGCACTACGTGGCCAGCAAGCACGGCATCGTCGGGCTGGCCCGGACCATGGCCAACGAGCTGGGCCAGCACAACATCCGGGTGAACACGGTGCACCCCAACGGCGTGGACAGCGGGATGCGGCCCACCGACATGACGCCCTACATCGCCGAGCACGCGCACACGCTGGCACCGATGTTCATGAACGCGCTGTCCGACCCGATCAGCCAGCCCGAGGACATCGCCAACGCGGTGGCGTGGCTCGCCTCCGACGAGGCCCGGCACGTCACCGGCATCCAGCTGCCCGTCGACCTCGGCCACCTGGTCCGCTAGCCCCGCACGCAGTCGGCCCCGCACCGTGGAGGGTGCGGGGCCGCCGTGCTGAGTAGGTGGTACTTGCAGACGCGCCAAGCGCGGGGATGGGCGTACTTGCAGACGCCCCCAGTCAGCGCTGGGTGCTGACCTTGTGGAAGTTCAGGTACGCCTTGGACGGGGTGGGGCCGCGCTGGTTCTGGTACCGGGAGCCGGCGGCGGCGCTGCCGTAGGGGTCCTGCGCGGCCGAGGACAGCTTGAGCAGGCACAGCTGGCCGATCTTCATGCCCGGCCACAGCGTGATGGGCAGGTTCGCCACGTTGGACAGCTCCAGGGTGATGTGCCCGCTGAACCCCGGGTCGATGAACCCCGCGGTGGAGTGGGTGAGCAGGCCCAGCCGCCCCAGCGAGGACTTGCCCTCCAGCCGCCCGGCCAGGTCGTCGGGCAGCGAGCACGTCTCCAGCGTCGACCCCAGCACGAACTCGCCCGGGTGCAGCACGAAGGGCTCGTCGCCCTCGGCCTCCACCAGCGAGGTCAGCTCGTCCTGCCGCTGGGCGGGATCGATGTGGGTGTACCGGGTGTTGTTGAAGACCCGGAAGAAGCGGTCCAGCCGCACGTCCACGCTGGAGGGCTGGACCATCGCCGGGTCGTAGGGGTCGAGCCCCAGACGCCCTGCGTCGATCTCGGCCCGGATGTCACGATCAGAGAGCAGCACGACGCGAGCGTAGTCGACGCCGGGTATCCCCCGGCCCACCCCCACGGGACCCGCCGTGGTGGCGAAAGTGCCTGGTCGGTGCCATTCTGGGCGCCGAATGCCCGCGGGACGTCGTCCATCCGGGTGCTCACCGTCTCTGGGGGGAGCAACACAGTCGCATGGACCTGATCATGCTCGCGGCACAGATCAGCGCCGAGCCCGACCATCCCGATGCCGAGCGCACCGACGCCGACGCCGGTGCCCCGACCGGGCCAGCCGAGGTGGGGCGGCTGCTGCAGGACTGCCGGGGGGCGGTGCTGGCGGTCAACCCGGCCGGGCGTCGGCTGCTGGGCCTGGCGCAGGGGGGCTCCGCCGAGCACGACCCGTCCACCCTGCTGTTCGCCGTGGTGGACCGCGACGACCAGCCGATCCGGCTGCGCGACCACCCGGCCGCCCAGGTCCTGCGCACCGCGGTGCCCGCCCACGACTTCGTGGTCGGCGTTCGCCGGCGAGGCCTGGCCGGGGAGCCCGAGGAGCTGTGGCTGCACAGCAGCTCCGAGCCGGTGCACGACGAGCACGGCACGCTGGTCGGGGCGCTCAGCACCGTCAGCCCGGTGCGGGGACAGCGCCTGCACCAGCTGCGCCGCCGCCAGGCCGAGCGCGCCTCGCAGATGCTGCTGCAGCGGGCCGACAGCGTGGTGGCCCTGCACCTGCCCGACTCCACCATCACCTGGGTGTCCGGCTCGGCCCGCACCCACCTGGGCTACACCCCCGAGCAGCTGCTGGGGGTGCGCGCGATCGAGCTGGTCGAGCCCGGCGACCGCGACAGCCTGGTCGCCTCCTTCCGGCACGCCCGCATCGGCACCCCGGTCACCGAGGTGGTGTGCGCGCGGCACGCCGACGGCCGCCCCGTGTGGGTGGAGATCACCGGCCAGGCGATGTACGACCGCGCCCTGCGCCAGGTGCAGCTGCAGACCGTCACCCGCGAGATCACCGAGCGGGTGCTGGCCGAGCAGGCTCGCGACCAGGCGGTCAGCCTGTTCCACCTGACCATGGCCCACGCCCCCATCGGACTGGCCGTGGTCGACCGCAACGGACACTGGGTGCAGGTCAACCGCGCCCTGTGCGAGCTGACCGGCTACACCGAGGCCGAGCTGATGGCCAGGACCTTTCGCGACATCACCCACCCTGACGACCTCGACGAGTCGCAGTCGTTGTTCGAGGAGATGCTCGACGAGGACGGCACTCCCGGCCCCACCGAGACCGACAAGCGCTACGTGCGCGCCGACGGCACCGTGGTGTGGGTGCACCGGCACGCGGTGCCGGTGTGGGGCCACGACGGCGAGGTCAGCCACCTGGTGGTGCAGGTGCAGGACATCACCGCCCGCAAGCAGGCCCAGGCCGAGCTGGCCCGGCAGGCGTTGTCCGACCCGCTGACCGGGCTGCCCAACCGCCTGGTGCTGCTCGACCGGCTCACCCACGCCCTGGCGCTGGCCGACCGGCAGGGCACCGCGGTGGGAGTGTTGTTCCTGGACCTGGACGGGTTCAAGGAGGTCAACGACACCTACGGGCACGAGCGCGGCGACGAGGTGCTGCGGCAGGTGGCCGCGCGGCTGTCCGGCGCCGTCCGGGAGGGCGACACCGCGGTGCGCCTGGGCGGTGACGAGTTCGTCGTGGTCTGCGAGCAGGTGGCCGAGCCGGAGCAGGTCCGCGCCCTGCGCAAGCGGATCGGCACCCTCTTCCACGAACCGTTCCAGGTGGGCAGCGAGCAGCTCAGCATGCACGCCAGCATCGGCATGGCGGTGGGCAGCGGGGGGCCCGCCGAGGTGCTGCTGAGCCAGGCCGACGCCGCGATGTACCGGGTCAAGCGCCAGCGTGCCGGCGGAGCCGCCGTCGGGGTGCGCACCGACGAGGTCAGCGAGACCGCGGCGGTGGATCGGCTGCACCTCATCGCGGAGCTGGAGAGCGCGGTGCGCGGCGACCAGCTGCGCATCGACTACCAGCCGATCGTGCGGCTGGACGACGAGGAGGTGGTGGCCCGGGAGGCGCTGCTGCGGTGGGAGCACCCACGGCGCGGACTGCTGCTGCCGGAGGCGTTCCTGTCCGCGGCGGAGAGCAGGCAGCGCGTGCCCGCGGTGGGACGCTGGGTGCTGCAGCGAGCCTGCGCCGACGCGCTCAGCTGGCCCGAGGACGTGCAGCTGTGCGTCAACGTCTCCGCGAACCACTTGGGCCGCAGCGGCTTCGCCGACATGGTGCAGGCCGAGCTGACCCGCAGCGGGCTGGCGCCAACCCGCCTGCGGCTGGAGATCACCGAGCACACGGCGCTGAGCTCCTCGCCGTCCACCCGCGCGGCCGCCACCCGGCTGAGCGCGCTGGGAGTGCGGTTCACCCTGGACGACTTCGGCACCCAGCACTCCTCCATCGCCGCGCTGCACCGGCTGCCGATCAGCGCGGTCAAGATCGATCGCAGCGTCATCGCCGGGCTGCCGCACACCGGGGAGGCTCGCACCTTGGTCGACGGGCTGGTGGGGCTCGGCGCCGGCATGGCGCTGGACGTGGTGGCCGAGGGCGTGGAGACCGTCGAGCAGGCTCACTGGCTGCGCGAGCACGGCTGCCCGCAGGCGCAGGGCTTCCTGTTCGGGCGACCCGTGGCCGCACCCAGCCGCAGCGCGGTCGGCTAGCACCCCCTCGGGCGCCGCCCCGTGCAGCGCCAGCGCCCTCGAGCGCCGACCCGTGCAGCGTTAGGGCCGGACCCCGACCACGGCCGGGTGCGCGTCCCGGACCGGCTCGGCCAGCCCGGCCAGCAGCTCGCCGTAGGTGAGCAGCACCTGGCGGGAGCGGGCCGCGTCACCGTCCACCAGCCAACCCAGCACCGCACCGTCCATGGCGCTGAGCACCATCCGGGCCACCACGTCCAACGGCAGGATCCAGCTGACGTTCGCCGCGCGGGCCACCGCGCCCAGCGTCTGCTCGCACTCCTCGTGGTAGAGCCGGTACTGCCACTGGGCCAGCTCCGCCAGGTCGGGCTCGCGCAGCGCGAACTGGGTGAGCTCGTAGGTGAGCCGCTGCCGCTTGGGCTCGCCCTCCACCACCTGCCACACCGCGTCGAGGTACTCCCGCACCAGCGTGGCCAGGTCGCTGGTCTGCCGGGGCGGCTGCCGCACCGCCGTGGCCAGCTGGCGCACCAGCGTGGTGATGACCTCGCGCAGCAGCGCCTGCTTGGACTCGAAGCAGTAGTGCACGGTGGCCAGCGTGGCCCCGGCCTCGCCCGCGATCCGGCGGGTGGTGGCCGCGGCCACCCCGTCCTCGACCATCACCCGGATCGTCGCGTCGATCAGCTGCTGACGTCGTTCTGCTACCGCAATGCGTGCCACCTGAGTCCCCCAACGCTGACGACCGCCCCGCGCCAGACTAGCCCTGAACAGCGCCTATGCCGGCCGAACGGCAATGCCCATGGCCGCCGGTCCGCTCGGCGCACTGTTGGACGAGCGACTAACTTCGGGGTCTCGACACGACCGGACGACAGAAGGGCCACGGACGTGAACTGGACGAACTGGGCGGGCAACCAGCACGCCGACCCGCACACGGTGGCCCGGCCCACCAGCACCGCGGAGCTGGCGGAGGTGGTCTGTGCCGCCGCTGCGGCCGGCGAGCGGGTCAAGCCCGTCGGGTCGGGACACTCCTTCACCGGCATCGCGCTGACCGACGGCGTCCAGGTCGACCTCGGCCTGCTGACCGGGCTGGTGTCGGCCGACCCGAGCAGCGGGCTGGTGACGGTGCGGGCCGGCACCACGCTGCGGCGGCTGAACACGGTGCTGGCCCAGCTGGGCCTGGCGATGACCAACCTCGGCGACGTGGACGCCCAGACCCTGGCCGGGGCGCTGTCCACCGGCACCCACGGCACCGGCGGCAGCTTCGGTGGGCTGGCCACCCAGGTGCGGGCGCTGGAGCTGGTGCTGGCCGACGGCTCGGTGGTGACCGCCAGCCCCACCGAGAACCCCGGCCTGTTCAGCGCGGCACGAGTGGGTCTGGGCGCGCTGGGCGTGCTGAGCACGGTGACCCTGCAGACCGAGCCCGCCTACACCCTGCACGCCCGGGAGGAGCCGATGCCGCTGCGCGAGGTGCTGGACAACCTCCCGGAGCTGGTGCGGGACAACGACCACTTCGAGCTGTACTGGTTCCCGCACACCACGGCCACGCTCACCAAGCGGAACAACCGGCTGCCCGCCGACGCCGTGCCCCAGCCGCTGCCCCGCGGTCGGGCGCTGCTGGAGGACGAGGTGCTCAGCAACGGGCTGTTCCAGCTCACCTGCCGGCTGGGCCGGTCCCGGCCGAGGCTGGTGCCCCGGATCAACCGCGTGGCCTCCCGGGCCCTGGGCGCGCGGGAGTACTCCGACGTCTCCCACCGGGTGCTGGTCTCCCCGCGCCGAGTCCGCTTCGTGGAGATGGAGTACGCGGTGCCCGCCGCGGCGGTGGGCGAGGCGCTGGCGGGCATCGAGCGGGTGATCGCCGAGCACCACCTGCGGGTGTCCTTCCCGGTGGAGGTGCGCTTCGCCGCCGCCGACGACGTCCCGCTGTCCACCGCCAGCGGCCGCGACAGCGCCTACCTGGCCGTGCACGTGTTCCGCGGTGAGCCCTTCGAGCGGTACTTCCGCGCCGTGGAGGCGGTGATGGACCGCCTCGACGGCCGTCCGCACTGGGGCAAGATGCACTACCAGGACGCGGCCACCCTGCGGCAGCGCTATCCCCGCTTCGACGAGTTCACCGCGGTGCGCGCCGCGGTGGATCCCGAGCGGCGCTTCGGCAACGACTACCTGGAACGGGTGCTGGGATGAAGATCGACGAGCTGCAGACCCCCGCCCTGCTCGTGGAGCAGAGCGTCCTGCAGGCCAACCTGGACACCATGGCCGCCGCCCACCCCGGGGCGCGGCTGCGCCCGCACGTCAAGGCGCACAAGTGCACCGAGCTGGCCCGGCGCCAGGACGCGGTGGGCCACCACGGCTTCACCTGCGCCACCATCCGCGAGGTGGAGGGCATGGCCACCGCCGGACTCGGCACGGACCTGCTGCTGGCCAACGAGGTGCTGGACGCCCGGCGCCTGGGGGTGCTGGTGGCGGCCGGGCACCGGGTGACCGTGGCGGTGGACTCCGCCGAGACCGTGGCGGCCGCGGCCGACGGCGGGGTGCGCGAGGTGGTGGTGGACGTCAACGTGGGCCTGCCCCGCTGCGGCTGCACCCCCGCCGAGGCCGGCCGCATCGCCGACCTGGCCCGTGGGCGGGGCCTGGCCGTGCGCGGGGTGATGGGCTACGAGGGCCACCTGATGATGGCCCAGCCCGCGGCGGAGCAGGCCCGGCTCACCGAGGAGGCGATGGCGCTGCTGCTGGCCGCGCACGCCGACGTCGGCGGGGAGCTGGTGAGCGCCGGAGGCACCGGCACCTACGCGGTGAACACCTGGGCCACCGAGATCCAGGCCGGCTCCTACGCGTTGATGGACACCGCCTACGCCGAGCTGGGCCTGCCCTTCGGCCACGCGCTGAGCCTGCTCGCCACCGTCCTGTCCACCGGGACGGCGGGCGAGACGCCGTACGCGGTGGCCGACGTCGGGCTGAAGTCGCTGGGGATGGACCACGGCAACCCCACCATCGCCGACGGGCAGGTGTGGTTCTGCAGCGACGAGCACACCACCTTCGGGGCGGCAGAACTGTCCGGCGCAGAGCTGCCGACCGTCGGCCAGCGGGTGCGGGTGCTGCCCGCGCACGTCGATCCCACGGTCGCTCTGCACGAGGCGATGTGGCTGGTGGACGGCGAGGAGGTGCTGCAGCGCTGGCCGGTGGACCTGCGCGGGTGGTGAGCCGCTATGCTGCCTCTCGACGCTGCCACCCGACCCGGGCCACGGCCTGAGCCAACCGGCAGCGTCACGCGGATGTAGTTCAATGGCAGAACATCAGCTTCCCAAGCTGAACACGCGGGTTCGATTCCCGTCATCCGCTCCACCACTGCCCTGCTAGCCGACGAGCACGTCCTCCGGCTGCGGTTCCGACCACAGGTAGCCCTGCCCGATCATGCAGCCCAGCTCCAGGGCCCGCTCCGCCTGGTCGACGGTCTCCAGCCCCTCCAGCACCACCGTCTTGCCCAGCTCCACGGCCAGCCCGGCGATGGCCCGCACCACCGCGGCGCCGGACCGGGTGTGCAGCGCCGCCGCCGTGCTCCGGTCGATCTTCACGCCGTCACAGGGCAGGTACACCAGGTGCTCCAGGGTGGACACCCCGCTGCCGAAGTCGTCCAGCACGATGCGGAAGCCGAGCGCGCGCAGCTGGTCCAGGAACGCCACGTTGGCCGGGCTGGCGGCGATGGCCGCGGTCTCGGTGAGCTCCAGCGACACTGCGCTGGGCGGCAGGCCGGACGCGGTCACCGCGTCGTGGATGCGGTCCACGCACCCGGGGTGCTCGAAGTGCCGACCGGAGACGTTCACGGTGATCCGCAGCTCCGGTGACGTCTGCCGCCACCGCTGGGCCACCACCGCCGCCTGCCGCAGCACGGCCAGGTCGAGGTCGATGATGAGCTCGCTGTCCTCGGCCAGCGGGATGAACTCCGCGGGCGGCAGCACGCCGCGCGTGGGGTGGTGCCAGCGGGCCAGCGCCTCGTAGGCCACCACCTCGCCGGTGGCCAGGTGCACCAGCGGCTGGAAGTAGGGCAGGATCTGGCCCTCGTCGATGGCCACCGCGAGCTGGTAGACGTCGGTCTGCGGCCGGCTCGGCCCCACCCGGCGCAGCAGGTCCAGCTGCTCCTCCAGCACCGAGCCGAACTGGACCAGCCGCCGCAGTGCCTGCTCGGTGGTGTGCCGCTCGGCCACGTCCACCAGTGCCAGGGTGCCCACCACCAGGCCCTCGCGGCCCACCAGCGGGATGCCGATGTAGGACCGCGCGGCCGCCGTGCCCACACAGGGCTGCTGGGGGTAGCCGCGGGTCGGGAGGTCGCTGATCGCCAGCGGTTGCCCGGTCCGCACCACCACGTCGCAGGGGGTGGCCGAGCGGGGCTGGGGCGGTGGCGGCGCAGTGCCCACGCTGATCAGCGTGTGCTGCTCGTGCTCGTCCAGGATGTTCACCGCCGCCACCGGGTAGGTGACCGACTCCGCGGCGAGGAACAGCGTGGTGCGCAGGGCCGAGGAGGGAGCAGCGAGGTCGAGGTAGCGCCGGGCGGAGTCACTCTGCCGACGAACATCGAGCTCGCGCATCCGCTGCCTCTCCACCGTCAGCCACCACCAGGGGCTAACAGTATGTACACACCGTCACTCATACGGGCCGATTTGTGGCGTGGTCGCCCTGTCGGTCAACCTAGGTCGTCCGGGCCAAAAGCCCTGAGCTGGTCCGCTCCGGCCCTCGACCGGTGGGCTCAGCCCACCCAGTGCAGGCGCAGCTGCTGGCCGGGGCGCACCTGCGCGGCGCGGTCGACGTCGGCGTCGAGCACCACCGCCACCACCGGGTAGCCGCCGGTCACCGGGTGGTCGGCCAGGAACAGCACCGGCTCCCCACCCGGGGGCACCTGCACCGCCCCGCGCACCAGCCCCTCGCTGGGCAGCTCCTCGGTGCGCGAGCGGGTGAGCCGGTGGCCCTCCAGCCGCATGCCCACCCGGTTGCTGCGTGCCGACGCCGTCCACGCCCGGGTGGTGAGCGCGTCCACGTCGGCCACCCACCCGGCGCGGGGCCCACGCAGCGCCCGCAGTCGCACCAGCCCGCCGCCGGGCACCGCCACCGCGGCCTGGGCCACCTCCGGGTAGGCCTCCGGAGCGGGGCCCACCGGAAGCACCACGCCGACCGCCAGCGGGTCCGGCCCCAGCCCGGAGAGCACGTCGGTGCTGCGCGAGGACAGCACCGCCGGCACGGTGATCCCGCCGCGCACGGCCAGGTAGGTGCGCAGCCCGGCCGCCGGCGCACCCAGCCGCAGCACGCTGCCCGCGGGCAGGCGCAGCACCGCGTGGTGGCCCACCGGGGTGCCGTCCAGCACCGCCGGCGCCGCGGCCCCCGCCAGCGCCACCAGCAGGTCCACCTCGGCGCGCACCTGCAGCCCACCCAGGGTGGCCTCGATGGCCGCGGCGTCCTCGGGGTTGGCCACCAGCCGGTTGGCCAGGCGCAGGGCGGCGCGGTCGGCGGCGCCGGAACGGCTCACCCCCTGGGCGGCCAGGCCCGGCCGGCCCAGGTCCTGCACCAGCGCCAGCGGTCCGGTGGCGAGCACCCGCAGCGCGGTCACGGCCGCTCCACCGCCACGAACCGCACCTGCCCGCCAGGGTGCAGCAGCGCGGGCGGGTCGCGGTCGACGTCCCACAGCACCGCGTCGGTGCGGCCGATCAGCTGCCAGCCGCCGGGCGAGGACCGCGGGTAGACACCGCTGTGCTCGCCGGCCAGCCCCACCGAGCCCGCAGGGACCCGCTCCCGGGGCTCGTCGCGGCGCGGCACGTGCAGCCGAGGGTCGCCACCCACCAGGTAGGCGAAGCCGGGCGCAAAGCCGCCGAAGCCCACCCGCCACAGCGAGCCGGTGTGCGCAGCCACCACCTCCGCCGGGCTCAGCCCGGTCAGCCGCGCCACCTCCGCCAGGTCGGGCCCGTCGTAGACCGTGGCCAGCTCCACCACGTCGCCGGCACGGGCCTGCGCCAGCCCGGGCTGCACCTGCAGCTGCTCCAGCCGCCCGCGCAGGGCGACCAGGGCGGCGGGGCCGCGGGCGTGCAGCACCACCGTGCGCGCGCCGGGCACCACGTCCAGCACGTCGTCGAGCTCGCGCGCCGCGGCGGCGAGGGCGTGCACCACCTCGGCGTCGGCCGGCTCCAGCAGCAGCGCCGTGTCACCGAGGGCGTGCACCTGGAACACCACCGGCCTCCCCCCGCTCACGTCAGCCCCGCACGAAGGCCGCCACGTCGACCTCAGCCTCGCGCAGCGCCGCCCGCACCGCCACCGCCATCGCCACGGCCGCCGCCGAGTCCCCGTGCACGCACACCGACTCCGCGCTCACCCGCACGTCGGTGCCGTCCACCGCCCGCACCACACCCTCCTGCACCACCCGCACCACCCGCTCCGCGACGGCCGCCGGGTCGTCGAGCACCGCGCCCGGCGAGGTCCGCGGCACCAGCTGACCGTCGGACAGGTAGCCGCGGTCGGCGAAGAACTCCGGCACTGCCCGCATCCCCGCGGCCTCGGCGGCAGCGAGCAGGGCCGAGCCGGGCAGTCCCAGGATCGGCAGGGTGGGGTCGTAGTCGCGGACGGCGGCCACCACCGCGGCGGCCTGGTCGGTGTGGTGCACCACGGCGTGGTAGAGCGCGCCGTGCGGCTTGACGTAGCGCACCTGGGTGCCGCTCACCCGGCACATGCCCTCCAGCGCGCCGATCTGGTAGAGCACGTCGTCGGCCAGCTCGGTGGCCGAGACGTCCATGAAGCGGCGGCCGAACCCGGCCAGGTCGCGGTAGGCCACCTGGGCGCCCACCTCGACCCCGGCCGCCGCGGCCAGCGCGGCGGTCTGCCGCAGCGTGGAGGGGTCACCCGCGTGGAAACCGCAGGCGATGTTGGCGCTGGTGACCGCGGCCAGCACTGCCTCGTCGTCGCCCAGCACCCACCGGCCGAACGACTCACCCAGATCGCTGTTGAGGTCCATCCGCCCAGTCTCGCCGACCGTTGGTGTCGCCCTGCTCCTAAGTAGATGCGTCCCGCATCACACGCATGGCACTATCAGGCAGGTGATGTCACTGCGGAAGCTCACCGTCCCCCTGACCGCGATCCTCTGCGTCGGCCTCGTCGGCTGCGGCTCGAGCAGCGACGACGACGTGGCCCCCGCGCTGCCGCCGGCCTCCTCCACCGCCGCCGCCAGCCCCACCGCGGCCGACCCGGCCGCACCCGGTCCCGCTGCGGCCGACCCGGGGGCACCCGCTCCGGGTGCGCCCGCCGCCCCGGGAGCGGCTCCGAGCGCGGCTCCGGGTGCCCCGGCGGCCCCTGGGGCACCGGCACCGGCACCGGCACCGGGCACCGGCGCAGGCGCGCCCACCGCGGCAGCCCCCGCACCAGCGCCCAACGGGGCCGCCCAGCCGCCGGCACAGGCCCCGTCCACGCTGCCCGCGCCGGCTCCAGCCGGCGCCGGCGCCCTGCCGCAGGTGGACACCGATCCCGCCAAGGCCCTCGCCAACGCCGGCCCCAAGGGGCAGGCCTACCTGCAGGCCCTCGCGGCCGGTGGTGTTCCCGGCAACGAGGCCATCAACGGCGTCTACATCCTCTTCGCGCAGGCCACCTGCCAAGCCAAGGCGCGTGGCGACTCCCGCCAGTCGATCCTCACCCAGTTCGACCAGATCGGGACCATGCTGGCCCCCACCACCAAGAAGTCCTCCCGGGAGATCTCCGAGCTGTTCGTCGGCTCGGCCGAGCGGACCTACTGCTAGTCCCACCCTGCCCGCACGGGACAGGGCCGGTGGAGCGATAGCGTCGGGGCATGGATGCCGACGCCTGGGACGAGCGCTACGCCGACAGCGACCTGGTGTGGGGTGCTCCGCCCAACCGCTACGTGGTCGAGCACGCCACCGCGCTGCCCCGCGGGCGGGCGCTCGACCTCGCCTGTGGGGAGGGGCGCAACGCCCTGTGGCTGGCCACCCGGGGCTGGGACGTCACCGCGCTGGACTTCTCCCGGGTGGCGCTGACCAAGGCGGCCGAGGTCGCGGCGCGCTCCCCCCGGTCGGTGGTGTCCCGGCTGCACTGGCAGCAGGCCGACGTCACCGCCACGGAGCTGCGCGGTCCCGGCGAGGCGCCCTACGACCTGGTCCTGGTGGTCTACCTGCACCTGCCGCGCGAGCAGCGACGCGCGGTGCTGGCCGCGGCCTGCGCCGCCCTCGCCCCCGGCGGACACCTGCTGGTGGTCGCCCACGACTCCACCAACCTCACCGACGGCTACGGCGGCCCGCAGGACCCAGACATCCTGTTCACCCCCGCCGACGTGGCTGCGGAGCTGCCGGCAGACATGACCCTGGTCACTGCCGCCCAGCCCCACCGCGAGGTGGACACGCCTGACGGCCTGCGGATGGCGATCGATGCCGTGGTGGTCGCGCGCCGGAGCGCCCAGGGTTAGTGGTTGCCGTGGTTACCGGTCGGTAATATCCTCTTGTTACCGGCGGGTAGTGAATGCTGCTCCGTCGACGATCCATCCCACCTGGGCCGACGAAACGGGAAGAGCATCACGATGGGCCACTACAAGAGCAACCTCCGCGACATCGAGTTCAACCTCTTCGAGGTGCTCGGTCTCGGCGACCGTCTCGGCAAGGGGTTGTTCAGCGACCTCGACGAGGAGACCGTGCGCGACATGCTCGGCCAGGTCCGCGAGCTGGCCGAGGGTCCGCTCGGGGAGTCCTTCGCCGACGCCGACCGCAACCCGCCGGTGTTCGACCCGGCCACCCACTCGGTGACCCTGCCCGAGTCGTTCAAGAAGTCCTTCCAGGCGCTGTGGGACGGCGAGTGGTACCGGATGGGCCTGGCCGAGGACATCGGCGGCATCCCCGCTCCGCGCACCGTCGTGTGGGCCATCGGCGAGCTGGTGCTCGGCTCCAACCCCGCCGCCCACATGTACATGGCCGGCCCGAGCTTCGCCCAGGTGCTGTTCGAGGAGGGCACCGAGGAGCAGAAGAAGTGGGCGGCTCTCGCGGTGGACAAGGGCTGGGGCGCCACCATGGTGCTCACCGAGCCCGACGCCGGCTCCGACGTGGGCGCCGGCCGCACCAAGGCCATCCAGCAGGACGACGGCTCCTGGCACATCGAGGGTGTCAAGCGGTTCATCACCTCCGCCGACAACGACCTCTTCGACAACATCTACCACCTGGTCCTGGCGCGCCCCGAGGGCGCGAAGCCGGGCACCAAGGGCCTGTCGCTGTTCTTCGTCCCCAAGTTCCACTTCGACCCCGAGACCGGTGAGCTGGGCGAGCGCAACGGCGTCTACGTCACCAACGTCGAGCACAAGATGGGCCTGAAGGTCTCCGCCACCTGCGAGGTGACCTTCGGCGACACCGACGTGCCCGCCAAGGGCTGGCTGGTCGGCGAGGTGCACAACGGCATCGCGCAGATGTTCAAGGTCATCGAGAACGCCCGCATGATGGTCGGCACCAAGGCCATCGCCACGCTCTCCACCGGCTACCTCAACGCCCTGGACTACGCCAAGGAGCGCGTGCAGGGTGCCGACCTCACCCAGATGAGCAACAAGGCGGCGCCGCGCGTCACCATCACCCACCACCCCGACGTGCGTCGCAGCCTGATGATGCAGAAGGCCTACGCCGAGGGCCTGCGTGCGGTGTACCTCTACGCGGCCTCCTTCCAGGACGAGATCATCGCCGGCGACGGCAACGACACCGACGTCACGCTGGCGGAGCGGGTCAACGACCTGCTGCTGCCGATCGTCAAGGGCGTGGGCTCCGAGCGTGCCTACGAGCAGCTCGCGCAGAGCCTGCAGACCCTGGGTGGCTCCGGCTACCTGCAGGACTACCCGATCGAGCAGTACATCCGGGACGCCAAGATCGACACCCTCTACGAGGGCACCACGGCGATCCAGGCGCAGGACTTCTTCTTCCGCAAGATCATCCGCGACAAGGGCGCCGCGCTGGGCTTCGTCGCCGGGGAGATCCAGAAGTTCATCGAGGCGGAGTCCGGCAACGGCCGCCTCAAGGAGGAGCGGGCGCACCTGGCGACCGCGCTGGCCGACGTCCAGGCGATGCTCGCCGCGATGACGAGCAACCTGATGGCCGCCCAGGACGACGCCAAGAACCTCTACAAGGTGGGCCTGGCCAGCGTCCGGCTGCTCATGAGCGTGGGCGACCTGCTCATCGGCTGGCTGCTGCTGCGCCAGGCCGAGGTGGCCCTGGCCAAGCTGGACGGCACCATCAGCGCCAAGGACACCGCGTTCTACAACGGCAAGGTGGCCGTGGCCTCCTTCTTCGTCAAGAACGTGCTGCCCGAGCTGACCGCCAGCCGGCAGATCGTGGAGAACACCGACAACGACATCATGGAGCTCGACGAGGCCGCGTTCTGATCCCGCGCCTCCGCTAGCCCGCTAGCAAGACCGCACTCAGGGCCCGCAACGTCCCGGCAGCCGCCGGAAAAGGACGTTGCGGGCCCTGAGTGCGTTGGCGACTAGATGCAGCGCTGGACTAGATGCCGCGTGGACTAGATGCAGCGCTGGATTAAATGCAGCGCACGATCGGGCTGGGGTCGTAGACCACGGTGCGGGTCTTGCGGGAGAGCTCCTTGCCCGTCGTGCTGTCGCGCACCACGCGGGTGTCGGTGGTGGTGAAGCCCTTGGCTCCGGCCGAGGGGGCGCAGTCCTTGCCCTTGGGCAGCTCGATCACCTTGGGGTCGGTGTAGCTGCTCCGGCCGCCGTTGATCGACTCCACGTCCACCGTCTTGGTGCCCCACAGGCGCACCGTGATCGAGGTGGCGTCGCCGAAGGCCTCGATCAGCACCCCGGTGCTGGTGGGCACGCTGAACTTGAGGTCGATGGCGCCCTCGTAGACGGTGGCCTCGCGGCCCGCGGGGTAGCGCGAGATGTAGTAGCTGTGCTCGGTGTGGGCGACGTCGGTCATCCCGGCGAAGTAGGAGGCGTTGTACAGCGTGGTGGCGAACTGGCTGATGCCGCCACCCACCGCGTTGCCGGCGTGGCCGTCGATGATGACGCCGGAGTCGACGTAGCCCTGGGCCGTCCCGCGCGGCCCGGTGTGGCCGTTGAGGGAGAACGTCTCGCCCGGCTTGACCACCGCCCCGGTGACCTCCTTGGCCACCTGGCGGATGTTGACGCCGCTGGCGTAGGAGAAGCCGCCGCTGCGGAACTCCCCGATCACCTCCTTGATGCCCAGCCCCTCGGCCTGGGCGGTGGTGAACGACGCCTGCTTGGGGGCGTAGACCGCCTGCAGGGGCTTGCGCTCGGCGACGACGACCTTCTCCAGCCCCGCCAGCGTCTGGGCCCAGTCGATGGCGACGCCGTCTGAGGAGGGCACCACCTGCGGAGCCCCGTCGCGGAGCACGACGGTGGCGTCGGTGGGCTTGGTCTCCGTCTTGGCCAGCTGGGGTGCCAGCACCCGGGTGGCGCCCGCCACGTCGACCTTGGGTCGCAGCCCGCCGTCGCCGTCGGCCTCGAAGCTGAGCACGGTGGCGATGGCGTCGGGGCGCAGCGCGGCGCTGGCCCCTCTGCCCTCCACCACGACGCTGGTGGCGACCGCGGTGCGCGCCACGGCGAGGGCACTGTCGACCGCGGCCTGCGACACCGACACCTCCTGGCGCGTCACCGGCAGCGGCACGGGTGTCTCGTCCAGCCACCCGTCGACCAGCGCGGTGGCGGCCCCTGCCGCATCGAGCTGCTGCCCGGCGCGCGGCGCCTCGGCCACCGGAGTGGCGCCGTCGAAGCGGACACCGCCCTCGGCGACCGGCCGGTCGGTCTGGCCGCGCAGGCCCTGCACCGCCCGGTCGAGCTGGGCCCGATCGGTGGTGGTGACGATGCCGACGTCGATGGTGCCCACCACCGAGCGAACCCGGGTGACGGGGCTGAGCGGCTGGGAGCCGGCCTGCTCCAGGGTGGCCGACCAGTCCACGCTGAGCCCGGCCGTGGTCGGGTCGAGCGTGGTGCTGACGTCCCCGGCCTGCACCGGCACGGGCTGGCCGGAGCGTGGGGTCAGCTCTCGGCGCAGCTTCTCCTCGGCGGCAGCGGTGTCCAGCCCGCCGACCTCGACGCCAGCCACCCGCACGCCGCGAGGCACCTCGCCGCGAGAGCTGAGCAGGTCGGCCGTGTAGGCGATGCCCAGGACCGCCAGCACGACTGCGGCGCCCAGCGCGACCTTGACGGCCACCCTGCCTCGAAGCTCGCTGCTGTCGGACACGCGGTACTCCCCAGATCAAACGGACACTTGACCTGATCAGCGTACGGGGGACAGGGCGCACAGACCGGCGTCCATCTCAGGAACACCGCGGAGCGGGCACTGGAAAGCTCCGCGCTGCTGCCAAGTCGGGGTAGGCAGCAGCGCGGAGCTATCAGGTACATCGAGGGCGGGTCTGCCTGCGTTACACATCAGTTGAATTTTCTTTTGTCGACGCGTGCGTCAGCGTGACGTGCCGGTCTGCGCCCGGTCAGGCAGCCCGGCCGGCCAGGAACCGGCCGAAGTGCGGGACGGTGAACGCGACGAAGCCCCGCTCGGTGGCGTAGACGAGCCCCTTCTTGAGCAGGCTGTCCCGCGCCGGGGACAGCGACGACGCCTTGCGGCCGAGGTGCTCGGCCACCTGCGCCGTGGGCACCGCCTCGTCGGGCGCGCCACGCAGGTCGGCCAGCTCGGCCATCGCGTAGAGGTACTCCCGCTCGGCGGGCGTGGCGCGCTCCAGCCGGGAGCCGAAGAACCCGACCGCCAGCTCGGCCTCGGCCTCCGGCCCGGCGATGGCCACGTCGGCGGCGGTGATGCTGGCGCCGGGGGCGGCGTCCCAGGCGGCCTTGCCGTAGGCCTGGACGAAGTAGGGGTAGCCACCGGAGGTCTCGTACAGCGCGGCCAGGGCGTCGTCGTCGATGTCGGCGTCCTCGCGCTGGATGGGCGCGCGGATGGCCTGCTCGGCGGCGGCGGGGTCCAGGCGGTCGATGCGCAGGTAGCGGAACAGCCGCTCGGAGTAGGACTTGCTGGCGGCGAGCACGCTGGGCACGTGCGGCAGGCCCGCACCCACCACCACCAGCGGCGCCCCGGACTGGCTCAGCTCGTGGCAGGCGGCGCACATCGCCGAGACGTCGTCGATGCCCAGGTCCTGCATCTCGTCGAGCAGCAGGACCAGGCCGGTGCCCACGTCGGCGGCCAGCTCGGCCACGCAGGTGAACAGCTCCACCAGGTCGATCTCCATGTCCCCGGAGTCGGCACGCCCGCGGGTGGCGGGAACGTCGATGCCGGGCTGCCACTTGTCCCGCATCCCGGTGCCCTCCGGGTTGGCCTTGAGCGCGAACGCCTTGAGCACCCCGAGCACGTCGTCCACCCGGTCGGGCGCACGGTGGCGCACCGCCAGGTCGCGCACCGCCCGGTGCAGCGCGGCGCTGAGCGGGCGCCGCAACGGCGAGCCCGCCTTGACCTCCACCTTGCCGCTGGCCCAGCCGCGGTTGAGCGCCCGGGAGCGCAGCTCGCCGAGCATCACCGTCTTGCCCACCCCGCGCAGGCCGGTCAGCACCAGGCTGCGCTCGGGCTTGCCCCGCGAGACCCGCTCCAGCAGCACGTCGAAGGCTTGCAGCTCGCGGTCGCGTCCGGCCAGCTCGGGTGGGCGCTGGCCGGCGCCGGGCGCGAAGGGATTGCGTACGGGATCCACGCTCGGACAGTATCGGCCAATCTAGAGGCCCACCGATAGGCGCGCAGAAAGAGCACGCCCTGGACCTGGGGACGCCGAACGGCGCGGGCGGGACGGTGGTCACCGTCCCACCCGCGCCGTTGGTGGAGTGGTCGCGCTCAGCGCTCCAGGATCGCGGTGACTCCCTGGCCGCCGGCGGCGCAGATGGAGATCAGGCCGCGGCCCGAGCCCTTCTCCGCCAGCAACTTGGCCAGGCTGGCCACGATGCGCCCGCCGGTGGCGGCGAACGGGTGGCCCGCCGCCAGCGAGGAGCCGTTGACGTTGAGCTTGGCGCGGTCGATGGAGCCGAGCGGACCGTCCAGGCCGAGCTTGGTCTGGCAGTACTCGGGGTCCTCCCAGGCGGCGAGGGTGGCCAGCACCTGCGAGGCGAACGCCTCGTGGATCTCGTAGAAGTCGAAGTCGCCCAGCTTCAGCCCGGCGCGGGCGAGCATCCGCGGCACCGCGTAGGTGGGGGCCATGAGCAGCCCGTCCTCGCCGTGCACGAAGTCCACCGCCGCGGTCTCGGAGTGGGTGATCCACGCCTGCACCGGCAGCGAGCGCGACGTGGCCCACTCCTCGCTGGCCAGCAGCACCGCGGACGCGCCGTCGGTGAGCGGGGTGGAGTTGCCCGCCGTCATCGTCTGCTTGGGCCCGTTGCCGAACACCGGGTTGAGCTTGGCCAGCTTCTCCACGCTGGAGTCCGGGCGCAGGTTCTGGTCGCGGGAGAGCCCCATGAACGGGGTGACCAGGTCGTCGAAGAACCCGCGGTCGTAGGCGGCCGCCATCTTGTGGTGGCTGGCCGCGGCGAGCGCGTCCTGGTCGGCGCGAGAGATGTTGAACTTCAGCGCGGTCTGCGCCGCGTGGTCACCCATCGACAGGCCCGTGCGGGGCTCACCGTTGCGGGGGATCTCCGGCACCACCTGGCCGGGGCGCAGCGAGCCGAGCAGCTTGAGCCGGCCGACCGTGCTGGGGGTGCGGTTGAGCTCCAGCAGCACTCGCCGCAGGTCCTCGTTGACGGCGATGGGCGCGTCGCTGGTGGTGTCCACCCCGCCGGCGATGCCCACCTCCTGCTGGCCGAGGGCGATCTTGTTGGCCACCTGGATGGCCGCCTGCAGCCCAGTGCCACAGGCCTGCTGGATGTCGGTGGCCGGGGTCTCCGGCGAGAGCGCGCTGCCCAGCACCGACTCACGGGTGAGGTTGAAGTCGCGGCTGTGCTTGAGCACGGCACCGGCCACCACCTCGCCCAGGCGCTCGCCCTGCAGGCCGAAGCGGCTCACCAGGCCGTCCAGGGTGGCGGTGAGCATGTCCTGGTTGGAGGCGCGGGAGTAGACGCCGTTGGAGCGGGCGAAGGGGATGCGGTTGCCGCCGAGCACGGCGACGGGGCGTCCGGCGTTTCCGGCCGGCGCCGTGGGGTTGCTGCGGGCAGGCTGTGTGGCCACGGTTCATCTCCATTGCTCGGCGCTGTGGGGGTTCGGCGCTGTGGGTTCGGCCCTGGTGGACTCGACGCTGTAGCTACTGATGGGTATTCTTACCCGCCAGTAAGTTCCTTGTCGACCCAAGCCTCACCCGAGCGAGAAGGTGCACCCTGTGACCTCGACCCAGTCCAGTCCCCGCCAGCCCTCCGACCGCTACTCGCAGCTGATGGCATCCGGACCGGGCAGCTTCCTCGCCGGCCAGCTCGGGCTGCCGCGCCCGGAGCAGCTGCGTCGTCACGACCCCAGCAAGCCCCCGCTGCCCGGCCCGGTGCTGCTGGGCGGGTCCGGCCGCCTGGTGGAGCCGCTGCGCGAGCTGTTCTCCAGCGCCGACTACGGGCTGGCCACCGACGCCGACAAGTACGGCGCCCTGGTGTTCGACGCCACCGGCATCACCCACATCGACCAGCTCGAGGAGCTCTACAGCTTCTTCCACCCGGTGATGCGCAAGGTCGCCCCGTCGGGTCGCCTGGTGGTCATCGGCACGCCGCCGGAGGAGACCGACTCCACCCAGGAGCACATCGCCCAGCGCGCGCTGGAGGGCTTCACCCGCTCCGCCGGCAAGGAGGTCAAGCGAGGCGCCACCGTGCAGCTGGTCTACGCCGCACCCCAAGCTGACCCCTCCGCGCTGGAGTCCACCCTGCGCTTCCTGCTCTCGGGCAAGTCGGCCTACGTCTCCGGGCAGGTCATCCGGATCGGCGCGCACGGCTCCACCACCAACGCCGAGGCCGTGCCCCGCAGCTGGGACAGCCCGCTCGCCGGCAAGGTCGCCGTGGTCACCGGGGCCGCCCGGGGCATCGGTGCCGCCATCGCCGAGGTGCTCAGCCGCGACGGCGCGCACGTGGTGTGCGTGGACATGGCCGGCGCGGGCGAGGCGCTGTCCAAGACCGCCAACGCCGTGGGCGGCAGCTCGCTGGCCCTGGACGTCACCGCGGCCGACGCCGGCGCCACCCTGTCCGCGCACCTGCTGGAGCGCCACGGCGGTGCCGACGTCATCGTGCACAACGCGGGCATCACCCGGGACCGGACGCTGGCCAACATGGACGCCGACCGCTGGAACGCCGTCATCGGCGTGAACCTGGCCGCGCCGGAGCGCCTCACCGCCGAGCTGCTGGAGTCCGGTGCGCTGAAGGACGGTGGCCGGGTGATCGGCGTGGCCTCCATCGCGGGCATCGCGGGCAACAACGGCCAGACCAACTACGGCACCTCCAAGGCCGGCGTCATCGGACTGGTGGAGGCGCTGGCCCCGGAGCTGGGCAAGAAGGACATCACCATCAACGCCGTGGCACCGGGGTTCATCGAGACGCAGATGACCGCGGCCATCCCGCTGGTGGTCCGCGAGGCCGGCCGGCGGATGAACTCGATGACTCAGGGCGGGCTGCCCATCGACGTGGCGGAGACCGTGTCGTACTTCGCCAGCCCGGCCTCCTCGGCGGTCACCGGACAGGTCGTGCGCGTGTGCGGCCAGAGCCTGCTGGGGGCCTGACGTGCAGACCGAGACGCTCAGCTCCTCCCCCGGCCTGGCGCAGCCCTACCTCAAGGCCGCGCTGGCCGCGCTGCCGCTGCCCGGTGGTCGCCCGCAGGCCCTGCCCGAGCGAGAGCTGCGGCTGGACGGGGTGACCGTCGACCGCAACCACCTGGCCGAGTACGCGCAGGTGTGCGGCTTCCGGCTGAGCGAGACCCTGCCGGCCACCTACCTGCACATGCTGTCGTTCCCGATGAGCATGAAGCTGATGACGGCCGGTGACTTCCCGTTCCCGCTGCTCGGGCTGGTGCACGTGGCCAACCGCATCGAGACCACCCGGCCCGCGCTGGCCGGGGAGAGCTTCGACCTGAGGGTGCGCGCGACCAACCTGCGTCCGCACCGGCAGGGCCGCCAGCTCGACCTGGTCACCGAGGCCCGGGTGGGCGAGGAGCTGGTCTACACCGGCACCAGCACCTACCTGCGCAAGGGCGCCGGCAAGTCCGACACCGCCGCCCCCGCACCCAAGGTGGGCGTGGACGACGAGGTGGAGCCCTCAGCGATCTGGAAGCTCGACGACGGCCTGGGCCGGCGCTACGCCGCGGTGTCCGGCGACCGCAACCCCATCCACCTGCACGCCCTGAGCGCCAAGGCCTTCGGGTTCCCCCGAGCCATCGCCCACGGCATGTGGAGCGCGGCCCGCTGCCTGTCCGCGCTGGAGGGGCGCTTGCCCGAGGCGATGGACTACACGGTGGCCTTCCGCAAGCCGATCCTGCTGCCCTCCACCGTCGCCTTCGCGGCGGAGCAGACCAAGAACGGCTGGAACGTGGGACTGCGCAACGCCACCAAGGGCACCGCCCACCTGGGCGGGCAGATCACCCAGCGCTAGCGGGGGGCGGCGGCCCCGGTGCGCTCGGCCGGCTCGGTGCGGTCGGCCGACTCGGTGCGCCGCCGCCCGCCCAGGCCGTGCCAGGCGAAGTCCACCAGCAGCTCCGCGGTCACCACCGGGTCGGCGGCCGGGTCGTCGAGCATCCGGTCGATCAGCGCCTCCGCGGCGCCGACCAGGGCGACGGCGAGGCTGTCGAAGTGTGCAGCGGGGTGGTTGCCCCACGCGGAGCGCTGCAGCAGCTGGGACACCGCCGCCGCCGCACCGTCGTGCACCTGGGACACCTGGGCGGCGAAGGGCTGCTGCAACCGGGCGCGCCGGTAGAGGACGAGCCAGCTGTCGCGGTGCTCGGCGGCGAAGGTGAACACCGAGGTGATGCCGTTGGCCAGCTGCTCGCGGGGCGGCAGGTCCGGGTCGACCGCGGTGAACACCGCCGCCAGGAAGCGTTCGGCCTCCCGAGTGATGCACGCGGCGAACAGGTCCTCCTTGGAGCCGAGGTAGAGGTAGAGCATGGGCTTGGAGATCGCCGCGGCCTCTGCGATGTCGTCCATGGCAGCATCGTGAAATCCTTTGCGGGCGAACACCGACACCGCAGCGTCGAGCATCTGCTGCTCCCGGACCGCGCGGGGCAGCCGCTTGCTCGCGCTCATCGCTCACCTCTCCCTGCGTGTCGCCAAAGACCTTACCCACAGGTAATGTTACTCCGCAGTAAGGTGTTCTCCGGTGCCGCACCGCTCCATCCCGCTGCCCCGGGTACCGCACGCCTCCGAAGGGACGAACGCCCATGTTCTCGCTCGAGCTCAGCCAGGAACAGACCGAGCTTCGCGACTGGGTGCACGGCTTCGCCGCCGATGTCGTCCGGCCGGCTGCCCACGAGTGGGACGAGCGGGAGGAGACTCCGTGGCCGATCCTGCAGGAGGCGGCCAAGATCGGCCTCTACGGCTACGAGACCATGGGCACCCTGCAGGCCGATCCCACCGGGCTGAGCATGCCGATCTTCAACGAGGAGCTCTTCTGGGGCGACGGCGGCATCGGCCTGGCCATCATGGGCACCGGCCTGGCCGCAGCGGGCATCGTGGCCGCGGGCACCCCCGAGCAGATGATCGAGTGGGTGCCGCAGTGCTTCGGTGACGTCAACGACCCCAAGGTCGGCGCGTTCTGCTCCTCCGAGCCCGAGGCGGGTTCGGACGTGGGCAACATGCGCACCCGCGCGGTCTATGACGCGGCCACCGACGAGTGGGTGCTCAACGGTCTCAAGGCCTGGGCCACCAACGGCGGAGTCGCCAGCGTGTTCGTGGTGCAGGCCGTGGTGGACAAGACCCTCGGCTCCCGCGGGCAGGCGGCGTTCGTGGTGCCCGCCGGCACCAAGGGCCTGGAGGTGGCCAAGAAGCTGAAGAAGCACGGGCTGCGCGCCTCCAACACCGCCGACGTGTTCCTGGACGACGTGCGCATCCCCGGCGCCAACCTGCTGGGCGGCAAGGAGAAGCTCGACGCCAGGCTGGCTCGGGCGCGGGAGGGCAAGAAGGGCGGTGGCCAGGCGGCCATGGCCACCTTCGAGCTCACCCGCCCGACCGTGGGCTCCATGGCGGTGGGCATCGCCCGCGCCGCCTACGACTACGCCCTGGAGTACGCCAAGGGCCGCGTGGTCTTTGGCCGGCCGATCATCGAGAACCAGGCGATCGCGTTCACCCTGGCCGACATGAAGACCGAGATCGACGCCGCTCGCCTGCTGGTGCACCGTGCGGCGTGGATGGCCAAGAACGGCGTGCCCTTCGCCGCGGCCGAGGGCTCGATGAGCAAGCTCAAGGCCGGTCGTGTGGCGGTCTGGTCCACCGAGCGCGCCATCCAGATCCTGGGCGGCGTCGGCTACACCCGCGAGTACCCGGTGGAGCGCATGCACCGCGACGCCAAGATCTTCGACATCTTCGAGGGCACCGAGCAGATCCAGCAGCTGGTGATCGCGCGCGCCATCTCCGGCGTGCACATCCGCTGACCCTCGCTCTCCTCCCCTCTCCTTGCGGGGAGGACGGGGTCCCGCTGGCTGCTGCTGCGGGGTTCAGCGGGTCCGGGCGGCACGGACGTCCGCCCGTCGTGGCACCAGTGCCCCGCATCACGGCCGTGAGGCGGGGCAATAATGGCCGGGTGGCGGATCCGGTGGAGGGCGACCTGCGGGTGACCGCGCGGCTGGCGGTACCTGCGGCCGAGCTCACCTGGCGGTTCTCCCGCTCGCAGGGTCCCGGCGGGCAGGGCGTCAACACCACCGACTCGCGGGTGGAGCTCAGCGTCGACCTGAGCACGTTGAGCACCGTGGACGCCCACCAGCGGGAGCGGCTGCTGCACCGACTGCACACCCGCACCGTGGACGGCGTGCTCACCATCGCGGCGTCGGAGACCCGCTCCCAGCTGCGCAACCGCGAGGCCGCCCGGGCCCGGATGGCGATGCTGCTGGCGCAGGCGCTCGCCCCCGACGCCCCGCCGCGCCGCCCCACCAAGCCGAGCCGGCGGGCGCGGCAGCGGCGGGTGGACGCGAAGGTGGCGCGGGGACAGACCAAGCGGTTGCGCGGCCGGCCCGACTACTAGCCGCCCCGAGGGCTCAGAGGGCTGCCGTCGGCCGGTCGAACATCGCGTACTCGGCGAGGATCTCGGCACGCTTGTCCTCGCGCAGCAGCGCGTAGCAGTCCTCCTCGCGCACGTAGATCGGGTCGTCCACCAGCCAGCTCTCCCGGCGCAGCCGCATCTTGTCGATCTTGCGGGTGGCGGTCACCGGGACGTCCTCCACCAGCCGCACGTAGGTGGGCGCCCACTTGGTGCCCATGTCGGGCTGCTCGGTGAGGAACTGGTAGAAGGCCGCGGGCGAGAACTGCTCGCCGTCGGCCATGCTCAGCGTGGCCATCACCCGGTCGCCGGTGCGGCTGTCGGGCACGGGGTACACCGCCACCAGCAGCACCCCGGGGAATCGCGCCAGCACGCGCTCGATGGGGGCGCTGGCGAAGTTCTCGCTGTCCACCCGCATCCAGTCGCCGGCGCGACCGGCGAAGTAGAAGAAGCCGTCCTTGTCGCGGTAGCCGAGGTCGCCGGAGCGGTAGGCGGTGCCGTCGAGCCGAGCCGCGGTGGCCTCAGGGTTCTTGTAGTAGCCCTCGAACATCATGGCGCCCTGGGTGTTCACGATCTCGCCGATGCACTCGGCGGAGTTCAGCAGCTTGCCGTCGACGTCGAACTCCGCCGGCGGGCACTCGTTGCCGTCGGGGTCCTGGATCTGCACGGGCATCACCGCCGGCGGCGTGCCCAGGGACCCGGGCGGGGCGTCGGGGCCGTGGCTGATCACCACCGCACCCTCGCTGGAGCCGTAGCTCTCCGTCGGCGCCACCCCGAAGCGCCGCTCGAACTCCGCCCGGTCCAGCGGCGCGGCCTCGGTGCCGAACGCGGCGCGCAGCCTGGTGCGCTTCTCGTCGGGGTTCTCGGGCTGGTGGAGCAGGTAGGCGAGCGAGCGGCCCACGTAGTTGAAGAAGGTGACGCCGTAGCGCAGCACGTCGGGCAGGAACCCGGAGGCGGAGAACTTCCGGCGCAGCACGAACGTCCCGCCCACCAGCGCCGCGGGGGCGAAGCAGGCCATGATCGCGTTGCCGTGGAACATCGGCATGGCGTTGTAGGAGACGTCGTCGCGGGTGATGTGCATGACGTTGGCCGACGCCAGCATCGCCATCCGGCCGGTGCTGCAGATGACGGCCTTGGGGTTGCCGGTGGAGCCGGAGGTGAACAGCAGCATCAGCAGGGTGCGGGGGTCGCGCGCCTCGGCGGTGGGCTCCAGGGGTGCACCGCGGTGCCGCTCCAGCCGCGCCTGCCAGTCGGCGCCGTCGCACTCCAGCACCCGCTCGCTGGGCAGGCCCAGGTCGAGGCCCGCCAGCAGGGCCGCGCCGTGGGCGTCGGTCACCACCAGGTCGCAGTCGACGCCGCGGATGTCGGCGGCCAGCTCCTCGCCGCGGCGGGTGGAGTTGATCCCCACGACGGTGGCACCGCTGAGCGCGCCCGCGCCGATGAGGAAGAGGAACTCCGGCACGTTCTCCAGCAGCACGCCGACGTGGAACGCGCGCTCCGGGCGCCGCAGCTCCTGCAGCACGGCGGAGCGGTCGGCGCACTCCTGCACCAGCTCCCGCCAGCTCCAGCGCGAGTCCTCAAAGAGCAGTCCGTCGTGCTCGTCGTCGGCGCGGCGCAGCAGAACGTCGGCGAAAGTGGCGGGCGTCTCAGTCATGCGCTGAGCGTGGCAACCCGAGGGGCGTGGGCCAACCACGATCCCGCTGACCGGGCGGCGCTGACCAGGGCCGTCACCGCTAGATCCCGGCATGGTCGGCCACCTCGCGGGCCTTGGCCACCAGCTGGTCGATCCGCGCCACGGTGGGCGTGCCGCTCGCGGCCGCGTTCTGCGGCTCGTCCCAGGCCCGCCGCATGACGCCCTCGGCGATGATCGCCACCTTCCACAGCCCCAGCGCGTGCCAGTACGCGAGCGCCGCGGCGTCGCGCCCGGTCTCGGCCAGGTAGATCTCGGCGATCTCCGCGCGGCTGGGGAAGCCCGGCAGCGCGGAGGCGGGGAAGTCACCGCCGGTGTCCTCACCGGGTTCGGGCCAGTAGGCCAGCAGGGTGCCCACGTCGGCCAGGGGCTCACCGAGGGTGCACAGCTCCCAGTCCAGCGCGGCCACCACCTCCCCGGTGTCGGCGGCGGCGATCACGTTGCGCAGGTGGAAGTCGCCGTGCACCAGGGTCAGCTCGTGCTGCTCCGGCACCGCGGCCACCAGCCGGGCGGTGAGGTCGTCCAGCTCGGGCAGCTCCCGGGTGCGCGACTGCTCCCACTGCCCGCCCCAGCGCTTGAGCTGGCGGGCGGCGTAGGGCTTGTGGCTGGCCAGGTCCGCCAGGCCGGTGGCGTCCAGGTCCACGGCGTGGATCGTGGCCAGGGTGCGCGGCAGCGACACCCCGATGGCACGGCGCTGCTCCGGGGTGAGCGCCTCGGCCACCGACATGCGGTCCACCACCCGGCCGTCGACGAACTCCATCAGCAGCAGCGGCACCTCGCTCACCGCCGGGCCGGAGCCCGCCCCGGGGGTGTACAGCCCGTGCACGCGCGGGGTGGGCACCGCGGTGTCCTGCAGGGCCGAGAGGATGCGCCCCTCCCGGGCCACGTCGTGCGCCGACGCCAGCAGGTGGCCCAGCGGCGGGCGGCGCAGCACCCACCGCCCCCGGCCCTCGTCCTGCACCAGGAACACCAGGTTGGACTGGCCCAGGCCCACCCGCTCGAAGCTCAGCCGTCCCTGCCGCTGCAGGCCCAGGCTGTCGAACCACTCCGTCACCGCGTGGGGGTCCAGCCCCACCACCTGCGCGTTGGTCACTCAGCGCACCACGGCCTCGTGGCCGTTGCTCGCCGCGGTGACGTCGCGATACTTCCGCAGCTCCTGGCGGGCGATGGCGCGCTGGTGCACCTCGTCGGGGCCGTCGGCCAGGCGCAGGGTGCGCATGTGCGCGTAGGCCATCGCCAGCGGGAAGTCGTCGGTGACGCCGGCTCCACCGTGCACCTGGATGGCGCGGTCGATGATCTTCAGCGCCATCTTGGGGGCAGCGACCTTGATGGCCGCGATCTCGGTGCGTGCCTCCTTGTTGCCCACGGTGTCCATCAGGTGCGCCGCCTTCAGGGTGAGCAGGCGCACCATCTCGATCTCGATGCGCGCCTCGGCGATCCAATCCTGGATGTTGGCGCGCTCGGACAGCGGCTGGCCGAAGGTCACCCGGGACTGGGCCCGGCGGCACATCAGCTCCAGGGCACGCTCAGCCATCCCGATCGCCCGCATGCAGTGGTGGATGCGGCCCGGGCCCAGCCGGGCCTGGCTGATGGCGAACCCCTCGCCCTCCCCGGAGAGCAGGTCGCTCACCGGCACGCGCACGTCCTGGAAGTCGATCTCGGCGTGGCCCTCCCGGTCCTGGTAGCCGAACACCGGCAACCCGCGCAGCACGGTCACGCCGGGGGCGTCCATCGGCACCACCATCATCGACTGCTGCTTGTGCGTGGCCGCGGTGGGATCGGTCTTGCCCATCACGATCATCACCTTGCAGTTCTGGTGCAGGGCGTTCGAGGCGAACCACTTGCGGCCGTTGAGCACGTACTCGTCACCGTGGCGCTCCATGCGCAGCTGGATGTTGGTGGCGTCGGAGCTGGCGACGGCCGGCTCGGTCATCGCGAACGCCGAGCGGATCTCCCCGTCCAGCAGCGGCCGCAGCCACTTCTGCTTGTGCTCGTCGGTGCCGAAGAGGGTGAACACCTCCATGTTTCCGGTGTCCGGGGCGTTGCAGTTGCAGGCCTCCGGGGCCAGGTGGCTGCGGCCCATGATCTCTGCCAGCGGCGCGTAGTCGAGGTTGCTCAGCCCCGGGCCCCACTCCGGGTGCGGGTGGAAGAGGTTCCACAGCCCGCGCCGCTTGGCCTCCACCTTGAGCTCCTCCAGCACCGGCGGCTGGAAGTGCGGGTTGCCCGAGGCGCGCATCTGCTCCTCGTACACCGCCTCGGCCGGGTAGACGTGGGAGTCCATGAACGCCAGCAGCTCGTCCTGCAGCTCGAGCGAACGGTCGGAGAAGCTAAACATCGACATGGCTGGTCCTCATCGGTAGGGGCGGGAACTCGGGGGGACGACGCTGCAGGAAGCTGGAGACGCCCTCGCTGACGTCGGGTCCGCGGAAGGCGTCGAGCATCAGCTCCTCGGAGCGGCGCAGCGCCTCGGCGTAGGGCACGTCGGCCCGCAGCTGCTGCTTCATCACCGCCATGGAGGTGGGCGAGCAGGTGGTGGCCAGGGCGGTGGCGTAGTCGACGGCCGCGGCGAGCACGTCGCCGTCCACCAGGTGGTCCACCAGGCCGATGCGGTGGGCCTCGGCGGCGTCCACCATCCGGCTGGACAGCAGCAGGTCGGTGGCCCGGCTGTGGCCGACCAGGCGGGGCAGCAGCACGGAGCTGCCGTACTCCGCGATCAGCCCGCGCTGGGAGAACGCCGCGGTGAACCGGGCGGCGGTCGAGGCGAACCGGACGTCGAAGTACAGCGCCTCCACCAGGCCCAGGCCCGCGGCGACACCGTTGATGGCCCCGACCAGCGGCTTGCGCAGGGTCAGCGGGAGGTCACGGGGCCGAGCGCGGGCGAGGTCCTCGGGCCGGGCATCGCCGACGTTGCGCAGCCCTGCCAGGTCGGCACCGGCGCAGAAGCCGCGGCCGGCGCCGGTGACCACCACGGCGCGCACGTCAGGGTCGTCCTCGGCGGCCAGCAGCAGGTCGAAGTACTCGTCCTCCATGGCGTTGGTCCAGGCGTTGAGCCGCTCCGGCCGGTTGAAGGTGAGCACCGCCACCGCGCCCCGGCGCTCGGCCAGCACCAGCCCGCCCTGGGTGTCCGCAACCGGCACAGCAGCTCCTCGGGGTCTCGCCACCCTGGAGAGATCCGCCGGTACAGGGGCCGGGGCCTGGGTGAACCTATGTATAGGTGAATCCGGCTTCAGTTTCAATAGCAGGCTGGATCAGCCCCGGTCGGGGTCCGGCGGCACCGGGATGCCCAGGGCGTGCGCCCACAGCTGGGTGAGCGTGTGCACCAGCTCGTCGAAGTCGGTGGGCCGCTCGGCGTCCTCACCCTCCCCGATGGTGAAGACGCTGTAGGCCAGGCGGCTGACCATTCCGGACAGTGCCCGCGAGGCCAGCAGCGGATCCACCCGCGTGGTGGCCACCCCGCGCCGCTGCAGCTCCGCGATCCCCCGAGCGTTGCGCTGGATGAACGCAGCCGCCCGCTCCGCGCGGAAGGCGCGGAACGCCGGGTCGATGTGCGCCACCTGCTCCAGCAGCCCCATCAGCCGGGCGTTGCGCCGGTAGGCCTCCAGGTAGGCCCGGTTGCTCGCCTCCAGCACCGCGTAGGCGTCGTCGCCGTCCACCTCGCGGTCCACGCCGGGGTGCAGCATGTCCTCCTGGGCCACCTCGAGCACCGCGGCGAAGACTTCCTCCTTGTTGGCGAAGTAGGTGTAGAACGAGCCGGTGGCGCAGCCGGCCTCCCGGGTGATGTCCACCAGCCGGGCGTCGAGGTAGCCGGCCCGCTCGAACACCACCCGCGCCGCCTGCACCAGCGCGGTCCGGGTGCGCACTCCGCGACTGGTGGCCGGGGGCTCCCGCCGCGCGGGCGCGGCGGCGGCGTTGGTGGTCATGGGCCGATGTATATCTGAATCCGGTGTCGACTTCAACGAGGTCGTTCGAACAGGGCATCACCGCCCTGAGCGAGTGGATCCGGGACGGCCGGCTGGTGCTGCGGGTCGGCGCCGGCCAGGGATGAGCACCGACCAGGGCTGACGCGCTAGTCCGCCGCCACGATCCCGAACCGCTCGGCCAGCTGGCGCCGGGTCTCGGCGGCACTGGTGTGCAGCACCCCGGCGATGCCCAGCCGCGCCGCGCCGTCCAGGTTCTGCTGCAGGTCGTCGATCAGCACGGCCGTCTCCGGGGACACCCCGAGCCGCTCGCAGGCCAGCGCGTAGATCTTGCGCGAGGGCTTGCGCACGCCCACCTCGGAGGACACCACCACCTGGTCGGCCATGGACGCCAGGTCGAAGCCTGCGTAGCCACCGCGGCCGAAGGCGTTGGTCACCAGGGCCACCGGGTGACCCGCCGCCCGCAGCCCGGCCACCAGGGCGATGGTGTCCTCGTCGCGGGTCAGGCCCGCCTGCATGCGGGCGATCAGCCCCTCCGCGCTCACCGGTGCACCGTGGGCGGTGAGCCGCTCGGCAAAGCCGCGCTCGAACTCCTCGGCGCTGGTGCGACCGGACTCGTGCTCGGAGATCAGCCGTCGGGCCACCTCGTCCTCGCTGAGCAGTCGCAGCGGCAGGCCCGGGTCGCCACCGAGCGTGGCACCGAAGTCCGCGAACGAGCGCATCACGCTGGAGGTGAGCACGCCACCGAAGTCCACCAGCACCGCGTCGCGCCCGGGTTCTGCCACGTCGCTCCTGCCCACTGCGCTCATGGCCCCATCAGACCACCCCGCACCGTCGCGGTACGGACGGGGCCGGTGCCCTGCGCGCGTCGGCCGGGGCCTGCGGACTAGAAGCCGAACCAGTGGAACTGGCGGGCCAGGTCGATGAGGTAGTTCAGCAGCAGCTGGAACAGGAACGCGAACGGGTCCTGCGCCGCCACCGGGGGCCGGATGGTGCCGGCGTGCAGCAGGGTGCGGGCCTGCTCGGTGACCACGCCCGCGATCGGCGCACCGTAGCCCGGCCCCTCGGTGAGGATGACGGTCGCGAAGCGGTCACCGGGGCCGACGTAGCCGGTGGAGTTGAAGGTGGGCAGCCCACTGGCGCTGTCGGCGCCCCAGCCCTGCTTGACGGCCCAGGTGACCGTGGCGCTGGGTAGGCCGAAGTGCTGGAACGTGCCGTCGGAGCCGTGGACGGTGGTGTTGCGCATGGCGTTGCTCAGCCACGGCCACACCCGGGGGTCGTGCGCCACGGCGTTGTAGAACACCGCCATCCCGTGCGCGGTGATGCGGGTGCCGCCCCACCAGCCCGAGCGCGGTGGCGGAGCACCCAGGAACGGGATGTTGTAGTGCTGGGCGGCCCAGGTCACCACGCTGTCGCCGCCGGTTCGGTAGTACAGCGCGTTGGCGGAGGCGTCGTCGGACTGGGTGATCATCTTCCAGGCGGTGGTCTCGTTCCAGCCGCTCATCTGGCCCTGGACGAGCAGTCGCGTGGCGATGAAGACCTTCATCACCGACTCCGAGGCGTATTGCAGGTCGAAGTCACCGCCACCCCAGAACTGGCCGTTGGTGGTGTCCACGACGCCGATCGCCGAGCGGTATCCGCGGGCGTTGGCGTAGCCAACCGCGGCTGCCGCGTCGTCGGCGCCCTCGGCGGCCGCCGAGGGGGCGGTGACGACCGCCCCGAACAACACCTGCGCCAGCAGGACCAGCGACGCAACGACAACTCTGGGGCGCATCGATCTGGGGCGCATGGTGCTCCGAGGGCTCGACCAGTGGTGCGCGTCATCTAACACGAAAACCGTTACGTGTGGTGATCTTTCAACCACTGCACGTAACCACCGGCCTCAGCATCACCGCTCTCAGCGCACCACGAGCCCGGTGACCCAGGTGGCGCCGTCCGCCAAGCGGGACACCGTCACGAGCACGGTCCTGCCGTCGCCGCGGTAGGTGAACACCGGCCCCTCGCCGCCACCGACCGGCGCGTACCCGGCCGTCTGCCGCTGCTGACCGGCCAGGCTGGCCACCAGCTCGGCCGGCACCGCCCCGGGCGCCACGCACTTGCTGGCCTCGGCCACCTGCCCGGCGCTGAGGGAACCCATGAAGGCGTCCGCGGTGTCCTGCGCGCGGTCGGTGGCGGCGCACAGGTTCGGCGGCAGCGACACCGCCGCCGCCCGTGAGGTGGGTGCCGCCGGCGTGGGCGCCGCCGTCGTGGGGGTCACGGGCCGGGTGGTGGCCGAGGGGGCGAGCGTCGGGGGCGCCAGGGTCGTGCGCGGGGCGGGCTCGGCCGGCACCGGCGGCGGTGTGCTCGGCGGCGCGGACACGGAGCTGGCGGGGGGCGCCACGGTCGTCTGCGGGGCCGGTTGCGCGGGAGAACCACCGCAGCCGGCCAGCACGCCGATGGCACCCAGTAGTCCGGCAGTCACCAGGAGTCGCGTCACGGGGTGAGCATGCCAGCCCCGGCCGCCGCTCAGCTCACGCGCAGAGCGGAACCTGCTTGGCCAGCACCACGCGGCGCAGCGACTGCTGCACCTGCGCGGCCGGCAGCCGCCCGTCGGCCACCGCCGCCTCCAGGTAGTCCAGCACCGCGGGCAGCCGAGTGGCGGTGATGAACACCGCCACGTCGCTGCCGGCCCGCAGCGCACGCAGCGACGCCTCTCGCACGTCGAACCGGTCGCTGATGGCGGCCATGCCCGCGAGGTCGTCGCTGAACACCACCCCCTCGAACGGCGGGGCACCGTAGCCGCTGCCAGCACGCAGCAACCCGACCGCGGCCGGGCTGAGGCTCGCGGGCAGGCCCGGCTCCGTGAGCCCGGGAACGGCCAGGTGACCCACCATCACGCCGGTGCCCGCCGGTGACGACTCCGCGACCAGCGCGCGAAAGGGCACCAGGTCACGCTGCTGCAGGGCAGGCAGGGCGGGCGTGGTCACCGTGCCCCGGTGCGAGTCGCCGCTGGAGGCGCCGTGGCCCGGGAAGTGCTTGAGCACGGGCAGCACACCGGCGGCTCGGAGGCCGTCGGCGAACGCCCGGGCGTAGCTGGTCACCACCTGCGGGTCCGGGCTGAACGAGCGGTCCCCGATGACGGTGGTGCTCGCCTGGGCGGAGACGTCGGTGTCGGGGGCGAAGTCCACGGTGATGCCGTAGCCGCGCAGCTGCTGGCCACGGGTGAGGGCGAGCTGGCGCACCTGGGCGGGGCTCATCCCGGACTGCACCATGGCCCGCGCCGAGGGGATGCTGCCGTCCAGGGCGTCGATGCGCTGCACCCGACCGCCCTCCTCGTCGGCCGCCACCATCACTCCGAGGCCTGCCGGGGACTGGGCGTCGAGCCGGGACAGCGCGCCGCTGGTGAGCAACCCGGTGGCGTTGCCGCCGACGAAGACGCCGCCGACACCCTGGCGGACCACGTCGGTGACCTGACCGGGTCCGGACGAGTCCACCCCGACCATCAGCAGCTGTCCCAGCTGCTGGCGCAGCGGCAGGGTGGCCAGGTAGTCGGTGGGCACACAGCCGGGGACCGGCGCAGCAGCCGGCACCGAGGTGGTTGGTGGCTCGGGAGACGACGGCCCGGGAGACGACGGCGCGGGAGACGACGGCCCGGGGACGGGTGCGGTGGTGGGTCCGGTCGGCTCGCTCGGACCAGGACTCGACGGGGCGCCGCTGGCCGGGGGCAGCGCCGCGCTGGGCGGCGGCCCAGGGGAGCTGCAACCGACCACCATCGTCGCGCCCAGCACGCCGGCGAGCAGGCCACGACGCGCGGATCGGAACGCGCGGGGGCCCGTGCGGTCCGTCTTCACCATCGCGCCAGTCAAGCACGGTGGACCGGGGCGGAGCCACCGGCCTCAGCTGCCGTAGGTGCTGACTCCCGAGCTGTCGTCGCAGCGCAGCCGGCCTTGGTGCACAAGCAGATCCAGGTGAGCGGCGGTCTCACCGATGGCCAGCACCTGGTTGAAGATGTCCAGGTCGGCGTAGCTGCGCTTGTGCCGGGTCCACCGCAGGATGCGGGCCACGTCGAGCACCGTGCTGCCCTGGGTCACCGCGGCGAGCGTGTCGGCCAGCCGGGTGTCGTGGTGCTCCAGCAGCTCGTCGATGCGCTTGTGTGCGCTGTCGGTCACGGCCCCGTGCGCGGGCAGCAGCATCCGGTCAGGCATCGCCCGCACCACGCGCAGCGACTGCAGGTAGTCGCCCAGGGCCAGTCGGGGCGGTCCGGGCTCCACGGCGATGGACGGGGTGATGCTGGGCAGCACGTGGTCGCCGGCGAAGAGCAGGTCGGCGGCGGCGTCGACGAACACCACGTGGCCGCGGGTGTGGCCCGGGGTGGGCACCGAGTCCAGGCTGCGGCTGCCGAGGGCGATGGTGTCGCCCTCCTCCAGCCACTGGTCGGGGGCTTCCCACGGGCCGCCCTCGCTGGGCGGGGCGTTGCGGATGAGGTCGGCCAGCTGCTGCGCCCCGTAGCGGGCCATCCGGTCGGCGTTGAGGACGTTGGCCTCGGCGGCGCGGTGCAGCAGCAGGTCCATGGACGGCTTCTCCCCGGCGCCCAGCGCGACGTCGGAGCCCACTCGGCGGCGGATGGTGACCGCCTGCGTGTAGTGGTCGCGGTGCACGTGGGTGACCAGGATCCGGCTGACGTCGCCGAGGTCCGCGCCCAGCGTGGCCAGGCCGCGCTCCAGCTGCTCCATGGACTCCGGAATCGCCCAGCCGGAGTCCACCAGCACCAGCGAGTCGCCGTCGGTGATGGCGTAGACGTTGACCGCGCGCAGCCCGTCGTTGGGCAGGGGCAGCGGGATGCGGTGCACGCCCTCGGCCACGGGGTACACGCCAGGTGTGGTCCAGTCGCTCATCCGTGGGAGTCTGGCACGCAGGTGTGACGGCCGTCTCGCCCGGTCCCACACCGGCACTCGCCGCCAGCAGTGCCGCCGGTGCTGACCCTGCTGCGCAGCCGCGCACCGCCCGGGCGGCCCACCGCCCCGTCGGAGCCAGTGCGCGCCAGCACGGGGTCGGGCAGCCGCGTGCCGGCGATGACGGCGGCCTGCTGGTAGTGCTCCATGCTGCGCGCCAGCATGTGGTCCCAGGTCATCTCCGGCGTGGTGGCCACGTTGTGCTCCCGGATGGCCCGCAGCCGCTCCGGTGCGGTGAGCAGCCCGGCGGTGGCGGCGGCCATGTCGGCGTCGGAGCCCACCAGCAGCCCCTCCACGCCGTCGCGCACGAACTCCACCACCCCGCCGCAGGACATCGCCACCACCGGCAGACCCGCGCTGCGGGCCTCCAGCGCAGCGATGCCGAAGGACTCCAGCCGCGCCGGCGCCAGGTACACGTCGGCGGTGCGGTAGACCTGCCGGATCTCCTCGCGGGTGCGAGCGCCGGGCAGGCTGACCCAGTCCTGCATGCCGTGCCGGCGCAGTGCCTTCTCCATGTAGGCGCGCCGGGGGCCCTCGCCCATGATCACCGCGCGCAGGCGGACGTCGGCCGGCACCTGTGCCCGGATGGCCTGCAGCGTGCGGATCAGCGGCATCGGGCGCTTGCGCTGGGCCAGCCGCATCACGCTGACGATGGTGAGCTCGCGCGGGTCGGCGTGGTGGGCGGGCAGCTGCCACGCCGCGGCGTCCACCCCGTTGCCGAGCACGGCCACCTCCTGGCCGGCCAGCATGTAGCGCATCGGCTTCGCCGCCACCTGGCTCACCGCGGTCCAGCGGGCCTTCCAGCGGGTCCAGCCCGCCGCTGTGCCCGCCACCCGCAGGATCGCCCCCGGCGGCGGGACCGAGTGCATGGTGACCACCATGGGCACCCCCGCGGCCGAGGTGATCGCCCCGGCCGTCCACACCAGCGGGGACACCAGCGACGCGTGCGCGTGCACCACGTCCACCTCCCCCGGTGCGAGCAGCCGGTGCAGTGCCGCACGGGTGCTCACCCCGGGCACCCCCTGCCGGAAGCCCGGCACCCGGTGCACGGTGGGCCCGGCGGGGTCCTCCGGCGCCTCGGCGGCGGTGCGGGTGATGACGCGGACCTCGTGGCCCTGGGCGCGCTGGCGCCGGGCGAGGTCGTGCACCTGCATCTCGATGCCGCCCAGGCGGGGCAGGTAGCAGTCGGTGACGTGGGTGATCCTCACGCGGTGGCCACCGGCACCAGTGCGCGACGGCGCCGCGACTGCTGCACCAACCACGCGACGATGCCCAGCCCGCCCACCGGAATCTCCAGCAGGAAGGTGAACCCGCGGTACAGCAGCACTGCCGCGGCCACCCCCACCGCTCCCCCGCCCAGCGCGATGAGCATGCCGGCGCAGGCGGTCTCCGCGAAGCCCGCGCCGTTGGGCGTGATGGGGACCAGCGTCAGCAGCCGCTCCACGGCGAAGCCGGCCGCGATCACCCCCACGGGCAGGTCCTCACCCAGCAGGTGCAGGCAGCTGCCGAGCAGCAGCACCTGCAGCAGCAGGTACCCGGTGACGGCGACGCTCATCTGCAGCCACGCCGTCTGGATCACCTCCACCGTGGACGACCTCAGCTGCGGCAGCACGTCGACCATGCGGGAGCGCCGCGGGGAGCGGACCAGGCGCATGCCGCCGGCGACCGCCTGGTCCAGCACGGTGCCGCAGCCGCGGGCCACGCGGTGGCTGCTCAGCGCCGACAGCAGCGCCACCAGCACCAGCGCGAGCACCACCACGGCCGTGCGCACCGCGCTGAGCACAGGACCAGAGGTGAGCGTGCCGGTGGACAACAGCCAGGCCAGCACCGCGCCGGCGAACACCAGCTTGCCCAGCCAGTCCCACAGGTTGCTCACCGCGGTGAAGGTGGCGAAGGCGGACCGGGTGAACCGCCAGGAGCGGATCATCGCGAAGTTCAGCCCCACCCCGGCCGCCCCGCCGAAGGGCGCCACGTTCGCCACGGCGCTGCCGGTGAGGTTCAGCATCAGCGCCTGGCGGTGGGTGAGTCCGGGCAGGGCCGCGGTGAGCACCCAGGTGTAGGACCACAGTCCCGCCAGCCACAGCGCGGCGAGCAGCAGCAGCGCGGTGAGCGGCACCCCGGCCAGCACCTTGCTCACCGGGTCCCACGAGGTGCCCAGCACCCGGGGCAGCACCAGCAGCAGCCCGACGACGGTGGCCAGCGCGGCGACGGAGGCGAGCGCGCGCAGCCCCACCCAGCCGCGCCGGGGCGCGGCGGCAGGGGTCTCCTCAGCCGGAGTGGTGGTCATCGTGTGCGGGTCCTCGTGCGTCGTAGGGCTCAGGTGAAGTACAAGCAGTCCGCACAATGTAAGCACCAACCGCGCTCAGGTGTAGCACGCGTCACGGCTGAGCGAGCCGGCTGCCATGCTGAGCCCGTGGCCCGCACCCTCGTCTCCTTCCACGCCCACCCCGACGACGAGGTCCTGCTGACCGGGGGAACGCTCGCCCGCGCCGCCGCCGAGGGCCACCGCGTGGTGCTGGTGGTGGCCACCAACGGGGAGGCCGGGCTGGCCGCGACGCACCTGCGCGCCGACGGCGGGCTGGGCACCCGGCGGGTGGCTGAGCTGGAGCGCTCGGCCGGGGCGCTGGGCTGTGCCCGCCTGGTCCTGCTGGGCTACCGCGACTCCGGCTGGCGCGACAGCGCGACCCCGGGCGGCTTCTCCGACGTGGACCGGGCGAGCGCGGCGCGACGGGTGGCGCGGGTGCTGGAGCAGGAGCGGGCGGAGGTCCTCACCACCTACGACCCCGCCGGCGGCTACGGCCACCCCGACCACGTGCAGGTGCACCACGTGGGAGCGCTGGCGGCTCGGCTGGCGGGCACTCCACGGGTGCTCGAGGCCACGCTGGACCGGCGGCTCGTCCAGCGCGCCGTGCGACTGGTCGAGGCGGTGCCCGGCGTGCTGCCAGGGGTGCGAGCCGCCGCCTTCGCCGAGGCCTACAGCGACGTGGTGACCCACCGCGTGGACGTCCGCGCGCACGCCGCCGCCAAGCGCGCCGCGATGGCCGCCCACGCCAGCCAGGCCACCGCCGACTCCGACCAGCGCACCCTCGCCCTGCTGCTGCGCCTGCCGCGCCCGGTGTTCCGCCAGGTGCTGGGCCGCGAGTGGTTCCTCCAGCGCGATGCTGCTCCCGGACCCCTGCGCGAGGACGTCTTCGCCGGCCTCGACCGAGGCTGACCGCCACGGATCCACCCCTCGCGGAACCGGCGCGCACGGCGCACAATCGGCGGGGAACCAGGCGGACGCCAGCCCACGGACCGGACGTGCGCCCGGCGCCCGCAGGTCAGGAGCCCACCATGGCGGCACCCCGCACCGACCGCGCACGACCGGCCGCCACCAGCACCGACGTGGTCCTGGTGGCCTACGACGGCTCCGCCTGCGCCCGCGGGGCGCTGGAGCACGTCGCGCGCTGCCTGCGCTCCACGCACGTGGTGGTGGTGAGCGTGTGGGCGCCACTGGTGGTGCAGACCGCCCAGCTGGCCACCATGTGGGGTGAGCTGTCCGTCGTGGGCTGGGCTGGGGAGGACCACCCCGCCGACCGCTACGCCGAGACCCAGGCCCGCCTGCTCGCCGAGGAGGGCGCCGGCGTGGCCACCGCACTGGGGCTGCAGGCCACCGCCGCCACCCAGCCGGCCGCCGGCGGGGTGTGGACCGGCATCGTGGACGCCGCCGAGGAGCACCAGGCCGACATCATCGTCACCGGGACTCGGAGCCTGCACGGGCTGCGCTCGCTGCTGCACGCCAGCGTCTCCCAGCAAGTGCTGCACAACAGCACCCGCCCGGTGCTGGTGGTTCCCGCCGGCTGCCCCTGAGGGGCTACCAGTTGGTCAGCACCAGGTGCACCACCCCGAGCGCCAGCAGCGCCTGCACGGCCAGCCAGCCGCGCTGCCAGCGCACCGGCAGCGCCGCGGTGGCGGCCAGCAGCCACACCGCGAAGGGCAACCAGATCCGCTCGGTCTCGGCCTTGCTCAGCGCGCTCAGGTCCGCCGCCGCCACCGCCAGCCCGGCGCCGAGCACCAGCAGGCTCAGCCCGTCCCTGGCCCGCAGCCGTGCCGGTGCGAGCACCCGGTGCAGCGCCGCGGCGGTGGCCAGGCCCACCGCGCACAGCAACGACGCCAGGTTGGCCCAGCCCCAGTAGCTGAACGGGCGCTCGGTGGCGATGCCCTGGTAGTACCGGTCGACCACCAGGTGGTAGCCGTCGAGCCACCAGAAGCCCGCCGCGGCGAACGCGGCCACCACCACCAGCGCCCCGGCCACGGCGGGCAGCAACGGCCGCACGGTGCGCGCGGCGACCAGCACCGCCACCGCCACCAGGCCCATCAGCACCAGGCCGTAGGACAGGAAGATGCCGTAGCCCAGCAGCAGCCCCGACGCCAGCGCGGCAACGGTGGGCCAGCGCACCGCCCGCGTGGCGGCCAGCGCCAGCAGGGCGATCCCCCAGGCCACCACCCCGGCGAACAGGGCGTCGGCGGAGACCGCCACCCAGATGGCTGCCGGGGCCAGGGCGAGGAACGGGGCCGCGCGGCGGGCGGTCTGCTCGTCGGCCAGCACCCGCACCGTCACCAGCACCGCCACCACCGCCGAGCAGCCCACGAGCACCTCGGCCAGCCCCGCCGGGACCGCGCCGTCCAGGCCCAGGCGGTCCAGCGCCACGTAGCTCAGCAGGGCTCCCGGTGGGTGGCCGGAGACGTGGGTGGGCCAGGAACCGGGCACCCCCTCCAGGATCCGGCTGCTGAAGTCCTGCACCATCGCGGGCACGTCAGCGATGGTGCGAACCGTGGGCAGGTACTCGTTCGAATCCTCCAGGTGATCGACGAACCCGCGCTGCCACCCGTCCACCAGGAGCAGCGCCATCGCCCAGCCGACTGCGACCGCGGCCGTGCCGGCCAGCAGCCAGGGCCAGCGCAGCCGCTGCGCCAGGCGAGGGCCCCAGCCGACCACCAGCACCGCCAGCACCACGGCCAGCGGTGTGCCCACCCCCACGTGCGGCTCCCAGATGCCGTAGAGCGGGGCGGTCTCGGCGTGCAGCGCGTCCCGCTCCGCCGGCGCCATGCGGCGCGGCACCACGATCGCCGCGACCAGCAGCGCCACCGCCAGCACCGCGCTGGCGAGGTCACCCAGCAGCGACCGGTCGGGGTGGCGCCGCGCGGCGGTGGCAGGCGGTGCGAGGTTCACCCGCCAAACCCTAGGCACAGCGCCGTGACCAGGCCTGACGGTCGCCGCAGGCCCGGCCACAGCCCCCTGTGCTCGTGCTGCGCGCGGGGCGCTGGTCGGCTTCACTCGATGCGGTGAGCAGCATCGACGTCGTCATCCCGTGCCGGGACGAGGCGGGCTCGCTGCCCGGGGTGCTGGCCGCGCTGCCCACCGGTTACCGGGCCGTGGTGGTGGACAACGGGTCCGGTGACGACACCGCCGGTGTCGCGACCGCCGGTGGCGCGCGGGTGGTGCACGAGCCAGTCGCGGGGTACGGCAGCGCGGTGCACGCCGGGGTGCTGGCCAGCGACGCCGAGGTGGTCTGCGTGCTCGACGGCGACGGCTCCATGGACCCCGCCGAGCTGCCCCGCCTGGTCGCCCGGCTCGACGCCGGTGCCGACCTGGTGGTGGGGCGGAGGCGCGCGGTGCGGGGCAGCGGCTGGCCCTGGCACGCCCGGCTGGGCAACGCCCTCGTCGCGGCCCGGCTGCGGCAGCGGCACGGGCTGGCGGTGCACGACATCGGACCGGTCCGCGCGGTGCGCCGCGGCGACCTGCTGCAGCTCGGGGTGCGGGACCGCCGGTCGGGCTACCCGTTGGAGCTAATGGTGCGGGCGGCGCGCGCCGGCTGGTCGGTGGCCGAGGTCGACGTCACCTACTCCCCCCGGACCGCGGGGCGCTCCAAGGTCTCCGGCTCGGTGCGGGGCACGGTGCACGCGGTCCGCGACTTCGGGGCCGTGCTGCGGTGAGCACGCTGCTGGTGGTGGCGAAGGCGCCGGTGCCGGGCCGGGCCAAGACCCGCCTCAGCCCCTGGGTGGCGCCCGAGGAGGCGGCCGACCTGGCTGCGGCCGCGCTGCTGGACACCCTCGCCGCGGTGGCCGCCACGCCCGCCGACTGCCACGTGGTGGCGCTGGCCGGGGAGCTGCACCAGGCGTGCCGCAGCGCGGAGATCGGCCACGCCCTGTGCGACTTCGTGGTGCTGCCCCAGCGGGGCCCGAGCTTCGCCGCCCGGCTCTGCGCCGCCCACACCGATGCGGCAGCGGCCGGTCCGGGCACGGGCGTGCTGCAGATCGGGATGGACACCCCGCAGGTCACGCCGGCGCTGCTGGGGGCCGCTCTGGCGGTGCTGCGGGAGGCCGATGCCGCGCTGGGGCTGGCCACCGACGGGGGCTGGTGGGCGCTGGGCGTGGGCCGGCCTGCGCTGGCCCAGTGCCTGGCCGGGGTGCCGATGTCGCAGCCCGACACCGGCCCGCGCACCGCGGCGGCCCTGCGCGCGGCCGGAGCCCCTGCGCGGTCGTTGCCCGAGCTGCGCGACGTCGACCGGCCCGCCGACGTGCTGGCGGTGGCGGAGCTGGCCCCGGACACCCTGTTCGCGGCTGCGGCGCGGTGCCACCAGCAGCGGGAGGCGGGCCGGTGACGGCCGTGGAGGGCAGCGGCACCGTCTCTGCCGACGAGCTCTACCAGCGGGCCGCGCGAGGCCAGCCCTGCTGGGTGGGCGACACCGCGGGGCGGCGCATCGAGCTGCCGATGACCCGCTGGATGGGAGGGCCCGGCATGAGCACCGCCGAGCGCACGGCCGACGCCGCCCTGCTCGCCCGCTGTGTCGGCGCGACCCTCGACCTGGGCTGCGGGCCGGGTCGGCTCACCGCCGCGCTGGTGGGGCGGGGGGCCTGCGCGCTGGGGGTGGACTCCTCGGCGGAGGCGGTCCGCCTGACCACCGCGCGCGGTGCCCCGGCGCTGCAGCGCGACCTCTTCGACTCGCTGCCCGGCGCCGGCGGCTGGTCCAGCGTGCTGCTGGCCGACGGCAACATCGGCATCGGTGGCGACCCGGTGCGGGTGCTGCGCCGCGCCGCCGCGCTGCTGCAGCCCGGCGGGCTCGCCGTGGTCGAGGTGGACGGCCCCGGGGTGGGCACCCCCTGCACGCGGCTGCGGATGGAGACGGAGACCGCCGTCGGGGAGTGGTTCCACTGGGCCCGGCTGGGGGTGGACGCGGTCCAGCACGTCGCGATGGCCGCAGGCCTGCGGCTGCACGACGTGCAGGAGGCTGCCGGCCACTTCATCGCCATCCTCGCCGCCCCGGTGCTGGCTGACCCCGGCGAGAGCTAGCCGTCCAGGCCTAGGTCGGGTTCTGCCCGGTCATCTTGCGGTAGCCCTTGGCGCTGGCCCGGTCGACCGCCGCCCGCACCAGGGCGAAGATGGCGCCCTGCAGCACCGCGGCGAGAAGCACCTCGCGGGTCGAGTGGCGCAGGTCGTCCGGCTTGGGCGCCTTTTTCTCGTCGTCGCCGATGCGGCCCCACAGCTTGCCGAAGATCGCACTGGCCGCCAGCCCGCCGAGAACGCTGGCCAGCAGGCTCAGCGGCTTGTAGAGAACCTTGTTGACCGCGCTCATCGCCGGTGCCGCCACATCAGCAGCCCGACCACCATGACCACCACGGCCCCACAGGCCGCGCCGGCCACCTTGGGGTCGACCCGGCTGCTGGCCTCGGACCAGGTCTGCTGCGCCTCGGACCAGGTCTGCTGCGCCTTCGCCCTGGCTCGTCCCTTGACGTCGGCCTTGTGCGCCAGGGCGTCAAGGGTCTCCGCCAGCTCCGCCCGGGTCTGCTCCCGGCTCTGCTGCGTCTTGTCCACGCTCATCGCTTCAGGTTCTCCTTCACCGTCTGCACGTCGCGCTGGACGCTGTTGAGGGTCTCTTGTGGCACCGGGGGAACGGCCTTGCGAGCGCGCTGGGCGCCGAACAGGCCCATCAGCGCGCCGAGGACGACGAGCGCGGCACCGATGATCAGGGCGGCGAGCCAGGCGTCCAGCACCAGCGTCAGCGCCAGGATCGCGCAGGCCACCAGCGCCCCGAGGCCGTAGAGGGCCACCACCGCTCCGGCACCGGAGATGCCGAGGCCCACGCCGAGGCGGGCGCCCTTCTGCTTCACCTCGGCAGTGGCGTGCTGAACCTCCTGCTTGACCAGGGTGGACACCTGGTCGGTGAGCCGCTCCAGCAGCTGCGGGGTGGAGAGGTCGTCGGGGTCGTGGGGCGCTGCGTGCGTCATCTCGGTCTCCCTCTTTGCGCTCGGTACCAGCAGCACCGGCACGGCACCGCGGCCGCGAGGTGACGCCTGGGCGCAGCGTTCTGCACACCGTGGTGCCAGTGTGCCGATGTTGGGCCGGCGGCGCAGAACCAGACGACGAAGGGGTGGACGCGAACCCACTGGTCAGGGGACCGCGGAGACCTCGATCGGCATGGCCAGGCGGGTCGGCTCGAGCCGGCCCCGCAGGGTGACCTCCTCGCAGGTGGCCCACAGCTGGCGCTCCTCGACGGTCGCCGCGAGCAGGGCCCGCTCCGACGCCAGCACGCGGCAGTCTCGGTTCTTGGCCAGCTCGGTCAGCCGGGCCGCCTCGTTCACCGGGTCACCGATCACGGTGTACTCGAACCGGCGGGCCGCCCCGATGTTGCCGGCCACCGCCATGCCCGCCGACACCCCGATGCCCAGGTCCACCCCGGTGGCCCGCTCCAGCTCGCGGCGCAGCTGGCGGGCGGCGGCCAGCGCGGCGGTGGCCACGTCGGTGTGCTCCAGCGGGGCGCCGAAGATCACCAGGGCGGCGTCGCCCTCGAACTTGTTCACCAGCCCACCGTGCTCGGTGACCACGTCCACCACCACCCGGAAGAAGTCGTTGAGCAGGGCCACCACCTCGGCGGGAGGGTGGCTGGCGGCCATCCGGGTCGAGCCCACCATGTCCACGAACAGCACGCCGACCTCGCGCAGCTCCCCGCCCAGGTCGGTGCCGGTCTCCAGCGCCCGCCGTGCCACGTCCACCCCGACGTGCCGGCCGAACAGGTCGCGCAGCAGCTCCCGCTCGGCCACCCCGGAGACCATCTCGTTGAAGCCCTTCTGCAGCAGGCCCACCTCGCTGCTGTCGTACACCTCCACCGACACCTCGGTCTGGCCGCGCCCGACCTCGCCCAGCGCCCAGCGCACCTGCTCGATGGGGTCGGCGATGGAGCGCGCCGTCAGCCCCGTGCCGAGCAGGCCGACCAGGAAGGACAGGCCGCCGACGAAGATGATCGCGCCGACCACCCGCTGGGGGTCGTCCACCAGCGAGCCGGTCAGCTGGGCCACGCAGATCACCAGGATCCCCGACGTGGGCAGGGCCGAGGTCAGCCCCCAGGTGAGCAGCACCCGGCTGGCCACGCCGGGCCCGGTCGGGTTGTCCGGCATGGTCGCCTTCAGCGCGTCGGCTGCCACCGGCCGCAGGCAGCGCTCCGCCAGCAGGTAGCCCACCGCACAGGTGGCCGCCGCGCCCAGCACCACGCTGAAGGCGATGACCACCGCGAGGCGGTGCGAGGCGGCCACGTTCAGCGCCACGAAGATCACCCCGCCCACCGTCCACATCCCGGCGTGCACCACGGTCTGCCAGAACGGGGCGCGCAGCACCGCTGCTTGCTCGGCCGCGGTGGGCGGACCGCCGCGGCGTCGCCAGAGCAGCACCGGCTTGAGGATCCGCAGCCCCAGGACGACGTCAGCGACCAGCGCCAGGGCCAGGTAGGTGCCGAAGATCAGCCGGTTGAGGCCCTGCGCGTACTGCATGTCCTCCGGCGGCAGCGGCAGCACGTAGCGGACGAAGGCCCACAGGATGAGCGCACCAGCCAGGTTGGCCAGCAACATGCTTGCCGCGTAGCCCGGCCATGGACTGGTGCGCATCCGCTGGAGAATCTCGACGCGGGTGGGCACGCGCTCACCGTAGTGCGCCCAGCGTCACTAGGCTCACGCCCCGTGACCAGATCCGCCGCAGTCCCAGAAGCTCCCGCACGCAGGGACAGCAAGGAAGCCGTCACGTGGGGCGTCCGCGTCGCCGCGTCGTGGTCCGCCCGCCTGCTCGTCATCGGAGCCCTCGTCTACGTGGTCTTCCAGCTGGTCAGCAACTTCGGCGTGGTGACGGTGCCGGTGGCGCTGGCGCTGCTGGGCTCGGCCCTGATGTCGCCGGCCGTGGCGTGGATGGAGCGCGCCGGTCTGCCCCGTGCCCTCGCCACGGCCATCGCGATGGTCGGTGGGCTCGCCCTGGTGGGCGGCGTCCTGACGTTCGTGGTGCAGCAGTTCATCAACGGCCTGCCGGAGATGCAGGACAAGGTCGGCTCCAGCGTCACCGAGGTGCAGGAATGGCTGGTGACCGGGCCGTTCCACCTCCGCCAGGAGGAGATCAACAACGCCGGCACCACCTTTACCGACGCGCTGAAGTCGCACAGCGAGGCGCTGACCACCAGCGCCCTGAGCACCGCCAGCACGCTGGGGGAGGTGCTCACCGGCGGGCTGCTCACGCTCTTCACCCTCATCTTCTTCCTGCAGAACGGCCGCCAGATCTGGGAGTTCTGCATCCAGGTCATCCCCCGCGAGAACCGCGACGCGGTGGACGTCGCCGGCCACCGTGGCTTCGCCTCCCTGGTCGGTTACGTCCGGGCCACCATCGCGGTGGCCGGGGTGGACGCGATCGGCATCGGCGTGGGGCTGGCGGTGCTGCAGGTCCCGCTGGCCCTGCCCCTGTCCGCGCTGGTGTTCCTGGGCGCGTTCGTCCCGATCATCGGAGCGGTGCTCACCGGGATCGTCGCCGTGCTGGTCGCCCTGGTCACCAAGGGCTTCGTGGTGGCGCTCATCGTGCTGGGCGTGGTGCTGGCCGTGCAGCAGCTCGAGGGCCACGTGCTGCAGCCGCTGCTGCTGGGGCGCGCCGTGGCGCTGCACCCGGTGGCGGTGGTGCTGGCCATCGCGGCGGGCACCGTGCTCGGCGGCATCCTCGGTGCCGTCCTGGCCGTGCCCATGGTGGCGGTGCTCAACTCGGCCGTGCGGTCGCTGTTCTCCGACGAGGAGCACACCGACGCGGCGGGACTGAGCGGGTCCGATCCCGCGGAGGCGAAGGTGCCGAGCGGCCAGCCGCAGCCTCGTGACACCGACACCAACACCGACACCGACACCAGCGCCGATGCCGATGCCGACGCCGACCGTCCGGGCTCGTCGGGCCCCGGCCCCGGACCGGCCTGACCCGGTGACCGCCACGGGGGGCGGCCGTCGGCGTGAGCACGCGCGCTCGTCGGCCGGCACACGGATCGACCCGGCCACCCCGCTGTGGCAGGGCGCCACCGTCTTCCGGGTGCTCACCTTCCTCTTCGCCCTCGGGGTGCAGGTCGCCTTCTCCCCCGGCTACGCCCACCCCGTGCTGAGCTGGGTGCTGGTGGGTGTGATGGGCGCCTGGACGGTGGTCACCGGTTTGGGCCACACGCAGGGCTGGGGCCGCAACCTCGCCATGGTGGCCGCCGACGTGGGCGTGGTCCTGGCGCTGCTGGCCCTGTCCCGCCTGGCGCTGACCACCCACCAGCTCGCCTCCCCCGACCCGCTGGTCACCACCATCTGGGCGGCCAACCCGGTGGTGGCCGCCGCGGTGCTCGCGGGCCCGGCGCTGGGCTTCGGGGTGGGACTGGTGGTCGCGGTGGCCACCGCGCTGGTGAATGGCTACGTGGACACCGACATCAGCCGGGACGGGGTGCTGCTGCTGTGCACCGGGCTGGTGCTCGGGGTGGCCGCCGACACCGCACGACGCTCGCACGCCCAGCTCGAGCGCGCGCTGCGGGTGCAGGCCGCGATCGCCGAGCGGGACCGACTGGCCCGCGAGGTGCACGACAGCGTGCTGCAGGTGCTCGCCTACATCCGTCGCCAGGGCAGCGAGCTCGGCGGTGACGCCGCGTCGCTGGCGGCGATGGCCGGGGAGCAGGAGGTGGCCCTGCGGGCGATGGTCTCGGCCGCGCCCACCGACCCGACCGACGATCGCCAGCTGCCCAGCATCGACCTGCGCACGCTGCTGCAGGCCCAGGCGAGCTCGACGGTGTCGGTGTCCGTGCCTGGCACCAGCGTCCCGCTGCCGGGAGCGGTGGCGACCGAGCTGGCTGCCGTCACCCGCACCGCGCTGTCCAACGTCGCGGTGCACGCCGGGGTGGGGGCCAAGGCCTTCGTCCTGCTGGAGGACCTGGGCAGCGAGGTGGTGCTCAGCATTCGCGACGACGGCTGCGGCATCGCCGAGGGCCGCCTGGAGGAGGCCGAGCGCGAGGGCCGGATGGGGGTCGCGCGGTCGATCCGCGGCCGGGTCGCCGACCTCGGCGGTGAGCTGGTGCTGGAGACCGCGCCGGGCGAGGGAACCGAGTGGGAGGTCCGGGTGGCGCGGCCGAGCACGCCCCGCAGGAGCGACGAGACCGTCATGATGTCTGTGCGTCGGTGGGCGCACCGGCGCGGCCGGTAGCCGAGATCAGCAGCGCCCAGCTTCAGCGGGCCCGAGGTTCCACACTGCCAACGGGGGGCACCATGCAGGAGAGCACGACCGAGCCGGCTCGGGACACCGTGGTCCGGGTGATGGTGGTCGACGACCACCCGATGTGGCGGGACGGGGTCGCCCGCGACCTCACGGCCCGCGGCTTCGACGTGGTGGCCACCGCCGACGGCGTGGACTCCGCCGAGCGCATCGCCAGTGCCGTGCAGCCGGACGTCGTGCTGATGGACATGCAGCTGGGCAGCGGCTCCGGCGTCGACGCCACTGCCCGGGTGCTGCAGGTGTCGCCGGGCACGCGGGTGCTGGTGCTGTCGGCCTCCGGCGAGCAGTCCGACGTGCTCGACGCCGTCAAGGCAGGCGCCTCGGGCTACCTGGTCAAGAGCGCGTCCGTCACCGAGCTGGTCGACGCGGTGAGCGCCACTGCCGCGGGGCAGGCGGTGTTCACCCCGGGCCTGGCTGGGCTGGTGCTCGGTGAGTACCGGCGCATGTCCGCCGAGCCGGCGGCTGCAGGACCGCCCACCCCGCAGCTGTCCGAGCGGGAGACGGAGGTGCTGCGACTGGTGGCCAAGGGCCTCAGCGCCAAGCAGATCGCCGCCCGGCTGGTGATCAGCCACCGCACCGTGGAGAACCACGTTCAGTCGACGCTGCGCAAGCTGCAGCTGGCCAACCGCGTCGAGCTGGCCCGCTACGCCATCGAGCACGGCCTCGAGTAGTGAACGCGCAGAACACTTCTGCCCGACACAAGTAGCAATACTCAGGACACGGCCGCGGCATTTGGCCACGATGGGTTCATGACTCAGCACCCCGACCATGACGACGCCGTGGCACAGCTCGCCGACGAGGTCCGTTCGCTGCGCAAGCGGCTGGACGAGGTCGGTGCTGAACCCCCACAGACTCCGGCGCCACCCACCGAGCCTGGGCCTGGCCGACCGGGCCCCAGCTGGGCCCCGGTGCCCCCGCCCGCCGCGGTCCGTCCCCCCCAGCCGGCCTTCCGCGCCGGCCCCCAGGGGCCCGCGCCTCGCCCGCCCCAGGTCGCCCAGCTGCCCAGCGGGCCGATCCCCCCGGCCGCCCGCGGCCCCCGCCCGCCCAGTGGCCCGCCCCGCCCGCCGGCGGGCCCACCGCCGTGGTCCGGCTCACCCCCGGGTTACCCCCCGCCGCCGGCCCCGGCCGCCCAGCCCGGGTGGTGGGCCCGGGAGAACACCACCAGCCGCGTGCTGGCGGTCGCCGGCTCCGTCATCACCCTGCTCGGCGTGGTGATGCTGCTCGTCCTCGCGGTGCAGAACGGCTTCCTGGGAGTCGTCCCACGCGTCGTGGGCGGCGCCGTGCTGGCCACCGCGCTGCTGGGCCTGTCCTTCTGGGTGCGCAACCGGCCCGGTGGGCAGATCGGCTCGGTCACGCTGGCCGCCACCGGAGCGGTCGGGCTGTACCTGGACGTCGTGGTGGTCACCAGCACCTACCACTGGGTGCCGGTGCCCGTCGGTCTCGTGCTCGGCTTCGCCATCACCGCAGCCGGGCTGGGCATCGCCTACTGGTGGCGCTCCCAGCTGATGGCCCTGCTCGCCGTGCTGGCCTCGTGCGCCCTCTCCCCGTTCCTCATCCAGGACGGCGGTCCTGAGCTCACTGGCTTCGTCCTGGCGGTGTGCGTCGCCGCCGGCGTGCTGCACCTGCTGCGACCCTGGCAGGGCCTCTACGTGGTGCAGACCGTGGCTCCGGTGCTCGCAGCGGCGATCTCCATCGTCGTGGCAGCCGATCGCGACACCCTCCTCTGGACCACCGCCGGCGCCTGCGTCCTGGTGACCGTGACGGGCCTGGTCTTCGCGCTGCTGGCCGTCCACCGTGATCGCACCGACAGCGTGGCGCCGGGCCTGCTGCCGCTGTCGGTGGTGCCCACCCTGCTGACTCCCACGATCCTGTCGCAGTGGTCGGCGGTCGCCGTGGTCTCCGGCGCGGCTGCCGTGCTCATCGCCCTGCGCTTCTCCCTGCCGTGGCTGCCCCGATCGGTGCAGATGGTCCTCACCGGCGCCGGCTGCGTCGCGGCGTTCGAGGCCATGTGCCTGGCCGCCACCGTGGAGTCGCGGGCCTCGCTGATGCTGACGGCCACCATCGTGCTCGTGGTGATCGCCCACCAGCTGCGCTCGCGGCTGGCGCTGGGGCTAGCCACCGGTTTCGGTGCTCTGGGCCTCGCGATGCTGATGGAGCTCGCCCCGCCCGAGCTCGCGCTGTCCGACTCCTGGGCCTCGGCGCACGCCGGCTGGCCCGCCGTGGTCGCCGGCACGCTGCTCGTCGTGGCGGCCGGCGCCCTCGCCTACGAGGTGCACTGGTCCCGGGTGCTCGGTGCCGACCCGATCAGCTGGCTCGTCGGCGGAGCGGCGATGCTCTACGGCGCCAGCACCGCGCTCGTCGCCGCCGGCGTGCTGATCTCCCCGGAGCACGGCTACATGGGGGGCCACACCGCAGCCACAGTGACCTGGATGATCGCCGCGCTGGTGCTGCTGAGCCTGGGCCTGTCCACCACGAGGCAGTCGCTGGTGGCCCGGGTGGCCGGGCTGATCCTGGCCGGGTCGGCCGTGGCCAAGCTGCTGCTGTTCGACCTGGCCGCGGTCAGCGGCATCGCCCGGGTGATCGGGTTCATCGTGGTGGGCCTGATGCTCATCGCCGCTGGCATGCGCTACGCCAGGGCCATCGGCAGCCAGCCCGGGTCGCAGCAGCAGCCGGGTGGCCCGCAGGTGCCCTCGGCACAGCACCTGGGCTGACCGCCCGGGCCCGGCGCCCCGCGCTGCCTCCCCCCGCTACCAGCGGGGGACGGGGTAGCCGGGGCGCTCCGGCGTCGAGCGGTGCTTGCCCGGGGCGCTGCGCTGCCGTGATCCACGACGTCCGCCCGAGGACGGCGGGCCCGAGCCGTCGGGATGGTCCTCGCCCGGCTCGCTCGGCTCGTGCTCGGACAGCCCGATGCGCTGCTGCAGCCGCAGCAGTGCCGGCGGGGCCCACCACGTCCGGTCCCCGATCAGCGCGATCACCGCGGGCACCAGCAGCAGCCGCACCACGGTGGCGTCCAGCGCCAGGGCGAAGATCAGGCCCAGACCCAGGAAGCGCATGGTGGACACCTCGGAGAACGCGAACGCCCCGGTGACCACCACCAGCAGCAGCGCAGCGGCACTGATCACCCCGCCCGTCCGGGCGGTGCCCGCGCGCACGGCGTCCCGGGTGCTGGCCCCGTTGGCCCGCGCCTCGACCATCCGGGAGAGCAGGAACACCTCGTAGTCGGTGGACAGGCCGAAGACAATGGCCGCCATCAGCACCACCACGCCGGCCTCCATCGGACCGGGGGTGATGCCCACCAGCCCCGCACCGTGGCCGTCCACGAAGATCCAGGTCAGGAAGCCCAGCGTCGAGCCGAGCCCGAGGGCGCTCATCAGGACCGCCTTCAGCGGCAGGATCACCGACCCGAAGGCCAGGAACATCAGCACGAAGGTGGCCACCGCCAGCAGCAGCGCCATCCAGGGCAGCGTCGACTGCAGCGCGGACAGGCTGTCCATGCTGCTGGCAGTCTTGCCGCCCACCAGCACGTTCGTGCCCTCCTGGACCGGCAGGGCACGCAGCTCGTCCACCACCTGCTGCCGGCTAGGGGCGCCCTCGGCCCCCTCGCCCAGGGGCACCGTGAGCACGGTGACACCCTCGCCGCTGGCCCCCGGCTGCGCCGGGCCGGCGCCACGCACGCCGCTCACGGCGGCGACCACCTGCTGCGTCTGCTCGGGCGTGGCGCCGCTGATCGCCACGGTCGCTGACTCCGAGGCCAGCGCGGGGAACTGCTGGGCGACCTGCTCGGTCGCGGTGCGGGCCGCAGAGTCGGCGGGCAGCGCACGCTCGCTGACGTCGCCGAAGGAGGCTCCGGCGAAGGGCAGGGTGAGCGCGGCCAGCACCGCCACGATGGGGACCGCCACCAGGGCGGGGCGGCGCATCACCGTGCTCGCGACCTGCCCCCAGAAGCCGTCCAGCTGCGCCGTGCCCACCTTGCGGCGAGCCCGACCGGGCACGCTCAGGGCGTCGATGCGCGGACCCAGCACCGACAGCAGCGCGGGCAGCACGGTCAGTGCCAGGAACGCGGCCATGCCCACTGCGGCCATGCCGCCGTAGCCCAGCGACTTGAGGAAGTTCTGCGGGAACAGCAGCAGCCCGGACATCGCCACCGCCAGCAGCGTCGCCGAGAACGCCACGGTGCGCCCGGCGGTGGCCACGGTGCGTGCGACCGCGTCGGCCACGGTGCGTCCACCGGCCAGCTCCTCGCGGAAGCGGCTGACGGTGAACAACCCGTAGTCGATGGCCAGGCCCAGCCCGATGAGGGTCACCACGTTGACCGCGAAGGAGTTGACCGGCACCACCAGGCTCAGCAGCCGCAGCAGGCCCAGCGAGCTGAGGATGGTGAGCACTCCCACCACCAGCGGCAGCGACGCGGCCACCAGCCCGCCGAAGATGAACAGCAGCAGCACCAGCACCACCGGCAGCGAGATGCTCTCCGCCCGCACCAGGTCGGCTGCGGTGCGCTCGTTCACCTCGGTGCCCACCGGGGCTGATCCCGCCAGCGCCAGCTCCACCCCGTCGACCGCGAAGGCGTCCTGCACCTGGGTGTAGCTGTCCAGCACCGCGGAGTCGTCCTGCCCGGCCAGGGTGATCACGGCCAGGCCGCGGGTGCCGGTCGCGTCCATCAGCTGCGGAGCCGGGGTGGTCCACAGCGAGACCACGGACGCGACGTGCTCCGGCGGCAGCGTCGTCAGGCGGTCGCGGATCTGCTGGCCCAGCACGGGGTCGTCGATGCGCGTGCCCGCCGGCGCGGTGTAGACGGCGAGCACGTCCCCGCCGGTGCGGCCGAAGCGCTCCTCCACCAGCTGCGCGGCCCGCGCCGACTCCGACTCCGGATCGTCAAATCCGCCCTGCGCCAAGCGATCGAACAGGCCCGCGCCGAAGACGCCGGCCAGCACCGCCGCGAGCACCACCAGCCCCAGCACCCACCGGCGGCGGCGGTGCACGAGGTAACCCCAGCTGGCGAACACGGACGGGACTCCTGACGGTGGGGAGAAGGGCCGCGGACAGTCTGCCTAACGGGCGCCGAAGGGCGACTGACCGGCCCGACCCCAGCGCGTCGACCGTGGCAAACTCGAAGGTGGGCCCGTCGCGCCAACCCCCCGTGCGCGACGGGCCCCCTCGCGCGTACCGGTGGCCCGTCCGCGGCTCAGCGGTGTGCGAGCAGCGCCGACAGCGGGCGCAGGGGCTGCAGCCAGGCACCGTCGTCGGGCAGGTTCTCCAGGTTGATCCGCGGCAGCGGCTCCCGGAAGACCCCGGGGATGTCCTCCAGGTCCACGAAGTTCACCAGCGGATCAGCGACCGCCCAGCTGGCGTGCTCCCGGAAGCCCAGCACCTGCACGGCCACGCCCTCGGCGGCCAGCTCCTCCAGCGGCTCCCGGAAGGCCTGACCGTCGGCGGAGGCCACGATGATCCCGGCCAAGCCGCAGGTGTGCTGGCGCAGCGCGATGTGGTCGAGCATGTCTGCGTCCACGTCGCTGTACTCGTCCAGCTTGGGCTTGGCGAACACCGCGAAGCCGACGTTGCGCAGGGCCTCCACCCACGGGCGGACGACCTCCGCGGTGCCCTGGGCGATGTTGGTGAACACCGTCGCCTCGGGCTCCAGCGGGCCGCCCGAGCCGTTCTCGCGCTGCAGGTCCTCCGTGCGGGTCAGCAACCAGCGACCCAGCGCGTCGAAGCGGGGCCGGAAGGCCGCTGTCGGTCGGCCGCCGAGGATGGACCCCAGACCCATGTCCAGGTTCGGGGCGTCCCACACCAGCAGGACCCGACGGCTCTGCTCAGGCTGGGAGGAGATCGCGGGTGAGGCGCTCGCAGTGCTGGTGCTCATGCTGTGATGATGCCTCAGGCGACCATCGCTCGCGCGACGTTCATCGCTTTCGCCACAGCAGCTCGGTGACCGCCGTGCCCGCCTGCTCGGCCCGGTTCTCGAACTTGGTGACGGGGCGACGCAGCAGCATCGGTGACTCCGCAGCCAGGTCGACGCGGGTCAGCAGCGGTTCCGCGTCGCCCACCTCCGCCACCTCCTCGGCGTAGGGCAGGTGGTCGGTGGCGACGTGCAGCACGCCCCCCGAGCGCAGCCGGGTCGCGATCAGCTGCACCACCGGCTGCTTGAGCAGGCGGCGCTTGTGGTGCTTGTGCTTGGGCCAGGGGTCGGGGAAGAACACCCGCACCCCGGCCAGCGACTCCTCGGCGAGCTGGTGGGTGAACACCTGCACCGCGTCGCCACGCACCGCCCGCACGTTGGTCACGCCCGCGGCCCTGCAGTGCTGCACCAGCTGGGCCAGGCCCGGCCGGTAGACCTCGATGGCCAGCAGGTTCACCTCCGGCTCCGCGGCAGCCATCGCGGCGGTGGCCGTGCCGGTGCCGGACCCGATCTCCACCACCAGCGGGGCCTCGCGGCCGAACCACGCGGCCAGGTCCAGCGGCTCGTCGCCCGCGTCGGTGCCCATGGCCGGCCACCACTCGTCCCAGGCGCGCTGGCGGGCCGGGGTCAGCGCGTCGCGCCGGGACCGGAAGCTGACCACCCGGGCGCGGGGCCGGTCGAGCGGGGCGGACGTGTCGGACATCGGGTGTGCTCCAGAGTCAGGGCTTCGGGGGTCAGGGCTCCGGGGGTCGGGGCCGGTACCAGGCTGCCTCATGGCCCTGACCGGGTCGTCGACGGACCCTGCCCACTGTGACGGGAGCTGACTGCTGCCGGTCACCCCACGGCAACGCTGCGTCATGGCACGATCGTCCGACAGGCGTGCACCGGAGGGAGGGCTGATGACCGCTGTCGTGGGCCAGGCCCTGCCCGGCGCCCCGGCCACCTCCCTGCGCGACGCCCTGCTCGCGACCTGCCACGACCTGGCCCAGCGCTGCTCCCCGGAGACCGCGGCCGGCGTGGGGCACGTCGCCGCACGGCTCAGCAGTCCCCTGCAGGTCGCCGTCGCCGGACGCATCTCCTCGGGCAAGTCCACGCTGGTGAACGCCCTCATCGGCCGCCGGGTGGCGCCCACCGCGGTGGGTGAGTGCACCCGTCTGGTCACCCGCTTCTCCTACGGTGACGTCGACCGGGTGGAGGTCATCACCCACGCCGGGGCCCGCACGGTGGTGCCGCTGACCGCCGAGGGCATGATCCCGGCCGACGTGGCCACCCTCGCCGGGGTGCGGCCCGAGGAGGTGTCCCACCTCGAGGCTTACCTGACCAGCGCGCTGCTCGCGGAGCTGACGGTGGTGGACACCCCCGGCCTGGGGTCGCTGGACATCGCGTCGTCGGCGCGCACCGATGCGCACCTGGTGGGCAGCACCCGCAGCGCGGTCGCCGGAGCCGAGGCGGTGCTCTACGTCTTCACCCAGACCGTGCGCGCCGACGACGCCGAGGCACTGGCCGCCTTCGCCGGCGCCACCGCCGGCCAGGAGGCGGGCCCGGTGAACGCGCTGGGGCTGCTGAACAAGGCCGACACCGTGGCCCCGGAGTCGGTGGCCGAGGCCGGCGGCAACGTCTCGCAGGCGGCACGGCTGCTCGCCGCCGCCCAGCAGCGGCTGCTGGGGTCACGGGTGGCCGAGGTGCTGCCGGTGATCGGTCTGCTGGGCGAGACCTGCGAGACCGGGGGCCTGGGGGCGCGCGAGGTGGAGGCGCTGCGGGTGCTCGCCGCCGTCCCCGACGACACCCGCATCGCGATGCTGCTGGCCACCGACCTGTTCCTCTCCCTGGACTGCCCCCTGGACGTGGCCACCCGGCGGCACCTGCTGGAGGTGCTCGACCTCTACGGGGTGGCGTGCGCGGTGCGGGCCCTGCGCGCCGACCCGCACATGTCCGTGGGCCGCCTGCGGACCGCCCTCAACGCGGTGTCCGGCCTGGCCCAGGTGCGGGAGCGGCTGGCGGTCGTGTTCAGCGCCCGCGCCGAGGGGATCAAGGCCTCCGCCGCACTCGCCTCGCTGTCCGCGCTGGCCCGCAGCTGTCCGCAGCCGAGCGACCAACGGCTGCTGCGCGGGGCGGTGGAGCAGCTGCTGCGACGGCCGGAGGCCCACCAGCTGCGCCTGGTGGAGGTCCAGACGCTGCTGCGCACCGGGGCGGTGCCGCTGCCGCCGGCACTGGTGGGCGAGGCGCTGCGGCTGCGCCCCGGCACCGCCCCCGCTCACCAGCTCGGGCTGCCCGGCGCCACCCGCGCCGAGCTGGCCGAGCGCGCGCTGCAGCGGGCGGGGTGGTGGCGCTCGTTCGCCACCTTCGCCGAGGACACCGGGCAGGCACGGGTGGGCCAGGTGGTCCACCGCGCGTACTTCCTGCTCTGGCAGGAGCTGCAGGACGCTGCTCGGTGAGCGGGCTGCCGACCGCGGTCCGCGCCGCGATCACCGAGCTGTCCGCGCTGCTGGCCGAGGCCGACCCCACCGCCGCCGCGCAGCTGAGCCGGCAGCAGGCCAGGCCGACCGAGGCGCCCACCGTGGTGCTGATCGGTGAGACCAACCGCGGCAAGAGCTCGTTGGTCAACGCCCTGCTCGCCACTCCGGAGCTGTCCCCGGTGCAGGCGGGTCCAGCGACGTCGACCTACCTGGTGCTGCGCCACGGCCCCCAGTGGTCGGCTCAGGGTCGCTACGCCGACGAGCGCCCACCGGTGCCAGTGGATCTCGCCGAGCTGCCCGCGTGGGTGTGCGGCGGCCCGAACGGGCGTGCCGAGCCGGTCGCCCCGCCCCGCTACGTGGAGGTCTGCGGCCCCGTCCCGCTGCTGGCCAACCTCACCCTGGTCGACACCCCCGGGGTCGGCGGGCTGCGCCCCTTCCACGCCGAGCTGGCCACCGAGGCCGCTGCCACGGCCACCGCCCTGCTGATGGTGGTGGACGCGAGCAGCCCGTTCACGCGCGGCGAGCTGGACTTCCTGCGGCAGGTGAGCGAGCGCGTGGAGACGGTGGTGTTCGCCCTCACCAAGACCGACGCCCACCGGGGCTGGCGCGAGGTGCTGGCCGCCGATCGCGCCGTGCTCGCCGAGCACGCCCCCCGCTTCGCCGAGGCACCCTTCCTGACGGTGTCGGCCCGTCTCGCCACGCTGGCCGCCCAGGCCCCCAGCCGCGAGGTCGCCACCACGCTCCGCCTGCAGTCGGGCATCAGCGACCTGCAGGAACAGCTGCAGCGGCTGGTCACCCACCGAGCCGCGATGCTGGCCGACGCCAACACGCTGCGCGCCCTGCACTCCGCGCTGGGCCACGCCGCCCAGCAGCGCCGCGACCGGGTGCGGGTGCTGCGCTCCGGGGCGGGCACCGCCACCGAGCTGCGCCGCCGCCGCGCCGAGCTGCTGGCCCAGCGACGCACCGGGCAGCGAGGCTGGTCGCTGCGGCTGCGCGCCCTCGTCCAGCACGCCAGGGTGGAGTCCACCCACGAGGTGGCCCGGCACGTGCGGGAGGTGCAGGCCGCGTTCCGCGCCGCGGTGGACAACGCCGACCGGGAGGCCCTCGCCGCCCTGCCCGGCCAGCTCGAGCCCGCGCTGGCCGGGGTGGCGGACAAGGTCAGCGCGGCGCTGGCCGAGCGGCTGCGCCTGCTGGTGGAGCAGGTGCTGGCCGAGCTGTTCACGCCCGAGGAGCTGGCGGCGCTGGCTGCGCAGACGGTCCGCGCCCAGCAGGTGCCGCTGGTGATCCGGCCGGTGGAGAAGCGCCAGGCGGCCGCGGAGGACCGGTTGATGGTGATCGCCGGCGCCTCCGGTGGCATCGGTCTGGGCCGGCTGGCGCTGATGCCGCTGGCCCTCGTGCCGGGGCTCAACGTGGTGCTCATCCCGCTCACCCTCGGCCTGGGGGCGGGCGCCGCGTGGTGGATGGCCCGCGCCCGCGGGCACCTGGCCGACAAGTCCCACGTGAAGCAGTGGTCGGGCGAGGTGTTCGCGGAGGCTCGGGCCAGCCTCGACCAGGTGGTGGCCGAGCAGCTCATCGACGCCGAGCACCAGCTCAGCGCGGCGCTGGACGAGGCCCTGGCGACCCGGCTGGAGCAGATCGACGGCGAGCTGCACGCGGTGGACGAGGCGCTGCGGATGGACGGTGCCGAGCGCGCCGAGCAGCTGAGCGCCACCGAGCGGCAGCTCGCCTTGCTGCTCGCGGCCCAGGACCGCGCGGCGAGCTTGCTCACCCGGGTACGTGCGGTCCGCGACACTCGGGCCTAGTGCCCTGCGCGCTCGCCTAGGGTGGTCGCGGTGAACACCTCGGCTGCTCCCGGTACCCAGCCCGCCCCGAACACCCAGTACGAAGCCCTGCTCGCGCACGTGCTCGAGCACGGCACGCCCAAGGCCGACCGCACCGGCACGGGCACCCGCAGCATCTTCGGCCACCAGCTGCGCTACAACCTCGCCGAGGGATTTCCGCTGGTCACCACCAAGCGGGTGCACTTCAAGTCGCTGGCCTACGAGCTGCTGTGGTTCCTGCGGGGCGACTCCAACGTCGCCTGGCTGCACGAGCACGGCGTCAGCATCTGGGACGAGTGGGCCGGGGCCGACGGTGAGCTCGGCCCGGTCTACGGCGTGCAGTGGCGGTCCTGGCCCACCCCGGACGGCGGCCACGTCGACCAGATCGCCGAGGTGATGCAGACCCTGCGCACCAACCCGGACTCCCGCCGGATGATGGTCTCGGCCTGGAACGTCGGCGAGATCAGCCAGATGGCGCTGCCGCCCTGCCACGCGCTGTTCCAGTTCTACGTGGCCGACGGCAAGCTGTCCTGCCAGCTGTACCAGCGCAGCGCCGACCTGTTCCTGGGCGTGCCGTTCAACATCGCCAGCTACGCCCTGCTCACCCACATGGTGGCCCAGCAGGCAGGCCTGGAGGTCGGGGACTTCATCTGGACCGGCGGCGACTGCCACATCTACGACAACCACGTCGAGCAGGTCCGCGAGCAGCTCGCCCGCACCGCCTACGGCTTCCCCCAGCTGAAGCTGCAGAAGGCGTCCTCGATCTTCGACTACTCCTACGCCGACTTCGAGGTGGTCGGCTACCAGCACCACCCGGCCATCAAGGCGCCGGTGGCGGTGTGAGGCCGGCATGGGTCTGAACCTGATCTGGGCGCAGGCCGCCAACGGCGTCATCGGCCGGGACGGCGACCTCCCCTGGCACCTGCCCGAGGACCTCGCCCACTTCCGGCACACCACCCGCGGTGCCACCGTGGTGATGGGCCGCGCCACCTGGGAGTCGCTGCCGCCGCTGGTGCGCCCGCTGCCCGGCCGCAACAACGTGGTGCTCACCCAGCAGCCTGGCTGGACCGCGTTCGGCGCCACCGTGGTGCACTCGCTGGAGGAGGCCGTCGCCCTCGGTGCCGGCGACACCTGGGTGATCGGCGGTGCCAGCGTGTACGCGGCGGCGATGCCCCTGGCCGAGCAGCTGGTGGTCACCGAGCTGGCTGACCCGGTGGACGGTGACGTGCACGCCCCCGAGATCGGCTCGCGGTGGCAGGTGGTGGACCGCGACCCCCAGCGGGGCTGGCACACCTCCACCACCGGCCTGCGGTACCGGATCGTCACCTACGCACGGTGAGGAGCTGGCCGAGGCCGGGCGCTACTGCACCCGGGCGACGCCCTCGCCCAGCCGCAGCGCCCGGGCAGCGCGCTCGGCCAGCACGGCGGGCGGGGCGGTGACGTCCTCGGTCATCCCCGCCTCGTCCCGGCCCAGCGGCTCCAGCGCGGCCAGCTGCGAGCCGAGCAGCTCCGGGGGCATGAAGTGCCCGACGCGTGAGCCCAGGCGGCGCGACAGCAGCTCCGGCGAGCCGTGCAGGTGCAGGAACCAGATGTCGCCGGCGGCAGCGCGCAGCACGTCGCGGTGGGCCCGCCGCAGGGACGAGCAGGCCATCACCGCAGTGCGCCCGGCGTCGGCCCGCTCCTGCATCCAGGCACTGACCGCCAGCAGCCACGGCGACCGGTCTGCCTCCTCCAGCGGCTCGCCCGCCGACATCTTGGCGACGTTGGCCGGCGGGTGGAAGTCGTCGGCGTCGCCCACCTCCGCCCCCAGCCGCTCAGCCAGCAACCGCGCCACCGTGCTCTTGCCGGCACCCGCGACGCCCATCACCACCACCTGGGGGCTCCGGCTGCGCATGGCGCGACCCTAGCGCCGGCCGCGGCCGCGAGCATGCCCTGAGGGAACCGAACCCGAGGCGAGGGAGTCTCACCTCCGACCCGAACCTGCCGAGAGGAATGTCCATGCACATCGACGAGAGCCCGGCCGAGCTGCTGACCGTCACCGTGGACGGGGACGAGCACACCTACCACGCCACCGTCGACGCGGACGCCGACGGCATCGCGGACACCGTCCACCTGGACACCGTCGACGGCAGCTACGAGTACTCCGACACCGACGGGGACGGCGCGGCGGACGAGCTCACCCGCTACGACGTGCACGGCAAGGTCCTCGGCCACGCCGTCCTCGATCCCGCCACCGGCACCTGGACCGCGGACGACAGGACCACCCCCGCAGCCGTGTCTACCGCGCCCACGGTCTCCGCCGAGATCCAGGCCGCCGCAGACCAAGCCGGTCCCTCCACCGTGGACTCCGACGGCGACGGCGTGGCCGACACCGCCGTGCTGCAGACCGCCGGCCGGACCGTGCTGGTGACCGACGTGGACGGTGACGGCACTGCCGACGTGCTGACCGAGGTGACCAGCAGCGGGGAGCACACCTCCTACGAACAGGGTGCTGACGGCCAGTGGCGGGAGGCCGGGGGCGGGGACCTCGGCGACGGCACCGGCAGCCCCGGCGCGGGAGCCACCGAGCCGCCGGCGCCGGCCGTGACCGACCCCGTCACCGGCGAGTGGATCGCCCGGTAGCGCGCTTGCGCCGACTTTGCCAGGGGCCGTGACCAACTTGTGACCAATTCCCCTAAGTGGAGTCGCTTTTCTCCGGGCCGCCCAGTTAACCTAAGGACGTACTGAACCCGGCGCTCGTGCCCGCCACCCGGCAGGCACCCGAGCCGCGTCCCTTCAAGGGCCGCAGCCGGGCCTGTCGGCTCCGCTCGTCAGGTCCTGCTTCGGTCCACTTCAGGAGAGTCTGATGACGGCAGCGACCATTCCCGGCCTCGACGAGCAGAACGGCACCGTGCCAACCCAGCACAGCGACCTGCTGGCCTGGGTACGAGACGTTGCCGAGCTCACCCAGCCTGACCGTGTCGTCTTCGTGGACGGCTCGGACGAGGAGTGGGACCGACTCACCACGCAGCTCGTCGACGCGGGGACCTTCACCCGGCTCAACCCGGAGAAGAAGCCCAACTCCTTCTGGTGCGCCTCCGACCCGGCGGACGTGGCGCGCGTCGAGGAGCGCACCTACATCTGCTCCCGCGAGGAGTCCAGTGCGGGCCCCACCAACAACTGGATGGACCCCACGGAGATGCGGTCGCTCATGACCGACCTCTACCGCGGCTGCATGAAGGGCCGCACCATGTACGTGGTGCCCTTCTGCATGGGCCCGGTCGACGCCGAGGACCCCAAGCTGGGCGTGGAGCTCACCGACTCCGAGTACGTCGTCGTCTCCATGCGGATCATGACCCGCATGGGCAACGTGGCGCTCGAGCGCTTCGGCACCGACGCCCCCTTCGTCAAGGCGCTGCACTCCGTGGGTGCGCCGCTGACCGAGGGCGAGACCGACGTCGCGTGGCCCTGCAACGACACCAAGTACATCACCCACTTCCCGGAGGACCGCGAGATCTGGAGCTTCGGCTCCGGCTACGGCGGCAACGCGCTGCTGGGCAAGAAGTGCTACTCGCTGCGCATCGCCTCGGCGATGGCCCACGACGAGGGCTGGCTGGCTGAGCACATGCTCATCCTCAAGCTGACCTCGCCGGAGGAGAAGGTCTACTACGCCACCGCCGCGTTCCCCAGCTCCTGCGGCAAGACCAACCTGGCCATGCTCGAGCCCACCATCCCGGGCTGGAAGGTCGAGACCCTCGGCGACGACATCGCCTGGATGCGCTTCGGCGAGGACGGCCGGCTGTACGCCGTCAACCCGGAGTTCGGGTTCTTCGGTGTCGCCCCCGGCACCAACTGGGCCACCAACCCCAACGCCATGCGCACCATCGAGCGCGGCAACTCGCTGTTCACCAACGTCGCGATGACCGACGACGGCGACGTGTGGTGGGAGGGCATGGAGGGCGACCCCCAGCACCTGACGTCCTGGAAGCAGGAGGACTGGACGCCGGAGAGCGGCGAGCTCTCCAGCCACCCCAACTCCCGCTACTGCACCCCGATGTCGCAGTGCCCGGTGCTCGCGCCGGAGTGGGACGACCCCAAGGGTGTGCCGATCTCGGCGATCTTCTTCGGCGGCCGCCGGGCGACCACCATCCCGCTGGTCACCGAGTCCCGCAACTGGCAGAACGGGGTCTTCATGGCCTCCACCATGTCCAGCGAGAAGACCGCTGCCGCCAGCGGCAAGGTCGGTGACGTCCGCCGCGACCCGATGGCCATGCTGCCCTTCATCGGCTACAACGCCGGTGACTACCTGCAGCACTGGATCGACCTGGGCAAGTCCGCGGACGAGTCCAAGCTGCCGAAGATCTTCTACGTCAACTGGTTCCGCCGGGGCGAGGACAAGCGCTTCCTGTGGCCCGGATTCGGGGAGAACGCCCGCGTGCTCAAGTGGGCCATCGAGCGCATCGAGGGCAAGGCCGCGGCGCGGGAGACCGCCATCGGCTACGTGCCCACCAGCGCCGACATCGACCTGGACGGCCTCACCGGCGGCCTCGAGGACGTCGACCTGGCGCTGGAGGTCAACGACGAGGAGTGGAAGCGCGAGATCCCCTCCATCGAGGAGTGGTTCACCATGTTCGGGGACAAGCTGCCCAGCAGCCTGAGCGACGAGCTCGACGCGCTCAAGCACCGCCTGGGCTGACCACGACGACGCACCCCACGCGGGTGTGAGCGCTTGCCCGAGGGGCGGGTACCGCAGGCCAACCGGCCGGGTGCCCGCCCCTCGGCCGTGCAGGGGGAGAGTGGAGCGCGTGGAGACGGTCATGGTGATCGCTGCGCTGGCCGCGCTCTGGCTGGTGTTCAGCCTGGTGGTGCACCGGCTCCGGCGGCGTGGGCTCACCGGCGAGCACCCGGGAGTGGGCGTCGTCCGGCCCGAGCAGCTGCGCGAGTCGAGGTCGAGGCCGAGCCGTAGCTGGCGGGAGGGCCATCGGCCCTGGCACGAGTGAGCGCGGCCCGGGGAGGTTCACCCTCACCCGGGCCGCGCTGCCGCTCGACGGTCGACGGCGGGTGTCGCGGCCGTACCGCCCCTCCGCGGTCCAGCCTCGACGTGGTCAGCTCCTCTCCTCGTCCCCGGCGGGGTGCGAGTCTCTGCACAACCCCTCAGCCGTCGTCGCCGTGCACAGGTGAGACGGCCGCTCCGGCCCGGGGCGACTCGGTGGGCCTACCCACCGCCCCTGAGTAGTTCCCCCCAGCCCGGCCCGGGCCTGCCACCGCGTGGTGAGATGACGGCATGGACAAGTCGGGACTGATCCTCTCTCGCCGCGACCTTGCCTTCCTCCTGCACGAGTGGCTGGACGTCACCTCGCTGACCACCCGGCCGCGCTTCGCCGAGCACTCCCGGGAGACCTTCGACGCGGTGCTCGAGCTGGGCGAGCAGATCGCCACCGAGCACTTTGCGCCGCACAACAAGAAGGCCGACGCCAACGAGCCGGTGATGCGCCCGGACGGCACCGTCGAGCTCATCCCCGAGGTCGCCGCCGCGCTGGACGTGTTCGCCAAGGCGGGCCTGATGTCCGGCCAGCTCGACGAGTCCCTCGGTGGCATGCAGCTGCCCAGCGTCGTCGCCCGCGCGATGCTGGCCTGGTTCCAGGCCGCCAACGTCGGCACGTCGGCGTACCCGTTCCTCACCATGGCCAACGCCAACCTGCTGGTCGCGCACGGCACACCCGAGCAGGTGGACACCTGGGTGCGCCCCATGACCGAGGGACGCTTCTTCGGCACCATGTGCCTGTCCGAGCCGCAGGCCGGGTCCTCGCTGGCTGACATCACCACCCGAGCGGAGCCGCAGGCTGACGGCACCTACCGGCTCTTCGGCAACAAGATGTGGATCTCCGGCGGCGACCACCAGCTGAGCGAGAACATCGTCCACCTGGTGCTGGCCAAGGTCCCGGGCGGTCCGGCCGGGGTCAAGGGGATCTCGCTGTTCATCGTGCCCAAGGTCCTGCTCGACGACGACGGCAGCCTGGGTGAGCGCAACGACGTGGTGCTCGCCGGGCTCAACCACAAGATGGGGTACCGGGGCACCACCAACACCATGCTCAACTTCGGCGAGGGCCAGCACACCCCGGGCGGCGCGGCCGGCGCAGTGGGCTACCTGCTGGGCGAGGAGCACCACGGGCTGGCCTACATGTTCCACATGATGAACGAGGCCCGCGTCGGGGTGGGCCTGGGCGCCACGGCGCTGGGCTACACCGGCTACCTGCACGCGCTGGACTACGCCCGCACCCGCACCCAGGGCCGACCGGCCACCGCCAAGGACCCGGCCTCGCCGCCGGTGCCGATCATCGAGCACGCCGACGTGCGCCGCATGCTGCTGGCCCAGAAGTCCTACGTGGAGGGCGGGCTGGCGCTGGGCCTGTACTGCGCCCGGCTGGTGGACGAGCAGGACACCGCGCCGGAGCCGGCCGATCGCGAGCGGGCGGCGCTGCTGCTGGACGTGCTCACCCCGGTGGCCAAGAGCTGGCCGTCGCAGTGGTGCCTGGAGGCCAACAGCCTGGCCATCCAGGTGCACGGGGGCTACGGCTACACCCGCGACTACGACGTCGAGCAGATGTACCGGGACAACCGGCTGAACCCCATCCACGAGGGCACCCACGGGATCCAGGGCCTGGACCTGCTGGGGCGCAAGATGAGCATGCGCGGTGGGGCGGGCCTGCGGCTGCTGGGCGAGTCGGTGGCCGCCACCGTGCAACGGGCGGACCAGGCCGGCGGCGAGCTGGCAGAGCTGGGCGCGCAGCTGCGCGTGGTGGTGGAGCGAGTGGGGGCGGTGACCGCCGCGCTGTTCGCCGCCGGCGACCCCGCGGTGACCCTGGCCAACGCCTCGGTCTACCTGGAGGCGTTGGGGCACACGGTGATCGCCTGGATGTGGCTGGAGCAGCTGCTCGCGGCCCAGCCGGGCACCGGGGACTTCTACGCGGGCAAGCGACAGGCTGGCCGCTACTTCTTCCGGTTCGAGCTGCCGAAGGTCGGCGCCCAGCTCGACCTGCTGGCGTCGTTGGACACCACGGTGCTGGACGCCGACCCGGCGTGGTTCTAGCGGCTGCTGGCTAGATGCGGCGCGCGCCCGTCAGCTCGCCGTAGGGCACGGCCCCGACCTTGACCACGTCGCCGGAGGTGGGCGCGTAGACGTACTGGCCGTTGCCGACGTAGATGCCGACGTGTCCGCCGCCGTAGACGAACACCAGGTCACCGGGGGCCAGCTGGTCGTAGGCGACCGGGAAACCGACGCCGGCCTGCTCCCCTGTGGTGCGGGGCAGCGAGATGCCCACCTGACCGTAGGAGAACTGCACCAGGCCGGAGCAGTCGAACGCGCCGGGGCCGGTGGCGCCGTAGACGTAGGGCTTGCCCACCTGGGCCAGTGCCACGTCCATGGCGAGCACGGACGGGCTGACGACGCTGGCACTGGCCGGTGCCGGCGCGGCCTGCGCGGCGGCGGTCGGAGCCATCGCCAGCACGGAGGCGCCGGCGGCGGCCGCCAGCACCAGGCGGCGGAAGGAGTGACGGGGCTTGGTCGCGATCTCGGAAGGCATGTTTCCTTGGGGGTTCGGGGACGGTTGCGTCGAACCCCGCCCACGTGCGCCCGACGTGGCGCGCATCGCACGGGGTGAACCGGGCTGGGCGGGAAGTGACTCTAACGGTAACGAAATGGTCACGAAGGTCAACAGCCTCGGCTCAAGCCGTGACATACCGCACTGTGGTGACCGGTGCGGTGCGCGGCACCGCACCGGTCGGGGTGCGCTAGGTGACGTGCCGGATCGCGGTGATCTGCCCGTAGGGCACCGAGGCGACCTTGACGACGTCGCCCGAGGTGGGCGCGTGCACGTACTTGCCGTTGCCGACGTAGATGCCGACGTGGCCGCCGCCGTAGGCGAACACCAGGTCACCGGGCTGCATCTGCGAGGCCGTCACCGCGACACCAACCTTCACCTGCTGGCTGGTGGTGCGGGGCAGCGAGACACCCGCCTGCTTGTAGGCGTACTGCACCAGGCCGGAGCAGTCGAAGGAGCTCGGGCCGGTGGCGCCCCACACGTAGGGCTTGCCCACCTGCGCCAGCGCGACGTTGACGGCACGCTGAGCCGCGTTGCTGACGGTGATCTTGCTCGTCGTCGCCTTGTAGGCCTTGGGGGCGACCTGCTTGACGGTCGCCGTCGTGGACTTGGTCGTGGTGGCCGCACCCGTCGGCACCTGGGCCTGAGCGGTTGCGGTGGGCGCCAAGGTCATCGCAGCAGCAGCACCGGCGACGGTCGCGAGCATCATCCGACGCGCCTTGCGACGAGACTCAGTCGCTGGGACGGAGAACATTGCTCCCTCTCTGGGTCGGGGACAGGGTCACCTTGCTCCGGCCGTCCGACCTGGGCATTCGCGCGGCCCAGCTCGATCCCGGCCGTGTCAACGAAGGCAATATCGAAGGTAACCACCAGGCAAAATCAGTCAACCGACCTAGGCACTCGTTGTGACCAAGGCAGCACTCAGAGGTGCAGAGCAGCGGCGCCGACCACCCCTGCCGCGGCGCCGAGCTGAGCGGGCACCACCCGGAGGTCACGGGTGAAGCCCAACCGGGCGTACCGCTGCACCGCCTCCCGCAGCGGCCGCCAGAGCGGCTCCCCGGCGAGGGAGAATCCGCCGCCCAGCACCACCAGGCCCACCTCCAGCAGCGCGGCGCTGGAGGCGAGCGCCTGACCGAGGCCGGTACCGGCCCTGGCCAGGGCTGCCACCGCCACCGGGTCGTCCGCAGCCGCGGCGGCCGCCAGCGCCCGACCGTCCGCCCCCGCCCAGCCGCGGGCCCGCGCCCACCGCACCGCCGCCGGCCCGCTGGCCACCGTCTCCAGGCACCCGACGCCGCCGCAGGCGCAGGGATCCCCGTCGGGCTCCACCACGACGTGCCCGATGTGGCCGGCGTTGCCGGTGTGACCGTGCACCACCGCCCCGGAGCGGACCACGCCGCCGCCGACCCCCGTGGAGGCGACCACCCCCAGCAGGTCCTCGATGCCGCGGCCGGCCCCGAAGCGCTGCTCGGCAATGGCCATGCAGCCGCCGTCGCCAGCCAGGCGCACCGGTCGGCCGGGCCACGCGTCCTCGACCGCCGCCACCAGGGGAAACCGACGCCAGGTCGGGATGTTCAACGGGCTGACCGTGCCCGCCGCTCGGTCGATGGGCCCCGCGGACCCGATACCGATGCCGGTGGGCTGCTGCGTGCCCGCCGCCCGCCGCAGGACCTGGTCGACGGCCTGCCACACGTCCCGCTCCGGAGTGGCCACCGTGGCGGAGCTGAGCACGGTGCCGTCCTCGTCCAGCAGCGCCGCCGCGAGCTTGGTCCCGCCCACGTCCAACCCGAGCACCGCCATGCCCCGCAGTCTGCCAACCGCGAGACGGCCTGCGGGTCAGCGAGTCCCGCAGGACCGCCGCCCATGATCCACGTCACGCCGACCGGTGAGGCACTATCAACGGATGGCTTGGCTCATCCCGTCCCCGCGCGAGCTCCTCGGTGCTGCCCGCGGGGTCGCCGACTGGTCCCTGGAGACGGCGGCACTGGCCGTGACGCTGCCCGGCCGGGTCGGGGCCGCACTCACCGACGTCGAGCTGCTGCTGCAACGGGTCTCCAAGGTGGTCGACGAGGCCGAGGCCACGGTCGGCGAGGTGCGCACGGTGGCCATGGACGCCAAGGCGGTGGTCGGGATCGTCGAGCTGGTGGCCGCCCAGGCCCAGGCCGTGGTGGGCACGGCCCGGGTGGTGGCACTGGAGGCCGGGGACGTGGTGGGAACCGCCCGCGCCGTGGCGCTGGACGTCGCTGACGTGGTGGGCACGGCCCGGGTGGTGGCACTGGAGGCCGGCGACGTGGTGGGAACTGCCCGCGCCGTGGCGCTGGACGCCGCTGACGTGGTGGGCACGGCCCGGGTGGTGGCACTGGACGCCGGGGAGGCGGTGGGCGCCGCCCGCGGGTTGGTGGTGCAGACCGGCGACGTGCTGGGCTCGGCCCGTGGGCTGACGCTGGAGGCTGCAGACACGCTGTCCACCGCGCAGGGGGTGGCCGGGGGCGCCGGTGAGCTGGTGCTCTCCGCCGAGCAGCTCTCCGGGGTGGCCCAGGAGCTGCTGGACCTGTACCGGCCCCTCGCCCAGCAGGCCGCACCCAAGCTGCGCAGCTTCCTCGACTCGCTCTCCGAGAAGGAGCTGCAGGCGATCATCCGGTTCGTCGACCACGCGCCGGTGCTGGTCGAGCACATGGAGAGCGACATCCTGCCCATCTTGGAGACGCTGGACCGGGTGGGCCCGGACGTCAGCGACCTGCTCGAGGTGGCCAAGGACGTGCGCGAGGCCGCGGTGGGCATTCCCGGCTTCAAGTTCTTCCGCAAGCGCGGGGAGCAGAAGATCGAGGACGACGAGGACGAGGCCGGTCCGGTCCGGACGGACCCCACCCCGGACGGCCCCGCCACCCGGCCCCACCAGGCCTAGCCCGCCCGCACCGGCTAGGGCAGCCAGTGCGCTGGCCGTTCCAGGGTGGCAGGCAGCCTGGTGGCTGCATCACCGCGGGCGGCACGCAGCTGTGACGCGGTGAGGAACAGGGCTCCGCGCAGGTCCGCCCCGGAGAGGTCGGCGTCGCGCAGGTCGGCACCGATGAGGTCCGCCAGCCGCAGGTCCGCCCCGCGCAGCGTGGCCGCCACCAGGTACGCGCCCCGCAGGTTCGCTGCCCGCAGGTCGGCACCGGCCAGCGCTGCACCGACGAGGTCGGCGCCCCGGTGGTTGCGCCTGCTGCGGGCCTTCCGGGACAGCGGCACCTCGGCCCGCGCCAGCTCGCTGGCCTGCAGCAGCAGCGCGCTGACCTCGGCACGGTGCGCGGCCACGTCCAGCGCGAGCAGCGCCGCTGCGTCGCCGTTGCTGAGGCGCTCGATCAGCGCAGCGGCCTGGGCCAGCTCGGTCCGCAGCGGCTGCGCTGCGGCCAGGGTCTGGGCCTCGGCCAGGTACCAGAGCAGCTCGTGCAGCTGCCGGACCACGGGCAGCACCGCGAACATCTGCCGCGCCGTGTGGGGCGCCTGCCGCCAGTCGTGTCCGCCGAAGGTGTGCTGCGCGACGTGCTGGCCGGCGCCGAAGCAGTCGAACACGGTGCAGCCCCTGAACCCGGCGGGGCGCAGGTGGTCGTGGATGCCACAGCCGAAGTCCGGCTTCAGGTTAGGGCAGGGATCGCCGGCGTCCTTGTCGATGGCGAAGTCGGCCGACGCAGCGAAGGGCAGCGCCACGCAGCAGAGGCCGAAGCAGCTGCTGCAGTCGGCCACCAGGTTGCGACTCCCCGTGCTGGCCACCACCCCATCCTAGGAGCCACGTCGTGCGGTCAGGACCGCAGCGGGTCCAGCGCACGCGCCAGCCGTCCCACCGCGGTGACGATCTGCGCCTCGGTGAGGCTGGCGAAGGACAGCCGCAGGTGTGCTCGAGCCTGCTCGCCCAGCGTGTAGTGCCGGCCGGGGACAACCGTCACCCCCTCGGCGAGCGCAGCCCGGGCCGCGTCGGTCTCGTCGATGCCCTCGGGTAGCTCCAGCCACAGCGACACCCCGCCCCGCGGTGGGGTGAAGTGGCAGTCGGGCAGCTCCGCCGCCAGCGCGGCGGCGAGGGTGGCGCAGCGGCTGGCCAGCCCGGCTCCGAGGGCCCGCAGGTGGCTGGACCACGCCGGGGCGGTGACGATCTCCACCGCCGCGTGCTGCAGCGGGCCGGAGACGAACAGGTCGTCGACCAGCCGCATGCCCATCACCCGCTCGGCCACCGGGCCGCGGGCCAGGATCGCGCCGATCCGGAGGCCAGGCCCGGTGGCCTTGGTCAGCGAGCTCACCGTGAGCACGTGCCCGTGCTCGTCGTCGCGGCTCAGCGCCGGCGGCGGCGGGGTGCCGTGCCCGAGCCAGCGGGCCCAGTCGTCCTCCAGGATGAACGCGCCGAAGCGCCGGGCCAGCTCGAGCACCTCGCCGCGCCGCTCCGCGGCCAGCACGCTGCCGTCCGGGTTGGCGTAGGCCGGCTGCAGGTACACCAGCCGCGCCCCGCTCAGCTGCAGCGCCCGCTCCAGCAGCTCGGGGCGCACGCCGTCGCCGTCGGTGGGCACCGGGACCGGGGTGAGCCCGGCGCTGCGGGCGATAGCCACTGCCCCCGGGTAGGTGGGCGTGGCAAACAGCACCGGCTCGCCCGCCGGCACGATCGCCCGCATGATGGCCGACACCGCGCCCTGCCCGCCCGGGGTCACCAGCACCTCGTCGGGCTGCCCGCCCACCTGGGCGGCGAACCACGACCGCAGCTCGGGCACACCCGCCACCGGGGGCCGGGCCCACACGTCCGGCCGGCGGGCCGCCCGGGCCAGCGCCGCGGAGAGGCGGTGGTCCGGGCGCAGCTCGGCACCGAGGTAGGCCGCCGACATCTGCAGCACGTCGGGGTCCACGGTGCCCAGCGCCTCGGGCAGCCCGGCGGTCTGCACCGGGCTGGCCCCGAGCGTGACCTCCTGCCAGGTGGTGTCGCGGGCCACCGAGCGACGACGCGGCGCGGTGAAGCTGCCTCGGCCCGGTCGAGTGACCACCGCACCGTCGGCCACCAGCCGGGCCACCGCCTGCGCGACGGTGGTGGTGCTGACGCCGAGCTCGTCCACCAGCGCCCGGGTGCTGGGCAGCCGTGTCCCTGCCGGGGCGCCCTCGATGCGCCGAAACACCTCTCGCGCAACCCGACCCACACTGCTATCGTCAAACATGAGACGCAACGATAGCGCTATCGCCCCCAGTTCGCTGCCGCTACTGCTCGGGCGGCAGTCCACGCCGCAACGGAGCTGGGTCCGCTGGACCAGGACAGCTGTGGCCTGGCGGCCCACCCCGCGCCTGCTGCGCCTGTTCGCCCCCGCCGTCCCGCTGGTCGGCCTGCTGCCCACTGATCACCGGGACCGCGACGCCGCGCGCCAGCGGACGGACCTGCGGGCCGTGCGCGACCGCGAGCAGCACTGGAGCTAGCGGTGCTCAGACCGGGCGCAGCAGCTCGGGGCTGTTGTTGGCGACGTTGTTCACCGCGGTGCTCACCACGTAGGGCTCCAGGTGCGGCTCTCCGACCTCGGCCAGCAGCTGCTGCACCTCGTGCGGGTTGGTGATCGTCGGGTCCAACCACGCGTCGCGGAGCTCCCCGGGCACGAGCACCGGGCTGCGGTCGTGGATGTGGCCCAGGGTGTCGCTGGCGGTGGTGGTCAGCACCGTCACCGACAGCACCCACCGGTCCGGGTCGTCCGCGGCCGCCTGCGGGTCACGCCACAGCTCGTAGAGGCCGGCCATGGCCAGCACCCCGTCGCCGTGCAGGAAGTGCGGGACCTTGGTGGCGCCCTGCTTCTCCCACTCGTAGTAGCCGTTGGCCGGCACCAGGCAGCGCCGGCGACTCGCGGCTGCCTTGAAGGACGGCTTCTCGGTGACGGTCTCCATCCGCGCGTTGATCAGCTTCGCGCCGATCTTGCGGTCCTTGGCCCACGAGGGGATGAGACCCCAGCGGGCGGTGCGCAGCTGGCGCACCGCGGCGGAGTCGGGGTGGTCCTTGGGCACCCGCTCCAGCACCGTGCGCACCGGGTCGGTGGGTGCGACGTTGTAGGACGGCGGGAGCGGCTCACCGACCGCCTCGGCGGCGCCGAACACCTGGAGGAGCTCGTCATCGGTCTGGGTGGTGGCGAATCGGCCGCACATGCGCCCCAGTCTGCCCCGGAGCCCCGACGGCACGCGGCGCAGCCAGTGTCTGGTTCGTCATAAATCAGTGGAAAATCCCGGTGGCGCGGGCCTACCTTTGTTGTGAGCACGAAGTACAGGCGCTCGGGCCGCCAGCTCGGGCGCCACTGAAGGAGTGACCCCCATGGCCAAGGCCGAGAAAATGTTCGCCCTGCACGTGGTGCCGCTGGAGGACGCCGTCGCGCACCACACCGACGACTGCGTCTGTGGCCCCAGCGTCACCTTCCGCGACGACGGGCGGGACACCTTCCGCTTCCAGCACCACCGCCTGGAAGATCGCGCCGGTGGCTGGGCCTACCTCCGGGTGGTGCAGCAGGACCTGCCCGAGCTGGACCGCCAGCGCGAGTCCGACGCCGGCTGACCCGCCCGAGTGCCGGCGCTAGCCCGCCGCCAGCCCCCGGCTGATCACCAGGCGCTGGATCTGGTTGGTGCCCTCGAAGATCTGCATCACCTTGGCCTCGCGCATGTAGCGCTCCACCGGGAAGTCCCGCACGTAGCCGTAGCCGCCCAGCACCTGCACGGCGTCGGTGGTCACCTTCATGGCCGCGTCGGTGGCCACCAGCTTGGCCACGCTGGCCTGCCGGCCGTAGGGGCGACCCAGGTCGCGACGCCGGGCCGCGTCGAGGTAGGTGGCGCGGGCGGAGTCCACCGCCGCCGCCATGTCGGCCAGCAGGAAGCCCAGGCCCTGGTGGTCGATGATCGCCTTGCCGAAGGTCTTGCGCTCCTTGGCGTAGGCGACGGCGTCGTCCAGCGCGCGCTGGGCCAGCCCGGTGGCGACCGCGGCGATGCCCAGCCGCCCGGAGTCCAGCGCGCTGAACGCGATGCGCAGGCCGTCCCCCTCGGCGCCGATCAGCCGACCGGCGTCGATGACGGCGTCGTCGTAGCTGGCAGCGGTGGTGGGCACCCCGCGCAGCCCCATCTTGTCCTCCGGCCGGCCGAAGCTGAGCCCCGGCGTGTCCGCCGGCACCAGGAAGCAGGAGATGCCCTTGGAGCCCTCGCCGGTGCGGGCGAACAACGTGTAGAAGTCGGCCCTGGACCCACTGGTGATCCAGGCCTTGCTGCCGTTGACGACGTACCCGGCGTCGGTGCGGCGGGCCCGGCAGGTCAGCGCCGCGGCGTCGGAGCCGGCCTGCGGCTCCGACAGGCTGTAGGCACCCAGCAGCTGTCCACCGAGCATGTCCGGCAACCACGCCTGCTGCTGCTCGGCCGTGCCGTAGGTGGCCAGCGGAAAGCAGGACAGCCCGTGCACGCTGGTGGCCACCGCGACGGCGGCCCAGCGGGAGGCGAGCTCCTCGAGCACCTGCAGGTAGACCTCGTAGGGCTGACCGCCGCCACCGAGTTCCTCGGGGTAGGGCAGGCCCAGCAGGCCGGCCTCGCCCAGCGTGGCGAACAGGCCCTCGGGACAGGTGGCGTCGCGCTCGTGCTGCTCCACCACCGGCGCCAGCTCCTTGTCCGCCAGCTCGCGGGTGAGCGCGATGAGGTCCGCGGCCTCGGCGGTGGGCAGCAGGCGGTCGACAGCCACGGTGGGGCTCCTTCAGCTAGTACGTGAGCGGAGCACCACGGTATCGACTGCAGGATGGGCCGACACCGGAGACAGCACAGCGGGGGTGGGAGCACGATGTGCTCCCACCCCCGCTGGAGTGCTGCTGACCGTCACGGGACGAGTAGCCCCGTGCGCAGGATCAGCTGGCCTGGACGTCCCGCTCGACGGGGACGCAGTGGGTCATGACGACGCCGGAGACGTCGCGACGACCGTTCTTGCCCAGGTTCGCGGCGCGCTTGAGCTCCACCTCGCTGAGGGTCTGCGTGGCCAGGGGCTCGAGGTGGCGGACGTCGTCCGCCGTCATGCCCAGGCCCTCGCCGACGCGCTGGCCCAGCTCGTCCTCGGCCATGAACAGGTGCCACAGCATGCGCTCCTGGATGGGCTTGTCGCACTGCGACAGGTTCCCGATCCAGTTGCTGACCAGCTCGTCCTTCTCCCAGTCCATGGAGAGCAGGTAGCGCTCACCAGCCTGCTGGTAGTCGTTGGTCCGCTCGATGCGGGCGCGGGTGAGGCGTCCGCTGATCTCCGGGCCCTGCTCGCTGTGGGCGGGCTTGGACGCCTCCTGCAGGCCGCCGGTGATGGACGGCTCGTAGTTGACGCTCGGGTTCTGCCCCTCCGCCAGGTCGACGCCGAAGGTCATCTGGCCGTCACGCTGGTTGGTGGCGACCTTGGCGTTCTTGGCCGAGTTGACCGGCAGCTGCAGGTAGTTCGCGCCGACGCGGTGGCGCTGGGTGTCGGAGTAGCTGAACGTGCGGCCGACGAGCATCTTGTCGTCGGAGAAGTCCAGGCCGTCCACCAGCACGCCGGTGCCGAAGGCGATCTGCTCGCTCTCGGCGAAGAAGTTCACCGGCTTGCGGTTGAGCACCATCTTGCCGACCTTGCGCAGCGGGAAGTCGTTCTCCGGCCAGGTCTTGGTGTCGTCCAGCGGGTCCCAGTCCAGCTCGGGGTGGTCGTGGTCGTCCATGAGCTGGACGTACAGCTCCCACTCGGGGTACTCGCCGTTGTCGATGGCCTCGTAGAGGTCACGGGTGTGCACGCCGAGCTCGCGACCCTGCACCACGGCAGCGTCCTCCTCGGTCCAGCTCTTCACGCCCTGCTTGGGCACCCAGTGGTACTTGACCAGCTGGGTCTCGCCCTGCTCGTTGACCCACTTGTAGGTGTTGACGCCGAAGCCCTGCATGGTGCGGTAGCTGGCCGGGATGCCGCGGGGGCTCAGGACCAGGTTGAACATGTGCAGCGACTCGGGAGTCTGCGAGGCGAAGTCGAAGACGCGGTTGGCGACCTGACGCTCGAAGGTGACCGGGTCGGGCTTCTGCGAGTGGATGAAGTCGGGGAACTTGATGGCGTCCCGGATGAAGAAGACACCCAGGTTGTTGCCGACCAGGTCCCAGTTGCCGTCCTCGGTGTAGAACTTCACCGCGAAGCCGCGGGGGTCGCGGGCCGTCTCGGAGGAGTCCTTGCCGCCGGCCACGGTGGAGAAGCGGACAGCGAGCTCGGTCTGCTTGCCCTTCTCCTGGAACAGCTTGGCGCGCGTGTACTTGGAGATGGGCTCGTCGCCGCAAGTGCCGTCAGCCTCGAAGTAGCCGAACGCCGTGGCGCCACGGGCGTGCACGACGCGCTCCGGGACTCGCTCGCGGTCGAAGTGGCTGATCTTCTCGAGGAACTGGTAGTTCTCCAGGGTCGCCGGGCCACGCGAGCCGACCGTGCGCGAGTTCTGGTTGTCGTAGACAGGGTGTCCCTGTCGGTTGGTAAGAGTCCTGGCTTGGTCAGTCATCGGTGGAGACCTTTCGTTCGGTGTTCTCAGGTGCCGCGATTGTGCAGTTCAGGGGGGCCGTGCGGTTCAGGGGGAATCGTGCCGCTCTAGGGGCTGGCCCGGCTGCGTGGTCGCCGCGCAGCTGGGGCACCACCCCCAAAAGATAACTTCGGTGGCCTCGACCCGAAAGCCGTCGACCGGCGCGGTGCGCACGCAGGCGTCGCTGCCGGCCAGGGCCGGGACGTCGCTGGTCTGTCCGCACCCGCGGCAGACCAGGTGGTGGTGGTCGTCGGGCACGTGCATCTCGTACCGCACGGGGTGTCCAGCCGGCTCGATCGAGCGCAGCAGCCCGGCGCGGGTGAGCGCGTCCAGGCAGTCGTAGACGGTTTGCGTGGACACCGAGCCAAGTACGGGGCGGACCTGCTCCAGTATCGCCCCGGCCGGCAGGTGCTGTCGGTCCAGCCGCGCCTGCTCCAGCGCCTCGAGCACGGCCACGCGGGGCTTGGTCACCCGCAGGCCGGCAGCGCGCACCCGAGCGGCGGCGGAGCTGGCTGCTGGTGTCATGTGCCCATCAGACCGCAAACTCTGGAATGAGTCAAGAAAAGCGGCGAGTCTGACAGCACACACCTCGCCATCGCCCTAAGGTTGCTGTCATGGCATCCGAGCTCACCGAGGAAGAACTGCAGTTCGTCCAGTCCCTGTTCGAGCACGCCCGGGAGGGGCGCACCGGTCCGCTGACCGAGGCCCTCGACGCCGGCGTTCCGGTCAACCTCACCAACACCAAGGGCGACACGCTGCTGATCCTGGCGGCCTACCACGTGCACCTGGACACCGTGCAGGCTCTGCTGGAGCGCGGCGCGGACACCTCGAGGGTGAACGACATGGGTCAGACCGCGCTCGCCGCGGCCGTCTTCCGGCAGTCCGAGCCCATCGTCACGGCGCTGCTCGAGGCTGGGGCCGACCCCGAGGAGGGGCCGAAGTCGGCGGTCGCCATCGCTGAGTTCTTCAACCTCCCGGAGATGGCGAAGCTGCTGCGTGCGCGCTGAGCAGTCGATGGACGAGCCGCGCATCGCCCTCGTCGGAGCCGGTGCCGTGGCCGGCCTGGTGGCGTCCTGGCTGGAGCTGGCCGGCGCGCCCACCCCGCTGCTGTGCACCCGCACGCCGGTCGAGCAGCTCACCATCACCGGCGACGGCCGGGGCGGACGAGGCACGCGCACCGTGCCGGTGACCCCGGTGCCCGGCCCGGCCGACGCCGAGCCGGTGGACTGGGTGATGCTCACCGTCAAGGCCCAGGACACCGCCGCCACCCAGCCGTGGCTGGACGCGCTGGTGGGGCCGGACACGGTGGTGGTGGTGCTGCAGAACGGTGTGGACCACGTGGAGCGGGTGCAGCCGCTGGTGGGCACGGCGACGGTGCTGCCCGCCCTGGTGCGCGCCTCCGCCGAGCGCACCGGCAGCGGCGCCGTCACCCACCACCTCGGCAACCAGCTGATCGTGCCGGAGGAGCCCGCCGGCAAGTCGCTGGCCGCGCTGCTGGACGGCGGCGCCTCGGTGCGCCAGGACCCCGACTTCCGCACCGCCGCCTGGCACAAGCTGATGGTCAACATCGGCTCCAACCCGCTGACCGCGCTCACCCTGCGCCGCTGCGAGGTGCTGCGCGAGCCCGAGGTGGCCGAGCTCTGCCGGTCGCTGCTCATCGAGACCGCCGCGGTGGGCTCGTCCGTGGGTGCCCGGCTCAGCGGCGCCGACGTGGAGGAGGTGCTGGAGCTGTTTCGCTCCTACCCCGACGACAACGGCACGAGCATGTACTACGACCGGGTGGCCGGCCGGCCGCTGGAGCACGACCTGCTCTGCGGGGCCGTGGTGCGCGCCGCTCGGGAGCACGACGTGCCGGCCCCGCTGAACCAGGCGATCTGGGCGCTGACCAAGGCTCTCAGCGAGGGCAGCACCGGCAACACACCAACCGAGGGGAACCCATGACCACCCACGCAGGCGAGCTCGACCGGCTGGGCACCGCCAAGTACGTGCTGCTCACCACCCGGCGCCGCGACGGCACCACCGTGCCGACCCCGGTGTGGGTGGCCCGCGACGGCGCCGCGCTGGTGATCTGGACCGCCACCGACGCGGGCAAGGTCAAGCGCATCCGCCGCGACCCGGCCGTCACGGTCGCCCCGTGCGACGCCCGGGGCAAGCCCCGGGGCTCCGCCGTCAGTGGCACCGCCACCGTGCTCGACGCCGACGCCACCGAGCGGGTCCGCCAGCTCATCCAGCGCAAGTACGGCATCGCCGGCCGGGTGGCGATCCTCGGCAGCCGGCTGCGGCGGGGTCGCAGCGGCACCGTCGGAGTGGCGGTCACGCTCGACCAGCAGCAGCCCTAGCGGGTCAGGGCGGTGCGGGTCCAGGGCCGCATCCGCTCCAGCTGCAGCGCCAGCCCCAGCAGGGTGGCCTCGCCACCAGGCCGGGCCACCAGCTGCACCGACAGCGGCAGGCCGTTGGGGTGGGTACCGGCGGGCACCACCATCGCCGGCCAGCCAGCCAGGTTCCACGGTGCAGCGAACGGGGCGTAGCGGATGTTCGTCCACAGGTTGGACAGCCAGCTCTTCTCGCCCCAGCGGTCGGCCGGCAGCGGAGGCTGCGCCAGTGCGGGCGTGAGCAGCACGTCGTGGTCGGCGAAGAACGCCTCGGCCTTGTGCTGCCACTTGTCCCGACCAGCGGGCTTGGGCAGCCCTGCCCGCAGCAGTGCTCGGCCCACTGCGGCGTGCCTGGCGGTGCGGGCCTCCAGCAGCGACCGATCGCTGAGCGCTCGCGCCTCCAGCTCGGTGCCGACGAGCCAGCGCACCAGCTCCGACTGTCCCACCGAGACCGGGTAGGACGGGTGGGCCTGGGCCACCCGGTGGCCCTCCTGGGCGAGCAGCTCGCCAGAGCGGCGGGCGGCCTCGGCGTAGTGCCGGTCGACCCGCACTCCCGGCACTGGAGAGCGGGTGGAGACCGCGATCCGCAGGGCCGTGGGCTCGCGCACCTGGGCCAGCTCGGGCTGCTTGGCCAGCACCGAGAGCACCGTGGCGCAGTCGGCGACGGTGGTGGCCAGCGGGCCGTTCTCGGCCATGTCGAACCACGCGCCGTCGCCCAGCTGGGCGGGCACCACGCCGAGGCCGGGCTTGAGCCCGACCAGGCCACAGCACGCCGCGGGGATGCGGATGGACCCCATGCCGTCGTTGCCGTGCGCAACGGGCACCATGCCCGCGGCCACCGCGGCGGCGGACCCACCCGAGGATCCCCCGGGGCTGCGGGTGGTGTTCCAGGGGTTGCGGGTGACGCCGAAGGCGGAGTCGGTGGTGCCGAACACGCACAGCTCAGGCACCCGGGTCAGCCCCACCACGACGGCGCCCGCCGCCCGCAGCCGAGAGACCACCGGGTGGTTGCGCGGCTGGGGGGTGGCGTCGCTGCCCAGCGACCCCTCCCGCATCGGCTCGCCGGACACCGCCACGTTGTCCTTGACCGCCACCGGCACCCCGGCCAGCGGCAGCGCGTAGCGGTCGGCCCGGGCGTCCACGGCGTCAGCCTCGGCAAGGGCCCGCTCGGTGCGGACCACCTGGAAGGCGCCGAGCTCGCTGTCCTGCTCGGCTATCCGCGCCAGCGCCGCCTCGGTGGCCGCTCGAGCGGTCAACGATCCCTCGCGCACGGCCGCAGCAGTTTCGGTAGCAGTCATCACCCCGCGGACGCTACGCGGGAGCTCGCCGGTTCGCCCCGTTCCGCAGGTCGCAGCGGGACTGTCGCGGCTCAGTCGACGAAGCGCCACCGGGTGGGCCGGCTGGCGAAGTCCTCCTCCCGCTCGATCACGGCCACGGCTCGGGCCGGGGTCACCTCGAACACGAGGTGCGCCAGGACGAACGCGGCGTCGAGGTCGGCGGAGAGGGGCTGGTACTTGCCCACGTACCGGCGGGCCCACTCCTGCCGCCGGGTGTCATCGGTGACCACCTCGGCGCTGCCCTGCAGGGACAGGCACTCCACGGTGTCGTCCAGGGCAACGGCCACCCGCGGGTTCGCCGCGAGGTTGCGGGCCTTGCGCGAGCGTGGCCCGCAGGAGAACGCGAAGCGCTGCTCGTCGTCGTCCCACACGCCCCACACCGGCAGGGCGTGCGGCGCTCCGGCGCCGGAGACCACCCAGTAGCTGCGTCCGGCGCCGAGCCGCTCGGCCGCCCAGCTCCAGGGCAACGGGTGCCAGCCCTGCGCCTGCACGCCGTAGTCGGGCATGTACGGCATCTCCGCGACGGGCTCAGCCATGGCCACACCGTACGACGCTGCAGGGTGCTACCGCCGCCGGAGACCGCCCGTTCCGAGGTCGGCCTCGTCGGCTGCGGCACGCCCCGCGCGCCAGCCCTGCGGGTCGACCGGACTGGTCCGCTTGGTCATCACCTGTGGGAACAGTTCGGTGAACACCTCACGGACCGCCTCGGAGCGCTGCTGCAGCACCGGGACGAGGGCGGTGCCGTACACGTCGGCAGCCGCGGCGTGCGCCTGCTGCTGGGAGTCGGCCAGCCGCTCCCGGATGCGCACCGCGTAGGACAGCAGGAACGCCCGCCGAAAGGCCTTCACCCCGGGGTGTCCCGGCGCCGCGGCCGACACCGCGCGGGTGGCCTGGACCAGCAGCGACGTGAACAGCACCTCCACCAGCTGCAGGTCGGTGGGCAGGCCGATCACCGTGGCGATCCCGTAGGCGGAGGTCCACACCACTCGCACACCGTTGGCGGCGCCCACGCCGTCCAGCAGGTGCACCTTGGCCTCGCCGTACGGGTTGTCCACGTGCAGCCGCCGAGCGCGGACCTGCTCGGCGAGCCGGGCACCGGCCGCGGCTCCGACCACCGCAGCGTCGATGGCGTGCCTGGTCATCAGGTCCTGCGCCTTGGCGGTGAGCGCCTCGGCCTCCTCCGGAAAGTCGGTGGACTCGGCCTTGGCGAGCAGCGCGCGCACCCGGCCCAGGACCTTGGCGTCGACCGCCGCGCTGGGGGCCGGGCGAGGCGCGGCGGCGGCGCGACCCCACTGCGACGGGGGCGGGCACAGCGGCTGCAGCCCGCCCCGCAGCGAGCGCAGGTAGCCCAGCAGCCGCAACGCGTCCTGCCAGGCCTGCACGGCCGTGAGCTCCTCGGACCCGCGCCAGGCGCTCAGCACCGCTGGTCCTGCCGCCGGCACCGTGGGCAGGGCCGCCAGCTGCTCGCGCCACTCCGCGGGGGCCCGCTCCTCGGCGTGACTCGTCCGGGCCTCGCGCGTCACCACGGCCGCGGCCAGGCGCCCCACGCGCTGGGTCCACTGCCGGCGCGCCACGTGCACCACGTCGGCCGGCTGCCAGCCGTTCTCCCACAGCCGTGCCACCTGCTCGACCAGCGCCTGGGCCGCCCGTCCGGACGCGGCACCCTGCTCGCCGTCCAGCTCGGTGAGCACGATGGCCGCCTGCTCCAGCGCCGCGGCGTCAGCCCACGGCCCGAAGGCGCGCTGGGCGCCCTCGTCGATCACCTGCTCCACCAGCTCCGGCCCCACCGGCCCCGGTCCGGGCCTGCGGCGGGCGTGGCCGCCGGAGGGGTGCGTGAAGTGCCGGTACCGGGCGTCGACGCGGTGCTGGGCCATGACCACATCTTGGCCGGGCCCCCCGACAGCTCTGGATCCCGGCGGTTCGGAGACGGACCGGCGGGCACCGGCGGTGGACGCTCAGCTACTCGGGGCTCACCTCGAGCGTCTCCAGCTGGTCCAGCTCGTCGGCGCTGAGCTCGCCGAGCTCGGCCAGCACCACGTCCTGCTGGGCGCCGATCCGGTCGTTCACCAGCTCGGTCAGCGCGAACACGATCGCCCCGGTCTGTCGCACCGTCATCAGGTCCACCAAGGGTTGCTGCAGCGAGGTGAGGGCCAGCCCACCGGCCAGGCCGTCCTCGTTCTCGGAGATGGCGACGAAGAACCGCTCGCGCGGGTTGTCCACCGGACTGCCGTAGTGCGCCGCCAGCTCCATCAGCGCCCGGTGCCACTCCAGCAGCTCCCCCTCCAGCTCCGTCTTGGCCAGGTCGTGCTCGGTGAGCCGGGTGCCCAGCGCCGAGGGGCTGAAGCAGCGGGCGTAGGACAGCAGCGCCGTGGTCCACAACGACTCCACCAGCACCCGGTCCGCGGCGCGCTCAGCGTCTGCCGCCTGCTGATCGGTCTGCTCCTCGCTGCCCTCGGCGCCGCCGAGGGCAACCACCAGCCGCTCGCAGCACTGCAGCACCATCCGCAGGTCGTCGAAGGTGGCGGTGTGCCCGGCCAGGATCGCGGCGCCCTCGGAGTCCAGCCGCCGCAAGAGCTGGGGCCCGCCCTCCTCAGGGGCGCTCACGCCCGCACCCAGGCTCGGCCACCAGCGCTCGGCAGGCATCGTGGCGTGCTGTCCATGGCGTGTCCTCCTGGCGTGCTGCTGGTGGGTCCTGCTGTGCACCACGGCACCACCGGTTGGCCGCGCCCGCAACCCGGTGCCCACCGGCAACGAGCACTGCTCAGCGGTTCAGCTCCTCGGGCCGGTCGAGCCCGAGGTCGGTGAGCACCAGGGCGAGCCGGGTCCGGGCGCGGTCCAGGCCGTCCTCGAACCGTGGTGGGGCCACCGGCGGTTGGGACCAGAGGGTCTGCAGCTGGCGGGCGGCGTCCAGGCAGGGCGGCACCCACACCGCCAGCCAGAGGTCCATCAGCGCCAGGTTGTGCATCGCGAACTCCCGGTCCGCGGCGAGCTGGCCGAACATCGTCGTGGTGTAGCGGAGGTCGCGGCCGGCGTAGCAGCGCTGGCCGGTGCGCAGCACCGTCGAGGTGATGTTGTCCCCGTTGCGCAGGCAGGCCTGCTGCACCAGGTGGTTGCGGAAGAGCTCCCCCACCAGCGGCTCGAAGACGATGTTGGCCACGAACACCGCCTCCGCCCAGTCGGTCACGGCCGCGAGCTGCTCGGTGACTCGCCGCACCCCCGCCCAGGCCGGGTCGTGCTGCCACACCCGCACGTGGGCTCCGCCCTCGAAGTGCGGGACCTCCTCGGCCAGGGTGTGCAGCAGCAGCGCCAGGTTCTGGCCGAAGCGGATGCGGTGCATGCTGTTCAGCGCGATGGCGTTGCGGTGCGCGGGCGTGGGGCTGCGCCGGTTGGCCTCGGCGAAGAGCCCGCGCCCGAGGTTGCGCTCCACGTGCATCCACGCGCCGACGTTGTTGGCCACGAACCGTGACCACCGGGGGTCCCAGCGACCGAGGTCGCCGGTGGACCTGGCGACGTGCACCTGCCGCGCCACTGCTGCCCCGACCGCCGCGGTGTCCTGGTGGACGATCGCCTCCCCCGCCAGGTTGCCGTCGTGGAACTCCTGCCACCCGGGGGCGCTGCGGGAACCTGCGCCTCGGGTGGTGGCGCGTGGCGGCGCGTGCCCCCAGGCACGCAGCACGGTCCAGTCCAGCGGCAGCCCGACTCCGCCCTCGGCCGAGGCGTTCCACCAGCTCGGGCCGCCCTCGGCGTGGTCGGGGTAGGGGCTCACCTGCGGTTCTCTGGCTCCGGCCCGTGCCGGACGTGGCTCGAGTCCGGTGAATACCGCCTTGGCTACACGGTCGGGAATGTTCATGCGTGGTCCTCTGGTGTCGGCCCTGGCTGGGCTCCTCGTGGGTGGGCGTGCGGTGGGGTCAGGGGGTCAGGACTTCCTGGTTGACCCTGACCCTGCGGAGGCCGCGCCGGGCCGGGACTTCTCACATTGAGACCGGCCCCGCGCTGGTCGGGCGTGTCCAGGAACCACCGCTCGCACGGGCCCGTCCAGCACCACGCTTCGACAGGCGCACCGCAGCGGTGGTGGCTACCGTGAGGGGGACGAGACCCACCGCCGCGGGCGGGGAGCCGAGGTCGGTGCGCAGCCGAGAAGAGGCTGCCCGACCGCGTGATCAGTTGGGCGAGGCAATGAGGCCAACACCACCGAGTTCAGCGCCGACCAGGCCAGGGACGGCGCGGAACAGCCGCGCAGCACAGCGGGTCAGCCGGCTCTCCGCCGAGCCGGAGGTGCGGGGGCCGATCCTGGCCTCGTGGCGCCGATCGCGCGACCGTGACCTCGCTGCCGACCAGATCGAGCTGCCCTACCTGCAGGACCCGGACACCGACACTCCGCTGACGCGCAGCGCCGAGCCGGTGCTGCGCCACCTGTGCGACCAGCTGGACGGACAACCGGTGAGCGTCGTGCTCACCGATCCCAGCGGCTTGGTGCTCCTGCGGCTGACCGCCGACTCCCAGCTGCAGCGTCACCTCGACCACGTCCAGCTCGCCCCCGGGTTCTCCTACGGCGAGCACTACGCCGGCACCAACGGCATCGGCACCGCTCTGGCGACGGGCGAGCCCACCGAGGTGATCGGGCCCGAGCACTACGTCGAGAGCCTGGAGAACCTGGCGTGCGCCGGCGTGCCCGTCCGCCACCCCGTCTCCGGTCGCACCGTGGGCGCCATCGACCTCACGTGCTGGCGCAAGGACGCGGGGCCGCTGCTGCTCACCCTGGCCAAGACCACGGCGGAGCAGATCCGCCAGCAGATGCTGACCGAGACCGGGTCCAACCACCTGGAGCTGTTCCACGAGTACATGCGCACCTGCCACCGCACGTCCGGCGTGGTCTTCGCGGTGAACCACAACATGGCCATGCTCAACGACTACGCCCGAGCCACCCTCGACCCGGCCGACCAGGCCGCGCTGCTGAGCCACGCCGCGGAGCTGCTGGGCAACGGCAGCCGGGTGTCCACCGTGGTGGAGCTGCCCACCGGCATCACCGCCCGGATGCACTGCCGCCCGGTCCGAGAGAACGGCAAGGTCGCCGGGCTGGTGGCGCACGCGAAGCTCGGCGAGCCTGACCACAGGCACAACCTGACCAGCAGCGACCCGGTGCGGATGCCGCTGCCCGGGCTGGTCGGGTACGCACCGCTGTGGCTGCGGGCCTGTCACGAGACCGAGCGGGTCGTCCGCTCGGGCGAGTGGCTCGCGCTGGAGGGCGAGCCGGGCGTGGGCAAGACTGCCCTGCTCCGGGCCGCACAGTCCCGCCAGCAGCCCGACCGCCGCCTGGTGCTGCTGGACGCCGCCGACGCCTCGACCAACCTGGAGTGGTTCGCCGGGGCGAGCCAAGCCTTGCTGCGCAGGGACCACAGCCTCGTGGTGCGCCACGTGGACCGGCTCCGGCCGGCGCAGCTGCGCGAGCTCGGCGCGTTGCTGCGCGAAGCCGCCACGGTGGAGCGCGCCCAGCCGCTGTGGGTCGGGCTGACCTTGGAGCGGGTGAGCGAGGGCCGCGAGCTCAACCGCCTGCTGGGCCTGTTCCCCCGCACGGTGGAGGTTCCGCCGCTGCGCCTGCACATGGAGGACCTGCCCCAGCTGGTGGCGCTGTTCCTCAGCCGCCTCCAGCACGGCGCCGACCTGACCTGCGCCCCGGAGACGATGCGGCTGCTGATGCGGTCGTCCTGGCCGGGCAACGCAGCGCAGGTGCTGCAGGTGCTGCGGCAGGTGGCGCAGCGCCGGCGCAGCGGCGTCATCCAGCCCGAGGACCTGCCACCGGCGGCCCAGACCGTGAGCCGCCGGTTGCTCAGCCCGCTGGAGTCGATGGAGCGCGACGCGATCGTGCAGGCGCTCAACGACGCCCGGGGGAACAAGGTCGCCACCGCCCACGCCCTGGGCATGTCCCGCGCCACCATCTACCGCAAGATCCACGACTACGGGATCGTCCCGCCCGTCGGCTGACGACCGAGCCTGCGCCCAGCGGCGCTCAATTCACCATCGACCGGACCCGCGTGATGCACTGTGGAGCAATGCAGGCCCACCGCTTAGTACAGGAGCACGCGTGAACACCAGCCGGTACGCCGCCGCCAGCGACGTGGGGCAGGTGCGGGAGAACAACGAGGACGCCGCCCTCACCACCGACACCGTGTGGATCGTCGCCGACGGCATGGGCGGCCACGCGGGCGGCGAGGTGGCCAGCCGGATGGCGGTCGAGGCAGCCGCCGAGGTGCTCGGTGACCAGCCCGCCGACGCCGACCTGGTCGCCGCCGCCTTCGCCACCGCGCACGGCCGGGTGCGCGACGCCGCCCACGGCGAGCTGGCCGGGATGGGCACCACCATGGTGCTCGCCTGCCGCGACGCCGATGGCGAGGTGCTGGTGGGCAACGTGGGCGACAGCCGGGCCTACCTGCTCGCCGACGGCGCGCTGCAGCAGGTCACCACCGACGACAACCAGGCCGAGGTGCTGCTCGCCCACGGCGACATCACCGCGGAGGAGGCCCGGGTGCACCCCGGCCAGTACCTGCTCACCGCGTCCCTCGGCGGTGGCCAGCCCACTCCCCCCGTGCCGGCCGTGCACCAGCTGCCCGCCCACGCCGGCCGGCTGCTGCTGTGCTCCGACGGGCTCAACAGCGAGCTGACCGACGAGCAGATCGCGGCCGGCCTGGCGCCCGAGGACCCGGCGCAGGCGGCCACCGAGCTGGTCCAGGCAGCAGTGCAGGCCGGCGGGCGTGACAACGTCACCGTCGTCGTCATCGACCTCTGACGCGCAGGCCGAGCTCTGAGGCAGAGGACCGACCGCTGAGCGCGGCAGGCACTTCTGCGGCTGACGTCGCTACGGTGGGGCCATGAGCGAGCTCTCCGACAACCCGGCCCTGCGCGCCACCGGCGACCAGCTGGTGGAGCGGGTGCTCACCGCCGGGGTGGACGGGCTCGGTCCGTGGCGCAGCGCCGAGGCCGTGGCCACCGAGGCGCTCGCGGCCGAGGGGGATCCCGAGCCGGCGATCCAGCGGCTGCTGGTGGCGCACCGCAGGATGGTGGGCGCCACCGGGTTCGCCACCAGCATCGGCGGCGCTCTCGCCCTGGTGGTGGGCCTGCCCGCCGATGTCACCAGCTACCACGTGGCTGCCGCCCGGCTCTCGGCGGCGATCGCGCACCTGCGCGGCTACGACCTGGCCGCGCCGCAGGTGCGCAGCCTGGTGCTGATCACCCTGCTCGGCGAGGAGGGCACCGACCTGCTCGCCCAGCACGGGGTGAGCACCGACGGCAAGGACGTCCTCACCGCGCTGAGCGGGTTGTCGACCGCCGAGCTGAGCGAGCTGAACCGGTCGGTGGGGTACCAGCTGGTGGCCAAGTTCGGCCAGCGGGGCGCGGTCAACCTGGTGAAGCTGGTGCCGTTCGTCGGCGGCGGGGTGGGGGCCGGGGTGAACATGGTGGGCATCACCACCACGGCCCGCTCCGCCCGCACGCTGTTCCTGCCCCGGCCGGTGGCGGGCCGCTTCGCCGGACCGGGCGTCACCGTGATCGACCAGTAGCGCTCGCTACCGGCGCCTAGAGCTGTCTAGCGTCGGCCCAACACTCCCGAAGAGAGCATGATCGAGCGGTGAAGCTCAGGCGCGCAACCACTCCGACCGCGCGGCCTGGCCGTCCGGGCTGAGCGTGTCCTCCACGGGGGTGGGCCAGCCCTGCCAGCGCACACCGTCGACCTCGGCCGAGGACAGCGTCATGGTGCGCAGGTTGCCCTTGGCGTTGCGGTACTCCACCTCCTCGGTCTCGAACGCGGCGACGAGCCCTGCGCGGACGAGCCACTCCAGGGCGTTGCCGCCGTTGACCAGGACTCGGCGCACGCCGGAGCTGCGCAGCTGCCAGCGCAGGAAGTCCGCGTCCGCCGCCACCAGCTGCTCCCGGACGGCCGGAGGGAGCCCGTGCCAGACCGGGTTGGTCGCCCACTGGACCAGGTGCAGGTGGCAGGCGGTGCCGTCGTAGTAGCTGCCCGCTCCCACCGCGCCGAGCAGCTCCTCCAGCGCGGCGAAGGCAGGGCGGTGCGGGTTGGCCTGGAAGTAGCCGTAGCAACGCGCCACCACCGCGGCGACCTGCTCGTCGGTCAGCGTCGCGGCGTCGGTGACGTCCAACGAGCGCAACGACTCCACCCGGCGGTACTCCCCGGCCAGCCAGGTCCCCGTGGGAGTGGTCAGCTCGAGCTTGCTCGGGTTGACCGTCAGGGTGGCCACTGCGGCCACGCTGGGGTCGCCCTGCGCCACGATGGGCAGGCTGCGCGGGATCACCGAGCACCCTTCAGGAATGGGGCGGCGGACACGATCGGCGAGCTCTTGCGGGACTGGGTGCACCCCCCCATTCTCCCTGCCGGACGACGCCTCGTTCACCACCGCGTCGTGGGCCCTCGACAGCATTGCCCACGGCCTCGCCGGCGGGCTGCGTCCGGCGCCGCTCGCGCTTTATGCGCCCATCTAGTGATAGGTCAATAACTCTGGATACCTGGCTCGACGGCACGCAGGTGAGCGGGATAGACGAACGACCGTTCCGGTGAACGGACACTGTGAGAGACATCACGCCTCATCTGCCCTAGGTTGGCGCCGGCGACCACGGAGGTCGCCGGCGAGGGGAGCCGTGGTGACGGTGACACAACTGGAGCAGCTGGTGCAGGTGGAGCGCATCAAGAAGCTCAAGCACGACTACTGGCGAGCCTGTGATGCCAAGGACCCCAAGGGGTTTCGCAGCTGCTTCACTCGAACGGGCTCGTCCATCGACTACGGGACGCTCGGCGCGACCGACGCCGACGGCATGGCCGCGGTGTTCGAGCGCATCGCGCTGGCCCAGGACAGTAGCGGCCACCGGGTGCTGGACATGCACCACGGGTTCCACCCCGACGTCACCATCGTCGGCCCCGCCGAGGCCACCGGCCGCTGGACCCTGCAGTTCCGCCAGGTCGACCTGCACGCACGCACCGAGACGGTGCTCAGCGGCGAGTACGACGACCACTACGTCATCGAGGACGGCGACTGGAAGATGGACCGCTGCCACTTCACCCGGGGCTGGTCGATCACCCGCCCGCTCACCGACGACACCGTGGTGGAGCAGCCGTGAGCGCGCACAAGGTCGCCCTGGTCACCGGAGGCGGACGAGGCGTGGGCAAGGGGGTGGCCAGCGCGCTGGGCGCGGAAGGCTGGACCGTCTACGTCACCGGCCGGCACGCCGACCGGCTCGCGAGCACTGCCGAGGCCATCACCGCCGCCGGTGGAGCCGGCCACGCCATGGCCTGCGACCACCACCAGGACGACCAGGTGGCGGAGGTGTTCGCGCGCATCGCCGACGAGCAGGGCCAGCTGGACCTGCTGGTGAACAACGCGTGGGCCAACCCCGATGGATACGCCGGGTTCACCCAGCCGTTCTGGAAGCGGCCGGTGCAGGACTGGGACAGCCTCATCGGCATCGGGCTGCGCGCCCACTACGTTGCGTGTGTCGAGGCGGCCAAGATCATGGTGCCGCAGGGCTCCGGGCTGATGGCCAACATCTCCTCCTTCGGCTCCCGCGGCTACCTGCACTCGGTGCTCTACGGGATGTCCAAGACCGCACTGGACAAGATGGCCGCGGACATGGCCGTCGAGCTGGCCGGTACCGGGGTGACCGCAGTGTCGCTGTGGCTCGGCCTGGTGCAGACCGAGCGGGTGAAGTCCATGGGCGACAGCTTCGAGGGGTTCTCCATCGCCGACGCCGAGGAGCCGGAGTACATCGGCCAGGTGATCAACGCCCTCGCCCACGACGAGAAGCTGCGCGCCTACAACGGCCACACCATCATCACCGCCGAGTACGGGCGCGAGCAGGGCCTGACCAACTCCGACGGGCGCCAGCCGCCCACCCACCGGCCGTTCTTCGGGGGCGGACCGCTGTTCCCGCCGCTGCAGGAGGTCTAGCCCAGGCGCCGGTAGCAGTCCCGCAGGTAGGCCACGGCCCGGTCGCTGCCCAGCGCGGTGCGCAGCAGCGCCGGGTCGAGCTCGTCCACCACCGGCCGGAACCGCACCGGCGGCACCGGGACGCGGGCGCTGGGCTGGTAGTAGCGGTCCAGGCAGTCAGCCAGGTCCGTGTCCAGCGGGCCCACCGGTGCGCTCGCACGCTCACTCACCGACCGCCTCCTCGCCCAGGGTCATCAGCGCGCGCAGCTCGTCCGTGCCGAGCTCGGTCAGCCAGGTCTCCCCCGCGCCCACCACCACGTCGGCCAGCTCCTGCTTTCCGGTGAGCAGCGCGTCGATCCGCTCCTCCACGGTGCCCACGCACACCAGCTTGCGCACCTGCACGTCGCGCTGCTGACCGATGCGGAACGCCCGGTCGGTGGCCTGGTTCTCCACCGCTGGGTTCCACCAGCGGTCCAGGTGCACCACGTGGTTGGCCGCGGTGAGGTTGAGCCCGGTGCCACCGGCCTTCAGCGACAACAGCATCACCGGCGGGCCCGCTGGGCGCTGGAACGCCTCCACCATCCGGTCGCGGCGCCCCTTGCTCACGCCGCCGTGCAGGAAGGGCACCGGCACGCCCAGCTCGCGGCCCAGCCACGGCGCGAGCAGCTCCCCGAACTGGGTGAACTGGGTGAACAGCAGCACCTTCGACGGCGGACAGTCCGGGTGCTGACCGGCGGCCTGGGCCAGCACGGAGTACAGCAGGTCCTCCACCAGCTCGAGCTTGCCCGAGCGGTGCTCACCGTCGCGCAGCACGCCGCTGCCGTCGGCCAGGAAGTGCGCCGGGTGGTTGCACACCTGCTTGAGCCGGGTGAGCGTGGACAGCACCAGCGCCTTGCGCTGCATCCCCCGCGACTGCTTGATCGTGGCCAGCATGTCGTCCACCACCGCCTGGTACAGCGCCGCCTGCTCCACCGTGAGGTTGGCCCGCACCGTCATCTCCAGCTTCTCGGGCAGGTCGGCGATCACCGCAGGGTCGGACTTCACCCGGCGCAGCATGAACGGCGCGGTGGCCGTGCGCAGCCGGGCCAGCGCCTCCGGGTCCTGCTCGCGCTCGATGGGCACCGCGAAGCGAGCCCGGAAGGCCTGCGGCGAGCCGAGCATGCCGGGGTTGGCGAAGTCCAGCAGGGCACGTAGCTCCTCCAGCCGGTTCTCCACCGGAGTGCCGGTGAGGGCGACGCGGTGCCGGGCCGGCAGGGCGCGGGCGGCGCGGGCCTGCTCGGTGGCGCTGTTCTTCACGTGCTGCGCCTCGTCGAGCACCACGCGGTCCCACTGCACCGCGGCCAGCTCGTCGCGGTCGCGCGCCAGCAGCTGGTAGGTGGTGAGCACCAGGTCGCTGCGCCGGGCGAGCGCCCCCAGGGCCGCCCCCCGCGCCCGCTCCGGCCCGTGGTGCACCGCCACCCGCAGCCCCGGGGCGAAGCGCTCGGCCTCCCGCTGCCAGTTGCCCACCACCGACATCGGGCACACCACCAGCGTTGGCTCGGTGCGCTGGGCCTGCTCGTGCACCAGCAGGCCCAGCAGCTGCAGGGTCTTGCCCAGGCCCATGTCGTCGGCCAGCACCACCCCCAGGCCCAGCCCGCTCATGAACGCCAGCCAGTCCAGCCCGCGCTGCTGGTAGGGCCGCAGCTCGGCGTGCAGGCCGGGCGGCAGGCCCACCCCCTCGGGCGCCTCGCTGGGCACCCGGCCCGCCAGCAGGTCGCCGAACCATCCCTCGGCCACCACCTCCGTCACCGGGGCGGGCGGCTGGTCGTCGCCGGCGAGCATCGCCAGCAGCTCCGCGAGCGTGGCGTCGCTGCCCTGGTGCTCGGCGACGTAGCGGGCTGCCCGACCGGCCACCTCGGGATCGACCTGCACCCACTCGCCGCGCAGCCGCACCAGCGGTGCCTGCGCCCGCGCCAGCCGGGTCAGCTCGGCGCGGGTCAGCTCCACCTCCCCCAGCGCCATCCGCCACCGGTAGCCGAGCAGCTGCGCCATGCCCAGGGCTGCCTCCTCCGCCGCCACGTGGGCGTCCGGCGCCATCACCCGCAGCGCCAGCGTGGGGTCGCGCCGGGCCCACGCCCGCGGCAGCAGCACCGTGATCCCCGCCGACCGCAGCGCGGCCGCCCCGGTGGTGACCAGGTCGAGCGCCTCGGCGGTGGTCAGGATCAGCACGTGCTCGTGCAGGTTGGGGGTGTGCCCGCGCAGCGGCGGGTAGGCGGCCATCGCCCGGCCCAGGGCATGCATGGCGGCGCTGTCGTGGGCGGCCGAGCGCGGCAGGCTCCGCAGCGGCACCGGGGCCGTGTCGGCGGTGCGCACGCAGGCCTCCAGCATCCAGCGCGGGCTCGGCTCCTCGGTGGCGCCCGGGTAGGGCTCCTCCGCCTCGTCGTCCGGGGGCTCCAGCAGCCGGAACACCACGTCCGGGGTGTCCAGGGTGGAGCTGGTCGCCCAGCGGTGCAGCCGGCTGCTCAGCCGGGCCGGGTCCGGGGCCTCACCCGCGGCCAGCGGCTCGCCGGTGTCCAGGGCCTCGAACAGCGGGTGCGCGGGCCGGCGCACCCGGGGCTCCACCAGCGACAGCGTGGCGCTGGTGATGCTGTCGCACAACGACTCCAGGAGGCTGTCCACCACCGCGGTGCCGCTGGGGGTGCACCCGTTGACCACCTCCGCGCGCAGCACCGGGGGCAGGGCCGCGCCCACCTGGGTGCGCCACGTGCGGATCGGGCCGTCGTCGGCAAGCACCCACCGGGCCCGCCACTGCTGGCCGTCGCGCACCACGGTCGGCACCACCCGTCCGGAGTAGACCCAGCGGGCAACGCCGGCGGCCACGTCGCCGAGGAACGCCAGCTCGTCAGCGACGACCCAGGCCCCGTTGCTCGGGGTGCGCAGCGAGGCAACCTCCATCAGCAGGTCAGCCGAGTCCACCCGGGCCACCGCGCAGGCGGGGACCTGCCACGGCGCCAGGTCCGTGCCGCGGGCTGCCCCGGCGTCGGGCGCCCGCAGCGCCGGCGAGGGCAGCGGGGCGGGTGCCAGGCCGGCGATCGTGCCGGTGGGCAGCAGCAGGGTGGGCAGCCGGTCGAGCTCGTACGGGGTGAGCGCCTCCTTGAGCGGCCCTGACCAGTCCGAGGGCGGAGGAGGCAGCCTCGCGGGGTCGGCCACCGCCAGCGGGTGCAGTCCCGCCGGAACGGGCGCACCCGCACGCTCGTCGGTCTCGGTCCACAGCAGGAGTCCCGCCGCCGACGACCACAACCCGTGCGCCACGAACAAAGCTGCTGCTCCTCTACGGTCTGCGGAGCGCGACTGCCTCAGCGGCGCGTTCACCAGGGGGTGGCGTTGGTTCGCCCGGCGTCGGAGCCCGAGGCCGGGCACCCACCACCAGCCTACGAACCTCCCGCTGCCCGACGCCAAGCTGCTGTCGTCTCGGCCTGGCACACCACCCCGCCGCACGGACTCGCGATGAGACCGCACGCCCCACCGGCCTGGTTCCTCACACGGTCATGCACACCGTCTTGGTCTCGAGGTAGCTCTGCAGCCCCGCCGCACCGTTCTCGTATCCCCAGCCGGACTGCTTGTGGCCGCCCTTCACCAGCTCGGGTGAGAAGTAGGAGTGGCAGTTGATCCAGACGGTGCCGGCGCGGATCGCGCCGGCCAGCCGGTGGGCACGGGAGAGGTCAGAGGTCCAGACGCTCGCAGCGAGGCCGTACTCGGTGTCGTTGGCCCAGGCGACCACCTCGTCGACGTCGTCGAACGGGGTCACCGTCACCACCGGGCCGAAGATCTCCTCCCGCATCATCGGCAGGTCCGGCGCGGCGTCCACCACGACGGTGGGCTCGTAGAAGCTGCCCACGTCGCCCACCTCCCGGCCCCCGGCCACGACCGTGGCACCGCGGCGCACACCGTCATCGACGTACGAGGCCACCGTTGCCCGGTGTCGCCGGCTCACCAGCGGACCGAGGTCAGTGCCGCTGTCCAGCCCATGCCCGAGCCGCAGCGCCCCGGCAGCATGCGCGAGCCCGTCGACCACCTCCGCGTAGACGGAGCGCTCGGCATAGACCCGGCTCCCGGCGACGCACACCTGCCCGCAGTTGGTGAAGATGCCGCGCGCGACACCCGGAATGGTCTCGGCCAGATGGGTGTCGCCGAGCACCACCACTGGGGACTTCCCGCCCAGCTCCAAGGTCAGCCGCGTGAGGTTGCCGGCCCCTGCCCCCGCCACCAGCCTCTTCCCCACCTCGGTGGAACCGGTGAACGTCACCTTGTCGACTCCCTGGTGCTCGGCCAGCATGCGTCCGACCTCGCCGCCACCGGTCACGATGTTGACCACCCCTGCCGGCATCCCCACCTCGGAGAGCAGCTCACCGAACCGCAGCGCCGTGAGCGAGGTGTCCTCAGCCGGCTTCAGCACCACCGTGCACCCGGCAGCGAGCGCGGGGGCCAGCTTCATCGCGGCCATCAGCAGCGGAGAGTTCCACGGCACGATCGCGGCCACCACACCGACGGGCTCGTGCACAGTGTGCGCGAGCACCTTCCGACCCTGCGGCTGGTAGGTGATCGACGGCGTCACTGTGCTGCCCGTGATCTTGGTGGCCCATCCCGCGTAGTACCGAAACTGCTCGGCGGCGGCGGGGATCTCCGCGAATCGCGCCGTCGCCCAGGCCTTGCCCTGGTCCAGCGTCTCCAGCTCGGCCAGCTCATCGGCATGCGCATCGATCACCTCGCCAAGACGCCACAGGATCCGCGCTCGTGCGCTCGGGGTGAGGGCGGTCCAGCTGCCGTCAAGGGCCGCGCGCGCGGCCTCCACCGCGGCGTCGACATCCGTCGCGTCCGCCGACCCGAGCACGGCCAGAACGCGGTCCGTGGCCGGATCCACCGACAGGAGCTCCGGACCGCCCCCGGTGCGCCACTCGCCATCGATGAGCAGCTTCTTCGCGGCCCCGGACAAGAAGTCGGCGCTGTGCCGGACGGTGGCGGCTGGCGCCACGGACAGGCTGGTCATCGGGAGCCCTCCTTGCTGGGGTGAACCTGGGTGAAGGGGAGCGCACCCCAGCGCAGCCCCTTGGACTTGAGCCAGCGCCGGTAGGTGACGGAGGAGCTGTCTGCGCGGGTGGGGATCTCTTCGCGAGGTTCGAGCGGAAGCAGCAGCGGACGCTGGTTCTCGACGATGATCCGGTCCTGCAGGAAGATGATCTGCTCGAAGTGCAGCAGATCGGTGTGCTCCGAGTCCGGGTCCACGAGGTACATCACCGGCTGCGCCCGGCACAGGTCCTCAGCGATCGGCTGGATGAACAGGGCAATGGCGTCCCTGCGGCTCGGATCCACCGGCGACACTCGGTACAGCATGACCATGTACGGCGCGGGGACTCGGTAGGTCAGCTGGGCGTAGGCGCCCTCGGTCGCGGCGGAGACCTGCGGCTGGAAGAACCTGCAGTTCGTGGCCCACACCTCGTCCACGTCGTGCCGGATCTCCGCCTGGTACTTGGCGACCTCGGTGTTCGCATCACCACCCAGGATCCCGGTGTGCACGAACGGGAAGTGCGCCATGTCCAGGAAGTTCTCCACCACGCGTCCCGGCGAGGTCCGCAGGGTTATCCAGCCGCAGGGCACGTAGCGGCGGTCGGGCTCACGGGACTCCTCAATGTCGAACACGTCGCGGGCCGGCGTGCCCAGCGTGGTCCACACGAAGCCGTACCGCTGCCGAACCGGCACCGGACTGCCGTCAGCCGTGACTACCGGCTTGCCACCGGGCTCACGGCCGCAGCAGAGCTCCGCGCCGAGCAGCCGGGTGTTGACCACTCCGTCGACGAGCTCGTCCTCGGCGCACACGGCGTACCACTGGTCCAGAACCACCGGGTCGTCACACTTCTGCATGGAACACGCCTTTCAGGTCACCTTCATGGGTGCTCGCCAACCACTGGGCACGGCGCGCGAACAAGCCGGGCACGGCCGCCCGGGCACGGGCGATGATCGACGGCAGGTCGTGCTCGACCAGCTTCCCGTCACGGACGACGACACAGCCGTTCACCATCGTCAGGTCGACGTCGCCGCCCCGGACGGCGTGGACCAGGTTGTGGTGCAGGTTCGCGAAGGGGCCGTCCACGAACAGCGGCGTCATGCGCGGCGTGTCCGTGCGCACCGCAATGAGGTCCGCCTTCTTGCCTGGTTCCAGGGACCCGATGTCAGCGTCCATCCCGAGCGCGCGGGCACCACCCGTGGTGGCGGCCTCCAGGACCGTCCAGCTGTCCATCGCGGCCGCGTCGTTCCTGACGAGCTTGCCCAGCAGGGACGCGACCTTCATCTCCTCGAACATGTCGAGGTTGTTGTTCTCCTTCTCGCCGTCCGTTCCCAGCCCCACCGCGACGCCCGCGTCGAGCATCGCGGTGATCGGCGCGATGCCGCTGGCCAGCTTCATGTTGCTGACCGGGTTGTGGGCGACTCCAACCCCGCGTTGCGCGAGGTGCCTGATCTCGGCGTCGTCCAGCCACACCGCGTGCGCGAGCATGGTCCGCGGCGTGTCCAGGAACCCGAGCCGCTCGAGGGCGAACACCGGGCGCGCGCCGAACCTCCGATCGAACTCGGCGATCTCGATCTCTGACTCGCTGCAGTGCGTGTAGAAGCCGGTGTCGTAGTCGCGGGCCAGGTCGACGGCGCGCCGCTGGCCGGCGTCGTCGGCGTAGAACACGTGCTCGAGACCGACCCACACGGTCACTCGTCCGTCGGCCGCTCCCTGGCAGCGCTGCAGCAGGCGCTCGTTGTCGTCGAGCGAGTCGAAGTAGTCGTGGTCTGGGTGGGCACCGACGTAGCTGACGGTGACTAGCCGGTTTCCGATCTCGGCCGCAGCGGCCACGCTGCGCTCCATGAAGCGCCACATGTCGACGACGGTGGTGGTTCCCGCCAGCACGCTCTCCGCGTAGCAGAGCCACGACGCGGCTTCGGCCTCGTCCGCGGTGAGGACGCGATGCATCGGGTCGATGTGTATCCGCAGCCACTCCCACACCGGGAGGTGCTCAGCAGTTCCCCGCAGGAGCCCCGAGTGCGAGTGGGTGTTCACGAGCCCCGGCATGAGCAGCCGCCCGGACAGGTCGACCTCGGTGGCGTCGGGGAACTGGGACCGCAGCTCGGTGGCGGTGGCGACCGCGACGATCCGGTCGCCCGACACCACCACGGCTCCGCCGGGGACCACGGTTCGATCGGCGTCCATCGTCACCACCGCATCGGCGGTCAGCAGGGTCAGCTGGGGCACGACGTCATTCCTCTCCACGAATCAACGCGGCGCCGCGCTCGGCGAGAGCGATCACTGGTGCGTTGGTGTTGCACGACGGCAGTACTGGCATCACCGAGGCGTCCACCACCCGCAGGCCGTCGGCGCCGTGCACGCGCAGCTCGGCGTCGACGACCGCCTCCGCCCCGTAGCCCATGGCGCAGGTGCCTGCGGTGTGGAAGAACGTGGAGCAGCTCATCCGGACGAACTCCGCGGCTTCACTCGGTCCGAGACGCCGCTCCGGCGCCACGGGGCGTTCCACGAGCGCTCGGTACGCCACGGTGTCCGCGAGGTCGAAGACACGGTCGAGCCCCGCGACCAGGGCAGCGAGGTCCCGCGGATCGGACAGGTAGCGCGGATCGATGTGCGGACTCACCCCCGGGTCGGCCGACCGCAGGGTCAGCTCCCCCACGCTGTGGGCGCGCATGAGGCCGGGCGAGACCGCAAAGACGTCGCCGGTGAGGTCGTGGCGGGCAGCCACCTCCGGGGTGGCGTGCGCTCCCTGCACCACGAACGCGTGCAGGTCCGGGTGCTCCAGCTGCGGATCGGACCGCCAGTTGAGGATCGCCCCGCCGCCGTTGTCCCGCGCGGGGCCCAGCGGAGCACGGGCGCGGAAGTTCACGCCCATCAGCAGCGGGTGGTCCTGCAGGTTGCGCCCGACGCCCGGCAGGGACAGCCGCACTGGGAGCCCGTGGCGGCGCAGCTGAGCTGGGTCGCCAATGCCAGCGAGCAGCAGCAGGTGCGGGCTGGAGATGGCCCCCGCGCACAGCAGCGTCTCCACGTCCGCGTGGATGTCGGCGGCGCCGTCCGGGCCGTCGACCCGCACCCCCGTGCAGCGGTTCCCCTCGAACAGCAGCTCTCTGACGGTCACTCCCACTCGCACGGTGAGGTTGCCGCGGCGGGCCGCCGGGTCAAGGTAGGCACGGGCAGTGCTCACGCGCTGGCCATCGGCGATCGTGAGGTTGGCCAGCGACGCGCCCGCGACGTCGTGGCCGTTGGAGTCGTCGAGCACTGCCATGCCGAGCTCAGCGGCGGCCTCCAGCAGCGCGCGGGCGACCGGGTGCGGATCCACGGGACGGGTTATGCGTATCGGGCCACCGGCACCCCGCAGGTCGGTGGCACCTCCCTCCCAGTCCTCCGCTCGTCGGAAGTAGGGCAGCAGGGACGCGAAGTTCCAGCCCTTCGCCCCCGCCGCCTCCCACGCGTCGTAGTCGGCGGAACAGCCGCGGTACCACAGCATCGCGTTGATGCTGCTGGAGCCGCCGAGCACCCGTCCGCGCGGAATCGGCACCGCCCGGCCGCCGAGCCGAGGGTTCGGCGCGTAGGTGTGGCCCCAGTCGTAGGCACCGCCGAGCAGTGCTGCCCACGTGGCGGGCTTCTCCAGCTGCGTGGCGCCGGCGTGGCCCGGACCCGCCTCCACGAGCAGGACCCGGGTGCCGGGGTCCTCGGAGAGCCGAGCGGCAAGAACGCACCCCGCTGACCCGCCGCCCACGATGACGTAGTCGAAGACCTCAGTTGTGCTCACTGGGCCCCATGATGGTGATCTCCTCCGTCGCCTCCACGTGGCGGACGAAGATGTACTTGTCCTCCCGTCCGTCGCTGTGCTTGCGCCTGATCCCCGGCTGAACGGCGCTGGACACCTTCGCCACCAGCACGTAGGGCTCGTCCGCCGCCAGCCCAGCCACGCAGTGCTTGTCGAACTCCTCCACGGTGGTGGCCGTGTAGGCGTGCTCGATGCCCGCGCCCCGAGCGATGGCGGCGATGCTCACGATGCCCTTGGCGGTGTGCGTGGGAGGCCCGCCGATGGACTGGTAGCACTCGTTGTCCCACACCACGGTGAACAGGTTGCGGGGCCGCTCGTTGGCCACGGTCGCAAGGATGCCGAGGTTGAACAGCATCCCGCCGTCGGTGTCGAGGGAGATGATCCTGCGGTGGGGCAGACCGGTCGCCAGCCCGAAGGCCTGCGGCGTCACGCAGCCGAGCTGCTGCTGGAACAGGCTCGCCTCCCGCATGTGCGGCGCGGCGTTGTACCACTCATCGACGCTGGCGCCGAGCGAGACGATCACCAGCTCGTCGGACAGCTTCTCGGCGAGCAGCGTCATGCAGTCGAAACGGGTCATGGTCATCGGACGAGTCCTCCACCCAGAGCCACAGCGGAATGGTGATAAGCCGCGTAGGACCAGTCGAACGCGTCCGTGATCGCGCGTTCCACGGAGTCCACCTCGCGGACGATGCGGTACGGAATCCGGAGGGCATCGAGAATCGGATCCATGGTGATTCCGTGCGGAACAGCCCACCAGTTGTTCTCGCCGAGCTCGCCGCGGTAGCTCATCAGCATGATCACGGGTATCCCGGCGCCGAGGCCCATGCGAGCCAGGGGCTCGACGGAGGCGCGCAGCCCCGAGTTCTCCATGATGAGGGCTGCCCGCTTGCCGGACAAGAAGATTCCGCCGCAGATGGCGGCACCCTCCCCCTCGTTGGTCACCTGGATGGTGCGGATGTCCGGGTCGGCGTCAAGCGCGGGGTAGAGCTCCTTGAACAGCGAGTCAGGCAAGTAGCAGACGGTGCTGACACCGGCCCGCTTGAGGCCGCGGATGACCGCTGCAACGGTAGATGAGTCCATTGTCGTGCTGGACCCTTTCTCTTGGAGGGAAATGGTCTTCAGGGAAAGACCGGAATGCCGGGCATCTCGGTGAAGCCGGGCAGCAACTTGACCTTGCGCATCCAGTGCCGCAGGGCCGGGAAGCGGTCGTGGTCAACCCCGATGTCGCGGCTCAGTGCGGCGGCCGGGAACAGGGCAAGGTCGGCGATGGTCGGACGGTTCCCCACCACCCAGTGGTCCTGGAGTCGTTGTAGCGCGAGGTGGTCGTCGAGCGTGCGCAGCGCCGACACCGCAGCACCGGGGTGGAACGGTTCGGTGGTGTACATGGCGGTGTCCCTGGCCGCGTACACCGCAGCCAGCGGTCCGGCCGAGAACTCCAGCCAGGTGTCAACGCCCGGTCCGGCCCACGTCCGCCGGTGATCGGTCAGCTGCACGAGGTGCTGGAGGACCCGCGCAGTCCCCACCACGACGGTGCCGTCGTGCTCGACCACCGGCAGCTCTCCGGTCGGGGTCAGCCTCCGGTAGACGGCGCCGCGGTGCTCACCACCCGGGTACACGTCGACCGGCCGGACTTGGTGGTCGATGCCCAGCACCGACAGCGCCAGCCGCACCGCGTAGCACCGTGGATCAAGCGCAAAGTCGTGCAGGACCAGGGTGCCGGTCACGCGGTCACCAGCTCCGTCGTCGCGTGCACACGGTCGCGGAGCTCGTGGGCCCACCGCACGACGGAAGTGACCGCGGCAGTGTCGGCTCCCGCCTGCGCGACGACGTGCAGAGCGGTCACCTCGTCGCCCATCGCCTGAGTCCCCACCAGCACCGGCGTGCCGCCGACCATTACCCGCACGGTGGTCCCGGCGACCTCCCCGCCCCCCGTGCACGAGATCATCTCGTCGAGGACGCGGTGCCGGTCGGCCTCGACGAACACCGAGCACGCCGGTACTGACTCTCCTTCTGCCCGGCGGTCGGCGGAGAATGGGCCCTCGTCGTCACCCGGCAACGCCACCCACACCATCGCCGACTCCTCCCGCACCCGGTAGCGCACCGTGCGCACGGCTGCTGGAGGAGCGAGGTCGGGGTGGGCGGGGATGTGCCGACACGCACCGGCCTGGTCGAACTGCCAGCCGTGGTACAGGCAGACCAGTCGCTCGCCGGCCACGAATCCCAGGCTCAGGCGCATGCCCCGGTGGGGGCAGCGATCGGCCCACGCGTGCACGGATCCGTCAGCACCGCGCCACAGCGCGACCGCCGCACCGCCGATGCTGGTGCCCGTTGCCGATCCGGGCTCGATGTCGCGCGCGAGCGCGACCGGGATCCACTCCGTCATCAGATGTTCTCCCTCCTGGGGTGCGCCGTCAGAGACGGTCGAGGATCGACGTGGTGAACAGCTGGTCGGCCGCCACAGCAATGCCAGCGGTGTTGAGCGTCTTGATGTTCTGCTCAATCAGCGCCGGTGGGAGGGTCAACAAGCCCCCGGCGTTCGTGTCCGGCGTCACCATGATCTGGGGGATGGTGCGCGACTCGACGAGCTGCTGCGCGCGGTCGAATCCCTGGTCCTTGCCGAACACGTTCACCGTCAGGTCGGCGCCAAGCTGGGGATCGGCAATGTTGGCCTCCCAGCCGCGGCGCTCCGCCAGCAAGAACGCGCTGAGTTGCTCGGGGTTCTCGCGCACGGTCTGGGTCTTCGCGAAGTAGACGCCGGAGAACAGCGTGTAGCCGTGGTCTGCAAACAGAAAGGTGTGGGTGTCGATGCCCTTTGCCTCGAGCTGGGTCGGCTCGTTGATGACAAAGACGACCTGGCCATCCACCTCGCGGTTCGCGACGGGGGCAGGGTCGAACTGCACCGGAACCACGTCGATCGACGCCGGGTCGATGTTGTTGATCTTCAGCAGCAGGTTGAACACGGTCTCGTTCGCCGCCGCGACACCGATCTTCTTTCCGACCATCTCCTGTGGCGACTTGATCGGGGTGTCCGCCAGCGACAGGATGCAGAACGGACTCTTCTGGAACCGGGTGCCGATGATCTTGAGATCGGCACCCTGCGTGATCGCCTTGGCCACCACGTCGGCCTCGCTGCCGCCGACCAGCGCCTTGCCGGACATCACCACCGTCTCCCGGCTGGTGTTCGGTCCACCGTTGAGGAACTCCACCGACAGCCCGCCGTCTCGGTAGAAGCCACGGTCGGAGGCGATCCAGCTTCCCGAGTGCTCAGTGGTCGGCAACCAGCTGAGCTGGTAGGTCATCGCCCTGGTGCCGTCCGCGGCCACCTGGTTCGTGGCGCCGGACGCGCACGCCGACAGGACGGCCGGGCCGCCGAGGGCGAGGGCGCCCAGCCCCAGTGCGCCCCGAAGCAGGGTGCGGCGTGAGAGCGGAGATGTTGCAGGGGTCATTGATGGCTCCTTAGTGAAAGCGGATGCGGGTGAGCGCGTTCTCGGCAGCGGCGGCGAGCGCGTAAGCGGTGAGGGAGACGACTGTCATCAGCACGACCGCGGCCCAGAGTCGGTCGTAGCTGGCATTCATGGACGCGCGGAGCATGAGGAAACCGATGCCGTCCCCGGTCGCCAGCCACTCAGCGAGCAGCACCCCCATCACCGCCGAGGGAGCAGCGATCCGGGCGGCGGCGAAGACGCTGGGCAGCGCGTAGGGGACTCGAGCCCGAGCCATGACGCCGAGCGTGGAGGCCCCGTACGCGGTCAGCAGGTCGACCGCGCCCTGCGGGACCGTGCGCATGCCCGTGACGATGGTGACGAGCGAGGGGAAGAAGGTCACGATGCCGGCGATCACCAGCACCGTGACCAGACCGCGGCCGAAGACCAGCGCGATGAGCGGGGTCATCGCCACCAGGGGTACCGCCCGCAGCGCGATGGCCAACGGCATCACGGCGGCGTCCACCGCCGGCCACACGAGGATGGCCACCGCAGTGGCGAGCGCGGCAGCGGTGCCGAGCACGTATCCGCCCAAGGCGTGGACCACCGTCGTCTCGAGGGCTTCGAACAGCTGCGTCCGGTCTTCCCCGGGCGTGGTCAGGTAGGTCCACACGTCTGCGGGACCCTTGGCGAAGTACGGGTCCAGGCCCCCGATCGCCAGCTGCCACAGCACGGCTGCGCCCGCCGTGGCACCGACCGCGGTGACGGTGGTCGTGGCGACCCGCTTCAGCATCGACTGCGGCGCCGGGGCCGCCCCTGCGCCGTTGGCCATGTCCGCCGACCAGTAGCAGACCTTCCGCTCGACCAGGGCGGTGGCGGCGTAGGCGGCTCCGGCAAGGAGCGTGGCGTACAGCGCCAGCGCCCAGGTGCGCTCCACGTCGAGGGACTGCTGGGCGTAGACCATGGCGACGCCCAGCCCGGACTGCGCGCCCAGGTACTCGCCGATGATTGCCCCCAGCACCGCTGCGGGAGCCGCAATCCTCAGTCCGCCGAACGTCGCGGGCAGCGCCGCGGGCAACCGGATTCGGCGGAACTGCTGCCACCGGGAGCCGCCGGCGCAGTCCACCACGTCCAGGGACGAGCGATCTGCCGACTTCGCGCCCAGCATCAGCGCCACCAGCGTCGTGAAGAACACGCTCTGCGCGGCGATCGCGATCTGGGGGCGATCACCGTCGAGCACGGCGGTGAGGATCGGCGCGATCGCGATGACCGGAAGGCAGTACAGGGCCAGGGCCACCTGCGTCGCAATCTTCTCGACCGGACGCACGGTGAGGAACACCAGCGCCAGCGCGAACGCCAAGCCGTTGCCGAAGAGCCAGCCCAGGCCGGCTTCCTTGGCCGTTTGCACCAGGTTCGGCTGCACCAGCGACCAGTCAGCCACTGCTTGCGTGAGAATCGCGGTCGGAGCGGGCAACGCGTAGTAGGACGAGAACACCGTGGCGGCAAGCACCTGCCACACCACGAGCACCGCGACGACTCCGCCGGCCCGCCGCAGCAGCCCTCCGCCCCGTTGACGGAGCAGGCCGACAGCCGCCCCGGGGGCCGCCGTGCGGCCCGCGCCGGCCATCGGTACCGCGGTCATCGCGCCCACCCCTTCGCGCGCAGCGGCGGGTTCTCCAGCGCACCCGCCAGGTGGGCGGGAACAACACGGGGCTTGTGACTCTTGCTGATCACCATCACGTGCAGAACCTCCGATCTGGCTCGGCTGGCGAGACGTCAGTGCACGAGTGCGTGCTGCAGGCGGGTGGCGATGCGGCGGTGGTCGGTCAGCGCATCCGCCAGGCCAGGCAGGACCAGCTGACCGGAGTCGACCAAGATCCGGCCGTTCACCACGGTCGTCCAGGCGCGCGCAGGGCCGCACCGCAGCAGCGCCTCCACGGGGTCGCTGTGCGCACCCGCGAGCGAGACCGGGTCCATGTGCCAGGCGACCAGGTCAGCGACCGAACCCGGGACGAGCTTGCCCAGCTCGTCCTCCCAGCCGAGGCACCGTGCCGAGCCGACGGTGGCGATCTCCAGCGCGTCGCGCGCAGTCATGGCGGTCGGACCACCGGCGAAGCGCCCCAGCAGCAGCGCGGTCCGCGCCTCCAGCCACAGGGACGCGTGATCGGTGGAGGCGGAGCCGTCACACCCCAGTCCGACGGGCACTCCGGCCCGGCGCATCGCTGCCACGCCCGCCGTCCCGCTGCCGATGAGCATGTTGGAGCTCGGGCAGTGCGCCACACCGACGCCGGCGTTCGCCAGCCGCTGGATCTCGTCGGCGGACGGGTAGATGCAGTGCGCGACCCACGAGCGGTCACCGGCCCAGCCGACGTCCTCGAAGTGCTCGACCGGGGTCCGTCCGTACCGCTCCAAGCAGAAGGTGTGCTCGTCGACGTCCTCGGCGAGGTGGGTGTGCATTCGCACCCCCGTCCGTTCGGAGAGCTCCGCGGTCTGCCGCATCAGCGTGTCGTCCACAGAGAATGGCGAGCAGGGCGCCAGCGCAATTCTGGTCATCGCCCCAGGCGCGGGGTCGTGGTACGCATCGATGAGTCGCTGGCTGTCCGCCATAATGGTGTCGGTGTCTTGCGTGACGCTGTCCGGCGGCAATCCGCCATCCTTCACCGACAATGACATGGAGCCGCGGGTCGGATAAAAGCGAAAACCAATGTCGCGGGCGGCTCGGATCTGTGCGTCGACGAGATTGGGGCGGGGGTGCACGTAGAGGTGGTCGGTGGACGTCGTGCACCCGCCCAGCAGCAGCTCGGCAATCCCGACGTAGGTGGAGACGTAGACCGCTTCCTCGTCCAGGCCCGCCCAGATCGGGTAGAGCCCGGTCAGCCAGTCGAAGAGCGATCCGTTCACCACCGGCCCGTAGGAGCGAGTGAGGTTTTGGTACATGTGGTGGTGGGTGTTCACCAGGCCGGGCGTGACCGTTCGCCCACCCACCGAAACCACTTGTTCCGCAGCAGGTTCCGTGCCAGCCTCGCCCACTGCCGCGACACGGCCGGACGTCACCGCCAACCAGGCGTTGCTGAGCTCAGACCCGGGCTCGAGGACGAGGTGGCCGATGTCGCGAATGACCAGGTCGTGCATGAGGTACCTCCCACAGACAGACGAATGTGTGTCTGCGATGGCCCTCGCGCCCATCACTGGAGATGACGTCCTCCGCTGGAGGGGAGCTCCAGCTCGTTGCCGGCTGAGCCGGACGGACTGCTCGGGCCAGTGGTTCACGCCCTCGCAGAAAGGAAGCTACGCGCGGCGAACAACGGCGTGGTTGCTGTCGCGTTAACGGTGCGTAACGCCCCCACTGCCGCTTGACAGCAGATGTTGCGGCCGGGCACGGTGAGCGCTCGGCAAGCGCAGCGCAATCATCTGCCGGAGCGTGCGCTTTCGCCAGGTCACCATTTCCGGATGCTGTCTCGGCCATTCTTCCCAGCCCCCTGCCGTGCCCACCGATCGGAGCTCCGACAACGTGATTGCCACTCGCTCACCCGCGGAGCACAGCACCGCCGCTGCCCGTCCCCAGCGCCCGCTCGGCACGGGCCTCGACGTGACCGGCCTGACCCGTTCCTTCAAGTCTGGGCGCACCTCCGTCGCGGCCCTCGACAACGTGGACCTACGCACCTCGGAGGGCCAGTTCCTGTCCTTGTTGGGCCCCTCGGGCTGCGGCAAGTCCACCGTTCTCCGCATCCTCGCGGGACTGGACCAGCCCGATGCGGGGCAGGCCCTCGTCCACGGCATGAGCCCGCGAGAGCTGCGCACGGCGCACGAGCTGGGGGTCGCGTTCCAGGACTCGGCGTTGCTGCCCTGGCGCACCGTCGAGGCGAACATCGCGCTGCCGCGGCAGGCGGCTGGTCTGGCAGCCGAACCGGAGCTAGTGCGGGAGCTGATCGACCTGGTCGGCCTCAGCGGCTTCGAGAAGGCCAAGCCGGCGCAGCTGTCCGGCGGCATGCGCCAGCGGGTCTCGATCGCCAGAGCCCTCGTGCTCCGTCCGTCGGTCCTGCTGCTGGACGAACCCTTCGGTGCGCTCGACGACATGACTCGCCAGCGGCTGAACCTGGAGCTGCAGCGCATCTGGACCGAGAAGCCGGCAACCACCCTCATGGTCACCCACGGCATCAGCGAGGCCGTGCTGCTGTCCGACGCCGTGGCGGTGATGAGCGCGCGGCCCGGTCGGGTGATCGAGGTCGTGCCGATCGACCTGCCGCGTCCCCGCACCGCGGCGACGATGCGGACCGCCGAGTTTCACGCCTACGTCGACACGCTGACCGAGCTGCTGTTCCACGGCGGTGAGCTCCCCGACGGCTGACCTGATCCCTGAACCTGGGTGAGCCCCGCGCACCCCGGCGATGAGACCGCACGCCCCACCGGTCTGGTTCCTCTATCGTCGGTGAGCAGAACCATCGCTGCCGCGCTCGCTGAGAGGCAGGGGCATCCATGCTGGTCGGCCTGCTCTGCGCCCTGCTCGCCTGCATCAGCTACGGCACCTCGTCGGTGCTGCAGGCCTACGCCGCCCGCCGCTCCGCCGCCCGGGCCAAGGCGCAGGGTGCGACCAACCAGGCCACCAGCTCCGGCGCCCCCACCCTGGCCGCCACGCTCGCCGCGGTGCTCAGCTTCTGGTACGTCGCCGGCACCCTGCTCGACGTGCTGGGCTTCGCCAGCAACGCCGTCTCGGCGCGGCTGATCCCGCTGTTCCTGTCCCAGACGATCATGAGCTCCAACCTGGTGGTGACGGCGCTGCTGGCGGTGGTGGTGCTGCACACCCGGCTGTACCGGCGGGACTGGGTGGCCATCGCGGTGGTCGTGGCCTCGCTGCTGGCCCTGGGGGTCTCGGCCGGCAAGGAAGGCGGCGGCGACGTCGACCCGGTGCTGCACTGGAGCCTGCTGGGGATCGCCGTCGCGCTGCTGGTGATCGGCCAGCTCACCGTGCGCCGGCTGGGCAGCCGTGGATCGATCGCCGCCGGGTTGTTCGCGGGGCTGGGGTTCGGGGTGCTGGCCATCGCGGTGCGGGTGACCGAGGGGCTGGACCCGCTGGACGTTCCCGTGCTGCTCAGCGACCCGGCCTCGTGGACCATCGCCCTGGGCGGCATCGGCGGGTACTACCTCTTCACCGTCGCCCTGCAGCTGGGCTCGGTCACCGGGGCCACCGCCGCGCTGGTGGTGGGCGAGACGGTGATCCCGGGCGTGGTGGGCGTGTGGCTGCTCGGCGACGCCGCCAAGCCCGGGCTGCAGTGGCTGGCGGCGCTGGGCTTCGTCTTCGCGGTGGTGGGCGCGGTGGCCGTGGCGGTGTTCGGCAACGCCGAGGCTGAGGGCGGCGGGGCGACCGAGCCCGGCGGTGAGCAGCCCGCCCCGGCCACCGGGTAGGCCGCCGTGGCGCTAGTCCTGCTCCGGCTGCTGCATGCCCGGCAGCGCGATGAACAGTCCCTCCGCGGAGACGCAGACCTGACCCTCGTGCTCGATGCTCCCGACGGTGCGGATCTTGCGGCCCTCGATGCTCAGGCACTCGGTGCGCACCGTCAGCGGGACGTTCAGCGGGGTCATCCGGTGGTAGGTCATGGTCAGCGACGCGGTCACTCCGGGCTTGCCCGCCCAGCCGTTGCACACCCCGAGGGCGTGATCCAGGATCAGCGCGCTCACCCCACCGTGGGCGTGGTGCGGCGGCCCGTGGTGCAGCCAGTTCAGGGTGACCTCGCCGATCATCGTGCGGGGGCCGTCGCCGACCAGCCGCAGCGGTGGTGCCACCACGTTGCGGGCCCCCGAGGCCGGGTCGTGCTCGGGCGGGCGCTTCCACCCGCGCAGCTCGTCAGCGACCTGCTCGTGGCTCGGGGCGCCCACGGCCAGGCGGGCGGCGATGGCGTCGAGCTGGGCGGCGATGTCCTGCAGCTCCTCGGCCGGCAGGTCGGTGCGCAGCAGGGCCTCCCCCACGCGCCGGGTGGCCTCCACCACTGCCACCGGGTGGCCGGTCGGGCTCTGGCCGTTGGGGCTGGCCGAGCCGAAGCCGGTGTCTGCCTGGGTCATCTGCATTCTGCCTCTCGGGGCTGTTCGCCCGGACGGGCAGGGAAACTAGTATGTATTCTAATTGTGTACCACCCAGGACGGTGGAAGGGTAGGCAGATGCCTCGTGTAGCCGACAGCAGGTCAGCGGCCGCTCCCACCACCCAGCCGCAACGGGCCCGCAGGGTGCGCATCCTGCAGGCCGCGACCGAGCAGGCCATGGCCAAGGACTTCGACCGGGTGCAGATGCACGACGTGGCCGAGGCCGCCGAGGTCGCCATCGGCACGCTGTACCGCTACTTCCCGTCCAAGACCCACCTGTTCGTCGGCGTGATGGCCCGGCAGGTACAGGGCCTGAGCGAGGGCTTCGCCCGCAACCCCCCCACCGGCGGCACCCCCGCCTCGCGCATCTTCGACACGCTCTGGGGCATCCACGGCTACCTGTTGGACAACCCCACGCTGGCGTCGGCGATGATCCAGGCGGTGCAGTCGGCCAACGCCGAGACCGTGCCCGAGGTGCGCGTCATCGACACCTCCATCCGGGAGGCGCTCGCCCGGGTGCTGGGCACCGACGACCCCGACCAGGACACCGCCGCGGTCATCCGCATCCTCATCATGATGTGGTTCGGCATCCTGCAGTCCAGCCTGAACGCCCGGTTCACCACCGCGGAGGCGGAGTACGACCTGCGGCTGGCCTGCCACCGGCTGCTGGACGGGCGGGCGGTGGGCACCAGCGGAGCCCCCGGGGCGGAGGACCAGCCGTGACCGAGCTTCGGGTGGTCGAGGGCGACATCACCGCCCTGCCGGTGGATGCCGTGGTGAACGCAGCCAACTCGGGGCTGCTCGGCGGTGGCGGGGTGGACGGGGCGATCCACCGTGCCGGCGGACCAGAGATCCTCGCGGCGTGCCGGCAGCTGCGCGCGAGCAGCCTGCCCGACGGGCTGCCGGCCGGGCAGGCGGTGGCCACCACGGCGGGTCGCCTGCCGGCCCGGTGGGTCATCCACACCGTGGGCCCGGTGTACTCCCGCAGCCAGGACCGCTCAGCGGTGCTGCGCTCGGCCTACACCGCCAGCCTCGCCGTGGCCGACGAGCTGGGCGCGACGAGCGTGGCCTTCCCGCTGATCTCCGCCGGGGCCTACGGCTGGCCGCTGGAGGACGCCGTGAGCCAGGCGATCACCGCGATCCGCAACGCACCCACCACGGTGGACGAGGTGACGCTGGTGGCGTTCTCACCGGCGGTGGCCGAGGAGATCCAGCGCCAGCTCCGCTAGGACGGCGGGTCGTCCCCGGCGGCGGACCGGCTGCGCCCGGCGCGCACCGCCAGCAGCACCAACCGCCCGCCCAGGCCCAGCAGCACCAGGTTGGCCAGCATCTGCACCGTCACCACCGCACGGGCCGCGTCGGTGTCAGCGGTGATGTCGCCGAAGCCGACCGTGCTGGCCACCGTGACGGTGAAGTACAGCGCGGCCATCCGGGACAGCGGCTCGGCGAAGCTGGTCGGGCTGGCCTCGCTCATCAGGTGGTAGACCATCGCGAACCCCACGAGGTAGGTCGGCACCACCGCGGCCAGCGCCTCCGCCGCCTGCACCACCGGGTACCGGTCCCGGGTGATCCGGTAGACCTGCCACGCCGCGACCACCACGACGACGACGAGCACGGCGACCAGCAGCACCCAGGTGCGCACGTCGTCCACCCGCCGCAGTGGAAGCACGAAGTACGCCACCACCAGCACCACCGCGGTGCCGATGGGCCACACCACCGCCCGACGCAGCAGCGAGCGGCGCTGCGCCGCGCTGAGCTGTGCGTAGGAGCGACCTGTGGACACCCACGCCTCCCCGCACGCCGCCGACCGGGGCCAGGACCCGACGCTACGCAGCCCGGCAGCACCCGGCCAGGCGAGCGCGGTGGGTTACTGGGCCAGGCGGGTGCGGTTGGCGCCCAGGTCAGCGGAGTCGGCAGCCGCGCGGCCGGCGTGCCAGCCCTGCGCGTCCACCGGCCGGCTGCGGCGCACCACCACGTCGGGAAACAGCTGGGTGAACACCTCCGTCACCGCCTCGCCGCGCTCGCGCAGCACCGGCACCAGCTCCGCGCCGTAGGCCTGCGCGGCCTCGTCCTGGGCGTGGCGGCTGCTGCGCTCGAGCAGCTCGCCCACCCGCACCGCGTAGGCGATGAGGAAGGCCCGCCGGAAGGAGCGCGAGCGGTTCTCGCTGCCCTGCCCCGGCTCGGTCATCGCCCGGGTGGCCTGCAGCAGCAGCGAGGTGAACAGCAGCTCCACCAGGTCGAGGTCCTCGGGCAGACCCACCAGGGTGGCCACGCCCAGGCTCTCCGCCCAGATCAGCCGGGCCCCGTTGGCCTCGGCCACCACGCTGAGCAGCTGTGCCTTGCCGTCGGGGTAGGGGGCCTCGACGTGCACCCGGCGGGCGCGCACCTGGCCGAGTACCCCGCTGCCGGCACCGGCCCGCAGCACGGCCACGTCGATGGCGTAGCGCGTCATCAGGTCCTGGGCCTTGGCGCTGAGCGCCTCAGCCTCCTCGGGATAGTCGGTGGACTCCGCCTTGGCCAGCAGGGCCCGGATGCGGGCCAGCATCTTCGGCTCGCCAGCGCCTCCGCTGCCCGCCACCGGGGTGAGCACCGGGCCGGTGGACCACTGTGACGGCGGAGGGCTGAGCACCTGCAGCGTGGGCAGCGTGGTGAGGCGGTGCAGCAGGCACGCCACGTCGTACCAGGCCTCGGTGGGTGAGAGCAGGTGGCGCCTGCTCCACGCCGCGGTGTCCGCAGCAGCCGTCTCGGCGCCGATCGTGTGCAGCTGCACCGACCACTCCTCCGGCAGGTCCGGCCGGGCCCGGACGTCGCGCGCCACCAGCCCCACGGCCAGGTCAACCACGGTGGCCGGCCAGTCACGCCGCACCACGTGGGCCACGTCGGCGGGCTGCCACCCGTGCTCCCACAGCGTCTCCAGCACCGGCTGCAGCACCGGCCAGGCGCCCTCGGCCTCAGCATCCAGCCGCGCCAGGCGCTGCACGTACCCGTCGAGGCGACGGGTCTCGGTGCGGGTGCCGCCCACCAGGGCCGCCGCGGCGTGCAGCAGCTCGGCCACCGACGCGTCGGCAGCCGGCTCGGGGGCCGGACGGGAGGTGCGCTGGGCACCCGGACGCTTCTTGCTCGAGGAACCCACGGGTCCATTGTCCGTCTTCGCCCACTTCCTCCGACCGTGGGCTCCCTCACCGTCCACAACAACGCTGCAGGCAGCGCTGGTGCCGCCCCGGTAGGCAGCGACCCACCCCTGCTGTTAGGTTCCCCTTACCTAACCGTCGTCTGAGGAGAACCATGTCCCTTTGGAGCCGCACACGCGCGATCGCCGCCGTGTCCGTGGTGCTCGGACTCGCCCTGGCTGGATGCTCGACCGGAACCTCCGACGACAGCGCCGCCACCGAGCCCACCACCAGCTCGTCCACGGCCTACCCGGTCACCATCAAGCACTCCTTCGGTGAGACCACCCTCGCCAAGCAGCCCACCCGCGTCGCCACCGTCTCCTGGGTGAACGCCGACGTGGCGCTGGCGCTGGGCGTCGTCCCCGTAGGGATGTCCAAGGACGAGTTCGGTGGCAACGACAAGGGCTCGACCCCCTGGAAGGACGAGGCTCTGAAGAAGGCGGGCGCGGAGATCGGCACCAGCAAGGCGCCGGCGCAGTACTCCGAGACCGACGGCATCAACTTCACCGAGGTCGCCAAGGCCCAGCCGGACGTCATCCTGGCCGCCTACTCCGGCATCACCCAGGAGGAGTACGACAAGCTGAGCAAGATCGCCCCCGTGATCGCCCCGCCGGGTGTCGCCTACGGCACCTCCTGGCAGGACTCCGCCAAGATGATCGGCCAGGCACTGGGCAAGTCCAGCGAGGCCGACACGCTGATCGCCGACAACGAGAAGCTCATCGCCGAGAAGGTCGCGCAGTACCCGCAGCTGAAGGGCAAGACCTTCATCTACGGCAACCTCGACCCGTCTGCGGCGGAGAAGATCTACCTCTACACCGACGTGGACAACCGGCCGCGCTTCCTCTCCTCGCTGGGCATGACCCTGGCCCCGGTGGTGGCCCAGAACGCCAAGGGCGAGGAGTTCTACGTCAGCTGGTCCCCGGAGCGGGCCGACCAGCTCGCCGCCGACGTCTTCGTCAGCTGGGTCGCCGACGCCAAGACCGTGGACACCATCAAGGCCGACCCGCTGCTGAGCCAGATCCCCGCGGTGCAGAACGGCGCCCTGGTCACCACCAGCGACAACACGCTGACCCTGTCGCTGTCGGCGGCCAGCGTGCTGAGCATCCCGTGGGCGCTGGACCAGTACCTCCCGCTGCTGGCGGACGCCGCCGGCAAGGCCTCCTGACGGTGACGCAGACCCCCACCCGCGCGGCGACCGCCGCGAGCACCCCGAGCCGGCCACGCGCATCCCGCGTGGCCGGCTCGGCCGCGCTCGTGCTGGCCCTGCTCGTGCTGGCGGTGGTCTGCGTCCTGTCCCTGAAGTACGGCGCCCGGACGGTCGCCTGGAGCACGGTCTGGCAGGCCTGGACCGACCACGACCCGGCCGACACCGACCACACCGTGGTCCGCGCGCGGCTGCCGCGCACCGTGGTCGCCGTCGCGGTCGGCGCCGCACTGGGCCTGGCCGGCGCGGCCATGCAGGGCCTGGCCCGCAACCCCCTGGCCGACCCCGGCATCCTCGGCATCAACGCCGGTGCCTCGCTGGCCGTGGTGATCGCCCTCTTCGTCTTCGGCCTCAGCTCCCTGCAGGCCTACATCTGGTTCGCCCTGGCCGGTGCCGCCGTCGCCGGGGTGGTGGTCTACACCGTCGCCAGCATCGGCCGCGAGGGCGCCACCCCGGTGAAGCTGGCCCTGGCCGGCGCCGCGTTCAACGCCGGCATCGTCTCCCTCACCAGCGCCGTGCTGGTGAGCAGCCGGCAGACGCTGGACACCTTCCGGTTCTGGCAGGTCGGTGCCGTCGCCGGCCGCGGCTGGGACGAGGTGCGCACCGTGGCGCCCTTCCTGCTGGTGGGTCTGCTGCTCACCCTCGCCACCGGCCGGGTGCTCAACGCCCTGGCACTGGGCGACGACGTGGCGCGGGGCCTCGGCCAACGGGTCGGGCTCACCCGCGTGGTCACCGGGCTGGGCGTGGTGCTGCTGTGCGGCGGCGCCACTGCGCTGGCCGGACCCATCGGCTTCGTCGGGCTGGTGGTGCCGCACGTCCTGCGAGGCTTCGTCGCCGGGGACTACCGGTGGATCCTGCCCGGCTCGGCGCTGCTCGGCGCGGTGCTGGTGGTGGGCGCCGACATCATCGGCCGGGTGGCGCTGCCCCCTGGCGAGGTGCCGGCCGGGGTGATGACCGCCGTGATCGGCGGCCCGGTGTTCGTCTGGCTGGTCCGTCGCCGCAAGTCCGTGGCCACCTCGTGAGCCTCCGCACCGGCACCGGAGCCGACCAGCAGGCGCTGACCGAGGCCCGCGCCACGGTGCGCGCGGTCCGCCGCGGTGACCGGCGCCGCACCACCCTCACCGCGGGCGCGCTGGCGCTGGCGGTGCTGGTCATGTTCTTCGTCGACGTGCTGCTGGGCTCCTACACCGTCACCATCCCGGACTTCTTCCGCATCCTCCTCGGCGAGACCATCCCCGGCGCCAGCTTCATCGTGATGGAGGACAAGCTGCCCCGGGCGGTCATCGCCGTGCTGGTGGGCGCGTCCTTCGGCATCAGCGGCACCATCTTCCAGACCATGCTGCGCAACCCGCTGGCCAGTCCCGACGTGATCGGCGTGACCGCCGGGGCCAGCGCGTCGGCGGTGTTCGCGGTGGTGGTGCTGGGCGCCACCGGCACCGCGGTGTCGCTGGCCGCGTTCGTCGGCACCTGCGCCGTGGCGCTGGCCATCCACGTGCTGTCGCGCTCCGGTGGCCTCGGCGGGCAGCGACTGGTGCTGGTGGGCATCGGCATCGCCGCCGTGCTGCAGGCGGTCACCTCGTTCCTGCTCACCCGCACCAGCATCCAGTCCGCCTCGGACGTGGTGCGGTGGCTCAACGGGTCGCTGAACAACAGCAGCTGGGACCGCGCCGCACCGCTGGCCATCGCCCTGGTGGTGCTGCTGCCGGCCGCGGTGCTGGGTGCGCGCTACCTGACCGGGCTGGCCCTGGGCGACGACACCGCCGCCGGGCTGGGGGTGCCGGTGGCCCGCGCCCGCCTGCTGCTGCTGCTCATCGGCGTGGCGCTGGCCGCGGTGGCCACCGCAGCAGCCGGGCCGGTGGCCTTCGTGGCCTTCCTCGCCGGCCCCATCGCCCGGCGGCTGCTGGGCGGCCGGGTGGCACTGCCGGTCGCCGCCGCCGTGGGTGCGCTCATCGTGCTGACCGGCGACTACGTGGCTGCCAACCTGCTGCCCGGGGCGGCCGTGCCGGTCGGCGTGGTCACCGGTGCGCTGGGTGCCCCGTTCCTGCTGTACCTGCTGATCACCGCCAACCGGGTGGGCCGAGGAGGATGACCGTGAACCGCGAACACACGCTCGAGGCGCGGTCGCTGACCCTGGCCTACGACCAGCGCACGGTGGTGGACGACCTGTCCCTGACGCTGCCGCAGGGGCAGGTCACCATGATCGTGGGAGCCAACGCCTGCGGGAAGTCGACGCTGCTGCGCGGCCTGGCGCGACTGCTGAAGCCGGCCTCGGGGGCGGTGCTGCTGGACGGCCGCGCCATCCACCAGCTCTCCACCCGCACGGTGGCCCGCTCGCTGGGCCTGCTGCCCCAGTCGCCGGTGGCGCCGGAGGGCATCACCGTCGCCGACCTGGTCGGCCGCGGCCGCTACCCGCACCAGGGGTGGTTCCGGCAGTGGTCCGACGCCGACGAGGAGGCCGTGGCCCAGGCGATGGCCACCACCGACACCCTGGAGCTGGCCGGGCGCAGCGTGGACGAGCTCTCCGGCGGACAGCGCCAGCGGGTGTGGATCGCCATGGCGCTGGCCCAGCACACCGACATACTGCTGCTCGACGAACCCACCACGTTCCTCGACGTGGCCCACCAGGTCGAGGTGCTCGACCTGCTCACCGACCTCAACCAGGAACGAGGCACCACCGTGGCGATCGTCCTCCACGACCTCAACCTCGCCGCCCGCTACGCCGACCACCTGGTGGCCATGAAGGCGGGCGCGGTGGTGGCCAGCGGCAGCCCGGCGGAGGTGGTCACCGAGGACATGGTGCGCACCGTCTTCGGGCTGCGCTCCACCGTGGTGCCCGACCCGGTGACCGGCACGCCGATGGTGGTGCCGCTGGGCCGGCACCGCTCCGGCGCGACGACCGCCCCGGTGCGCCGATGACCGCCCCGGTCGAGGTGCCCACGCTGCTCGCCTTCCCGGTGACGGTGGCCGCGGTGCAGCGCCTCTCCCCCAGCTACCTGCGCATCACCTTCCGAGGTGCTGACCTGGCGCAGTTCCACCGCGGCGGACCGCTGGGCACCCGCGACCTGCGGGTGAAGGTGATCGTGCCCGGCGAGCTGGGCGATCCGTGGGCGCCGCTGGACCTCTCGCCCGGCTGGTACCCGCGCTGGCTGGCCACCGACCCGCGGGTGCGGGGATGCATGCGCACCTACACCGTCCGTGGGCTGCGGCTGGACCTGCCGGTGCCCGAGCTCGACCTGGACTTCGTGCTGCACCTGGACGCCGACGGCCACGGCGGCCCGGCCACCCAGTGGGCGGCCGCGGCCGCCGTGGGCGACCCGATCACCATCCTCGGCCCCAACCAGGCCACCGGCGGGGTGCCCGGGGGCATCGAGTGGCACCCGCCGCGGGCCAGCGAGGAGCACCCGGTGCGGGTGCTGCTGGCCGGCGACGAGACCGCGGTGCCCGCGGTGACGTCGGTGCTGGCCACGCTGCCCGCCGGCTACCACGGGCAGGCCATCCTGGAGGTGCCCTGCGCCGAGGACACCTTCGCGGTGACCACTCCCTCCCAGGTGGAGGTGGTGTGGCTGCCCCGGGACGGCCGGCCGCACGGCGCTGCGCTGGCCACGGCGGTGCGTGCCGCCCTGGCCGACGTCCCGCCCGCCACCGCGAGCCGAGACACACCGCCGGCCGACGTGCTGCCCGAGGTGGACATCGACCGCGACATCCTGTGGGAGGCCGCCAACGACGAGGACGGCTCGTCGTCGTTCTACGCCTGGATCGCCGGCGAGGCCGCCACCGTGCGTGACCTGCGCCGGCACCTGGTGCGCGACCTCGGGGTGGACCGCACCAACGTGGCGTTCATGGGCTACTGGCGGCTGGGCCGGGCCGAGGGCTCCTGACACCGGCGGCCTGGCGAAGTCGGCGGGCTGCCAGACTGACCCGGTGCCTGAGCTGCCCGAGGTCGAGAGCGCCCGACAGGTCCTGGAGCGTGCGCTGCACCGGCGCATCACCGAGGTCGACGACACCGACACCTACGTCTGCCGCCCGCACGTCCCCGGCGAGATCGCGGCCGCCCTGCGCGGCGGCGAGCTCGTCGCCGCCCACCGCGTGGGCAAGTCGCTGTGGTGCGAGACCACGACCGCCGACGGCGACGCCGGCCCTCGGCTGGGCATCCACCTGGGCATGAGCGGGCGCATCTACGTGCTCGACCCGGAGGGCCCGCACGTCTCCGGCGGCCGCTACGGCGGCGGGGAGCCGTTCCTGGTCGCTGGCGACAACGACAAGCCGGTGTGGACCCGCTTCCGGATGACCTTCGCCGACGGCGGCGAGCTGACCCTGTTCGACAAGCGCCGCCTGGGCCGGGTGCGCCTGGAGCCGGACATCCACCTGCTGGGGCCGGACGCCCAGCAGATCGGCCGGGAAGAGCTGCGCGAGCGGGTGGGCGCCAGCCTGGCCCCGATCAAGGCGCGGCTCATGGACCAGACGGTGGTCGCGGGCATCGGCAACCTGCTCGCCGACGAGGTGCTGTGGCAGGCGATGATCCGGCCCAGCCGACCGGCCAGGGACGTGACCGCGCCCGAGCTGGACCGGCTGTGGGAGGCCCTGGGCCGGGCCATCGAGTCCGCCATCGCGATGGGCGGGGTGCACACCGGTGAGGTGGTCGCCGCGCGGAAGCGGGACGGCACCTGTCCGCGCTGCGGGGCGCCGATGGAACGGGCCACCGTGGGCGGGCGCACCACCTACTGGTGCTCGCGCGAGCAGGCCTAGCCGGGCTCGGCTCAGGTGGCCGCAGCCGCCGCCACGCCCAGCCGCTCGGCCAGCGCCATGGCGTCGAACGGGGCGTGCACCTTGACGTCGTTGTCGAAGTAGACGAACACGTCGGCCTGCTCGGCCCAGCGCCGGATCTTGCGCGCCCACGCCTGCAGGGCCTCGTCGGTGTAGCCGCTGGTGTAGAGCTCCTCGGCGCCGTGCAGGCGCACGTAGACCACGTCGGCGGTCACCGTCTCCAGCAGCGGCCACTTGCCCGCGGTGTCCGCCACCACCAGGCCCACCTGGTGCTCCTGCAGCAGCGCAGGCAGCTCGGGGGTGGTGAAGCTGTCGTGGCGCACCTCCAGCACGTGGCGCATCGGCCGGTCCTGGCTGGGCGTGGTCCAGCTGCGGCCGTCCATCCGCTCGTCGTGCCGCTGGGCCAGCTCGGCGGCGGCGAAGGTGGTGCGGGGCAGCAGGGCGAAGAACTCCGCGAGGCGATCGGCGTGGTAGCCGAGGTTGGGGGGCAGCTGCCACAGCAGCGGGCCGAGCTTGTCCTCCAGCGCCAGCACCCCCGAGGCGAGGAAGTTCGCCACCGGGGTCTGCACGTCGCGCAGCTTCTTCATGTGCGTGACGAAGCGCGGCCCCTTGACCGAGAAGACGAAGTCGTCGGGAGTCTCGGCGTACCACTGCTGGTAGCTGGTGGGTCGCTGCAGCGAGTAGAAGGACCCGTTGATCTCGATGGTGCGCAGCTTGCTGGCCGCGTAGGACAGCTCGCGGCGCTGGACCAGCCCCTCGGGGTAGAACACCTTGCGCCACGGCGGGTAGCGCCACCCGGAGATCCCCACCCGTACCTGGTGCGCCGCCTCACTCACCGGGGTTGAGCGCCCGAGTGATGAAGTCGGTGACGTCGGCCAGCACCTCGTCGCGGTTGGTCTCGTTGAAGATCTCGTGCCGGGCACCGCGGTAGACCAGTGCCTCGAAGCGGGTGCCGCGCAACACCTCCACCCCGGACCGGGTGGCCGCCAGCGGTACCAGCTGGTCGTCCTCGCCGTGCAGCCACAGGGTGGGCAGCCTGCCGAGGTCGGGGCCGTCGTTGACGGCGGTGAGGGCGGTGGCGAGGGCCTCCAGCGTCGGCCGCTTGAAGGGTCCGTGCCACACCAGCGGGTCCTCGGTGTAGGCAGCTCCGACGGCGGGGTCGCGGGAGAGGGTGGTGACGTCCAGCGGCTCGTCCGGGATCTCCGCCAGCCCGAGCAGGTGCTCCACGGTGGGCCAGCTGCCGAGGACCGGTCCGGACAGCACGAGCGCGGCCAGGGAGTGCCCGTAGCGCTGGGCGTACCGCGCGGCGATCAACCCTCCCATGGAGTGGCCGACGAGCACGGTGGGCAGGCCGGGGTTGTCCTCGCCGGTCTGGCGCACCAGCTGGTCGAGGTCGGCCACCACGGACTCGAAGTCGGTGATCACCGCCCGCTCGCCGCCGCTGAGGCCGTGGCCCTGGTGGTCCAGCCCGGCGACCACCGCGCCGTGGGCCACCAGCGCGTCGGCCACGTGCTCGTACCGCCCCACGTGCTCGCCGTAGCCGTGGGCGAGCACCGCGACGTAGGTGGCGTCGGGGTTGGGCCAGGTGCGGGTGGCGAGACTCTGGGTGCTTCCTCGTACCTCGCCCGTGCGCGCGTCAGCCATGCCCGTCTTTCTACCGCAGGTCGCCCTGCAGTGCGGCGACGAACGCGGGGTGCGGATCCTGCACCAGCACCGCGGAGGTGTCGCGGGTGCAGGTGGTGCCGGTGAGCGTGGCCAGGCTGCCCCGGGAGAACGGCAGCACCGACAGCAGCACCAGGGCAGCACCACCCAGGAGCGGGGCCATCAGCCACCCGACGGGCTCGCCCAGCGCCAGCCGGAGCACCACCACCGCGAGCAGCAGCACCACCCCGAGGCCGAGCACCGCCCGGGTCAGCGCGCTCCACCTGCGGCGGGTGCGGGCGCAGTCCGCGCACAGCGGCCACCCGGCCAGCTGCACGTAGGTGGCAGCGCCCATCCGGCCGGCGAGGTCACCCAAGCGGGCCAGCGGCATCCATCGCGGCGAGGCCGGCAGGTCAGGGAGCTCTCCGGGCGCCGGCAGCCACTTCGCGGCCAGGTCCACCCGCCGCGCCGCCGGCGCCCCGTGGCGCGAGCACACCGGGAGCTGCGTCGCGTCCAGCCGTGGCGGCCCCTCAGCGGGGACGGCCACGGGAACCTTCAGCTCAGTCATGACGAATCATCTTGCCGCAGGAACCCTTTCGGGGTGGGCAGCGTCAGAATCCCGACCGTCCCCGCGATCGCCCTCTCGAGAGGAGTCCTCATGCCCTTCGCCGTCGTCCCCCAGGACGTGGAGAGCTACGCCACCCAGCTCGACGACCTCGCCAGCCAGGCCCAGCAGGCGGGCACCTACCTGCTCCAGCACGTGTCGCTCACGGCCAACGAGGGCCGCATGTTCGCCACCGTGGTGGCCGCTGCCGACGAGGTGTGCCGCGAGCTGCCGCCCAACTACACGAGCATGGAGCGGCTGAGCGCGGACGCCGCCGTGGAGCTGGACAAGGCGAGCGTGTTCTACGCCAGCACCGACACCGCCACCGCCGCCGACCTCGACTCCCGCTACTGAGCCAGTCCAGTACTGAGCCAGTCCACTTCTCCCCCCTCCAGGAGTGACGATGACCCCCCAACCCGTTGACGAGCTGGTGCCCCCGGTCGCGCACGACCCGGTGCCCGACCTCGTCGAGAAGATTCTCGGCGTCTCCGACTACGTGAGCCCGGCCTACTGGCTCGGCTGGGTGGCCGAGCAAGCCACCGGCACCAACCCCTGGCAGTGGATCGCCGACCAGTACGCCGGCGACTGGCAGGCGGTGCAGAAGGCGGGCAAGGCCCTGGAGAACCTGGGTGAGTTCAACACCGGGTACGGGGTGGCCCTGCGCAACGGGATGAGCACCCTGTCCGGCACCTGGGACGGGAAGGCGGCGGGCTCGGCCAGCACCTACTTCACCACCCTGGGCGACGCGGTCGAGTCGCAGGCGCCGGACCTCAAGGCCATGGGCAACGAGCTCATCACCATGGCCACCGGCATGTACGAGACCGCCAACGCCATCAGCGGGCTCTTCTCCACGCTGCTGGACCTGCTCATCGCCGCCGCCGCCGAGGCCGCCGCCACCGCCGCCACCAGCTGGACCGGCGTGGGCCTGGTGGCCGGCGGCGCGGCTCTCGCGCTCACCCTCGCCAAGGCCACCAGCGTGTGGCGCGCGGTGCTCGACGCGCACTCCGCCGCCTGGATCGCCTGCCAGGGGCTGGTCGGGGTGATGGCCGGCTACCTCGGCGGCCTGCACGACCTGGACGTGCACGCCCTACCGTCCGCCGCCTACGACCACCCGGGAGTCTGACCGTGCCTGTCCCGAAGGAGCGCCTGCTCGACGTGGCCGGCGGCGACCCCGTGCTCTCTCGCCAGCTCACCGAGTCGCTGCGCACGCTGTCGCAGCGCAGCGACGACCGTGACTTCAGCCGCCTGGTCGAGGACGTGCTGGCCGGGCGGCGCACCCTGCGCGAGGCACACACCGACCCCGCCTACGCCCGGGTGATGAACGTGCACGTGCGCGCCTTCGCCCAGCGCTGGGAGGCGCTGACCGACGAGGAGAAGGCCGAGCTGGCGGCCGAGGGCGAGCGGCAGGCCGCCGCAGCCCGGTCCGGCCCGGGTGAGCAGGACGAGGACGACGGACCGGACGGCCCGCTGCTGCGCTCGCCGTTCGACCGCTAGCTAACGGCGGGCCAGCGGCGGGTAGTCGGTGTAGCCCTCCGCGCCGCCGCCGTAGAGCGTCTCCTGCTGCAGCTCGTTGAGCGGCGCCCCCAGGGCCCAGCGCTCCACCAGGTCGGGGTTGGCGATGAACGGCCGGCCCACCGACACCGCGTCGGCCGCCCCGTCGGCGAGCAGCCGCTCCATCTCGTCGCGCTCGCTGAGCACGGCGAAGCCGGTGTTGAGCACCAGCACGCCGCTCCAGGCGTCCCGGATCTTGCTCAGCACCGGGTCGTCGGACTCGATCAGCACGTGCAGGTAGGCCAGGTCCAGCGGCTCGAGCTGGGCCAGCAGCTCGGCGTAGGTGTCCCAGTTGTCGGTCTCGGTGATGCCGTTGGCCGCGTGCCCGGGTGAGATGCGGATGCCCACCTTGTCGGCGCCGATGGCCTCGGCCACCGCGCGCGCCACCTCCACCACCAACCGGGCCCGGTTCTCCGGGCTGCCGCCGTAGGAGTCGGTGCGCAGGTTCTCCCCGTTGGAGAGGAACTCGTGCAGCAGGTAGCCGTTGGCGGCGTGCAGCTCCACCCCGTCCAGGCCGGCGTCCACCGCGCGGGTGCACGCGGCGACGAAGTCCGCCACGATCCCGGGCAGCTCATCGGTCTCCAGCGCCCGCGGGGTCGGGGTGTCCTGCATGCCGGACTTGGTGAACGTCTGCCCCGGAGGGGCGATGGCCGAGGGTGCCACCGACTCGTGGCCGGAGTTGTCCGGGTGCGACATCCGCCCGGCGTGCATCACCTGCACCACAATGGTGCCGCCCTGCTCGTGCACGGCGTCGGCCACCCGCGCCCAGCCGGCCTGCTGGGCGTCGGTGTGCAGGCCCGGAGTGTTGGTGTAACCCTTGCCGCCGGCGGAGGGCTGGGTGCCCTCGGCGATGATCAGTCCGGCGCTCGCGCGCTGGCGGTAGTGCTCCACCTGCAGGTCGGTGGGAACCCCGTCGTCGGTGGCGCGGCTGCGGGTGAGCGGTGCCATGAACAGACGGTTGTTCGCGACCAGGGAGCCGACGGTGATCGGCTGCAGGAGGGGAGAGTCAGATGCGAGAGCGGTCATGGGGGGCACAACCACCGGCCGAGGCCGGGGCTTCCCGATGTGGGTCTTCCCACAAGGGATTTCGGCCGTGACCGCAGTGCAGTGGACCGGGGTGCACTGGCTCTACCCGACCAACCCGGGACGGCGGTGCTGGGTGGGTCGCGACGCCCAGGACGTGCTCGCGCCGGGCAACGTTCGCTCCCGCAAGCGCGTCGGCGAGGACGGCACCGCCACCTGGCTGCTCAGCTCCGGCTACCGCACCATGCGCCCCGGCGACCTGGTGTGGCTCTACGCCGCCGGCCAGCAGGTGCTCTACGCGGTGGCGCGGGTGCTGGACGTGCGCCACGACGAGGCGGAGGGCTCCTGGGTGGCGCAGGTGGCGTGGTGCCACGAGGCGACCGAGGTGCTCGACGCCGACCCCCTGCCACGTGCCTTGTTCGGCCAGGTGCCGCAGAGCGTGCAGCGGGCCAACGCCCGCACCGTCGAGGTGCTGCAGGACTGGCTCAGCTCGGCGGGGCTCTAGCCGGACAGCACCGCGCTGATCGCCTCGCGCACCTCGGGTGCGTCCGGAGTGGTCATCGGGCGGAAGCGGTTGACCACGGTGCCGTCCGGAGCCACCAGGAACTTCTCGAAGTTCCACTGCACGTCGCCGGCCGTGCCGTCGGAGTCCGGCACCGCCGTCAGCGCGGTGTAGATCGGGGCGCGGGAGTCGCCGTTGACGTCGACCTTGTCGGTCATCGGGAAGGTGACGCCGTAGGTGGTGGAGCAGAACGTGTCGATGTCCTCGGCCGAGCCCGGCTCCTGGCCACCGAACTGGTTGCAGGGCATGCCGATGACCGTGAACGCCTCCCCGCCCAGCTCCTGCTGCAGCTGCTCCAGCTGGGTGTACTGCGGGGTGAGGCCGCACTTGCTGGCCACGTTGACCACCAGCGCGGCACGGCCGCCCAGCAGCGCACCGAAGGTGGTCCGCTCGCCCTGCAGAGTGGTGACCGGTTGGTCGAGAAGCTCGCTCACGGTGAAACCTCCTGCATGGTGACCACGGCTGGTGCTGGTGGCGCTGACGCTAGCCGTTGACACCGACGGCCGACGTCGGGAGTCTCGGGTGATGGCTGAGAAGTCCCCGTCCGCGGTGGTGGTCGGCGCAGGGGTGACGGGGTTGACCACCGCCATCTGCCTGGCCGAGGCCGGCTGTGCGGTGCAGGTCTGGGCCGCCGAGGCCCCGCAGGACACCACGTCGGCGGTGGCCGGTGCGCTGTGGGGTCCGTCCTTCCAGGAGCCACTGGCCAAGACGCTGCAGTGGACGGAGCAGTCCCTGCGCGACTTCCGCTCGCTCGCCGAGGACGCCCGCACCGGGGTGCGGCTGGCTCCCACGCTGACCGTCGGTGAGCTGCCGCCCAGCGACGAGCTGCCGCCACAGGCCCGGCTGATCCCCGACCTGCGGCCGTGCCCCGCGTCGCAGCTGCCGCGCGGCTTCGGCAGGGGCTACACCGCGACCATGCCGCTGGTGGACATGCCGCGCTACCTCGACTACCTCACCGACCGGCTCGCCGACCTCGGCGGCAGCCTGCAGATCCGGCCCGTGGTGTCGCTGGCGGAGCCGGTGGCGGCGGCGGAGGTGGTGCTCAACTGCTCGGGCCTGGGGGCGCGGGAGCTGGTGGGCGACACCGAGGTCCAGCCCTCGTTCGGCCAGTGGGTGGTGCTCACCAACCCCGGCCTGGACCGGGTGTTCCTGGAGCTCGCCAGCGCCGCGGAGACCACCAGCATCTTCCCGCACTCCGACCGGGTGCTCTGTGGCGGCGTGAGCATTCCCGGCCGCCAGGACCGCACCCCTGACCCGCAGGTGACCGAACGGATCCTGCAGCGCTGCCGCGCGGTGGAGCCCAGGCTGGGCGAGGCCGAGGTGAGCGCGGTGCGCACCGGCCTGCGCCCGGAGCGACCGGCGATCCGGCTGGAGGCGGAGACCATCGGCAGCACCCGGGTGGTGCACAGCTACGGCCACGGCGGCAGCGGGGTCAGCCTGTCCTGGGGCTGCGCCCGTGCCGCCGCGGCGCTGGTGTTCCGGTAGCCGGGGGCTAGAGGTCGGGGAAGGGCATGTCCATGTTGGTCACGGCCAGTCCGCCGTCCACCGCCAGCACCTGACCGGTGATGTAGGACGACGCCGGGCTGGCGAGGTAGAGCACCGCGGCGGCGATGTCCTCGACGGTGCCGATGCGCTGCAGCGGGGTGGCGTCCTCCAGCGCCTTCTTCATGTCCGGGTCGGCGGCCACCACCTCGAGGGACTCGGTGAGGATCGCCCCCGGCGCCACCGCGTTCACCCGGATCTTTGGGTTGAGCTCGGCGGCCAGCAGCCGCACCGCGTGATCCAGCGCGGCCTTGCCCGAGCCGTAGCCCACGTAGCCCCGGCCCACCACGTGGCCGATGGCGCTGGAGATCATCACGATGCTCGCGGCGTCGGAGCCGAGCAGGTGCGGCACGGCGTTGCGCACCAGGCGAAGCCCCTGGATCACGTTGGTCTCGAAGGACACTGCCAGGGAGCGGTCGCTGGTCTTGAGGAACGGCTTGGGGGTGCTGCCGCCGGTCACGCTGACCACCACGTCCAGGCGGCCCAGGTCGGTGACGGCGCGCTCCACGGCAGCGGCGACGGCGTCGGGGTCGGCGGCGTCAGTGGCCAGCGGCAGCGCGCGACGGCCCAGGGCGCGCACCTGCTCGGCCACCCCGTCGAGCTGGGACTGGGTGCGGGAGAGCAGCACCACGTCGGCGCCGGCCTCGGCCAGGGCCAGCGCGGAACGGGCGCCGATGCCGCGCCCCGCGCCGGAGAGCAGGGCCACGCGGCCGTCCATCCGGAAGCTCGACATCACGGCGTCCATCCGTACCTCCTGCTGATTCTGCGACCTGGTGCAGGCCAGCAGACACCGCGGGGACCGCCGGTGGCCGGCCGCTCCCGGTGAGCGGTATCTGCCGGAGTCCCTGCTCAGCCCCGGTCCAGCCGGGACGCGAGCAGCTGGGCGAGGTGCTGACCGGGCCGGTCGCTGAGGTCGGCCAGCTGGGTGCGGCAGGAGAACCCGTCGGCGAGCACGGTGGTGCTCGCGCCGGCCGCGCGCACGGCGGGCAAGAGCTGCTGCTCGGCGACGGCCACCGACACGTCGTAGTGCCCCTTCTCCATGCCGAAGTCGCCGGCCAGGCCGCAGCAGCCGCCCAGGCGCTGCACCTGCGCACCGGCTCCCTGCAGCAGGGCCGCGTCGGCACCCCACCCCATCACCGCGTGGTGGTGGCAGTGCGGCTGCGCCACCACCTGCTCCCCGGCCAGCGACGGCGGCTGCCAGCCCCGCTCGGTGAGCAGCTCGGCCAGCGTGCGGGTGGCGCCGGCGACCGCCGCGGCCGCCGGCGTGCCGAGCAGCTCGGCAGTCTCCGCGCGCAGCACCCCCGTGCAGGAGGGCTCCATGCCCACCACTGGCACGCCGGCCTGCACCGCCGGCGCCAGCCCGTCCACGGTGCGTCCCAGGATCCGGCGCGCGGCGGTGAGCTGACCGGTGCTGATCCAGGTGAGCCCGCAGCACTGCTGGCGCGGGGTGAGCCGCGGCGCGTAGCCAGCGGCCTGCAGCACCGCCACCGTGGCCTTGCCGACCTCGGGGGCGAAGTAGTTGGTGAAGGTGTCCACGAACAGCACCACCGGGTCGCCGTCGGCGCTGCGCTGCTCGGCGGTGCGGGCGAACCAGGCGCGGAAGGTCTCCGCGGCGAACGCCGGCACGGCGCGGCGCGGGTCGGCACCGGCCGCCGACAGCGCCGCTCGACCGGCGCCGGGCAGGCGCAGCGCGGCGTTGACCACCCGTGGGGCGTGGCTGGCCAGGCGCGCCCACCGCGGCAGCCAGCCCAGCGAGTAGTGCGCCACCGGGCGCAGGCGGCGCCGGTAGCTCTGGTGCAGCACCTCGGCCTTGTAGGCGGCCATGTCCACCCCGGTGGGGCAGTCGGAGGCGCAGCCCTTGCAGGACAGGCAGAGGTCGAGCGCGGAGTGCACCTCGGGGGCGCGCCAACCACCGGTCACCGCGGTGCCGTTGAGCATCTCCTGCAGCACCCGGGCCCGGCCGCGGGTGGAGTGCACCTCCTCGCGGGTGGCCAGGTAGGACGGGCACATCACCCCGCCGGTGGCGGTGTTGTCCGCCCGGCACTTGCCCACCCCGGTGCAGCGGTGCACCGCCTGGCTGAAGTCACCGCCGTCGCCGGCGTAGGCCAGCGCGAGGTCTCGCCGGAGGGTGGGCGCAGACGGGACGCGCAGGTCGGCGTCCAGCGGCACCGGGTCGACGAGGATCCCCGGGTTGAGCAGGTTGTCCGGGTCGAAGGCGTGCTTGACCTGGCTGAACAGCTGCAGCGCGGCGGGTGAGTACATCACCGGCAGCAGCTCGCTGCGGGCGCGGCCGTCGCCGTGCTCGCCGGAGAACGACCCGCCGTAGCCGGCCACCAGCGCCGCGGCAGCCTCCACGAACGCGCGGTACGCCGCCGTGCCGTCGGGGCGGTGCAGCGGCACGTCCACCCGCACGTGCAGGCAGCCGTCGCCGAAGTGTCCGTAGGGCAGCCCGCTCAGGCCCAGCTGCGCCATCAGCGCCTCGAAGTCGCGCAGGTAGTCACCCAGCCGCGCCGGGGGCACCGCCGCGTCCTCCCACCCGGCGTGCGCGGGCAACCCGGCAGGGCTGCGGCCGGACAGGCCCGCGCCATCGGCCCGGATGCGCCACAGCTGGGCGGCCTGCGCGGCGTCGGTGACCACCCGGGCGTCCAGCGCCCCACAGCTGCGGGCCACGGCGTGCGCGGTGTCCAGGGTGGCGCCCAGGGTCTCGCCCACCACCTCCACGAACAGCCACGCCCCGCCGGCCGGCAGCTCGGGCACCGCGAGCGGCCCGCGGCGCTCACGCAGCACGTCCACGATGCGGGAGTCCATCCCCTCGCAGGCAGTGGGGGCGAAGGGCAGCACCGCGGGGACAGCGTCGCCGGCGGCAGCGATGTCGGGGTAGCCCAGCGCCACCAGCACCCGGTGGGCGGGCTCGGCGACCAGGCGCACCGTGGCCTCGGTGACGACGCCCAACGTGCCCTCGCTGCCCACCAGCAGCCGGGCCACGTCAAAGCCGTTCTCCGGCAGCAGGTGCTCCAGCGCGTAGCCGGAGACCTGCCGGGAGAAGGTGCCCAGGTCGGTGCGGATGGTGGCCAGCCCGCCAGCGGTGATCGCCTCCAGCGCGTCCAGGGTGGGCGAGGACGGTCGGGTGCCGATGGCCAGGGTCAGCGCCTCGCCGGTGCCGGTGAGCACCCGCAGGCCGAGCACGTTGTCGGAGGTGCGGCCGTAGCCCAGGGCGCGGGTACCGCAGGCGTTGTTGCCGATCATCCCGCCCAGGGTGCAGCGGGTGGAGCTGGACGGGTCGGGACCGAAGCGCAGCCCGTGCGGCGCCACGACCCGCTGCAGCTCGGCCTGCACCACCCCGGGCTGCACCACCGCGGTGCGGGCCTCGGCGTCCACGTCGAGCACCGCGCCCAGGTGCCGGCTGAAGTCCAGCACCACCCCGGCGCCGACGGCGTTGCCCGCGATCGACGTCCCCGCCCCACGGGCGGTCAGCGGCACCCCCGACTCGCGGCACACCGCCAGCACCGCCGCCACCTCCTCGACGTGCCGGGGCCGCACCACCAGCAGGGGCGGCACCCGGTACAGCGAGGCGTCCGAGGAGTAGGCGGCGCGGGTGGTGCCGTCGTCGAGCACGTCGGAGACGCCGGCACCGCGCAGCGCGGCGGCCAGGGCGGCGGCGTCAGTCATCTGGCTGGGTCAGGCGAGCTGGCGCAGCCGCGGCTCCAGGTCGGCCTTGAACAGGTCGAGGAACCGGCGCTGGTCGTGGCCGGGGGCGTGGAAGACCAGGTGGTTGAGCCCGGCGTCGACGTAGGGCTTGACCTTGGCCACCGCCTCGTCGGGGTCCGACGCCACGATCCAGCGCTTGGCCACCTGTTCGATGGGCAGCTCGTCGGCCGCGCGCTCCATCTCGATGGGGTCGTCGATGGAGTGCTTCTGCTCGGGGGTGAGCGACAGCGGGGCCCAGAAGCGGGTGTTCTCCAGCGCCAGGTCCGGGTCAGTATCGTAGGAGATCTTGATCTCGATCATCTTGTCGATATCGGCGACGTCGCGCTCGACCTTGGCCGCGCCCTCGGCGACGGCGGGCAGCAGCTTGTCGGTGTAGAGCTCCATGCCCTTGCCCGAGGTGCAGATGAAGCCGTCGCCGGCGCGGCCGGCGTAGCGGGCGACCACGGGTCCGCCGGCGGCGACGTACACCGGGACACCGCCGGTGGGGACGTCGTAGATGGAGGCGCCGCGGGTGCGGTAGTACTCGCCGTCGAAGTCGACGCGGTCGCCCAGCCACAGCTCGCGCATGAGGGTGACGGACTCGCGCAGGCGGGCGAAGCGCTCCTTGAACTCCGGCCACTCGCCCTGGTAGCCGGTGGCGATCTCGTTGAGCGCCTCGCCGGTGCCCACGCCGAGGAAGATGCGGTCGGGGTACAGGCAGGCCATGGTGGCGAACATCTGCGCGACCACGGCGGGGTTGTAGCGGAACGTCGGAGTCATCACCGAGGTGCCCAGCTGCAGGCGCTCGGTGCGCTCGCCGACGGCGGTCATCCAGGCGATGGAGAACGGTGCGTGCCCGCCCTCGTGGCGCCACGGCTGGAAGTGGTCACTGACCGTGGCGGAGTCCATGCCGGCGGCCTCGGCCAGCACGCCCAGCTCCACCAGCTCGCGGGGGCCGAACTGCTCGGCCGACGCCTTGTACCCGAGCTTCAGTGGTCGTGACATCAGCAGCACTCCGATCGACGTGGGCTCGCGGTGTCCGAACCGTTGTACCGCTAGTTGACCACTTCCGGCGGGCAGGGGCGGTGGCGGGCATCCCGATGGCCGGGCTGAGGCAGGTGGCTCCTCCCACTCCTCTGGGGGCATTGAGGGCCCTTGTCGCCCTCAGGGACGCCGGACAAGGGCTTAGGGCCCCCAATGCCCACCGGTGGGGGTTCAGCTGGTTAGCTCCGTTGCGTGACAGAGGAATTCGACGACGCGCGGCTTCGGCTCGAGGCCATGGCGTGGCTGGCCGTCAGAACTCACGACGGGCTGAACCCCATCTCCTCCGCCGAGCTGCGTGACTTCACCTTCGACGGCGAGCCCTTCCGCCTGATGGACAACCAGCGCGGCATCCGCAAGCCCCGTCAGCTCACCTCCGCCCTGTCCATCCGGACCGTCTATCGCCCCGAAGGGGTCACCCGGCCGTACGAGGACGCGACCGGCGCTGACGGCCACCTGCGCTACAAGTGGCGTGGCAACGACCCCGCCCACGCCGAGAACCGTGCACTGCGGGAAGCCATGAAGCAGCAGGTGCCACTGATCTGGTTCTTCGGCGTGGGCCCGGCGCTCTACCAGCCGGTCTATCCCGTGTACCTGATTGGCGAGGAGGTCGACCAGCAGCAGTTCGCCATCGCCACCGAGGCCGGCCACGCGCTGCGACCAGACTCTCCAGTGGAAACCGCCGCCGATGCGTTGCTGCGCCGGTACGCGGTGGCCGAGACCAAGCGACGGCTGCACCAGCCGGTGTTTCGCGCCACCGTCATGCGGGCCTACGAGACCCGGTGCGCGGTGTGCGCGCTGCGCCACGGTGAGCTGCTCGATGCCGCCCACATCGTCCCGGACGTCGAGGAGCAGGGTCTTCCGGTCGTCACCAACGGCCTGGCGCTGTGCAAGATCCACCACGCCGCGTACGACACGCAGATTCTCGGCATCCGCCCGGACAACGTGGTCGAGATCCGCACCGACCTGCTCGACGAGGTGGACGGCCCCATGCTGCGCCACGGGCTGGTGGAGCGGCACGGTCAACCGCTCATGGCGGTGCCCACCAAGCGATCCGAGCAACCCAGCCAGAAGCTGCTGGCGATCCGCTACGAGCGGTTCCGCGCCGCGGTCTGAGGGCGTGGTTACCGGGTGGTCACCGCGTCGCCGAGGTGCACCGTGCCGGGCTGCAGGACGGTGGCGTACATGCCCAGCAGCAGGCCCTCGCGGTGGCTCTGCAGCGCGTCGAGGGTGTTGAAGTCGCGGCTGCCGTCAGCGGGGTTCTGCTTGGTCACCACGCAGCGCGGCACCCGGTCTCCCACCGACAGCACCACCTCGCCGATGCGCACCTGCCCGCCGGCCCAGCCCTCCTCCTCGTACGGGGCCAGCCCGTCCAGCTCCAGCAGCATCCGGAAGCGGTCGGCCCACTGCTTCGCCGGGGCGGCCACGTCCGCGCGCAGCTGCTCCATGCTGGCGGTGCCGATCAGCGTCACCGGGTGCACGTCCACCCCCGCGCCGGGCTGGTCCACCTGCACCAGGCGCAGCTCCTTGCCGACGGCCTTGCTGATGGCGGCCGCCACCGGCCCACCCACCACCGTGCCGGCCACCGGGCGGCCGTAGAAGCTGGTCTGCACCCGCTCCGCGGTCAGCTGCACCGGCTCGGTGAGCACGGTGCCGTCGGGCAGCCGCGTGCTGAGCACCGGGCTGTCCGGCCGATCGTCCTGCACGGCACAGTGCACCGTGGCCAGCTGTCCGCACTGCTTGCCGTTGACCAGCCGGCCCTCGGGGTCGATGAAGTGGAACAGCCGGTTGTGGCGACAACCGTGCTCGTCCAGCTGCACCGAGTCGGGGTGCTGCAGTGCGGTGCCCTTCACCGGCGTCACCGAGATCCGGGTGACCGTGGCCATCAGAGCACCACCTCGTCGCCCACCCGGACCACGCCGCCCTGCTCCACCCCGGCGTACACCCCCGCGCAGGCCCACACCCCCAGGCCGGGGATCTCCTTGCGGTGGTGCTTGGCGATGGTGCGCAGCGTGGCCGGGTCGGCCGGCAGGTCGTGCTGGGCGAGGGTGGTCATCACGCAGCGCATGGTCAGCATGGTGACGCCGATGCGGGCGCGCTCGCCGATCGCGACGGTCTGCCCCACCCAGCCGTCCTCGACGAAGCCTGGCGCACCTCCGTCGAGCACCAGGTTGGGCCGGTACCGCCGCACGTCGAAGTCGGCCTCGGGGTTGAGCTCGGCAAGCCGCTGCAGCGTGGCGGTGCTGAGCACGTGCAGCAGGGCCAGGTCGTAGAAGGTGCCCGGCGCCAGCATCCCCAGCGGCATCGTGCTGACCGTCTCACCCGTGGGCTCGGTGCCCGAGGCGGTCGAGGCGATCACCTCCGGCGGCGCCAGGCCGTCGATGTCCGGCCACACCTCCTCGAAGCGCGCGTCGCCCGGGTGCTCGCACACCAGCCGCACCGGTCGGCCCACCGCCGCCGACAGCGCCTCGTCCACGCCGGGGTCGTCGCTGCGCAGCACGCTGCCGTCGGCGAAGGTGATCTCCACCGGCGGCGGCACCTCGCCGGAGTGCGGCTCGGCCACGAAGCGCGCCCGCATCTGCAGCAGCGCGGCCCACTTGCGGGGGTTCTTGCCGCTGGCCACGGTGCCGTCCTCGGCGTCGAGCAGGGCGTAGGCACGGTCGCCCACCACTCCGCGGTCACCGATGACGCAGCTGTCGAGGTCTTCCCCGAGCATCGACTTCACCGGGAAGCGGTGCAGCGAGGCAACGGTCGTCGTGGGGGTGCTCATCAGGCTTCTCCTTGCGCGGCGCAGTCACCTCCCACCTTGACACGCCACCCCGACGAACACGCGCTTCTCATGACTCTCCGTAGCGATTTCGCGTGTCGCTCCTGCTTTTCGGACGCTACGGGGCCGACACCGTCGCCTTGGCCCACCGGTAGTCGGCCTTGCCGCTGGGCGAGCGGGGGATCTGCGGCACCACCACGATGGACCGCGGGATCTTGTACCCGGCCACCAGCGTGCGGCAGTGCTCGACGAGCTGGTCCAGGTCGGTGTCCTCGGCGCCCTCGCGCAGCTGCACCACGGCCGCCACCCGCTCGCCGAACCGCTCGTCGGGTGCACCGGCGACCAGCGCATCCATCACCGCGGGGTGGTTCTTCAGCGCCTCCTCCACCTCCTCGGGAAACACCTTCTCCCCACCGGTGTTGATGCAGCCCGACCCACGGCCCAGCAGCACGATGGTGCCGTCGGCCTCCATCCGGCCCATGTCGCCCATGACGGCCATCCGCACGCCGTCGACCACGGGGAAGGTGTCCGCAGTCTTCTGCGGGTCGTTGTAGTAGGCGACGGGAACGTGACCGGTGCGGGCGATCCGACCGATGGTGTCCGTGCCCGGCTCGATGGGCTTGAGGTCGTCGTCCAGCAGCAGCATGTTGTCGTTGCGCCGGATGCGCATGGTGCCGTCGTCGCCGATCTCCACCGTGCCGTGGCTGCCGGTCTCGGACGCCCCGAACGCGTCGCGGACCACCAGCCCGGGCACCAGCTGGGCGAGCTGGTCCTTGGTGGTGCGGGAGAACAGCGCACCACCGGACCCGAACGCGCGCAGCGAGCTGAGGTCGAACTGGCCGGGGTGGGCGGCGATGGCGTCGGCGATGGGCCGGGCGATGGCGTCGCCCACCACGGTCACCACCACCACGTTCTCCCGCTCGATCAGCCGCAGCGCCTCCACCGGGTCGAAGCTGGTCATCAGCACGCGGGGTGCGGCCATCAGGAAGCCGGTGAGCACCGAGTAGACCGCCGCGCCGTGCATCAGCGGCGGGGTCAGCAGCGCCACCCGCGGGTGGGTGTTGGCCACCGCAGCGGCCACCACCTGCTCCACCGTGTCGTGCGGCACCCCGTCGATGTTCGCCCCGGACAGCGCCGCGTAGTAGAAGTCCTTGTGCGGCCACACCACACCCTTGGGCATGCCGGTGGTGCCACCGGTGTAGATGATGAAGTGGTCGTCCTCGCTGCGCGGGGCGAAGTCGCGGGCGTCGGACTGCGCCGCCACGCTCGAGGCGTAGTCGTCCACCCGCACGGCGCCCCAGGTGGTGTCCGCGGCCTCGTCGCCGACCACCACCACCGTCTCCACCGTGGGGCACTCCGGCAGCGCGCTGGCCACCGTGGCGGTGAACTCGCCCTGCACCACCAGCACCTTGGTGTCGGAGTTGTTGTAGAGGTACACCAGCTCGGCGTCGGTGTAGCGGAAGTTCACGTTGATGGCCACGGCGCGGATCTTCAGGCAGGCCAGCAGCGTCTCGACGTACTCGATGCTGTTGCGCATGTGGATGGCCACGTGGTCGCCGGGCTGCACGCCCACCGACTGCAGGTAGTGCGCCAGCTTGTTGGCCCGCAGCTCCAGCTCGCGGTAGGTCAGCCGGTCCTCACCGCAGATCACCGGGACCCGGTCGGGGATGGCGTCGGTGACGGCTTCGAGCAGGTCGGCGAGGTTGAGCGACATGGACGAACCTTCCGGAAGGGGTGAGCGGAGCTCGGGCGGAGCGCAGGGGCGCAGCACTACAGGGGCGGGTGGCGGTCAGCCCACGGCTGGGCCTGCTCCAGCTGGGCGGCCAGGCGCACCAGCACGTCCTCGCGCCCGTAGGCACCGGCCAGCTGCACCCCGACGGGCAGGCCGCCCGCGGTCCAGTGCAGCGGCAGCGAGATGGCCGGCTGGCCGGTGATGTTGAGCTGCGGGGTGTACTGCAGCAGCTGCACCGTGCGCTCGAGGCGCTGCTCCGGGTGGGTGAGCCAGCCGATCTCCGGCGGGACACCGTTGAGCACCGGGCTGAGCAGCACGTCGAAGCCGTCCTCGGCCCACCAGGTGGCCATCCGGCGCTGGTAGCGGTTGATCCACCGAGTGGTGGCCAGCAGCTGCGCGGCGGTGATCGCCCGGCCACCGGTGACGCTGCCCGCGGTGACCGGCTCCAGCAGGGTGTCCACCGAGGTGCCCAGCACCTCCGCCCACCGGTCGGCCTCGGCCGCCATCGAGCTGGAGACGACGGCTCCGTAGTGCGCCCACAGGTCGGTGTCGCCCATCGCCGCCGGGTGCGACACCTCGACGTGGTGGCCCAGCTCGGCCAGCAGCTTCGCGGTGGCGTTCACCGCGGCCGCGGCGTCGGGGTCGGCGGACGCCCCGGCCATCGCGGGGTGGTCGAGCACGCCGATGCGCAGCCGGCCCGGGTCGGCGCCCACCTCCGCAGCGAGGGGACGGGCCAGCGGCGGCGCCGGGTACGGATCACCCGGCTCGGCGCCGGACATCACGTCCAGCAGCGCGGCGGTGTCGCGGACCGTGCGGCTGAGCACGCCGTGGGCGGACAGCCCCATCCAGCCCTCCCCGGCGTCGGGGGCCATGCTCACTCGCGCGCGGGTGGGCTTGAGTCCGACCAGGCCGCACTCGCTGGCCGGGATCCGGATGGAGCCGCCACCGTCGCTGCCGTGCGCCACCGGCACCATGCCCGCTGCGACCACCGCCGCCGCCCCGCCGGAGGAGCCGCCCGTGGAGCGGGCGGTGTCCCAGGGGTTGCGGGTGGGTCCGGTGGCGAGCGGCTCGGTGGTGATGGCGCCGGCGAGCTCCGGGGTGGTGGTCTTGCCCAGGATGACGAACCCGGCGCGCTTCAGCCGGGCGACGAAGGCGCTGTCGTGGTCGCTGCGCCAGTCCCGCTCCCGCAGGAAGCTGGTGCCGGCGTAGAGCGGGTCACCGGTGGAGTGCGCGGCGATGTCCTTGAGGAGCAGGGGAACGCCGCGGAACGGGCCGTCGGGCAGGTCGGCGGAGGCCTCCGCGCGGGCCCGCTCGAAGCGCTCGGAGACCACCGCGTTCACCTGCGGGTCGAGGCGCTCGATGCGCTCGATGGCGGCGTCCACCAGCTCCAGCGGGGTGAGCTCCCCGGCGGCCACCAGCTGAGCCTGGCCGTGGGCGTCGGTCCAGCGCGGGGCGTCGGTCATCGGGTCCTCCCGGACAGCACGGGGTGCACTCCTGGCGCGCCCCTGGGTGATGGCCAGCAGTAGAACCCGCAGCCGAGCCACAGCGGGGTGTGATCCCGAACACTGAGACAGGTGAGTGGGGCGGCGCTGGCACCGGCGCCGCCCCACTCACCTGCGCGATCAGCCTTGCGGCTTGATCACGTCGGGGGTGAGGAAGGTGGTCGCGATGCGCTCGGCGTTGAGCTTGGTGCCCCAGGCCGCCTCGGGGACCTTGCCCAGGTAGGTGTCCTTGCACTCGAACTCACCCAGCTTGGCGGGCACCACCTGCTTCCAGGACGCCCCGTCGAGCTTGAGCAGCACGCCGCACTTGGTGGGGATGTTGGCCCCCGGGTCGGTGGGCGCGTTGAGCCCGCCGGCGGTCCACTCGTGCACGGTGGCGAGCTTGTTGATCACGCACTGCCGGGTGAGGTCGGAGCCACACTCCTTGGCGGCGTTGGCCCAGAGCAAGAACGACGAGGTGGCCTGCATGCTGAGCAGGGACGGGTCGGCGCTGCCGGCCTTCATGATGTCCAGGTAGTCCTGCACCGCGGGTACGGCCGAGGCGTTCTCCAGGGGCTGGAAGGCGCTGGGTGCGTGGAGGTTGTCCGCGATCCCGCCGTTGGCGCCGTTCCACTTGGCGAACTCGGTGGTGTAGCCGTTGGCCACCATCATGTAGTCGGTCTGCACTCCGGCCTGCTTCATCGCGGTGAGGAAGTTGAAGACCGGGACGTCCGGGCTGGTGGCGACCCAGACCATCTTCGCGCCGCAGTCCTTGAACTTCTGCGCGAACGGCGCGTAGTTGGCCTCGCCCTGCATGTTCACCGTGACGCCGCAGTCGATGACGTTGAAGCCGGCGTCCTTGATCAGCGGCAGGCTCTTGGTGACGTTGGTGGCCGCCGCCGGGTTGTTGGAGTTCATCACCGAGAACGCGCCCTTGGTCTCGGGCTTGAGCGCGGCGAGCTGGTTGTAGATCGCGGCCGGGTTGAGGTCCACCGGGTTGGGCAGCGCCTGGTACATCATCGGGGCGTTGGCGAAGTTGGCCCCGACGGCGAAGGCGGGCACCGCAGGGAGCGTGCAGCCGATGCGGGTCTGCTCCGCGCCGTCGTCGCCGGCGAAGCCCTCCCCGACGAGCATGAAGTCGCTCTTGCACGCCTGCTGCATCACCGTGTTGACCTTGGTGATCGCCGCGTCGTAGTTGGTGCCCTTGATCTGGCGGCCGTTGATGCCGCCCTGGTCGTTGCACCACTTGATCATCGCGGTGACGCCGTCGCCGACGTCCTTGTTCAGCCCGGGGCTGCCGGCGAAGCCGCGGTCGTCGCCGTAGCCGATGCTGATGGCGCTGTCGGTCACGCCCTGGTCGGTGGAGCCCTTGGCGTCACCGTTGCCGCACGGCGAGTCCATGGTGCCGAACTTGGTGGCCGCGCCTGCGGACGCGCTGGCGCTGGGGGCCGCGCCCGCTGAGTCCTCGGCGCGGTCGCTGCTACACCCCGCGACGGCGATCAAGAGTGCGAAACCAGCTGCCCCCAGCTTGATGGTGGATCTGTGCACAGCGTCTCCCCCGGTCTGCGGGCTCGAGCAGCCCGTGTGACGCAGGACACTATGGGCCGGTCGGACTCCCGTCCAGACATGTGTTCACGACGTGGGAGCGGTGAAGTCGTGGCGCTCCTCAGGCGGGAGCGGCCGCGGTGCGCTCCTCGTCCCGGAGCAGCGCCGCGGTGCGCGCCGCAGTGCGCAGCGACCACTTGTTGGTGCTGAGCCCGCCCACCACGAACACCGCGGCGCCGCCGGCCACCACCACCCACCAGGCGGCGCGGCTGGCGTCCGGAAAACCGGTGCCCACCGCTGCCCCGGCCAGTCCCGCGCTGAGCAGCGACCCGACCACCGCCACCCCCAGCGCGGTCCCCACCTGGCGACTGGTGGAGGCCACCGCTGCGGCCACCCCGGCCTGGGCTCGGGGCATGCCCGCCATGGCCGTGTTGGTGATGGGGGCGTTGACCAGGCCGAACCCGGCGCCGAAGACCACCAGGCTGGCGATCACCCACACCATCGGGGTCTCGGCGCCGACGTCGACGAGCATCAGCCCGCCCGCGCACATCGCCGCACCGGCGAGCAGCAGCGGCACCCGTGGCCCGCGGGAGCCGACGATGCGGCCCGACAACGGGGCCAGGAAGAAGGTCATGACCGCCAGCGGCAGGATGCACAGCCCGGCTCGCAGCGCCGAGAGCCCGCGGGCCTCCTGCAGGTACAGGGTGCCCAGGAAGAGCAGCCCGGCGAACGCCCCGAAGGCGCTGACCGCGATGACGGTGGCGCCCGAGAACGGGGCGCTGCGGAAGAAGCGCAGCTCCACCAGCGGATCGGCACGCCGCGGCTCGTAGCGCAGCAGCGCCACCAGGGCCGCCACCGCCACGCCCAGCAGCACCAGCGTGCGCCAGGAGCCCCACCCCACGCGGGGCGCCTCGATGATGGCGTAGGTGAGGCTCGCCAGCAGCACGATCACCAGTGCCTGCCCCACCAGGTCCGCCCGGCGCGGGCGGGGCGCCTTGGACTCGGGGACGTAGCGCCAGGCCAGGCCGAGCGCGAGGATGCCCAGCGGGATGTTCACCCAGAAGATCGATGGCCAGCCTGCCGTCTCGATGAGCACGCCGCCGAGCACCGGGCCCACCCCCAGGCTGATGCCGACCACCCCGCCCCACACCCCGATGGCTTGCGCACGCTCGCGCGGATCGGTGAAGACGTTGGTGATGATGGACATGGCAACCGGGTTGAGCATCGATCCACCGATCGCCTGCACCATGCGGAAGGCCACCAGCCAGCCCAGGCTCGGAGCGATGCTGCAGAGCGCCGAGCCGGCGGTGAACAGCACCAGCCCCAGCTGGAAGACGCGGCGGCGGCCGAAGCGGTCGGCCATGGAGCCGGACAGCATGAGCAGGCTGGCCAGCACCAGGATGTAGGCGTCCACGGTCCACTGCAGACCGGACAGCGAGGCGCCCAGGTCGGCGCCGATGGACGGCAGCGCCACGTTGACGATGGTGTTGTCCATGCCCACGATCAGCAGGCTCATGCAGCAGATCGCCAGCACCAGCAACCGGCGTCCGCGGCTCAGCTCAGGCATTGCACCGATGCTAGTTCTGTTGCCCCGGCGCAGCCTGCAGTGCAGCCACGCCGGTGTCGACCAGGTCGTCCACCAGGTGCTGGAAGCTGGCGTGCAGCTGTGGCAGGCCGGCCAGCTGACGCTGCTCGTGGGCGGCCAGCGCGCTGGGCAGCATCCCGAGCACCAGGTACACACGGGCCCGGGCCGCCTCTGGCGACAGCTGGGGCAGGCTCAGGGCCAGGCGCCGGGCCACCTCCAGGAGCGCGTCGGTCACCTCCCGCAGGTCCGCGTCGGTGAAGTTGGTGACGGGTGCGGCACTGGCGATGAACTGTGCGTAGTGCCCTTCCGGTGCGGACTCCAGGAACTCCGCCAGCGGCACCAGGTAGGCGCGCACCAGGGCGCGGACGTCGGAGCCCTGGCCCTGCCGGTCGAGCTCGTCGAGCACCTCCTGGCGGGCGAGGTTGATGTCGCGCATGCGGTAGGCGAACACCGCGTGCACCAGGCCCTCGCGGCTGCCGAAGTGGTACTGCACCGCGGAGTTGTTGCGCTGGCCCGCCGCCGCGGCAACCTCGCGCATGGACACTCCGTGCAGCCCGCGCTCGGCGAAGAGCCGCTCGGCCGCCTCCACCATCTGCTGCCGCGCGCCCCCTGCCCTGCCCGGTTCGCTCATCCGTGCAGCATGCACGGCCGGCTCTGGCCAGCCTCAGCCGGCAACGCCCACGGGCCGGTCGCCGATGATGGAGATCCGCTCCATCACCCGGCGGGCCGGGAAGTAGTCGCTGGCGGCGTAGTGCTGGCAGGCCCGGTTGTCCCAGAAGGCGATGGTGTTGGGCTCCCACCGCAGGCGGCACTGCAGCTCCGGACGCTGCACGTGGCGGTAGAGCGTCGTGAGCAGCTCGTTCGACTCGGCCGGATCCATGCGCACGATGTGCTGGGTGAACAGCATGTTGACGAACAGGCACTTGCGTCCGGTCTCCGGGTGCACGCGGACCACGGGGTGGTGCACCGCAGGGAACTGAGGCCGCAGCGCCTCCACCGCCTCGGCCGGCATGGAGCGGCCGAAGGAGCTGATCCAGTCGTGCTCGGCCACCAGGGGGTCGATCCTGGCCTTGAGGTCGGCGGGCAGCAGGTCGTAGGCGGCGCCGGTGTCGGCCCACAGGGTGTCGCCGCCGACGGGGGGCACCTCCACCGCCCGCAGCACAGCGCCGAGGGAAGGCGTGGCGTGCCAGGTGATGTCGTGGTGCCAGTTGTTCTCCGTGCCCGCGGTCTCGGCGTCCTTGGCCAGGGTGACGACGTCCACGTCGGTCTGGCCGGGCTGGATGTACTTGAAGAACGGGTGCTGCTCCAGCACGCCCCACTGCTCGGCGAAGGCGCGGTGGTCGGTTCGGTCGATGTCCTGGTCGCGGAACACCAGCACCTTCCACTCCAGCAGGGCGCGGCGCAGCTCGGCGAGCAGCTCCGCATCCAGGCCGCCGGTGAGCCGGACGCCACCGATCTCGGCGCCGATGGTGGGGGTCATCGGGCGCACGGTGAAGCGCTCGTAGGGCCGGTCGTCGAAGGTCTCCGGCACGCGGGGGGCGATCAGCGGGCCGTAGGCGGCGAGGACGTCGGTGGGCCCGGGAAAGATGAGTGTCTCCATGTCCGGACGCTATAAGTCAGTGTCTTACTTCGTCAAGGGTTGCTGCACCACGGGTCATCCGGGTGCGATGCTGGGAGGGCGCGAAGGGAGGCAGACCTGTGACCAGCCAGGACCAAGTGGTGGTGCCCCGCCGAGGCAGCGAGCCCTCGCGGGTGCGACCGGCCGCGCCGCTGACGGCCAAGATGTCGACGCTGGCCCGCCGCGACACCGCGCCCGAGCTGGCGCTGCGGCGGGAGCTGCACCGCCGCGGGCTGCGCTACCGCCTACAGGTCAAGGTGCCCGGCAACCGCCGCCGCACCATCGACATCGCGTTCACGCGCGCGAAGGTGGCAGTTTTCGTGGACGGCTGCTTCTGGCACGGCTGCCCGGTTCATGCGACCAAGCCGATGGCCAACAGCGACTGGTGGCGCTGGAAGATCGAGGGCAACCAGGCGCGCGACGAGAACACCACGCAGCTGCTCGAGGACGCGGGGTGGAGCGTGCTCCGCATCTGGGAGCACGAGAGCGCTGACGCGGCCGCCGACCAGGTGGCCCGGGCGCTCGGGCGGTGACTTTGCCTCAGCCGGCGAGCGCGACCGGGGTCTTCAGCCCTGGACGACCCAGCTCGGCCAGCACCTCTTCCTTCTCCAGCGCCGCATCAGGGCTCAGCGGCGCAGCGTCGACGGCTGCCACCAGACCGGGCGCGTTCTGCGCGATGACGTCCCGGTCGCGCTGAACCTGCTCGCGCAGCACGTGGTAGGCGACGGCGACGTTCACGCCGTTGCCCAGCTGCTTGTAGGTCAGCGCCTCTCGCTGCTCGCCAAAGGTGAAGTCCTCCGGCAGGCCCTGCAGGCGCGCCGCCTCGCGCGGGGTGAGCCGGCGCTTGTGCGCGCCCAGGATGCTGGTCTGGGTGATGGCCACCAGCGCGGGCGTGTAGGTCGGCTGCTTGGCCCGGATGCCGGAGGGGCGGAAGTGCATCACCGTCTCCCAGAGCGACGGGGCGTCCTTTGCCTGCCACTCGAGCTTGCGGCGCGACGCCGGGAAGTGCGCGAGCCCGTTCCAGCGGCTCAGCCACTCGTCGATCGCCTGCCGGTGCGTGGTGTAGAGCAGGGCGTTCTTGTGCAGGAAGTTCTTCTTCCAGTCCGGAGTGCCAACGGGGATGCGCAGGTGGTCCAGGGGCGTGAAGTGATCGGCCCACACCGGAAATCCCGGGAGCTGGCGGACACCGTCGCGCCGCAGGGTGGCCACGAAGTCGTCCCAGGCGTTGATCCACTCGACCTCGTCGCCGTTCAAGGCGTAGCGCTCGCGTCCGTCGACCTCCGACTCGGCGGTGAGCGGCAGGTGCTGCTCCAGCGACCACGACTGCGGGTCCCACGAGTCGACGGGACCGCGCGTCACCACGGGGAGCGGGTCGATCTTCGCCGCCTCCGACCCGGCCAGCGTCGCGACGATGAAGACGCGCTCGCGGATCTGTGGGCGCCCGCCCCGCTCTGGCGGCAGCAGGTGGGGGGAGAACACCGCGGGCTGGCTGGAGACCTGGTAGCCGAGCTCGCGGAGGCTGGCGATGATCACCTCCCACTCGTGGCGGTGGCGCGGTCCGGCGATGTTGCGCACGTTCTCCAGCAGGACCACTGCCGGTCGGCGCTCCTCCAGCACCCGCAGGATGTTCCAGAACAGGGTGCCGCGAGCCTCGTCCATGCCTCGCTGGAAGCCTGACTTGCTGAACGGCTGGCACGGGAAGCCGGCGGCGAGCACGTCGTGCTCGGGGACGTCCATCCGGTCGGTCGTCGCGTCCACGATGTCGCACAGCGGGTCAATGCTCCAGTTGCGCTCGTACACCGCAGCAGCGTGCCGGTCGATCTCGGAGGCGAACACGCAGGTGCCGCCCATCGCGGTGAGCGCGGCGTGGAAGCCCCCGATACCCGCGAAGAGGTCCACGAAGGTGAAGCCGGGTGCCGCAGTCATGGAAGGAGCTTAGAACGTGCGTTCGAGCTTGGCAAGCTGCGACACGGTCCGGCGCGCAACGTCACAAGAAGCACGCGCCCCCACACACCGGCCCATATGGGGATGCGTCTCGTCGTCTGACGTGGAAGGCGTCGGACAGGTCCGGGTTCGGCCGTCATCATTGAACGCTGTCCGCTCCGGTGGCGGGTATGCAACGTATGGCACTAATTAGCTGCGCATCGGCTCTGGACCGCCACAATGCACAGGGCCACGCGCCTCGGAACTGCCAGGTGGGTCCATCTCGGGACGCACAGCGTGGACACCTAGTGCTCATTGCGGCAGGTTCCGTGTTGCACGCCGTGCCACGCCTCCCGCGCCGAGGAAAGCCACCGTTTGCATTGGCAGTGAATCAGCGATCAGCGAGACACCCCCAGAGCCACCCCCTAATTGGGCGTGGAAGGCGGGCAGTTACGCTCCGCAACATGGAGCGCGGGGAACGAGAACTATTTGATGGCGTGAGTGCGATGCTGGCCGAACGCGGCTACCTCTTTCCGCTTGCAGCGGCACAGCGGCAGTTCCGCGACGCCTACTACGGAATGAGTGCCGCGGCACTGCTGGAAGACCTATTCTTCGACGCCTTCAGCAACTATTTGCAGCAGTACCAACCAGGCAAAAAACTAGTTCGTCCCGGGCGCGGGACGCGGGGCTGGGACTATTGCTTCGAAGATACCCAAGTGTCGCACAAGGTAGGCCAGGGCCCAACCACTATCGCCGCCCTGTGGGATGCCACGAAAACTGAGCTCAAGACCTGGTCCTTCGACAGTGCTGTGCTCTTCACGAGCAGTGAGCACTCACCAAAACGTATCGACCTTCATGTCAACGAGGAAACCATCCACCTTCGCCCGTTGACCGGGCGCCCGGACCAGCCGGTAAAGGCCGGACACTCCCTGGTCGCTGTGCGGTGGGAGCCCACGGGCACAGCAACAGTCCTCGGGGTATGGAAGGCATCGACTGACACAACCGTAGCTTTGCTGGTGTCCTTCAGGACGCTGTGGGGAGCATTCACAGGGCCGCACGCGGATGGAGCGGGCGCGAATACGCTGGAGGTCCTGCATGCGAGCAGTCTGGCGGCGTCCCGCCAGGTTTCAGCACTCACCCAAAACGGGAATTCTTCGACCGAAGTCACCGTCAGTTCTCAAGGCCTGCGTCCGGGTGTCTACCTGCTGTCTAGAGAGCTGCTCGTTGATGTTCCGGTATCTACCAACAACCGCGGCGTGCTTGTCTCGAAGGGCACCGTCGCAGCACTCATGGACCAGGCGGTCGCCAGGGAGCTGTTTGCGCCGCTTCCTACTTGGTTCGCGGCCTGGGCGCCAGTCCGGCCGCCTAACCTTTACCTAACCCAACGCGCCCAGTTTGACCAAATGTTTAGCGGTTGACCCGCGAAGCCTGGCCACGAACCGCACTTGCCCTGGCTTAACCTCGGGTTGGCAGTAGCCGTTCTACACCACTCACCAGCCACGTGTTTCAGCCACTGCTCTGCTAGTGCGCCACCGGACTCATCTCCGAGGGCGCCATGAGCAGTCCGCTGCGGCGCCTCCTGCGCCACGAGCGCAACGCCCACGCGACCATGGGTGGGGCCGTCGACGTCGACGTCACCCAGCAGACCGTCATCACGCACTGCATCGACGGCTCGACCCACGACCTCCCCTACGACCACCTCGTGGTGGCGGCCGGCATGCACCAGTCCTACGCCGGGCACGAGGAGTTCGAGCAGCTCGCGCCGGGCATGAAGACCCTGGACGACCCGCTCACCATCCGCCGGTCAGTGATCTCCGCCTTCGAGACGGCCGAGTCGCTGCCCGACCCCGGGCAGCGCCGTCCATGGCTGACCTTCGCCGTCGCCGGCGGTGGCCCCACCGGCGTGGAGCTGGCCGGACAGATCCGCGAGCTGGCCACCCACGCACTGCGCCACGAGTTCTGCTCCATCGACCCCACCGAGGCCCGCGTCCTGCTGCTGCACTCCCGAGACCGGGTGCTGCCCTCCTTCGCCACCGCGCTCTCGCGCAGCGCTCAGCGAACCCTGGACGCCGTCGGGTGGAGACCCACCTCGGGGTGCACGTCACCGACGTCACCGCCACGAGCATCGAGACCACCACCAAGTCAGCACCCAAGGCTCGCACCCGCTACGACACGCGCACCGTGGTGTGGACGGCCGGCGTCGAGGCCATCCCCTTCCTCACCACGCTGGCCAAGGCGCTGGGCCGCGACCAGGACCGTGCCGGCCGCATCGCCGTCACCCCTGAGCTCACCGTGCCGGGCCACGACAACGTGTTCGTCGTCGGTGACGTCATGGCGGTGGATGATCTACCCGGCGTGGCGGAGGTGGCGATGCAGTCCGGCCGCCACGCCGGCGCCCGGATCGCTGCCCGGCTCGGCGGAAGGCCCAACCCCGGCGCCTTCCGCTACCGCGACCTGGGCAGCGCCGCGTACATCGCCCGGGGCCACGCCGTCGTGCAGTCCGGTCCGCTGCACCTGTCCGGTGCGCTCGGCTGGCTGGCCTGAGGTGTCATCCACGTCGCGTTCCTGGCCGGCATCCGCAACCGGATGAGCACGGTGGCCACCTGGAGCGCGACGCTGCTCACCGGTACCCGCGGCGAGCGCGCCATCCACCTTCGGCAGCCCCGCCAGCGCGCGCAGCACCCGCGGTTAAGCCACCCGCAGTTCAGCGCAGTCAGCGACTCTGTGCGCTGTCCGCGGCCTGCGAGCGGCCCTCGGCCGAGTCCGCGAACTGCGGGGTGTCGAAGGACTCGCCCCGCAACGGGTCGCGCGGGCTGTTGTCGGCGGAGTACTCCACCGACCCGGTCGTCCGGTTGACCTCCAGCTCGCTCGCGGTGACGGGGTGCACCGCCACCAGCAGGTGGCCCGAGTCGTTCGGCGCCGCGGCCTCCGGAGCGGGAGCCAACCCGGAGAAGGTGGCTGAGATGCCGGCGCCGGTGCGGCGGCGCAGTCCCGGCTCGCGCGCTGCCGCCGGCGAGTCCGAGACCGGTGCGGACTGGCCGTCCGGCCTGTCGATCCGCACGTAGTGCGGCGTGCTGGCCACCTCGTAGCGGAAGGCCTTCAGCATGGACACGCAGGCCAGCACCAGCACGATGGAAAGCGGCGCCGCGGTGGCGATCGAAGCGGTCTGCAGAGCGGTCAGCGATCCCGCTCCACCGACCAGCAGCAGCACCGCAGCCGCCACTCCCTGCAGCAGGGCCCAGTACACCCGGGTGACTTTCGGCGTCTCCAGCTCGCCACCGAAGGCGAGGATGTCGATCACCAGCGACCCGGAGTCGGAGGAGGTGACGAAGAAGAACACCACCACGGCGATGGCCAGGACGCTGGTGACGGTGGCCAGCGGGAAGCCGTCGAGCAGGTGGAACAGCGTGGTGTTGGTGTCCACCGAGCCGTCGCTGCCGAGCATGTCGTTGTCGTTGCGCTGCCGCAGGATGCCGGCGCCGCCGAAGATGGTGAACCACAGCGAGGCCACCATGGTGGGGGCGAGCAGCACGCCGAAGACGAACTCGCGGATGGTGCGGCCCCGGGAGATGCGGGCGATGAACATGCCGACGAACGGCGCCCAGCTCATCCACCAGCCCCAGTAGAAGATGGTCCACGCGCCGGCCCAGCCGTCGTCGGCGAAGGGCGAGGTGCGCAGCATCAGGTCAGGCAGGGCCTGGACGTAGCCGCCGAGGTTCTGCACCCAGGACTGCAGCAGGAACAGTGTCGGGCCGAGCAGCAGCACGAACAGCGCCAGCAGCGCCGCCAGCACCATGTTGATGTTGGACAACCACTTGAGGCCCTTGGTCACCCCGGAGACCACGGAGAACGTCGCCAGCCCGGTGACCGCCGCGATGAGCGCGACGGTGAACCAGTTGTTGGTCTCGATCCACCCGAGGTACTCCAGGCCGGCCGAGATCTGCTGCACGCCGAACCCCAGGGAGGTGGCGACGCCGAAGAGGGTGCCGATGATGGCCACGGTGTCGATGGCGTGCCCGACGAAGCCCTCGATACGGGCGCGGCCCAACAGCGGCTCCAGCAGCCACCGCACCGACAGCGGCCGTCCCTTGCGGTAGGTCATGTAGGCCATGCCCAGCCCGACGAGGACGTAGCCGGCCCACGCGTGCAGCCCCCAGTGGAACAGCGTCAGCTCCATCGCCTGGTTGGCGGCGGCGTCGGTGGAGGCCTCCACGCCCCCGGCCTCGGGTGGGGTGACGTAGTGCGAGAGCGGCTCGGCCACGCCGTAGAACACCAGGCCGATGCCTATTCCTGCCGAGAACAGCATCGCGAACCAGGACAGCACCCCGAACTCGGGCTTCTCGTCGTCGCGGCCCAGGCGGATGTTGCCGATGCGGCTGGCCCCGCAGTACAGCGCGAAGATCACGAAGCCGGTGACGCTGAGGATGTACCACCAGCCCACCCCGTCGGTGATCGTCGAGTTCAGCGACTCGAAGGCATCCGAGGCGGTGCTGGCGAAGACCACCGAGAACACGATCATCGCCACGATCACGATCGAGGCGGGGATGAAGACGGGTTTACGGAGTCCTCTCCACGCCTTGTGCACTGAGCTCACGCGACATCGTTCCTCTGCTGTCTGCCCTGTCGGGGGCCGGTCTCGGGATGCCGCGGCACCCCAACCAGAGCCGGCCTCGCACCCAGCTGGGTCTGCGGGGGCGCTCTGCGGGTACCGCGCACCGATCACGGACGCGCGCGGCTAGAGCTAACAGGGCCGGAGACACCGTGGATCGCCGTCGCGTCGTCATGGATCCTCACGCAGCGTAGTCGCCGAGCCAGCGTCCGGACCTGTCGGACCCCGCCCCTACCCTGACCAAGGACTGGGGAGGTAGCCGTGCGACGGTTCGGACAGACGTGGTTGTACTCGCCGCGGGACGTGCTGGCCGTGCTGGAGTGCGAGCACCGCCTGCAGCTGGAGCACGCCGCGGCGCAGCACCTGCTGCCGCGCGCCGCCGGCGGCCCCGACGCCACGCTCGAGCTGGTCAAGAGCCACGGCCTGCGGCACGAGCACGACGCCCTGGCTGCCCTGGGCCGCGTGGCCGAGGTCCGCACCATCGACGTCCCCGGCCACGACGACCCGGCCCTGCTCGACGCCGCCCAGGCCACCACCGACGCCATGGACGCCGGTGTCCCAGTGATCTACCAGGCGGTGCTGCTGGTGGACGGCTTCCTCGGCTACGCCGACTTCCTGGTCGGCGTCGACCTCGGCACCGGCAAGCCCCTGCTGGAGGCCGACGGGCGGCAGCGCTACGAGCCGGTGGACACCAAGCTCGCCCGCCACGCCAAGCCCACCGCGCTGCTGCAGCTGGCCTGCTACGCCGACGCCCTGGTCCGTCTCGGCCGCCCGGTGCCCCGCCAGGTGCACCTGTGGCTGGGCGACGGCTCGCGCCAAGCCGTGCCCGCGGCCGACGTGCTGCCGCTGGCCCGGGAGTACCGCGGCCGGGTCCTCGCCCAGCTCACCGCCGAGCCGGCCGTACCCACCCCGACCTGGGGCGACGCCCGCCCCGCCTGCGGCACCTGCGGCTGGCTGGAGCACTGCGCCGACGGACGCCGGCAGGCCCGCGACCTCAGCCTGGTCGCGGGCATGCGGCGCGACCAGATCCACCGGCTGCGCGAGCAGGGCGTTGCCACCGTGGACGCGCTGGCCACCGCCGCCGACGGGCAGCGACCGCCCACCATGGGCACCGACACCTGGACTCGGCTGCGCGCCCAGGCGGCGCTGCAGGTCGCCGGGGCCGGGGTGCTGCCGCCGCGGCACGAGGTGTTCGACCACGCGGGCCTGGCGCTGCTGCCTGCCCCCGACCCCGGCGACCTGTACTACGACATCGAGGGCGATCCCTTCGCCGAGGACGGCGCGGGGCTGGAGTACCTGCACGGCCTGGTCGACACCAGCGAGCGATTCACCGCGTTCTGGGCGCACGACCGCCCCGAGGAGAAGCAGGCCTTCGAGCAGCTCGTGGACGCGCTCACCGCCGCGGCCGCCGCCCACCCGGGCATGCACGTCTACCACTACGCGCCCTACGAGCGGACCGCCCTGACCACGCTGGCCGCCCGGCACGCCACCCGGGAGGAGCAGGTGGACCAGCTGCTCCGCGACGGGCGGCTGGTCGACCTCTACGGAGTGGTCCGCCGCGCCGTGCGGGTGTCCACCGAGAGCTACTCCATCAAGAAGCTCGAGCCGCTCTACATGGGTGCGCAGCTGCGCACCGGCGACGTGACCAACGCCGGTGACTCCATCGTGCAGTACGAGCAGGCCGTCGAGCACCGCCGCGCCGGGCGCCACGCCGCCGCCGACGAGCTGCTGGAGTCGATCCGCGACTACAACGAGTACGACTGCGTCAGCACCCACCGGTTGCACCAGTGGCTGCAGTCGCTGCAGGCCACCACCACCTCCGCCCCGCTGCCCCCGGCCGAGGTGGTGGAGCGGGAGACGCCGGAGACCGAGCTGCTCGCCGAGCGGCTGCGCGCCGGGGTGCCCGACGCCGACCGCACCCCCGAGCAGCAGGCCACCGCGCTGGTTGCCGCGGCGCTCGGCTACCACCGGCGCAACCAGAAGACGTTCTGGTGGGAGCACTTCGACCGGCTGCGTCGTCCGCTGACCGAGCTGGTGGACGACGACGCGGTGGTGGTGCTGGAGTGCGCGGAGGGCAGCGAGTGGGCCAAGCCCACGTCCCGCAGCAACCTGGCCCGCACCGTCACCGCCGAGACGGTGTCCACCCCCGAGGACGTCGCCAGCCTCGGCCAGCAACCGTTCGTCGTCTACGGCTCGCCGCTGCCCGAGCACCTGGAGCCCAGCGCCGACTCCGACCGCGCCACCCACACCGGCGCCAAGGACCTCACGGCCGCGGTCGGCTCCGTCAGCTTCACCGAGCGCGCACCCAAGGGCAGCGAGGGGTGGACGCAGCTGCCCCTGGCGCTCACCCCCGCCGCTCCGCCGCACACCGCGGCCCTGGAGGCGGTGCTCTGCGGCCTCGGCGAGCACCTGCTCGACGATCCCGCGCCGCGCGCGGCCTGGTTCGCGCTGCTCACCGCCTGCCCGCCGGTGACCCCGCTGCCGCGGACCAAGGACAACGTCGCCGACATCACCGCCGCGGTCGCCGCCCTCGACCACGGGGTGCTGGCCGTGCAGGGACCGCCCGGCACCGGCAAGACCTACGTCGGCAGCCACGTGATCGCGGCGCTGGCCCAGCGGGGCTGGCGCATCGGGGTCACCGCCCAGGGGCACAAGACTGTGGAGAACCTGCTGGAGCGGGTGGTGGCGCTCGGCGCCACGGTGGCCAAGGAAGTCCCCGCCAGCGGGCCGCGTGGCACCGAGACCTGGCAGACCCCGAAGAAGCTGGCCGACTGGATGGCCGCGCAGGAGGGCGGCTACGTGGTGGGCGGCACGGCGTGGACCTTCGCGCGTCCGACGGTGCGCGAGCACCCGCTCGACCTGGTGGTGGTGGACGAGGCCGGCCAGTTCAGCCTGCCCGACGCCCTGGTCACCGGCTCCGCGGCCAGCCGCATCCTGCTGCTCGGCGATCCCCAGCAGCTGCCCCAGGTGAGCCAGGGCCAGCACCCCGAGCCGGTGGACGTCTCCGCGCTCGGTCACGTGCTGGGCGAGCACGCGCTCATCCCGGCCACGCACGGCTACCTGCTCGACGTCACCTGGCGGATGCGGCCGGAGGTGTGTGCCCCGGTCTCGGCGCTGCAGTACGAGGGCGCCCTGCACTCCCACGAGCAGTGTGTCCGTCGCACCCTGGCCGGCGTCGCCCCGGGGGTGCACCTGGTGGACGTCGACCACCACGACAACCGCACCCGCAGCGACGAGGAGGTGGCCGCAGTGATGCAGCTGGTCAGCGGCCTGCTCGGCGCCGAGTGGACCGACGTGGACGCCGCGCCCCGGCCACTGGACCAGTCCGACGTACTGGTGGTCGCCCCGTTCAACCGCCAGGTGGTGGCGCTGCGGCGCGGCCTGGACCACGCCGGCTACCCCGACGTGGCGGTGGGGACGGTGGACAAGTTCCAGGGCCGCGAGGCGGCGGTGGTGATCGTCAGCATGACCACCTCCAGCGGGGACGACCTGCCCCGCGGCGTGGAGTTCCTGCTCAACCGCAACCGGCTCAACGTGGCGCTGTCCCGGGCCATGCACACCGCCTACCTGGTGCACTCGCCGCTGCTGCGGCGCATCACGCCCACCTCCACCGACGGCCTGCGGGCCCTCGGCGCCTTTTTGGGGGTGCTGCACTCGGCCGAGGCGCCGCCGGCTGCGGGGTAGCGGCCAGTCCGGCGATGAATCGGCGCCCGGCGCCGCGTCTACCCAGGAGATGGCAGCACCACCCACTCCAAGGAGACGTCATGACCGAGCCTGTGTCCACCCAGTCCGCCAGCACGCCCACCGCATCCGCGCTCGCCGGAGCACCCGTCTGGATCGAGCTGTTCAGCTCCGACCTCGACCGCGCCGACCGCTTCTACGGCGAGCTGCTCGGCTGGTCCGCTGAGCACATGGGGCCCGAGTACGGCAACTACGTGCAGTACAGCCGGGACGGCAAGCTGGCGGCCGGGGGGATGCCCAACGACGGCTCCTCCGGGGGCCCCGACGCGTGGTCGGTGTACCTGTCTACCGACGACGTCGAGGGCACCACCGCGTCGGTGACCGCCCACGGCGGCGCGGTGCTCGTCCCCCCGATGCCGGTGATGGACCTGGGCACCATGGCCGTCTACGCCGACCCGGGCCAGCACCCGATCTCCGCCTGGCAGCCCGGCACCCACCCTGGCTTCGGCGCGCTGGCCGAGCCGGGCTTTCCGGCGTGGTTCGAGCTGCACACCCGCGGCTACGACCAGACCGTGCAGTTCTACCGGGACGCCTTCGGCTGGGACGCACACACCGCCAGCGACGCGGAAGACTTCCGTTACACCACGCTGGGCGAGGGTGCGTCGCAGAGCGCCGGCATCATGGACGTCAGCAGGTTCCCGGACGACCACCACACCGGCTGGAGCATCTACTTCACCACCGAGGACACCGACGCCTCGGTCGCGCAGGGCCGCGAGCTCGGCGCCACGGTGATCCACCCGCCGGAGGACACGCCCTTCGGCCGGCTCGCCACCCTCGCCGACCCCACCGGCATCGTCTTCAAGCTCTCCGGCCCCACCGGCTGACCCACCGCGCACGCCCACCCCGCCGGGCACTCCTGCTGCCACACCAGGTTTCAGCGAGTGCCCGGACGCCCGGGGTGGCAAACTCGGGGCACGCTCCGCAGGACGGTCCGTATCGGATCTAGAAGCACCCGCCGCCACGTCGCGGCGCGGTCCTGCACCAGACGATGTTGCGCCCTGGAGGCTTGATGCGAGCGATGGTGTACCGCGGGCCCTACAAGGTCCGGGTGGAGAACAAGGACATGCCCAAGATCGAGCACCCCAACGATGCGATCATCCGGGTGACGCAGGCGGCGATCTGCGGCTCTGACCTGCACCTCTACCACGGGATGATGCCCGACACCCGGATCGGGCACACCTTCGGCCACGAGTTCATCGGCGTGGTCGAGGAGGTCGGCCCCTCGGTGCAGAACCTGCAGCGCGGCGACCGCGTGATGGTGCCGTTCAACGTCTACTGCGGCTCCTGCTACTTCTGTGCGCGGGGGCTGTACTCCAACTGCCACAACGTCAACCCCAACGCCACGGCGGTCGGCGGGATCTACGGCTACTCGCACACCTGTGGCGGCTACGACGGCGGCCAGGCCGAGTTCGTGCGCGTGCCCTTCGCCGACGTCGGACCCTCGATCATTCCGGAGTGGATGGACGAGGAGGACGCCCTGCTCTGCACCGACGCCCTGGCCACCGGCTACTTCGGCGCCCAGCTGGGTGACATCGTGGAGGGCGACACCGTCCTCGTCCTCGGCGCCGGCCCCGTCGGGCTGTACGCCGCCAAGTCCGCCTGGCTGATGGGCGCCGGCCGCGTGATCGTGGTCGACCACCTGGAGTACCGGCTGGAGAAGGCGCGCACCTTCGCCCACGCCGAGACCCGCAACTTCGCCGAGTACGACGACATCGTGGTGGAGATGAAGAAGACCACCGACTACCTCGGCGCCGACGTGGTGATCGAGTGCGTGGGCGCAGAGGCCGACGGCAGCTTCCTCCAGCAGGTGACCTCAGCCAAGCTCAAGCTGCAGGGCGGTTCACCCACTGCCCTCAACTGGGCCATCGACTCCGTGCGCAAGGGCGGCAACATCTCGGTGATGGGTGCCTACGGCCCCATGTTCAGCGCCGTGAAGTTCGGCGACGCGCTGAACAAGGGGCTGACCCTGCGGATGAACCAGTGCCCGGTCAAGCGCCAGTGGCCGCGCCTGTTCGAGCACATCCGCAACGGCTACATCAAGCCGAACGAGCTGGTCACGCACCGCATCCCGCTCGAGCACATCGCCGAGGGCTACCACCTGTTCTCGGCCAAGCTCGACGACGTCATCAAGCCCATCATCGTGCCGGACGCCAGCTAGCTCGGAAGGAGCGCCACATGACCTACACCGCCGACCGGCCCCAGCCACCCGAGTCCGCCGACGAGCTGCGTGCCCGCATCCCCGGGTGGGGCGCTGACCTCGACCCCAAGGACCGTCCCTCGGTGCCCAAGCTGCGCTTCGACCCCGGTGCGACCGGCGCGCACTGGGACTTCCCGGAGCGCCAGCCCGAGCACCAGCCCCGGGAGCGCTCCATCGAGCACGCGATGCTCACCCCAGTGTTCGGCACGTCGGCGCCGCTGCACGGCGTGTCCGGAGCGATCCGGCGCCTGGCCTACCGCCGGTACAGCGAGGCCCGGGCGGCGCACTGGCTCATCCTGCTCGGCGCCGACCGGGTCGACGCCGTCGGCAGCCACGTGCGGTCGTTGCTCACCCTGCACCCGGACAACCCGATCACCGAGACGGGCATCCGGGCCGAGCTGACCGGGCACGGCCTGACCTCGCGGTTCGGCCGCAAGCGGGTGGACAACTCGCACACCTGGATCGACCCGATCCTGGTGGCCGGACCGTGGGTGGCCGCCGCCGGAGGGGTCGCCGCCGGGCTCGCCGCCCTGGAGAAGCGCCGCCGCGCCTGACGCTGCGCACAGCTGTCGGACCCCCTGGGCATGATGTGGTTCTCACCACACACATCGGGGGATGCGACAGTGCCAACACTGCTACCGGAGAGTCCGCGCCTGGCCAACGGCGCCGAGCAGGTCGTGTGGGACGCGCTGCGCGAGCAGTGCGGCAGCAAGGACCTGCTCGTCGCCGGCCAGCGGGTCACCAACCATGCCAAGGACTTCGAGATCGACGTGGTCGCTGTGCTGGACGGGGCCGGCATCGTCACCATCGAGGTCAAGGGTGGCGACGTCTGGCACGACGGGCAGTCCTGGCGGCAGCGGCACGGACCGATCGACCCCGTAGGACAGGTCCGCGGCGCCAAGTACGCGCTCCGCAGCTACCTCGAGTCCGACCCCCGCTGGGGCCGCCGCGGTCGGGTGCGGTGGGCGCACCTGGTGGTGCTCCCGCACGCGGCCGTCGAGATGGACTTCGCCCTGCCCGACTGTCCCCGGTGGTCGGTGGTGGACCGCACCCAGCTCGGCAGCATCGCCGAGCTGGCACGCGACGCGCTGCGCCAGCAGGCCAGCGCCAACCGGTGCGCCAACCCCGAGGACGTCGAGGTGGTGCAGGAGGTGCTGGGTGGGCGCATGCTGCCGCAGCGCGACGTCGTCGCTCGCGCCATGGAGCACGAGGACGCCGCGGACCGGCTCACCGAGGCCCAGTCGTCAATCCTGTCCGCGACGAGGGCGCTGCACCGCATCGAGGTGCGCGGCGGCGCCGGCAGCGGCAAGACCTACCTGGCCTGCGAGCAGGCCCGCCGGCTCACGCGGGAAGGACAACGCGTGGCGCTGCTGTGCTACTCGCACGGGCTGGCCTCGTACCTGCGGCGGTTGTGCGCTGAGTGGCCGCGCAACCAGCGGCCGGCCTACGTGGGCGAGCTGCACGAGCTGGGGATGCGGTGGGGTGCCGACGAGGGGCCACCGGAGAACTCCGACGAGGCGCCCCGCTTCTTCGAGCAGCGGTTGCCCCAGCAGATGACGGAGCTGGCCGAGGCGCTCCCTCCCGGTCAGCGCTTCGACGCGGTGGTGGTCGACGAGGCGCAGGACTTCGCCGACTCGTGGTGGTACCCCGTGCTGGCCGCGCTCAAGGACCCCGAGCGCAGCGGGCTGTACGTGTTCAACGACGAGGGCCAGCGGGTGTTCGAGCGGTACGGCAGCCCGCCGGTGCCCCTGGTCCCGCTGATCCTGGACGCCAACCTGCGCAACACCCGGCCCATCGCGGAGTCGTTCACCCCGCTCGCCGGGCAGCGCATGCGCCTGCACGGCGGCGAGGGCCCAGCCGTCCGCTTCGTGCCCTGCAGCAGCGACGACGCCGTGGACTGCGCCGACGACGCCGTGGAGGCGCTGCTCGAGGCAGGCTGGCGTCCGGAGGACGTGGCCCTGCTGACCACCGGCAGCCGGCACCCCGAGCAGAAGGAGCGGCAGCAGCAGGGCCACGAGGCCTACTGGGACAGCTTCTGGGACAGCGAGCAGGTGTTCTACGGTCACGTGCTGGGCTTCAAGGGGCTGGAGCGGCGAGCCGTGGCCCTGGCGGTGAACTCCCTGGCCGAGCACTCCCGCATCCGCGAGCGGCTCTACGTCGGGCTCAGCCGGGCGCGCGACCAGCTCGTCGTCTGCGCCGACCCGCAGCTGATCCGCAGGGTCGGTGGAGCTGAGCTGGCCCGCCGCCTCGGCGTCGACGACTGAGCGGTCAGTCGTCGCTGACCACGAGGGTGACCTCGATGTTGCCGCGGGTGGCGTTGGAGTACGGGCACACCTGGTGAGCCTTCTCCGCCAGCTCGGTCGCCTGCGCGTGCTCGGTGTTGGGCAGGGTCACCTCGAGGGTGACGGCCAGGCCGAAGCCGCCCTCCTCCCGCGGACCGATGCTGACCTGCGCGCCCACGCTGGAGTCGCCGATGTCGACCTTGGCCTCGCGGGCCACCATCTGCAGCGCGGAGTGGAAGCAGGCGGCGTAGCCGGCGGCGAAGAGCTGCTCGGGGTTGGTGCCCTCCCCGGACCCGCCCATCTCCTTGGGCGCGGCAAGGTCGAAGTCGACGCGACCGTCGGAGGAGCGGGCGTGGCCGTTGCGGCCGGCTCCGGTAGCGAGGGCCTCGGCGGTGTACAGGGTCTTCATGGCTGTTCTCCTTCGGTGGATGTCGCCCCTGCGGACCGCAGGTGGGCGGTGTAGCGGACGAGCGTGTCGCGAGGCCCGCTGAGCTCCTCCTGCATCAGGAGGCGTTGAGCTGCTCCACGACCAGCTCGGCCACCCGCGTGCTCGACGCCGGGTTCTGGCCGGTGACCACGGTGCCGTCAACCACGGTGTACGGCTCCCAGGCCGCACCCAGCTCGAACTTCGCCCCCGCCTTGCGCAGCCGGTCCTCCAGCAGCCACGGCGCCTTGTCCGCCAGCCCCGCCTGCGTCTCCTCCTGGTCGGTGAAGGCGGTCAGGTCACGACCGGTGAAGGCCCAGCTGCCGTCGGTGCGCACAGCCGGGAGGAAGGCCGCCGGTCCGTGGCACACCGAGGAGACGACCTTGCCCGCGTCGAGCAGCTCGATGAGCAGCCGTCCCAGCTGCGGGTCGACGGCAAGGTCCTCCATCGGGCCGTGCCCACCGGGGATGAACACCGCGTCGTAGTCACCAGCAGAGACCTCCTCCAGCGGCACCGGCTTGGCCAGCACGTCCGCGAGGGTGTCCAGCTCGGCGCGGAGCTTGTCCGACGCCTCCTGCCCGCCCACGGCGTCGGGGGCGAGGCTGCCCTCGTCCACGGTGGGCCGCACCCCGTTGGGGGTGGCGAAGGTCAGGTCGACACCGGCCTTGCGGAACACCGAGACCGGGCTGAGCAGCTCCTCGGCCCAGAAGCCGGTGGGGTGCTGGGTGCCGTCGGACAGGGTCCAGTGGTTGGCGCCGGTGACGACGATGAGCACGGAAGACATGTGGTTCTCCTTGCGATCGAGTGGCCGCGAGTCGGTGCTCGCTTCTCCCCAGGTGCAGCGACCACTCCCCGCCGTGCATTCCATCTGCCCCGTCGGCGCAGGTCAGGGCGCGGATGCAACGGCACCCACCCACCCCCAGGCTCACGAGGCCGGCAGCCACGTCCTGGCCGCCGTCACCAGCGCGCTCACGCCGATGCTCAGGGTCGGCTCGATGGCGGGGGCGTACCGGGGCGAGTGGTTGGACGGGATGCTCGCCATGGCGGGATCGGTCAGGTCGCCGGTGGTGAACAGGGCGGGATCGGTTCCCCCCAGCAGCCAGTAGGACAGCGGGGCGTTGGCCGCGGTCGCGAGGTTTCCGACGTCCTCGCTGCCGGCCCCTGCGCCCGGGTCCATGATGTTGCCCGCGCCCAGCCACTGGGCGAACGCCTCCAGCGTCCTCGACAGCGCGGTCGGGTCGTTCACCACGATGGGGAAGCGCTCCGTCTCGGTGATCACGGGTTGCTCCGGAGCCCCCGCGGCGGCCGCCTCGGCCCTTGCGATGCGCTCCACGCTCGTGAGCATCTGCTGGCGAACCGCTTCGGTGTAGCTGCGGAGGTTCAGCCTCAGCTCGGCCTCCCCCGGAATGACGTTGGCCGCGTCGCCGGCGCGCAGCGCGCCGACGGTGAGGACTGCGACGTCGGTGCTCGGAACCTCTCGGGAGACGATGGTCTGCAGCCGCAGCACCGTGGCCGCCGCCATGACGACGGGATCGATGGAGCTCTGCGGCATGGAGCCGTGGGCGCCCTTGCCGATCATTCGCACGCTGAGCGAGTCCGAACCTGCGTAGGCCGGGCCCGGGTGCGCGGCGATCTTCCCGGCGGGCAGCGGGGCCACGTGCTGGCCCAGCACGACGTCGGGCCGGGGGAACCGCTCGAACAGCCCGTCGTCCACCATCGCCTGCGCACCGGACCCCAGCTCCTCCGCCGGCTGGAAGACCAGGACGAGCGTGCCTGCCCAGCCCGCGCCGTCGGCGGCGAGGGTCTCCGCGGCGCCCAGCAGGCAGGTGATGTGCAGGTCGTGGCCGCAGGCGTGCGCCACCGGCACGGTGTTGCCTGCCTCATCCACGGCGGTTGCGGTGCTCGCGTAGTCCAGTCCGGTCTCCTCCTTCACCGGCAGGGCGTCCATGTCCGCCCGCAGCAGGGCTACCGGCCCGCTGCCGCGCTGCAGGACCGCCACCACGCCGGTCTTGCCAACCCCCGTGGTGACGGTGAAGCCCAGCGCGGCAAGCCGATCCGCGATGATTCCGGCCGTGCGGTGCTCCTGGTAGCCGAGCTCCGGGTGCCGGTGCAGGTCCTTGTAGAGCTCGGCAAGAGACGGATCAGCGGTGGCTGGGTGCGACATCGGGGCGTCCTCTCGGCAGGCCTGCGCGGCCCACGCGCGTCGATCACCGCGAAAGACCCTCCCACCAGTCATACGCCGATCGGGCCCCGGGCGGCAGGGCCACGATCGGCCCCACCCGCACCCGACCAGGTCAGGGCAGGTGGCAGCCCGTCGCGCCGCTCACCAGCGTGGTGACCTTGGTGCCGAGGTCGATGTAGGCCCCGTCCTCGGCCACGAAGCGGACCTGGTGGTTGTCCGGGCGGTCCACCTTGACCACCACCTGGGTGAATCCCGCGTCGGCGGCGAGGCGCTGCGCCGCCTGCTGCGCTGCGGGCCACTGCGCGTGGATGGCCTGCTTGGCCAGCAGGTCACCGACGAACACCGTCGCCGCGTCCTGACCGCTGAAGGGGGCGCCGCAGCCTGCGCGGCTCTGCTCTCCCGCGGGCTCCCACGCCAACGACCCGGCAGCCTGGCTGACCGCTGTGGCGATGGCGTCGCGCAGCGCCACCACCGTGGCGACCGCCTCCGCAGAGCTGGGCCGCGACTGCAGCACCGAGCGGGCCTCGTCGGCATCCATGGTTTCTCCCGAGGTTGTGCTGCACCCGGCGAGCAGGGCAGCGGTGGCGAGGACGGTGGCCACGGCGGTGCGCCGGACGACCATCACAAGAAGGGGTTCCAGCCGAGCGCGTCACCGAAGCCAAAGTGGTCACCGGCAACGATGTTGTCCGGGATGCCGGCGATCACGGCACCCATGCCGTACTGGGACATGGTGCCGTCGCGCACGTACTCGCTGTGCCCCTCCGATCCGGTGCGGTGGTCCCCGCTCGGGGTGTCTCCCGCTTCGGTGGACAGCGTGTTCACCCCGTTCAGCTGGTTGGGGTCGTAGCCCATCAGCCCGAGGCCCCCGGCGTCGGCGACGTAGTCCTTCTTGGCCTCCGCCACGTAGACGTGGCCCTCCGGCACCTTCAGGTCCTTGACGTCGTCGGTGCCCAGCCCGGGCGAGCCGTAGAGCACGGCCTCGTCCACGCCGGTGCCCTGCTGCAGCGCCAGCCCGGTGGTCAGCGAGCCGTAGGAGTGCCCCAGCGCCGTCAGGTGCGGGTCGGTCGGCCGCGAGGCGTCGATGCCGTTGAGGAAGTCGTTGAGCCTGGGAGCGCCCTTCTGGGCGGCCCCGTCGTTGGTCACCAGGTCGGTGTTGTCGAAGTCGTCGACGAAGCTGCCCCACGAGGGCGCCTCGTACCCCATCCAGGTGATGCTGGCGACGGTCTCGTCCCCACGGCCCTCCAGCTTGAGCTGGTTGAGCGACTCCTGCCGCAGCGCCGCCTGGGCGCGGTCGTAGCCCTCCAGGCTGTCGTGGGTGTTGGACTCGAATCCGGAGGTGAACACCGAGACGTGGTCGGCCGTGTCCACGTCGCCGGTGGCGATCGCGGTCTTCACCATCTCTCCGGAGGTGTCCAGCAGCAGCAGCTGCTTGTCGTCGCCGTTGAGGGTGTCCTCGATGGCGTCCAGGTCCTTGAGCTTGTTCTTGACGTCGTCCAGCCGCCCGTCGTCGAAGGTGAACCAGCCGCCGAAGCGGTTGTCGTCCAGGTTCTTCTGCAGCCGCTCGGCCTCGGCCTCCAGCGCGGCCCGCTCGTCGTCCAGGCGGGAGCGGTTGGCCTGGTCGCGCACGTCGGCAGGCACGCCGTCCATGTTGCCGACCACGTCTGGGTGGTTGCTCAGGTAGTCCTGCTGCTGGGCGGGCGTCAGGCTGTCCCACCAGGAGGCGTTCTCCGCGGGGGAGCCGTCCTCCGGCGGGGGCAGCGCGCTGAGGCGGCCGGAGTCGCTGCCGGTGGCGCCCGCGCCGTACAGGCTCGTCCCCTCACCGTCGTCGATCTCGTCGTGCGCCGCGGCCAGCAGCACCTTGGCCAGGTCGGCGTCCATGTCCGTGGCGGTGGCCAGCACCCGCTCGAGGCGGGTCACCAGCTCGTCGCGCAACCGCACCCGGTCGGCCATCGCCGCCTCGGTCAGGCACATGTCCGAGACGTCCCGGACCACGCCGTCGTCACCGAGGCTGAAGCCGTTCTGGGAGGCGAGGGTGTCCGCCTCGGAGAGCATCTGCTGCAGCGTGGTGACGGTGGCACCAGCCTGGTCCAGCGCCCTGGCCACGGCGCCGGCCTGCGCGGCGGTGCGGCGCAGCGCCTCGGAGATCTCGCCGTGGCGAGTGGCCGCAGCGGTGGCGCCACCACCTGTCCAGTCGGCCGGTCGGGCGGCGGCGTCGAGCTCGTCCTGCAGTCCCACGAGCGTGCCGCGGTGCCCCAGCGCGGCCGTCGCCGCCGAGTCGACCCCGCCGAACGACCAGCGGCGCACGTCCCCGATGGTGAGGCTCACGGCACGGCCCGGAAGTCGCGCGCGAGGGCACCGTCCTGGCTGGAGTACGCCTCGGCCGCGGTCTTGAGCCCGGTGGCGTGGGTGTCGACCTGGCTGGCCAGGCTGTCCACCCGCGCCTTCCACGCGGTGCCCAGCGTCGCCGCTGCCGAGGCGCTCTGCGACGCCGGCAGCGCGGTCTCCACGGTGTCGGCCACCACGGGCAGCTTCACCGCGCCCACCTGCTCAGCCAGGTCCTTCGCCGCCGCTGATGCTGCGCGGATCAGGTCCGGCACGGTCGTCAACGTCATCTGGGGCCTCCCCCGAACCTCGTCCCGTCCGCAAACGCTTTCTGCGCCACACGGTCTCACGTGTCCTGGTCACCCTAACCGGCAGCCGCACCGCCTGGGGGCGTGCTGATGCTCCCAGCGCTGCCCGCGGCTCGGCCGTAGCCTTGCCGGCGGGGCGAGGGGGTGGCGATGACGGCCGAACCAGCACGGACCGCGCACTGGGACCTGGTGGTCGTGGGCGCCGGGCCCGCCGGTTCTGCCACCGCACTCGGCGCGCTGTCGGTCGACCCGAACCTGCGGGTGCTGCTGCTGGACCGCGACGCCTTTCCCCGCGACAAGACCTGCGGTGACGGCGTGACCCCGCACGTCCTGGACGCCCTGGCCGAGGTGGGGGTGCACGGCCTGCTCGACGACTGGACGCCCGTGCCCCAGCTGCGACTGGACCTGGGCGCCGACAGCGTCTGCCGGCCACTGGCGCGCCAGACCTGGGTGGTGCCGCGCGCCGTCCTGGACGCCCGCCTGGTGGACGCCGCCACCGCGGCCGGTGCCGAGCTGGTCCAGCACCGGGTGCGCGCGGTGCGACCGGACGGCGACCGGGTGCTGGTGGACGACGCCTGCACCGCCACCGTGCTCATCGGGGCGGACGGGGCGCAGTCGCTGGTGCGCCGCTGCGGCGGCCTCGCCCCGGTGCGACGCCGAGCCCTGGCGCTGCGCGGCTACGCCCCCACCCCCGACGCCCGCGCCGCCCAGCAGGTGATCGCCTACGGCCACGGCCACCAGCCGGCCTACGCGTGGTCGTTCGACCGGGGCGACGGCTACACCAACGTGGGCTACGGGGAGCTGCTGCACCCGGCGGGGGCACCGCCCTCCCGTGCGCTGCTGCTGCGGCGGCTGGCCGAGCTGCTGCCCGGCGCCACCGACGGCGTGGCCGAGGTCAAGGGCCACCTGCTGCCGCTGTCGTCGTGGCGGTGGCCGCACCCGCTGGGCCGGGTGCTGCTGGTCGGCGACGCGGCCGGGCTGGTCAACCCGATGACCGGGGAGGGCATCTACCACGCGGTGACCAGCGGCATCGTCGCTGGCCGCACCGCGGCCACCGCCATCGGGCAGGGGCTGGGCCACCTGGCGGGCGGGCGCTACCGGACGGCGCTGCGTGCCCGGCTCGGCTCGCACCAGCGGCACACCGCGGCGGTGGCCCGGCTGTCCTCCAGCGGGTTGCTGGTGCGCGCGGGCATCCGGGCCGCGGCCGCCGACCAGGTGGTGTTCGACGACCTGGTGGAGGTGGGACTGGCGTTCGGCCGGGTCAGCCCACGCACCGTGGCCCGGGTGCTCGCCGGGCCACGGCGCAGCCGCTAGCCCAGCCACTCCCCGCGGGTGGGTGGCAGGCCGCTGCGCAGCTGGACGTCCGGACGCACCGCCAGCACCTGGTTGAGGCCGGTGCGCAGCTGCTCGAACGCCAGCGCCGACGCCGCGAGGTACAGCCGCCACACCCGCGCCCGGCCCGGACCGCCCAGCTCCACCGCCTCCTCCCACCGATCGTCCAGCCGCTGCACCCAGGCCCGGCAGGTGCGTGCGTAGTGCTCGCGCAGCGACTCCACGTCGCGCACCTCCAGCCCCGCCTGCTCCAAGGTGTCCACAGTGGTGGCCAGCGGGTGCAGCTCGCCGTCCGGGAACACGTAGCGCACCAGGAAGCTGCGCCGCGGGTCCATCACCGGGCCGGGCCGCCGGGAGATGGCGTGGTTGAGCAGCCGCCCACCCGGGGCCAGCAGCCCGTGCACCTGGTTGGCGTAGACCTGCAGCTGCTCCTGCCCGACGTGCTCGGCCATGCCGATGCTGGAGATGGCGTCGTAGGGCCCGTCGGACACCTCGCGGTAGTCCTGCAGCCGGATCTCCACCAGGTCGCTGAGCCCGGCCTCGGCCACCCGCTTGCGGGCCAGCTCGGCCTGGGCGGTGGAGATGGTGACCCCCACCGCGTGCACGCCGTGCTCACGGGCGGCGTGCAGCACCATCCCGCCCCAGCCGCAGCCGATGTCCAGCAGCCGCATGCCCGGGCGCAGGCCCAGCTTGGTGGCGATGAGTGCGTACTTGGCCTCCTGCGCCTGGTCCAGGGTGGACTCCGGGGTCGGCCAGTAGCCGCAGGAGTAGGTCATCGTCTCGCCCAGCACCAGGCGGTAGAACTCGTTGCCGACGTCATAGTGGTGCGCGATGGCGTCAGCGTCCCGGCGCAGCGCATGCCGGCGGCCCCGCAGCCGGGACTCCTCCGGCGGCGGCGCCGGCGGCAGCCCCACCGCCCGCAGCCGCAGCGCGGTGCGCACCGCCCCGAGCCGGTCCGGCCAGCTCAGCGACAGGTCGGGGCGCTCCTCGGCGGCGAGCAGGTCCGGCAGCGACAACGCGGCGTACAGGTCACCCTCGATGTCCAGGTCACCACTGACGTAGGCGCGGCCCAGGCCCAGCTCGTCCGGGCTCCACAGGAAGCGCCGCATTGCCCGCGGCGTGCGAATCACCAGAGTTGCCGGGGAGTCGGGTGGTCCGGCCTCGGAGCCGTCCCAGGCACGCAGCCGCAGCGGGAAGTCCTCGCCCAGCAGACCGCGCAGGATCGGACGGAGCTCCTCCACCACCGGCCGGCGCTGGCCGGAAGCCCTCACGGGAACACCTCGTCGCCGGTCTGCGCGTCGGTGGCGGAGATGGCCTCCACCGGGCAGCTCTCCATCGCCTCCTGCACCTCCGGGGAGTCCTGGACGGGGTTGGTGGCTACCACCGTCTGCCGCTCCGGTCCCTCCAGGAACACCTCCGGGGCGCTGCCGCGGCAGTACGCCGAGCCGATGCAGGTGGCGTCAACCTCGACGTTCAACGAACGAGCCATGGATCCCTCCTCGGTAGAACATGTTCTTGACCGGCCCATCTGCGCTGGTTACCGTGGTTCTGGTCGTGTGACGCAGCGCACTTGATCGGAGGATCGTCCGATGACAGCGTCTGAGCAAGGCCACACCCCCACCAAGCGCGGTTGTCCGGTGAACGTCGACCTGATGAATCCGGACACGTTCGCTGCCGGCCAGCCCCTGGGTGAGTTCGCCACCATCCGCGAAGAGGCCCCCGTGTCCTGGTACCCGGCACCGGGCACCTCCGGGGACGGCTTCTGGCTGGTGACCACCCGGGCGGACATCGAGGAGGTGTCCCGCCAGCCCGACGTCTTCTCCTCCTACGAGCGCGGCACCATCATCAGCGCCGACACCTTCGGCCAGCCCGAGGAGCAGCTGCAGACCATGCGGCTGCTCATGCTCAACATCGATCCCCCGGAGCACAGCCACCTGCGCAACATCGTGCAGCGGGCCTTCACTCCCCGCACCATCCGCAGCCTCGAGCCGCAGCTCACCGAGTTCGCCCACCAGATCGTCGACCGAGCCCTGGCCCAGGGTGCGGGCGACTTCGTGGAGGACATCGCCTCGGAGATGCCGCTGCTGGCCCTGTGCGAGCTGATGGGCATCCCCAACGCCGACCGCGCCAAGATCTTCGAGCTGTCCAACCGCATGGTGGGCTTCGACGACCCGGAGTACCAGACCTCCCCGGCGGACGGTCAGGTCGCGTCCATGGAGATGTACGTCTACGCCGACGAGCTCGCCGCCGAGCACCGGGCGAACCCCAAGGACGACATCATCTCCCGGCTGCTGCGGGCCGAGATCGACGGCGACAACCTCACCTCCGAACAGTTCGACGTCTTTTTCCTGCTGCTGGCGGTCGCCGGCAACGAGACCACCCGCAACGCGATCTCGCACGGGATGCAGGCGTTCTTCGACAACCCCGAGCAGTGGGAGATCTTCAAGACCGAGCGGCCGCTGGACACCGCGGCGGAGGAGATCATCCGCTGGGCCACCCCGGTGATGCACTTCCAGCGGACCGCCATGCGCGACTACGTGCTGGGCGGCCAGCAGGTGAGCAGGGGCGAGCGCGTGCTGCTGATGTACACGGCAGCCAACCGGGACGGCGCCGCCATCGCCGAGCCGGACACCTTTGACGTGCGCCGCGAGGCCAACCCGCACGTGGCCTTCGGCGGTGGCGGCCCGCACTTCTGCCTGGGCGCCAACCTGGCGCGGGCGGAGGTCCGGATCATGTTCGACGTGCTGGCCGACCGCATCCCGGACATCGCCCCCACCGAGCCCCCCCGGGCGCTGCGGTCGATGTTCATCAACGGCATCAAGCGGATGCCGGTGCACTACCCCGCCACCTGACTCGGCACCACCCGTCTGGCGCAGCACCCGCCTGATCCCCCAACCGGGTCAGCGAGGAGACACCATGCCCACCGTGACCGACCAGCCAGCAAAGACGGTCCTCGACGGCGGGGTGGGGCCCATGGCGGACATGGCCCGCGCCAACCTGCGCAACATCCCTCGCCTGCTCTGAGCTGAGGCCGCCCCGACCCAACCGCCTTTTCCTGCGGCACACGTCACAAATGGCTCAAGGGTGGCGTCGAGAGTCCGCGACCGCCGATCCGGAAATGGCGCTCCACCCTTGTCGCCGGCGCACGGAGTGCAGTGCAGGAAAATGTCCCCTCTCCGCGACTGCGGAGAGGGGACATTTTCACGTGCTGCCGCGCGGAGCGCGGCGGCCGGTCAGGAGCCGTTGTAGCTCTCGCGGCTGCCGGACTTCGCCAGGCCACGGGCGATCATGTAGCCGATGCTCAGCCAGGTGATGTAGCGCAGCGCCTCAGCGGCACCGAACGGGTCCTGGGTGCCCTCGTCGTTGCCGCTGACCATGAGCGCAGTGATGGCGACCGCGAGAACCGCGACGACGTACACGATCAGCTCGGTGGTCTTGGTGGCCATCTTGGTCTCGGTGCTGCGGCGAGGGGTGCGGTTGTCCACCTGCGCGTGGCCGCCATCGGTGCGCACTGCGGGTCCTTGGTTGCTGCTCATGTTGCTCCTTGGGATCAGGATGGTCAGCCGCTTGAGGGCTGGACCACCGGAGTCACCGCCTAGTGGAACTGCGGCGAATTCATGTAGATCCCGACTGCTTCAGAATGCGTACTGCGTCAACCTAGTCACTAAATGTAGAAACATCAAAACTGAGTGGTGCAGACAAGGCCCCGAAATGGCCTCAGCTCAAATGGCGGGCGGAGGACCCTAGCCGGTTTTAACCCCGACCGCGCGGTGAGCTGAACACCCTGGCGCGACGGGCACCTCCGGGCCGGGTCACCGCGATAGGCTCAGGCCCGTCGAGTCCCACGAGGACCCCCTCGGCCTGCGCCCCGCCAGGACGAGCCGTCGCCGCACCGCGGCCGATCTGTACAGGAGCTGCAACAGTGCTTGACCTCACCGCAACCTCGTCCATCGTCACCGGTGGCGCCTCCGGCCTCGGGGAGGCCAGCGCCCGCCAGCTTGCCGCCCGTGGCGCCAAGGTCGTCATCCTCGACCTGCAGGACGACAAGGGCAAGGCCGTCGCCGAGTCCATCGGCGGCGAGTACGTCCGCGCCGACGTCTCCGACCCCGACCAGGTCATCGCCGCCGTCGAGGCCGCCGAGAAGCTCGGCCCGCTGCGCAGCCTGGTGGCCGCCGCCGGTGTCGGCTGGGCCTCCCGCACCGTGGGCAAGGACGGACAGTTCTCCTCCGCCCACGACCTGGAGCTCTACACCAAGGTCCTCACCATCAACCTGATCGGCACGTTCAACTGCGTGCGCCTGGCCGCCACCGCCATGGGCCGCACCGAGCCCGTGGACGCCGACGGCTCCCGCGGTGCCATCGTCACCCTGGCCTCCGTCGCCGCGTTCGACGGCCAGATCGGCCAGGCCGCGTACTCCTCCTCCAAGGGCGGCATCGTCGGCATGACCCTGCCCGTGGCCCGCGACCTCGCCGCCATCGGCGTCCGGGTCAACTGCGTCGCCCCCGGCCTGATCGACACCCCCATCTACGGCGAGGGTGAGGGCTCCGAGGCGTTCAAGGACAAGCTCAAGCGCGACGTGCTGTTCCCCAGGCGCCTGGGCACCGCCGACGAGCTGGCCTCCATGGTGCTGGAGCTCATCACCAACACCTACGCCAACGGCGAGGTCGTCCGCGTCGACGGTGGCGCGCGCCTGCAGCCGAAGTAGTCGCTGGTTCACAGCCGCTCCACACCAGACGGGAGGCGGGACCGAGCACTCGGTCCCGCCTCCCGTCCGTTGTGTGCGTGCTACCCCGTGACGGTGAACGGGCGCGAGGTGCCGGTGAACGGCGTGATGGCACCCCACGGGTTCTTGGCGTCACCGGAGTAGGTGATGCGGTAGGTGCCCGGCGCCGCTGCGGCCGGGACGTCCCAGGTGATGGTGACCACGGAGCCGGTCAGCCCGTCGTGGGCGTAGCCGAAGCGGGTGGACCAGTCGCCGTCGTCGGCCACCCGGGTCCAGCCGTCGCCGTCCTGGCGCTCCACGGTGAGGAAGGTGCCGCCCCGCCGGAGGTTGTTGTTCGGGTTGGCCCCGGAGAACACCGTGGTGGCGCGCTCGCCGGGGGCGTAGCTGGCGGCCGGCTGGGTGAGCACCGCGCCAAAACCGACTGCGGTGGTGTCGAAGAGCACCTGGCCCGCCGGGCTGACCAGCTGGTTCGCGCCCAGGTCGGGCTTGGGGGCCCTGGTGCTCACCGGCTCCCCGGCGGCCATCGCGGTGGCCAGCCCGGACACCGTCTGCTCGAGGGCAGGCAGCTGCCAGCGGCCGAACATGGTGGAGGCGCCCTCGTAGTTCTGGGTGTCGTACTCCTCCGGCGTGGTCAGGTAGTGGGCGTAGGCGTTGGAGTAGCCCTGCACCAGCACGTTGTCCAGCGAGGTGCCCACCGCGGCGGCCACCTGCTGGCGCAGCCGCAGGCCCGCCACCACGGTGACCTCGGTGGGCATGGCCACCAGGTAGAAGTCACCGATGCGCACCAGCTGCACCGGCAGCACCGTCTGCACGGCGTTGTCCACCAGGCCCACCGGCAGCAGCAGCTCCTTGGGGCCCTGGCAGTCCCCGAGTGCCGGGTCGAGGTTGTAGAGCACCGTGCTCAGCGCCGCCGGCACCGGGTTGCCGCCGTACTGGCCCTCCTTGAACAGCGCGACCCCGCCGCCGCCGTCCTCGGTGCTGCCGGCGGCGAACGCCGCCCCCAGGATCGGGCTGCAGGTGCGGTGGGTGGCGCCGTCGCCGGTGAACTCCGGACGCACCTCCACGTTGCTGAGGTCCACGTAGACCGTGCGGGTGTCCAGGCCGCCGGACAGCGGCGTGGCCGACGCGCTCGACGCGACCTGGGCCTGGGCGGAGGCGGACTGCCGGGCTCCGACGGCCTGGGAGTTGGTGAACTGCTGCTCGCCCTCAGCCTCGTGCAGGTCCAGGTTCGGCGACATGTCCCCGGAGTTGCTCTGGGCGAAGGCCGCGACGAAGGCGGGGTCGTCGCCGCCGAGGTAGTCCACCCCGGCGTGGTCGTGCTCGTACTGGTATGCCGCGTAGCCCTTGTTGTCCGGGCTGATCAGCCTGTTCTGGGTGGACATGCTGGTGCCGTGCACCGGGAACCAGTTGATGGCGCCGTCCACCCGGCCGTCCCTGGTCACCTGCAGCGTGGTGGAGGTGGGGTCGATGCCGTCGGGGAAGTGCGCCTTGTCCTCGGCCGGGTTGCGGTCGAAGGCGACCTTGGTTCGGTTGGCGCTGGTGCCGGTCAGCTCGTCCCGGGACAGGCTCAGCTGCGCCGGACGCAGGTCGTCGTGCGCCTTCACCGCGGAGTCCACGATGCCCGCCACCTGCGCCTCGAAGGTCTTGGGGCGGTAGCCCAGGGTGGTGACGTTGTAGAGGCCGTGCCCGGCGGTGCCACCCCCCGCGGAGTGCGTGTGGGTGACGGTGAGCAGCACGTTGTCCTCACCGAACTCCCCGGGGAAGCGCTCACCCAGTCGGCGCAGGACCTCTTCGCGCACGCTCTGGAACATCAGCCCCGCCTCGACGGTGGAGTGCAGCAGCCGCTTGTTGCTGGCGCGGTCGACCACGATGAACGTGCGGGCCCGCAGCCGCTGGTGGATGCCCGCGGTGGTCTGCTCGAGGTCGGCGTAGCCGAGCATGCCGGCGTCGGCCGCCTCCCCGGTGACGTCGCCGATGCCGCGCCCCACCAGGTAGGGCTGGGCGTCCTCGGCGCTGGGGGTTGGGGCCGCCTGGGCCGGAGCCGCCGCCAGAGCGCCGTCCAGCACCGTCACGGCGAGCACCGCGCTCAGCAGCACCGCCCCCGGTCGACGAGCCAGCCTGCCGGTGAACCTGCGTGCCCCAGTGCCCATGCCCTGCCTCTTCCCGTCCTGCTCCGATGTGGACACAGTCTGGGCCACGCCCCCCGCAGGGGCTAGCGCTCGACCACGACACGCGCAGGTGGGAGGCGGTGAACGGCGGCGTGACTAGGCTCAGCCAATGCCCGTCGAGAGCTCTGCGACCACCCGGACCCACACTCCCGAGTCGTTGTTCCGAGTGGGCCCGCCCGACGACCTCGGCGACGTCAGCATCACCCGGATGCGCACCGGCGCCTGGATGATCGGTCCGGACGGGCAGCCGGCGGCCGGCGCCATCGGCGTGCTGGTGGACGACTCGGTGGGCCACCGCATCTTCACGCAGCGCCCGGCCGACAAGGCCTCGGTCACCTCCGAGCTGTCCATGGACATCGTGCGGATGCCCGACGTCGACCCGCGCGGCACCGACGAGCGCACCAGCTCACCGGACCTGCGGGCAGAGTCCCGCATGCTGCACGCCCACCGCGACGGCGGCGTGGCCGAGTGCCGCGTGCTCGACGACCAGGACCGGCTGATCGCCGTGGCCACCACCTGGTGCCGCTACATCCCGCTGCCCGAGGGCGTCACCATGCCCACCAAGACCGACGACTGGCCGCTCACCGAGCCCTCCGGCGACCGCGACCTGTTCGGGACGCTGGGTGCGCGGCTGCAGCCCACCGAGCACGGCACCGACCTGGTCCTCGCGCCCTCGCTGGACCTGACCAACCCGCTGAGCATGACCCACGGCGGGGTGCTGCTGGGCGGCACGGAGATCGCCGCGCACCACGCCATCGCCGAGATCATGCCGGAGGGCATCACCAGCTCGGTGCGGATGAACTACCTGCGTCCGGCGCCGATGGACGCCGAGCTGACCTTCTCCGTGGAGATCGTGCACCGCGGCCGGTCCGTGAGCATCGCTCGGGTGACCACCCGCGGCACGGAGGGCAAGGCCTGCACCATCGGCACCGTCACCTCCCAGCGGCAGGGCTGATCCGGCCTCGCTACCGTGGGCCGGCCGCCGCCTGCCCGCCCTCGCCCCAAGGAGCACCCTGATGAGCCTGCCCGTCCCCACCGCCGACAGCCGCGCCGTGGTGACGGGTGCCTCCTCGGGCATCGGCACCGCGCTGGCCACCGAGCTCGCCGGACGCGGGTACTCGCTGATCCTGGTGGCCCGGCGCACCGAGCTGCTCACCGCGCTGGCCGAGCGGCTGACCAGCAGCCACGGCGTGCAGGTGGAGGTCCGCGCGGTCGACCTCAGCGACCCGGTGGCCCGGGAGAAGCTCGCCGGCGAGCTGGCGGAGCGGGAGATCACCGTGCTGTGCAACAACGCCGGGGTGGCCACCTTCGGCCCGGTGGCCCAGCTGGACGCCGGGTTCGAGCGCGACCTGGTGCAGCTGAACGCAGTGGCAGTGCACGACCTGACCCTGGCGGTGCTGCCCGGCATGCTGGCCCGCCGCAGCGGCGCCATCTTGGTCACCGGCTCCGCCGCCGGCAACCTGCCGGTGCCCAACAACGCCACCTACGCCGCCACCAAGGCCTTCGCCAACACCTTCACCGAGTCGCTGCGCCACGAGCTCAAGGGCACCGGCGTGCACGTGACGCTGCTGGCCCCCGGTCCGGTGCGCACCGAGACGCCCGACCCGGCTGAGGCGTCCATAGTGGACAAGGTGCTGCCCGACTCGGTGTGGGTGACCAGCGAGTCGGTGGCCAAGGAGTCGATCGACGCACTGGCTCGCAACAAGATGCGTGTGGTGCCAGGCATCGTGGGCAAGGTGATGTCGGTGGCCGGCGGCTACGCCCCCCGAGCCCTGTCCGCCCCGGTGATCGGCACGCTGTACCGCAAGCTCGGCGAGGGGGAGGGCTAGCGACCCGGCTCCTCGTCGGTGCGGGCCAGGCCAACCCGCCCCGCGTAGGCCAGCGCGCTGAGACCGAACACCACGGCCGTCGCCAGCAGCCAGCGCCGCAGGAACGGCTGCTGGGTCTGGCCGGTGGCCGCGAGGTAGGTCTGTGCCCCCTGCTCGACGATGCCGGGGAAGAACAGCAGGAACGCCAGCCCGCTGACCAGCACCGGCACCCGCACGTAGTTCACCACCGGGACCCGCAGCGGTCGGACCGGCCAGCGCCCACGAACCGCCCGCAGCCCGGCGACCAGGGACCGGTCGGCCAGGGCGTAGAGCGGGAAGAGCAGCAGGTCGTGCAGCACCACCGCGCCGAGGAACCACACCAGGACGGACTGCCACCACGTCTCCCGGTTCCACAGCGCCTCCGGGGTGAGCACCGTGATCACGTAGCCGACCAGTGCGAAGCTGGCCAGCATCGCCAGCAGGTGCAGCGGGTGCGCGCCGTAGAAGGCCCGGAACCTGGCAAGCACCTCAGGCCGCCCGGAACTCGAGGGCCCGCACCCACTTGGTGTTGTGCACCCCCGGCAGGGCCGGCACGATCACCCGCGCGGGGTAGCCGTGGTCGGCGGACAGCTCCACCCCGTTGACCCGCAGGGCCAGCAGGGAGTCCGGGTCGAGCACCTGGTTGGCCTGCAGCGCCGCCTGGCTGAACGGACCGCTGGTCTCCAGCGACTGCACCAGCGCCGATGCCGGGTCCGCCACCCCGGCCAGCGCCGCCAGGTCCCGCAGCCGCACGCCGCTCCAGCGCTGGGTGGTCGACCAGCCCTCCACGCAGGCGATGGGCAGCACCGCGGTGTGCTGGGGCAGGGCCAGCAGCTGGGCCCGGTCCAGCGTGCGGGTGCCCGCCCCGCTCAGCTCCAGCCGCCAGGACGGTCCGGCCTGGTCCGTGCTGATGCCGGCGGCGGTGGCGGTGCGGTTGACCGGGAAGTCGTTGGGGCCGTCGCCCAGGTCGCGGCCGCGGGGCAGCAGGAAGGCCAGCGGGCGCAGCGCGTCCACCGTCTGCCCCACCGACACCACGGCCACCAGCGCCGCACCCCCGCCCACCAGGCCCAGCGCCCCGCGCCGGCTGAGCGTCGCCGGGGCGGGGTCGAGGGCCACCAGCCCGTCCGGGTCGGGCGGCTCCGGGCGGGTGTCGGCGCGAGAGGTCCGCAGCACCTCGCGCAGCGACACCGAGCGCAGCGCCGTCACCAGGCGCGGCAGCTTCAGCGCCACGTGCACCACGAAACCGGCGAGGAACACCCAGGCGCCGAAGTAGTGGGCGGTGTAGAAGCTGAACCCGAACACGTAGTCGTACTGGATGTTCAGCACACCGGTGACCAGCTCGAAGAGGATGCCACCGACCAGCGCGAGCAGCGACAGCCGCTCCAGCACCTGCGCCAGGGAGCGGGCCGGCGGCCAGTCGAACAGCGTGGGCACCACCGACCACAGCTTGGCCAGCACCACCGGCACCAGCACCAGACCCAGGCCCACGTGCAGCCCCTGGTTCAGCCGGTAGAGCCACACCGGCCGGGTGGGCCACTCGAAGAACGGCAGGTGCAGCCACCCCACGTCGGCGGGGATGGCCTGGTTGAGCTGCGGACCGTAGGCGACGTAGGACAGCAGCCCGGTGACGGCGACGACCGGCAGTCCCACCAGCAGCACCAGCCCGAGCACCGACGTCAGCCACGGACCGCGCAGCGGCGAGCGCCACGCACGGGTGCGGCCCAGCCCCGGGGGCCGGTGACGTGCCAGCCCACGCCACAGGCGGGCGGGGAAGGCGAGCTCCGGATCGGTCACCCCTCCAGTGTCAGCGTGCTCGCCACCAGGGGGAAGTGCCTCAACCGCTGCCGGGCTGCGGTCGCAGCGGGGCCGTGGCGAAGGCGCTGATGCCTGGCTCGGGCTGCACGGACGCCCGGAAGCCGAGGACGCGGGCCACCCGCTCCGGGCTGGCCACCACGTGCCGCACGTCGCCGGGGCGGTACTGGCCGGTGGTGACCGGCGCCGGCCCGCCGTGCGCACGGGAGAGCGTGGCGGCCACCTCGCCGATGGTCACCGGTGTCCCGGAGCAGACGTTGAACGGCTGGAAGCCGGCGAGCGCCGCCTCCACCGCGAGGCGGTTCGCCTGGGCCACGTCGTGCACGTGCACGAAGTCGCGTGCTTGGTGGCCGTCCTCGAACACCCGGGGCGCCTCCCCGGCCTCCAGCGCCGAGCGGAACAGTGCTGCGACCCCGGAGTAGGGAGTGTCGCGCGGCATCCGCTCGCCGTAGACGTTGTGGTAGCGCAGGGCGGTGACCGCCCCGGTGGTGGCCAGGCTCCAGGCCAGTGCGTAGTGCTCCTGGGCGAGCTTGCTGGCGGCGTAGGTGCTGCGCGGGCGCAGCGGGGCGTCCTCGTCCACCGGCGCCCAGTCCACCCGCTCGGCGCAGCGAGGACAGGCACTGTCGAAGCGGCCGGCGTCGAGGTCGGCCGTGGTGCGCGGCGACGGCTCGACCTCGCCGTGCACCGGGCAGGTGTAGCGCCCCGCGCCGTAGACCACCATGGACGAGGCCAGCACCAGCCGCACACACCCGGCCCGCGCCATCGCGGCGAGCAGCACGGCGGTGCCCAGGTCGTTGTGGTCGGCGAACATCGGTGCGTCGGCGGCATCGACCCCGGCGCCGACCATGGCCGCCTGGTGGCACACCACGTCCACCCCGTGCAGCGCCGCCGCCAGCGCCCCGGCGTCCCGCACGTCCAGGCGCCGCACCCCGTCCGGCGTGGGCGCCTGCTCGCCGTGGGCGAGCGGCAGCATCGCGTCGACCGCCACCACCTCGTGCCCGCCTGCCGCCAGCGCGTCCCAGACGTGTCCCCCGATGAAGCCGGCTGCGCCGGTCAGCAGTACCCGCATGGGCTGAGGCTAGGCAGTTCTCCGCGACCGGGCGGTTCGGCGTGGCCGGCACGGCCGAACGGCCAGGGCCCCGGTGCGGGGTCCTGGCCGTTCGGCTGGGGCGGTGCTCAGCTGGTGCAGCCGAGAGATCAACCGATCCCGGCGACATCCTTGGCGATCGAGGCCAGCTGTGTCTGGCTCGCGGAGACGACGCCACTGCGGTTCTTGTGGGCCTCCTCGTAGGCGATGATCGTCCGGACGTCGTCCGGGTCGCTCAGCTTCTTGATCGCGGCCACGGCCTTGGTGATGGTCATCGAGTCGTAGCCCTTGATCGGCAGCTCCGACGCGCTCAGCTGACCACTGCTCTTGCGGCTGTCGTGCACCGCCTCGGCAGCGTTGGAGTTGCCGTCGCGACGGGCCACCTTCTCGGCCTGGCGCATGCTGGCGTCTCGGCCGGCAGCCACCGCCTCGCGGGCAGCGTCGGTGACGTCGCCGGCCTTGTCCGCGACGTCGCTGGCGCGATCGGCCACGTCGTCAGCGAAGTCCTCGGCCTTGCTGCGGGTCTGCTTGACCGTGGCCACGGCGCGGTTGAGGCCATCGGCAGACCAGCGCGCCGGGCTGTTGACGATGCGGGTGGCCGTGCCGGCGACCGCCTGCAGCGGCGTGGGACGCAGCGCGGTCGGCCCACCCAGCGCCTCCTCGGCCAGCACCGTGCTCAGCCAGTCGATGGTGGCCTGGTGGGCCACCTCGAGGCGCTCGGCCAGGGTGCGCACGCGCGCCATGTCGGCGCTGGTGGCCAGCACCTTCAGGTAGCGGGCGCGGTCGAAGAGCTGGTGCTCCAGGGACAGGTCCTCCAGCAGGGCGCCGTCCAGCGGCTCCGCCTGCTCGACGACGGTCTTGACCATGGCCGCCAGCCGGCCAAGCAGCGGGGACACCACGTCGGGCACGCCGCCCACGTCGCGGAGCACACGCTCGATCTGCAGGGCGCGGGTACGGGAGTTCTTCTCGTTCTCTGCCAGCTCGCGGCGCACCGCATCGGTGCGCGCCTGGGCCTGCCGAGCCTGGGCGATCTGGGCCTCGGTGTTGGTCAGCTGCAGCAGCATGCGGAGCTGGGTGATGATCTTGCCGGTGTCATTGTCGGACACGTTGGTCGTTCCTCTCTTCAGCAATCCAAAGGGTGGGGACGGACGGGCTCTCGACTGAACTCCTGTTCGTACATTTGCAGTGTTGTCGCGCCTCCGCGCGACGAAGTGGCGCATCCCACGTGCCGTGGTGCTGGACAGAAACAGCGTTGACCTGCGCTGACCGGGCGAATGGGTGCGTTCAGCGTCGAAGGAGAGCCCGGTGGCGGATCCACGCGAGTCGCCCGCCCCCGACCGGCAGACCGCCTAGAGTGCCCCCGAGCGACCTGGGGGCGGAACGTCCTGCGGAGCAGTGCTTCTTCCTCGCGCTCAGGTGAGTCGCAGCAGGGAGGCGGGAGCCCGTGGGAGCACGCCAGGAGGCCGACGGCGCCCGCTCGGCCACCAGTTCGCCGACGTTCGGCGACGTGCTGCGAGTGCGGGAGTTCCGCTGGCTGTGGTTCGCCGACATCCAGTCCATGTTTGGCGACCAGCTCGCTCGCGTGGCGCTGTCGGTGCTGGTGTTCAGCGAGACCGGGTCAGGAATCCTCACCGCCGGCGTCTACGCCCTCACCTACCTGCCGGCGCTGCTCGGCAGCATCCTGCTGGGCACGCTCGCCGACCGCCTGCCCGTCCGCCGCCTGCTCGTTGGCGGCGACCTGCTGCGCGCAGGCCTGCTGGCGCTGATGGCACTGCCCAGCATGCCGCTGGCAGTGGTGGCAGCCCTGCTGGTGGTGTCCGTCCTCGTGGGCACCCCGTGGCGAGCCGCCGAGACCGCACTGGTGGCGGAGGTCCTCGACGGAGAAGGGTTCGTCCTCGGTACCAGTCTTCGGATCGCCACCACCCAGGGCAGCCAGCTCCTCGGGTTCGCGGTCGGCGGCGCGGCAGTTGCCGCCGTGGGGGCGCACACCACCCTGGCGGTGAACGCCGCAACCTTCGTGGTGTCTGCCGTGCTGATCCGGTTGCACGTGCAGGCCAGGCCGGCGGCCCGGCACGGCGTGCCCGCCGGGAGCCACGGCTGGGTCGACGGTCTCACCCTGGTGTTCCGGACTCGCCGGCTGCGGTCCCTGGTGGGGCTCGCGTGGCTGGCTGGTGTGTTCGTCGTTCCCGAAGGGCTGGCGGCCCCGTACGCGGAGTCCCTCGGCGGCGGCGCCCGCACCGTGGGTCTGCTGCTGGCCGCGGGCCCCGCTGGCGTCCTGCTGGGATCGCTGTTGTTCGTGCGCCTGCTGCCGCACCGGCTGCGCACCGCCCTGGTGGGACCGTTGGCCGTGGCCGCGGGCGTGCCGCTGCTGTTCTGCGGCCTGCAACCAGGCCTGGAGGTCACCCTGCTGCTGTGGGCCGTGTCTGGCCTCTGCTCGGCCTACCAGGTGCAGATCGTCGTGGAGTACGTGCTCGCGGTGCCCCGCCCGCGGCGGGGCCAGGCCATCGGCATCGCGTCGGCCGGCCTGCTCGCCGCGCAGGGTGTCGGTCTGCTGGTCGGGGGTCTGGCCGCCGAGCTGTGGAACGTCTCCGTCGCTGTTGCCGCCGCAGGCGCTCTCGGGGTCACCCTGGCCGCCCCGCTGGCGCTGCGCCGGGCACGGTCCACCGACGTGGTGGCCGAGGCGCCGTCCGTGGCGTCCCCACCTCGTGGCCCTGCGGTGACGGAACAGCCCGGCTGAGACGCGCTGCCCACCAAGACGCGCTGCCCACTAAGACGCGCTGGCCACTGAGACGACGGCGTGCCCCGGCGAGATCACCGGGGCCCCGCCGTCGTGCCTCAGTCCCACTCGAATCCGCGCACTCGCATCACCTTCCTGTCTGATCCGCTCGCACACACATCTACTCGCCCATCAGCCCCACTCGAATCCACGCATTGCCGGCACCCCCTTCCGCACTGCTGCACGCCTTTGCTGGACAATTCTTGTCAGCCCCACTCGAAGCCACGCATCGCACTCACCTCCTCAGCTTCCTCGCCGAGCCACAGCTCAGACTGGACACGGGACACGCCCCCACGTCGCTCACCAGGCGGTACGGAAGCAGCCACTCACGCCGTGGCCGTGCACCCAGGACGCCTCGGGACGCGCCAGCTCACTCGTCAGCCCCACTCGAAACCGCGCATCAAGGTCACCTCGCTCTCCAATCAGGGCAGCACTCAGTGCACTGTCAGCCGCCATTGAACAATGGCGCATCCAGTCACCTTCTAGCCCAATTGTGCGACTTTTTTCGCCGATGTGGTGGAGGTGCTGGATTGGTCGACTCGCGCGTGTCGGTGCCCTGCCAGCGCCACCGCCGCCGCCAGGGCCCGCGCCTCCGGCACAGCCGAATCCCGCTGGCGGCCAAGCCCTGCTGACGCTCCTGCCCAGACGGGAACTTCACCCACCTGGCTCAGCCCTGCTGCTGTATCGTCAGCCGGGCGCAGGGGGAACTGCTCACATCCAGTGGCAGCCACGAAGGTGCGCCGGACTGGGGGCGGTCGCTCGTGATCACTCAGTCCGGCATCGGCGATTCCGCGCCCCGGTCGTTGATCACGTGGTTTCGCGAGTGGCAGCTGTGGACCCTGCCGCGCAGCGCGCGCTGGTTCATCGTCGGCGTCGAGCTGTTCACTGTCGGATTGACCGTGTTCATCACCGTCGACAGCGAGCAGCGCTCCGGGGTGCCGTCACACTTCCTGCTGCTGGCCAGCATGGGCATTCTCTACGGCGAGGCCGCCGATCGGATCGAGCGGTTCAAGCGCTACCTCGGTAGTGACCGCATCTGGTCCAACCACAAGTCGGTCTGGGCGTTCGCCGGCGCACTGAGCCTGCCGGCCGGGTACGCAGCCATCCTGCTGATGCTGGTGTACGGCCACCATCTCCTGCTGTGCCACCGACACCGTTCTGCCCGGCCGCACCGCCTCATGTTCACCACGGCCACGATGGTCCTGGCCACCCTCGCGGCGTCGGGGGTGCTCAACCTCGCTGGCGGCAGCCTCTTCAACGGCGGACTCCTCTCTGCCGTCACCACGTTGGGTGCCCTCGCGGTCTTCCCCGTGGTCAACCTGGGCGTGCTGATGGCGGGCATGGGCCTGGCCAGCAGACCCACCCGACTGCGCACCCTGCTCCCGGACCGGGAGAGCGTGGGCTTCGAGATGATGACGCTGGGGCTGGGCCTGGTCACCGCGCTGTTCGTGCTGCACATGCCCTGGCTCACCCCGTTGGTGCTCGGCCTGCTGACTGGACTCCACCGCAGCTCGTTGGTGAAGGAGCTGCAGGTCGCAGCCAGCACCGACTCCAAGACCGGGCTGCTCAACTTCACCGCGTGGCAGGAGCGCTCTCGGGAGGGCCTCAGCCGCGCCGCCCGCGCCCGGGTGCCGGTCAGCGTCATCCTCATCGACCTCGACCACTTCAAGCTGGTCAACGACAACCACGGCCACCTGGTGGGCGACCGGGTGATCCGCGAGGTCGCCGGAGTGCTGCGCGTGGAGCTGCGCGGCCACGACCTCCTGGGCCGATTCGGCGGGGAGGAGTTCGTGGTGCTCCTCGAGGGACCCACGCTGCGGCAGGCCACCGAGATCGCCGAGCGCATCCGGGCGTGCATCCCGGCGAGCAGCATCGCCGGCACCCCGGTGACCGCCTCGGTAGGGGTGGCCTTCTGCCCGCGCCCCCACGGGGTCACCGTCGAGCAGCTGCTCGAGGTGGCCGACACCTCGCTCTACGCAGCCAAGCGGGCGGGCCGCGACCGCGTCGAGATCGCCAGCCACACCCCCACCTCGCTCGCCAGCTAACCAACCAGCGTGCGGCGGCTACGGCAGCGTGATGGGCAGGGTGATGCCGTCGTGCACCCGTCCGCACGGGCAGTCCCGCGTCGTGGGTGCGGCCGCGATCGCCGCACGCACCAGGTCCTTGAGCCGGCCGATGTTGCGGCCGAACTCGGCGAACACGTCCACCGCCCGCACGCCGGACCCGGCGGTGATGCCGGCGTCCAGGTCGGTGACCAGCGCGATCGGGGTGTAGCAGAGGGCCAGCTCCCGAGCCAGCACCGCCTCAGGGTGCCCGGTCATGTTCACCAGGCTCCATCCCTGTGCGGCGAACCACTGGCTCTCCGCCCGGGTGGAGAAGCGCGGGCCCTCCACCACCACCATCGCCCCGCCGGGGAGCACGCCCGGCTGCAGCGCCGCTGCCTGCAGGTCGGGGCAGTACGGGTCGGCGAACTCCACGTGCACGCCGCCGTCGTCGAAGTAGGTGTGTGCGCGCCCAGACGTGCGGTCCACGAGCTGGTTGGGCACCACCACCGAGCCCGCGGGCAGCTCCGGCTGCAGGCTGCCCACCGCGCACGGGGCGAACACCTGCCGCACCCCGACGCTGCGCAGCGCCCAGAGGTTGGCCCGGTGGTTCACCTTGTGTGGCGGGTACTCGTGGTCAACGCCGTGGCGCGGCAGGAACGCGACCTGCCTGCCCGCCACCTCGCCGATGGTGATGGGTCCGCTCGGAGCCCCGTACGGGGTCTCCAGGGTGACCGTGTCGGCGTCGTCGAAGAACGAGTAGAACCCGCTCCCGCCGATCACCGCGACCAGATCCTGCACTGACTCACACCTCCGGGTAGCGGTTGTCTCCGGTGACGGCACGCCTCGGCGGCTCGCCACCCACGCACGCACCCTGCCACGACCGGCGTAGAGCGGCTCCGCGCATCCGGACAAGCAGCGCGAATCGACGCTGGTGGAGCGACGTCGACCCGTGGCGGCGGGCGTGCGCCACAAGCGCAGCCATCATCGTTACCCTCCAGTGGTGCCAGGCGACCAAGGCGTTTCCCCCTCAGCGCAGCGCCAGCGCTGGATGCGGGTGCTGCGCTGGGTCGCCGGCACCGCCCTCGTCGTGGTGCTTGCCGTCGAGGTGGTGCTGCTGGCACCGTCGTTGCGCGACGCCTGGCAGCGCCTCGGCGACGTCAGCTGGTGGTGGGTGGCCGCGTCGATCACGGCACAGGCACTGTCCATGAGCGCGTTCGGCCGGTTGCAGCGCACCCTGCTGACCGCCGCCAAGGTCCCGGTGCGCCAGCGTGACTCCACCGCCGTGGTCTACGCCGCCAACGCGCTGAGCGTGAGCCTGCCCGGTGGGCCGCTGTTCTCCACCACCTTCACCTTCCGGCAGACCCGCAAGTGGGGGGCGAGTCGCGTGGTGGCCTCGTGGCAGCTGGCCATGAGCGGGGTCCTCGCCACCGGGACCCTTGCCCTGGTGGCCGTCACCGGCGGCCTGCTGGCGGGCAGCGCCTCCAACATCGCCGGCCTGGTCACCGCCATCGTCCTCGCCCTGGTCCTCATCCTCGGTGTCCGCCTCCTCGTCACCCGGCCCAGCCTCCTGGTCACCATGGCGCGCCCGCTGTTCCACGGCTGGAACGCCGTGCGCGGACAGCCCGCCGACAAGGGCATGGAGCGCGTCGGGGAGATCCTGTCGCAGCTGGAGGCGGTGCAGCTGCGCGTCCCCGATCTGCTGCGGGCCTCCTGGTGGGCCCTGGCCAACTGGATCGCCGACGTCGCGTGCCTGTGGGCGGCCTGCCTGGCCGCCGGGGCCAACCCCAGCGTGGGCGGGGTGCTCATCGCCTTCACCGCCGGCAAGATCGTCTCCAGCGTGCCGCTGCTCCCGGGCGGCCTGGGCATCGTCGACGGCACGCTCACCGCCACCCTCGTCGCTGCGGGACTGCCCGCCGTCACGGCGCTGCCCGCCGTGGTCGTCTACCGGCTCATCAGCTTCCCCCTCGTGGCGGCCGCAGGCTGGCTGGTCTTCGCGGTGCTCTTCCGCTCCACCAACCTCGATCCGGACGACGAGGACCCCGAGGGCGACGGCCCGCACTGACGATGGCGAACAGCGGGGCCACCAGCAGCCAGTCGGTGCCGTGGGAACAAGTCGGAGCGCCGGCCTGTTAGTATTGTTGAAAGTTCAACCACGCACCTGGAGGCACTCATGACGTCCACCCTCGCCCTGCCCGACCTGTCCGTCGGCACCTGGACCATCGACCCCACCCACTCGAGCGTCTCGTTCAGCGTGCGCCACCTCATGGTGAGCAAGGTGCGCGGCTCCTTCCACACCTTCAGCGGCACCATCGAGGTCCCCGCCGAGGGCACCCCGACCGTGAACGCCGAGATCGCCGTCGACTCCTTCGACACCGGCAACGCCCAGCGCGACGGCCACGTCCGCTCCGCGGACTTCATGGAGGTGGACAAGTACCCGACCATCACCTTCCGCTCCACCGGGGTGCAGGGCTCCGGCTCCGAGTTCACCCTCGTCGGCGACCTCACCATCCACGGCGTGACCAAGTCGGTCGAGCTGGCCGTGGAGTTCAACGGCGTCAGCCCGGGCATGGGCAACGGCCCCGTCGCCGGCTTCGAGGCCAGCACGGAGATCAGCCGCAGCGCCTTCGGCATCGACATGGAGATGCCCCTGGAGGGTGGCGGTGTGGTGCTCGGCGACAAGGTGAAGATCACCATCGAGATCGAGGCCGGCCCGCAGGCCTGACCACTGCGGACGCCCAGCGCCGTCCGCCGCGCTCCGAAGCCGCCCGCCCCCACCGTCGTTGGGTGCGGGCGGCTTCGTGCTGCGCGGCACCGCGCGGAGCCCACCACTAGGCTCGCGCCATGTCCTTGACCCGTGGCCTCGGCCCGCTCGCACGTCCCGCCCAGGGCCGCCTCAACGGCGACATCTGGTCGGCACTGCCCGCGCACGCGCTCTACGCGCACCCCGAGCCGCGCCGGGTCACCGCCGTGCTGGACGGCACCACGGTGCTGAGCACCGACCGCGCCGTCATGCTGCACGAGACGGGCCTGCCGCCGGTCTGGTACCTGCCCGTGGACGACTTCAGCATCGGCGTGCTGGAGCGCAGCGACACCCGCACGCACTGCCCGTTCAAGGGAGACGCCAGCTACTACAACCTGCGGGTGGGTGGGCGGCTGGTCCCTGACGCCGCCTGGTTCTACGCCGACCCGCTGCCCGGTGCCGCCGCCGTGGCGGGGACGTGCTCGCTGCGGACGGACGCCGTGGACGAGTGGTACGAGGAGGACCAGCAGGTCTTCGGCCCCCCGACCGACCCCTTCCACCGGGTGGACGCGCGCCCGTCCAGCCGGCACGTGGTGGTGCGCCACGGTGAGACCGTGCTGGCCGAGAGCCGGCACCCGGTGGCGCTGTTCGAGACCGGCTTCCCCGCCCACTTCTACCTGCCCGAGGCCGACGTGCGCGCCACGCTGCGGGAGAGCGACACCTCCACCGTCTGCCCCTACAAGGGCACTGCGTCCTACTGGAGCCTCGCCGGCCCCGATGGCGACGTCGAGGACGTCTGCTGGAGCTACCCGGAGCCGCACGCCGAGGCCGCCGCGGTGGCCGGGCTGCGCTGCTTCGCCGGTGCCGGCGTCACCACCGCCGTTGACGGCGTCGAGCAGTGACCTGCCGCCGGTGGTAGGGGCGCCACGATGAAGGGCACCTTCACCGAGCGGGTGGACGGTTTCCAGCGGCGGCACCGGTGGGCCGGGTACCCGCTGGCCGTGGTCTACAAGTTCTTCGACGACCAGGGCAACTACCTCGCCGCACTCATCGCCTACTACGCCTTCGTCTCGCTGTTCCCGCTGCTCTACCTGTCCTCCACGGTGCTCGGCTACGTCCTCTCCGACGACGTCCAGCTGCAGCAGCAGCTGATCGACTCCGCGGTGGGGCAGTTTCCGGTGATCGGCGACCAGCTGCAGCACCCCGACCGGATGACCGGCGGGTTCGTCCCCGTCAGCATCGGCGTGCTCGGCTCCCTCTACGGCGCCTCCGGGGTCGCCCAGGCCACCCAGCACGCGATGAACACCGCCTGGGGGGTGCCGCGCAACAACCGGCCCAACCCCTTCGCCGCTCGCGGGCGCAGCGTCCTGCTCATCGCCACCGTGGGCCTGGCCGTGCTGGGCATCACCGCGCTGTCCATCTTCGCCCGCTACGCCGACGGCTTCGGCATCCGCGGGCCCGGGGTGGGCACCTTGCTGATGCTGACCACCGTGGTGCTGAACAGCTGGATCTTCTCGCTGACCTTCCGGCTGGCCAGCACCCGCAAGCTCACGCTGCGCAACGTCCTGCCCGGGGCGGTGGCTGCCGCCGTGGCCTGGCAGCTGTTGCAGGTGTTCGGGGCCACCTTCGTCCAGCGGGTGATCGCCCGGGCCAGCGCCATCAACGGTGTCTTCGCCCTGGTGCTCGGGCTGATCGCCTTCCTCTACATCGCGGCACTGGTCGTGGTGCTGTGCGCGGAGGCCAACGTGGTGCGGGTGGACCACCTCTACCCGCGGGCACTGCTCACGCCCTTCACCGACAACGTCGACCTCACCGCCGGGGACCGCCGGGTGTACACCACGCGGGCGGAGGCCACCCGGCACAAGGGCTTCGAGGACGTGACGGTGACCTTCCAGCAGCCCCCAGCGCGGTCGGAGCCGAAGACCGGGGAGAAACCGCAGCAGCGTCCGGGACCGAAGCCCTGACCGGGGCGGACCTGGGCGGACCGGCGCCGTCAGCCGCAATAGCCAAGGGACGCAAAGTAATCCCTTTGGTAACAATTCTCCCCGTTGTCACTTTGGTACCTCTAGTGTCACGTTCATGCAGATCTCGCTCCGCGCGGCGCGGCGCCGCCCCCGAGCCACCGTGGCCACGCTCCTGGCCGGCCTGATGGTGCTCGTCGCCGCCGGAGTGGCCACCGCAGCCATCAGCGGACCCGACGTGTCCAGCCACCAGCACCCCAACGGGGCGAGCGTGGACTGGGCCAAGGTGAAGAACAACGGGCGCGAGTTCGCGTTCGTGAAGTCCACCGAGGGTGTGGGCTACACCAACCCCTACTTCACCAAGGACTGGGCGGCCATCAAGGCCAACGGGATGGTGCGCGGCACCTACCACTACGCCCGCCCGGACCGGGTGCCCGGATCGGCGGCGGCGCAGGCCCGCTACATGGTCTCGGTGGCCGGCACCATGCAGGGCGCCGGCGAGCTGGCTCCGGTGCTCGACCTCGAGGACTCCGGTGGTCTCACGCCCCCCGAGCTGGTGGCCTGGGCCCGCACCTGGCTGGAGACCATCACCTCGCTGACCGGTCGGACGCCGATCATCTACACCTACCCGTACTTCTGGCGCTCGGCCATGGCCAACAGCACCGCGTTCACCAAGTACCCGCTGTGGATCGCCGACTACAACGGCGCCTCCGCCCCCAAGACCCCGTTGCCCGGCGGCTGGACGAGCTGGACGTTCTGGCAGTACACCGACCGCGGCACCATCCCCGGCGTGAGCACCGGGGTAGACATCTCCCACTTCTGCTGCGACTCCGGCACCCTGGCCTCGCTGTCCAACGGCGGCGTCGGCGGCAAGCAGCCCGTCGTGGCTCCCTCGGCCATCCTCGCCCACCACCAGGCCCTCGGCGGCACCCGCTCCTACCTGGGCGCGGCGACCAGCAGCGAGTACGCGGTGCCGGGCGGGCGGGCGCAGAACTTCGCCGGCGGCGTCGTCTACTGGTCAGCATCCACCGGCGCCCGCGCGGTGCGCGGCGCGATCCTGGAGCAGTACCTGGCCCTCGGGGGCCCGTCCTCGCCGCTGGGCCTGCCCGTCACCGACGAGCTGTCCACGGCCGACGGCGCCGGTCGGTACAACAACTTCGCCAGTGGTGGGGCCCTGTACTGGTCGCCGAAGACCGGCGCGCGCGAGGTGCGCGGCGACATCGACAAGAAGTGGGGCGCACTCACGTGGGAGGCGGGCCCGCACGGCTACCCGGTGACCAACGAGCTGGGCACGCCCGACGGCAAGGGCCGCTACAACCACTTCCAGCAGGGCTCGATCTACTGGACGGCCACCACCGGGGCCCAGTCGATCCGGGGTGACATCAAGCTGAAGTGGGCCGCGCTCTCGTGGGAGGCAGGTGTGCTGGGCTACCCCACCACCGACGAGCTGGGCACCCCCGACGGGCGCGGGCGGTACAACCACCTGCAGGGCGGGTCGATCTACTGGACGCCGACCACCGGTGCGCACGAGGTGCGCGGAGCGATCAAGCAGGCGTGGTCGGCGCAGGGCTGGGAGCGTGGCGCGCTGGGCTATCCCACCAGTGGTGAGCGCGCCGTTCCCGGCGGCCGCCAGAGCGACTTCCAGGGGGGCTCGCTGTTCTGGGACGCGGCGACCGGCGTGGTCAGCACCCGCTGACCGAACGCACCCCGGACGAAGGACCGCCCCCCGCGCAGCACGCGCGGGGGCGGTCTCTCGTCGCTGTTTGGTGTCTCAGCTGCGGGCGACGCGGACGTGCAGCCGAGTCGCCAGCTCGGAGCCGTCCAGCGCCGAGTCCACCTCCTCGCGCACCCGCTCCGCGGCGTCGCGCACGGTGGCCAGGTCAGCGCTGGGGTCGACCGTCGCCGTGAGCACGATGGTCGGACGGCCCCGGTCGAGGCTGGCCCGGCCGGTCGCGGAGCGCACCCCGTGGGTGGCGCCGAGCGAGCTGGCGGCGGCGTTGGCCACCGCCCCGACGTCGGCGCGCAGGATACCCCGGGTCCCGCTGCCGGGCAGCCGGATCTCGGTGAGGCGGGCGCGCGGCACGTGCGCCGCCAGCCACCACAGGCCCAGCAGCACGAGCACCACGCCGGCGGCGCCGGCCGCCCACGGCCACCAGCCCTGCTCGGTGGCGGTGACGATCCACGAGGCCTGCAGGGCGTCCTGCGCCCAGGGCAGCTCGTCGGCCTGCCACAGGATGCCCAGCACGCCGAGCGCCACCAGCGCAGCGCCGATGACGAACGCGAAGAACCGGTCGATGCCGACCGTCACCCTGCTCACGAGGCACCCCCGTCATGGCTGATCTTGGTGCGCACCTTCACGCTCGGTCGGCGGTCCAGCGCCTGCAGGCGCGTGCTGACCGCCTCGGCCACCGACTCCCGCAGCGCGTCCGCCTCCTTGCGGGCGGCCGTGATGGTCACCGTCACCCGCCGTCGGCCGGTGGTGGCGCGGGCGGTGGTGGTGCCGGCGACGTCGTCCGCGGTGGCTGCGGCGATGCGGGAGACGTCCCGGGGCCGCATCCACAGGCCGCCGTCGCTGGTGATCTTCAGCTCGGTCCGCCGGCGGGGCTTGAGGGCCAGGTAGAGCCACCAGAGGCCCACCAGGATGGCCACCACGCCGACCGGAACCATCCAGGTCTGCGGGGTCAGACCGTCAACCCAGTCGCCGAGCTCGGCCACCCACGACTCACCGTCGAGCGCGTCGCTGCCGAGCACGGCCTCACGGATGCCCACCAGTCCGATGACGATGACGACGCCGGCCAGGAAGATGCCCACCGACGCTGCGCCAGGAGCGGCCACCGGGGTCCGCCCGGCCAGCCCCGGACTTGCCGCCTCGCTGCGGTGCCGCCCGGTGCGCTCCTCCTGGTCGGCGCCGGCAGCAACTTCTGCGCCGGTGCCGCCCTGCGCGGCCGCGGCGGTCACTGGACTGTCCTCGGGGCCTCGGCGAGGTCGGTGTGCACCACGTCGTCCACCCGGACGTCGACGCGGTCCACGGTGAGGCCGGTGTACTCGCCGAGCTGGTCGGCGACCTGGTCGCGCACGGCAGCGGTCACGGCCGCCACCGACCGCGGCCACTCGGTGGCGATGTTGACCTTCACCCGGACGTGGCCGCCGCTGACGTTGCTGTCCACCTTGGGCAGTCCGCGCCCGGTCATCCAGCCCAGCCCGCTGGACTGGCGGACCACGCCCTCGGTGTGCAGGGCGGCGTACTCCGCCACCCGGTTCACCGCCCGGTCGTGCACGGTCAGCGAGCCGCGCTCCCCGGGTTCGGCGGTGGCGGTCGAGGCGCGGTCCGTGACCGGGTGCTCAGCCACGGTTGCGCCCGCGGAAGAGCTCACCCAGGTCGAGCTTCCCGTCGTAGTGCGCGCCGACGGCGACACCGAGGATCCCCAGCACGATGGCGATGAGGAAGCCGCTGAAGCCGCCCGCAGCCGCGGCGATTCCGAGCAGCAGTCCCGCGTACAGGCCAGTGGTGGTGACGTTCATGCTGTGCTCCAAGGTTGGGGTGAGCTCGGTCGAGCGATCTCGGTGAGCGGGTCGGCCCCGGGCACCGCCACGTCCTCGACGACCACGTCGACCGGTCCGTCGATCAGCGCGGCAGCGGCGCGGCGCACCGCCGCGGCGACCTCGTCGATGTCCCGGCCGTAGACGACCGTGACGTGCACCGTGGTGGTGCCGGTGTCGGCAAGCCGGATCCCGGCCACCTTGCGCCCGGGCAGGTAGGTGGCGGCCTCACCGAACATGCCGCCGTGTAGGCCCGCCACCCCCGGCACCGCCAGCACCGCCGCAGCCAGCTGGTCGGCGCGGTCGGGCGGTGGCGGAGCGGACTCGCCGGCGGCAGCCTTGCCCGCCGGGGATCCGTCCGCCCGTGGTGCGGTCACTGCACCCGGGACGGCGTGTCCTCGCCGTTGTCGTCCTGCCCGTCGTTGAGGTACACGTCGTGGACGTCGATGTTGACCTCAGTGACCTCGAGCCCCGTCATCCGCTCGACCGCGCCGATGACGTTGCGACGGATGCCCGCGGCCAGCTCGGCGATGCCCACGCCGTAGTCGGCCACGATGTCGATGTCGATGGCGGCCTGGCGCTCGCCGACCTCCACGGCCACGCCCTGGGCGTGGTTGATGCGCGCTCCGGGGATCCGCTCGCGCAGCGCCCCCACTGCGCGGGACGCGCCGCCGCCCACCGCGTGCACCCCGGCAACCTCGCGGGTGGCGATCCCGGCGATCTTGGAGACCACGGTGTCGGCGATGGTGGTCTTGCCGGTCGAGGTCGCGAGTGGCGACGACGACTCGCGGGAGCTGACGTCCTTGCTGGTGCTGACGCCCTGGGTTTCGGTCATCGTGCGATCTCCTTAGTCGGTGCGGCGCCAGCGTCACTGCTGAGGCACGGGCTGCTGCCCGCCTGCGCGCACGCTGACGGGCAGTCCCTGAGGTTACGGTTCACGGCCCGCCACCGCTGGGGGAAGGCGCCGGTCGCGCGCTCCGCCGCCGAGTACACGCCGGACACCTCCCCCGCATCGCGGTCTCGTCCTGCGAGTGCCCATGGGCAGCGCTACTTTCGGGACGGCCGCCAGGTTCGCACCGACGGCTGGTTTCCACGGCGAGGCGCTGCCAGCAACCGGGCGCCCCCACCCACGCGAGGACGACAGGAGAGCCGATGAGCAACGAGCTGGACGGAAAGCGGATCGCCATCCTGGCCGCCGACGGTGTCGAGCAGGTGGAGCTGGTGCAGCCGCGCGACGCCGTGGCGGCCGCCGGCGCCCAGGTCACGCTGGTCTCCCCCAGCGCAGGCAAGATCCAGGCGATGAACTCCGACATCCACCCTGCGGACAGCTTCGCGGTGGGTGCGGTCACCGCGGACGTCTCCGCCGAGGACTTCGACGGCCTGATCCTGCCCGGCGGCACGGTCAACCCCGACAAGCTGCGCATGGACGAGAACGCGGTCCGCCTGGTGCGCGACATGGCCGCGGCCGGCAAGCCCATCGGCGCCATCTGCCACGGGCCGTGGACGCTGATCGACGCCGGGGTGGCCCAGGGCCGCACGCTGACCTCCTACCCGAGCCTGCGCACCGACCTGCGCAACGCGGGCGCCACCGTGGTGGACGAGGAGGTGGTCACCGACAACGGCCTGGTCACCAGTCGCAACCCCGGTGACCTGGACGCGTTCTGCGCGAAGATCATCGAGGAGTTCGCCGAGGGCGTTCACGAGGTCCCGGCATGAGGCTGCGGGTGGACGAGCCGGCGCACGCGCTGGAGAAGCAGGCCGGCCTGGACCAGCCGGCGGGGCTCTACGCGGCCGCCATCGAGAAGGTGCTGCCCCGCGGACCGGTGCGCGACGCGCTGCACGGGGTGTGGCTGGGGCACCCGCTGCACCCAGCACTGGTGCAGCTCCCGGTCGGCGCGTTCGCCAGCGCCGTGATCCTGGACTGGCTGCCTGGCGACCGACGCGACGCCGACACCCTGCTCGCGGTGGGGCTGCTGGCCAGCGTCCCCGCCGCGGTGACCGGCGCCGCCGACTACAGCCAGGGCCAGCCCGACCAGCAGCGGGTGGGCCTGGTGCACGCCGCCGCCAACGGCGTCGCCAGCCTGCTGTACCTGGGCTCGCTGGCGCAGCGTCGTCGAGGACGTCGCACCGCGGGTCGGCTGACCGCGCTGGCGGGCTTCGCGGTGTCCGGGATCGCCGCCTCGCTGGGAGGGCACCTGAGCTTCAGCATGGCCATGGGCGCCAACCGGGCGGAGGGCGTGCCGGACGTCGTGCCCAGCGGCAGCACCGACCTGGGTTCGCTCACCGAGCTGCCCGAGGGCGAGGCGGTCCGCCGGATGATCGGCCCGGTGCCGGTGATGGTGCTGCGCCAGGACGACGCCGTGCACGTGCTGGCCGACCAGTGCTCGCACGCCGACGGGCCGCTGCACCAGGGCACCGTGAGCCGTGACGCCGCGGGCGAGCTGTGCGTGGAGTGCCCGTGGCACGGCAGCGTCTTCGCCCTCGCCGACGGTGCCGTGCGGCGCGGGCCGGCGACGGCAGACCAGCCGGTGTTCGACACCCAGGTGGTGGGCGGCCGGGTGCAGGCGACGCTGCGGTCCTGATCGGACTCTGGCCGAGCTGCGTCGCCACCCTCCGCGAATCGCCTGTGCTGCATCGGGTCCAGCCGTCCGTGCGGCCGGATGATGCGATCGAATAGTGATCTGACATCACTTTCAGTAGTCGTATGATCGCCATTCGGAGCACTTCTCGAGCGCTGCACGGATGGAGAACGCGATGAGAGCACGGAGCGCGACCACAGCCCTGGTGCTGGCGGGCGGACTGGCGCTCAGCGCCTGCTCCTCCAGCGACGACACCTCCGCCTCCCCCGCGCCGGCGCCCAGCAGCGCCGCCGTGCCCTCGGCCGCGGCAACCAGCACCGTGGGGGCGCCCAGCAGCACCCCCTCGGCGACCACGCCCGCGCCACCACCGGTCACCACCGGCTCCACCTCCGCCACCCCGGTGAAGCCGGCCGCCTCCGGCTGCGCCCCGACCGGCGGCGGCGCACCCGCCACCGCCAGCACCCGGGAGGTGATCGACGTGGACGGGGACGGCCGTCGCGACACCGGGTGGCTCGACCGCGGCACCACCCTCGGCATCACCACCGCCTCCGGGGCCACCTTCAGCCTGCCCGTCGACCTGGCCGGTGGCGGGTCCCGCTCTGCGCTGGTGGCCGACCCCGACGGCCGCGGCAGCACCATCGCGGCCCTGGTCAGTGACGGCCGGACGGTGGAGCTGTTCGTGGTGCGCAACTGCGGGCTGTTCCCCGCCCACAACGCCCAGGGCGAGACCTACCGGTTCGACCTGGGCCTGCGTGGCAACGGCACCGGGGTGGGCTGCTCGCAGGTGCAGGGCAGCAGCGGTCGCACCCTGGTGGGGCTCAACCAGCGCCTGGACGACTCCGGGCAGTCGGTGGACGTCACCCGTACCCAGGTGTTGATCGAGGGCACCTCGGCCCGCAACGGAGCCAGCGACACCGTGGCTGCCCTGCCGGGATCCGGCGCGGCCGACACCGCCAGTGGCGTCACCTGCGGGGACCTGAGCATGGCGACCGACGGGATCCGCGAGCGCGGCTGACGCGTGGTGCCACCCGTGGCCAGCACTGCTGCAGGACAACAGCTGGCGGGCTACGGTGGGACGTACTGCACGTCCGGCACATCGGGCGCGCTTCCGGCACAGCGACGTGAAGGAGACCTGTCATGGGACTTGCGGACAAGGCACAGAACAAGGCCGAGGAGCTCGGCGGCAAGGCCAAGGAGGGCGCCGGCAAGGCGACCGACGACAAGGACCTGCAGGCCGAGGGCAAGGGCGACCAGGCCAAGGGCAACCTGAAGCAGGCTGGCGAGAAGGTCAAGGACGTCTTCAAGGACTGAGCCGTCGGCGAAGTACGCAGAACGGCCCCCGTCCGTGGACGGGGGCCGTTCTGCGTCTGAGTCAGGTCAGTAGTAGTGCTTGCGGCCACCGACCGCGCGGCCCGCGGCACCGAGGGCGAAGAGCACGATGCCGACGACCAGGAGCACGGCACCGATGGTGGTGAGAACAGGCACGCTGACCAGCAGGCCGATAACCAGAAGGATGACGCCAAGGGTGATCATGACTCTCCTTTGTCAATGTCGGACAGACCCGAACGGGCCCACCCGGAGCGGTACGAACCGGATGCACCGCGGCCGCTGACCCTATTGATTGACAGATATGTCGGCAACCCTGCTGGTCACCGGGCCGCTGACCTCGACCTGCGCACACGTTCGGCATTGTCCCAATGAGCATTGTCACGTTAAGGTGGTGACTCAGGCCACAGCAGCCGCCTCACCGGGAGCGCCCATGAGCACCTCGACCACCTCCGCCGCCAGATCCGCGGCCAGCACCAGGAGCCGAGCCTGGCCGGTCACCGACCGCGGGCAGACCGCCACCCGGCTGCTCGCCTCCTCGGCCAAGAAGTCCTACGACCCTGCCGTGGACGTGGACTGGGCCGCTGAGGTGCCGGACGACCTCTACGGCCTGAGCCCGGAGTGGTCGTCGCTGTACGGGACGTCGCTGTGGGACCGGATGACCCACCAGCAACGGGTCACGCTCACCAAGCACGAGGTCGCCAGCATCAGCGGGGCCGGAATCTGGTTCGAGATGATCCTCATGCAGATGTTGGTGCGGGACATGTACGGCCGCGACGCCACCGAGCCGCACTTCCAGTTCGCCCTCACCGAGATCGCCGACGAGTGCCGCCACTCGGTGATGTTCGCCCGCGGCGCGGCCGCCTTCGGGTGCCCCTCCTACCGGCCCCAGCGCCTGGTCCTCGAGCTGGGACGCGGCTTCGCCGCCACCGCCACCGGTGCCGTCGCCTACGGCGGCACGCTGTTCGTCGAGGAGCTGCTGGACGTGATGCAGCGCGACTTCATGAAGGACGAGCGGGTGCAGCCGATCAGCCGCACCATCAGCAAGATCCACGTGCTGGAGGAGGCGCGCCACATCCGCTTCGCCCGGGAGGAGATCGTCCGCCGCGTACAGGACATCACCCCCCTGCAGCGGGCCCGGGTGCGTGCCGTGCTGGCCGCCACCGCCCTCACCGTGGTGGAGAGCCTGGTGCACCCGGACGTCTACGCGGCTGCGGGGCTGGACGTGCGGGAGGCGCGCCGGGCCGTGCGGAACAACCAGCACTACCACGCCCAGCTGCGGCACGGCGCGTCCCGGACGCTGTCCTTCCTGGACGACGTGGGGCTGGTCGGCGGCCCCTCACGGGTGCTGCTGCAGCGCGCCCACCTGGTCTAGGCGGGCATCTCGGCCAGCGCGCGCCGCAGCAGCTTCCCGGTGGGGTTGCGGGGCAGCTCGTCGAGGAACACCACGTCGCGGGGCACCTTGTAGCGAGCCAGGTTGCTCTTCACGTGGGCGCGCACCTGGTCCTCGTCCAGGCTGCTGTCCTCTGCCCGGACCACGAACGCCCGCAACCGCTGACCGAACTCCACGTCGCCCACCGCCACCACGGCGGCATCGACCACGCCGGGCAGCTGGACCAGCAGGTTCTCGATCTCCAGGGGGAAGACGTTCTCCCCGCCGGAGACGATCATGTCGTCGTCGCGGCCGTCCACGAACAGCCGGCCCTCCTCGTCGAAGTGCCCGACGTCGCCGCTGGAGAGCAGACCGTCGATCAGCTCCTTGTGCCCGCCACCGGTGTAGCCGCCGAAGGCGAGCCCGCTGCCGGCGAAGATCCGGCCCTGGGTGTGCGGGGCAGTCACCTCGTGACCCTCCGCGTCGAACAGCTTGACCGTGCAGCCGTGCGGCGGTCTGCCCACGGTGCCCGGCGCTGCCCGCCAGTCCGCCGGCGTGGCCACGGTTGCCACGGCCACCTCGGTGGAGCCGTAGAGGTTGTGGATCACCTCGCCGAACTCCGCCGTGGCGCGCTCGCCCAGCGCCGGCGACAGCGCGGAGCCGGCGGTGAAGATGATGCGCAGGCAGGAGGTGTCGTGACGGGCCAGCACCTCCGGGCCGAGGTCGAGGATGCGCTGCAGCATGGTGGGCACCAGGACCAGCGCGGTGCAGCGGTGCCGGGCCACGGCGGCCAGGGTGGCCTCGGCATCAAAGCGCCGGCGCACGACGGTGGTGGAGCCCAGCCCCATCATGATGAGGAACTGCGACAGGCCGGTCCCGTGGAAGATCGGGGCGGCCAGAAAGGTGGCCTCGCCGCGGCGCAGCGGGATGCGCTCGAGGAAGTGCGCCGACGCCAGCGGGGAGCGCACCTGCCGGGGAGCGCCCTTGGGGGTGCCGGTGGTGCCGCTGGTCAGCAGCACCAGCCCACCGACCTGCGCGGGGCGCGGCACCGGTCCGCTGTCGGTGGAGCTGATCAGCTCCTCCACCGTGGACAGGTCGGGGCGCGCCTCGTCGGTCCAGGCCAGGAAGCGCAGCACCGACTCCGGCAGCTCCGCCAGCAACCCGGCGAACTCCTGGTCGCACACGATCGCGGTGACCCCCTCGCGCTGGGCCACGTCGGCCAGCTGCGGGGCGCTGAAGCCGGTGTTCATCAGCAGCAGGCGCGCACCGATCTTGGCCGTCGCGATCATCGCCTCCACCAGCCCTGCGTGGTCGCGGCAGAGCACGGCGACCACCGATCCCGCGGTGATCCCCTGGGTGCCCCACGCGCGGGCGAGGGCGTTGGTTCGCAGGTCCAGCTCGCGGTAGGTCAGCGAGCGTCGCTCGTCCACCAGCGCCACCGCGTCGGGCACCCGTGCGGCCGCCGCGACGGCGGCGCCGGCCACCGGCCCCAACCGCCGGAAGGCCACCATCGAAGCCAAGGTGTGGTCGGGCCGCGTCAGGTTCACCAGCCCGGCCCGTTGCATCACGGCGATGTTGTGCACCGGGTCGGTGACCTTGCTGAGCTCGTGCAGGACGCGCTGGGGCAGGGTGGGCATGGCTCCCTCAAGTGTGGCGTGGGTTACTCCGCCACGAACCTACCCGGAAAACAGTCCCAGCGGACGGTTAGTTTTCCGCGGCCCATGAGATCCCTGACCTTGTTGCTGCACAGCGGCTTTGGCAGGCAGTCGTGGCCTGCCGCGGGTGCGAGATCAGCGGCCCTGTGGTTCGACCACGTAGACCTTGAGGTCGTCGGGGACGCCCTTGACCCTGGTGAACCGGAAGGTCTTCTTGGGCCGGCTGCTGATCGCCTCTGCGTCCAGGCCGGCCAGCGTGGGCTCCGACACCAGGATCTCTCCGGCCGAGGCCTTCTCCACCAGCCGGGCCGCGACGTTGACGTCCACCCCCAGGTAGTCGCCCCCGATGGCCCGGGGACAGCCGGTGTGCACCCCGGCACGCAGCCGCAGCGTGAACCCGTCGGTGGCGACCTCGGCCAGCTGCTCGCGGGCCGCGACCGCCGCGTCGAAGGCGAGCTGGGCGGACGGGAACACCGCCATGACGCCGTCGCCCAGCCGCTTGACCACTTGTCCACGGCGCTGCAGCATCGGCGGCTCGATGGCCGCGGAGACCGCGCGCAGCACGCGCAGCGCCTCGTCGTCGCCGGCGCGCAGCGCCCACGAGGAGAAGCCCACCAGGTCGGTGAACAGCAGCGTCACCTCGCTGCTGCCCTGGCCCTTGCCGAAGCGCTCCGCCAGCGACTGGTACAGCTGGAGCACGCCCAGGCCGGCCTCGCGGGAGGCGCGGGGACTCTCGTCGAAGAGCCGGTCAGCCACCCGCACCACGGTGGAGATGCCGCTGGTGCCGGCCACCGACAACGGGTCGCCGAGGCCAGGATCACCCGGCATGGAGTGCCGCAGGCGCCGGAGCACCTCCACGGCGCGGGGGTGGCGGTCGAGCTCCCGCACGTGCCCCACCACCCGGGTCGCGGCACTGCGGGCGCGGCCGGGTGAACGTTGCACACTCGGAACCTAGCCGATGGGGTGCCCGACGACGAGCGCCGCAGCGTTCGCGCTCGCCGAGCGGCGCGCCGGCGGTCGATATAGTCGTCCAGGTGACCGAGCACCGCATTGACGAGCTGGCCCGCCTGGGTGGCACGACAGTGCGCAACGTGCGGGTGTACCAGGACCGCGGACTGCTCCCGCCACCGCGCAAGCAGGGGCGCACCGGCTGGTACTCCGACTCCCACCTGGCTCGGTTGCGGCTGATCGGCCGGCTGCTGGACCGCGGCTACACCTTCGCCACCATCAACGAGCTGCTCACGGCTGTGGCCCAGGGGTGGCGGGTGGAGGACCTGCTGGACATCGAGCAGGAGCTGGCCGAGCCCTGGACCGACGAGCGGCCGCGACGGATGTCCGCCCTGGAGCTGCGGCGGATGTTCGGCAAGGAGGCGTCCCGCGCGGTGCTGCAGCGGGGCTGCGAGATCGGCCTGCTCACCCGGCAGGGCACTGGCTACCTGGTCAACAGCCCGCGGCTGCTCGCCGCCGGCCGGGACCTGGTCACCGCCGGCATCCCCATCGACGCGGTGCTGGACCTGGCCGAGGCGCTGCAGCACGACATGGCGCGCGTGGCGGAGCGCTTCGTCGACCTGCTGGCTGGACACGTGCTGCCCGACGACGGGCGGCCACTGGCCTCCAGCACCGAGCAGCTCAACGAGATCGCGGCCCTCATCCACCAGCTGCGCCCGCACGCCGCGCAGGCCGTGGACGCCACCTTCGGCCGTGCGATGAAGGAGGCCACCGCCGCCGCGTTCGACGCGGCCGCCTCCCGGCTCACCGAGGGCCCCGCCGCCGAGGAGCAGCGGGACGAGCGCGAGACCCCCAGCAGCGACTGAGCCCTGGGTCAGTCGGTCGAGCGCTCCGCCGCCCCGCCCAGCTGGTCGTTCATCACCTGCAGCTGGTCCACCATGCCGGCCATCCGCTCGCCGTTGAGCTGCCGCAGCTCCACCAGCACGGCCTCGAGCAGCTCGTTGGTGTGGTTCAGCGCGCCCTTCATCTCGTCGATCCCACTCTTGAGGTGGCCAAGCCCGCCCACGTCACCCAGCATCTGCGTCTCCTCCTGCTTGTCGGTGGGTCTCGAGCCGCGCGATCGAGCCGCCCGAGGTCCTCGGGCCACCCGAGGCACCCAACACCCAGTGTGACCATGCACGATGTCACCATCGTCCGCGCCACGCCGGGGATGGGTGCGGGCTCCGCACCCCCGCCCGGCGACGCGGAGCCGGTCGAGACGAGGAGAGCCCGTGTTGCGCAAGACGATGGTGATTGCCGGTGCCGCGCTGGCCGCCGGCGCCGGCCTGTGGCGGACGCAGGCCCACGCCGATGCCGAGGCGGTGCGGTCCGACCCGCAGGCCCCGCTGCTCGACGACCTCGACGTGCCCGGGGAGCAGCGCTGGGTCACCTCCACCGACGGCACCCGGCTCAACGTCGAGCTGCACGGACCGGAGGGCGCACCGGTGGTGGTCTTCGCCCACGGCTGGACCTGCTCCACCCGGTACTGGATCCCCCAGGTGCGAGCGCTCGCCGACACCTACCGGGTGGTCACCTACGACCAGCGCGGGCACGGTGCCAGCGGGAGCAGCCGTGGCCGGTTCACCCCCGAGCTGCTGGCAGCCGACCTCGAGGCCGTGCTCGAGAACGTGCTGGCGCCGGAGGAGCAGGCGGTGCTGGTGGGGCACAGCATGGGCGCGATGAGCATCGTGGCGTGGGCCGGGCAGCAGCCCGACCAGGTCTCCCGCCGCGTCCGGCGGGTGCTGCTGGCCAGCACCGCGCTGGACTCGCTGCTCACCGAGACCGCCGTGGTGCGCCTGCCCAGCCGCTTCCCCCGCCTCGCCGAGGCGATCGGCCGCGGCGCGGTGGGCATCCCCACGCCCTTCGGCCCGCCGTCGCCGCTGGCCTACCGCGCGGTCAAGTACGTCGCGCTCTCGCCCAGCGCCAGCCCGGCCCAGGTGGCCTTCTGCGAGGAGATCGTGCTCAGCAGCCGCACCCGCGACCGCGCCAAGTGGGGCTCAGCGCTGGCCCGCCTGGACCTGCGCGAGTCGCTCACCCACCTCACCGTGCCCACCACCGTGCTGGTGGGCACCGCCGACCGGCTCACCCCGCCCAGCCACGCCAAGCGGCTGGCCGAGGCGCTCAAGCGCGACGGCCACCTCGACCTGCTGGTGCAGCTGCCCGGCGTGGGGCACATGTCCAGCGTGGAGAACGTGGACGCCTTCAACGCCGAGGTGCGCCGGCTGCTGGAGGCCGAGCCCGCCGGCTGACAGAACCGGTACCGAGGTGCCGCGGGGTCAGTCCACGCAGGGGATCCCGGAGCTGTCCGCCGGCAGCGCCAGGGGTCCGCTCGGGGTGACTGCCGGCGCCGCACCGGCTGGCGCCTCACCAGCCGGCGCCGACGGGGGCGCCAGCCGGGTCCTGGCGTCCTGCGCCAGTGCGGTGGGAACGCGGAAGCCCTTGCCCAGCACCACCTTCACCCGGCCGATCGGCAGTGCCGGGTCGGGGGTGGCCGCCTGAGCACCCAGCAGCCCGGACACCACGTCGGCAGTGTCACGCGCTCCCTCGCCGAAGGTCACCGCGGTGTCCTCGGCGGCGGCCACCTCCTGGGCGCCGGCCAGCATCCCGGCGGCCACCAGTGCCCTGGACACCGTGCTTCCCGCCCCCGAGCCGGCGGCGCTGTGCACGTCCACCGTGTACGGGCCGGCGAAGGCAGGCACTGGCGGATCCGGGTCCTGCATCCCGAAGGCAATGCGCACCTGCTTGCGCACGGCGGCGGAGTCCACGATGTTCACCGCCTGCCCGTCCACGGTGTCGAAGCGCTCCACTGGCAGGGTGGCGAACTCGACGTTGCCCCCGGTGAGGTTGGTGGCCTGCTGGACGAACGTGGGGATGTCCCACCCGGCGGAGAGCACCACGTCCTGCTTGACCACCTCGATCAGGCTCTGCAGCTGGGAGAAGTTGGTGAAGGTCCCGGCCCTGCTCAGCTTGTGGGTGACCGAGGCCAGGAAGGCCTGCTGGCGGCGGGTGCGGTCCAGGTCGCCGTTGGCCAGCCCGTGGCGCTGCCGCACGAAGGCCAGCGCCTGGGCACCGTTGAGCGTCTGGCGCCCGGCCACGAAGTCCGCCCCGGAGTAGTAGAGGTCGCGCACCGGGTTGTTCAGGCACACCTCCACCCCGTTGAGGGCGGTGGCCATGTCGTAGAACCCAGCCAGGTTCACCTCGGCGAAGTGGTCGATGGTGACACCCAGGAAGTCCTGCACGGTCTGCACGGTGGACCGCCTGCCTGCCTCGCGCCCGGCGCTCTCCAGGGTGCGCCGGTCGGAGACGCCGGTGCGGGCCAGCTCGTCCTCGGCAGCGACCTTGGCGCGGCCGTAGGCCTCCTTGATCTTGACGTGGTCGCGCCCGGGGATCCCGCGCACCGGCACGTAGTCGTCGCGCGGGATGGAGAACGCCGCGACCGTGCTCCCGTCCCGGGGGATGTGCATGACGATGAGCGTGTTGGTGTTGTAGCCGCCCTCGGTGCCGTCGCCGGCGTGCAGCTGCTCGAGCACCTCCGCAGGCAGCTGCTCGCCGTTCTGGTCCTTGCGGGAGTCCAGCCCGATCAGCAGGACGTTCACCGCTCCGTCGGTGGACGGCGCCACGCCCTCGCCGCTGACCCCGCCAGCCAGCGCGTCCGAGGTGGTCATGCCCTGCGTGACGTCGCGCAGCACGTACCAGCCCACGCCGGTGCAGGCCACCACCGCCAGCGAGCAGAGCAGGGCCACCGACTGCAGCAGCAGCGACGCGGCCCGGCTGCGGCGGGCGGCCCGGAGGCGGTGACGGCCGCTCTGCTGCGGGGTCGGGCGAGCGTCCAATGGCATGCCTTCCGCACAGGGAGTAGTCCTGAGTATCTCGTGGTTCACCTGTGATTACCGTGAGTCCGGCCACTGCGCGTCCTCGCGTCCTGGTGTGCGGACACGCCCCTGTGACGCACGCACCGTGGCGTGTCGCTTTTGCCCCGGCTAGATCCGCTCTGCCCGCCCCGCATAATGAGTAGCGATGACTACTGCTCCGCTTCCCGACGCCCCCCTGCAGCCGCCCGTGGGGCCCCTCGCTGCTGCGCCCAGCGCACCGCGCCTCCCCCTGCGCACGGCGCTCGCGGTGCGCGCAGGCCGGGCCACCGCCTGGCTGTCCCGCCGCACCGGCCGCGGCGCCGGGCGCATCATCGGCGGGCGCGTCACCCTCGCCCTGGAGCCGGACGCGCTGCGCAAGCTCACGGCCGGGCGCCAGGTCGTGCTGGTCACCGGCACCAACGGCAAGACCACCACCACGGCCATGACCGCCTCGGTGCTGCGCCAGCTGGCCGACGTCGCCACCAACGACGACGGCGCGAACATGCCCGACGGGCTGGTGGCCGCACTGTGCGCGGCCCCGCGCGCGCCGTTCGCGGTGCTGGAGGTGGACGAGCCCTACGTGCCCGCCGTCATCGACGCCACCAACCCCGCCGTGCTGGTGCTGCTGAACTTCAGCCGGGACCAGCTCGACCGGGTGGGCGAGGTCAGCCACCTCGACGCCAGGCTGAGAGAGGCACTGGGCCGCCACCCCGCCTGCACCGTGGTGGCCAACGCCGACGACCCGGTGGTGGTGTCCTCCGCCGGCAGCGCCAACCCGGCGGAGTGGGTCAGCGGAGACGCGCTGTGGCTGCACGACTCCACCACCTGCCCGCGCTGCGCCCGGGTGCTCGTGCGCGACGGCCGGCACTGGGCCTGCGAGTGCGGGCTGCGCCGCCCCGAGGCCGGCTGGACGGTGACCGACACCGAGCTGCTGCGCGGGGGCGCCGTCCTGCCGCTGTCGGTGTCGCTGCCGGGCCGGTTCAACCGGTTCAACGCGGTCACCGCCATCGCCGCGGCCAACACCCTGGGCGCCGACCTGGACGCTGCCGTCGCGCTGATGGGGCAGATGGGCGCGGTCAGCGGCCGCTACAGCACCGTCACCCTGCAGGGCCGTGAGCTGCGGTTCCTGCTGTCCAAGAACCCGGCGGGCGCCACCGAGACGCTGCACATGCTCAGCGCCACCGACACCCCCGTGGTGGTCGCCATCAACGGCCGCGAGGCCGACGGCCGGGACCTCTCGTGGCTGTGGGACGTGCCGTTCGAGGAGCTCACCGGCCGCACCGTGATCGCCACCGGCGAGCGGTGCCAGGACCTGTCCGTGCGGCTGAGCTACGCCGGTGTGCAGCACGAGACCGTGCCGGTGCCGCGGCAGGCCTTGCTGCACGCACCAGAGGGGACCGTGGACGTGTTCGCGAACTACACCGCCTTCCGAGAGCTGATCGCGGAGGTGTCTCCCAGTGCCTGACTCCGAGATCACCATCGCGATGCTCTACCCGAGCCTGCTGAGCACCTACGGTGACCGCGGCAACGCCCAGGTGCTGCTGCGCCGGCTGGAGTGGCGCGGCATCAGCGCCCGGGTGCTCGACGTCGACCTCGACGCCGACATCCCGGAGAGTGCCGACATCTACCTGCTCGGCGGGGGCGAGGACGGTCCCGGCCGCACCGCCGCCGCCCTGCTGGCCCAGCAGCCGGCGTTCAGCCGCGCGGTGCAGGCGGGTCGCCCGGTGCTCGCGGTGTGCGCGGGCATGCAGCTGATGGGCCACCACGTCGGCGAGCTGGAGGGCGGCTACCGCGGCCTCGGCCTGCTGGACGTCAGCACCACCATCACCGCGCCCACCCGCACCATCGGCGAGATCGCGGTGCGCCCGGACGGCGACTGGTCCACCGAGCTGATCTCCGGCTTCGAGAACCACCGCGGCTCCACCGCCATCGGGCCCGACGCACGCCCGCTGGGTCGTGTGGTGCACGGCGTGGGCAACGGTGCCGGCGAGCCCGTGGAGGGCGCCTGCGCCGGCCACATCATCGCCACCTACCTGCACGGGCCGGTGCTGGCCCGCAACCCACACCTGGCCGACCGGCTGCTGGAGTGGGCGGTGGGCGCCCCGCTGGAGCCGCTGCCGATGCCGAACATCGACGGGCTCCGGCGGGAGCGCCTCGCCCGCGTCCGCTAGCTAGGCGGTCACCCTCGCCGCGACGCCGGCGTCCACCGGCACCACGATGCCGGTGAGGTGGGCGCTGGCCTCCGCGGTGAGGAACAGCACCACCCGGCTGACCTCCTCGGACTCGATCGCGGGGACCGGCTGCACGTGCAACGACGCGAACACCGGCGCGACGTCGTCCCAGGTCGGGTTCTCCAGGTCACCGCGCATGAGGTGGTACATGGTGTCGTTGTGGATCATCGGGGTGGAGATGTTGCCCGGGGCCACCGCGTTCACGGTGATGCCGTTGTAGGCCAGGTCCTGAGCGGCCGACTTGGTGATGCCGATGACGCCCCACTTGGACGCGGAGTAGCCGATCATCCCGGGTCCGCCCTGGCGGCCGAGCATGGACGAGACCGTGACGATCCGGCCGTAGCCGCGCTCGATCATTCCCGGCGCCACCGCGGTGATGGTGTTGAAGACGCCGGTGAGGTTGGAGCCGATCACCTCGTCCCACTGCTCGCTGGTCAGGGTCTGTACCCCGCCCATCACCGAGACGCCGGCGTTGGCCACGGCGATGTCGATCTTGCCCAGCTCGGACTCCGCCCGGGCCACCAGCGCCTCCAGCGCGGGCCGGTCGGCGGTGTCCAGCTTCTGCGAGATGCACCGGCGACCCAGGTCGGTCACCATCTTCTCGGTCTCGGCGAGCTCGGCCTCGGTGGCCAAGGGGTAGCGGACGGCAGGGCTGTCCTCGCAGCGGTCACAGATGACCAGGTCGGCACCGCGCTCGGCGTAGGCCAGGGCGTGGGCCCGGCCCTGCCCGCGGGCGGCTCCGGTCACGAGCGCCACGCGACCCTGAAAATCGTCCATTACGAGCTCCTCTGGTGATGACGTGTCGGCCACGTCGTCGTGACCGACAGCACTCATTGCACAGAGGTGCACCGACAGCGTCAAGCATCGCGCCCACCGCGGTGCCGGCGAGGGCTACCCATCCCGGTCACGACCCGGTAGCGTATGCATACATGCGCATGAATGCATCACCTTGCCAGTCCGGTCTCGCGGCGGGGACCGTGGCGAGCCATGGGTGAGACGCACGCAGAGCCCCGTCGCGAGGGCCGCAAGCACGAGGGGCGCAAGCACGAGGGGCGCAGTCACCAGGGGCGCAATCACCAGGGGCACAGTCACCAGGGGCACAGCCACGGCGTGGCGGCCAACGCCGACCGCCGGTACCTGGCCATCGCGCTGGTGCTGCTGCTGGCATTCATGGCCGTCGAGGTGGTGGTGGCGCTGGTGTCCGGCTCGCTGGCCCTGCTCGCCGACGCCGGCCACATGCTCACCGACGCCGGCGCGATCGCGGCGTCCATCTGGGCGCTGAACCTGGCCGCCAGGCCCGCCCGTGGGGTGTGGACGTTCGGCTTCAAGCGCGCCGAGATCCTCTCCGCGGCCGTCAACGGCATCACCTTGCTGGTGGTGGGGCTGCTGGTGGCCGTGGAGTCGGTGGACCGGCTGGTCCACCCACCGGAGGTGGAGGGCGGGCTGGTGCTGGTGGTGGCGATCGTCGGCGTCGTGGTGAACCTGGCCGCCACCTGGGTGCTCGGCCGCGCCAACCGCACCAGCCTCAACGTGGAGGGCGCGTTCCAGCACGTGCTGACCGACCTCTACGCGTTCCTCGCCACCGCGGTGGCCGCCGCGGTCATCATGGCCACCGGCTTCACCCGCGCCGACGCCATCGCCTCGCTGGTGGTGGTGGCCCTGATGCTGCGGGCGGCCTACAGCTTGCTGCGAGCCTCGGGGCGCATCCTGCTGGAGGCGGCACCGGAGCAGGTGGACCTGCCCGCGCTGCGCAGCCACCTGCTGGAGATCGAGCACGTCACCGACGTGCACGACCTGCACGCCTGGAGCGTCACCTCCGACCTGCCCGCGCTGAGCGCGCACGTGGTGGTGGCCGACGGCTGCTTCGACAGCGGGCACTGCCCGCAGATCCTGGACCAGCTGCAGGCCTGCCTGCGCGGGCACTTCGACGTGGAGCACTCCACCTTCCAGCTGGAGCCGGCCGGGCACGCCGACCACGAGGAGGGCGCCCACCCCTGACGGCCTAGAGGTTGTTCAGGTCGACCTTGGCCACCTGGCGCGCCAGCGCCGGGGTGAGCCGCGACATGGCCAGGAACACCTTGGACTCCGCGGTGATGGTGGCGACGGGGGTGTTGCGGTAGGTCGCCTCCACGATGTGCCGCGCCGCCCGCTCCGGGGTGTAGTTGCGCCGGCCGTAGGACTGCACCGCGTGCTCGCGCCGCTTCTCCTGCGCGGCCGGGCTCAGCCCCACGTGCTCGGTGCTGCGGGAGATGTCGGTGTCGATGAAGCCCGGGCAGATCGCCACCGCCCCGACCCCGTCCGGGCCCAGCTCGGCCCGCAGGCACTGGGTGAGCATGAGCACGGCGGCCTTGGTGGTGGCGTAGGCAGGGTAGGTGCGCGAGGGTGCGTAGGCCGCCGCCGACGCGATGTTCACGATGCGTCCGCCCTGCCCGCGCTGCACCATCTGCGCCCCGAACAGCCGGGACCCGTGAATGACGCCCCACAGGTTGATGTCCACGATGCGCTGCCAGTCGGCGTCGGTGGTGGCCAGGAACGGGCCGGCCATGCCGATGCCCGCGTTGTTCACCACCACGTCCGGCACCCCGTGCTCGGTGCGCACCTGCTCGGCGAAGCTGGCGAAGGCCTCGCCGTCAGCCACGTCCAGGTGGTAGGCCGCCGCACTCACCCCGTGCCGACGGGCCTGGTCCACGGTCTCGGCGGCCGCGTCGTCGTCGAGGTCGGCCACCACCACGTCGGCGCCCTGGCGGGCGAAGGTCAGCGCCGTCTCCCGGCCCATGCCGCGGCCACCGCCGGTGACCACCACCAGCTGACCGGCGAAGCGCCGGCCCTCCAGCGCTGACGCGTGCGCCACCGCCAGGTCACGAGTCTGCGTGCCGTGCTCGACGTGCTCCACCAGCTCGCTGGTGCAGCGGGCGATGACGTCGGGGCGGCTGCTGACCACCCAGTGCCCGCCGGCGATCGTGCGGGTGCGCAGGTCGGACACCCACGGTGCGGGCGCCTCGGTCTGCATCGCGGCAGTGACGTAGCTGTCCCCGCTGGGGGCGAGCACCTGCACCGGCACGTCGGTGCGCTGCTCCGTGGGCCCGCCGATGCGCGACCCCATGTTGGCGCGGTAGAGCTGCAGCCCGTTGATCTTGTCCGCGGTGGACCGGTGCGGGCGCACGTGCCGCCCGCCCGGGCTCTGGTGCCTGCGGATGTCGAGCTCCACCATCTGGTCGAGCACACCGGCGCGGCACGCCAGCTCCGGCAGCAGCGGCAGCTGGAAGAAGCCGATGTAGGTGGAGTGCAGCACCTGGCGCACCAGTGCCTTCAGTGCGCGCGGGCTGGGCCGCAGCTGGTCGCGCATCCAGGCGCCCACGTGGTCCAGGCTGGGCCCGGAGACGGAGGTGAAGGAGGCGATGCGCCCGGCCAGGCGCGTCCCGGTCACCGAGTGCCAGGTCTGGATGGAGCCCCAGTCGTGGGCCAGCAGGTGCACCGGTCGCTCCGGGGAGACGGCGTCCACCACGGCGGCCAGGTCGGCGGCCAGCTGCTCCATCCGGTAGGCGCTGCGGCCGCGGGGCTTGTCGGAGTCGCCGGCGCCGCGGACGTCGTAGGTGACCACCCGGTAGCGCTGGCGCAGCTCGGCGACCACCCCGTCCCACACCGTGCTGTTGTCCGGGTAGCCGTGCACGCAGACCACCGTGGGCACGTCCGGGTCGGTGCCCCGCCCCGCGGGGTCCCGCACCTCGTGCACGTGCACGGCCAGGCCGACGCCGTCGGTGGAGACCACCCGGCGAGTGCTGCGACCGGGCGTCGGTCGCTCTGCCGCGGTACCGCGGCCCGCCGTCGTCACGCTGCCGGCCCCGGCACTGCTCATGTCTCTGCTCGCATCCACCGTCGTGACCTTTCGGCAGGCCCTGCGAAGTGTCAACCGCAGCCAGTGGTGGGAATCAGTCCCAGTTGCTCCTACCGTCGGTGAGGGAGGCCCACCGACGCCGTCGCCCGGGAGCGGCGACGTCACCGAAGGGAGGCAGGCCATGGATGCCGCTGACGTGTTCGTGCTCGCCGACAACGCCCTCAACGACGTGGTGCAGCAGCTGCGGGAGGAGCACTGGACGCTCTCGTTCCCGCCGGCGCTCACCACGCGGCCGGCCGCGCCGCTGAGCCTGTGGCAGGTGATCGGGTACCACGCCTACGACGACGCTTGGGTGCCGGACATGCTGGCCGGGCGCACCATGAAGGACGTCGGCCCGGGTCGCTACGACGGGGACCTGCTCGGCGACTCCCCCCAGCGCGCCTTTGCGGCCCTGGTGGAGCGGGCCTGCGCGGCGGCGTGTGCGGTCGACGACTACGACCGGGTGGTGCACTGCAGCTTCGGCGACGTCTCCGCGCGCGAGTACTTCTGGCAGACCAGCTACTTCCGGGGCATCCGGGCGCACGACGTCGCCCGGGTCATCGACGTGGACAGCGTCCTGTCGCCCAGCCTGGTGCGGGCGCTGTGGGAGGCGCTCAGCCCCCGCGTCGCGCAGTGGCGCGCCGCCGGCGTGCTGGGGCCCGAGGTGCCGGTGCCGGCCGGTGCGCCGCTGCACGACCGGCTGCTGGGCATCACCGGACGCGAACCAGCCGGCGGCTGAGGCCGGCTCGCACGGCGTCCACCCGCTCGCGCACGGTGACCTCCCCCAGGCGGTGCACCGCCATCGCACCCAGCCCGGCCGCCACCAGGCAGGCAGTGGCGCCGAGCAGCAGCCCGGCCCGCCCGCCCAGCTCCTCGCTCACCCAGCCGGCGATGGGCCCGCCGATGGGGGTGGAGCCCAGGAACGCCACGGTCCACAGCGCCATCACCCGCCCGCGCATGTGCGGGGCGGCTTCCAGCTGCAGCGTGGAGTTGCCCTTCGACATCACCGCCACGCTGGCGGCGCCGACCAGGCCCAGGCACAGCAGCGCCGTCACCAGGTTGGGGGCCAGCGCCGTCAGCAGGATGGTCAGCCCGAACACCACGGTGCTGGTCACCAGCGTGCCCAGCCCGGTGCGCCCGCGGGCGGCCACGTACAGGCCGCCCACCACCGCACCCAGCCCCATCGCACCGGTCATGAACCCGTAGGCCTCCGGTCCGCCGTGGAACGTGGTGTCGGCCAGGATGGGCAGCACCACCTGGAACTCGTAGGCCAGGCAGCCCACCAGGGCCATCATCAGCAGCGGGATGGCCAGCGTCGGGGTGCGCCGCACGTAGGCGAAGCCCTCGCGCAGCTGACCCTTGCCCCGGGTCGCCGGCGGGGACGGCTGCAGCCGGGACACGTCCAGGGCGAGCAGCGAGAGCACCACCGCGATGAAGCTGACGGCGTTGATGAAGTAGCAGACCGCCAGCCCGCCGGTGGCGATGATGAGGCCGGCGGTCGCGGGCCCGATCGCCCGGGCGGAGTTCACCAGCACCGAGTTCAGGCTGATGGCGTTGCGCAGGTGCTCCGGGCCCACCATCTCCAGCACGAACGCCTGGCGCGCCGGGTTCTCGAAGGTGTTGTTCAGCCCGAGCAGGGCGGCCAGGACGTACACCTGCCACAGCTGCACCGTGTCGGTGTAGATGAGCAGGCCCAGGACCAGAGCCAGCACGCCCATCATCGACTGCAGGCCGATCATCAGCCGCCGCTTGTCCACCCGGTCGGCGATGACGCCGCCGTAGGGCCCCAGCAGCAGGATGGGCAGCGTCTGCAGCGCCACCACCGTGCCCAGGGCCGTGCCCGAGCCGGTGAGCTCCAGCACGAGCCACGACTGGGCGACGACCTGCATCCAGGTGCCGATGAGCGAGACGGCCTGGCCGAAGAAGTACCTGCGGTAGTTGGGGTTGGCCAGCGAGGAGAAGGTCTCCCGGCCGAGCGAGCGAGCGGCCCCGGTCATCGGGGCCCGCCCTCGACCACGCCCAGGAGGGTCTCCAGCGCTGCCGCCGAGGAGAGCAGCGTCTCGCGCTGGTCCTCGGGAAGCGCCTCCAGGCTCGCGGCCAGCAACCGGGTCCCCTCGGCCCGGATGCGCAGGAACAGCTCGCGGCCGGGCTCGGTCACCTCCACGGTGGCCGCGCGGCGGTCCTGCGGGTGCACCCGGCGCTCCACCAGCCCCTGCTCGTCCAGCTTGGCCACCACCCGGGAGAGCATCGTGGGGTTGACCCCCTCGATGTCGGCGAGCTCGCCGATGCCCAGCGGACCCCGGCGGACCACCGTGCCGAGGATGGACATCTGCGAGCGGCTGAGGTCACCACCCCGGGAGCTGCGGTCCAGCCACCGGGAGGTGCGCCCCAGCGCCGAGCGCAGCCGCGCCACGTCCTCCGTGTTCACCGGTGTCATGCTCACCTCAGGTTCCCCTTACACTTACTTGCCAACAAGCATATGCCTCTCCCCTCGTGCCCGACCACCCAACCTGAGGAGGCCGCGGTGACGCAGCCAGCCACCAAGCCCAAGCGCGCGCCCATCGCCACCGAGGTGCTCTCCAGCACGCGGCTGAGCCCGCACATGGTGCGCGTGGTGCTGACCGGCCCAGGCTTGCGCGACTTCCCGGTGGGCAGCTGCACCGACCACTACGTGAAGCTGCTGTTCCCGCCCGCCGGCGCCAGCTATGGCATGCCCTTCGACGTGGAGCAGGTGCGCGAGCAGCTGCCCAAGGACCAGTGGCCGTGCACCCGGACGTTCACGGTGCGCGCCTACGACCCCGCGGCCACGACGCTGACCCTGGACTTCGTGGTGCACGGCGACACCGGGCTGGCCGGTGCGTGGGCGCTGCACGCCCAGCCGGGCGACCAGATCTCGCTGATGGGCCCCGGTGGTGGCTACACGATCGACCCGGACGCCGAGGAGCACCTGCTGGTGGGCGACGCCACCGCGCTGCCCGCCATCGCCGTGGCGCTGGAGCAGCTGCCGGCAGGTGCCCGCGCGCAGGTGGTGGTGGAGGTGGACGGCCCCGCGGACGAGCAGGAGCTTCCCAGCGCGGCCGACGTGCGGGTGCGGTGGCTGCACCGCGGTGACAGCACCGACCCCGACCTGCTGCTGGCGGCCGTGCGCGAGCTCACCGTGTCCCCCGGTGCACAGGCCTTCGTGCACGGCGAGGCAGCCGCCGTCCGCTCGGTGCGGCGCTACCTGCGCACCGAGGTGGGCATCCCGGTGGCGGCGCTGTCGGCGTCGGGCTACTGGAAGCGCGGCCGCACCGACGAGGTGTGGCGGGCGGAGAAGAAGGAGTGGAACCGCTTGGCGGAGCTGGACGACCAGGGGCGCTAGACCGGGGTCATGGCCGCGACCAGCCAGCGGCCGTCGACCTTCTCCATGGTCAGCACCAGCCGGCTGCCCGACATCGACGGGTCCGGCGCGTCCTGGGTGGTGGTGGACTGGTTGAGGTAGACCAGCGCGTCTACCTTGTCCGGGCTCGCGCTGGAGGCTGCCGCCCCCACCACGGTGGCGCGGGTGGTCACGGCCTTCTGCTTGGCCGCCGGAACGACCGTGGCGGTGGTGACCTTGGTGTAGTCGTCGCGGAACGAGCCCGTGGTGCGCTCCGCGGCGTTGCGCAGCTCGTCGTCCACGGTGGTGTGGTCGTAGGACAGCAGCGCGACGGCGCTGTCCGAGGCAGCCTGCACGGCCTCCGTGCGCGCCTGCTCCAGCGCCGTGGTCTTCAGCTGCGGGTGCAGCGGCCAGCCGGTGGTGCGCTGGGTCAGGAGCACTCCGACCACCACCGCCAGGGCCACGACCACCAGGGCACCGGCGCCGAGCAGCGCCCGGCGCTGCACGCCGTCGGCCAGCGGCGAGGCGGTGGTGGCCCCCCTCGTGGCGGCCGGCTTCGCCGTCGCGGACCCAGTCTTGGCTCCGGCAGTCGCGGCCGTCTCGGCCTCAGCCGACCCGGTCTCGGTCTTCGTCTCCGCCGGCTTGGTGTCCGCCGTCTCGGTCTTGGCCGTCTCGGTCTTGGCCGTCTCTGTTTTGACCGACGCGGTCTCCGACGTCTCGGCCGGCTCCCCGTCCTCGGTGTTGGGCAGCTGCTCGTCGCGGCCCCTGCGCATCAGCTTCACGGTACGAAGTCCACCTTCGAGACCGTCATGCGGCCTCCATCGTCGACCACGGTCACTCGTAGTCGGTAGCTGCGGTCCTCCGGCTGCGGGGACGAGGAGTTGGAGACCTTGGCGCTGGAGGCGACCAGCACCACCCCGGTGTTGTCGTCGAGCCGCTCCAGGGCGGAGGCCTCGATGGTGCCGGCGGAGTCGACTTGCGCCTGCTGCACCACCTGGATGTAGGAGTCCTTGCCGGCGCCGAACTCCTCGGCGAAGGTCCCGCTGGACCCGTCAAGCAGGTTCTGCACGTCCTCGGCCGCGGTCTGGTGCCGGATGTTCGTCAGGTTGAGCACACCCTGCCGCGCGGTCTGCACGAACGCCTCGCGCCGGGCGTCGTCCTCGGCGGAGGTGGTGGCACGCAGCAGCAGCACCGTGGCCGCGGCCAGCGCGAGCACCAGCAGCAGCGCACCGGCCGCCCCCACCAGGGTGCGCACCCGGGGTCGCGACGGGGGCAGGTCGGGCCCTGCGCCGGCCGGGGCAGCCGTGGCCGAGTCAGCCGGGGTGGAGTCAGCTGTGGCCGAGTCAGCGGTGGTGGAGTCAGCGGTGGTGGACCCGGTGGCGGCGGTGCTCGCCTTGACCAGCGACGGACGTTCGATCTTCGCGGTCTCGTCGACGGGAGCCGGTGCCGGTGCTGCGGTCGGCGCCGGGGATGCAGTCGGTGCGGCCGTGAACTGCGGCTCCTCCGCCGTCTCGGTCTGCTGCGGGGCGGTGGAGCCGACTTCACCGGCCGCCGGGCCCTGGGCCCTGGTGGCTCTCCTGCGTGAACGTTGCTGCACTACCAGCTCACTTCGTGTCACTACTGCTCTGATCCCGTCGGTGCTGTCAACAGCTGCTGCCAGGTCATGCCGGGTCGGTACGTGCTGCCCATGGCGAGGTCGGCCTGGGCGTAGGTCTTGCCGTCCGATCCAACATACTTGCCGGTAACGGGGTCGTAAGGTGCCGTGGCCGTGACGGATTGAGGCGTGGGCTGCACCTCCGGCGCCGCTGCCGACTGGGCCGTCACCGGCTGCGACGGCGTTGTCACGCCGGGGTTGGTTCCGACGGGGACGTAACCCTCCGGGTCGCGGCACAGCTCGGGCGTCGGCGCCCGCTTGCCGGGCACCTCGGCGCAGGGCAGGTTGCGCACGCCGCGCACAGCCACCCCGTTGGCCGCGTCCTGCGGGATCTTGCAGTACAACCCGTCCGGGGTGAAGGGCACGTCCACCTCGGTGGCCAGCCGCCGCTCCGAGGCGGGCAGGTAGCCGGTGGTGCACGGCGGTGGCGTGTTGAGGGCGTAGACGAAGTCCAGGTTGGCCCGGCCGGTGCCGGCCGAGGGGAGCACCACCGACACCAGCGCGGCGGCCAGCGGTGGGTAGATCACCAGCACCTGTTCCAGCGCAGCGTTGTAGGTGACCGCCACCTGCCCGACGCTGGTCAGGTTGGCCAGCAGGATCGGCAGCGTGGGCTGCAGGTCCTGGAACAGCGCCGTCGCCTCGCGGGAGAAGGGCTGGCCCTTCACCAGCAGCGCACGCACGTCGGAGTCGCTGCTGCGGACCTGGTCGGTGAACGTGGCCAGGTTGCTGGTCCACGCCCGGATGGCGTCACTGGTGACCACCTGGGTGTCCAGCAGCGGGCCGAGCTCCTCGAGCAGCGTCCGGGTGGGCCCGATGTTGTTCTGCGCCTCCTGCAGGAACAGCCGGGTGCTGTCCAGCAGGCGCTGCAGGTCGGGGCCGGAGCCGCTGAAGGCGTTGAAGGACTCGTCCACCACCTTGCGGAAGTTGCCGGGCGGGATGCTCGCCACCAGTGCGTTGGCCTGGTCGAGCAGCGGCCCCACCTCCGAGGGCACGGTGGCCCGGCCGAGGGGCACCACGTCGCCGTCCTGCAGGAACGGCCCGCTGGCGGTGCGCGGCATCAGGTCCACGTACTGCTCACCGATGGCCGAGACGCTCTTCACGGCCACGTCGAGGTCGCTGGGCACCTCCGCGCCGGAGTCGACGGACAGCTCCGCCTCCACCCCGGTGTCGGTGAGCCGCACGGCCGAGACCTTGCCGATGGTGTTGCCGCGGTAGGTGACGTTCGCGAACGGGTAGAGACCACCGGCGGCGGGCAGCTGCACCGTCACGGTGTGCCGGCCGACACCGACCAGCGCGGGCAGCTGGATGTAGTACAGCCCCATCACCGTCACGCCGACGACGGTGAGCACCGCGAAGATGGCGAGCTGCATGCGGACGAAGCGGGAGAGGATCACTGGCCGGTCCCCGTTCCTGCTGGCTGGCCGGGCAGCGCCTGGCTGGGTGGTTGCTGCTGCGGCGGGGTGTTCAGCGGCGCCTGCAGCGGGTCGGCCGCGGTGGTGCCCTGCCCGGCGTTCTGCTGGAGCACGTTCTGCAGCTGGGTGAGCACCCCGTAGAACGGCGTTCCCTTGAGCAGGGCGCTGTCGGTGCGGGCCAGCGTCAGGTCGATGGTGATGCCCAGGTTGGCGTAGTCGCCGTGGAAGGCGTTCTTGAAGGAGTTCATCGGGAACGGGAACGTGCCGAGCACGCTGAGGCTCTCCGGGAGGTCCTTGCCCGCGTCGGCGAGCGCGGCGAGGCTGGGTGAGAGGTACTGCAGGTTGGCGATGAGGTCGTCCTTGGAGCTGGTGACCACCCGGGTGGCGGCGTACCCGAGGTTGCCCAGGGACGCGAGCGTGGTGGTGAGGTCGGCGCGCTGCTGGTTGAGCACGGCCAGCGCCGGCGGGATGGAGTCCAGCGCCCCGCCAAGCACCTGGTTCTGCTGGGCCACCTGGCCGGCGAGCCGGTTGAGGCCCTCCATCGCCCGGATGATGTCCTGCTTCTGGGTGTCCAGCCCGGTCAGCAGGGTGTTCAGCTGGGTGAACAGGCTGCGCACCGAGTCCTCGCGGCCCTTGAGCGCGTTGTTCAGCTCGGAGGCGATCTCCTGGATCTGCGACAGCCCGCCGCCGTTGAGCACCACCGACAGCGACGACAGCGTCTGCTCCGTCGTCGGGTAGGCACCGGCCTGGCTGAGCGGGATGGTGGCCCCGGGCTGCAGCTGGCCGACCGGCGCCTCGGAGACCGGCGGGTTCAGCTCGACGTGGTTGGAACCCAGCAGCGACGTCTGGCCGATCATCGCGGTGGCGTTGGCGGGCAGCTGGACGTCCTCGTTCAGCGACAGCGTGACCTTGGCGTGCCAGCCGTCCAGCTCGATGCCGCTGACCTTGCCGACGATGACGTCGTCCACCCGGACCGGGGAGTTCTGGTCGATGGTGGTGACGTTGGGCATCTCCACCTGCACCGTCCACGCTCCGCCCCCGGAGCCCTCCGTGCCCGGCAGCGGCAGCGAGTTCAGCCCCTTGAACTCACACCCGCCGAGCACCACCGACGAGACCAGCACTGCCGCGCCGATCCCGGCCGCACGTCGTGACCTGCTCATCAACGTCCTCCCTCCGGCATCAGCAGACCCGTCAGGCCGGGGACCTTGGGCTCGGCGACGGTCGGCCACTTGACCCCGGTGTAGCCGGGGGCGCCGGGCTTGTCGGCCGCGGGCAGCGTGCCGGTGGCGACGTCCAGCCCGGGCTCGCTGAGCTGGAGGTCGGTCGGCTCGGCCCGGTAGCCGTTGACCGGGTTGAGGCCCAGCGCCGGGTAGTTGAAGTTCAGCGTGTTCAGGTACGGCGCGAGGTACTGCACGCAGAGCTTCGCGCTCTGGTCCGCGGCGGCGGTGGCGAGCCCAGCGATGCCACCGCAGATGAAGTTCACCGGGTTCTGGAAGTTGGAGATGGCTAGGTTGCCGACCAGGGAGTTGTGCCCGGGCTGGTAGATGTTGAAGAAGTTGGCCAGCGAGTTGGGTCCGGAGTGCAGGATCCGCTCCACCTCCGGGCGCTTGTCGGCCAGCACCTGGGTAACGTCGGCGAGGCTGCTCACCGCCTCGGACAGCCCGGTCCGGTTGCTCCGCACGAAGCGCTCCACGTCGCCGACCGCGATGTTCAGGTCGGCCAGCGCCCCACCCAGTGCGGTGGTGTTCTTGGCCAGCACGTCCGAGACGCTGGCCAGGCGGCCGCCGAACTCCACGATCTGCCGGTCGCTGGCCGCCAGCGCACTGACGAAGACCTGCAGGTTGCGCACGATCGAGAAGAGGTCGTCCCGGCCGTCGGAGAGCGTCTTCATGGCCAGCGAGAGCTGGTTCAGCGTCTGCCGCAGCGACTGCCCGTTGCCGTCCAGCGCGGCCGCGGCGGAGTTCACGGTCTCCCCGAGCGCCCCGGTGGTGCTGGACTCGTTGGGGCCCAGCGCAGTGGCCAGGGTTCCCAGCTGGTCCTTGATCTCGTCCCACTCCACCGGCACTGCGGTGCGGTCCTCGTTGAGCACCGCGTTGTCGGCCATCACCGGCCCACCGTCGTAGACCGGGGCCAGCTGGACGAAGCGGGAGGAGACCAGGCTCTGGGCGACGATGAGGGCCTTGGCGTCCGCCGGCACCGGCTGGTCGGCATCCACCGACATCGTCACCTTGGCGCGGTCGCCCTCCGGCTCGATGGAGTCGATGGTGCCCACCTTCACGCCGAGCACGCGGACGTCGTCGCCCTCGTAGATGCTCGCGGTGGAGGTGAAGTAGGCGACGACGGTGTGCTGCTTGGTGCCCGGCAGCAGCACGTAGGTGGCGGCGGCGAGCACCGCGACGACCAGCGCGATGATCGCGCCGCGGACCACCATCGACCTGGTGCTCATCGGCCACCTCCCGGTGCGGGGGCAGCAGGGGCAGCCGGTGCCGGTGGCTGGCCGGCCTGCGCCTGGTTGAGGTAGGGCTGCAGCGCAGCGTCCACCAGGGGCTTGACGTTGTCGCCGGGGATCAGGTTCTGCACGTAGGCGTTGAAGAACGGCCCGCTGGAGACGGCCTCACCCAGGGTGATCTGGTACTTCGACAACCCCTCGAGGCCGGCGGTGAGGTTGTCCCGGTTCTTCTGCAGCACGTCCAGCACCGAGTTCAGCCGGGTGAGGGTGGGGCCGAGCTGGGCCTCGTTGTCAGCCACCAGCCCACGCAGCTGGTTGGCGACGGCCTGCACGTTGGTGAACAGCTCGCCGATCACCCGCCTGCGGTTGTCCAGCTCGCCCAGCAGGGTGTTCCCGTCCAGCACCAGGGTGTTCAGCTGGGTGCTGCGCTGGGAGAGCACCGTTGTCACGCTCTCCGCGTTGCGCAGCAGGTCCTGCAGCAGGGCGTCGCGCGAGCTGATGCTGGCGGAGAGGTTGGTCAGCCCGGTGAGCGCGTTCCGCAGGTCTGGTGGGGTGTTCTGCAGGGTGGCCGCCAGCGTCTTCATCGACTCGCTCAGCTGGTTGGTGTCCAGGGCGTCCACCGTGTCGGTGAGGTCGCCCAGCGCACCGGTCAGGGAGTACGGGGAGGTGTTGCGGCCCTGGGGGATGGGGGTGTCGGTCGGCAGCTCCCCCGGCCCGGCGGGCCGGACCCCCAGCGCCTTGCGGCCCAGGATGGTGCTGGTCTCGATGTCCACGCCGGTGTCCTGCCCCAGGGTGATGCTGTCGCCGACGGTGAAGGTCACCAGCACCTGCGGCCCGCTCAGCTTGACGCTCTCGACCTTGCCGACGTTCACGCCGGCCACGCGGACGTCGTCGCCCGGGTTGATCCCGGCAGCCTCGGGGAACAGGGCCTGGTACTCCGTGCCGCTGGCGAAGATCGGCAGCTTGTCGTAGTTCAGCGCCGTCATCACCAGCCCCGCGGTCACCACGATGCCGACCGCCCCGATCGGCACCGGGTTCATCTCGCGAAAGCGCCTCACGCCGCGCACCTGCCCGTCTTCTGGTCGTTCAGCGTGACCGTGGTGGGCTTGCCGTCCGGGCCGGTCAGCTTCAGCACGATCTGGCACAGGTAGAACTGGAAGAAGCTGCCGTAGACGCCGGTGCGCACCAGGGCCGCGTAGGTCTCGGGCAGCCGCGACACCACGCTGTCGATCTCGCCCTTGCCCTCGTCCAGCACGGTGGCCAGCCGGTTGCCCTGGTTGATCGCGCCCTGCAGCGGCTCGCGGCCGTCCAGCAGCAGCGAGGTCAGCTGGTTCGTCCCGGTGTTGACGCTGTTGAGGGCGTCACCGATCACCGCCCGGTCCCCGGAGAGCCCGCTGACCAGCTGCTGGAGCTGGGTGACGGTGGTGTCGAACTGGGTGCTGCGGGTGGCGACGGTGTCGAGCACGGTGTTGAGGTTGGTAACCACCTGACCGATGAGCTGGTCGCGGTTGGCGAGGGTGTTGGTCAGCGAGCCGGTGCGGGCCAGCACCGACTGCACGGTGCCGCCCTGGCCCTGCAGCACCATGATGATCTCCGAGGACAGCTGGTTGACCTGGGCCGGGTCGAGGGCTCGGAACAGCGGCTTGAACCCGTTGAGCAGCTCGTCGAGGTCGAGGGCGGGCGTGGTCTGGGAGGCGGGGATCGAGTCACCGTCCTCCAGCGGCAGCGGGTTGCCCGAGCCCTCCAGCAGCTCCAGGTACCGGTCGCCGGTGAGGTTCTCGTAGCGGACCACGGCCTTGGTGCTGGCGGCGAGGCGGTACTTGGTGTCCACCTCGAAGTCCACCTGCGCCGTGTTGTCCGCGGTGACCTTCACCCCGTTGACGGTGCCCACCGGCACGCCCGCGATGCGCACCCGCTCGCCGGTCTTGATGCCGGAGGCGTTGGTGAACAGCGCCTGGTAGGAGGTGGTCGGCGTGAACCGGATCTGGCCGAAGATGACCACCAGCCCGGCCAGGATCAGCACCATCACGGTGGTGAAGACACCCAGCTTGACCAGGGTGGAACGGGCCGAGGTCATGAGCCTCCTCCGGCTTGCTCGCCCTGCAGGTAGTCGATGATGTCGGGCACCCGCGGGGTCTGGACGTTGGTGCCCGGCTTGTTGGGGTTGCTGCCGGTGTTGGTGACCAGGTACTTCCCCGGCAGCTGGTCCAGGGTCAGGTTCGGCAGGCCGTTGCACCGCGGGCCGCCGGAGGCGCCGATCACGGGCAGGCTCTGCGGGTACTGGTAGATGTCGCCGCCGGCGATGAACGAGGTGTCCACGCCGATCCAGGGGTTGATGCCGCCGGCGATCTCCTCACCGAGCCCTCGGGCGGTGTTCAGACCCTTGAAGAAGCAGGTGAACTCCGGGGAGTACTCGTAGAGCAGCGCGGTGGTCGGGCGCAGCAGGCTGACCACGTCGGCCAGCCCTGCCTGGTTGGTGTTGAGCACCTGGGTGCCCACCGTGCCCAGCCCGGTGAGCCCCAGCAGCAGCTGGTCGAGGTTGCCCTGCTGGTCCACCACGGTGTTGCTGGTCGTGGTGAGGTTCTCCAGCGTGCGCAGCAGCCCGTTGGCCGAGTCGGCGTAGACGTCGGCCACGATGGCCCCCTTCTGCAGGTCGTTCTGCAGGGCCGGGATGCTGGGGTTGAGCTGGGTGAGGACGTTGTTGGCCTGGTCCAGCGTCTCGCCGAGCTGGGTGCCCCGGCCGCGCAGAGCCTCGGCGATCGCGCCCAGGGTGGCGTTGAGCTTCTGCGGCTGGGTGGCCTCCAGGAGCCGGTTGAGGTTCTGGAAGACGGTGTTGAACTCCACCGTCACGTTCTGCGAGGCGATCCGGGCACCCGCGGCGATGGGCGTGGCGGAGGGCTGCTCGGGTGGCAGGAAGTTGACGAACTTGGCACCGAAGACCGTGGTGGACTTGATGTCCACCCCGGAGTTGGCGGGGATGAGCCGCAGCATGTCCGGCTGCAGCGCGAGGGTGATCTCGGCGTCGTCACCGCTGACGCGCACCTCCGACACCCGGCCCACCTCGACGCCACGCACCTTCACCTTGGCGCCGGGATCCATCACCAGGCCGGTGCGGGCGGTGGAGATGGTGACCGGCACCGTGCTGGTGAAGCTGCCTCGGAACATGCCCAGGGCGACGACGACGATGGCCAGCAGCGCGACGACCAGTGCCAGCGCCGCGAGCTTGTAGTGGTGTCGCACCATGGCTAGCCCCTCATCCCGACAGGTTGAAGTTGCCGGTGCCGCCGTAGATGGCGAGGGAGACGAGCAGGGTCACCACCACCACGGCGATGAGCGAGGCGCGCACCGCGTTGCCGACGGCCTCACCCACGCCGGCGGGGCCACCGCTGGCGGTGTAGCCGTAGTACGTGTGGATCAGCATGATGACCACGGCCATCAAGATGGCTTGCAGGAACGACCACAAGATGTCGGTAGGTATCAGGAACGTCGTGAAGTAGTGGTCGTAGACCCCGCCTGACTGCCCGTAGATCACCACCGTGGCGAACCGGCTGGCCAGGAAGGACATGATCACGGCCAGCGAGTACAGCGGGATGATGGCGATGAGCCCGGCCACCACTCGGGTGGTGACCAGGTAGGGCATGGAGGGGATGCCCATCACCTCCAGGGCGTCGATCTCCTCGCTGATCCGCATGGCGCCGAGCTGGGCGGTGGAGCCGGCACCGATGGTGGCGGCCAGGCCGATTCCGGCGATGACCGGCGAGGCGATGCGCACGTTGATGAACGCGGCGAAGAACCCGGTGAGCGCCTCCACGCCGATGTTGCCCAGCGAGCTGTAGCCCTGCACCGCGATGGTCGCGCCCGAGGCCAGCGTCAGGAACCCCACGATGACCACGGTGCCGCCGATCACGGCGAGCGCTCCCGAGCCCATGCTGATCTCGGCGATCAGCCGCAGGGTCTCCTTCTTGTAGTGGGTGACCGCCCGCCAGGACCAGCGCAGCGCGGTCCAGTAGAAGACAGCCTGCTCGCCGAAGCTGTCCGTGGACCCGGAGAAGCGCTGGCCCACGCGCCGCGTGCGGGGGAACTTGCCGGTCATCGCGATAGCCATCGACTCAGCCCGCCGTTGCCTTGATGCCGACCGCGGTGACGATCACGTTGATGACGAACAGACCCATGAAGGAGTAGACCACCGTCTCGTTGACCGCGTCACCGACGCTCTTGGGACCGCCCTTGACCGACAGCCCGCGGTAGCAGGCCACGAGCCCGGCGATCAGGCCGAACAGACCCGCCTTGACCTCGGAGATCACGACCTCGGGCAGGTGGGTGAGCAGGGTGAGCCCGGAGACGAAGGCCCCGGGGTTGACGTCCTGCAGGAAGACCGAGAAGAAGAAGCCGCCGAGCAGGCCGATGGACACCACCAGCCCGTTGAGCAGCAGCGCCACGAAGGTCGAGGCCAGCACCCGCGGGACCACCAGGCGACGGATGGGGTCGATGCCCAGCACCTCCATCGCGTCGATCTCCTCGCGGATGGTGCGGGCGCCCAGGTCGGCGCAGATGGCGGTGGCACCGGCACCGGCCACGATGAGCACGGTGACGATCGGGCCGACCTGGGTGACCGCGCCGAGCGCGGCGCCGGCACCGCTGAGGTCGGCCGCGCCGATCTCCTTGAGCAGGATGTTCAGGGTGAAGCTGACCAGCACGGTGAACGGCAGCGCCACCAGGACGGTGGGCAGCATGGAGACCCGCGCGATGAACCAGCACTGGTCGACGAACTCGCCCCACTGGTAGGGACGGCGCCAGGAGAACCGGAGCACGTCCAGGGTCATCGCGAAGAAGCTGCCGAGGTTGCGCAACGGCGTGTCGATCAGCGCAGGAACCGCCATCGTCGCGCCCGCCCCCTCTCCGCCTCGCCGACCGGCAGACGTGACGCCCGCCGGGTTCTGAGTGTGACAAGAACCATACTAACTAGAACACGTTACAGCTCTGCGGTGTCAAATCCTGGTAACGGACCTGGCCACCGACCCCGAGTACTCAACGTCGGCAGCGCCAAATAGGTGCGCGGGATCACAGTAGACACTCCGCGGCGCGTATCGAAAGATCGCGCAAACAGCAAATCTGCCCCGGTCGGAGCACCCAGAGCCGGTGCGGCGTCCCAGCTCAGCTGGACGGGGCCGTGCCCCCTGCTGCCTGCCCCGTGCTGGGCGTCGCGATCTGGCGTCCGTGCAGCCGGCCGTAGCCGACGCAGACCAGCCCCAGCGCGGCCAGCACCAGCACTCCGAGCACGGCCGGTCGGTCGGCGTAGAGCGACGCGGCGTACCGAAAGCTGAGCAGCAGCAGGGCCACCACCGCGCTGCCACCGGCCACCAGCCACACCCGTCCCGCTGACCAGCCGTGCACGCGGGAGCGCAGGGCGGCCTCGATGGTGAGGGCGAAGACCGCGCCCACCACCAGGTCCACGCCGTAGTGGTAGCCGAAGCCCAGGGTGGCGGCCAGGGTGCCGACCAGCCAGAACGTGCCCACCGCGCGCATCGCCCGCCCCATCGGCCGGGTGTGCACGAAGATCACCACCGCCCACGCGGTGTGCAGGCTGGGCATGCAGTTGCGGGGGGTGAAGTCGTTGAACAGCAGGGGCTCGGGTGCCGCGACCACGGGTACCACGTCAGGCCACTGCGTGGAGTAGGCGAACTCCCCACCGTCGGCACCGAAGGCGAACATCGGCCCCACCACCGGGAACAACAGGTAGAGCGCCGGTCCCAGCAGCCCCACCGCCACGAAGGTCAGCATGATGTTGTGCCGCTGCCAGCCCCGCCACAGCTGCACCCCGGCGGCGAACACCGCCATCAGTGGCAGCATCGAGTACACGGTGAGGAAGAAGTAGTGGCCCACCACGCCCAGGTGGTCGAAGAGCCGGCCCACCAGCCACGCCGGGGAGAGCAGCGCGTGGTCGGCGACCGCCAGGTACTCGTCCAGCACCTCCGGGCGCAGCGCCGCCGTCAGCTCCAGCCAGACGTTGCCCAGCGCGGTGGCCGCCACCAGGGCCGCGCCGCAGCCCAGCCCCCGCAGGGCGGCGAGCCGCTCGGCGCCGTGCAGTCGAGTCGTGGCGTGCACCGCGAGGCCGGTGAGGGCGACCAGCGCGCCGGCGCCCACCGAGCGAACCTCGCCGTTGACCACCAGCCGAGCCAGCGACAGCACCGCATCCACCGCGAGCGCAGCGCCGAGCGTGGGCCACCACAGCCGCCGGGGCGCGAGCACCAGCGCGATGAGCAGGCCGCAGTAGATGCCCGGCGCGGAGGGCTGCTCGGTGACGTACACGCTGAGCAGCGCCAGGGTGGGGCCGGTGAGCTGCTGGCTCGCGCAGAGTGCCTCCACCAGACCGAGCAGCACCAGACCGGCGAGCACTCCCAGCAGCACCCGCAGGTGCGATCGCAGCCACGTCCGGGTGGTGGTGGTGGGGTCCGCGAGAAGCACAGCAAGACGGTAGTGGACGAAGACCGCTCCCGGCTTCGTGCCAGCCTGTAGGGGGAGCGCGCGGACCCGGACAGGTCATCGCGGCTCCGCCGTGCGCGGTGCACACCCCCGCTGCCGCGCAGACACCGAGGAGAGGACCCAGGCGTCATGTCGGACATCCGAGCGACGATCGAGCACATCTACGAGGGAGTGCTGCGCCGAAATCCCGGTGAGAGCGAGTTCCACCAGGCGGTTCGCGAGGTGGTCGACTCCCTGGCACCGGTGCTCGAGCGCCACCCGGAGTACACGACCTTCAACATGATCGAGCGCATCTGCGAGCCCGAGCGCCAGATCATCTTCCGGGTGCCGTGGCAGGACGACGCCGGCAACCCGCAGATCAACCGCGGCTTCCGGGTGGAGTTCAACTCTGCGCTGGGCCCCTACAAGGGCGGCCTGCGCTTCCACCCCTCGCTGTACCTGGGCATCGTGAAGTTCCTGGGCTTCGAGCAGGTGTTCAAGAACGCGCTGACGGGCATGCCGATCGGCGGCGGCAAGGGCGGGTCGGACTTCGACCCCAAGGGCCGCTCCGACAGCGAGATCATGCGGTTCTGCCAGTCCTTCATGACCGAGCTCTACCGCCACATCGGTGAGTACACCGATGTCCCCGCCGGCGACATCGGCGTGGGCGCGCGCGAGATCGGCTTCATGTTCGGCCAGTACAAGCGCATCACCAACCGGCACGAGTCGGGCGTGCTCACCGGCAAGGGCCTGGGCTGGGGCGGGGCGCGCGTGCGCACCGAGGCCACCGGCTACGGCCTGGCCTTCTTCGTCTCCGAGATGCTCACCGCGCGCGGCAGCTCGCTGGAGGGCCAGACCGTGGTGGTGTCCGGCTCGGGCAACGTGGCGACCTACGCCATCGAGAAGGTCAACCAGATGGGCGGCAAGGTCATCGCCTGCTCCGACTCCGGTGGCTACGTGGTGCACGAGGACGGCATCGACCTCGACCTGCTCAAGCAGATCAAGGAGGTCGAGCGCGGCCGCATCAGCGACTACGCCGACCGCACGCCCGGCGCCAGCTTCGTCAAGGACGGGTCGGTGTGGGACGTCCCGTGCACGGTGGCGCTGCCCTCGGCGACCGAGAACGAGCTGGACGAGGACGCCGCGGTCCGCCTGGTGCGCAACGGGTGCGTGGCCGTGGCCGAGGGCGCCAACATGCCGACCACCCCGGACGCCCTCGCGGTGCTCCAGGACGCCGGTGTGGCCTTCGGCCCCGCCAAGGCGGCCAACGCCGGCGGGGTGGCCACCTCGGCGCTGGAGATGCAGCAGAACGCCTCGCGGGACAGCTGGAGCTTCGCGTACACCGAGCAGCGGCTGGCCGAGATCATGCAGCGCATCCACGCCGACTGCTTCGAGACGGCCGAGGAGTACGGCGAGCCCGGCAACCTGGTGCTCGGCGCCAACGCCGCCGGGTTCCTGCGGGTCGCCAAGGCGATGCACGCCCAGGGGCTGGTCTAGTCGGCGATCGGCGCCAGCAGCCGAACGATCTCCTCGTGCACCTGCGGGGTGTCGTCCTCCGTGGCCACCAGGCTGAGCAGGAGGGCGGCCCCGCCGGCGAGCACCAGGGCGGCACGGGCGCTCCGCAGGGCCTGTCCCTCGTCGTCGGCACCGGCGAACATCGCGGTGGCCGGGACGGAGAAGCCCTGCCACAGCTCGGTGCGCAGGTCCTCGCGGTCGCGCAGCGCCGCCAGCAGCCCGGGCACGGCAGCACGCACCTCCGGGCGGGTGAACAGCTCGCTGGCGCCGTCGACGACCCACTGCACCCAGCCGCGCCGGTCGGTGCCCGCGAACGGGGTGAGGTCCGGCGCCTCGCCGAGCAGCGCGTCCAGCACCAGGTGCGCCTTGGACGGCCACCGCCGGGTCAGCGCCGAGCGGCCCACCCCGGCGCGGGCGGCGATGGAGCGCATGCTCATCTCCTCCCAGCCCACCTCCAGCAGGAGCTCCCGGGTGGCGGCGAGCGCGGCGGTGTCGATGCGCGGGTCGCGCGGACGTCCTGCGGCTGGTGAACTCATGAAAGCTCCCGACAGCTGGTGAAGAACCATTCCCCTTTTTCGGGGCCAGTGGTACCGTAACAAGGATGTGGCTGGCCCGCGGGGGCGCACTCCGAGCAGAGGACACGGATGAAGATCGCGGTCACCGGCGGCACCGGGTACCTGGGTGCCCACACCACCAAGGCGCTGCTCGACGCCGGCCACCAGGTGCGCCTGCTGATCCATCCCGACGACTCGCCGCAGGACTCCCTGGGTGCGCTCGGCGTGGACGTCACCGCGCTGGAGACCATGGTCGGGGACGTCCGCGACGGTGACGTCATCACCGAGCTGCTCATCGGCTGCGACGCGGTGCTGCACGCCGCGGGCATCGTCGGGGTGGACGACAGCCGCGAGAAGCTGATGTGGCAGGTCAACACCCAGGCGACGGCCACCCTGCTCACCCGCGCGGTCGGCCTGGGGCTCGACCCGATCGTGCACGTGGCCAGCTACAGCGCGCTGTTCCCCTGCAAGGACCCGGTGATCGGCCCGGACAGCGAGACCGCTGACGGGCGCAGCGCGTACGGGCGCACCAAGTCCGCCGCCGACCGCATCGCCCGTGGGCTGCAGGCCGGCGGCGCTCCCGTGGTCATCACCTACCCCTCCTCGGTGGTGGGCCCGGCCGCGGGCACCCAGCGGGGCATCACCGCGATGGGCTGGGCCGCCATGCTGCAGCTGGGCGTGGCACCCGTCTTCGACGGCGGCATGGCCATGATCGACGTGCGCGACGTGGCCGCCGTCCACACGGCGCTGATGGAGCCAGGCCGCGGGCCGCGCCGCTACGTCTGCGGCGGCGAGATGGTGCCCTTCGGGACCATGGTGGACCTGCTGGAGGAGTTCTCCGGACGCAAGATCCGGCGCATCCCGATGAGCCAGGGCGCCATCCGGACGCTGGGCCGGATCAGCGACCTCGTCGGACGATTCCTGCCGATGTCGGCAGGCATCAGCTACGAGGCGGCCTGGCTGCTCACCGCGGCCACCCCCATGGACGACTCCCGCACCCGCTCCGAGCTCGGCCTGACCTGGCGCCCGATCCGGCAGGCCCTGATGGACACCATGCGCCAGACCGCACCGGCAGGCGCCCTCGCCAACCCCACCGAGAGGGGCCAGCAATGACCACGCCCGAGCCCGGCACGCCCAGCACCACCCGCGCCTCGCTGGGCACGCCCGGCGTGGGAGCGCCCACCGGTGCCGTGCCCTTCGAGCAGGCCAGGCTGGGACCGCTGACCCTGCGCAACCGCATCATCAAGGCCGCGACCTTCGAGGGCGTCATGCCGCGCGGCACGATCACCCAGGACCTCATCGACTTCCACGCCCGGGTCGCCCGTGGTGGGGCAGCGCTCACCACCGTGGCCTACTGCGCGGTCTCCGCGGACGGGCGGGTGCACCGCAACACCCTGGTGATGGACGGCAAGCAGGACGCCGAGCTGCGCCGGCTCACGGACGCGGTGCACGCCGAGGGCGCGCTGGTCGCTGCCCAGCTGGGCCACGCCGGCTACGTCGCTGACCAGCGGTCCAACCGGATGCCCAGCATGGGGCCGTCCACCCGCCTCAGCGCGCCGGGCATGGGCCTGGTCAAGGCGGCCACCCCGGCCCAGCTCGAGCGGGTGCTGGGCGACTTCCGCCGAGCCGCGCAGGTCGCGGTGGACACCGGATTCGACGCCATCGAGATCCACCTCGGGCACAACTACCTGCTCAGCTCCTTCCTCAGTCCCAACCTCAACCGCCGCAAGGACCACCTGGGCGGCAGCATCGAGAACCGCTCGCGCTTCCCGCGAGAGGTGGTTGCCGCCGTGCGCGAGGTGGTGGGCTCCGGCGTCGCCGTCACCGCCAAGCTGAACATGGCCGACGGCGTCCCCCAGGGGCTGTGGCTGGAGGAGAGCCTGCAGTTCGCCCGGCTGCTGCAGGACGACGGGCACCTCGACGCGATGCAGCTCACCGGTGGCAGCTCGCTGCTCAACGGCATGTACTTCTTCCGCGGCGAGGTGCCGCTGCGCGAGCTCGCCGCCACCCAGGCGACGGTGGTCGGGTGGGGCCTGCGCGCGTTCGGCAAGAAGATGCTGTTCCCCGAGTACCCCTTCGAGGAGGCGTTCTTCCTGCCCTTCGCCCGCCAGTTCCGGGCGGCGCTGGACATGCCGCTGATCCTGCTCGGCGGCATCAACGAGCTGGACACCATCCAGCTCGGCCTGGACGAGGGCTTCCAGTTCGTGGCGATGGCCCGGGCTCTGCTGCGCGAGCCGGACCTGATCAACCAGTACCAGTCCAAGGGCCGCACCACCGGCCTGTGCGTGCACTGCAACAAGTGCATGCCCACCATCTACACCGGCACCCGGTGCGTGCTGGCCGACGTCCCCGAGCCGGCGCTGCACTAGCAACCCGGCACCCGCGGCCCTGCCGCGGCTTGCTCGGGGCTAGCCCTGCGGCGCGGCGACCTCCGTCGGTGCGCTCTCGTCCGGGTCGGTCGGCGTGGGCGGCTGCTGCGCCGTGGCCTGCCGGTAGGTCCAGTTCAGGAAGCGCTCGGCGCCGCGCACCACGTGAGCGCTGCGGATGGACGGGAAGATGTCGAAGGCGTGCTGTGCCCCGCTGATCTCGGCGTAGGCCACCGGGTGGGGGGAGATCTCCCGCAGCCGCTGGACGAACTCCCGCGCCTCGGCCACCGGCACCAGCGAGTCCAGCCGCCCGTGGATGACCAGGAAGGGCGGTGCGTCCTCGGTGATCCGCTCCAGGGGTGAGGCTTGCAGGTAGGACTGCGGGTCCACCTCGTAGCGCGCGGGCATCACCACCCGGCCCAGCACCTCCTCGCGCCGCTGCACCGCGGCGGCCGTGTTGGTCTGGCCGGCGAAGTCGTACACGCCGTAGTGCGGCACGCAGGCCTGCACCGACGTGTCGGCGTCCTCGAAGCCGGGCTGCCAGCTCTTGTCGTCGGAGGTCAGCGCCAAGAGCGCGGCCAGGTGCCCGCCGGCCGACCCGCCGGTGACGGCGACGAAGGAGGGATCTCCGCCGTAGTCGGCGATGTTCTCCCGCACCCAGGCGATGGCCCGCTTGAGGGCCACCACGTGCTCGGGCCACTTCGCCCTGGGGCTGAGCGGGTAGTTGGGTGCCACGCAGATCCAGCCTCGCTCGGCCATGTGCTGCATCAGCGGCACGCCCTGCTGCGCCTTGTGGCCGATCACCCAGCCGCCGCCGTGCACCTGCAGCAGCACCGGCCGGCCCTGCTGGGGCTCCCGGCCGTGGTAGACGTCCAGCCGGTAGCGCTTCCCGCCCTCGGCGTAGGCGATGTTGGACTCGCGGACCACCTCGTCGTTGGCCATCCGGAAGGGCATCGCCAGCTGGCCCCAGGGGGTGGCCAGGTCGTCGGCGTCCGGCTCCCGCTCCAGGCCGGAGGCGTAGTCGTCGCCGAGCGCCTCCCGCAGCGCGTCCTCGATCTCGCCCTTGGCCAGCTGGGAGTCACGGATCAGCTTGACGTAGCCCGCGGCGGACACCGCCTGCAGCGCCAGCGCCAGCCGGTCGTCCCACCCGCGGGTGCCGTGCCTGCGGACGTGCAGCGCTGCACCGGCCGCGTTGAGCGCCAGCAGGTGCGGCGCCAGCTCGGTGGTGAGCCACCCGGAGAAGAAGGCAGGAATCACCGACCAGGACTTGCCGTACGGCCGTACGGCATTTCCGATCGCCGCCAGCTGGAGCGCCTGCCTACCCACATGTCCGAGACCCATTGCGCAATCCTATCTTTTGCCTAGAACTGGTTCTATCTTGCGGCTACCATCCCGGGAATGGAACGCCTCAGCGGCCTTGACGCCAGCTTTCTCTACCTCGAGACCCCGACCCAGCTCTTGCACGTGTGCGGGCTGCTGGAGCTTGACCCGGAGACCGTTCCCGACGGATATTCGTTTGACAAGCTAAAGCATGAGATCTTTCTGCGCACCCGCGCAATTCCGGCGTTTCGACGAAAGCTTTACGATTCGCCGCTGAATGTCGACCACCCGGTGTGGATCGACGACGCCGACTTCGACATCGACCGGCACCTGCACCGCACCGCGATCCCGGCCCCGGGCGGGCGTGAGCAGCTGGCCGAGGCCTGCGCGCACATCGCCGGGATACCGATGGACCGCCAGCGCCCCCTCTGGGAGTTCTGGGTGATCGAGGGGCTGGCCGACGGCAAGATCGCCGTGATGACCAAGATGCACCACGCCAGCGTGGACGGCGTGAGCGGGGCCAACCTGCTGGGCGCGCTCTGCGGCATCGAGCCGGACGCCCCGCGCCCGGAGCCCGACCCCAGCTATCGTCCGGCCCGCAAGCCCAGTGCCCTGCGCCTGGCGATCGACGGGATCACCCACCTGGCGCTGCGCCCCCTGGACATCGTGAAGCTGCTGCCGGAGACGGTGGCACTGGCCGGCGACTGGATAGTCCGCCACCAGCGCGGAGACTCCATGCCGCCGCCGTTCTCCGCGCCCCGCACCTCGTTCAACGGCACCATCACCGGCCACCGCAGCGTGGCCTTCACCGCTGCCAACCTCGACGACGTCAAGGAGATCAAGCGCGCCTTCGGCACCACGGTGAACGACGTGGTGCTGGCCGTGTGCGCCGGCGCCCTGCGCAGCTACCTGGAGTCTCGGGGCGAGCTGCCCGAGAGCCCGCTGCTGGCGATGGTGCCGGTCTCGGTGCGCGAGGACGAGAACGCCGCCAGCGCGGGCAGCCGCAACAAGGTCTCCGGCCTGTTCTCGTCGTTGCCCACCGACATCGCTGACCCGGTCAAGCGGCTGGAGACGATCGCCACGGACAACGCGGTCACCAAGGAGCACCACCAGACGATCAGTGCCGCCATGCTGCAGGACTGGGCGGAGTTTGCGGCACCCACCACGTTCGGGCTGGCCGTGCGGGCGTACTCCAGCCTGCGCCTGGCCGAGCGGCACCCCGTGGTCTACAACCTGGTGATCTCCAACGTGCCCGGGCCACCCATCCCGATGTACTTCCTGGGCGCTGAGGTGCTGGGGCTGTACCCGCTGGGCCCGGTGTTCCACGGTGCGGGGCTCAACGTCACGGTGCTGTCCAACAACGGAAAGCTGGACGTGGGCATCATCGCGTGCCTCGAGCAGGTGCCCAACCCGTGGGCGATCGCCGACGAGGTCCCGCGCCAGATCGAGCTGCTGGTGGCCGCGGCGCGCAAGCGCACCGGCAAGGAGGCCCCCACCGCTCCCAAGGCAGCCCCGGCCAAGAAGGCGGTCCCGACCAAGAAGGCGGTCTCGACCAAGAAGGCGATGCGCAAGGCGCCGGCGAAGAAGGCCACCAGCGCTGCCACCAAGACCGCCTCCAAAGCTGGCGCCACCAAGGCGGCTGCACCCAGGGCGGCTGCAAGCAAGGCGACAGCGACCAAGACGACAGCAGCCAAGACGACAGCGACCAAGGCCCCCGCCACGAAGACCAGTGCCAGCAAGACCGCAGCTGCGACGACCGCCGCCAAGTCCACCGCCACGAAGAAGGCGGCGGCACCACGCAAGACCGCACCGCGCAAGACCGCACCGCGCAAGACGGCGGCCAAGGCCACCGGTCCCAGCGCGGCTACCGGCTCGACCAGCTCCGCAGCGTCAGGCGGGAGCCAGCCGACCGGCGACGGAGGCGCAGGCAGCCAGTAGCGCTGGCTTGAACTTCTCCGCGTTCAACACGCAGGAGGCGTGCCCCGCCGCGATCTCGTAGCTGGTGGAGCCGTAGATCTGGTTGGCGATCCAGCGCTGGCGCCCCGGCGGGATGATGCGGTCACGCCCGGTGATCACCACCGACGTGGGGACGTCGACGTCACCGATCCACTCCGAGGAGTTGAACCGGCTGATCGCCGACACCGACTGCCCCAGCGCCAGCGGGCTGGTGGAACGGAACTCGCCCAGCACCCACCGGTAGGTCTCCTCCGCAGGCAGGTACGGGTGCGGGGCCAGCGTGGCCAGGTGCTCGGCGCGACGACGCGTGGTGGACACCGCCATCTCGGTCAACCGCATGGCAAGGCGGTCCCGGCTGTTGCGCTTGAAGGAGCTGCTGGTGGCGCACAGCACCAGGCCTGCCACCCGCGAGGGGTGCCGGCGCCAGGTCAGCTGGGCCACCAGCGAACCCATCGAGTACCCCACCGGGACGAACTGGTCGATGCCGAGCGCGTCGGCCACCGCCACCACGTCGCTCGCCGCGTCGTCCAGCGAGGACCCCGCGGCCCGGATGCCCTGGCCGTGCCAGCGCTGGTCGAGCAGCACCACCCGGTAGCGCTTGCTCAGCTCCTCCAGCACCGGGTACCAGGTGAGCATCGCGGTGCAGGCGAGCGCGTGCAGCATCACCAGGGTGGGCCCCTCACGGCGGCCGATGTCGGTGACGTAGGTCTGGCCGCGGCCGGGGAGGTCGACCACCTGCCCGACGTGCCGACCCACCAGCTCGGGCAGCGGAACGAGGCGGCGCACACCACTCAACGGCAGGTCACTGAGCACGTCTTTGGGCTCCTTCATCCGTCGGAGTGCTGAACGCATCTCCACCATCGGAGGGTAGGGCACGACGTGCCATTTCCGTCGGACCCGATGCGGTTTTGCACCCATGCCGTTATCCAGCACAAATCCACCCAGGCGCAAAGCCGCCCACCGGAGTCGGCGAGCGAACTGCGGACCCACCCCATAGAGTCTGGCAGGCACCACGATCCGTGTCACAACCACGGGAGGAGAGGTATGTCGGACGAGAAATCCGCTGGGGGACTTCGGGGATTGATCGATCGTCGGGCAAACGAGTACTCCCTGGACAGTGCCGGCGAACGTTTTCAGCAATTTCTCGTCTGGGCTTCACAACCGGTGCTTGATTGGTACTTTCGGATGGAAATCAAAGGGTGGGAACGACTTCCGGAATCGCCCGCCCTGCTGATCGGAGTGCACGCCAGCGGTTTGCTGCCGGTGGAGGCGTACTTGACTGGATTTCAGTGGTATCGCCGATTTGGTGCCGACCGTCCGCTGCACGGGACCGCGCACGACGTGCTCATGTCCCTGCCGGGCTGGGGCCAGTTCCTCCGCAAGATCGGTACCGTCCCCGCCAGCAAGTCAGCGATCACCGAGGCGCTCGAGGCCGGTCACGACGTCATCCTGTGGCCCGGCGGTGACGTGGACGCGCTGCGACCGTGGACCCAGCGCGACCAGGCCATCCTGGACGACCGGATGGGCTTCGTGAAGCTCGCGACCCGGCTGGGGGTGCCCATCGTGCCGGTGGCCAGCGTCGGCGGGTCGGACACCTTGTTCATGCTCACCGAGGGCCGCACCCTGGCCCGGCTGCTGCGCCTGGACAAGCTGGCCCGGGCCAAGTCGTTTCCCATCGCCCTGGGCTTCCCGTTCGGGCTGGCCCCGGGCGTGATCCCGCAGCTGCCGCTGCCGGCCAAGATCCGCACCGAGTTCCTGCCCGTGGTGGACGTCGGGGACGACCCGGAGATGGCCGACGACCCGGACTTCGTGCAGGCCAAGTACCAGGAGGTGGTCGACGCGCTGCAGGAGTCGATGACCCTGCAGGCCGGGCACCGCTCGTTCCCGCTGCTGGGATGATCCGTCGATGACCGCACCCACCACGCCGGCCACCGCACGCACCCTGCCGGGCCGGCTGCTGCAGGCCTACCGGGCCACCGGCGCCGACCTGCCCTTCGGCGACCCCCGCGACGCGCACGGAGTGGCCATGGAGGGCTACTTCTGGCGGTTCACCCAGCCCGACACCGGCCGGGTGGTGCTCGCCCTCAACGGCGTCAACCGGGCCGAGGACGGGCACTGGGCCACGCTCGGGCTGGCCAGCCACCCCAACGGCTTCCTGCGCACCACCGTCCACGACGAGGGCGCGGCCGCCCCGGTGGGCATCGGCGCCCACGCCGGGTCCGCCTTCCGCGGGGAGGGCGACCGGCTGACCGTGGACCTGGGTCCGGACGCGCGCCTGGACGTGCGCATCACCGAGCCGGTGCCCTGGCCGCGTCGGCGCTGGGGCGGCTCCAGCGTGTTCCAGTCGGTGCCGGCGCTGAACCAGTACTGGCACCCGTGGCTGCTGGGCGGTCGCGCGCAGGGCAGCGCCGTGCTGGGCGGCGAGCGGTGGGACCTCGACGGCGCGCAGGTGTACGCGGAGAAGAACTGGGGCCGTGGGGGATTCCCCGACTCCTGGTGGTGGGGGCAGGCGCAGGCCTTCGCCGAGCCGCAGGTGTGTGTGGCCTTCGCCGGCGGGCAGGTCACCGCGGGTCCGCTGCACACCGAGGTGACCGCGCTGGTGGTGCTGCTGCCCGACGGCACGCTGGTGCGCCTGGGCGACCCGGTGGTCTCCCCGGTGCGGGCGGAGGTGAGCGACGAGCGGTGGCTGCTGCACGGGCGCAGCCTCGGCTGGAGCGTCGACGTGGACGCCAGCTCCCCGCTGCACGCCGCGCACGTGCTGCCGGTGCCGCTGCCGGCCGAGCGACGCAACGTGCCCGGGGCCATCGAGCACCTGGGCGGGCGGATGCGCGTGCGGGTGAAGCGCCGGGGACGCCTGGTGTGGGAGGGGGAGTCGGCGCTGGCGGCGCTGGAGCACGGCTCGATCGACCGCGCCGCCCAGGAGGTCGCCCGTCGCGGCGGTGCGCCCGGGGCCACCGGCGCACCGCCGGGACCATCCCGGGGCTAGAAGAGCGAGAGGTCTTCCGGCGGTGCCGGCGTGGCGGCGGCCACGGGGAGCTTGCCGGCCGCGGCCAGCAGGGCGGCCTGGCCGGCGAGCACGTCAGCCTTCTCGTTGAAGTGGTTGCCCTGGTGGCCCTTCACCCACTGGAAGCGCACCGTGCCGGCGCGGCTGGCAATGGCCGCCTCGATGGCCTTGACCAGCTCCAGGTTCTTCACCGGCCCACCGGAGGCGGTCTTCCAGCCCTTGCGCTTCCAGCCCTGCACCCACACCGAGGCGCACTTGATGGCGTACTGGGAGTCGGACTCGATGTAGAGCTCGTCGCTGCCCGGGTGCGCGCGGATGGCCTCCAGCACCGCCTGCAGCTCGGCGATCTGGTTGGTGCCCACCGCCGCGCCGCCCGAGGCGGACGTGCCCTCGTGGTTCACCCAGGCCCAGCCGATGGCTCCCCCGGGGTTGCGCAGGCAGGAGCCGTCCGTGCTGACCATGATCACCGCGCCAGTATGGCGGCCCGGGGTGGGTGACCGGCGCCACCCTGTCGCGCCGGTGCGTCGCGGTCCACACTGAGTCGACGCGGGCTGGTGCGAAGCGGCAGGAGGCGTCACGTGGCGAGTGCAGGAGCGCGACCGGAGCACGTCGTCGTGGTGGGCGCCGGCATGGTGGGGCTGAGCGCGGCGTGGTTCCTGCAGGAGCGCGGCGTGCGGGTCACGGTGCTGGACGCGACCGGGGTGGCCGCGGACGCCTCCTGGGGCAACGCGGGCTGGCTGACGCCGGCGCTCACCCTGCCGCTGCCCGAGCCGGCGGTGCTGCGCTACGGGCTGCGGGCGATGCTGCGGCCGTCCTCGCCGGTGTACGTGCCGCTGACCGCCGACCCGCGCCTGCTGCGATTCCTGGTGGGCTTCGCCCGGCACTGCACCGAGTCCCGGTGGCGCCGCGCGCTGGCGGTGTACCAGCAGCTCACCCCGCTGGCCCTGGAGGCCTACGACGCCCTGGCTGAGGGCCCGCACCCGGTGCCCGAGCCCACCCACGTCGCCGATCCCTTCGTGGCCGCCTTCGCCGACGTCCAGGAGCGCGAGGTGCTGGTGGGCGAGCTGCAGGCGGTGCAGGAGCTGGGCGGCAAGGTGGCCTACGACCTGCTCGACCGAGAGCAGACGCACGCGCTGGGGCTGCCGCTGGGCGAGGGCGTGGTGGCGGGACTGCGGCTGCACGGGCAGCGCTTCCTGCACCCGCCGCGGTTCCTGGCGGCGCTGGCCGAGTCGGTGCGCGCCCGGGGCGGGGAGGTGTCCGCGAGCTGGCCGGTGCGGCAGGTGCGGGAGACGGCGAGCGGCGTGCAGGTGCTCGGGTCCGGCGACGAGCAGGTGAGCGCCGACGCGGTGGTGCTGGCCACAGGCGCCCGGCTCAACGCCCTGGCCCGCCCCTTCGGGGTGCGAGCGCTGGTGCAGGCCGGGCGCGGCTACAGCTTCACCGTGCGCACCGAGACGCCGGTGGACAACCCGCTGTACTTCCCCACCCAGCGGGTGGCCTGCACGCCGCTGGGCGGGGATCAGCTGCGGGTGGCCGGGATGATGGAGCTGCGCAGCCCCGAGGCCCCGCTGGACCCGCGCCGGGTGCAGGCGATCGTGGACGCGACGACGCCCATGCTGCGCGGGGTGGACTGGGCCGCCCGCACCCAGGAGTGGGTGGGCTCGCGGCCGTGCACCACCGACGGGCTGCCGCTGCTGGGCCGCACCCGCTCACCCCGGGTGCACGTGGCCGGTGGGCACGGCATGTGGGGCGTGGCCCTGGGTCCGGCCAGCGGGCGGCTGCTGGCGGACGCGATCACCGGGCATCCGGTGCCAGACGTGCTCAGTCAGCTCGACCCGCTGCGCTAGCCGCACAGGGAGGGAGACCGCGCTCGCGCCCCTACCGACCGGTCGGTAGGCTGCAGTCGTGATTACCACCCCCGCGGTCACCGTGACCGCTCTGACCAAGTCCTACGGCGGTCGCGCCGTCCTCGCTGACGTCTCGCTCACCGTCGCGCGCGGCAGTCGGACGCTCGTGCTCGGACCCAACGGCGCCGGCAAGTCCACGCTGATGGAGATCATCGCCACCCTCCGGACCCCCGACTCCGGGACGGTGCTGATCGACGGGCACGACACCATCACCCAGGTCCGTGAGGCCCGTCGGCTGATTGGCCTCACCCCTCAGGCGCAGGCACTGGATCCCCTGGCCACGCCCGACGAGGTGCTGGGCTTCCAGGCCGTGGCCCTGGGCATGGGCACGCGCGCCGCCCGGAGCAGGACGGAAGAACTGGTCGCGCTATTCGGTCTGGGCGAGCACCGCAGCAAGCGGATCGGAACGCTCTCCGGAGGAACTCGCCGCAAAGGTCGACCTGGCGGTGGCCCTGGTGGGGGAGCCGCCGCTGCTCATCCTGGATGAGCCCACCACCGGGCTCGACCCCCTCAGCCGGATCAGCTTCTGGGAGGAGCTCATGCGCCTGAACGAGGGGGAGAGCGCACGAACGCTCCTGATCTCGACCCAGGACCTGCACGAGGCAGAGGTGCTCGCGACCGACATCATCGTCCTGCGGGACGGCCAGGTCGTGGCCCACGACCGCCCCGACGTCCTCAAGAGCCGCGTCGGTGACCGCACGCTGACGCTCGGACTGGCCGACCCGAGCGCGGCGCGGCACCTTCTCCAGGCCACCCGGGCGGGCTTTCGCGCAGAGCCAGGCGAACCGACCACCGTCCGCCTCGCGCTACCCCGGGACTCCGCGGCGCTCGAGGCCGCGCTGCACGAGATCGGCGCGTGCGCGGGGGCGGTCGAGGAGATACGCCTCACCGAGCCGTCCCTGGACGACGTCTTCCTCGCTCTCGCCGCCCGCTGACCGCTGACCGCACCCACCACCACGCCAGAAAGGGCCTCCTCATGTCAGCTCCCCCGATACCGCTCGCGGCGGCACGCCCCGCCGCCTCGTCACGGGTCACCCTCGCGGCCACTCGCCGCTCCCTCCGAGCACTGCTGCGCTCCCCATCGATGCTGATCAGCCCGCTCGCCCAGTCACTGTTCTTCCTGGTGGTCTACACGGGGCAGCTGGGTGCCGTCGGGAACAGCTACCTCCCCGGCGACAGCTTCATCGCCTTCCTGCTTCCGCTGATCCTCCTCACCGGGGTGGCTACCGGCGCGGGGATGGCCGGCACGCTGGTGCACCAGGACGTCACCAGTGGCTACCTCGACCGCCTCCGCATGGCGCACGGAACCACGACACCGTTCCTCGTCGGCACGCTGCTGGCCGCCCTGGCCGGCGTCGCGCTCCAGCTGGTCGTCACCGTCGCCGGTTCCATGCTGGTGGGCTACCGGCCGGAGACGTGGCTCGGCGCCACCGCGATGCTGGCGCCGATGCTCGGCCTAGGCCTGGCCATTGCCTTGTTCACCGTTGCACTGGCTGTCCGGGGCGCGTCCACGTCCAGCATCAACCTGGTCACGCTCGTGGTCTTCGGGCTGTCCTTCTTCACCGGCGTCTTCGCGCCCGTCGACGAGCTCTCCGGATGGATGCGTGCGGCTGCCACCGTCAACCCCCTCACCCCCATCGTGGAAGCCACCCGCCAGCTCGAGAGTGGCGCCGCGCTCGCTGCGGGCCCGCTCGCCGCAGCCGTGCTCGTTGCACTCGTCGCAGTCGCACTCGTTGCCTGTGTCCTCGCGATACACCACGCACGGAGGACCCGATGACCGCTCACCCCGACACCCGGACCCAGATCATGGCCGCCTTCGGCGAGCAGCTCGCCGCCACGGGGTACTCCGGCGTTTCCCTCCTGGGTGTTGCTCGCACCGCCGGGATCCAGAAGCCGTCGATCTACCACCACTTCCCCGGCGGCAAAGAGGACCTCTACCTGGCCGTGGCACAGCGGTACATCGATGAGCTCCACCACCGAGTGCAGCAAGCGGTCGACAGCGCGGGTCCGCTCGACGCACGCCTGACCGCCCTCGCGATGGCCTGTGCTGAGCACGGACAGTCAACGATCTCCTTCGAGCAGCGTGTCTACGACGCCCTCGACCACGTCAGTGACGCCACCAGGGAACGAGTGTCCCAGCTGTACGTGAGCAAGGTGCTTGACCCGGTCACCGCGCTCTTCGCTGCCGCCGTGGCCGAGGGCCAGCTGGTCGGCGATCCACAGCTGCTGATGAACGCCTTCCTGCACCTCGCCCGCGCGATCGACCTGGCCACACCGCACAGCGAGGGACAGCTGGTCGCCTTGTTCCTCGACGGCGCTCGACCGCGGGACGCTCAGGCGTAGCCACGCGGCCGCTCACCAGGGCAGTGGCCCCTCATCGTTGAAGTACCCGCCGGTGGGCCCGCCGTCGGGCAACGTCGCCAGCTGCAGCGCCACCTGAGCGCCCTGCTCCGGGGTGCGGGTGCCGCGGAAGCCGTTGAGGTCGGTGGCGACGAAGCCGGGGCAGGCGGCGTTGATCAGGATGTTCGTGTCCTGCAGCTCCTTGGCGTACTGCACGGTGACGCCGTTGAGAAACGTCTTCGACGGCGAGTACGCGGCCGAGATGGGACCGGTGTCCGAGCCGGGAGCGCTCTGCAGGGTCAGCGACCCCACGCTGCTGGACATGTTCACGATGCGCGGCGAGGCCGAGCGGCGCAGCAGCGGCAGCACCGCGTTGGTCACCCGGATGACGCCGATGACGTTGGTCTCCACGGCCGCGCGCACCGTGGCGGGGTCGACCAAGGTGGGCCGCTGCTCCGCGCTGCCGGTGATCCCGGCGTTGTTCACCAGCACGTCCAGGCCGCCGCGCTCGGCGAGCAGCTCGGCTGCTGCGGCCACGCTGGCGTCGTCGGTGACGTCCAGCGGAACCCCGAACGCGTCGATCCCGTCCGCCCGCAGCGTGGCCACCGCGGCATCGCGGCGCTGCTCGTCCCGGGCGCCCACCCCCACGCTCCACCCCAGGCGGCCGAGGCCGGCCGCGATCTCGTACCCGATGCCCTTGTTCGCGCCGGTCACCAGCGCTGTTCTCTGTTCGCTCATGCCGGCAACAGTGCCCGGCCCAGGGGGGCAGCGTCCAAGACCGATCGGGTGAGCCGTGATACCGCACGGGTATCGATACAGGGAGGGTCTGGGTATCGTTGCGGGGTGGAAACCCGAGAGCTGAGGTACTTCGTGGCCGTCGCCGAGGAGCTGCACTTCGGCCGGGCCGCAGAGCGGCTCGGGATGGCGCAGCCCCCGTTGTCGCGCGCCATCAGCCAGCTCGAGCGCCGCCTGGGCGCGACACTGCTGGAGCGCAGCCGCCGCGCGGTCACCCTCACCGAGGCCGGGTCGGTGCTGCTGGAGGAGGGGCGAGCGGCGCTGGCCGCGGTGGCGGCTGCCGAGCGTCGCACTCGCCGCACCGCCCTGGCCGCAGCCGGTGAGCCCGCCGTCGTGCTCGCCACCAAGGCCGGCGCGTCCAGCGAGCTGCTGGCCAAGCTGCTCCACGCCTACGCCGCCGAGCCCGGCTCGGCCACGGTCGACGTGGTCCTCTGTGGAATCGGTGAGCAGGCGCAGCTGCTGGCCGACGGCCGCGCCGACGTCGCCCTGCTGCACCAGCCCTTCGACGCCACCGCCGGGTTCGACACCGAGGAGCTGTGCACCGAGGGACAGGTGGCGGTGCTGCCGGCCGGGCACCCGTTCTCCGGCCGCCAGCACGTCACCACCGCCGAGGTGTCCGCGCTGCCCGGACTGCCGCTGCCCCGCTGGCCCCGCGTCGACGGCACGTACCCCGACGGTCCTGGCCCGCAGGCCCACGACCACACCCAGGTGCTGCAGATGATCGCCCTGGGTCGGGCGTCAGCGATCCTGCCGGAATCGGTCCGCGCCCAGCTGCGCGAGGGCCACACCACCGCCCCGGTGGTCGACGCACCCGCGGTCACCACCGTCATCGCGTGGCCGACGCACAGCCGCTCCCGGGTGGTCGCCGACCTCGTCCGAACGGCGACCCGCCTCTAGCTTGGGCACCGTGCACAGGAACAGGGCAAACCCCTGTGCCACTTGACCGTCCTCGGGCTGCTCGCTGGCCGCTTGACTAGTGCCATCAGCACGCGAGCCACCCGAGAACGGAAGGCATGACATGACCGAGCTTCTCAACCAGGAAGACTTCCGGGCCGCCCTCAAGGACGCGATCAAGGGCCGCGAGGCGAAGAACGCCTCCTTCAGCAAAGCCTGGGCCGACGGCGAGCTGCAGCGCCACCACTTCGCCCGCTGGGCGGAGAACCACTACCAGTACGTCGGCCCCTTCGCCGACTACCTGGGCTACATCTACTGCAACACCCCGGACACCTGCGTGGACGCCAAGGACTTCCTGCTGCAGAACATGTACGAGGAGGAGCTGGCCGACATCCGACACACCGACCTGCTCATCCGCTTCGGTGAGGTCTGCGGCACCACCAAGGAGCGCATCGAGGACCCGAACAACGCCAACGCCGTCACCCGCGGCCTGCAGGCCTGGTGCTACGCCGTGGCCATGCGCGAGCACTTCGTCGTCGCCACCGCGGCCCTGGTCGTTGGCCTGGAGTCGCAGGTGCCCGACATCTACAAGAAGCAGATCGTCCCGCTGCGCGGTGTGTACGGCTTCACCGAGGACGAGATCGAGTTCTTCGAGCTGCACATCACCTCCGACGTGGTGCACGGCGAGCGCGGCTTCCAGATCGTGCTGGAGCACGCCAACACGGTGGAGCTGCAGCAGCGCTGCCTGCAGTTCGTCCGGTGGGGCGCGGAGATGCGCTACTCCTACACCAAGTCGCTGTTCGACAGCTACGTGGCGCCCGACCTCGTCACCGCCTGAGCCACTCCGCTCAACCGGGATCGACCGGGGCGCTGGGCAGCTGCCTGGCGCCCCGGCCCCTTCACCGCCCCCCAACACCGGAGGTCAGCGTGACCAGCTGGGTGCACGTGGCCGAGCTCCGCGAGCTCAGTCGACGCAAGAAGAAGCTGGTGGTCGTGGAGGGCCGGGCGATCGCCCTGTTCCTCCTCGACGACGAGGTGCACGCCATCGACGACGTCTGCGGCCACAAGCAGCGCTCGCTGGTCAAGGGCACCGTGCTGGACGGGCAGGTGATCTGCCCCGGCCACCAGTGGAAGTTCGACCCCCGCACCGGCCAGGCCGAGGACCAGGCCCTGTGCCAGCCCGTCTTCGCCGTCCAGGTGACCGACGACGGCCGCATCCTCCTGGACCCGGTGCCCCGGGTGAGCACTCCCCGGGGCACCGTCGCCGTCCCCGAAGCCCCCCACGAAGCGAGCGAGGTGTCCCCATGACTGCACGCCCCACCCTGGTCGTCGTCGGTGCCGGGCACGTGGCCGCCGCCGCCGCCCGCGGGCTGCGTCGCCGTGGCTTCGACGGGCGCGTCATCGTGCTCGGCGACGAGCCGACCGGCCCCTACCAGCGTCCGATGCTGTCCAAGGAGCGCCTGACGTCGGCCACCGAGGACGGCCTCTGGCTGCTCGACGCCCCGTGGTGCGCCGCCAACGACGTCGAGGTGCGCACCGACAGCCGGGTGGAGCGGATCGCCGCCGACACCGGCGAGGTGCTGCTGTTCGACGGTTCCGCGGTGCGCGCCGACCTGGTGCTGGTGGCCACCGGCGGCCAGGCCCGGCAGCTGCCCGGCGTCGGCGGTGCTCGGGTGCACCACGTGCGCACCCTCGCCGACACCGACCGGCTGCGCGAGCGCCTGCAGCCCGGCCGGCGCATCGGCGTCCTGGGCGGGGGCTTCCTGGGCACCGAGGTGGCCGCGGCCGCCCGCAGCCGGGGCGCCGACGTGGTGGTGGTCGACCGCGACCCGGTGCTGCTGTCCCGCGTGCTCGGCGCCGACATCGGTGCCGCCGTGATGGGCCTGCACCGCGACAACGGCGTGGAGCTGGCGCTGGGCCAGCCGGTGCAGGACGTCCGCGTCGGCCCCGACGGCGTGCACCTGAGCGTGGGCGCCACCACCGAGGTGGTCGACGACCTGGTGGTCTGCATCGGCATCGAGCCGGACATGGCGGTGGCGCTGCGCTCGGGCCTGCGGGTGAGCAACGGCATCGACGTCGACGCCCAGGGCCGCACCTCCCTGCCCACCGTGTTCGCCGCCGGCGACGTGGCCGCCCACGACCACCCGCGCTACGGCCGGGTGCGGGTGGAGCACGTCGACGTCGCCCAGCAGCAGGCCGCCGCCATCGCCGCCACCATCGCCGGCCGACCCACCACCTTCGACGGCCCGCACTGGTTCTGGACCGACCAGTACGACGTCAACCTGCAGGGTCTGGGCCTCAGCGACATCCGGCCCAGCGACGTCGTGGTCACCCGCGGCGACGTGGCGGGCCTGGACGGATCGCTGTTCTGGCTCCGCCACGGCGTGGTGGTGGCCGCCGCCGCCATCGACCGCGGCGAGGACGTGATGGCCGCCCGCGAGCTGATCGACCTGGCCGCGCCGGTGGACCCCGAGCAGCTCCGCGACGACACGACCGACCTGGACGAGCTGGTGGAGACGCTGGCCGACGCGATGTACGACGAAGAAGTGGTGGTCTGATGACAAGCTCCGTCCGCAACCTGCTCGACGGCGAGTGGCTGGAGTCGGTGACCGGCCGGTCCTTCGAGCGCCGCGACCCCGCCGACACCCGGGTGCTGGTGAGCACCGCCCCGGAGTCCAGCGCCAAGGACGCCGACGCGGCCGTGGGCGCCGTCGCCGCCGGCTGGCGCACCTGGGCCGACACCGCCCCCGAGGCCCGCGCGGTGGTGCTCGAGCGCGCCGCCGGCCTGCTCGAGGCACAGGCCGACAGCCTGGCGCAGGACCTGGTCCGCGAGGAGGGCAAGACCGCGGCCGAGGCGGCCTTCGAGGTCAGCCGCACCCCGATGAACCTGCGCTTCTACGCCGGCGAGGCGGTCCGCACCTCCGGGCGCACCCTGGCCTCGGCGGAGGGCAGCTGGGTGTTCACCACCCGCGCGCCGCTGGGCGTGGTCGCGGCGATCACCCCGTGGAACTTCCCGCTGAACATCCCCTCCCGCAAGCTCGGTCCCGCCCTGGCCGCGGGCAACGGCGTGGTGTTCAAGCCCAGCGAGGTCACCCCGCTGCTCGGGCAGCGGCTGGTGGACGCGCTGCTGGAGGCCGGCGTGCCCCGCGGCGCGCTGGCCGTGCTGCACGGCGGCGCGGAGGTCAGCCAGGCCCTGGTGGCCGACGACCGGGTGGGCGCGGTGACCTTCACCGGCTCCACCCCGGTCGGCGAGGCCATCCACCGCGCGGTGCCCGCCAGCCGGCGCACCCAGCTGGAGATGGGCGGCAAGAACCCTGTGGTGGTGCTCGAGGACGCCGACCTGGACCGGGCCACCGCCCTGATCGTCAAGGGCGCCTTCGGCCTGGCCGGTCAGGCCTGCACCGGCACCAGCCGCGTGCTGGTGCACGAGTCGGTGCACGACGAGCTGCTCGAGCGGGTCGCCGCCGCGGCCCGGGCGCTCACCGTGGGCCCGGGCACCGCCGCCGGGGTGAACCTGGGGCCGCTGGCCACCGCCCGGCAGAAGGCCACGGTGCTCGGCCACGTCGAGCGGGCCCTGGCCGACGGGGCTCGCCGCGTGGCCGGCGGCCCGGAGGACGGCGACATGGAAGCCGGCGCGCTGGCCCACGGACACTTCGTGCGGCCCACCGTCTTCGCCGACGTCGACCCACTCTCCGCCCTGGCCACCGAGGAGGTGTTCGGCCCCGTGCTGGCGTTCCTGCGGGTCGGCTCCTTCGACGAGGCGCTGGCCATCGCCGACAACACCCGGTTCGGGCTGTCGGCCGCGATCGTCACCGCCGACCTCGGCCGGGCGATGCGCTTCGCCAGGGAGGCCCCCGCCGGCCTGGTCAAGATCAACCAGCCCACCACCGGGCAGGCCATGAACGCGCCGTTCGGCGGCATCAAGGACAGCAGCACCCAGACATCCAAAGAACAGGCAGGTGACGCCATGATGGCCTTCTACACGGTGGACAAGACCGTCTACCTGAGCGCATGACCGACCACCAGCCGCAGGTCGCGGCCACCCCCACCGACAGCACACCCACCAACGGCACCCCGGTGGACAACGCGTCACCCCCGCCCTGCGAGTTCGTCGCGGTCTGCCGCGCCGGGCAGGTCCGGGACGGCTACGTCCGCCGGTTCTACGCCACCACCGAGCACGGCGAGCTGGAGCTGGCGATCTCCCGGCTGCACGGCAAGGCCTACGCCACGTCCAACTACTGCACCCACCTGGACTGCCTGCTCAGCTCGGGCAAGCTGCAGGACGACGGCATCCGCTGCTCCTGCCACAACAGCGTGTTCGAGCTGGAGGGCGGCACCCCCATCCAGCCGCCGGCCACCGAGCCGATCGCCACCTACCCGGTGCGCGAGGAGGACGGAAAGGTGCTGGTCGGGCTCACCGAGCGCGACGTGCTCGAGGGCGGGCCCCGGCGACGCCGGCTGCCGAAGTGACCGTGTCCACCGGCTCCTGGCCCGACAGCTGGGGCCCGGTGCGCACCTCCACCCTGGCCACCGGCGGGATGGTCAGCAGCTCCCACCCGGCAGTGAGCCAGGTGGGGGCGGGGGTTCTCGCCTCCGGCGGCACCGCGGTGGACGCCGTGCTGGCGATGACCGCGCTGTCCTGGATCGCCCTGCCCGGCCAGTCCGGCATCGGCGGCGACGCGTTTGCCGTGGTCCGCGAGCCCGACGGTCAGGTGTGGACGGTCAACGGCAGTGGCTACGGTCCGGACGGGGCGAGCGCGGAGAGCTGGGCCGAGCGTGGCCAGCGGGTGCTGCCCGGCACCGGACCGCTGTCGGTCGCCACCCCCGGCGCGCTGGGCGCACTGTCTACCCTGCACACCCGCGGCGGCACCCGGCCGCTGAGCGAGCTGTGGTCGGGTGCCGCGGCCGCCGCCCGCACGGGCTTTCCGTGCACCGCGAAGAACCGCGCGGACATCGCCGAGCACACCGCGGCGCTGCGGGCCGACGAGAGCCTGGCCCGCTGGCTGCTGCCGGACGGGCACCTGCCCGCGGTGGGCCAGCGACTGGCCTGCCCCGAGCTGGCCACCAGCATCGAGGCGCTGGCCGCTGATCCCACGCTGCTGCACCGCGGGTGGATGGGCGAGGCCGCGGTGGCGCTGCTGCAGGCCGGCGGGGCGCCGTTCTCCGGGGACGAGTGGCCGCTGGGCCTCGACGTCCCGGCCGAGGCCGCCATCAGCGCGTCCTGGGGCGAGCACGTGGTGCACCAGACGCCGCCGCCCACGCCCGGCTGGATGGTGCTGCAGCAGGCCGGGCTGCTCGACGGACGGCTGGCCGGTCGCTGCACCTGGGACGCTGAGGCGGTGCACCTGCTTGCCCTGGCCGCCCGCCGAGCCTTCGCCGACCGCTACCGCAGCTGCGGCTCCGACAACGACGCCTGGCGGGCGCTGCTGGACCCGGCCGTGCTGGCCGCGACCCGTGCCGAGCTGGGCGCCCGCCCCGATCCCGCCACCGTGCCGGTGTCGGTGGCCGGTGACACCACCAGCTGCGTCGCGGTGGACGCCGAGGGGCGTGCGGTCAGCGCAATCTCCTCGCTGGCCTTCACCTACGGCGCCCGGATCAGCGTTCCCGGCACCGGGATCGCGCTGAACAACCGGTTGGCGCGTGGGTCCTACCTGCTGCCCGGACACCCCAACGCCCTGGCTCCCCGGCGCAAGCCGCTGCACACCCTCAACGCCTGGATCGTCACCGACGCGGCCGGGCGGCTGCGCCACGTGGGCAACACCCCGGGCGGCGACGGCCAGGTGCAGTGGAACACCCAGCTGCTGGCCCACCTGCTCGACGGTGGCGTCGACCCGCAGACCGCGGTGAGCGCGCCGCGGCACACCGTGCACCCCGGCTCCGACGCCGACGCGCTGCACCAGCCGGAGACGCTGCAGGTGGAGAGCCGGCTGGGCGCGACCGTGTTGACCGAGCTGGCCGAGCGCGGGCACGACCTGCGGGACATGGGCCCGTGGGGCGCCGGGGGCAGCGCCCAGGTGATCAGCGTGGACCACGACCGGGGTGTGCTCGCCGGTGCCGCGGACCCCCGGATGGACGGGGTGGCCCTCGGTGTCTGATCAATTCACCAGTGCGGTTCCACCGCAGGGCGACTACGTGGCCGCGGTGGTGCACGGCGGGCTCGTCCTCACCGCGGGGATGACCCCGCGCCGCGCCGGGGTGCTGCAGGTGCGCGGCACGGTCGGCGACGACGTCGACCTGGCCGCCGCGCAAGAAGCCGCAGCCATGGCGGCGGGCAACGCGCTGCTGGCCGTCGCGGAGGCCGCCGGCGGCCTGGAGCGGGTGGCGCGGGTCCTGCGGATGACCGTCTTCGTGGCCGCGGTCGACGGCTTCACCGAGCACTCCCGGGTGGCCGACGGGGCGTCGCGGGCCCTCACCGCCCAGCTGGGCCCCCGGGGTCGCGCGGCCCGCAGCGCGGTCGGGGTGGCCTCGCTGCCCTCCGGCGCACCGGTGGAGGTGGAGCTGACCGTCGCGCTCGCCGACTAGCGAGGGTTGCACGCACCAGTAGGGGCGCACCCACGGGTGCGCCCCTACTGTGTTGGCCTGGCTCAGGCGGTGACGGTGCTCGCTGCGGCCTGCTGCGCGGCCACGTGGTCGGCAAAGGCCTGCAGCGCTGCGGCGCCCACGGCCTTGTCCTGCTCACCGTTGCCACCGCTGACGCCCACGCCGCCGACGATCTGGCCCTCGTGCACGATCGGGAAGCCACCCACGAAGACTGCGAACTTGCCGGGCAGCATGTGCTGGATGCCGAACGCCTCGTTGCCCGGCAGGACCGGGCCGTTGGGCGGCTCGTTGAACAGGTGCGTGGCCCGCTCGTGGCCGGCTGCGGTGAACGCCTTGGCGATGGAGATGTCCACGCCGGTCAGGCGGGCGCCGGGCAGCCGGTGCAGAGCGATGACGTTGCCGCCGTCGTCGACCACGCAGATGGTCTGCTTGACGCCGATCTCCTCGGCCTTGGCCCGGGCGGCGACGAGGACGGGCAGCGCGTCGTCGAGGGTGATGCGGAAGACCTGGTGCACAGGACGCTCCTTCTCCGGGCGAGCCGGTCAGACGATGGGCACAGCCCCGGGGGGACCGTTTCCACCAGCCTGGCGGCTCACCGTAGTGGCGCCAATGGTGAGAGTGCCCGTGCTGAACCGCTTTTCGCTGTGCACAATGCCCACTCTGATCTGAACCTACCGAGGAGCGACACCTAGTGGCTGGTCGTGATGCCAGCCAGGAAGATGTCCACTCCGGCGAGAAACTGCTCGCGGTCGTCGTGCTCGTGGAGCAGCGATGCTGTCTCCTGCGCGATGGGGTCGGAGTCGTGCCGCGTCCACTCTGCCGCCAGGGCCTTGAGGTACGCCTCTCGATCCGCGTCCCGGGGAACCCGGCGTGCGCCGGCCGCGTGTTGTGCTGCCGAACCGAGGATGTAGCTGACCAACGCTGATCCGGCATCTGACCGGGCCGACCCGGTCACGCCGAGGCGGTGAAGCTGCGCGCCGATGCCCTTCCAGATCCGGAAGACCGCAGCCTGCAACGGCTCACGGGAGAGCTGAGTCCCGACCCACGGATGCGCATCGATCGCGTCGAAGATCCCCAGCGCCAGAGCACGGATGCTCCGCCTCGGGCCCTCGTCACCTTCGGCACGCGCCACGATTCGGCCGATGATGCCGTCGGTGGCCGCGGCAAGGAGCTCTTCCTTGTTGGCGACGTGGTGGTAGATCGCGCCCCGACCGGTCGCGAGATGTGTCGTCAGCGCCCGGACCGTCAGACCACTCTCGCCTGCCGTGTCGAGCAGCTCGATGGTCGCCTCGACGATCCGGTCCCGCGAGAGCGCGTCTGAGCGCCGTGGACCTCGCGGCGTGGAGCTGGTCATGAGCACCATCTTGACACGATTGGACCATAGGTCCAAAGTACCGATGGACCAACGGTCCAATAGTTCTCGAGAGGGACACCATGATCACTCCAGTCACCGTCGTCGGCGCGGGCCTTGGCGGCCTCACCCTCGCTCGCGTCCTGCACCTGAACGGCATTCCCGTCACCGTCTACGACGCAGACGCCTCACCCGAGGCACGGACGCAGGGCGGGCAGCTCGACCTGCACGAGCACAACGGCCAGCGCGCGCTGGAGATCGCCGGGCTCACCCGGGAGTACCGCGGGATCGTCCACCGGGGCGGCGCAGCCCAGCGAGTGGTCGACCAACACGGCACAGTGCTTGCCGAGCTGCCCGACGACGGCTCCATGGCAAGCCCCGAAGCCCTCCGGGGCGACATCCGACGGATCCTCCTGGAATCCCTTCCGGCGGGCACGGTGCAGTGGGGGAAGAAGCTCCTCTCCGCCACTCCGCTCGGCCGAGGACAGCACGAGCTTGCCTTCGCGAGCGGGCCCGCGGTCCGCGCCGAGGTCCTGGTCGGTGCTGACGGCGCGTGGTCGAAGGTCCGGGAGCTGCTCTCCGGCCAGAAGCCCACGTATGCGGGCGTGAGCTACGTGGAGACGTACCTGCACGACGTGGACGAACGCCATGCCGCAACGGCGGCTGTAGTTGGCAGTGGCGCGCTGTACGCCCTTGCTCCGGGCAAGGGGTTCCTCGCACACCGCGAACCGGGCGGGACCATCCACACCTACGTCGTGCTCAGCCGTCCAGCCCAGTGGTTCGCCGACATCGACTTCACCGACGCCGCCGCCGCCAAGGCGCGCGTCGCGGCCGAGCTCGAGGGATGGGCGCCCGAGCTCATCTCGTTGATCGCCGACGGAGAGACCGGACCCGTTCTGCGCAGCATCTACCGGCTCCCGAACCGCCACCAGTGGGACCGCGTCCCCGGCGTCACACTTCTGGGGGACGCCGCGCACGTGACCCTCCCCGGGGGCGAGGGTGCGAACATCGCGATGCTCGACGGTGCCGAGCTGGGCCAGGCGATCGCCGCCCACCCGGACGACGTCGAGGCCGCCCTCGCCGGCTACGAGGAAGCGATGTTCCGACGCAGCGAGGCCGAAGCGATCGCCGCGCACGAGACCATCGAGCTCATCTTCGGCGCCAGTGCACCCTCCGGCCTTGTCAACCTCTTCACGGGAACCGACGGGCCCTCGTCCGGCTAGGCCAGAGCTGTTGCGGTCCGATTGTTAACCGAGCCGAAACTGCCATTTACACCCAGTAGTTGTGACACGGTGCACACTGCACATCATCGGCCCTGTGCAGTTGTGCACGTTGCGCATGGACGGCGGTCGTCGCTTCCGGAAGTTTGACCCTCGTGGCCCCCCGCACGCCGGACCCGCCGGCGGTGGGCGTCGCGCGGATGTTGTCCCAGAGGAGCCAGCCGTGCCGCACCATCACGACGAAGACGTCCTGACCCTGGCCCGACTGCTGCAGGAGCCGGTGCTGCGCCGCACCTGCTGGCACCCCGGTCCGCACGAGACCACGGTCGCGCTGGAGTGGGTGGTGCCCTGGGCGGTCGCGGCACAGCGCGACGACCGCCTCGACGGGGTGCTGGTGCACGCTGCCCAGCACGAGATCCCCAGCTACGGTGGGCTGGACGCGGTGGCCACCGCGCTGGCCGAGCGGGGTGCGGCGGCGCTGCTGGTGGACGGGCACCAACCCGGCCCGGATGATGCCGCCGCGGCGGCCCGGCTGCCGCTGGTCACCACCGCCGACTCCGTCTCCTTCGCCGCGGTCAACCGGCTGGTCGCCGACCTGACGCTGGCCCGGGAGACGCACGTGCTGCGCTACGGGCTCAGCGTGCACCGCGCCCTGGCCGAGCTGCTCTACCGCGGGGCCGAGCTGCCGGCGCTGTGCAGCCAGATGTCGCGCATGTCGCAGTGCCCCGTCGCGGTGCTCGACGCCACCGGCGCCCTGGTGGCCATGGAGCAGGCCAACCCACGGATGGTGGAGCCCCGCCAGCTGGCGCAGGTGTTCCAGGAACGGGCCGAGCGCCTCGGGGCGGGCGGTGACCCCGCCGAGCTGCACCCTCGGGTGGTGCCCTTCACCGTCGGGGGCCGTGAGGTGGCCTGCGTGCTCAGCCCGATCGTGCTCGGCGGTCGGCACGACGGTTGGCTGGTGCTGGTGGAGCCCTCCACCGAGCCGCACCCGCACGACCTGGCCGAGCACCAGGTGCTGGTGGAGCAGGCAGTCCCCATCGTGGGCACCGAGATGCTGCGGCTGCGCAGCGTGCACGGCGCCCAGGAGCAGGCCCGCGGCGACTTCGTGCACGGCCTGCTGCACGGGCACTTCGCGTCGCTGCAGGAGCTCAGCGCCCGCGCAGCGCACTACGGCCTGCCGGTGCGCTCCACCTTCGCGGTGGTGGTTGCCTCCGGGGTGGTCGGCGTCGGGGACAGCTCGGCCGGGCAGGCGCTGAGCCTCGCCGCGCTGACGTCCCGGCTGGTGCCCGAGCAGGAGCGCCACACCCAGGCGGCGGTGGTTGGTGACGTGCTGGTGATGGTGCGCGAGCTGTGTACCGCCGCCGAGGGTGCTCCCGCAGCTGGCGTCGCCGAGGCCGCCGAGTACGCCGCCGCCCTGCACCGCCACCTCACCGGGCGACGGGCCCAGGCCGGGCGCCCGGTGCACGTCTCCTACGGGCGCCCCGTGACGGGGGCGCTGTCGCTGCCGGACAGCTACCGGGAGGCCCGGATGACCTTGGGCCTGCAGAACCGGCTCGGGCTGGCCGAGGTGTGCAGCTACCAGGACCTGCAGGTGCACGCCGTGCTGCAGGACGTCGCCGTCAGCCGCACCGGGCGGGACTTCGCCGCCGACCTGCTGGCGCCGCTGCGCGACCCGACGGTGGGCGACATGGAAGAGGTGGTGCTGGCCTACATCGCCAGCGGGGGCAACGTGAACGCGGCGTCCCGGGACCTGCACATCCACCGCAACACCATGCTCTACAAGCTCGACCGGGCGTCGCGGCGGCTGGGGATGGACCTGCGGCAGGCCGACAACCAGTTCGCGGTGTGGCTGGCGCACACCCTCGACCTGCTGGCCACCACCACCGCTGAGGTCAACCGCGTGGTCAGCCCACTCTGAGCGCGGATGTGGGTTGCAGGTGGTCGTCGCGTCCGCCGAAGCTCAGCGCCAGGCCCAGCACCGCCACCACGGCGCAGCCGCCGAACAGCCAGCCCAGCGCCCCCGGGTAGGCGGCAGCCACCCCTGCGGTACCCAGCGCGGCGCCGACGAATCGCATCATGTTGAACAGGCCCAGCCCGGGCCCCAGCTGGCCGGCCGGCGACCTGGTGGCGCCGGTGAGCGCCGGCGTCTGCACCAGCGCGACGCCCAACCCGGTGCCCACCAGCACCAGGGCGATCACCGGCAGCGACCGAACCCCGGAGCCGACGACCACCGCCAGGGCGACGTCGCCCAGCACCAGCACGCCGAGGCCGACCCGCAGCACCAGCCGAGGTCCCACCCGGTCAGCCAGCAGGCCCACGAACGGCGCGGAGACCGCCCACACCAGCGGGAGGGCGAAGGTCAGCAGCCCGGTGGTGGTCACCGACAGCCCCACCGCGCCGGTGAGGTGCAGCGGCACCGCGACCAGCACCGCCGCCAGCGACGACTGCTGCACGAAGACGCCGGTGGCGCTGCGCAGCCAGCGGATCTCCACCAGTGCCCGCGGGTCGATGAACGGCGCGGGCCGGCGCAGCCCGGTCACCACGAACACTGCCAGGGAGGCAAAGCCCAGCACCACGCCCAGCAGCGGCAGCGCCAGCGGCACCCCGGCCTGGGGCGCCGCGGTGGCGGCGCACATCAGCAGCGCCACCCCGGCGGTGAGCGACCCCGCCCCCAGCCAGTCGATGCGCGCGCCGCGGCCGACGTGCTGGGGCACCACCACCAGCGTCAGCACCAGCACGCCCACCGTCACCGGCACCAGCCCGGCGAAGATCGCCCGCCAGCCGAACAGGTCGGACACGATGCCCCCGACGGGTGGACCCACCGCCTGGCCGATGCCGTTGGCCGCGCCCCAGGCGCCCATGACGCGGCTGCGCCGGTTCTCCGGCCAGCTGGCCGAGAGCATCCCCATCACCGCCGTCGGCACCGCCGCGCAGCCCAGACCCTGCACCGCCCGGGCGGCCACCAGCAGCGGCAGGCTGGGGGCCAGGGCAGCGCCCAGCGTGCCCAGGGTGAGCACGGTGAGGGCGAGCACCAGCGTGCGGCGCCGCCCGAGCCGGTCGCTGACCCACCCGGTCAGCGGCATCATCACCGCGAGCACCAGCACCGACGTGGACGCCACCAGCACCCCTTGGGTGACCGGGGCGCCGAAGTCGTCGGTGATCTGGCGCAACGGGACGTTGACGATGTTGTTGCTGACCGTCCCGAGGAAGGTCGCGCCGAGCAGGGCGGCGAGCAGCCACCCTCGCCGCGAGGGGCCGGTGGCGGCCGAGACCGCCTGGTCAGACGCCGTGAGACGTGCCGTCACCCTCGTCCTCTCGCCGGCCGCAATGTTTTTACGTCTGCGAAACATCGTGCAGCACCACATGAGCAGGGACTACGGCACGCTGCACATTTGTGGGCCACCCGGGTGTGCACATCGTTCATGGACGGGCCTAGCCAAGTCAGGGAGTTTCGCCAATATCACATTGGGCTTCCCCGGGAGACGACGATGCAACTGACAGCAGCTCACTGGGTGTTCCTGGCCGGGGTGGTGGTGATCCTCGCGACCATGGTCATGCGCAAGAACATCGTGGTCCCCGCGGTGGTGGCCACCTTCCTCACCGCGCTGGTCTGGTCGAAGAGCCTGGCCACCGGGCTCTCCGCGATCTTCAACGCCAGCCTGGTCGCCGCCACCTCGCTCTTCAACATCTTTCTCATCATCGCCATGGTCACGGCAATGCTGCGCGCCCTCGAGGGGCTGGGCGCCGACCGGAAAATGGTCGCGCCATTCCGTGGCGTGATGCGCAACGGCCACCTCGCATTCTGGACTCTGGTGATCGTCACTTACTTCATCTCGCTCTTCTTCTGGCCGACGCCCGCGGTGCCGCTGATTGGCGCGGTGCTGGTGCCGGTGGCCATTCGGGCCGGGCTGCGGCCGCTGGCCGCGGGCTTCACCATCGCCATCGCGGGCCAGGGCATGGCGCTGTCGTCGGACTACGTGATCGGCGTGGCGCCGGGCCTGTCGGCCACCGCGGCTGGGGCGGACCCGGCCGTCGTCGCGGACCGGGCCTTCGTCATGTCGCTGGTGGTCGGGGCGGTCGCGCTGGCCATCGGCTATGCCATGGAGATCCGCAAGATGCGTAAGCCCTCCGACGCGCTGCTGGAGGAGTGGGAGTCCACCGCCGAGCGTGGGGCGCCCACCGCGGACGCCGAGGTGGTTGAGGAGCTCGCGGAAGGGTCTACCGCGGTAGCGGTGGAGCGGCGAGAGCTGGTCGGCGCCGGTACTGGCGGGCACGGCGGTCCGCCGCCGGTGGTCGGGCACGGCCCGGCGCTGCGCGGCACCCCGGCTGGTGAGCCGATGCCACCGGAGCGGCACAGCATCCTCCCGGTCGACAAGCCATGGGCGGCCAAGGCCTTCGCGGTGCTGGTACCGGCGGCATACCTGGCGCTGATCATCTACATGGTGCTGGCCAGCGCCTCCGACTCGGTGACCGACCTCAAGGGCGGCGACGCCGCGGCACTGGTCGGCGGCATCGCGCTGCTGATGGTGTTCGGCGCCGCCTTCGTCCGCGACCGCAGCACGTTTATGGAGGCCTCCGCTGAGCACATCGTGGACGGACTGGTGTTCGCCTTCAAGGCGATGGGTGTGGTGCTGCCCATCGCTGGGTTCTTCTTCCTCGGCAACGGCGACTTCTCCGCCCAGATCCTCAGCCTGGGCGAGGACGCGCAGGGCCCGTCGCTGCTGTTCGACCTGGTGCTCTCCGCCCAGGACAGCCTGCCGCAGAACACCATGATCACCGCGTTCGGCATCTTGCTGGTCGGCCTGGTCGCTGGCCTGGAGGGCTCCGGCTTCTCCGGCCTGCCGCTCACCGGGTCGCTGGCCGGCTCGCTCGGGGAGACCTCCGGGGTGAGCAGCCCGACGCTGGCGGCCATCGGACAGATGGGCAACATCTGGTCCGGCGGCGGCACCCTGGTCGCGTGGTCCTCGCTGCTGGCGGTGGCCGGCTTCGTCCGGGTGCCCGCGGTGGAGCTGGCCCGCAAGTGCTTCATCCCGGTGATGAGCGGCCTGGTGGTGGCCACCGTGATGGCGGTGGTGGTCTTCGGCTGACGCCCGGGTTCTTCGGCGGGCTCGTGGATCAGCGGACGTGCGCGGGGCGGTACTGCACGCTGATCCGCGGGCCCGTCGGCCGGGTCGACTTGGGCACGGCGTGCTCCCAGGTGCGCTGGCAGCTGCCGCCCATCACCAGCAGGTCGCCGTGGCCCAGCGAGTACCGCAGCGTGGGTCCACCGCCCTCGGTGGGCCGCAGCAGCAGCGGCCGATCGGCGCCGAGGGACAGGATGGCGACCATGGTGTCGGTGCTGCGGCCACGCCCCACCCGGTCGCCGTGCCAGGCCACGCTGTCGGCGCCGTCGCGGTAGAAGCACAGGCCCGCGGTGGTGAACGGCTCGCCCAGCTCCGGACCGTAGTGGGCGTCCAGGCGTCGGCGGGCCTGCACCAGCAGTGGGTCGGGCAGCCGGTCGCCGTCGCGGTAGAAGCAGACCAGCCGGGGCACGTCGACCACCCGGTCGTACATCTGTCGGCGCTCCGCCCGCCAGGGCACCCCGTCCACCAACCGGTCGAACACCGCCTCGGAGCCGGTGAGCCAGCCGGGCAGCACGTCCACCCAGGCGCCGTGGCTGAGCTGGCGGCGCTGCACCGCGGCACCCAGCTCGCCGAGCACCGGGCCCTCGTCGGCGACGTCGAACAGCGACGACTGCAGCGCACCTGCCATGGATCCACGGTAGCAGAACCAGTCGAACATGTGTTCTAGTTCTTGCCGGTGACCGCGCCGTACCGCTGCAGCGCCACCTGCCGCTCGTGGGCGTGGTCCACCAGTGGCTCGGGGTAGCCGGACGGGGGTCCGTCGGGCAGGGTGTGCACCGCCTTGCCGGGCACGCCCCGCAGCTCCGGCACCCACCGGCGCACGTAGTCGCCGTCGGGGTCCACCTTCTGTCCCTGCGTCACCGGGTTGAACACCCGGAAGTAGGGGGAGGCGTCGGTGCCGGTGCCGGCCGTCCACTGCCAGCCGTGCTGGTTGTTGGCCAGGTCGCCGTCCACCAGGTGGTCCATGAAGTGCCGCGCGCCCCACCACCAGGGCAGGTGCAGGTCCTTGGTGAGGAAGGACGCGACGATCATCCGCAGCCGGTTGTGCATCCACCCCTCGTGGCGCAGCTGACGCATCCCGGCGTCCACGATGGGAAAGCCGGTGCGTCCCTCCCGCCAGGCGGCGAAGGCCCGCTCGGCGTCCGGGCCGCTGTCGTAGCCCAGCGCGTCGAAGCGCCGGTCGTAGCTGCGCCGGGCGGAGTCCGGCCGGTGGTGCAGCACGTCGGCGTAGAAGTCCCGCCAGGCCAGCTCGGTCTGGAACGTGGTGGCGCCCTCGCCGTGGTCGCTCGCCAGGGTGTGCAGCAGCGTCCGCGGGTGCACGCAGCCCCACTTCAGGTACGCCGACATCCGGCTGGTGACGTCGCGGTCGGGCCGGTCGCGGTCGGTGGCGTAGCCAGGCAGGTCCTCGGTGCGGAACTGCTCCCACCGGGCCAGCGCTGCCGCCTCACCGGGGTCCGGGAGCTCGAGTGCGCCCAGGTCCACGTCCGCCGGGACGGCGCACCGCGAAGCAACCGGGGGCGGGTCCAGCCAGCTCACCGTGGCGGCCGAGGTCTGCGCCGGCGGGCGCCAGCCGTGCTCGGCCCAGGCCCGCCGGAACGGGGTGAACACCCGGTAGGGCGTGCCGTCGGGCTTGGTCACCCGGCCGGGCGCCACCGCGTAGGGCGAGCCGGTGGTGACCAGCTCGGTCTCGCCCAGCGCATCGCGCACCGCGTCGTCCCGGCGGCGGCCGTAGGGGCCGAAGTCGGCGCTGACGTGCACGGTGCGCGCCTGCACCTGCCTGGCCACCTCGGGCACCACCTGCACCGGGTCGCCACGCACCAGCAGCAGCCGACCCTGCAACGCCGCGTCCAGCTCACGCAGGCAGCGGTAGAGGAAGGTGGTGCGCGGGGCACCGGCGGGACCCAGCAACGCGTCGTCCAGCACGAACAGCGCCACCGAGGAGCGGGCGGTGGCCGCGGCCGCGCTCAGCGTCGGCAGGTCACCCAGGCGCAGGTCCCGGCGAAACCACACGATCGCCGTCTCGTCCTGGTCCACGCTGCGCTGCACCGGGGCCAGGGTTGCTGGCGGTGCCAAAGATCGCAAGTGTGCTGCTGGGAGGCAACTTCTCTACCCTGGTTCCGTGAGTCACGCCCCCGCCGCCGTCGAGCTCGTGGTCCTGCTCGACGAGTCCGGCCACGAGATCGGCACCATGCCCAAGAGCGAGGTGCACACCGCGCACACCCCGCTGCACCGGGCGTTCTCCTGCTACGTCTTCGGTCCGCACGGACAGGTGCTGCTCACCCAGCGCGCCCTGGACAAGTCCACCTTCCCCGGGGTGTGGACCAACACCGTGTGCGGGCACCCGGCGCCCGGCGAGGACGACGTCGACGCCATCCGCCGCCGGGCCGAGCACGAGCTGGGCATCACCGTCACCGACATCCGCCCGGCGCTGCCGGACTTCCGCTACCGCGCCGAGTTCCAGGGCGTGGTGGAGAACGAGATCTGCCCGGTGTACCTCGCTCGCACCGGCGACACCCCGCAGCCCCGCCCGGACGAGGTCAACGACTGGGTGTGGCTCAGCTGGGAGGAGCTGCCCAGCGAGGTCGCCCGACGCGCCGCGGAGTTCTCGGCGTGGAGCCAGACCCAGATCTCCCAGCTGCGCCAGCGTGCCGTGGTGCGCGACTACCTGCAGGACTGACCGGCCCGGTCAGAGCGCGTCAAGGTACTCCAGCTCGGGCGCGGCCGCCAGGAACCCGGCCATCACCTTGCCGCCCTCCTTGAAGTGCGCGGACTCCCCGTGCGCCTTGGCGGCGGCGCCGTCGGCGTAGAGCTCGAGCATCTTGTAGACGTTCGGCTCGGTCTTGGACCGGGTGAGCTGGTAGAGCAGGTTGCCCGGCTCGTTCTCCCGCACCTGCACCCCCAGCGCGGCAATGGCGGCCTCGAAGTCGGGACCCGTTCCTTCGCGGACGGTGAGGGTGGCGATGACGGCAAGCATGGGCGGTTCCTTCGGCGAACGTCGAGTGGCGCAGGGACACAAGCAGACGCTCGGAGTACAGCCGACCACGCAGGGGGCGTCAACCACTGCCCGGCGAACCGGGGGGCGCGGGTGCGGCGAAGACCAGGTGACTCTGCCGGACACTGACCTGGAGGCCGACCATGCGTGCACAGATCCGGCGGGCGCTCACCGCCGCCACCCTCACTACCGCCACGCTCGGCGCCGTGCTGAGCGGCGGCCTCGCCACCGCCGCCGCGGCCCCGGCTCCAGCGCAGACCCAGGCGCCCGGGCCGCTGCAACCGGTGCCCACGGACCTGTCCCGCTACCTGGGCACCTGGAACCAGCTGGCGTCCATCCCCGCGTTCTTCGACGTCTTCTGCGTCCGCGACACCCAGGCGCGCTACAGCCTCAACGACGACGGCACCGTGCGCGTGCAGAACCGCTGCGCCGGACCGTTCGGCATCCCGGTGCCCATCGAGGGCACCGCACGGGTGAGCGACCCGGTGACCACCGGAGCCCTGCAGGTGACCTTCCTGGCTGCGTTCAACCAGCCGGTGTTCCTGGGCGGCACCAACTACGTGGTGGCCGCCCACAGCCCCGACACCCTCGACGAGGACTACACCTGGGCGCTGGTGGGCTCGCCCGACCGCAGCACCGGGTTCGTCCTGTCGCGCACCCCCGCCCTGGACGAGGCGCAGTGGCGCACCGTGCTCGCCGCGGTGAGCGACGCCGGCTTCGACCCGTGCCGGCTGAACACCACGGTGACCACCGGGGGCCTGCAGACCGCGCAGCCGCTGTGCAGGCTGGACCCGTCCGGCCGCTGACCGCAGAGGGTCTGGCCCCGCGCCGATTCGGGCCGCCGGCTACCGGTCAGCCTCGTGGGCCGCGAGCCGGGTGAGCAGGTACGGCGCCGTGGCGCTGCCCTCGGCCCGGGCCACCGTCTCCGGAGTGCCTGCGGCCACCACGCACCCGCCCTGGTCCCCACCGCCGGGGCCGAGATCGATGACCCAGTCGGCGCTGGCGATCGTGTCGAGGTCGTGCTCGACGAGCACCACGGTGTTGCCTGCGTCCACCAACCGGTGCAGCAGGCGGAGGAGCAGGGTGGTGTCGGCGGGGTGCAGGCCCGCGGTGGGCTCGTCGAGCAGGTACAGCGCGTGCCCGCGGCGGGCACGCTGCAGCTCGGTCGCCAGCTTGATTCGCTGGGCCTCACCACCGCTGAGCTCGGTCGCCGGCTGGCCCAGGCGCAGGTAGCCCAGCCCGACCTCGCTCAGCGTGGTCAGGCTGCGCGCGGCAGCGGGCACGTCGGCCAGGAACTCGACCGCCTCGTCGACGGAGAGCGCCAGCACGTCCGCGATGTTCTTGCCGCGGTGGTCGATCTCGAGAGTCTCGTCGTTGTAGCGCGCGCCGTGGCAGGTGGGGCACGGCGCATAGGTCCCGGGCAGGAAGAGCAGCTCGACGGAGACGAAGCCCTCTCCCTGGCAGGTCTTGCAGCGACCCTCGGCAACGTTGAAGGAGAAGCGGCTGGCGCCATAGCCACGCTTGCGCGCCTCCGGGGTCGCCGCGTACAGCTTGCGCACCGCGTCGAAGAGGCCCGTGTAGGTCGCCAGGTTGGAGCGCGGCGTGCGCCCGATCGGGCGTTGGTCGACGCACACGAGCCGATCGAAGGACTCCAGGCCGATGGCGTCGTCGACGTCGACCTCGAGCTCGCTGCCCTCCTCGTCGGGGGCCTGGCCGAGGCGGCGGCGCACCAGCTCGGCGAGCACCTGGCTGACCAGCGTCGACTTGCCCGAGCCGGACACCCCGGTCACGGCGGTGAGCACGCACAGCGGCACGTCGACGGAGAGGTCCTGCAGGTTGTGCCGGCTGACCCCATGCAGGCGCAGCCACCCGTGGGGCGTGCGCTGGGGACGCTGAAGTGGCTCCGCACGGCCGAAGAGGTGCTTTCCGGTGATCGACCCCTCGACGTGCTCCAAGCCTGCCACCGGCCCGGAGTAGAGCACGTGCCCCCCGCGCTCGCCGGCCTCTGGGCCGATGTCGACGATCCAGTCGGCGCGGCGCACCACGTCGAGGTCGTGCTCGACGACGAACAGGGAGTTGCCCGAGCCCTTGAGCGCGTCGAGCACGTCCAGCAGCGGCTCGGCGTCGGCGGGGTGCAGGCCCGCGGAGGGCTCGTCGAGGACGTAGACCACCCCGAAGAGGCCGGAGCGCAGCTGCGTGGCGATGCGCAGCCGCTGTGCCTCACCGGGTGAGAGCGTGGTGGAGCTGCGCCCCAGCGAGAGGTAGCCCAGCCCCAGCTCGAGCAGCACCTGCACCCGGGCCACCAGGTCGGCGCAGATGCGCACCGCGACCTCGGTGCCCTCCCCCGAGCTGGCCGAGGAGGTCGCCGCGGCAACCTCGGTGAGCTCGGCCACCGGGCGCAGCAGCGCGACCAGCTCGCTGAACGACAACGCGTTGGTCTGCGCGATGGTCATCCCCGCGAAGGTCACCGCCAACGACTCCGCCCGCAGCCCGGCACCATGGCAGGCCGAGCACTCGACGCTGCGGACGAAGCGCAGCGCCTTGTCCCGCATCATCTGGCTCTTGGAGGTGGCCAGCACGTGGTGCACGTGTGCGCGAGCACTCCAGAACAGCCCGTAGTAGCCGTGGTCGATGCGGTCGCGCTCGGGCTTGATCAGAACCTTGGGCTGCTCGTCGGTGAAGAGCAGCCAGTTGCGGTCCTTCGCGCTCAGCGTGTGCCAGGGGGCGTCGACGTCGATCCCCAGACCGGCCACGATGCTGCGCAGGTTGGCGCCCTGCCAGGCACCGGGCCAGGCGGCGATCGCGCCCTCACGGATGCTGAGCGAGGTGTCCGGGACCATCAGCTCCTCGCTGACGTCGTGCTCCACCCCCAGCCCGTGGCAGCGCGGGCAGGCCCCCGCTGCGGTGTTCGGCGAGAACGCCTCCGCCTCCAGCCGCGAGGCACCGTCCGGATAGGTGCCGGCGCGCGAGTAGAGCATCCGCACCAGGTTCGACAGCGTGGTCAGCGTGCCCACCGTCGAGCGGGCGCTGGGGGCACCACGCCGCTGCTGCAGCGCCACCGCCGGCGGCAGACCGGTGATCTCCTGCACGTGCGGGGCGCCGACCTGCTGGAGCAGCCGACGTGCGTAGGGCGCCACCGACTCGAAGTAGCGGCGCTGCGCCTCGGCGTAGAGCGTGCCAAAGGCCAGGGAGGACTTGCCGGAGCCGGAGACGCCGGTGAAGACGACCAGCGCGTCGCGGGGCAGGTCGACGTCGATGTTCTTGAGGTTGTGCTCGCTGGCTCCGCGCACGTGGACGAAAGGATCGCTCGGGTCTGGGTGCACACCCTGTGTGTAACCGCTTGCGGACGGTCGCGCACCTTGATCGCTGTGAGATTGAACGTGGACAGCTGCCCAACGCCATCGCCGTCGCCTTCTTCCCCAAGGGCGACGTGGCTAGCTGCCGAACCCCGCCCAGCAGCTGGTCAAGGCCGGCTCCGCGTTCATGCCGGGACGGCCTGCGGCAGGATCGGCGAGTCGGCGTCCACGCGCACTCCGTCACGCAGGCAGAACATCGGCTGCAGCAACCGGTCGGTGGTCACCACGGTGCCGTCGTTGTCCTGCAGGCGGAACGAGCCACGCTCGTCGCGGAGCACGGTGATGTCGGCGCCCCTGCCCACGGCGAGCGATCCCAGCTGGTCGCTCATGCCGAGCATCGCCGCCGGGTTGGCCGTGACCATCTCGACCACCTGGTGCAGTGACAGCCCGAGCGCCAGCATCGAGCTCATCGCCTGGGTCAGGCTGAACCGGGCCTGACCCAGGAACGGGTGGTTCTCCTCGTCCGGGTGCTCCACGGGGGTCCCGGCCGGGGCTGGAACCTCGGTGTTGTAGCCGTGCATGTCCGCGCCCAGGGTGTGCGGGACGATCCCGGCCCCCAGGGCCTTGGCCGCCAGGCGGTAGGAGAAGTGGCTGCCGTGACCCACGTCGATCTTCAGCCCCCGATCCAGCGCCGCCCGGATGACGGAGTGCACCTCGCCGTCGCGGTTGACGAAGCCGCCGGGGTGCCGGGTGAAGGGATGGGCCAGCACGTCACCCTCCCTGAGCAGCGGAATGACCCGCTCCACGATGGTGTCCGCGTCCTCCCCGTTGGCCCCGCTCGCGGGCAGTCCCCACAGCTGGCCGAAGTGCACGTACAGGGGCAGCCCCACCTGGTGGGCGATGTCCGCGGCCAGCTCGATCACCTCGATGCCCCAGCGGGCGAAGCCACCGATCTCGGCGTGGGCCTTGATCCCGCGCACCAGGTCGAGGTTGGCTGCCGCCGACGCCACCGTGGCCTGCACGTTGACGCCCGTCGGGCTGTACAGCTGGTCGTAGAGGTGCCCCTCCAGCCCTCCGACGAGGTAGGCCGACAGGAACGCCAGCACCCGCGTCTGCGCAGGCTCGGCGATGAAGTGCCGGAAGCCCGGCAACGTCATGCACGACGGTCCGCCCTGGTCGACCACGGTGGTCACCCCGGAGCGCACGCCCACCACGTCCGGGTTGAGGCCGAACCGGCCCGAGACGTGCTCGAACACGTGCGCGTGGGTGTCGATCAGGCCAGGCAGCACCAGCGTGCCGCGGACGTCGGCAACCTCGGTGGCCGCCACCCCTGCCAGGTCGGCGCCGATCGCGGCGATGCGACCGCCGCGGATCCCGACGTCGAGCACCGCGTCCAGCCCCGAGGCTGGGCTGATGACGTGGCCGCCGAGCAGCACGGTGTCGTACGGACCGGCGCTGTGCTCATCGGTGAGGGGCATCTGTCGCTCTCCTGACATGTGGTGTCGGGCTGGTCAGGCCGCAGCGTGGTTGCCCTGGTGGACCAGCGCGTCGAGGGTGCGCTTGTAGTCGTTGAACTTCGGCGAGGTCACGTCCCGCTTGCCCGGCAGGTCGATCTCCACGACCTCGCGCACGTACCCGGAGTTCCCGTGCGAGGACCCGCCTGCCATCACCACCACCCGGTCGGCCAGGTAGACCGCCTCCTCGATGCTGTGGGTGACGAAGACGATGGTCACCCCGGCCTCCTTGTGGATGCGCGTGAGCTCGGTCTGCATGGTCGTGCGGGTCAAGGCGTCGAGCGCACCGAACGGCTCGTCCATCAGCAGCACCGACGGCTGGTTGGCCAGCACCCTGGCGATGGCGACGCGCTGCTGCATGCCACCGGAGAGCTGGTGCGGGAACCACTTCTCCACCCGGGTCAGCCCGACCGCCTCGATGGAGCGCGTGGTGGTCGCCTTGACGTCCGCTCGGGGCATCCGTGCCTGCTTGGGCCCGTAGGCGACGTTCTCTGCCACGGTGAGCCAGGGGAACAGCCCATAGTCCTGGAAGACCACCCCACGCTCGGGGCCCGGCCCCGTCACCACCTCACCGCCGACGCTCACCGTCCCGTTCGTGGCGGACTCGAAGCCGGCCAGGATCCGCAGCAGGGTGGACTTCCCGCATCCACTGGCGCCGATGACGCACACCAGCTCCCCGGTACCGATGTCGAGGTTCACCCCGGAGACGGCGTAGTCGTCCGCGCCGGCGTAGCGCTTGTCGAGACCGGTGATGGTGATGCCAGCAGGTGGGTTGCGCCGACGGCGGGTGGAGTAGATCTTCATGGGTCTTCTCCCTGGAGGGGTGGGGTGCGGGGGGCGAGCCCGGACTTAGGGCACGAGCGGACGGCGGCCGCTGGCCAGCCGCACGAGCAGGACGAGGAGGCGGTCGGCCAGGAACCCGGCCAGTCCGATGACGATCATCACGGCGACGATGAGGTCGGTGCGTGACTGTTCGCGGGCCTGGGTGATGAGCGCGCCCAACCCGGTGCTGATGCCCACGGTCTCGCCGACCACGAGAATCACCCAGCCCAGGCCCAGCGCGATGCGCATCCCCCCGATGATGCTGGGGATCGCGGCAGGCAGCACCACCTTGTACAGCGTCTGCACCGGCCGGGTGCCCAGCATCGCCGCGGCCTCGAAGAGCCGTTCGGGAATCGCCTGCACTCCGGAGATGGTGTTGAGCAGCACGGAGAACACGGAGGCGAGGAAGACCAGGAAGATGGTCGAGCGGTCGCCGAAGCCGATGATGAGCAGGGCGAGCGGCGCCCAGGCCGTCACGGGGATGGGACGGACGAGGTTGATGGTCGGCTCGAGCATCCGGTAGACCACCCGGGAGCGGCCCATCACGATGCCCAGCGGCACCGCGATCACCACGGCGATGAGGAAGCCCTGCACCACCCGCAACGTGCTGGCGTACAGGTGCAGCCAGAGCACCCCACTGTAGGAGTCGTTGATGACGCCGCCGAGCGCGAGGTCCGCCAGCCGCCGGGCCACGTCGTAGGGCCTGGGCACGAACTCCATCTGGATGCCGAAGGGCAGCGTCCACCCACCGCTCACCCCCTGGTCCCACAGCAGCAGCAGCACCAGCGGCACCGGCAGCGCCCACAGCGTGGCGGCCAGCCGTCGACGCAGCCCGCTGCCGCGGCGCGCTCCCGTGGCGGCCGCCGGTCGCGAGGGCGCGGTCCCCGTCGCGGCGAGCTGGGCGGCTGGGGTCAGGTCACCGGAGGCGGTCATGTCCGTCTCCGTCCTGGCGGGGTCACCGCGCCGCCTGGATCGCGTCCACGAACGTGGTGTCGAAGACCTTGGCCATGTCCGGGACCCCGGAGAGCTGGTCGAAGGCGACCATCTGCTCGGCCAGGGCGCCGACCTGGGCGCGGTAGGCGGTGTCCAGCTGCCAGCGGGGGGTGATGTTCTTGATCGCGGTCTCGGTGACGGTGCGGTCCAGGCCGAACGTGCTGACCAGCCCGTCGACCCAGGCAACGTGGTTGGCGTTCATGTGGTCCACCGCCTTGGTGAAGCTGTCCACGACGGCCTGCGCCAGCTTCGGGTCCTTGCCGGTGACGGTGCCAGTGGTGGCGAACACGATGTTCACGCCGCCGATCGCGGTCTCGTAGGGCGAGGTGATCTGCTTCGCCCCGGACTGCATGACGATGGACGGCGCCGTCTCCGCGCTGAGGAACGCGTCGATCTGGCCGGACTTGTAGGCGGTGGCCATGTCGGAGAAGGCGAGGTTCACCAGCTGCACGTCCCGGCTGGGGTCGAGCCCGTTGGCCTGCAGCGTCAGGCGCAGCAGCAGCTCCTGCGAGGCACCGGCGGGAAAGCCGATCTTCTTGCCCTTGAGGTCCTTCACCGAGGCGATCTCGGACTTGCCGACGAAGCCGGAGCCCCCGTTCGCGGCCGAGGCCACCATCCGCAGGTCCTGCCCGGCGGCGACCGCGGCGATCACCGACGGCGCACCCATCACGGCGTAGTCGATGGAGCCGGAGGCCAGTGCGTTCTTCATGTCCGGCGAGCTGTCGAAGAGGACGATCTCGTACTTGGTCCCCTCCGGGGCGAACTGCTCCATGAAGTACGGCTGGTACAGGTGCGGCTGGCCGCGCAGCGTGCCCACCTTCACGGCGTTCGGATCGCTGGCGGCGGTACCTCCGGGTGAGGAGATGCACGCGGTCAAGGACGAGCCCAGAGCAAGCACGGCGATCAGGGCCACCAGGAGGCGACTGAGGGTGCGGGTCATCGTAGGTTCCTTTGCTCGGGCGTCGATTGGTCCGACCACCGGACACGGAGCACGTTATGGCTCGGCCGGACTGCCGAACAGGGGGAACCGGCGAACGTAACGGGTGTTTAACCAGCCCGCAATGCCGCGGTTTGGGTGTTCCACCGCCCTGGCGTGCTTCGCCCACAGCTGTTCGGTGGTTGCGCGGCACCCGGTGCCCAGGGAATGATTGGTCAGACCACAGAGAACGGATGGTGCGCATGGCACTTCACGCAGGGCGCCTGCCATGACCCCGGTGTCAGTGCCTCCGCTGGTGCGTCGCACCCACAGCGTGAGCGCAGAGGTCGCCGCCCACCTGGAGCGGCTCATCGTCAGCGGAGAGCTGCGCCCGGGCGACCGGTTGCCTCCGGAGCGGGAGCTGGCCGCGACGATGGGAGTCTCCCGCCCGTCGCTGCGGGAGGCGATGTTCGAGCTCGAGTCCAAGAAGCTGGTGGAGCGCCACCAAGGTCGCGGCAGCATCGTGGCCGAGCCCGCGCGAGGCACGGCGCAGCTCTACGACAGCCTGAGCGACCTGGACGTGCAGATCGGCAACGCCAGCGAGGTGCGGGACCTGGTGGAGCCGGGAATCGCCGAGCTGGCTGCCCTGCGCGCCGTCGAGTCCAACCTCGTGGCGCTGGAGAGCGTGCTGACCCGGTCCGGGGCGGACCTCACGCCTGAGGCGTCCATCCAGCTGGACGTCGAGTTCCACAGCCTGCTCGCGCACGCAGCGCAGAACCCGCTCCTGGTGGCGCTGTGCTCCATGACGATGACCTGGACCGAGCCCACCCGAGCGCTGTCCCACCGGACGGCGCTGGGACGACGCATCTCCGTCGACGGCCACCGGGCCATCTTCGCCGCGGTGCTGAGCCAGGACGGACCGGGAGCAGCTGCGGCCATGACCCGACACCTGCAGGACGTGCGCGAGCTCAGCGCGCTGGCTGCCCCGCACCACCCCTGAGCACCCCCCAGCCCTAGCCGCGGGCCATGTCCACGAAGCGGGAGTAGTGCAGCTGCGGGGCCACGGTGATGGTGGCCAGCGGGCCGTTGCGGTGCTTGCCCAGGATCAGGTCGGCCTCGCCCGCCCGCGGGTCGTCGCGCTCGAAGGCGTCCGGGCGGTAGATCAGGATGACCATGTCCGCGTCCTGCTCCAGCGAGCCGGACTCGCGCAGGTCGGAGACCATCGGCTTCTTGTCGGTGCGCTGCTCGGGACCACGGTTCAGCTGGGAGATGGCCACCACGGGCACCTCGAGCTCCTTGGCCAGCAGCTTGAGGTGGCGGGAGAACTCACTCACCTCCTGCTGGCGGGACTCCACCTTCTTGCCCGAGCTCATCAGCTGCAGGTAGTCCACGATCACCAGCTTGAGGCCGTGGCGCTGCTTCAGCCGCCGCGCCTTGGCGCGGATCTCCATCATGGTGAGGTTGGGTGAGTCGTCGATGAACAGCGGCGCCTCGCTGATCTCACCCATCCGGCGGGCCAGCCGGGTCCAGTCGCTGTCGGTCATCTTGCCCGAGCGCATGTCGCCCAGCTTGATCTGCGCCTCGGCGGAGAGCAGCCGCATCACGATCTCGGTGCGGCTCATCTCCAGGCTGAAGATCACGCTGGGCATGCCGTGCTTGATGGAGCACGAGCGCACCCAGTCCAGGCCGAGCGTGGACTTTCCGACACCGGGGCGGGCGGCCACGATGATCATCTGCCCCGGGTGCAGGCCGTTGGTGATGGCGTCGAACTCGGTGAACCCGGTGGGCACGCCGTTGGACATCCCGCCCCGGCTGGCGATGGCGTCGATCTCGTCCATCGTCGGCTGCAGCAGCTCCTCCAGCGGGACGAAGTCCTCGCTGGTGTTGCGCTCGGTGACGGAGTAGACCTCGGCCTGGGCGCGGTCGACGACCTCGGCCACGTCCTGGCCGTCAGCGCCCGCGTAGCCGTACTGCACGATGCGTGTGCCCGCCTGCACCAGCCGCCGCAGGATCGCCTTCTCGGCCACGATGGCGGCGTAGAAGCCGGCGTTGGCCGCGGTGGGGACGGTGGCGATGAGGGTGTGCAGGTACGGGGCCCCGCCCACCCGGCGCAGCTCGTTGCGGCGCTCCAGCTCGGCCGAGACGGTCACGGCGTCGGCCGGCTCACCCCGGGAGTACAGGTCCAGGATGCAGTCGTACACGGACTGGTGGGCCGGCCGGTAGAAGTCCTCCGGGGTGAGCACCTCCAGCACGTCGGCGATGGCGTCCTTGCTCAGCAGCATGCCGCCGAGCACCGACTGCTCGGCCGCCATGTCCTGGGGCGGCTGCCGACCGAAGTCCTCCGACGGCGTCGACTCCTGTGGCGCCGAGGACAGCGACCGTCCTCGATCATCAACCAGCGCCACGGGCACCTCACCTGACCTTCTGCTCATGAGCTCAGCCCTGCGAACTTCCGCAGGGATTCCTACCGCGACGCACCGTCAGGAACGTCGCCTTCACGCCGGCGCCACCGCGCTGGGCGGTGCACACCGTGGCGGTGACGTGCAGACGTTAGGAGCCTGAAGACACAACATCAATCGACCCTGTGCACGCGCCTGTGGACAAGTTGGGGACGGGCGGGCGCGTTGGTGTGCACCCCCTGGGGACAACCTGTGGACAGACAAGAAAGTTCTCACCCAACCCGCAGGTCAGCGCCGTTTTCAGCCTGTTGGCAGATGTGGATTACTTCTGGGCACGGCGTGTCGTGGGGGTTGACAGGTCGGGCGTGTCGACTTCCGGAAACGGTCCGGCACGGCAGAGTTACCCACAGGCACGCCTGACCAGGCCATCTGCACACGGTGATCAAGTTTTACGCTGCGCTAACTGCCGTCGGGCCCGAGCACCGCCCCCAACGCGCGCAGAGCCCCCAGGCGAGCAATCGCCTGGGGGCTCTGCAGAGCGGGTGGATCAGCTGGCGACAGTGACCTCGAGGACGAGCTCAGCCGTCACCTCGGGGTGCAGGTGCACCTTCACGCTGTGCTTGCCCGCGGTCTTGATGTGCGACGCGGGGAGCTCGATCGTGCGCTTGTCCAGCGTGGGACCACCGGCGGCCTTGACGGCACCGGCGACGTCGCCGGCACTGACCGAGCCGAACAGCTTGCCCTTGGTGCCGGCACGCACCGGCAGGGTGACCGAGTCCAGGCCCGCGATCGCGGCCTTGACCTCGTTGGCGTGGTCCAGGCCGCGAATGGCCCGAGCCTCCTGGGAGCGGCGGATGCTCTCGACCTGCTTCTCGGCACCCCGGGTGGCCTTGATGGCCAGTCCGCGGGGCATCAGGAAGTTGCGGCCGTAGCCGTCCTTGACCTCGACGGTGTCGCCGGGGGCACCGAGGTTGGGAACATCAGCGGTGAGAATGAGCTTCATCGTTGTTCCCCCTCTCAGCGTGCGGTGGACGTGTAGGGCAGCAGCGCTACCTCACGGGCGTTCTTGACGGCCACGGCAACGTCCCGCTGGTGCTGGGTGCAGTTGCCGGTGACCCGACGCGCGCGGATCTTCCCGCGGTCGCTGATGTACTTGCGCAGCAGCGTCGTGTCCTTGTAGTCGATGTGAGCGGTGCGCTCCTTGCAGAAGGTGCACACCTTCTTCTTCACCTTGCGAACTGGCGCCTTGGCCATGGATCTTCTCCGGTCTCTATCTCAAACCTGGGACCCCGCACGCGGCGGGGTAATTCCTGCGTGTCGATCAGAAGGGAGGCTCGTCGTCCGAGCCGCCGCGCGCGCCACCGAAACCGCCGCCGCCGCCCACGGACGAGCCCGTCTGCGGGGCGGAGCCCCACGGGTCGTCGTTGGCTGCGCCGCCGCCTCCGCCGGACGGTGCGGAGCTGAATCCGCCGCCGCCTCCGCCGCCACCCCGGCTGACCTTGTTGACCTTGGCCGTCGCGTACTTCAGCGACGGGCCGACCTCGTCGACCTCGAGCTCCACGACGGTCCGCTTCTCACCCTCGCGCGTCTCGAACGACCGCTGGCGCAGTCGTCCGGAGACGATGACCCGGGAACCGCGCGTCAGTGACTCAGCGACGTTCTCCGCAGCCTGACGCCAGATGTTGCAGCGCATGAACAGTGCGTCCATGTCTTCCCACTGGTTGGTCTGTGCGTTGAACTTGCGGGGGGTGGACGCCACCGTGAAGGTGGCGACCGCCGCACCTGAGGGAGTGAAGCGCAGCTCGGGGTCGGCGGTGAGATTGCCGACGATCGTCAAGTTGGTCTCGCCTGCCATGGGTCCTCCTGGAGTCGTGGGAGTGGCACAAGCGCTGAGCGAGAGGCTCAGCTCTCGGTGCGCACTGCCTTCGGTCGAACCTTCTTGGGCTCGTTCCGCAGCACCTTGGTACGGAGCACCGACTCGTTCAGGGTGAGCTGACGGTCCAGCTCGGTGACGGTGGCCGGCTCGGCGGCAATGTCGACGACGGCGTAGATGCCCTCGGCGTGCTTGAGGATCTCGTAGGCGAGCCTGCGCTTGCCCCAGACCTCCACCTTCTCGACCGAGCCGCCGTCCTTGCGAACAACGTTGAGGAATGTATCCAGGGACGGAGCGACTGTGCGCTCGTCCAGGTTCGGGTCGAGAATGACCATGAGCTCGTAATGACGCATAGGACCTCTGCACCTCCTGTGGACTAGTGAATTCGGCCGCGGCGGTTCCGCGGCAGGAGGGTCGTTGCGTCAGCAACCGAGCAAGGGTAGCAAACAGCCCCCTGACCAGCGAAATCGCTGGGTAGGGGGCTGTTTGGCTGGAGCGAGTGTCTCAGGCGGGCAGCGGCGCGGTGCGTCGCAGCACCCAGGTGCGCACCACGGCGGCCGTGGTGAGGGAGAGCAGCAGGGCCGCGACGACGGCTTCTGCGGGGACCTTGGTGGAGGCCGCGGGGACGGTGGGCATCGCCGTGACGACGCTGGCCGAGGAGGCGGGCTGCACCGCGGGGGGCTGGGCCTGGCTGGTGGCCGCACCGGCCCCGGGGCGGAGCAGGTCGGTCTGCGGGGGCAGGCCCGGGGCCTGCGCCGCGCCGGGCACGCCCAGGCTGGGCAGCGCGGGCAGCCCGTAGCCGCTGAGGGACTTGGGCGGCAGGGTCGGGGCGACACCGACGGTGTACCCGGCGCCGCCCGAGGGCACGGCCGTCAGGTCGTTGTAGGTGTAGCGGGGCACCCGGCCGTAGCTGCTCTGCCCCGCCGGTGCGGCGGTGGAGGCGGAGCCGGCCGTCTGGGTGGTGTTCGGTGCGACGCCGGCGCCAGGGGCCACCGCGCCGGGGACCGGGCCGGCAGCGGCGGGAGCGGCGGCGACCGCGGCGGCGCTGGGGACGGCCTCAGGGGTCTGCACCGGCACCGGCGGGACCACGGCGAGGGTGCAGGCGCTGCTGATCGCGTCGCGCAGCGGCTGGACCGCGGGCGGCGGGATCGCCGGGATCGCGACGACCAGTGCGTCGGCGATCTGCGCGCCGGTGACCGGGGCGCGGTCGGCGGAGACGACGAAGGGCGGCAGCGACAGCGACTTCAGCGCCGGGGTGAGCGCGTCCACCAGGGCCGGACCCACCAGCGGGATGGTGCTGAGGCCCTGCATCTGGGGCGCGAGCAGCGTCTTGGCGCTGACCACCAGCCGGTCGCCGGGGTTGGCCTGCACCGGCACGGTGCAGCTCTCCACCGCGACGTCGGCGGGAGCGGCCGCGGCGGTGCCTGCGCCCAGCACGGACAGTCCCGTGGCGCACACCCCCACGAGTCCGGTGACCGCTGCTGCCCTGGAAAGTCCCCGCATGCCGTGCTCCTCACGTCCCGCGTGCGCTGCGCCCGGTACGGCACCACGCCCGACGGTGCGGCGTCCCCGTGACCGGAGCACCGCACCCACATGGGCAACTGTAGGTGACCCACCGCACAGCTGCTGTCGTGAGTCTAACGACCGGGTGCCGGGCCGGTGACGGTCGTTGGCGGACAGGGACCCTACGCTGGGGCGATGCGCATAGGTGCTCACGTCCGCAACGACAGCGACCCCATCGGTACCGCCACCGAGCTCGGTGCCGAGGTCGTGCAGCTGTTCCTCACCGACCCGCAGAAGTGGCACAAGCCCACGCCGCACCCGCAGGCCGAGGCGCTGCTGGCCAGCGACGTGCAGGTGGTGGTGCACGCCCCCTACGTCATCAACGTGGCCAGCCTGAACAACCGCATCCGCATCCCCTCCCGCAAGGCGGTGACCCAGCAGGCCGAGGCCGCTGCGGCCATCGGCGCCTTCGGGCTGGTGGTGCACGGCGGGCACGTCCGTGAGGGCGAGGACCCCGCCGAGGGTTTTGCCAACTGGCGCAAGATGTTCGAGCGTCAGAACGACGCAGGGGGCTTCGCCGTGCCGGTGCTCATCGAGAACACCGCCGGCGGGGACAACGCCATGGCCCGGCGCTTCGACGACATCGCCCGGCTCTGGGACGCCGTCGGCGACCTGGGCGCCGGCTTCGTGCTGGACACCTGCCACGCCTGGGCGGGCGGGGAGGACCTGGTGGACGCGGTGGACCGGGTGCGGGCCATCACCGGCCGCATCGACCTGGTGCACCTGAACAACTCCCGCGACGAGTTCAACTCCGCCCGCGACCGCCACGCCAACATCGCCGCCGGCTCCATCGAGCCGGAGGTGCTCGCCGCGGTCTGCCGCTCCGCACAGGCGCCGGTGGTGCTGGAGACGCCCAGCGCAGGCATGGCCGCCGACCTGGAGTACCTGCACAGCGTGCTGGACTGAGCCCACTGGCGCGGCCGGGCCCGGCTAGACCGGGTGCGGCTGGGCCGGGACTGGGCGGGGGTCGGGCGAGCGGGGGCGCAGCCACTGCGGCAACCACCGCGGGGGCTCGTCCGGCGCGCGGTCGAGCACGCCGCCCACCGGGTCGTCGTCGATGCCGTCGGCGCGCACCAGGTCCTGCTGCGGTCGGTAGATCTCCCGGACCACCAGCACCACCAGCGCCAGCACGGCCACGTCGCGCAGCACCACCGCCCCGGTGAAGTACTGCTCAGGCAGGCCCCGGTTGGTGGTGCCCAGGTAGTAGTACATCCGCGGCGCCCACACCAGCGCGTCCAGCGCCATCCAGCCCAGCAGCAGCCGGGTGCGCGGGATGGCCAGCACCGCCAGCGGCACCAGCCACAGCGAGTACTGCGGGCTCCACACCTTGTTGGTGAGCAGGAAGCCGGCCACCAGCAGGAAGCACACCTGGGCCACCCGCGGCCGCCGCGGCGCGGTGAGCGCCAGCCAGCCCACCCCGGCGCAGACCGCGACGAAGAGCAGCAGGCTGACCGCGTTGAGCACGCTCGGGGGTTGCCCGTGCGCCAGCGGTCCGTCGAAGCCGGCCCAGCCGGTGAAGGAGCGCACCACGTTGTACAGCGAGTCCGGGTCGGCGCCGCGCACCGAGTTCAGCCGGTAGAACTCCTTCCAGCCCTCCGGGTACAGCAGCGCCACCGGCAGGTTCACCGCCGCCCAGGCGAGCGCGGCCCCGCCCAGGGCGCGCCACCAGTGGCTCTGCCGCCAGCGGGCCAGGTCACCGCTGCGCAGGCAGAGCAGCAGCAGCGGGCCCAGCAGCAGCAGCGGGTACAGCTTGGCCGCCCCACCCAGGCCGAGCAGCACGCCGGCCAGCACCGGCCGCCTGCGCGCCCAGGCCAGCAGCCCGGCCGCCGCCGCCGCCGTGGCCAGCGCGTCGAAGTTGGTGAAGGCGTGCACCGCGACCAGCGGCGACACCGCCACCAGCGCGGCGTCCCAGATGCGTCGGCGCGCGACGACGGCGGTGGCCCACACCGTCACCAGCCAGGCCAGCGCCAGACCCAGCGCGACCACGGTGAAGTAGAGGACCACCTCCAGCGCGCCGGGCAGCACGCCCTGCTGGGCCAGCACGTACCAGCTCTTGGCCACCAGCATGGCGCCGTACTGGTACATCCCGGTGAGCACCGGGTACTCCATGTGGCGAACCTGCTCCTGGTCGGTGCCCGGGTTCTCCACCCACGACTTCTTGTAGGGCAGGGCGCCCTCGTCGAGGTGCTCGGCGCCGTAGAGCGGGACCGTGTCGGAGTAGCACATCGCGAGGTACTGGCGGCCGTTTCCCCAGTCCAGCTGCAGGGCCGAGGCCGGGCCGGTCTGCTGCAGGCACGGCGCCTTGGCGAACCAGCCCAGGGCGAGGAACACCACCGCGAGCAGCAGGATGATCCGCAGCGGGGTGAAGAACCGCACCCGTCCGACGAGCGCGTGGCGGCCCACCGGTCCCCCGACCAGCTCGCTGGCCTGCGCCACGAGGGGATCGGTGCGCGTGGGCGCCACCCGGTCGACGCCGAGCCGCAGCCCGCGGGTGTCGTCGGCGAGGCGAGCAGGCGCGACACGTCCGCGGGGGTCACCAGGCACGGACCCGACCCTACGCAGCCCGTCGCGACCGGCGGCCGCCGGTGACGGCTCGCGGCAAACACTCACGTTCTGTACTTAATGGACTACTAGGCGTAAGACTCTCCAGGAGTCGACTCGCGCTCCGCCGCACCCGAAGTCACACTGCGAGGCGCCGGTCACTGGCTCTCCGCCGCACCGAACGATCGAAGGACCACATGAACATTCGCCGCCTCGCGGGAGCCCTGGCTGTCGCCCTGGTTGCCGCCGCCACCTCCCAGGCCGCCGCAACCGCAGCCCCGCAACCGACCACCTACCTGCTCTCCCTCGGCGACTCGCTGTCGGTGGGCTACCAGCCGGCGCACGACGGCCAGCCCGCGGGCGACACCGAGGAGGGCTACGCCGACAAGCTGTACGCCCAGCTGAAGGTCACCGAGCCCACCCTGGAGCTGGTCAAGCTCGGCTGTACCGGCGAGACCACGACCACCATGATCGAGGGCGGCCGCTGCACCTACGACGGTGCCGTCTCCCAGCTGGAGGCAGCCAAGACCTTCCTGCGCGACCACCCGGGTCAGGTCCGCTACATCACCAACGACATCGGCGCCAACGACGTCCAGAAGTGCGCGCAGGGCGGCTCCATCGACATCCGCTGCGCCGTGGACGGCCTCGGGACGATCAGCAAGAACCTGCCCCGCATCGTCCTGGACCTCAACGTCGCGGCCGTGACCTCCCACCCGGTCTTCGTGGGCATGAACTACTACAACCCGTTCCTGGCGTCCTACCTCGACGGGGGCAGCGGCGTCTTCACCGCTGCGCTCACCTCGCTGTTCTCCTACGCGGTGAACTCCGTGCAGGGTGCGGTCTACAGCGGCTTCGGCGTGCGCGTGGCCGACGTCTCCGCCGCCTTCGACAGCTACCGCTTCCTGGAGGCGCGGGATCTGCCCGGGGTCGGCCCGGTGCCGCTGCCGGTGTACCAGATCTGCACCCTCACCTACATGTGCACCGACGAACCGGACATCCACGCCAACCCGGCGGGCTACCAGGTGATCGCCGACGCGTTCGCAGCTCAGCTGCCCCGCACCCAGCCCCAGCCCGCGCTGGTCGGCTAGCCAGCACCAGCCGCCGGGCGCTGCCCGGCACCCACGACGACGACGGGACCAGCCACGTCGCTGGTCCCGTCGTCGTGTGCTGGTCCCGTCGTGTGCTGGTCCGTGGTGCGGCTAGTCGTCCTCCGCCTCGGCCGGCAGCGTGGTGGTGGGCCCCGGCGCCGCGGTCCTGGTCGTCGTCCGCGGGGTCGTCGTGGTCGCGGAGGTGGTGCTGCTCGGCGCCCGGGTGGTGGTGGGCGCCGTGCTGGTGGGCGTGGGCGTCGGGGTGGTGGTGGGCGCGGTGGTGGTGGGCGCCGGGGTGGAGGTGGTGGTGCTCGGCCGCGTGGTGGTGCCGGTGCTGCGCGTGGCCGAGGAGGTCTCCGCGGGCACCCCGCCCGAGCCGCCGTTGAGGGCCGGTGCGTTGGGGAACCGCTCCTGCGGCGTGCCCTGCAGCGCCCCGTCCATCGTCGACTTCCAGATGTCCGACGGCAGCCCTGAGCCGTAGATGTTGGCGCCCCCGCTGGTCTTGATGGGGTCGTCGCCGTCACTGCCCACCCAGACCGCGGTGGACAGCGAGGGCGTGAAGCCGACCATCCAGGCGTCCCGGTTGTTGCCGGTCTCGCCCAGCTGGTTGGTGCCGGTCTTCGCGGCGGACTCCCGTCCCCCGGCGAGGTTGTGGTTGCGCGAGTACGCGGCGATCGGCTCCATGGCTGCGGTGACGTTCTTGGCGATGGCGTCGTCGATGGCCCGGGTGCCCTGCGGCAGACCCCGGTCCAGCAGCACGTTGCCGTCGGCGGTCACCACCTTCTGCACGAAGTACGGGTCGTGCTGGATCCCGTTGTCGGCCAGCGTCGCGTAGGCGGCGGCCATGTCGATCGGCCGCACCGGGTAGGAGCCCAGGCCGATGCCCGCGTTGGGCGGGCCGTCGGCCTCCTGCAGCGTCCGCTGGTTGGTGTCCGGGAACACCGTCGGGACGCCGGCGGCGTGGGCGACGTCGGCCACCGCCTGCGGACCGACGTCCACCGTGAGCTGGTAGAAGACGGTGTTGAGCGACAGCTTCAGCGCGGTGGCCAGGGTGCACCGGCCACAGGAGGCACCCTCGGAGTTGGTGATCTTCTGCCCGGCGATGGTTTGCGGGGTGGACCCGTCGTAGGTCTTGTTCAGCGAGATGCCCTTCTTCAGGGCGGCAGCGACGTCGAAGACCTTGAACGAGGAGCCGGGCGGGCGGCTGGTGGACTGGGCGTAGTCCAGCCCGCTGCCGTTGGGACCGCCGTAGTAGGCCCGCACCGCGCCGCTGCGCGGGTCCACCGAGACCACCGCCGCGCGCAGGTTGGGCGGCTGCCCGCCCAGCGTCTTGGCCGCGCTGGCCTCCGCCGCCTGCTGCGCCTTGGGGTCGATGGTGGTGGTGATCTGCAGGCCCTCGGTGTTGAGCTGCTGCTCGCTGATGCCCGCCGTGACCAGCTCGCTGCGAACCTGGCGGACGATGAGCCCGCTGGGGCCCTGCGTCCCGCTGGTCATGTCCGGGTCGGCGGGGGGCAGGACCTTGGGGTAGACCTGCGCGGCCCGCTCGTCTGCGGTGAGCCAGCCCTCCTGCACCATCGCGTCGAGGGTCAGGCTCCAGCGCTGCTCGGCCGCCTCGGGGTGGTCGGTGGGGTCCAGCGCGGAGGGGCTGCGGATGGTGGAGGCCAGCACCGCGCCCTCGGCCACGGTGAGGGCGTTGCTCTCCTTGCCGAAGTAGGCCTGCGAGGCCGAGGCGATGCCGTAGGAGCCGCGCCCGAAGTAGATGGTGTTGAGGTAGGCGGCGAGGATGTCGTCCTTGGACGTCTGCTGGGCCAGCTTGGTGGAGATGACCAGCTCGCGGAACTTGCGGACCAGCGTCTGCTCGTCGCCGACCATGGCGTTCTTCACGTACTGCTGGGTGATGGTCGAGCCACCCTGGCGCTCACCGCCGCGCACGTTGTTCAGCGCGGCCCGGGCGGTGCCGGTGATGGAGAAGCCGGGGTTGGAGTAGAAGGAGCGGTCCTCGGCCGCCAGCACGGCGAAGCGGGTGCTGGTGGGGATCTGCTCGATGGTGACGTCGGTGCGGTTTCCCTCCGGCGGCACGATCCGGGCGATCTGGTTGTTGCCGTCCTGGGCGTAGATGGTGGCCACCTGGTTGGCCTTGAGGTCGGACGGCTGCGGCACGTCCACCAGCAGGTAGGCCACCATGAACGCCACGATCGGGCCGATGATCGCCAGCCCGACGAGTCCGTAGGCCACCCTGCGCACGGTGCGCCAGCGGGTGGAGCCAGGGGGCCGTCCGCCGTCCCTGCGTCGGGATCTGGCGGGTTGGGTGTCGGTCACGTGCTGGTTCTCCATGGTTCTGCGTGGGCCTCGAGGTCGGGGTGCGTCACTCACTGGCGGTCCTGCGGGAGCGTCTGCGGCGGGCGGTCGGCGGGCTGGCCGCCGGTGCGCCGAGGACGTAGGACTGGGTGAGGTGGTTCCAGCTGCACGTGCGGCACACCTCGACCACGTACACCGAGAACTCGTCCTGGGTGGTGGCCATCCGCACCAGCTCCTCCGGGCTGCGCGCCGAGCCCGACACCGCTCCGAGGCGCTCCCCGCACACCCACGACACCAGGGTGAGGGGCTCCTTGCGGCACACCGGACACGTCACGTTGCTGGTGCGGCCGTGGAACTTCGCCGCCCGGAGCAGGCACGGATGGGCGTCGCAGACGTCGGCGACGTCGGTGCGGCCGGAGTGCAGGTCGGCGAGCAGGGCGCGGCGCTGCAGCGCGTAGTCCACCACCTGTCGCTGCATCCACACGTGATCAGGGTACGTGCGGCGTTTGCCGGGTTGAGGACGGATGTGCACCCGGCACCGGGCCCACACACGCCCGTCACCTGCGGACACCGGCCCGCGGCGCGCGCTCAATGTATCGGCGCGATATAGTCAGTGACTGCATCGCAAACGTTTCGAGGAGGTGGACCATGCTTGAGCTCGCTGTGCTCGGTCTGCTCCACGAGGCACCGATGCACGGCTACGAGCTGCGCAAGCGACTGACCGGTCTGCTCGGCGCCTTTCGTGCCTTCTCCTACGGCTCGCTCTACCCGACGCTGCGACGCATGCAGGCCGACGGGTTGATCACCGAGGAGGCCGACCCAGACGGCACCGGCACCAAGCGGCGCGCCCGTCGGGTGTACCAGCTGACCGTCGCCGGCAAGGAGCGCTTCGCCGAGCTGGTGGCCGACACCGGGCCGCAGACCTACACCGACGACGGCTTCGGGGTGCACCTGGCGTTCTTCAGCCGCACCCCGGCCGAGGCCCGCATGCGGATCCTCGAGGGCCGCCGCCGGCAGGTGGAGGAGCGCCGTGAGGGACTGCGCACCTCGATGGGCCGGGCCGGCGAGCAGATCGACCGCTACACCCACCAGCTGCACCGACTCGGGTTGGAGACCAGCGAGCGCGAGGTTCGCTGGCTCAACGAGCTGATCGTGGCAGAGGGCGAAGCCACCACCGGGGACAGCACCACGGGGGAACGCACCAGCGAGGACAGCACGACCACGGGAGGCTCCACGGAGCCGACCTCGAGCCCCCTCGAGAGCACCACGGCAAGACCCGCTGCTCACCGCAGCACCCAGACCGATAGTCGAACCAACAGAGGAGAGGCCGACCATGGCTGAGAATCGCACCAGCGTGCGCGTGGCAATCGTGGGCGTGGGCAACTGCGCCTCGTCCCTGGTACAGGGCGTGCAGTACTACCGCGACGCCCCCGAGGACACCACGGTGCCCGGGCTGATGCACGTGCGCTTCGGCCCGTACCACGTCCGCGACGTGGAGTTCGTCGCCGCGTTCGACGTGGACGCCAAGAAGGTCGGCTTCGACCTCAACGAGGCCATCGTCTCGAGCGAGAACAACACCATCAAGATCGCCGACGTCGAGCCCACCGGGATCGTCGTGCAGCGCGGCCCGACGCTGGACGGCATCGGCCGCTACTACGCCGAGACCATCACCGAGTCCGACGCCGAGGCCGTCGACGTCGCGGCGGCGCTGCGCGAGGCCGAGGTCGACGTCCTGGTCTGCTACCTGCCGGTGGGCTCCGAGGCCGCGGCCAAGCACTACGCCCAGGCCGCCATCGACGCAGGCGTGGCGTTCGTCAACGCCCTGCCGGTGTTCATCGCCTCTGACCCGGTGTGGGCGCAGAAGTTCGTCGACGCCGGTGTGCCGATCGTGGGTGACGACATCAAGAGCCAGGTCGGCGCCACCATCACCCACCGCGTGCTCGCCAAGCTGTTCGAGGACCGCGGCGTGCAGCTGGACCGCACCATGCAGCTCAACGTCGGCGGCAACATGGACTTCAAGAACATGCTCGAGCGCGACCGCCTGGAGTCCAAGAAGATCTCCAAGACCCAGGCCGTCACCAGCAACCTGACCCGCGACATGGGCGCCAACAACGTCCACATCGGCCCGTCCGACTACGTGGCGTGGCTCGACGACCGCAAGTGGGCCTACGTCCGCCTCGAGGGTCGCGCCTTCGGTGACGTGCCGCTGAGCCTGGAGTACAAGCTCGAGGTCTGGGACTCGCCCAACTCCGCCGGCATCATCATCGACGCCGTGCGCGCGGCCAAGATCGCCAAGGACCGCGGCGTGGGTGGCCCCGTCTTCGCCGCCGCCAGCTACCTGATGAAGTCGCCGCCGCGCCAGCTGGCCGACGACGTCGCCCGCACCCAGCTGGAGGCGTTCATCGCCGGCGAGGGCGAGGCCTGAGCCAGCCGGCTCCCACCTCCCCCCGCACCAGTGCGCGCCCGTCCCACCTCGGTGGGGCGGGCGCCGTGCTTTTTCCCAAAGGTGTTGGTAACGAACGACTCCGGCGTAGGGAAAGATGACCGCCCATGACCGATGAGGCCCCCGACCGCCCGAGCGTGCTGCAGCTGCTGGAGACCGTGGTCGACGACGGGACCTTCGAGTCCTGGGACCAGCCACTCGTCCCGGTGCCCGGCAGCACCAGCTACGACGCTGCCCTGACCAAGGCGCGCGAGCGCTCCGGGCTGGACGAGTCGGTGCTCACCGGCAAGGGGCTGGTGCGCGGGCGCCCCGTGGCGCTCATCGGCTGCGACTTCAGCTTCCTGGCCGGCTCCATCGGGGTCGCCGCGGCCGAGCGCCTGGTCAGCGCCGTGGAGCGCGCCACCGCCGAGGGCCTGCCGCTGCTGGCCACCACCGCCTCCGGGGGCACCCGCATGCAGGAGGGCACCATCGCCTTCCTGCAGATGGTCAAGATCACCGCCGCCATCACCGCCCACAAGGCCGCCGGACTGCCCTACCTGGTCTACCTGCGTCACCCCACCACCGGTGGGGTGTTCGCCTCGTGGGGCTCGCTCGGCCACGTCACCATCGCCCAGCCGCAGGCCCTGGTCGGCTTCCTCGGCCCCCGGGTGTACGAGGCGCTCTACGACGCTCCCTTCCCCGAGGGCGTGCAGACGGCGGAGAACCTGCACCGCTGCGGCCTGCTGGACGGCGTGATCCCCGCCGAGGGCCTGGCCGGGCTGATCGACCGGGCGCTGGCGGTGCTGATGGCCCCGCGCCGCCTCGAGGTGCCCAGGGTGCCCGACGAGGACGTGCCCGACGTCGAGGCGTGGGAGTCGGTCATCCGCTCCCGCGACGAGCGCCGGCCCGGGGTCCGGGCGCTGCTGCGCCACGCGGCCACCGACGTGGTGCCCCTCAACGGCACCGGGGAGGGCGAGTCCGACCCGTCGCTGCTGCTGGCGCTGGCCCGCTTCAGCGGTGCTCCCTGCGTGGTGCTGGGCCAGGACCGGGCCCGCCAGACCACCGCCGACCCGCTGGGCCCGGCCGCGCTGCGCACCGCCCGCCGCGGCATGCGGCTGGCCGAGGAGCTGGGCCTGCCGCTGGTCACCGTGATCGACACCGCGGGGGCGGCGCTGTCGCCGGCCGCGGAGGAGGGCGGCCTCGCCGGGGAGATCGCCCGCTGCCTGGCCGACCTCATCACCACTCGCTCGCCCACCGTGTCGGTGCTGCTGGGCCAGGGCAGCGGCGGCGCCGCGCTGGCCCTGCTGCCCGCCGACCGGGTGGTCGCCGCCCAGCACGGCTGGCTGTCCCCGCTGCCGCCGGAGGGAGCCAGCGCCATCGTGCACCGCACCGCGGAGAAGGCGCCGCAGATGGCCGCCGAGCAGGGGGTCCGCTCGGCCGACCTGGCCGCGGCCGGCATCGTGGACCGGATCGTGGTGGAGCACCCGGACGCGGCCGAGGAGAGCGAGGCGTTCTGCACCCGGATGGGGGCGACGCTGTCGCAGGAGCTGGCCGCGGTGCTGGGTGCGGGCACCGAGGAGCGACTGGCCGCCCGCTGGAAGCGCTACCGCACGCTGGGGCTGCCGGGCTGACTGCCGCGAAGACCTTGTGGTGACGCAGATCACCTTCTAGGTTCAGCCACGTGGCCCTCAACATCGCTGACCTCATCGAGCACTGCATCGACCTCGTCCCGGAGCGGGTGGCCCTGGAGTCAGGGGAGCGCTCCCGCACCTACGCCGAGCTGGAGGACCGCAGCAACCGGCTGGCCCACCACCTGCTGGCCCAGGGCGTGCAGCCCGGCGACAAGGTCGGCCTGTACAGCCGCAACACCATCGAGTGCGTCGAGGCGATGGTGGCCATCTTCAAGGCCCGCGCGGTGATGGTGAACGTGAACTTCCGCTACGCCGAGCCCGAGCTGGAGTACCTGTTCACCAACTCCGACATGGTCGCGCTCATCCACGAGCGCCAGTACACCGACAAGGTCGCCGCAGTGGCCTCGCGCTGCCCCCGGCTGCGCAGCTTCGTCGCCGTCGAGGACGGCAGCAGCGCTGACCTGACCGCGCTCGGTGCGCTCGAGCTCGAGGCGGCGCTGGGGCAGGCCTCGCCCGAGCGCGACTTCGGCGAACGCTCCGGCGAGGACATCTACATGATCTACACCGGCGGCACCACGGGCATGCCCAAGGGCGTGATGTGGCGCCAGGAGGACGTGTGGCGGGTGCTGGGCGGGGGCATCAGCTTCCTCACCGGCGAGCACCTGGCCGACGAGTGGGAACAGGCCCGCACCGGCGCGGAGAGCCCGCAGGCCACCCGCTTCCCCATCCCGCCGTTCATCCACGGCGGCTCGCAGTGGGCGGTGCTGCAGAGCCTGTTCACCGGCGGCAAGGCCGTGGTGTACCCGGACTTCGACGGGGAGCGCACCTGGCAGATCGTGGAGAAGCACCAGGTGAACGTCCTGTTCATCACCGGCGACGCGATGGCGCGACCGATGATGGACGGGTTGCTCTCCGGCCGCTACGACACCTCCTCGGTCGTGGCGCTGACCAGCACCGCGGCGCTGTTCTCACCCAGCGTCAAGCGGCAGTACCTCGAGGCCCTGCCCCACGCCTTCATCACCGACTCCATCGGCTCCTCCGAGACCGGGTTCAGCGGCATGGGCGTGGTCTCCGCCGACACCGCCGGGTCGGCGGGGCCGGTGGTCAAGATCGACTCCTCCACCCAGGTCCTGGACGAGCACGGGGTCCCGGTGCAGCCGGGCTCCGGGCAGATCGGCATGCTCGCCCGCAGCGGCTACCTCCCCCTGGGCTACTACAACGACCCGGTGAAGACCGCCGAGACCTTCCGCGAGCTCAACGGCGTGCGCTACTCCATCCCCGGCGACTACGCCCGGGTGGAGGCCGACGGCACGGTCACCATGCTCGGCCGCGGGTCGGTGTCCATCAACACCGGCGGCGAGAAGGTCTTCCCCGAGGAGGTGGAGGGCGCGCTGAAGTCGCACCCGGCGGTGCTGGACGCCCTGGTGGTGGGGGTTCCCGACGAGCGGATGGGCACCGCCGTGGCCGCGGTGGTCGCCCGCCGGCCCGGCGCTGGCGTCACCCTGGCCGAGCTCGACGCCCACGTGCGCACCATGATCGCCGGCTACAAGGTGCCCAGGGCGCTGTGGTTCGCCGACGAGATCCGCCGCTCACCCGCCGGCAAGCCCGACTACCGGTGGGCCCGCACACTGACCGAGGCCGACGAGCCCGCGCACCGCTCCGCCCCCGCCAGCCCCACCAGCGCGCACCGGGCGTCGAGCTGACCAAGCGCGCCCGGTGGGCAGGCCTGGACGCCGCCCAGCCTGGCCCAGCACGTGCCGGCGTGGCCGGGCTCGGTGCTCCCGGCAAGTAACCCGTCGTTGACATGTGTGTCGGGGCCGCTCTAGCGTGGGAGGTCAACGCTTGACGACCTGCGAGGCCTCTCGCGCCCAGCCAGAACGGTGTCCCGTGCTCAGACCTCTGCCCAGCCGCACCGGCCGGCCGTCCTGGACCATCCTGCTGGGCCTCGCCCTGGCCGGCATGACCGTCGCCATGCTGCAGACCCTGGTGGTCCCCATCCTCGGGCTGATGCAGTCCACGCTGGGCACCTCGGCCGGGGGCATCAGCTGGGTGGTCACCGCCAACCTGCTGGCCGCGGCGGTGATGACCCCGCTGCTCGGCCGCTACGGCGACCAGCACGGCAAGCGCAAGGTGCTGCTGGGCTGCCTGGTGCTCATGCTCGCCGGGTCGCTGCTGGCCGCCACCACCACCTCGCTGGCGCTGCTGATCGTCGCCCGGGTGCTGCAGGGCGCGGCGGCGGGCATCTTCCCGCTGGCCATCAGCGTGCTGCGCGACGAGGTGGACGCCGACAAGCTGCCAACCAGCATGGCCGTGGTCAGCGCCACCCTGTCCATCGGCGGCGGCGCCGGACTGGTCGCGACCGGGCTGCTCACCACCGGTGGCGGCAGCTACCACCGGGTGTTCTGGCTGGCCTTCGCCCTCTCCGCGGTGGCGCTGGTCGGGGTGTTCCTGCTGGTGCCCGACCCGCAGACCACCACGCGGGGGCGCACCGACGTGCTGGGCGCGCTCACCCTCGGTGCCACCCTCGCGCTGCTGTTGATGCCGCTGTCGCAGGGCAGCTCGTGGGGCTGGACCTCGCCGCTGACCATCGGGTGCCTGCTGGGCAGCGCGGTGATGGCCGCGGTGTGGGTGGCCGTGGAGCGGCGGGTCGACGACCCGCTGGTGGACATCGGCATGTTCGTGCACCGGCCGGTGCTGGCCACCAACATCGCCGGCATGCTGCTGGGGTTCGCCATGTTCGGCCAGTTCCTCGGCACCTCGAGCTTCGTGCAGGTCCCGGAGGGCCTCGCCGGGTACGGCTTCAGCGCCTCGGTGCTGCGCGCGTCGGTGGCCTACCTGCTGCCGGGTGCGCTGCTGGGGGTGGTCGCCGCCCCGATCGGCGGACGGCTGGTGCACCGCTTCGGCGGCCGGGTGGTGCTCGCGGTGGGCACCGGCATCGGCACGGTCAGCTTCGCGTGGTTCGCCGCCTCGCACGATCACCCCTGGGAGATCATCGTCGCGGGCATGCTGACCTCGGTGGCCGTGGCGCTGGCGTTCGCGGCGATGCCCGCGCTCATCGTGGCAGCCGTGCCGCAGACCCACACCGGCATCGCCAACGGCCTCAACTCCATCTCCCGCTCGGTGGGCAGCGCGATCGCCGGGGCTGCGGTGGCCACCATCCTCGCCGCCCGGCACGTGGCGGGCACCCCGGCCGGGGTGCCGGCCATCCCCGCGGAGAGCGGCTTCACCCTGGCGTTCGCGATCTCCGGGGTGTGCTGCGCGGTGGCCTGCGTGGTGGTGCTGGTGGGTCTGCCCCGCCCCACGGCCGCCGGCCCGCCGCCGGTGTACGCCCGCGCCGCGGCGGGAGCAGGACGCACCCCCCGATGAGCACCCACACCAGCACGCCGCCGCGGCGCCGCGACGCTGCGGCCACCCGCGAGGAGCTGCTCACCGCCGCCCGGGCCCGGTTCGCCGAGCAGGGCTACGGCGGTACCACGCTGCGGCAGGTCGCCGGCGACGTCGGGGTGAACCCGGCACTGGTGATCCGCTACTTCGACAGCAAGGAGCGGCTCTTCGTCGAGGCGCTGGGTCCGCGACCGCACTTCGGCGACGTCACCGACGTGCCGCTGGACCGGCTCGGCCCGGAGCTGGTCCGGCGCGCCATCGTGGAGCTGCGGTCCGGGCAGAGCGGCGAGAGCCTGCTGGCGCTGCTGCACTCCCAGTCCACCGAGCTGGGGATGTCGCGGTTGCGGACGGTGATCGTGGAGGACTTCGCCGACGTGCTCGGCGCGCGCCTGCCCGGGGGTCAGGCCAGGGCCCGCGCGGTGCTGGTGGGCGCGCAGCTGCTGGGCCTGAGCCTGGTCACCGAGGTGTTCCGGCGGCCCGGGGACGCGCTGATGCCCATCGAGGAGGTGGTGGCGATGTACGGACCCGCCGTCCAGGCCCTCATCGACCACACCGGACCGACCGGCTAGGTGGTGTAGTCGGCGTTGATGTCGATGTAGCCGCGGGTGAGGTCACAGCCGTACACGGTGAAGCTGCCGTCCTCGATGCCCAGGCCCACCTCGATGGTGACGGTGTCCCCGCGCATCACCTCGCTGAGCTCCGCCAGCTGCGCCGCGTCGAGCAGGTGCGGGTACACGTGCTGCCCGCACAGCGACACGGTGACGTTGTCGGAGTCGATGTCGGTGTCGTCCTCGCACTTGCCGACGGCCATCACCACCCGCCCCCAGTTGGGGTCGGCGCCGTGCACCATCGTCTTCACCAGCGGCGAGTTCACGATCGACTTGGCCAGCCGCTTGGCCTGGGCGTCGTCGCGGGCACCGGTCACCGTCACCTCGATCAGCTTGGACGAGCCCTCGCCGTCCCGGGCGATCATGGTGACCAGCTCCAGGGCCACGGCGTGCAGCGCGTCCTGCAGCTCGCCGCGGTCCACCGGGCCGGCAGCACCGTTGGCGAACACGGCCGCGGTGTCGCTGGTGGAGGTGTCGGTGTCGATGCTCAGCGCGTTGAAGGTGGTGGCCACCACGGCGCGGAACACCTCGTCCAGCTCGGCAGCACCGATCTCGGCGTCGGTGAAGAAGAAGGTGAGCAGGGTGGCCATGTTCGGCTCGATCATGCCGACGCCCTTGGCGACCCCCAGTACCGTCGCGTCGCCGACGGTGCGGCTGACGATCTTGGGCACCGTGTCGGTGGTCATGATCGCGGTGGCGAAGTCGTCCCAGGTGGACGGCTGCGGCGGCGTGGGCCAGGCGGCGATGTTCCCGCGGATGGCGTCCATCGGGTAGGTCCGGCCGATGACGCCGGTGGAGGCCACCAGCAGCTGCTCGGCGTCGGCCTGCACGGCCTCGGCCACCAGCCGGCGGACCTCCATCGCGTCGGTCACGCCCTGCACCCCGGTGGCCACGTTGGCGTTGCGGGAGACCACCACCACGCCCCGGGCGTCAGCCCCCACGGTCTTGCTCAGCAGCACGCTGGGCCCGGCGAAGCGCGAGCGGGTGTAGACGGCGCTGCACACGGTGTCGGTCTGGGAGACGGCGACAGCGAGGTCGGCGCGGCCGTCGTTGCCCACCCCCACCTCTGCGGTGTGCACGTAGTAACCCTGGGGCCCCGGTGTCGCAGTCATGGTCCCCAGTCTTGCAGTCGGGGCAGCCGGCCCGTCAGGCACTTCCGGCCAGCAGCGCCATGCCCACCCGCACCGGGTCGTCGGACATGGGCACGTGGCCGAGCCCAGGCAGCACCACCACCTTGGCCTGCGGGTAGCGGCGGCGAGCAGCACGCACCTGGTGGACCGGCAGCAGCAGGTCACGGCGTCCCCACGCGATGGTCACCGGCACCTCCGGGGCGGTGAGGTCCTCGTCCGGGAACCCCTGGTCCAGGATCTGGTCCACCACGCCGTTGCTCATCAGGGCGTGGGCGTCCGCCAGCGCGGCCGCCGGGTCCACCCGCCAGGGCTTGCCGAAGAACGGCGCCAGGCTCACCGAGCGCAGCAGCGGGTTGCGCAGCATCGCCGGCAGCCGCTCCCCGTTCGCCCGGGCCAGGCTCCGGGAGCCGCGGAAGACCACCTTGGTGAGCAGCCGGTCGGCGCGGCTGGTGCCGAAGCCGGCGGGCGACAGCGCCGTCGCCGAGGCGACGCGGCCGCGGGCGGCCAGCTGCAGCGCCACCCAGCCGCCCAGCGAGTTGCCCGCGACGTGCGGCCGCGCCTCGTCCGGGGCCAGCTCGTCGAGCATCCCGTCCACCGCGTCCAGGATCACCCTGTGCACGTCCTTGGTGCCCGGGGGCACCAGCGGGGAGTCGCCGTGGCCGGGCAGGTCGACGGTGACCACGCGACGACGCTGGACCAGCTCGGGCAGCACCGGGTCCCACGCCTGGCGACGGTGGGTCAACCCGTGCACCAGCACCAGGGTGGGGCCGCGACCGTGAACCTCGTAGGCAAGCTGCATGAGCTCATCCTGCCTGGTCCAAACGTGCTGTGCGCCAAGGCTCGCGCGGGTCCGGGCAGCGGGGTCGGGGAGCAGCTTGCCTCGGCTGTGACACCTGTGGGACAAAGGAGGCGGGTCCACCCGGCTCACCGGACGAGCACCGCCGTACCCGGACAGCGACAAGACGGCGCGCATGGAGGTCGTGGTGTCCTGGCTCGTTCTCGTCCTGTCGGGCGTGCTGGAAGCGGTGTGGGCGTCGGCGCTGGGGCGCTCGGACGGCTTGACGCGGCCGGTGCCCACGATGGTGTTCGCGGTGGCGCTGGTGGCCAGCATGGGCGGGCTGGCGTACGCGCTGCGGGAGCTGCCGGTGGGCACGGGCTACGCGGTGTGGGTGGGCATCGGTGCGGTCCTCACCGTGGCCTACGCGATGGCGACCGGCACCGAGGCGGCCTCGCCGATGCGGATCCTGCTGCTGCTGGGCATCGTCGGCTGCGTCATCGGGCTGCGCCTCATCAGCTGAGCCGGCCTCATCAGCTGACCCGGCCTCATCAGCTGACCCGGCCTCATCGGCTGCACCACCCCTCACAGGTCGCCCATCCTGGTGTGCATCTCCCACACCAGGACCTCGGCACCGGAGCCGCCGGCCCCCACCCGCTGCCCCTCGCTGCCGGTCACCCGGGCCGCGTCGCCGGCCACCAGGTTCGGCGCGCCCTCCGTCCCGTCCTCCAGCGCCACCTCGCCGGCCGCCACGAACAGGTGCGCGAACACCGCTGCCGGCAGCTCCACCTGGGCGCCAGGGGCGAGCCGCGCCACGTGCAGGGCGGCGTGGCGCTGGTTGATCCGGATGGCCGCAGCACCGCGGTGCTTGGTCATTCCCGACGCCAGCGGCACCAGCCCGCCGCGGGCGAGCTCGTCGCCGACCTCCAGCTGTTCGTAGCCCGGAGGCAGGCCGGGCTCGTCCGGTGGCACCCACATCTGCACGAGGTGCACCGGCTCGTGGTGCTCGGCCGCGCCGGTGAGCCGCCAGGAGTCGTTCTTCTCCGAGTGCTGGATCCCGGTTCCCGCGCTCATCCGCTGCGCCAGTCCCGGGTAGATCACCCCGTTGTGGCCCTCGGAGTCCTGGTGCACCAGGGAACCGCTCAGCACCCAGGTGACGATTTCCATGTCCCGGTGCGGATGCGTGTCGAAACCCGCACCCGCAGCGACCGTGTCGTCGTTGTTCACCAGCAGGAGACCGAAGTGGGTGTTGTCCGGGTCGTAGTGCGAGCCGAAGGAGAAGGAGTGCCGGGAGTCCAACCAGTCGATCTTGGTGTGCAGGCGGTCCTGCGCCCGGCGAATGTCGGTAGCCACGCCACGTTCTCCCGTCAGTCGACTCTGCCCTCGCCATTCTCGCTGCCCGTCCTGACTAGTCTCTGCACAGGCATCCGCGCGACCATCCGCGCGACGAGGGGGAGGAACGCGCCATGAACCCGGTTGAGGCGGTGCGGGGGCCGCTGGGGCGGTTGGGGTCGTCGGTGCTCAACGGCCTGGAGGTGCTCCGCCTGGGCGGGCTGGACACCGAGGACGAGTCCGCGCCCTACGAGGTGGTGACCGAGCGCCGCAACTTCCGGCTGCGCCACTACTTCCCCGCCGCCGACGATGCACGGGACCGTCCGGTGGTGCTGCTGGTGCCGCCGATGATGCTCGACGCCGGGGTCTTCGACGTTTCGCACAGCTCCAGCGCCGTCACCGTGCTCGACTCGCTGGGCATCGACACCTGGGTGATCGACTTCGGCGCACCCGACCGCGAGGAGGGTGGCCTGGAGCGCAACCTCACCGACCACGTCCTCGCCATCAACGAGGCGGTCGACCTGGTGTGCGAGGCGGTGGGCCACGACATCTCCCTCGCCGGCTACTCCCAGGGCGGCATGTTCTGCTACCAGGCCGCCGCCTACCGGCGCAGCAAGAACCTGGTCAGCGTGGTGACCTTCGGCAGCGCGGTGGACACCCGGCCGATCATCGACCACTTCGGCCTGCCCGAGGACCTCACCCTGCGCGCTGCCGGATTCCTGGCCGAGCACGTCTTCCCACGCCACCAGGTCCCGGCGTGGCTGTCCAACACCGGCTTCCGGCTGCTCGACCCGGTCAAGTCGGTGCGCTCGCAGGTGGAGTTCGTGCTGCAGCTGCACGACAAGGAGGCGCTGCTGCCCCGGGAGCGCCAGCGCCGCTTCCTCGGGGGTGAGGGCTTCGTCGCCTGGTCGGGTCCAGCCGTGGCCGAGCTGCTCACCCAGTTCGTGGTGCAGAACCGGATGCTGGAGGGCGGCTTCGTCATCGACGAGGAGTCGGTCACCCTGGCCGACATCACCTGCCCCGTCTTCGCGGTGGTCGGCACCGCCGACTCCATCGCACCCGCCGCCGCCTGCCGGGCCATCGGCCACGCCGCGCCCCAGGCCGAGGTTCACGAGATGCCCATCCGGGCCGGGCACTTCGGCCTGGTGGTGGGCTCGGCGTCCAACACCGTGGTGTGGCCGACCGTGGCTGGCTGGCTGCACTGGCTGGCCGGCCAGGGTCCACGTCCGCAGGCGGTGGCCGAGCTGGGTTCGGAGAACCCGCGCTCGCACGGGCCGTCGGTGCTCACCCAGGGCGTGAACCTGGTCGCTGACGTGGGGCTGGGCACCTCCCGGTCGCTGGTCAGCGCCGCCACCCGCAGTGCCCGGCTGGTGGCCGAGCTCGGTGGCGAGGCGTTCTCCCAGCTGCCGCGCCTGGCCCGCCTCGAGCAGATCACCCCGCGCACCCGCATCTCGATGGCCTCGCTGCTGGACGAGCAGGCCGACCGCGCGCCCGAGGACGTCTGCTTCATGTTCGCCGGCCGGGCGCACACCCACGGCAAGGTCAAGGAGCGCATCGACAACGTCGTGCGGGGCCTGCTCAGCACCGGGGTGCGCCAGGGCGAGCACGTCGGTGTGCTCATGGAGACCCGCCCCAGCGCCTTCACCGTGCTGGCCGCCCTCAGCCGGGTGGGTGCCGTGGCCGTGATGCTGCGCCCCGACGGCGACACCGCCAAGGAGGCGAAGCTGGGGGGGATCACCCGGGTGATCGCCGACCCCGAGCTGGCCAGCCACGCGGTGGCGGCCGAGATCGGCCCGGTGTACGTGCTCGGTGGCGGCGGTGACCCGCGCGAGCTGGACGGCGTGATCGACATGGAGCGGATCGACCCCGCGGCGGTGACCGTGCCGTCGTGGTACCGGCCCAACCTGGGGCGCGCCGCCGACCTGGCCTTCATCCTGTTCACCGGCAGCCCGGCCCAGACCCGGGTGCGGCGCATCTCCAACCACCGGTGGGCGCTGTCGGCGTTCGGCACCGCCTCCTCGGCGTCGCTGTCGCCGGTGGACACCCTGTTCTGCCTCACCCCGCTGCACCACCCGTCGGGGCTGATGACCACCCTGGGTGCGGCGCTGGCCAGCGGGTCGCGGATCGCGTTCACCACCGGCTTCGACCCCGCCACCTTCTGGGAGGAGGTCCGCCGCTACGGGGTGACCGTGGTGTCCTACACCTGGACCATGCTGCACGCCCTGGTGGAGGCGCCGGTGCAGCCCGGGGAGGCCTACCACCCGGTGCGGCTGTTCCTCGGCTCCGGCGCCCCGCGGGGGCTCACCCGCCGACTCACCGAGCGCTTCGCCCCGGCCAAGGTGGTGGAGTTCTACGCCACCACCGAGGGCGAGGCCATCCTGGTCAACCGTCGTGCCACCAAGCCCGGCTCGATGGGCCGCGCCCTGCCCGGCACCGCGCGGCTGCGCGTGGCCGCCTACGACGTGGACCGCAACGCCTTCATCGAGGACGAGCGCGGCTACGCCCGGCAGGCGAGCACCGACGAGATCGGCATGCTGCTGGCGCGGGCGGACAACGCCATGGACGCCATCACCGACAGCCCGCTGCGGGGGGTGTTCGCCAGGGAAGACGCCTGGCACGCCACCGGCGACCTGTTCTGGGTGGACGCCGACGGCGACCACTGGCTGGTGGACAACGTCGCCACCCTGATGCGCACCTCGCACGGCGTGGTGTTCCAGCTGCCCGTGCAGTACGCGCTCAGCGACACCTGGGGGGTGGACCTGTGCGCCACCTACCCGGTGCCCTCCCCGGTGGACGGCGAGGTCTACGCGGTGGCCGCGGTGACGCTGCGCCACGGTCGCGAGCTCACCACCCAGGACGTCACCGCCGCGCTGTCCTCGCTGGCGCCGCACCTGCGACCCGACCTGGTGCACGTGGTGGACTCCGTGCCCACCACCACGGTCTACCGGCTGGACACCACCGAGCTGCGCTCCGCCGGACTGCCCAAGCCCGGCCCGACCACGTGGTGGCACGACCCCCGCAAGAACGGCTACGTGCCCCTCACCGCGGCCCGGCGCCGCACGCTGTCGGCCAGCAAGCCCGCCTCGGCGCGCCGCGCCGAGGTTCGCGACCCCGCCTGAGCACACCGGAAAAGCCCGGCTGCCCTGGTGGTGCACGCCGGCACGGCGACTACAGCAGGTGGATCGTCTCGATTCTCGGGTCCTCGGCGAGGCGGGTGAGGATCCCGCGGGGCACGAGAATCGTTGACCGGCGTCGGCGGGCGCACCTATGCTCACTGAAATGATTTCTAGTTATTGAGCCCGTGCCCGCGAACCCCAGGAGCGCCTCGTGCTGACCGACTCGTACACCGCCGCCATCGCCGAGGCCGAGAAGCTCATCGAGAGCGCACCGCACGTGCGCAGCGAGCAGGACCTGGTGGAGGGCTACCAGTACCTGGCCGGGTGCATCCTCGGCGCCACCCACTCCGCCTGGGCCACCGACAAGACCCACCCCACGTTCACCGAGGGCACGAGCCTCTACACCAAGCAGGGGCTGGACAACCCGGACACCTTCTACTACGGCACCCGGGTGCACGCCGACACCGAGTACGTGGTCACCGGCGTGCGCGGGACCACGGTGGACCTGGCCTTTCAGGTGATCGCCGGGGGCTACACCGACGACAACGTCCCCGGCAGCGCCGCCGCCTTCGACGACCGCGAGATCGACGTGGCCGCGGACGGCACCTTCGAGGTCCGCTTCGGACCCGAGCCCGCCAATGGGCGGCGCAACTACGTCACCCTGGCCCCGGGCTCGACCACGCTGGTGGTGCGCGAGGTCTACAACGACTGGTCGGAGAAGCGCGGCACCATCCGCATCCAGCGGGCCGACGCCATCGGCACCGCCCCGGCCCCGCTGGACCGCGACACCGCCCAGCGCCGCTACGACCGGGCCGGCCGCGACCTGGTCACCCGGGTGAAGACCTGGCTGCAGTTCCCCGAGTGGTTCTACCTCAAGCTGCCGGTGAACACCCTCACCGAGCCGCGCATCACCCCGGGCGGCCTCACCACCCAGTACTCCTCGGTGGGCCACTACGACATCGCCGAGGACCAGGCCATCATCATCACCATCCCGGTCCCCAGCGAGGAGGACTCCCCCTACCTGGGCTTCCAGCTGGGCAGCCTCTGGTACGTCTCGCTGGACTACGTCAACCACCAGACCTCGCTCAACCGCTCCCAGGGTCAGGTGGACCCGGACGGCAACATGCGGCTGGTGGTGAGCGAGCGCAACCCCGGCGTGACCAACTGGCTGGAGACGCTGGGCCACTCGCGCGGCTACCTGCAGTTCCGCTGGCACCGGGTGGGGCGGCCGATGACCGCCGCCGACGGCCCCACCATGGAGATCGTGCCGGTGGCCGAGGTGGCACAGCACCTGCCCTACGCCGAGCGCAACGCCATCACCCCGCAGGCGTGGGCGCAGCGCATCGCCCAGCGCCAGGCCCAGGTGGCCGACCGCATGCCCGGCTGAGCAGCTGCGCACCGGCCCCCCCGAAGCCGCCGGACTCGGAAGGGACACTCGGACTCGGAAGGGACACAGGGGCGCAACGGTCCTGACGCGTCCGGGAATCCATCTCGCCCGGGGTGCCGCGCTGGGGCATGCTGCGGTGGGAGTCCACTGTCGTACTCGAGGAGACCGCACCATGGCGATGCCGAGCATGCTTCATGACCACCGCCCCTGCGCCGTGGTGCGCGGGACTCCGGTGATCACCGAGCGCCGCGTCCGGGCCAACGGCTTTCGCAGCCGCAGCCTGTCCGTGGACGGCGGCGGACCGCCCATGCTGATGCTGCACGGCTTCTCCGACACCGCCGACACCTGGCGACCGGTGATGCGGGAGCTGGCGGCGCGGGGGCAGCAGGCCACCGCGGTGGACATGCCCGGCTACGGCCGCGCCGACCGCACCCGGCCCGGGGCGATGCTCCCGCAGATCGAGGGGTTCGTGGCCGAGCTGCTCGAGCGCAGCGGCCCGGACACCATCCTGGTGGGCAACAGCCTGGGCGCGCTGGCCTCGCTGCGCACCGCCGCCGCGGTCACCAGCGAGCTGGGCGGGGTGGTGGCCATCTCCCCGGCGGGCTTCGGCCACTCCCGGTTGATCCGCTACGCCGAGCACGCGGGCCTGGCCACCAACCTGCTGCGAGTGCCGTTCGTGCCCAACCGCCTGATGGAGGCGATGGTGGGCAAGGCCTTCGCGCGGATGGCCTGCGGCAACCACGCGCTGGCCGACGCCGAGGCGGTGAAGGCCTACGCCGAGCAGTTCCGCCAGCGGGCCGACGTGCGGCGCATCCTCGGGGCGGGCCCGGCCATCATCCGGGAGATCAAGGCCGCCGCAGACACCCTCACCCTGGACTGCCCGGTGCTGGCCATCTGGGGCTCCCGCGACCGGCTCACCCTGGTGGGTGGCAGCGAGGAGCTGATGGACACCCTGCCCGACAGCGAGCTGGTGGTGCTGCCCGGCTTCGGCCACTGCCCGCAGCTGGAGGTTCCCGACGGCGTCGCCGAGCTGCTGCTGAACTTCTCCAGCCGGACGGCGGCCGCACCCGCTCGGTAGCCTCAGCCGCATGCCGAGCACCGCACGCACCCGTCCCACCGCCCTCGTCACCGGCGCCACCCGCGGCATCGGTGCGGCCACCGCCCGCGCGCTGCACACCACTCACGACGTGCTGCTGGGCGGTCGTGACGTGGCCGCCCTGGAGCGCCTGGCCGCGGAGCTCCCCGGCGCACAGCCGTGGCCGGTGGAGATCACCGACGACGACGCCCTGGCCGCCGCCTGCGCCGACGTCGCGACGCTGGACGTGCTGGTGCACTCCGCGGGCATGGGCGGCATCGGCCCGGTGGCCAGCACCTCCGCCGCGCAGTGGCGGGCGATGCTCGACCTCAACGTGGTGGCCGTGGCCGAGCTGACCCGGCTGCTGCTGCCCGCGCTGCGCAGCGCCCGCGGGCACGTGGTGATGATCAACTCCGGCGCCGGGATCAACGCCAACCCCGGGTGGAGCGCCTACGCCGCCAGCAAGTTCGCGCTGCGCGCGCTGGCCGACTCGCTGCGCGCGGAGGAGGCCGACAACGGCGTGCGCGTCACCTCGGTGCACCCGGGCCGGGTGGACACCGACATGCAGCGCGAGCTGCGGCGCACCGAGGGCGGGGAGTACGAACCGAACAAGTACCTCACCCCGGAGTCGGTGGCCTCCGCCGTGCTCACCGCCGTGCTGGCCGGCGAGGACGGGCAGTACACCGAGCTGGTGCTCCGCCCGCTCACCCGCTGACGGCTAGGGAACCACCGCGCTACAGGACGACGTTGACCAGGCGGCCGGGCACGTAGATCACCTTGCGCGGCTCCTTGCCGTCCACCAGCGCCGCGATCTTCTCGTCGGCCAGGGCCGCGGCGAGCACGGCGTCCTTGTCGGCGTCGGCGGGCACGGTGATCACCGAGCGAACCTTGCCGCCCACCTGCACCGGGTACTCCAGGGTGTCGGCCACCAGCCAACGCTCGTCCGCGGTCGGGAACGGGCCCTTGACCAGCGACTCGGCGTGGCCCAGCCGCTGCCACAGCTCCTCGGCCAGGTGCGGGGCCAGCGGGGCGACCATGAGCACCAGGGCCTCGGCCACCGTGCGCGGCGCACCACCGGGGTAGGCCTTGGTGAGGTGGTTGGTCAGCTCGATCAGCTTGGCGGTGGCGGTGTTGTTGCGCAGCGCCACGTAGTCCTCGGACACCCCGGCGATGGTCTTGTGCAGCAGCCGCAGCGTCTCCTCGCCCGGCTGGTCGTCCACCACGCGCAGCTCACCGGTGCTCTCGTCCACCACCGACCGCCACAGCCGCTGCAGGAAGCGGTAGGCGCCCACCACGTCCTTGGTGGCCCAGGGGCGGGAGGTGTCCAGCGGACCCATGGACATCTCGTACACGCGCAGGGTGTCGGCGCCGTAGGCGTCGGCCATCTCGTCCGGGGAGACGGAGTTCTTCAGGCTCTTGCCCATCTTCCCGTACTCGCGGTTCACCTCCTGGCCCTGGTGGAAGTACTTGCCGTCGGCCTCGGTCACCTCGTCGGCGGGCACGTAGACGCCCCGGGAGTCGGTATAGGCGTGTGCCTGAATGTAGCCCTGGTTGTAGAGACGCCGATACGGCTCTAGCGAGCTCACGTGCCCCAGGTCGTGGAGCACCTTGTGCCAGAACCGGCTGTAGAGCAGGTGCAGCACCGCGTGCTCCACGCCACCGACGTACAGGTCCAGCCCGCCGGGATCGTTGGGGCCGTGCACGTCGGGGCGCGGACCCATCCAGTACGCCTCGTTCTCCGGGGCGCAGAACTGCTCGTCGTTGGTGGGGTCGATGTAGCGCAGCTGGTACCAGGAGCTGCCCGCCCACTGCGGCATGACGTTGGCGTCGCGGGAGTAGTGCTGCAGCCCGTCGCCCAGGTCCAGCTCCAGGTTCAGCCAGTCACTGGCCTTCGCCAGCGGCGGAGCCGGCTCGGACTCGGCGTCCTCGGGGTCGAAGCTCACCGGCTGGTAGTCGGCCACCTCGGGCAGCTCGACGGGCAGCATGCTCTCCGGCAGCGCCACCGGCGCGCCGGCGTCGTCGAAGACGATGGGGAACGGCTCGCCCCAGTAGCGCTGGCGGGCGAAGAGCCAGTCGCGCAGCTTGTACTGCACGGTGCCGCGGCCCAGTCCGCGCTCCTCCAGCCACGCGATGATGGTGGCCTTGGCCTCCTCCACCCGCATGCCGTCGAGGAAGCCGCTGTTGATGGCCACGCCGTCGCCCAGGTAGGCCCCGTCGGTGAAGCCCTCCGGCGGGGCGATGGTGCGCACGATGTCCAGGCCGAACGCGGTGGCGAAGTCCCAGTCGCGGGAGTCCTGGGCGGGCACGGCCATGATGGCGCCAGTGCCGTAGCCCATCAGCACGTAGTCAGCCACGAACACCGGGACCTGGGCCCCGTTCACCGGGTTGGTGGCGTAGGAGCCGGTGAACACCCCGGTCTTCTGCTTGTTCTCCTGGCGCTCCATGTCGGTCTTGGCCGCGGCGGTGCTGCGGTAGGTGGCCACCGCCTCGGCGGGCGTGGGCGCGCCGCCGGTCCAGCGCTCGTCCACCCCCTCCGGCCAGGCGGCGGCGGTGAGCTGGTCCACCAGCGGGTGCTCCGGGGCCAGCACCACGTAGGTGGCGCCGAAGAGGGTGTCCGGGCGGGTGGTGAACACCTCGACCGCCGGGGCCTCGGCCGACGCGTCCACCTCGGCGGGGCTCACCGCGAAGCTGACCTGCGCGCCGCGGGACCGACCGATCCAGTTGCGCTGCATGGTCTTGACCTTCTCCGGCCAGTCCAGCAGGTCGAGGTCGTCGATGAGGCGGTCGTTGTAGGCGGTGATCCGCATCATCCACTGGCGCAGGGTGCGCCGGAACACCGGGAAGTTGCCGCGGTCGCTGCGCCCGTCGGCGGTGACCTCCTCGTTGGCCAGCACCGTGCCCAGGCCGGGGCACCAGTTCACCGGCGACTCCGACAGGTACACCAGGCGGTGGGAGTCGACCACGCGACGCTGCTCGGTGCGGGAGAGCTCCGCCCACGCCCGGCCATCGGCCAGCTCGCGGGTGCCCGCCTCGTACTGGGCCACCAGCTCGGCGATCGGGCGGGCCTTGTCGGCGTCGGTGTCGTAGTAGGAGCCGTGGATCTGCAGGAAGATCCACTGTGTCCACTTGTAGAACTCGACGTCGGTGGTGGCCACCCGGCGGCGCTCGTCGTGGCCCAGGCCCAGCCGGCGGATCTGCGCCAGGTAGCGCTCGATGTTGGCCTCGGTGGTGGTGCGCGGGTGGGTGCCCGTCTGCACCGCGTACTGCTCGGCCGGCAGGCCGAAGGCGTCGAAGCCCATGGTGTGCAGCACGTTGCGCCCGACCATGCGGTGGTAGCGGGCGTAGACGTCGGTGGCGATGAACCCCAGCGGGTGCCCGACGTGCAGGCCAGCGCCGGAGGGGTAGGGGAACATGTCCTGCACGAAGAGCTTGTCCGCGGGCACCGGCCCGTCGGCCAGCGGGCCCACCGGGTTGGGTGCGGCAAAGGTGTTCTGCTCGGCCCAGCGGGTCTGCCAGCGCTGCTCCAGCTCACCGGCCAGCTCGGCCGTGTAGCGGAACGAGGGGATCTCTTCGGTACTCACGGTCAGCAGCGTAGTCGGCGGCCGAGAGGGTCCTGCCGCCCTGCTCAGCGGGTGCTCGTACCCTTGTCCCGTGCTCGACACCGTCGCCCTCGTCCTCGCCGTGCTGCTCGTCGTGGCTGCCCTCGCCCTCGCGGCCGTGGCGCTCGCCGGACTGCTGCAGCGGCTGCCCCGCAACCGGTGGGCCGGCGTGCGCACCCCCGCCTCGCTGGCCAGCGACGACGCCTTCCGCGTGGCCAACAAGGTGGCTGCAGCACCGATGCTCGCCGCCGCCGCGTTCTGCGCCGTGGGCGCGGGCGCGCTGCTGGGCCTGGACGGGTGGCTGCGACCGGTGGCCGTGCTGGTGGCCGCGGCCGCCGCGCTGGTGACCGCGGGTGCTGGTGGCGCGCTGGGCGCCCGCGCCGCGGAGGCGGCCCCGAGCTGCGCTCCCGAGCAGTGCGCGTCGTGCACGGGCTGCTCGCTGCTGGACGCCAGGCAGGGCTAGCCGGTGACCAGCACGCGGCCGGACGGTGGGGTCTCGGCGAGCGTGCTGGCCGAGGTGGCCGCCGCTGGCGCCGAGGACGCCGGTGGCCTGCCCGTGGAGCTGCTGGGCGACTTCCTGCCGGTGGTGACCGCGGCCGTGGTGTCCGGGCGTCCGCTCACCCGCCGCCAGCTCACCGGCTACCAACCGTTCGGGGAGACCGCCGCCCGCCAGGGAGTGGCCCTGCGCGCGCTGCTGGACCTGTACTCCTCCGCGGCCTGGCGGCTGTGGCGGCACCTGCCCGCCGTGGTGGGCGCGCGCCGTGACCCGGAGGCGGTGGTGGTGGCCGGCGAGGTGATGCTGCGCGCGGTGGACGACGTGGTGGCGGCGCTGGCCGAGGGGTTCCAGCTGGCTCAGCGGACGCTGGTGCGCAGCGAGGAGTCGGCCCGCCGGGAGTTCATCGACGACCTGCTCACCGGTGGCGCCGGGGTGGCCAGCGTGCTGCAGCGTGCCGCCGGGTTCGGCCTGCACCTGTCCGGCCCGCACGCGGTGGCGGTGGTGGCCGCCGAGCGCCCCTTCTCCGACGGCACCCCGCTGATCGGCATGCTGGAGCGCGCCGTGCTGGGCAGCAAGGGCGACTCCGACGCGCTGGTGGCCAGCAAGGAGGGCCACCTCATCGTGGTGTTTCCGGCGCCCGACCCGGATGCGGTCAGCCACGTGATGCACCAGCTCACCTCGCGGCTGGGCCCGCGCCCCGACGCGGCCGAGGCACGCGCCCGGACGTGGCAGATCGGGGTGGGCCGTCCCGGGGTGGGCGCCGAGGGGGTGGTGGCGTCCTACCAGGAGGCTCGTGACGCCCTCGACCTAGCCGGGCGCCTGGACCTGCAGGACCCGGTGGTCGACGCCAAGGACATGCTGGTCTACCACGTGATGCTGCGTGACCGCCCGGCCATCAGCGACCTGGTGCGCAGCGTGCTCACCCCGCTGCTGGAGGCCCGTGGTGGGGCAGAGCCGCTGCTGGCCACCCTGGCCGCCTACTTCGGCTCCGGTGGCAACGCCGCCCTCACCGCCCGCCGGCTGCACCTGTCGGTGCGGGCGGTGACCTACCGCCTGGAGCGTGTGCAGCAGCTCACCGGCCACGACCCCACCGAGCCGTCGCAGCAGTTCCCCCTGCAGGTGGCCATCATGGGCGCCAAGCTCCTCGACTGGCCGCACGTCCCCCTGCCCTGACCCCCTTCTCCCGCGGGGCGTTCAGGGCCCTTGACGCCCTTTTCGGGGCCGTCCCGGGGGGAGGGCGGCGACGTGAGGACGGTCGCACCTGGAGCAGTGACCTAGGCGCCCAGGGCGATCGACGGCCACGCGCCGCCTCCCCGGTGAACCGAGTGGCCCGGATCGCTGCGCACACCTTGCGACCGCGGCACACTGCGAGGTGACGGCCCGGCCACAGCTCGGCTACGGCGACCACGCAGCCTCGCCAGGGTGTGGGTGGGTCTGGACGAGGACGGGAGCCCCGCTGATGCTGCACCTTCGACGCCTGCCCCGCATCGGGCGCTCGGTGCCGGTGACGCTGTCCTACCTCGGCGCCCTGGGCACGGTCGGGCTGGCGCTGAGCACGGTCGGCACGCACTGGAAGGACGCGGTGATCTCCGCGGCCAGCACCAACGTGCACAACCTCAGCCAGTGGCGGCTGAGCACCCTGGTCTCCAGCGCCTTCGTCATCGCCGAGGGCCCGGTGTGGTTCACCTGCCTGGGCGTGGGCGCCACCCTCGCGCTGGCCGAGCGGGCCTGGGGCGGCTGGCGGATGCTCAGCACCTTCGTGGCGGGCCACCTCCTCGCCACCTCGCTGGTGGCGGTGGGCCTGTGGTTCGGCATCAGCAGCGGCTGGTTCCCGGTCTCGTGGAGCCAGGCCACCGACGTCGGCGTGAGCTACGGGGTGTTCGCCGTGCTCACCGCCCTCACCTTCGCCGTCCCGCGCGGCTGGCGGCTGACCTGGGCCGCGGTGTGGCTGGTGCTGGCGGTGCAGGCGGTTCTCAGCGCGCCCACGTTCACCGCGGTGGGCCACCTGGTGGCCGGCGTGGTGGGTCTGGTGCTCGCGGCGCTGGTCCACCGGCGCCACCCGCTCACCCCGCGCCGCCCGATGACCACCCGCGGCTCGCTGGCCCTGCTGGCGTGGGCGTCGCTGTTCGGGCTGTGCATCGTGGGGTGGGCGACGCCCGGCTGGTGGTCGGCCCCGGTGCTGGCGGCCGTGGTGGTGCTGGCCACCCGGATCCGCCCGGTGGGCCGTGCGGACCTGCCGGTCAGTTGCGCTCCAGCTCGATCGGGTGAGTCGCCAGCAGCGCCATCGGCATCGGTTGTCGTCGCAGCACCCGTCCCCACAGGTCGACGCGCCCTGGTACCACCACGTCGCTAGGCAGCGCCGGCACCACGAGCCAGTCCTCCCGCTCCAGCTCGGCCTCCAGCTGCCCGGCCGACCAGCCCGCGTAGCCCACGAAGATCCGCACGCCCTCGAGCACCGGCGCCAGCTCGTCGGGCTCCGCGTCCAGGTCCACCATCACCACCCGCCCGTGCACCGGGCGCAGGCCGGAGACCCCGTCGGCGGCCGCCCCGGGACGCAGCAGGCCGAGGCACAGCGCGGAGTCCCGCTTGACCGGACCACCCACGAACAGCGCCTGCGGGCGCACCGTGTGCGGCGCCCAGCCGGGCAGCACGTCGTGCACTGCCGTGTCGCTGGGACGGTTGAGCACCACGCCGAGGCTGCCGAGCTCGTTGTGCTCGATCACGTAGATCACCGTGCGGCGAAAGGTCTGCTCCACCAGCTCGACCGAGGACACCAGCAACGACCCCGACCGCACCTGCGTCAGCTCCACGCCTCAATCCTGCCATCGCCGGTGGTCGGCGGCGGGTGGAACTCGGTTCGCCGCGATGCGGGCCCGCTCAGCCGAGGCGGTGCACGAGCCCCTGGTAGCGGGCGCCGAGCAGCCGCGGCAGGGCGGCGATCACCCGGGAGTCCGGGCCCACCAGGATCCGCGGCTTCTCCCGCTCCAGCCCGCGCATGATGGACCTTGCAGCGCCCTGCGGGGTGGTCATGGCGATCTTGTTGAACGCCTTGGCCGACTCCATTTTGTTCTCCGAGGCGGTCACCCGGGCGTTCTCGGCGATGTTGCTGCGCACCCCCCCGGGGTGGACCAGGCTCACCTGCACCGGCACCTGGTCAGCCAGCAGCTCCATCCGCAGCGCCTCGGTGAAGCCGCGGATGGCGAACTTCGAGCCGTTGTAGGCGGCCTGCTTGGGAAAGGCCATCAGCCCGAAGACGCTGGATACGTTGGCCAGCTGGCCGTCGCCGCTGGCCGCGAGGTGCGGCAGGAAGGCCTGCGTGCCGTGCACCATGCCGAAGTAGTTGATACCCATGATCCAGCGGTGGTCGGCGTCGGTGAGCTCGGCGACCCGGCCGGTGACCGACACCCCCGCGTTGTTGACCACCAGGTCCACCCCGCCGAAGTGCTCGACCACCTCCTCGGCGTGGGCGCGCACCGCCTCCCGGTCGCTGACGTCGAGCTTCCACGCCCGGGCCTGCGCCCCCTGCTCCTGGCACTGCCGCACGGTCTCCTGAACGGCGTCGCCCTGCACGTCGCTCAGCGCCAGCCGGGCGCCCCGCTCGGCCAGGTTCAGGGCCAGCGCCCGGCCGATGCCCGAGCCTGCGCCGGTGACCACCGCGGTCTTGCCCGCATACCCGCGGCGCGCCTTCACCGGGTCCGCCGGATCAGGCCGCCCTTGGCCGGGGCCATGGTCACGTGGGAGTGCTTGTGCTTCTCCGCCGCGGGTCCAACGTGCTCGAAGTCCATCGCGTCCAGGATGGTCCGCAGCGCCACCACCATCTCCTTGTGCGCGAACAGCGCACCGATGCAGCGCCGCTTGCCGCCGCCGTAGGGGATGAACTCGTTGGTGGCGAGCTTGCGGTCCAGGAACCGCTCCGGCCGAAACACCTCCGGGTCGCCCCAGATCTTCGGGTCGTTGTGGATGGCCTCCAGCTGCGGGTTGAGCATGGTGCCCTTGCCGAAGGTGTAGCCGCCCAGCTCGATCGACCGGCTCGTCTTGCGACCCACCCCAGGCAGCACGGTGCGCATCCGCAGCGTCTCGTTGACCACGGCGTCGAGGTAGCTGTCGTCAGAGGTTCGCGCCTTCTCCCGCACCGCGGGGTGCCGGGAGAGCAGCTCCATCGCCCAGGCCAGGGAGGTGGTGGTGGTCTCGTGCCCGGCGCCCACCAGCGACATCAGCTGGTTGCGCAGCCACTCGTTGTCCTTGCCCGAGCTGCGCACCAGCAGGGACAACGTGTCGGTGCGCTCGTCCAGGTCGGACGCACCGCGGCGCTCCTCGATGAAGGCGTCCAGCAGCTCGTTGGTGCGGGCGATGAGCCGGTCGAAGGACCGCCACGGCGGGATCTTGCCCAGCTGGGGGAAGACCATCCAGGTGCTGCCGACCAGGGTGATCTCCGAGGCCTTGGTCACCGCGGTGCGCAGCTCGTCCATCTGCGGGCCGCTGACCGCACCGAAGACGGTGCGCAGGATGACCTCGAGGGTGATGGCGCGGGCCTCGTCGACCATCTTGATCTCGTCGCCGACCTTCCAGGAGGCGATCCGGCGCTCGGTCTCCTCCCGCATGATGTCGGCGTAGCCGTTGATGGCCTTGCCGCGGAACGGCGGCATCAGGGCCTTGCGGGTCTGGGTGTGCTCCTCCCCGTCCACGGAGAGGATGCCCCGCTCCCCGAAGATGGCCTTGAGGAAGATGCCGTTGGTGACGCCGGCGTGCAGCGTGTCGTGCGGGCCGGCGAAGATCGCCGCCACCAGCTCGGGGTCGGCGATGTAGACCGACTTGCCCATCGGGAACGCCTTGGCCACGTGCACGTCGCCGAAGCGGCGCTGCGACCAGCGGGAGAAGCCGATGGTGTGCCGCAGGCCCAGGTACAGCTGGGCGATCCCGGGCATGCGCGACCCCCGGGCTGGCTTGCGGCCGTGGGCAACCGGGCACTGACCTGCGGCCGCGGCGGGTGTCTGCTCCTGGGTGCTCATGCATCAGTTCCTGAACGACGGGGGCAACGACGGGTCAACAGTACGTGCCGCGGCACCGTTCTCAGCACCTGCGCCGCATCCCGCTGGTCAGGGCGTCACCCGACCTTGGGTGTGCTGCGGGCGACGATGGCGGCAGTGTCCAGCCCGGACGGCAGGGTGCCGTAGACGCTGCCCCAGTCCCCACCGAGGCGGCTGGCGCAGAAGGCGTCCGCCACCGCGGGGTGGCCGCTGCGGACCAGCAGCATCCCCTGCAGGGCCAGGGCCAGGTGCTCGGCGACGCGGCGGGCACGGTGCTCCAGGTCGCCGGGGTCGGCCAGGTCGCGCTTGACCACGGCGACGGCGGCGTCCAGGCGGCGGTCGGCGCCAGCCACCGAGTCCAGCTCCGCCAGGAACACCGCCAGCGCCTCCGGCTCGCGGGCCATCGCGCGCAGCCCGTCCAGCGCGGCGACGTTGCCCGAGCCCTCCCACACGCTCAGCAGCGGAGCCTCCCGGTACAGCTTGGGCATGCCCGACTCCTCGACGTAGCCGTTGCCGCCCAAGCACTCCAGCGCCTCCGCGGCGTGGCCGGGGCCGCGCTTGCAGACGAAGTACTTGCTCACCGACAGCCCGATGCGCCGCAGCGCCGCAGCGTGGGTGTCGCCGACCTCGGCCTGGTCGGTCAGCCCGGCCAGCCACAGCGCCACGGTGGTGGCCGCCTCGGCCTCCACGGCCAGGTCGGCCAGCACGTTGCGCATCAGCGGCTGGTCCACCAGCTGGGCACCGAAGGCGGCCCGGTGGGCGGCGTGGTGGCTGGCCTGGGCGATGCCGGTGCGCATGCCGGCGGCGCTGCCGATGATGCAGTCCAGCCGGGTCATGTTGACCATCTCGATGATGGTGCGCACCCCGCGCCCGGGCTCCCCGACGCGCCAGGCCACCGCCTCGTCGTACTCCACCTCCGAGCTCGCGTTGGAGTGGTTGCCCAGCTTGTCCTTCAGCCGCTGCAGGTGCATCCGGTTGCGGGTGCCGTCGGGCAGCACCCGGGGCAGCAGGAAGCAGGACAGGCCGGCGTCGGCCTCCTGCGCGAGCACCAGGAAGACGTCGGACATGGGCGCGGAGGTGAACCACTTGTGCCCGGTGAGCAGGTAGGTACCGGCTCCGCCCGGGACGGCGCGGGTGGTGTTGGCCCGGACGTCGGAGCCGCCCTGCTTCTCGGTCATGGACATCCCGGCGATCAGTCCGCGCTTGCCCAGCGGCGCCCGCAGGCCGAAGTCGTACTCCCGCGAGGTCAGCAGCGGCTCGTAGGCCGCGGCCAGCTCGGGGTTGGCCCGCAGCGCGGGCACGACGGCGTTGGTCATGGAGATGGGGCAGCCGTGGCCGGCGTCCACCGTGCTCCACACCAGGAACTTCGCGGCCCGGGCCACGTGCGCACCGGGGCCGGGGTCGCTCCACGGCGAGCCGTGCAGCCCGTGGGCCACCGCGGTCTGCATCAGCTGGTGGTAGGCAGGGTCGAAGTCCACCTCGTCCACCCGGTGGCCGTAGCGGTCGTGGGTGCGCAGCACCGGTGGGTGTGCCTCGGCCAGGGCGCCCCACTGCTGGGCCTGCTCGCTGCCGGCCAGGCGGCCCAGCTCGTGCAGGCTCTCGGTGGCCCAGGAGGCGTCCTCGCGGGCCAGGCCCTCCAGCAGCACGGGCCAGTCAGCCGCGTCGTGGCCCACCAACGGCGGAACCTGGTTGGTGACCTCGTGCGTGGGCGTCATGCCGTCCTCCGATGCTGCGCTGGGCGCTCACTCGCTGGCAGGCGCGGGCCGGGTCCGGCACCGCCTGCGCGGCCGCGGTGGACGCGGCGACCTCACGGCTGCAGGCGGTGCGGACGACCTCGGCGAAGAGCTCTGCCTTGGTGGGGAAGTACCGGTAGACGGTGCCCGTGCGCGGCCTGCAGCAGGTCGTGCCGCACCGCGTCCAGTCGCTGCTGGACGGCGGGCGTCCTGCGGTAGGCCACGCACGGAGTGAATCACTGTTCAGAACATCACTCAAGGGTCTCCGGGACCCCCGGGATGGACTACTCGAAGAGGGGCAGCACCGACTGCAGCTCGTCGGCGATGGAGGTGGGGACGATGTAGCCGTCCTGCTTCTCGATCTGCTCCAGGTTGGCGGCGATGTCCTCGACGCTCGGCTTGGCACCCTTGCCGGCGAACCAGCCCGGGGTCAGGCCGGTGAAGACGCGGGCGTAGCGACCACCCAGGGCGGAGAAGGCCTCGTGGGTGAGCTCGCTGGCCTCGCTGGCCAGGAACACCGTCATCGGGACGACGAGCTCGGGGGAGAATTGGTCGCCGTTGGCGCCGAGGAGCTCCTCGGTCATGCGGGTGTAGGCCACCGGCATGATCACGTTGCTCTTGATGTTCGACTTGGCGCCCTCGATGGCGAGCACGTTGGACAGGCCCACCAGGCCGGCCTTGGCCGCACCGTAGTTGGCCTGGCCGAAGTTGCCGAACACGCCCGCGTTGGAGGCGGTGAAGACGAAGCGGCCGTAGCCGTGCTCCTTCATGTTGGCGAACGCCGGCTGGCTCACGTAGAACGCGCCGCGCAGGTGCACGTCGAGCACCGCGTCCAGGTCCTCCCAGGACATCTTCAGGAAGCTCTTGTCCCGCAGGATGCCGGCGTTGTTGATGACGATGTCGACCTTGCCGAAGCTGTCGATGGCGGTCTGCACGATCGCCGCGCCGCCCTCGGGGGTGGACACCGAGTCGTGGTTGGCCGCCGCGCGGCCACCCTTGGCGACGATCTCGTCGACGACCTTCTGGGCGGCGCTGTCCGAGCCGCCGACACCGTTGACGGATCCGCCGAGGTCGTTGACCACGACAGCGGCACCGCGGGCCGCCAGCTCCAGGGCGTAGGCGCGGCCCAGGCCGCCGCCCGCGCCGGTCACGATGGCTACGCGGTCATCAAAGGTGATCTCGGACATGTGGATCCTTCCGATCGAAGTCAGGTGGGGTTACCAGCGGGTACACGGTAGCCGCGCGCCGCTCTCCGCCCACCTCCGCGTCGGCGAACCCGTGCTGCGGAACGGGCCCGTGGTGATGAACACTCGACCCACGCGGTGGCCGTCGTGGCTGCTGCCGGACCGACACAGGAGGCGACGAGGATGACCGAGCCAACCACGGCCGGGACCCAGGCGACCCACGGCGAGCTGGGTGCCCCGCTGGTGACCAACAACCCGGACGAGAGCCGGTTCGAGCTGCGGGTGGACGGCAACCTGGTGGGGCTCGCCGACTACCGCGTGCACGCCGGCCGGATGGTGTTCACCCACACCGAGGTCGATCCCGGCCTGGGCGGTCGCGGGCTGGGCGGGGTGCTCATCGGCGCCGCCCTGGCCGAGGTGCGCAACCAGGGGCTCTCCGCCGATCCGCAGTGCTCCTTCGTCGACGACTACCTCAACCGGCACCCCGAGCACGCCGACCTGCGCCACCGCCACTGAGCATGCTGGTCCCGCGGGCGCTCAGCCCAGGTGGGCGCTGAGCTCCGCGCCCACCACCTGCAGGTGCGGCGGGGCGATCACCTCGGCGTGGGTGCACGGCAGGTCCACCACGCGCACCGAGCCGGACACGTGGTCCTGCCAGCCGCGCGGGTCGAGCCAGTGCTCCCTGCGCGGCGCGGTGGCAGCGAAGAAGAGCACGTCGCCGTCGAAGTGCTGCGGTTGGTGCGCCCGCATCAGCTCGGTGTTGCTCACCACCACCGCCACCATGGCCGAGAGCACCTCCGGGCTCAGCTCGGCCATCGCGCTGTTGGCGGTGCGCAGGGCGGCCACCACGGTGGCGGTGTCCAGCGCGGGCACGGTCTCCGGGTCGATGCCGGCCATGGTCAGCAGCGCGCGCCGGGAGTCCTGCTCGTCGGGCAGCTCCAGGCCCTGCCACTGCTCGGCCGGGTAGGCGTCCAGCAGCGCCAGCAGGGCGACCTCCTCCCCGGCGGCGCGCAGCTGCACGGCCATGGCGTGAGCGACCGCTCCGCCGACCGACCAGCCCAGCAACCGGTAGGGACCCTCCGACTGGCGGTGCCGCAGCAGCTGCACGTAGCTGGCCGCCATCTCCTCCAGGGACGCGGGCAGGGCGTCGGTTCCGCCGGCGAGCCCGGCCGCCTGCAGGGCGTGCACCCCCACCTCGGGGGGCAGGTGCGGCAGCAGGCGGGTGTAGCACCAGCCCAGCCCGCCGGCCGGGTGCACGCACCACAGCGGGGCGGCGGCGCCCTCCCGCAAGGTCAGCATGCTGCCGGTGCCCGTGTCCCCGGCGCGGTCACCGCCGTCAGCCAGCACCGCTGCCAGCCGTCGGGGGGTGGCGGCTCCCACCACCGCGCCCACGGAGACCTCCGTCCCGAGCGCCGCGGTCACGCTGCGGGCCAGCACCGCGGCGAGCAGGCTGTGTCCGCCGAGGTCGAAGAAGTTGTCGTCCGGACGCACCTGTCCGACGTCGAGCACCTCGGCGAACAGCCGGCAGAGCAGCTCGTCGCGCGGGGTGCCGGCCACGGTGTCCGCCCCGGTGGCCAGGGTGGGGGCCGGCAGCGCCGCGCGGTCCAGCTTGCCGTTGGCCGACAGCGGCAGCTCGTCGAGCACCACCACGGCGGTGGGCACCAGGTGCGCCGGCAGCTCTCGGCCCACCGCGGCCCGCAGGGCGCCGGGCAGGTCAGCTCCGGGCAGGTCAGCTCCGGGCTCGGCACCGTGGCTTGGCTCGGTCACCACGTAGCCCACCAGCCGCTGGTCGCCGGGGCGGTCCTCCCGCAGCAGGACCGCCGCGTCGGCCACCGCCGGCAGCCGCCGCAGCGCGCTCTCGACCTCGCCCAGCTCGATGCGCATGCCGCGCAGCTTCACCTGTCCGTCGGTGCGGCCCAGGTAGCGCAGCGCGCCGTCGCTGCGCCACTGGACCAGGTCCCCGGTGCGGTACATCCGTCCCGGCCCGAACGGGTCGGGCAGGAAGCGCTGCGCGGTCAGCTCGGGGCGGTGCAGGTAGCCCTCGGCCAGCTGCACGCCGGCCAGGTACAGCTCACCGGTGACACCCACCGGAACCGGCCGCTGGTGGGCGTCCAGGACGTAGGTGCGGGTGTTCCACACCGGACGCCCGATCGGGGTCTCGGTGTCGTGTGGTCGGCACGTCCAGGCGGTGACGTCCACGGCAGCCTCGGTGGGCCCGTAGAGGTTGTGCAGGGCCACCCCGGGCAGGCTGCGCAGGAGGCGCCCGGCGGTCTCCGCCGGCAGCGCCTCCCCGCTGCAGAACACCTGGCGCAGCACCACGGTGCAGCGCGACCGGGCCTCGGCGTCGGCGGCCAGCTCGTCCAGGAACAGCCGCAGCATCGACGGGACGAAGTGCACGGTGGTGATCCGCTCGGTGCCGATGAGCTCGGCCAGGTAGCGGGGGTCGCGGTGCCCGCCCGGCTCGGCCAGCACCAGCACCGCCCCGGCGATGCTGGGCCAGAACAGCTCCCACACCGACACGTCGAAGCCGGACGGGGTCTTCTGCAGCACCCGGTCGGCCACGTCGATGGGGTAGGTGGCCTGCATCCACAGCAGCCGGTTGACGATGGCCCGGTGGCTGACCACCACGCCCTTGGGGTTTCCGGTGGAGCCGGAGGTGTAGATGACGTAGGCGGGGTCCTCCGGGCGCGGGTCCTCCGGCGAGGCTGCCGCAGCCGGGCCTGCGGGGATCGGATCTGCGGCGGCCGGGTCCACGGTGGGCACGCCGGCAGCTGCGGCGACGTGGGCCAGCCCCACCTCGGCGGTGGTGACCAGGCAGGCGGGGCGGGCATCGGCCAGCAGGTAGGCCAGCCGCTGCTCGGGGTAGTCGGGGTCCAGCGGCAGGTAGGCGGCGCCGGCCTTGAGCACGGCGTGCAGGGTGACCAGCAGCTCGGGACCGCGCGGCAGCCCCACGGCCACCACCGTGCCCCGGCCCGCGCCGGTGGCCCGCAGCGCCGCGGCCAGCGCGTCGGAGCGCTGCGCCAGCTCGGCGTAGGTCAGCTCCCCACCCGCGCCCCGGACCGCCGGAGCGTGCGGGGTGCGCTCGGCCTGCTCGGCCAGCAGCGCCACCAACGTTGTGTCCGGCACCGGGTGGGCGGTGTCGTTCCAGCGGTGCAGCACGGTCTCGCGCTCCTCGGCGGTGAGCACCTCGACCGTGCTGGCCGCCACCCCGGCGCCCTGCTCGCCCACGGTGCGCAGCAGCCCGAGCACCCGGTGCAGGTGGGCGGCGGGGGCGCTCGCGTCGTAGCAGGCGGGGTTGGCCTCCACCGACAGGCTCAGCGCCGGTCCCGCCGCGCGCTGGCGGCGCACCACGGTGAAGTGCAGGTCCTCCACCGGACCGGTGGAGAGCGTGTGGGAGGTGGCTGGAGCACCGCGGAAGGACAGCGTGGGGGCGTAGGCGATGACGTTGACCAGGGGGCCGAACAGCCGCTGGCCGGGCCCGGAGCGGCGCAGGTCACGGCGCAGCTGCTCGTAGCGGTAGTGGCGGTGCCGGGCCAGGCGACGGCGCTGGGCGGTGACCGTGGCGGCCACGTCGGCCACCGTGTCGTCGGGGGCCACCGGCACCGGGGTGGCGGCGATGTTCATGACCATGGCGGGGGTGCTGGCCCCCACTCCGCCCAGGCGGTTCATCTGCGGGATGCCCAGCACAGGCTGGCTGCTGGTCATCCGGTGCAGGTACACCGCGTGCACGGCGAAGAGCAGGTCCAGCCACGACGTCCCGGCCTCCTCGGCCGCGGCCTCGACGGCGGCCAGCTCCTCCGGGCCCAGCTCGGCGGTGGCGGACAGCGCCACGGCCGCGGGGGCAGCCGTGCCGTCGGTGAGGCTGCGGGCGGGCTCCACCTCAGCCAGCATCCCGGTCCAGAACTCCCGGTCGGCGGTGGGCTGGTCGCTGGTGCGGTAGTCCTGCTCGGCGTCGAGCACCTGGGCGAAGCCGCCGTCGGGGCGCACCGGCACCGGCTCGCCCGCGCACAGGGCGGTGTAGGTCTCGGCCACCCGCTGCTCCAGCAGCGCCACGGCGTAGCCGTCGACGGCGAGGTGGTGCGCGCGCTGGTACCAGAGCACGTCGCCGCCGGGCAGCACCAGCAGCGCTGCGCCGTAGAGCGGGTTGGCCAGCGCGCCGGGCAGCGGGGCGGCGGTGCTGTCCAGCTGGGCCGGGCGCGCGAGGTCGGCGTGCATCCACTCCAGCGCCGCCGCGTGCGCGGCCGGTCGGTCGGCGGGCGCGGTGAGGTCGACCACCTCCACCCGGGCGGGCACCGGCGGGCCCACCTGCTGCCAGGGCTCACCGTCGGCGCCGGTGCCCAGCACCAGCCGCAGGCTCTCCGTCTCGCTGCTGACCAGCCGAATGGCCTCGCGCAGCGCGGCCAGGTCCACCGGTGCGGGGATCTCCACGTACGCCGCGGTGGACAGCGCGGGGCTCGTCGGGTCCAGGCAGTGCGCCATCCACAGCGCCAGCTGCGCCTCGGTCAGCGGGCGACGCGGCGGCCCAGCCGGCGAGGGGGTGGGTGACGGGGCGTCCAGGGTGGTGCTCATCGGTACCGGCGCTCCTGCTCAGTGCTGGAGCACGGCGTGCCAGGACCGCACGGTCGGCGTCTCGGACAGCTCGGCGAAGCTCACCGTGGTGCCCGCAGCCACGGTGGACTCCACCAGGCTCATCAGGCGGATGGAGTCCAGCCCCAGGTCCACCAGGTCGTCGTCGTAGTCGATGCTCTCCGCGGGCTCGCCGAGCAGCGCGGCCACCCGGTCCCGCAGCGCGTCCAGCCCGGCCGTGTCGGTCTCGGTGGCGCTCTCGCGGGATCCGTCGCCCAGCTCGGTGAGCAGCTGGTCGGTGTCCAGGACGCGGGCGCAGCGGCGGGCGGCGTAGGACAGCGCGCTGGCGTGGTCGTCGCGGCTGAAGTCGGCCACCGCGTCGGCGACCAGGAACGCCTGCACGTCGTCCATGAACGCCTCGGTGGCCGTGACCTGGCAGCCGATGTGGGCGTAGACGCCGGTGATGAGCAGCTGGTCGCGGCCCCACTCCCGCATCAGCTCCCGCAGCGGGGTGCGCTGGAAGGCGCTGTAGCGCCACTTGGTGAGCACGGTGTCCTCGCTGGTCGGGGCCAGCTCGGCCACCACGTCCGGGGCCCCGCCGGCAGCGGACAGGCCTGGACCCCAGAAGTCGGTGAGCAGGGCGCGCTCGGCGGGGTCCTGGTCACCGGGCTGGCAGGTGAACACCACCGGGATGCCGGCCGCCGTGGCGGCCTCGCGCAGCTGGCGGATGCGCGGGACCACGCTGGCCAGCGGTTCCTGCCCGCGGGGGAAGACGTCGACGAAGTGGTTCTGCATGTCGTGCACCAGCAGCACCGCGCGGGCGGGGTCGGCCGGCCAGCTGACCTTGTTGGCGGGGGCGTCGGCCGCGGTGGGCGGGACGTAGCTGGCGATGGTGGGCAGGCCGCTGGGCCGGGCGGCCGTGCTGGTGGGGAGGGTGCTGGCGGGGAGGGTGCTGGTGCTCGTCTGCTGCGAGGTGCTCATGCGGGGCTCCTTCGGGCGTCAGGTGAGGTCGGTCAGGCGTGCGGGAGCAGCTGCTCGGCGATGGCGGTGCGCAGGTCGCGCTTGCTGGTCTTGCCCACCCCGGTGGCGGGGAAGGCCGCGACGGCGACGACCCGGTCGGGCACCTTGTAGGCGGCCACCCCGCGGGCGGCGAGGAAGGCCGCCAGCACTCGTCGGGTGAGGGTGGTGGGCTCCACCTCGGCGCGGGGCACCACGAAGGCGCAGGTGCGCTCGCCCAGCATGGCGTCGGGCATCGCCACCAGGGCCGCGTCGTGCACGTCGGGGTGGGCCAGCAGGTGGTTCTCCACCTCCTCCGGTGCCACCTTCTCCCCGCCGCGGTTGATCTGGTCCTTGGCCCGGCCCTCCACCCGGACGTGGCCGGTGTCGGTGACGCTGGCCAGGTCGCCGGTGCGGTAGAAGCCGTCGGCGGTGAAGGAGCGGCGGTTGTGCTCCTCGGCCCGGTAGTAGCCCTGGATCGTGTAGGGCCCGCGGGTCAGCAGGTGCCCGGTGGCGCCCACCGGAAGCGGCTGGTCGCGGTCGTCGACGATGCGGAGCTCGTCGTCCGGGGAGATCGGCCGGCCCTGGGTGGTGACGACGAGCTCCTCGAGATCGTCCAGGCGGGTGTAGTTGACCAGGCCCTCGGCCATCCCGAAGACCTGCTGCAGGGTGACGCCGAGGGTGGGCCCCACCCGGCGGGCGGCGCTCTCCGGCAGCGGGGCGCCGCCGATCTGCAGCACCTGCAGGCTGGACAGGTCGTGGCTGCGGGCACCGCCGTCCACGGCCTGCAGCCACACCAGGGCCAGCGGCGGCACCACCGCGGTGATGGTGACCCGCTCGCGCTCGATGAGCGCGAAGGCCACGTCCGGGCGCCCACCGTCGGCCAGCACCACCCGTCCGCCGACGCAGAACACCCCAAAGCAGCCGGGCGAGCTCATCGGGAAGTTGTGCGCCACCGGCAACACCGCCAGGTAGACGGTGTCGGCGTCCAACCCGCAGATCCGGGCGCTCTCCCGCAGCGTGTAGAGGTACTCGTCGTGGGTGCGCGGGATCAGCTTGGGCAGGCCGGTGGAGCCGCCGGAGAGCTGCAGGAACGCCACGTCGGTGGAGCACGGAGCAGCCACCTCGGCCAGCACCTCGTCCGCCGCCGCCAGGCTGTCGGCGTAGCAGTCGGCCAGCGCGGTGAGGTCGCCGTGCGCACCCGGCGCGCCCACCACCAGGACGTGCTCCAGGGTGGAGCTCTCGGACAGCAGCTGGGCGGCCAGCGGGCGCAGGTCGGCGCCGTCCAGCTGCTCACCGAGCACGTAGGCCCGGGCCTCGGTGTGCGCGACGAAGTAGCTGATCTCGCTGCCGCGGTGGGCGGGCAGCGCGAACACCGGCAGCGCCCCGAGCCGGTACAGGGCGAAGCAGACCTCGAAGAACTCGGTGCAGCCGCCCACCTGCACCACCACCCGGTCCTGCGCTCCGATCCCGCGGCGGTGCAGTCCCGCGGCCAGCCGCTGGGAGCGCTCCTGCAGCTCGGCGTAGGTGGTGCGGCGCTCGCCGTCGACCAGGGCCACGCGGGCGCCGTGGGCGTCCACCTGCTCGTGCAGCAGGTCGGTGAAGGTCTGCCCGGTCCAGTAGCCGGCGGCCTGCCAGCGGGCCACCTCCGCCGCGGGTCGTTGCACGGCGCCGGGCAGGTAGCCGCTCACAGCGAGTGCTCGATCCCGAGCGCGGTCAGCATGGTCTGGAACTTGGCGCCGGTCTCGGCCGCCTCGGCCGCGGGCGTCGAGCCGGCGACCACCCCGGCGCCGGCGTACAGCCGCATCCCAGTGCCCGCGGTCTCCGCGCAGCGGATGGCCACCGTCCACTCGCCGTCGCCGTCGGCGTCCACCCAGCCCGCGGCACCGGCGAACAGGCCGCGGCCGAAGGGCTCGAGGCGCTCGATGGCCGTGGCAGCCGGGGCGGGCGGCAGCCCGCAGACCGCCGGGGTGGGGTGCAGCGCCACGGCCAGGTCCAGCGCGGTGGTGGCCGGGTCGGCCAGGGTGCCGGTGATACGGCTGGCCAGGTGCCACATCGAGGCGGTGCCCACCACCACCGGGGTGGGCGTCACCAGCGTGGTGGTGCACAGCGGGCTCAGCACCGCGGCGACGTCGTCGGCAACGATGGCGTGCTCGTGCAGGTCCTTGGCCGACACCAGCAGCGCGTCGCGGCGGCAGCGGTCCTCCACCGGGTCGCTGCTGCGCGGGGCCGACCCGGCCAGCGGGGTGGCGGTGACGGTGGTGCCGGCGCGGGAGACCAGCAGCTCGGGGCTGCACCCGACGAAGGCGGTTCCGGCGCGGGTGGGCACGGCATAGGCGTAACCGGTGGCGTCGCCGCGCAGCAGTGCGCGCAACAGGGTGGGCACGTCGATGGGGGTGTCGCCCCGCACGTCCAGGGCGCGGGCCAGCACGATCTTGTCCAGCGTCTCCGCACCGATGAGCGCCAGCCCCTCGGCCACTGCGCTCTCGTAGTCGGCGACGGCCGGCACCGGGCGCACCTGCCAGTGCTGGTCCACCGCGGGTGCGGTGACGGGCGCGTCCAGCGCTGGGTCCACCGTCCACAGGCGCTCGGGCACGAACAGCTCGGCGGGCTCGGCGGCGGAGAACGGGATGGCCCCCACCACGGTGCCCACCCCACCGCGGTCGGCGGCCGCGCGGGCCGCAGCCGTCGCAACCCGGCCGAGGGCGGCGCGCGCCGTGTCGGCGGGCAGCTCGGTGTGGCGTCCCCTGGCCAGCAGGCAGCGGCGGGCGGAGCGGAAAAACAGGTCGTCGGCGGTGTAGGTGTCGAGCAGGTCGGCGCAGGTCCGGGGCTGCTCGGCCACGGAGCCGGGGTTCCGCGCGGGTGCTGCGGTGGTGGGCTGAGGCACGAGGGTCCTTTCGGTGCAGGGCGGTCGTCAGCTGGCGAGCGAGGCGCCGCCGTCGACCCGGAGGTCGTGCATGGTGATGTGGGAGGCGGCGTCGGAGAGCAGGAAGACGACGGCCTGGGCGACAGCCTCGGGATCAGCCACCCGGCCGAGCGGGATGCCGATCTTGTGCTGGGCGAGGGTGCCCTCGACCAGGGCGTCGGGGCCGGCGCCGTCGAGCATCCGACGCAGCATCGGGGTGTCGGTGGACCCGGGAGAGACCACGTTGGCGCGCACCCCCGCCGCCGCGAGCTCGAGGCCGAGCACCTTGGTGTACATCGCGGCTGCGGCCTTGGACGCGCAGTAGGCCGCCATCCCCACCCGGGGCACTGCGCCGGCGTTGGAGCCGACGGTGACGATCGCGCCGGTCCCCCGCCCCGCCATCCGTTGCCCGACGGCGCGACTGACGTGCATGACGCCGGTGGTGTTCACCGCGAAGGTGGCCGACCAGCTGTCGTCGTCGAGCTCCAGGGCCGGGCTGCTGGCGTGCAGCACCCCGGCCACGTTGGCCAGCATCGTGATAGGTCCCAGCTCGTCCTCGACGAGTGCGACTCGGTGCTCCACATCTTCTGCACTGGTGACGTCGAGAGCGACGGAATGCACCCGGCCGGACAGCTCGGACGCCATTTCTGGCGGCTCTCGATCGCCGGCCACGACAATGGCGCCGGAGTCGGCGAGCGCCCGCACCACGGCGCTTCCAATGCCGCCCGCCGCGCCCGTCACCACCGCCAGCGGACGCGGTGCAGCGACGCGAGCCTGACCAATCATGTTGGGCTCCAGCTCCTGTGCGGTCGGCGCCGCGCTCGGCAACGAATGGGTAACAGTCGAAGGTTAGGCTAACCTAAACCGACGTGACCGTCCATTCCCGCCGAGGGAGTGCACTGAGGACCCCGCCGCACCGGTGGGTTCTGCCGGAGCGTCCCCCGCCCGCAAAAGAAGAGCCCGCCGCGCGGCGGCACGGGGCCGTGGTCGCGCGGCGGGCAGGTGAGGTCACTCAGCAGAGCGGCGGCCCGGATCGAGCCGCCCTTCAGACGGTCAGCTCGCCCATCTCCGACCAGCTGGTGCCGTCCACCTCGACGTTGATGATCTCCGGTGTCTTCACCAGCAGCGGCTGCATCAGGGTCATCGCGTCCTGGAAGTGCTGCGAGCTGACGTGGGCGGAGCCGGCCGGACCGTCGCGGAAGGCCTCCACCAAGACGTACTGGTCGGGGTTGTCCACGCTGCGCGACCAGTCGAACCACAGGTTGCCGGCCTCGGCGCGGGTGGCTTGGGTGAAGCCGTCCACAGTGCTGATCCACTGCTCGCTGTGCTCGGGCCGGACGGTGAACTTGACGACGATGAAGATCATGAGGACATCGTCGTCGGCGCGCGCCCCGATCGCCAGTCGCGGGGGACCTAGCGCCGGCCGTACCGGGCTTCGTAGGCCTCGCGGTCAGACTGGTGCAGCGCCGCCGCCCTCGCTGACTGCAGGTCCGGGGGGAGGCCGTTCATCTCCAGCCGGCGCGCACGGTTCTGGTCCATGTACGACACCGTGTAGAAGGTGCTCAGCAGCAGCGCGAGCAGCACCATCAGCGCCCGCACCCAGAACGGGCCGGGAAAGAGCAGGAACACCACGAAGATGGGTGAGTAGGCCAGCTCGGACCGCAGCACGTGCCTGATCGCCGCGTGCGGGCCGGTCAGGTCGTGGCGGACCCAGTCCCGCAGCTCGGCCGGCAACGGTCGGCCAACCATGTAGGTCAACCACTGCCACACGGTCGGTCGACGGCGCGCCTCAGTCATCACGTCTCCATCGTCCCACCAGGTCAAGCACGGGAGCGATCAGGCGGACAGCTGCTCCGCCTGGCGGTCGGTGTCGAGCTCCAGCTCCGCGGCGGTGGTGGAGTGCACCGTCTTCAGCAGCTCGGGGTGCTCGGCCAGCTTCTTGCCGTAGGAGGGAACCATGGTCTCCAGCTGCGGCTTCCAGCCGTCGATCTTGTCCGGGAAGCACTGCGTGAGCAGCCGGATCATCACCGGCACCGCGGTGGAAGCACCCGGAGAGGCGCCCAGCAGGGCCGCGACGGTGCCGTCGGCGGAGTGCACCAGCTCGGTGCCGAACTGCAGCACCCCGAGGGTCTCGGTGCCGGGCTTGATCACCTGCACGCGCTGACCGGCGGTGACCAGCTCCCAGTCCTCGAGCTTGGCGGTGGGCACGAAGTTCTGCAGGGTCTTGAGCCGCGCCTTGGGGGTCTGCAGCAGCTGGCCGATCAGGTAGATCACCAGGCTCAGGTTGTGCAGTGCCACCGAGAGCATCGGGATGAGGTTGTTGGGCTTCACCGAGGACGGCAGGTCCAGGACGGAGCCGTTCTTGAGGAACTTCGGCGAGAAGCCGGCGTAGGGGCCGAACAGCAGGTCGCGCTGGCCGTCGATCACGCGGGTGTCCAGGTGCGGGACGGACATCGGCGGGGCACCGACCTCCTCCTGGCCGTAGACCTTGGCGTGGTGCTGGGCCACGACCTCGGGGTTGGTGCAGCGCAGGAAGCGGCCGCCGACGGGAAACCCGGCCAGGCCCTTGCCCTCGGGGATGCCCGACTTCTGCAGCAGGTGCAGGGCACCGCCGCCAGAGCCGATGAACACGAAGCGGGCCGAGACGGTCTTGCGCTCGCCGGTGCTGAGGTTCTTGACCGTGACGTTCCAGCCACCCTGGGGGCGACGCTTGAGGTTGCGCACCTCGTGGCGCACCTGCACCGACGCGCCGGACTCCTCCAGGTAGCTGATGAGCTGGCGGGTCAGGGCGCCGAAGTTGACGTCGGTACCGGTTTCCACCCGCGTCATGGCAATGGGCTCAGAAGGGTCGCGGTCGACCATCATCAATGGCGCCCACTTGGCGATGATCTCCGGGTCCTCGGTGTACTCCATGCCCTCGAACAACGGGTGGTCATGGAGCAGCTCATAACGCTTGCGGAGAAAGGCGACGGACTTTTCCCCGCGCACGAAGCTGTTGTGCGGAACGGGGTTGATGAACTCCTTGGGCTTGCTGATCAGGCCACTGTCGACCAGGTAGGCCCAGAACTGCTTGGAGACCTGCAGCTCCTCGTTGATCGAGAGCGCCTTGGTGATGTCGATGCTGCCGTCGGGCTTCTGCGGCGTGTAGTTCAGCTCGCAGAGGGCGGAGTGTCCGGTGCCGGCGTTGTTCCAGGCGTCAGAGCTTTCCTGCGCAACAGCATCCAGCCGCTCGTAGACGGAGATGGACCAGTCCGGCTGCAGCTGCTTGATCATGGCGCCCAGCGTGGCGCTCATGATTCCGCCGCCGATGAGAATGACGTCCTGGTCTACGTCTGCCTCGGTGCCCGTGGTGTTCTGCATCTTGCCCTCCGCGTTGTCCAGGCGCGATGCTCAGCGTTGTTCCTCGCGCAGCACAGCAGCGTGCGAAAAGATCGTGACGACGCCAACACCTTCGTGCCTGCTTTACGTTCTAGCCCGTGGCGGCAAACGGTCAGAACTCTCCCAGGAGAACAACTGTTGCCTGAAGTAAAGGCTAGTACAGGCGTGCCAGCAGGTCACCCCGAAGGGGGATGACTCCGGTCACACCAATGGTGACCCAGGCCACGACGCCGCGTTTCGACAACGGCTTCCCGCGAGGTGACGCGCAAGGCTACCTCGGCGTTCTCACGACCCGAATCCGGGGTCCCCGAGGTGCCGGGTGAGGTCGGCCAGCCCGTCCCCGTCGAGGTCGAGCACCTCGGTGTCGAGCACGCCGTCACCGTCGGTGTCGGAGAACAGCCGGTCAGGTCGGCCGGTGTCCTGGCCGTGCACCAGCACCGTGTCGACGGTGCCGTCCCCGCTGGCGTCCACCACCAGGTCGTCGTCGCGGCCGTCCCCGTCGTGATCCACCGACGCAGCCTCCGGCACGCCGTCGCCGTCGAGGTCCACCTCGGTCGCGCTCCAGCGCCTGGCTCCGGAACCGTCCACCCACCGCAGGCCACCCGGCGCAGGCACCGGCGCAGCGGGTGGCGGGGGGCCGGCGCCCTTCCCGTTCCAGGTGCCCAGCCCGGTGGGGTCGGTGTAGAAGTGCTCCGGGCGGCCGTCGTCGTCCAGGTCCAGGCCGGCGGTGTCCGCGACGCCGTCGCCGTCGGAGTCCCAGAGCACGTCGTCCACCCGGCCGTCGCCGTCGAAGTCCAGCGCCACTGCGTCGGCGGTCCCGTCGCCGTCCAGGTCGCGGTCGGCGGCGGAGTCCCACACCCGGGGTGGGCCCGCGCCGGTGCCGAAGGAGTACCTCACCCGGGTCCGACGTCACGCTGACCTGCCCGGTTCCGGGGGCTGACCTCCGGGCCCCGTCAGACTCCCGCAGCGCGACGGGCGGCCCGGGCAGCCCTGGCGGCGCCGGAGGCCGCGACCGCGTTGCGCAGGTAGGGCCAGGCCAGCTCCGGCGGCACGCCCCCGCAGAGCGGGTCGAGCACCAGGGGCACGCCACCGGCGATGATCTCCTGGGCCTGCAGCGGCGTCACCACCCGGTAGGCGCCACCTGCCTGGCGCAGCTCCTCCACGCTCGTTGCGCCGGAGAGGCTGGTGATGGTGGAGCGGTTGGGGCGGTGGGCGTTCCACTCCGCGTACGCGGAGGCGTCGTGCAGCAGGTAGGGGCCCAGCTCCGCCCAGCCCCGCTCCACGTCCTCGGTCACGAACACCGCCGTGGGCATGGCCGGGTCGGTCAGCACGCAGCCCGCTGGAGCGACTCCGCACCGGAGGGCCTCCTCGGTGTACACCCGCTCCAGCTCCGGGTCGCCGGTCTCGGCGAACAGCGCCATCCCGAAGCGGGCGGCGCGGCGGGCGGCGGCGGGCGAGTGGCCCCCGTAGCTGAGCACCGGCCCGCCCGGGGTGTGCGGCAGCGGACGCACCCGGACGGGTCCCCGGGTGGGATGGGTGAACTCCTCGCCGGTCCAGGCCGCGCGCAGGATGGTGATGGCCTCCTCCATCTGCGCGCCGAGCCCGGTGGGAGCCACGCCGAACATGGCGCGCTCCTCGGCCCGGTAGCCCAGGCCCAGCACGTAGCTCACCCGCCCCTTGCTGACCAGGTCGAGCACCGCCATGTCCTCGGCTAGCTTGACCGGCTCGTGGTGCAGCAGCAGCAGGGCCATGCACAGGATGGGGATGCGCTGGGTGCGGGCGGCGACGGCGGAAGCCAGCACCAGGGGGGAGGGGAGGTAGCCGTCGAGGCTGGCGTGGTGCTGAGGCAGCTGGATGCCCAGGGTGCCGCGCTGGCCGTCGAGGTACTCGGCCATGTCCAGCGCCGCCGCGTAGTACTCGGCAGGAGCAGGCCCGTCCAGGCCGGCGGGAGCTCGCATGGCCAGGCGGGTCATCAGCATGACGGTCGTCCTCAGGGCTCCGGGCGGTGCGCACGACGGTGCGGCACTGCACCGTTGCGGTCTGTATAGCACCGCGCGGGCACCGCTGGCGGACGACGTCGCGGGCTAGTCGGAGCCGAGCACGCCCTGTTCCCGGGCCCAGGTCAGCAGCGCCTGCTCCGCCTCCTCGCGCGGCAGCGGACCACGCTCCAGGCGCAGCTCCTTGAGGAAGCTCCACGCCCGGCCCACCACCGGCCCGGCCGGCACGCCGAGCAGCTCCATGATCGCGTTGCCGTCGAGGTCCGGACGCACCCGCGCCAGGTCCTCCTCCTCGGCGATCCGGGCGATCCGCCGCTCCAGGTCGTCGTAGGTGGCCTGCAGCATCGCCGCCCGGCGCTTGTTGCGGGTGGTGGAGTCGGCACGCACCAGCTTGTGCAGCCGGGTGAGCAGCGGACCCGCGTCGGTGACGTAGCGCCGCACCGCGGAGTCGGTCCACTCGCCGCGGCCGTAGCCGTGGAAGCGCAGGTGCAGGAAGACCAGCTGCGCCACGTCGTTGACCATCTGGTTGGAGTGCCGCAGCGCCCGCAGCCGCTTGCGGGTCATCTTGGCGCCGACCACCTCGTGGTGGTGGAAGCTCACGCCGCCGCCGCCCTCGTGCTTGCGGGTGGCCGGCTTGCCGATGTCGTGCAGCAGCGCGGCCCAGCGCAGCACCAGGTCCGGGCTCTCGTGGTCGGGGTCGGCCTGCTCCAGGTCGATGGCCTGCTGCAGCACGGTGAGCGAGTGGGCGTAGACGTCCTTGTGCTGGTGGTGCTCGTCGATCTCCAGGCGCATGGCCGGCAGCTCGGGCAGCACGTGGTCAGCCAGCCCGGTCTCCACCAGCAGGTCCAGCCCCTCCGCGGGGTGCTCGCCCAGCAGCAGCTTGTCCAGCTCCACTCGCACCCGCTCGGCGGTGATCCGGGTGATCTCCCCGGCCATGTCGGTCATCGCCGCGCGCACCCGGTCCGCGGGCGCGAACCCCAGCTGGGCCACGAAGCGGGCGGCCCGCAGCATCCGCAGGGGGTCGTCGGCGAAGGACTCCTGCGGGGTCTGCGGGGTGTCGAGCACCCCGGCCAGCAGGTCGTCCACCCCGTTGAAGGGGTCGACCAGCTCGGAGTGCTCCCCGACGCGGACGGCCATCGCGTTGACGGTGAAGTCTCGCCGCGCCAGGTCGTCGTGCAGGCTGGAGCCGTAGATCACCTCGGGGTTGCGGCTGACGCGGTCGTAGGCGTCGGCGCGGTAGGTGGTGATCTCCACCTGCTGGCCGTCCTTGGCTGCGCTGACGGTGCCGAAGGCGATGCCGGTGTCCCACTGGTTGTCGGCCCACCCGCGCAGCAGCTCCTGCACCGTCTCCGGCCGGGCGTCGGTGGTGAAGTCCAGGTCGGAGCTGAGCCGGCCCAGGATCGCGTCACGGACGCTGCCCCCCACCAGGTACAGCTCGTGGCCCGCGTCGGCGAAGCGCTCGGCCAGCGGGTTGACGACGCCGGAGAGCGCGCCGATGGTCACCGCGGCACCGGCCAGCAGCCGAGTGCGCCGGTCGGCGTCCTCGGAGGAGGGGTCAACAACGTCTGCAGGCACGGGAACCCATCTTAGGGCGGCGGCGGGCGAGGCCACCGCCGCGTCTCGCCACGGCAACGCGGTTGAGCGGAAGGAGAACACCCGCGCACTACCATCGCTTGCATGCCCACTCCTGCCGACGCTGCCGGTGGCGCGGACCACTCCTCCGGCCGCGCACGCAGGAAACCGCAGCCGCCGACGAACGGGCCGCGCTCGGGCTCGGCACGGCGCGCCCCGGGCCCACGGATGCGCACGGTGGACGAGACCTCCGCCGGCGGCCTGGTGGTGGCGGGCCTGGACGGTCCACCGCAGCAGCGGGAGGCGGCACTGATCGGACGCACCGACCGGCGCGGACGGCTGCTGTGGTCCCTGCCCAAGGGGCACATCGAGGCTGGTGAGACCGCGGAGCAGGCGGCGGTGCGCGAGGTCGCCGAGGAGACCGGCATCATCGGTGAGGTCATCGCCCCGCTGGGCAGCATCGACTACTGGTTCGTCACCGACGGCCGCCGGGTGCACAAGACGGTGCACCACTTCCTGCTGCGCTTCCTGGGCGGCGAGCTCTCCGACGAGGACCTCGAGGTGACCGAGGTGGCCTGGGTCCCGCTGGCGGAGATGGACTCCCGCCTGGCCTACGCCGACGAGCGGCGGCTGGTGCGCACGGCGGATGCGGTGATCTCCGACTTGAACGGCCGATGAGCCGGCGGTACCGCCCGCTGGCTGTGGCCGTTCTCGCTGTCCTGCTGGGTTGCGTGGCCCTGCTGGGGGGTCTGGCCTCGGCCTCGGCGGCCGGACGGGAGGCCGCCGCGGCGATCGAGCAGGTGCCCTCCGTGCCCAACCCCCAGTTCGTCAGCCTGCAGGTCGACACCATCAGTCCCAGCACCGTCACCACCGGCACGCCAGGACCGGTGACGGTGACCGGGTCGGTGGTCAACGACGGTGACCGGGACGTGCGCCGGGTGCAGGTGCGCCTGCAGCGCGGCGCGGCGATCGACTCCTCCGGCCAGCTGCGCACCGCCCTGCGGTCCAGCCCGAGCGAGCTGGTGACCCAGGCTCCCTACGTGGACCTGGTGGAGGTGCTCCGACCAGGCGAGTCCGCGCCCTTCTCCCTCACCCTGGGCCTGACCGGCGACCTCACCACCAGCCTCGCCCTCACCGAGCCAGGGATCTACCCGCTGCTGGTCAACGTCAACGGGATCCCCGACTTCGGCACCCGCGCCCGCCTGGACGAGGGGCACTTCCTGCTTCCGGTGCTGAGCCTGCCCCCCACCCCCGGTGCCGTCCCGGTGCCGCCCGCCCCCGCACCGGCCCCGGCCCCGACGGGCGTCACCGTGCTGTGGCCGCTGGCCGACCACACCCGGGTGGTGGCGACACCGCTGGGCGCCCCCGCTCGGCTGAGCAGCGACGAGCTGGCGGCCTCCTTCGTCGACGGTGGTCGGCTGGCGGGCCTGCTCTCCGCCCTCGAGCAGGGCACCACCCCCGTGGCCGACCCGACCGGCGCAGCGCGCACCAGCACCTGCCTGGCGATCGACCCCGACCTGCTGGTCACCGCCCAGACCATGGTCCGCGGCTACGAGGTGCTCGACGACAACGGCGCCGTGCGCCCGGGCACCGGTGGCGCGGCGGCCGCCGGCTGGCTGGAGCGGCTGACGTCCGTGGCCAAGCAGCGCTGCGTGATGGCGATGCCCTGGGCCCAGGCCGACCTCAACGCCCTGAGCCGGGCGTCGCTGGACGAGCTGACCACCACGGCCGTCAGCACCGGCCGCGAGACGGTGGCCAGCATCCTCGGGCTGCCCTCGCTGCCCAACGTCGTCTGGCCCACCGACGGGCTGCTCGCCGACCGGACCGCGAGCACGCTGCGCGGGCTGGGCACCACCGCGGTGCTGCTGGCCCGGGACAACGTCAGCCAGCCGGGGGAGACCGGGGCCGCGGTCGACGCCGCCACGGTGGAGCTCACGGCCGGCTCCACCACCCTGTCCGCCGTCCTGGTCGATCCCACGATCACCACCGCGCTCGGCGCCACCTCCCGGGACGACCCCGCCCGCCTGCAGGACGCGCTGGGTGCCCTCACCTGGCCCGCGCTCAACCGGGCGCAGGCCGGCAGGGCCGGGGTGAGCCCGACGGCGGCGTCCGCGGCGGCGCTGCTCACCCCGCCCCAGGTCTGGGAGATCGACGAGCAGGGCGCCCGGGCCGTGCTCGCCCAGGTGGGGGCGCTGACCCAGTCCGGGCTGGCGACGCCGACCGCCCTGCCCACCCTGCTGAACCAGGCCAAGGGCTCCGCGGCCGACGGGGCGCTGAGCTACCCGGTGCAGGCCTCGGCCGCCGAGCTGCCCGCCACCGTCACCTCCGACATCGCTGCGCTCAGCGCGGAGATCCGCGGCTTCCGGGGCGCGCTGGTGCAGGACGCGCAGGGTGGCCTCAGCCCCGATGACCTGCTCGCGCCGCTGCGCCTGGGACTGCTGCGCGGGGCCCCCGCAGCCGACGGCCTGACCACCCGGGAGCGCACCAGGGTGGAGGACCAGCAGCTCGGCGCCGTGCGCGAGCTGCTGGGCCAGCTGCACGCCAGCGTGTCGCTGCAGGCACCGGGAGGGACGTATACGTTGGCCTCCGCCCAGAGCCCTCTACTGCTGGTGGTGCGCAATGATCTGCCGGTCGCGGTGAACGTGCGCGTGCGCGCCACGGGACCGCCCGGGGTGGACGTGACCGACATCGGGGTGCAGGAGCTGCCGGCCCGCAGCGGCCGCCAGCTCCAGGTGCCCACGTCGGTCAACCGCACCGGGCAGTTCGCCATCGACGTGTCGCTGGCCACCGACACCGGGCAGGCACTGGGTGAGCCGGCCCGCCTGCAGGTGCAGTCCACCGCGTACGGTCCCGCAACAGCCCTTGCCACCGCCGCCGCGGCCCTCGTCCTGGTGGCCCTGGTGGCCCGCCGCTTGTGGCACCGATTCCGCGGCCAGCCCGACCGCGCCGACGAACCCTGGGTGAAGCAGTGAGCACGCAGCCCGAGACCAGCCCCTCCACCGCGAAGGAGAGGGTGGCTCCCGCCGCACAGGCCACCGACCTGTCGGAGAACAGCGACGCGGGCCTGCTGCGCAACAGCGGGTCCCAGGTCATCCCCACCCTGATCAGCCGGATCACCGGGTTCCTCAAGGTGGTCGCGCTCGCCGCCACCATCGGCCTGGAGGCGGCCGCCAGCTCGTTCACCGTCGCCAACACGCTGCCCAACATCATCGCCGAGCTGGTGCTGGGGGCGGTGCTCACCAGCATCGTCGTGCCCGTGCTGGTGCGCGCCGAGCGCGAGGACACCGACGGCGGCAAGGACTTCACCCGACGGCTGATCACCATCGCCGGGGTGGTGCTGGTGGTGGCCACGATCGTGGCCATGGCCACCGCGCCGTGGCTGGTGCGGCTGTTCATCGACTCCGACGGCGAGGTGGACCCGCGCCTGGCCACGCTGTTCGCGCTGCTGCTGCTGCCGCAGATCCTGTTCTACGGCCTGGGAGCGCTGTTCGGGGCCATCCTGAACACCCACGGAGTGTTCGGCAAGGTCGCCTGGGCCCCGGTCCTAAACAACGTGGTGACCCTCGCCGTCATCGTGCTGTACCACTTCACCCCCGGTGACCTCGAGGTCTCGCTGACCAACCCCAAGCTGCTGGTGCTCGGCATCGGCACCACCCTGGGCATCGTCGCGCAGGCCCTCTACCTGGTGCCCTCCCTGCGCCGCGCCGGCGTGGACCTGCGCCCGCGGTGGGGGCTGGACACCCGGCTCAAGGCCTTCGGCGGGATGGCCGTGGCGGTGCTGGCCTACGTGCTGATCAGCCAGGCCGGCTTCATCGTCACCAACCGGGTGGCCTCGCAGCACGACCCCGGTGGACCGGTGCTGTTCGCCAACGCGTGGCTGCTGCTGCAGGTGCCCTACGGCGTGCTCGGCGTCTCGCTGATCACCGCGATCATGCCGCGGATGAGCCGCGCGGCGGCGGCCGACGACACGCCCAGGGTGATCGGCGACCTGTCGCTGGCGTCGCGGCTGTCCACCGTCGGGCTGCTGCCGATCATCGCCCTGTTCACCCTGCACGGCACCACGCTGGGCGTCGCGCTCTTCTCGCTGCGCGGCACCGAGGCGGCGGTGGAGAACGCGTCCCGGCTCGGCGCCACCGTCGCCGTCTCCGCGTTCGGGCTGCTGCCCTTCGCCATCGGCCTCGTCCAGCTGCGGGTGTTCTACGCGCGCCAGCAGCCGTGGATCCCCACCGTGCTGATGGTCTGCCAGGTGCTGTTCCGGATCCCGCTGATGCTGTGGATCCCGCCGGGCATCGAGGACGACCAGGTGGTGGGCTGGCTGGCGTTCACCAACGGCCTCGGGTTCCTGGTGGGTGCCCTCGTCGGGGGGGTTCTGCTGCGCCGGCAGATGGGCAACCTGGAGACCAAGGCACTGCTGCGCACCATCCTCACCGTCGGCCTGGCCAGCGCCGTGGGGGTGGCGGTGGACTTCCTGGTCTCGCTGGTGCTGCCGCTGCAGGCGGTGGAGGACTCCTTCGGTGCACTGGCCGGCGCGCTGGTGTCGATGACCGTCCACACCATCCTGATCCTGGGTGTCGCCTACGCCGTGCTGCTCGTGCTCCCGCTGCCGGAGACCGAGGGTCTGGTCAACGCCATCTGCGCGCGGCTGCCCGCGCGCTTCGTCACCGGTGTCCTCCGGCGCGAAACCCCAGAGGCTCAACCGGACCCGGGTGACGCGACGCTGTCCGAGGCGATGCTTCTGCCGCCGGTGCCCACCAGCTCGCTCCCGTACCCTTACCCGGTAGCGACCAGCCAGGACGACCCCAACGACGGAGGTGGTGCAGTGCCGGACCACGCCCTGCACGGCCAACGACCCGACCAGCAGCGCGCCAGCGCCGACGCCCCCACCGTCGCCACCCCGGCAGCGCGTCGCTCTGTGCGCGGTCCGCGCCTGGTGCCCGGCGCCGCCGTCGCCGGGGGCCGCTACCGCCTCCTCGCCGAGCACGGCGAGGCCGGCACGCTGCGGTTCTGGCAGGCCAGGGACACCGTGCTCGAGCGGGACGTGGCGCTGACCTTCGTCGACGCCGACCAGTCGCAGGTGGGTGCACCCCGCCCGGCCGCCACCGCGGAGGAGGGCCCGCAGGCGGTGCTCACCCGCACGCTGCGGCTGGGGCGGCTGGACTCACCCGGCCTGGCCCGAGTGCTCGACATCGTGCGTGGCAGCTCCGGCGGCATCGTGGTCGCGGAGTGGACCAAGGGCCGCTCGCTGGCCGACGTCGCCGCCACCACGCCGCCCGCGGTGGGTGCCGCCCGCTCGGTGCGGGCCCTGGCCGGCGCCACCGAGGCTGCGCACCGGGCCGGCACCGTGCTGGGCCTCGACCACCCCGACCGCATCCGGATCAGCACGGCCGGAAACGCCGTGCTGGCCTTCCCGGGCATCCCCGCCACCGCGACACGCCAGGACGACGTGGCCGGCCTGGGCGCGATCCTCTACGCCCTGGTCACCGACACGTGGCCGCTGGCCGCCCCTGGCGCGCCGCAGCACCGCAACGACGACACCATCGGCGGGCTGCCCACCGCACCGCGCCGGGACGACGGCACGGTGCCGCCGGCCCGAGAGGTCCGCGACGGTGTTCCGTTCGAGATCTCCGCGCTCATCGAGCGGGCCCTGCAGCCGCACAGCGGCATCCGCTCGGCGGCTGCGGTGCAGACCGTGCTCGACCAGGCGGCCGTCCTGGACCAGCGCACCGACTACATGCCTGCCCTGGACGACCGGACGCTGGCGGACTACCGGGGCGAACCGAGCCCGGTGGAGTCTCCGCTGGAGTACGACCTGCCCACCCCGGCACCCAGCGCCGCGCCGCGCACCAACCGGCCGCGCGGCGCGGTGGCCGCGCCCACCCGGCGGCAGGCGCGCTCGCGCAAGCTGGTCGCCGCGCTCGTCGCGCTGGCCGTCGTGGCCCTGGTAATCGTGGCCTACCTCGCGAACCTGGCGGTCTCGGCGTTCAGCGGCAGCGATGCGCCGCTGCCCAGCCTGAGCCTGCCCGGGGTCTCCTCCAGCGCCACCCCCAGCGCGGTGGCACCGCCTCCGGCGCCGAGCGCCACCCCGCCGAGCAGCGCTCCGGTGCAGCCCACCGCGGTGTCGGTGTTCTCCCCGCAGGGCACGGCCGACAACGCCGGCGGGGCGGCACGCGTCATCGACGGCAACCCGGCCACGCAGTGGACCTCCGACCAGTACCTGCAGCAGTTCCCTGCCCTCAAGCAGGGCCTGGGGCTGCTGGTCACGCTGCCCGAGGCCGGCCGGCTCACCTCGGTGGCGATCGACTCGCCCAGCGACGGGACCGTGGTCGAGATCCGCTCGGCCACCTCGGCCACCCCCACCCTGGCGGGCACCCGGGTGCTCAGCACCGCCACCCTGCAGGCCGGGCGCACCGACGTCGCGCTGCAGAACGCACCCGCCACCCAGCACGTGCTGGTGTGGATCACCAGGCTGGGTGGATCAGGGGCCTCGCTCAGCACCAAGATCAGCGAGATCACGTTCCAGAAGAGCGGGTGAGCGGGGGCGCATGAGCGACGCGGGGGGGCGGAGCCGGAGCGGGAGCGACTGGGGGTCGCCGAGCAGCCGGACCGAGAGCACAGACGTGGAGCTGGTGCGCGCGCACGTCGCCGGCGACCCGCACGCCTTCGGGGAGATCGTCCGACGGCACCGCGACCGCATGTGGGCCGTGGCGCTGCGCACCACGCGCGACCCGGAGGAAGCGGCCGACGCGCTGCAGGACGCGTTCCTCTCCGCCCACCGCGCTGCCGGTCGGTTTCGTGCTGACGCCGCGGTCTCCACCTGGTTGCACCGGATCGTGGTGAACGCCTGCCTCGACCGGATGCGCCGCCGGCAGGCCCGGCCCACGGTCGCCCTGCCCGACAACGACCACGAGGAACCGGCGGCCCCTGGGGACGCGATGGCCGACCGGGACCTGCAGCTGCTGGTGCACGAGGCCCTGCTGCAGATCCCGGAGGACCAGCGCGCCGCCATCGTCGCCGTCGACGTGGAGGGCTACTCCGTCGCCGACGCCGCCCGTGCGCTGGGCGTCGCCGAGGGGACCATCAAGAGCCGCTGCGCGCGGGGCCGGGCCAAGCTCGCCGTGCTCCTCGGACACCTGCGCGCCGAACGGTCGGCCGCCGCGTCCGCACCCGTGGGCAAGCTCCCTCCCGGCGCAGGGAACCGATCTACCGGGCGCGGCGTCACACCTCCCAGCACGTCACGACGAGGGGAGGATCTGTGAGCCACAGCGACGCACCGGACGACGGTGGCTGGCGCACGCTCCTGGATCCGCCGTACCCGCTGGACCTGATCGCCGACCTGCACGCCGGCGTCCTCGAGCCCGACCTCGCCGAGGCCCTGTGGCCGCGTGCTGCGGCCGATCCCCACGCCGCGCAGATCCTGGCCGCGCTGGACGCCACCGTGGCGCAGCTCTCCACGGCACATGCCCCGGACGCCGGGCCGGTGCCCGCCGAGCTCGCCGCCCGCATCGACGCCGCTCTCGCCGCTGAACCCGCCGGGGTCGGCGACCTCGCCGCCGCGCGCACCCGCCGGCGGTCGTCCCGTCGCACCACCACCGCAGCCGTGGCCGGCCTCAGTGCCGCCGCAGTGGCCGCAGTAGTCGCGCTCAGCGTGACGCTGGGGCCACAGGACGTCACGGGTACCCCGCAGGCCATCAGCACCCCCAGCAGCGCGGCAGTGGCGCCGCTGGACCTCGGCAGCGGCACACCGGGTCCCCAGGCGCTGCGGGCGGTGGGCAAGCAGGACCTCGGCCCGCTCGCCGCCGACGCGCTGGCCGGCTGCCTGACGGCCAACGGCTTCCCGGCCACTGCGCCGGTGCTGGGGTCCTCGGAGGTCGTGCTCGACGGTCAGTCCGGGGTGTTGCTGCTGCTGCCCACCGGACAGGCCGCGGTCTTCACCGCCCTCGTGGTGGGGCCGGACTGTGCAACCGGCAACGCTGCCACCCGCTCCCGGGTTGACATCGGCGCACGCTGACCTGCGGCTCCGGTGGCCGGAACAAGCGTCGGGCCACTGGTGTTGAATCAGTGCGTGACCGAAGACCTCGAGGAGGCGCACGTGTCAGATTCAACCGAATCGTCCACCGTCAGCACCACCACCCAGCCTGATGCCATTCGCGACGTCATCGTCGTGGGCTCTGGCCCGTCCGGCTACACCGCCGCGGTGTACACCGCCCGCGCCCAGCTGAAGCCGCTGGTGTTCGAGGGCAGCCAGTTCGGTGGTGCGCTGATGACCACGACCGAGGTGGAGAACTACCCCGGGTTCCGTGACGGCATCATGGGCCCTGACCTGATGGGTCAGATGCGTGAGCAGGCCAAGCGCTTCGGCGCCGAGCTGCGGGCGGAGGACGTCGAGTCGGTCGACCTGTCCGGTCCGGTCAAGACGGTGGTCGCCCACGGCACCACCTACTCCTCGCGCGCCGTCATCCTCGCGATGGGCGCGGCGCCGCGCTACCTCGACGTTCCCGGCGAGCAGCGCCTGCTCGGCCGCGGGGTCAGCTCTTGCGCCACCTGCGACGGCTTCTTCTTCCGCGACCAGGACATCGCCGTCATCGGCGGCGGCGACTCGGCGATGGAGGAGGCCACCTTCCTCACCCGCTTCGCCCGATCGGTCACCCTGGTGCACCGGCGGGGAGAGTTCCGCTCCTCCCGCATCATGCTCGAGCGGGCTCAGCAGAACGAGAAGATCCACTTCCGCACCAACTCGGTGGTCACCGAGGTGCTCGGGGAGTCCAGCGTCACCGGGCTGCGCCTGCGTGACACGGTCACCGGGGAGGAGTCCACCCTCGACGTCACGGCCATGTTCGTCGCCGTCGGCCACGACCCGCGCAGCGAGCTCGTGCGGGGCCAGGTCGAGCTGGACGGCGAGGGTTACGTCGTCGTGGCACCGGGGTCCACCGCCACCTCCGTCGACGGTGTTTTCGCCGCCGGGGACCTGGTCGACCGCACGTACCGCCAGGCCATCACCGCGGCCGGCACCGGCTGCTCGGCCGCGATCGACACCGAGCGCTGGCTCGCCGAGCACCACCTGGACCCCGCGGCCGAGACCGCGCCCGAGCTGGTCGGCGGCGGCTACGGCGTCAGCGGCCACGCGCAGGACTGACCCACACCCCCCTTCGCCTCACACAAACCTCACATTCAAGGAGCACTCATGTCCGCCCCGATCACCGTTACTGATGCCACGTTCGCCAACGACGTCCTGGGCAGCAGCAAGCCCGTTCTCGTCGACTTCTGGGCGACCTGGTGCGGACCGTGCAAGATGGTCGCCCCCGTCCTGGAGGAGATCGCCAAGGAGCACGGCGAGAAGCTGACCATCGCCAAGATGGACATCGACGCCAACCCGTCGATCCCGCGCGACTACCAGATCATGTCCATCCCGACGCTGATCCTGTTCCAGGACGGCAAGCCCGTGAAGCAGATCGTCGGCGCCAAGCCGAAGGCCGCACTGCTGCAGGACCTCTCGGACGTGATCTAACTCTCCACACCGCAGCCACCAGCCACAGACGTGGCTGGTGGCTGTGCTGTGCCGGACGCGCCGCACGGTGACCAGAGGTGCATGAGCAACCGTCCGTGTGGCACCCTCGCTGGTGATCCTCAGACCTCCCCCCTGTCCCAGGAAGGCCCTGCATGCAGCTCCTCCGCCTTGGTGACCGCGGCGCCGCGGTAGCCGAGGTACGCACCGCCCTGGCCGATCTCGGGCACCTGCCGACCGCTGACGGCGAGCCCGTGTTCGACCTCTCCGTCGACCACGCCGTGCGGGCGTTCCAGCAGCGCCGCGGGCTCATTGTGGACGGACTGGTGGGAACCGCGACCTACCGTGCGCTCAAGGAGGCTTCCTACAAGCTGGGTGCGCGGACCCTCATCTACCAGCTCTCCGCACCGATGTCCGGCGACGACGTGGTCGGGCTGCAGACTCGGCTGCTCGAGCTGGGATACAACTCCGGCCGACCGGACGGCATCTTCGGCGCCCAGACCGACCAGGCGCTGCGCAGCTTTCAGCGCGAGTGCGGCATCACCAGCGACGGCATCTGTGGGCCGGCCACGCTGCGCGCGCTCGGCTACCTCGCTCGGATGGCCTCCGGCGGCTCGCCCCAGCGCATCCGCGAGGAAGAGGCGGTCCGGCTGTCCGGGCCGCAGCTGCGCGGCAAGCGCATCGTCATCGACCCCGGGCACGGCGGCGACGACCTCGGCGTCCTGGCCAGCCACTACGGCGTCCAAGGGCCCGGGGCCGACCTGAACGAGGCCGACGTGGTGTGGGACCTGGCCACCCTGCTCGAGGGCCGGCTGGCCGCCACCGGCGTGGAGACGTTCCTGTCTCGACCCAAGCACGCCAACCCGCCGGACAGCGAGCGCGCGGCGTTCGCCAACTCGTGCGGCGCGGACCTGCTCATCTCGCTGCACACCGATGCGTGGAGCTCCCCGCATGCCCAAGGTGTGTCCAGCTTCTACTTCGGCAACGCCGAGGGAGTCAGCTCCACCGTCGGCGAGATGCTCGGTGGCTTCATCTTGCGCGAGATCGTGGCCCGTACCGGCATGCAGAGCTGCCAGCACCACGGCCGCACGTGGGACCTGCTGCGCCTCACCAAGATGCCCGCTGTCCACGTCGAGCTCGGGTACCTCTCCAACGACGAGGACAGTGCAGTGCTGGCCCACCCTCGCATGCGGGATGCCATTGCCGAGGCCATCGTGGTAGCGGTCAAGCGTCTCTACATGCTGGGCATCGACGACCAGCCCACCGGCACGTTCACCTTCGCCGAGCTTCTCGCTGAAGAGATGACCGGGTAGAGACCGCTCTGGCTCACCCGGCAGTCCACAACAGGTCCGTGCTGGTCCACAGCAGCCGCACTGCGCCCCGGGTGCCACCCAGGGAGGCCCCTTTCCCCGCCGGGACGTCTCAGGCCGCCACAGCGGCCATCACGCTACATCGCGTGGCTCGGCGCCTTGCCGACCGTGGTGAGGCTGACGCTCTCCAGGAGCCGGTCCAGGGCGGCCTCGACGTCTTCCTTCCAGCTGATGGCTGCGCGGAGCTCCAGCCGCAGGCGGGGCCACTGCTCGTGTGGACGCACCACCTCGAACCCGGCCCGCCGGAGGAACCCCGCGGGAATGACACATCCGGGTTTGCTCGGTGACGTTGCCGAGGCCAGCCCCTCCCGGCCGAACGCCTCGACGGCCTTCACGCCGCGCTTCACGAGGTCCTTGGCCACGGCTTGCACGAGCACCTTCCCCAACCCGCCACCCTCGTAGCCGTCCACCACGTGCAGCGCGGTCAGCAGCACCGCATCAGAGCTCACTGGAGAGGTCGGGAAAGCCGCGGCCCGGGGTACGGACGTGGGAGGCGCGTAGATGGCGTAGCCAACCGGGCGGCCGTCGACCGAGATGATCTTGCCGCACGAACCCCAGTCCAGCAGGACGCCGGACAGCCACGCCTCCTTCTCCAGGTCGGTCTGGCCGTACTTCGCGGCAAGGGTTGCCGCGTGGGGCGAGAGCTCCCAGAAGACACACTGCCGGCACGTGCCCGGCAGCTGCTCGAGCGAGTCCAGGGTGAGATTGGCGACGCGACGCGACACGGGTTAGCTCGACCTCCACGAGTACGGTGCGCCCGACCCACCATGAGCAGGTGCACCCCAGAACCAACGTTCAGGATAGTCGGGCGCGGTGCCTGGTGGCTGCCACCCGCAGCGCAGCCAATGGCTCTCGTTTCACGTGAAACGAGTACGTGCCAACAACGGCACGGTCCCCGCGGACCAACCACGCCCCAGTGAGATTGCGGCGGCGAGGCGTGCTGGCGATCTTCGCGCGAACGCCGCTCCTCTGCACAGGCTGTGCACACCCAGCACTGATCCTCATCCCGCCGGCCCCGGAGAACGACCGGGAGTGTCGACCTGGCTTTCACTGCAAACGGCACTGCACAGTGGCAAGCCCACCGCACACTCCTCCGCTTGTCCAGCCACCTCTTGGTCACACGAGCTGCGCTCGCTGATGGCTCCGCCCGATGCGGCGGCACAGAGACGGATGGCGGCACGTGCCGCGCTTGCCTGATGGCATCAGAACAACCGCCACCCAGGCGTGGCTGGGCGCTGCCAAAAAGGGCCCAGGAAGGCCTGAATACACCCAGGCCGCAACCCCAGCCAGTTACGTCACTGTGACTAATAACAATCTCGGGCTGCTGAAGGGCGAACCAGTTATGCGGTGCCCCATTCCGCCCTCTTAGGTCAGCATGCTGGTTTCACGTGAAACAGCGTGCCGGCGAGAGTGCCCGGGTGAGCGCCGGGAATGGCACCTCATTGAGGGAGCATTCTGCGGAGTGGCCGACTGAAGCGCCGGTATCGACACTCGGTGGAGTTGCAGACCACCCGCGGGACCGCGGCGGACAAGCCGCCCATCTCCGTGCGGCACTCGAGAAGCTCCAACAGCGGGGGCGCCTTTCCCACTGCCTGGTGCCGGGCAATCTCGGGGACAACTTCGAGCCGTGAACCGACGCCGATTTCTGGGAGAGGGGTGCCAGCGGCCGACGGTACAGCCCCGAAATAGTCTGGCCGGTCTTGTCGAGCGCCAACGCAGCAGCAACGGGATCGCTGGTGGATGACGACTGGGAGACCACCGAGCTCCGGCTACGCGAGCTCTCCCCGACCACCGCAAGCACGGGGGGCCCCGGCCGGACCTGAGAGCGGCGCCGCCGCCTGATCCCGCACCGGCGGTCAACCACTACGAGATTCCGACCGCAGCAACTGGAGCGGAAGGACCTGGGTGAAACTCCAATGGTGGTGCACTGCGCCACCGGCCTCGGGATCGTGGTAAAACGCTAGGCCCGCCGGTCACTCCCGAAGGGGCGCGGGCGTCGCTGCAGACCCGGAGCCCCCGTCCTGCCACCGAACCGCGGGAATGCGCGGTTAGCCTGCCCCACCTGAACTATCGCACCCCGCCGCGTCCACGGGTCGTTCCCGGCGGCCCGGCCCGGACCCCTCCAGGTTCAACGCAGTGGCCCAGTTCTCTCTGCAGTCCGCCATCAACGGCAGCGCCGGTAGCCGGGCACCATGAATCCACGGTGGGTCGAGCAACCCCCACGCTTTCACGCGCGGGCACAGGACGGTGAGCTGCGTGCCCAGGGCGCCGTCAACCCAATTGCTGAAACTATCGGGTGGAGGAGCAGTGGCCGGCGTCGCGATGCCCTGCGTCCACCCTCTGCGACACCCGCGACACCGCCGTTAGGGCTCCCCCGTGGACGGCGCCGTGGTGTTTCACGTGAAACACCGGATTGCAGGGGCGGGTCGGGGCCGCGGGATGCTGCCCAGGTGCCACCGGATCGCGGGACATTGCGGCCACCGAGGCCGGCCGCGGGGCACGAGGGGAGCAGACCAGCTGCGTTGGCCCGTCCGGCCCGCTTCACCGCCCTGGCACCCTCGCCCGACCCGTGGGCGCTATACCGGACTGGGCGGGAGTCCCTTCGTGCGCACACCGCCCAAACGCCGGTTCCAGGGGACTCGGTAATTCCGGCGCTGCGACAGGAGGCTGAATGACAATCCATCGACCACCGTGGTGCTGAACTGCGTGATCAGCCCCCACGGGGCACCTCTCGCCGTGGGAAAGACGGTGCCGGAACAAGCGTGCCGAGATCCGATGGACGCCTGACTGGCGTGCCCGCCGGTCGATGTGGCGCGCATGGGCACCTCCGTTCCAGTCCTGAGCGTGGACCGAAACAACAGTAGATTGGAGCCGACGGGTGCTCATTGAGCGGCGCTCACCGCCACGTCCCTGTCCTCGTAGGAATAGCTCGCCGCGAGGCGGCATTCGCGGTCTATCCGTACACCGGGGAACCACCCCGACGCACTGCGCTGAACGACCGGCACTGGCGTCACGCAGAACCCGGGCCTCCGACCGAAAGTACTGCAAGTCGGGGTTCGTAAAAATGCCGACTCAGACGCCTGGGTTTCACGTGAAACACCCCGGTGGCCGATCTTCGGCGCAGTCGCAGCCGGAACATGCACCGCGCCGGCAGGAACTTGACCGGGACCACAATTGAGCGAGGGTCGCGCTGTTGGCGCAGCGAACCCGATCTCCCCTCAAACCGGCAACGGGGGCGCATTCCCCAGGCCAATTGGCTATCCAGGGCGAACGAGACGTACCCGGTGCCAGCAGCGAGCTGCAAGCGGGGGGCGAGCCGGACCAAGCCGCTGTCGAACGCCCTGCGACTGCGCGGGGACGAGGTAACGCCGCCAGATCCCCGACGAAGCGCCATACGCTGCAGTACGAGCACTCCACCCGACTAGTCGTGAGAACGCGCGGTTAGCTCGGACACCGGGTGTTTCACGTGAAACACCCGGTGTAGGAAGCGCCGCGCCACACCGAAACAGGGCGCGGAAGTGAGTGCGGGGATTGGGGCCCAATCCCACCATTCCCGAGAACCGCCGAGGTAGGACCTGGGGACACGACAAGGTGGCCCGTCGGGCTCCCGTCTAAAGCGGCCGCCCCCGCCGCAACGTCTGCCGGGAGGGCAATGCGTCAGTTGCTGGCGGAGCACCACGCCTCCGGGGCGTCCGCCCTGAGGTCCTCGCTGGAGTGCGCCGGCACTCACCTAACGGCCCCAACCTCATCAGGCTGCGGCACCTCGAACGGTGACCACTAGAGCGACGACGTTCAGGACTTCCTGTTGAGCAGCGGCTCGCTAGCACTGCCCTGGGATCCGCCGCGGCCGGGCGCGGTCGGTCTCGCAGAGGTCGCGCCCAGCGACTTGTTCACCCGGTCCGTCCACAATGGATCACACGCCATCGAATCGCTGGGCTACCTACCACTCTCGACAGGAGCCGACCGGCATCACAGTGATGAAACTACGGCGTGTCCCCGGATGGGCGGACGACAGTGGTTCCATCGCCCTGGGAGCTCATCAAACCAACGATGCGATCGAGATCGTCGACCGACCCGAACTCCACCACGATGCGTCCCTTTCGCTGACCGAGGCTCACCGTCACCTTGGTGTCGAAGCTGTCCGACAGCCGGGCAGCCACCTCCTGCAGCACCGGGGGACGGGCGGGCCGACGATCGGAACCCCGGGCCGCCGGCCGCGCCTCATCCGCGTGGCGGCGGGCAAGGGTGATGGCCTCCTCCGTGGCCCGGACCGACAGCCCCTCGGCCACGATGCGCGCGGCCAGGTCTTCCTGCGCCATCGGGTCGCCGTCGAGGGACAGCAGCGCGCGGGCGTGCCCGGCAGAGAGCACCCCCGCCGCCACCCGACGCTGGACGGGGACCGGCAGGCGAAGGAGCCGGATGGTGTTGGACACCACTGGCCGCGAACGACCGATGCGAGTGGCGAGCTCCTCGTGCGTCACGCCGAACTCCTCGAGCAGCTGCTGGTAGGCCGCCGCCTCTTCCAGCGGGTTCAGCTGCACTCGGTGGATGTTCTCCAGCAGCGCGTCCCGCAGCATCGCCTCGTCCGCGGTGTCCCGCACGATGGCGGGAATCGTCTCCAGTCCGGCTTCCTGGGTCGCACGCCAGCGGCGCTCGCCCATCACCAGCTCGTAGTGTCCGGGGGAGTCCTCCCGGACCACGATCGGCTGCATCAGACCGAACTCACGGATGGAGTGCACCAGCTCGGCGAGGGCCTCCTCGTCGAAGGCAAGTCTCGGCTGCTTCGGGTTGGGGCTGATGTCGGCGGTCCGCAGCTCGCGGTAGACCGCGCCCACGGGGGAGTCCGAGACCGGGGCGTCCGGGCCACCGACCTGGGCCGGGTCAGCCACGGAGGACGGGGCGCTGCTCCCGGTGGTGGAGGTGAGCTGGTCCGACTTCGGCGCGGGGGCGGTCTGTGCACCGAACATCACGTCGGCCGCGGCGGCGCCCAGCCGCGGGCCCTCCGTCGGACCGGACGGGATCAGCGCAGCCAGGCCACGTCCCAGGCCGCCACGTCGCTGCTGACTCATTGTTGCTGCACCTTCTGCTCGCTGGGTCCATCAGGGGAAAGGGGTTCATCGCCAGGCTCTGCGGGCTCCGGCGACACCAGCGTGAGGTCGCCTCGCATGGCGAACTCACGGCCAGCGTCCAGGTAGCTCATCGCGCCGCGCGAGCCCGGGTCATAGGCCAGGACCGTCTGCCCGTAGCCCGGCGCCTCGGACACCTTGATGCTGCGGGGGATCATCGTGCGGAGCACCAGCTCGCCGAAGTGGTTGCGGACCTCGTCCGCCACCTGGTCGGCCAGCTTGGTGCGGCCGTCGTACATGGTGAGCAGGATCGTGGAGACGTGCAGCTCAGGGTTGAGGTGCGCCTGCACCAGCTCCACGTTGCGCAGCAGCTGGCCGAGTCCCTCGAGCGCGTAGTACTCACACTGGATGGGGATGAGCACCTCGGGCGCCGCCGCCAGCGCGTTGACGGTCAACAGCCCCAGCGACGGGGGACAGTCGATGAGGACGAAGTCGATGCCCAGGTCGGTGAGCGTCTCCTCGCTGAGCGCACGGCGCAGCCGCTTCTCCCGCGCCTCCATCGACACCAGCTCGATCTCCGCGCCGGCCAGGTCGATGGTCGCCGGCACGCACCACAGGTTGGGCGCGTGGGTGCTGGTCTGGATCGCCTCCGCCAGCTCCACCTCACCGATCAGCACCTCGTAGACCGAGGGAGTTCCGGACGGGTGCGGAATGCCCAGCGCGGTGCTCGCGTTGCCCTGCGGATCGAGGTCGACCACGAGCACCTTGAGGTTGAACATGGACAGGGCCGCGGCCATGTTCACCGTGGTGGTGGTCTTGCCCACCCCACCCTTCTGGTTGGCGACGGTGATGACCCGGGGGGAGGACGGCCGCGGGACGACCACCTCACCGTGGTGCTGCACCCGCGCTGCCCGGGCGGCCGCCGCGGCGACGGGGGTGTCGAAGTCGTCGCCCGCTGGTCGAAGCACCACGCCGGCGCCCAGGATGGCCGAGCCGGCCACGTGCCCGGTAGGCGTGGTGCCCCCGGAACCTCTCGTCGGCACATCTGTCTCGCGGTCTCGCTGCCGGGCCATCAACGCTCCTCTAGTCACTCTGTGTCGCATCGTGAACCACAGCGCCGTCGACCGGAGCTTCCACCGCGGCCGGTGGGGCTCGGCGAGCGCACGTCCACGCCTCGGTCCAGCCGACGCCCGGCTTCGGTGATCCCGGCAGCTGGGCTGTGTCTATCTCACCACGGGCGGGTGGCGTTCCCCCCGGCCGACATACCTTTGTCGACAGAGGGCGACCTTCATCTCTTCCGCGCGCCCCGTCCGGGCAGTCGCTCGGTCTCGACCACCCGGGTCGGGACGTCCAGCAGGGTCGTGCCGCACTCCAGCACCCTGGGGTTGTCCCCGCCGATGCGCTTGATCGCGTTGCGGTCCCGCTCGATCTCCTCCTCCGCCGAGCTGCCCTTCATCGCCAGCACCCGACCCCCCACGCGAGCGAGCGGGAGGCACCAGCCGAGCAGCTTGCCCAGCGGTGCCACCGCTCGGGAGACCACCACGTCCGCGCCGCCCACGGCAGTGCGGGTCGCCGGCTCCTCAGCGCGCCCGCGGTGGACGGTCACACTGATCCCTAGGGCGTCCACCGCCTCCTGCAGGAACGTGGCTCGACGCAGCAGCGGCTCCACGAGGACCACGGTGAGGTCTGGCCGGGCGATCGCCAGCGGGATGCCGGGCAGGCCGGCGCCGCTGCCAACGTCAACCACGGTGCTCGACTCCGGCAACAGCTCCTGCACCACCACGCAGTTGAGCAGGTGGCGGTCCCAGATGCGGTCGACCTCCCGTGGGCCGATCAGGCCCCGCTCCACGCCGGCACCAGCGAGCAGCGCGGCGTACTGCTCAGCCAGCGGCAATCGGTCGCCAAATACCTGGGCAGCCACTCGATCGGTCTCCACGACCACACCTCTCGGTTTCACGTGAAACATCAGCGGTGCCACGGAAGACCCGTAGCGCCGTGTGGCCCCCGACCGAACCGGTCGGGGGCCACAACTGACATCGGTGTCAGTTACTAGCTCTTGGGAAGGACGACCACGCGGCGCGCAGGCTCGGCGCCCTCGCTCTCGCTGACCACGCCCTGCACGGCAGCCACCGCGTCGTGCACGATCTTGCGCTCGAACGGGGTCATCGGGGGGAGCTCCTCGCGCTGGCCGTTCTCCAGCACCCGCTCAGCCACGGTGGCTCCCAGCCGGCTCAGCTCGGCACGCCGATCGGCACGCCATCCGGCGATGTCCAGCATCAGCCGGCTGCGCTCGCCGGTGACCTGCTGCACCGCCAGGCGGGTCAGTTCCTGCAGGGCGTCGAGCACCTCACCCTTCCGGCCGACCAGCTGGTCCAGGTTGGTACCACCCTCGATGCTGACCATCGCGCGGTCACCCTCGACGTCCAGGTCGATGTCGCCGTCGAAGTCGAGGATGTCCAGCAGCCGCTCGAGGTAGTCGCCAGCGACGTCACCCTCCTCCACCAAGGGGTCGTCGGCGTCGTCCTCACCGGAGAGCGCGGCATCGGTCGGTGCTGCGGACGGCACGTCGAGCGGAGCCGACTGCTCGGTGTCCGGGTCCTGGCGCTCGGACTCGTCACCACTCACGGTCTCGTTCTCCAACACAGGGTGTTCCTCTCGTGCCGTCGGCGCCGCTCAGCGCTTCTTGCGCTGGCCGCGACTGGACTTGCTCTTGGCGTTGGGCGACTGGCCGCCACGGCGAGGCTTGCCCGAGGCTGCGGCGGGCCTGGCGATCTTGGCCTTCGGCGTGGCCGCCCCGCCGCTGCTCGGTGACTTGGTCAGCGACGGCTTGGACTCCGGCGGCGTAGAGGTGTCCTCGGCCGGCAGCACTGCGTCGTCAGCCTCCTCGGCCGTGCTCTCCGGCGACTCCTTGGACAGCGAGGGAGAGCCGTTGGCAGCGGCCTTGCGGCCCTTCGGCTTGTTGGGGCGGGCACCCGGGCGGGGGGCGTTGCTGCCGCGTCGCTCGATCGCCTCGCGCTTCTTCGCCTCGTCCTCGGCGGCGATCTTGCCGAACACGTAGTGCTGCTGCACCAAGGTCCAGGCGTTGTTGCTCAGCCAGTAGATGAGAATGGCGACCGGCAGGAAGGGGCCACCGACCAGCACGAACAGCGGGAAGACCCACAGGACGAGCTTGTTCATCATCGCCGACTGCGGGTTCGCCGCGGCAGCCGCGCTCTGGCGAGCCACCGACGCACGAGCGGTGAAGTGGGTGGCGACGGCCGCGATGACCATCAGCGGGATGGCAACCGCCGCGATGGCGACCTTGTTGACGTCGCCGAAGGCCTCGAGCTGCGCGTCGGTCTGGGTGAGGAAGGAAGACAGCGGCGCGCCGAAGAGCTTGGCGTCCAGGAACGAGCGCACCTCGTCGGCACTGAAGACGTAGTTCGCCGTCTGCGCGTTCTGCTCCACCGACATGGGCTCGGTGGGGCTCAGGAACGGGATCTGCGCCTGCGACCCGGTGCGGTTGAACGAGCGCAGCACGTGGAACAGACCGATGAAGACCGGCGCCTGCAGCAGCACGGGCAGACAGCCGGCCACGGGGTTGAACCCGTGCTCCTTCTGCAGCTTCTGCATCTCCAGCGCCAGGCGCTGGCGATCGCCCTTGTACTTCTTCTGCAGCGCCTTGATCTGCGGCTGGAACTCCTGCATCTGCCGCTGGGTGCGGATCTGCTTCACGAAGGGGCGGTACAGCACTGCACGCAGTGTGAAGACCAGGAAGATCACCGACAGCGCCCAGCCGATGCCGCTGCTCGCGCCCAGAACCGTGCCGAAGACCTTGTGCCAGAACCACAAGATCGCCGACACCGGGTAGTAGATGAAGTCCAGCACTGTTCTACTCGCTCCTAGTCTTTGCGCTGCGCGGCCACACCGAGCCTGCGGGAGGCACAGGATCCCACCCACCAGGGTGCCAGGGTGCGCATTTCAGAAGTCGCCACACCGACAGGTAGGTGCCGCGGAAGGCGCCGTGGACCTCGAGGGCCTCGACCGCGTAGCTGCTGCAGGTGGGCTGGAACCGACACGTGGGAAGTCGCAACGGCGACACCCAGGTCTGGTACAGCCGCACCAGGAAGACCATTCCCCGGGCGATCAGCGAGCGCCGTACCGGCGCCTGCACGCTCACGCGGGGATCGGCTCGAGCGTGAAACCCAGCTTCCGCAGGCCAGAGCGAACGTCGGCGTCGAGCTCGCCGGAGCTGGCCGTGGCCGCGGCCGGGTGTGCACGCAGCACCACGTCCGTGCCCGGCGGCAGCGATGCGACCACGGGACGCATCACGTGGCGCAGCTTCCGGGAGATGCGATGGCGAACCACCGAGCCGCCGACCGCCTTGCTCACCACCAGGCCCACTCGGCTGGGCAGCTCCGCCGACTCGCCGTCCCGCCGCAAGGCGTGGACGACCAGCCGGGACCGGCCCGCGCGCCGACCGCCACGCATCACGGCGGAGAAGTCGCTGCGATGGGACAGTCGGTGGGCGGCCGGGAGCATGAAGAGGCCGCGGCTCAGGCAGTGAGCTCGTCGCGACCCTTGCGTCGGCGCGCAGACACGATGGCCCGGCCGGCGCGGGTGCGCATGCGCAGCCGGAAGCCGTGAACCCGTGCGCGACGCCGGTTGTTCGGCTGAAACGTCCGCTTACCCTTGGCCACGACTTGAACTCCCTGCACTTCGATGAATCAACGATGTCTCTACGTCCCTCAGGGACGACCACCACGTAGGCGACCTCCGTGCGGGCCCGCCACGCAAGGCGTGGGTGGAAACAGCACGATATCGCCACCTGTGTGCAGTGACTGCACGAGACTACGGCAGCCCAAATCGGGCGGTCAAACGTGCTTGCCCGACAGTAGCCGTCGCCGGGGGCACCCGCAGAGCGCACGAGCACCGTCAGCAGGCTGCCCGTCGGGTGGTCGCGCCCGGCCACCTGGGCCGCGGTCGTCTGCCCCGGCCGCCGCAGGGACCAAGGCCAGCGACCCGTAACCTCGGCTGCCGGGGGCGGCCCGACCAATTCCGGCTGGTGCGGGACACACCCCTTGTCAGGGGTGTGTGTTGTTGTTACTTTTCCCCGGGCACTCGCTCTGGTGATGAGTGCCACAGGGGGGAGATCCGGCGGTCAGCGTCCGTGCAGCTGGCACGTCCGGAAGCCGTTGCCCACCACGCCACACCGAGCCCCACGGGCTGCGGTGCGACCCGCGTAACTCCGTGCACAGTTGTGGACAACTCTGTGGACGGTAGGACATGATGCCCAGGCCGATCGAGCACGCCGTGCGACGTGATCGGTACTTCACGCATCCAGGGGAGGACCGTCAGTGGCAGAGGACACACGTGAGCTGCGCTCCGTGTGGGCCGAGGTGGTGGCCGAGCTCGCCTCGTACACCGATGCCACTGGTCGCCCGCTCTCCGCTCAGCAACGGGCATGGCTGCGCCTGACCCGCCCCGTGGGATTCGTCAACGGCTTCGCGCTGCTCGCCGCGCCCAGCGCGTTCGCCAAGGAAGCCATCGAGCGGGTGCTGCGCACCCCGATCACCGACGCGCTCAGCCGCCACCTCGGCAGCGAGGTGATTCTCGCCGTCCGCGTGGACGAGGCGTCCGCGGTGCACGAGGGTGCCGCCGCCGACGGCGTGGCGCCCCGGGGCGAGCACGGCGCCTCCACTGACGGCGCCGACCACGGCGGCTCCGCCGGGGGCTTCACCGGCGTGGACGACCTCGACGAGGTCGACGAGGAAAAAGACGCGCTGGAGACGATCAACGAGATCTGGCCGAGCTACTCGACCGTGCGCAAGGCGCCCGCCGGGCCGGCGCAGACACGACTGAACGCGAAGTACACCTTCGACACGTTCGTCATCGGCAGCTCCAACCGGTTCCCGCACTCCGCCGCAGTCGCGGTGGCCGAGGCACCGGCCCGCGCGTACAACCCGCTCTTCATCTGGGGCGAGTCCGGGCTGGGCAAGACCCACCTGCTGCACGCGGTCGGCCACTACACCCAGCGCCTCTTCCCTGGCATCCAGGTGCGCTACATCTCCACCGAGGAGTTCACCAACGACTTCATCAACAGCCTGCGCGACGACCGGAAGGTGGCGTTCCAGCGCCGCTACCGCGACATCGACGTGCTGCTGGTGGACGACATCCAGTTCCTGGAGGGCAAGGAAGGCACCCAGGAGGAGTTCTTCCACACCTTCAACACGCTGCACAACGCGAACAAGCAGATCGTGGTCTCCTCCGACCGGCCACCCAAGCAGCTGGTGACCCTGGAGGACCGGTTGCGCACCCGCTTCGAGTGGGGCCTGATCACCGACGTCCAGCCACCTGAGCTGGAGACCCGCATCGCCATCCTGCGCAAGAAGGCGCAGATGGACGGGCTCGCGGTGCCCGACGAGGTGCTGGAGTTCATCGCCAGCCGGATCGAGCGCAACATTCGTGAGCTGGAGGGGGCGCTGATCCGCGTCACCGCGTTCGCCTCCCTCAACCAGCAGGTGGTGGACCTGGCGCTGGCGGAGATCGTGCTGCGCGACCTGATCCCGGACGCGTCCTCGCTGGAGATCAGCGCCGCCACGATCATGGCCGTCACCGCCGAGTACTTCGGCAACTCCCTGGACGAGCTGCGCGGACCGGGCAAGACCCGGGCGGTGGCCCAGGCCAGGCAGGTCGCGATGTACCTCTGCCGGGAGCTCACCGACCTGTCGCTGCCCAAGATCGGGCAGACCTTCGGCGGCCGGGACCACACCACGGTGATGCACGCCAACAAGAAGATTCGCAAGGAGATGGCCGAGCGCCGTCGTACCTACGAACAGGTCCAGGAGCTCACCGCCCGGATCAAGCAGCGCTCGCGCAGCTAGCTCTACCGGCCGATGTCCCGGCCTGCCCGACGGCCGGAGAGGCCGTCGTCGTGCGTCTCAGGACGCGCCCTGTTGACCCCCCTCAGCGCCCTCTGGCGACCCATCTCGCGACCCTCCTCGGGCCTTGCTGGCCCGCTCGGACCCCTGCTGGATGTGTGTCCGTGCCCACTCAGCACGCCTGGTGGACGATTAACCCACACCTGTGGACAAGCCTGGGGGTAACTCGATTCATCTGGGGACCGAGCGGTGCATGGATGTGCACGCAGCAGATCTGGGGACGGCGGTGCACCTTTCACCCCCTGCTGGCTCCCCAGCCCGCCACGCCGTCCGATCAGCGCACGAGGTGCTCAGTCCACAGCGTGCACACCCCCTACTGCTGTTCCTGTTCTCTCTCTAGAGGGATCTCTTTCTAGAGCAGGAATGTGCACAACCTCCGTGAACAGCCCTGCTGGGCACCTCGCGCTGCTCGTGCCCAGCAGAGCACCGGGTTCCCAGCACGGGCCGGAACGCTCTACGGTTGGGCGGCTGCCTCTGCGGGGTGCAGCAGGCCGGGCTCACCAGGTGGGTGGGTCCGGAGCAGGAGCCAGATCGTGAGAGGGAGCCCGGAGAGCATGGAGTCCTACCGATGAAGTTCCGGGTGGCGCGGGATGAGTTCGCCGACGCAGTGGCCTGGGTTGCGCGCAGCCTTCCCTCGCGTCCACCGGTACCTGTCCTGGGCGGCGTGCTGCTGTCCACCGGCAGCGTCGAGGGTGCTGACGGCGCGGAGGCCGACGGGCTGACCGTCTCCGGCTTCGACTACGAGGTGTCGGCACAGGTGGGGGTCTCCGCCGAGGTCGCCGACGGCGGTCGCGTGCTGGTCTCCGGTCGGCTCCTGGCCGACATCACCCGTTCGCTGCCCAACCGGCCCGTCGACGTGACCGTCGACGGGAGCCGGGTGAACATCCTCTGCGGCAGTGCCCGCTTCTCGCTGCCGACCATGCCGGTCGAGGACTACCCGCAGATGCCATCGATGCCTGCGGGCACCGGATCGCTGCCGGCCGACGTCTTCGCCGAGGCCGTGGCGCAGGTGGCGGTGGCCGCCGGGCGCGACGACACCCTGCCGATGCTCACCGGCGTGCGGGTGGAGATCGAGGGGGCCCGGGTGGTCCTCGCCGCCACCGACCGCTTCCGGCTGGCCGTGCGCACCTTCGAGTGGAAGCCCGACGCCGACGAGGTGTCCCTGGCGGTGCTGGTGCCGGCGAAGACCCTGGCCGAGTCGGCGAAGACGCTGACCAGCGGTTCCGGCGAGGTGCAGCTGGCCCTGGGCACCACCGGCGCTGGCGGCGAGGGCCTGCTCGGCCTGGCCGGTGCCGGCCGGCGCACCACCACCCGGCTGCTCGACGCCGACTTCCCCAAGTTCCGCCAGCTCCTGCCCGCCGAGCACGCGGCAGTGGCCGACGTGGCCGTCGCCCCGCTGGTCGAGGCGATCAAGCGGGTCTCCCTGATGGCCGAGCGTGGCGCGCAGGTGCGGATGGAGTTCAGCGAGGAAGGCCTGCGCCTGACCGCCGGCGGGGACGACGAGGGCAAGGCCGAGGAGGAGCTGCCGGCCGAGTTCACCGGCGAGCCCCTGGTCATCGCGTTCAACCCCGGGTACCTGCTCGACGGCCTCTCGGTGCTGCACAGCGAGCGGGTGTCCATGGGATTCACCACCGCGAGCCGGCCCGCCGTGCTGCGGCCCACCGACCCGGACGCTCCCGCGCTCGAGGGCCCGGGCCCGTTCCCGGCGCCGGACAGCGAGTACACCTACCTGCTGATGCCGGTGCGGCTGCCGGGCTGACCCGGCACCCTGGACACCACCGCGGGCAGGAAGGCGCAGACATGGAGATCGGACTCATCGGGCTCGGCAAGATGGGCTTCAACATGCGCGAGCGGTTGCGGGGTGCGGGCATCGGCGTGGTGGGCTACGACCCGCGGCCGGAGGTCAGCGACGTCCCCACCCTGGCCGCGCTGGCCGAGGCGTTGCCCGCCCCCCGGGTGGTGTGGGTGATGGTGCCCTCCGGCGCCATCACCCGGGACACCATCACCGCCCTGGGGCAGGTGCTCTCCCCGGGTGACCTGGTGATCGACGGGGGCAACTCCCAGTACACCGACGACCAGCCGCACGCCGCCGAGCTGGGCCAGCTGGGCATCGGCTACCTCGACTGCGGGGTGTCCGGTGGAATCTGGGGGCTGGAGAACGGCTACGGACTGATGGTCGGGGGCGACGTCGCGCACGTGGAGATGGCCATGCCGGTCTTCGACGCGCTGCGCCCGACCGGCCCGCGGGAGAACGGGTTCTCCCACGCCGGGCCGGTGGGTGCCGGGCACTACGCCAAGATGGTGCACAACGGCATCGAGTACGGACTGATGCAGGCCTACGCGGAGGGCTACGAGCTGCTCAAGGCCTCCCAGCTGGTGGAGAACGTCCCCGCAGTGCTGCAGGGCTGGTCGGAGGGGACGGTCGTGCGCTCCTGGCTGCTGGACCTGCTGGTCAGGGCGCTGCAGGAGGATCCCGGCCTGGACGCGATCTCTGGCTGGACCGCTGACTCCGGCGAGGGCCGCTGGACGGTGCTGGAGGCGATCGACCACGCCGTCCCGCTGCCGGTGATCTCGGCCGCGCTCTTCGCCCGCTTCGCCTCCCGGCAGGAGGAGTCCCCTGCGATGAAGGCGGTGTCCGCGCTGCGCAACCAGTTCGGCGGGCACGCCAGCCGCAGCTCCAGCTCCACCGGCCCCGACGCCCCCGGATCCGCCCCCGGCACGCCGGGCAGCGCGGACTGAGGTGTACGTCCGTCACCTCGGAGTCACCGACTTCCGCTCCTGGAGCAGCGCGGAGCTGACTCTCACCCCAGGCGTCACCGTGCTGCTCGGCGCCAACGGCAACGGCAAGACCAACCTGGTGGAGGCGCTGGGCTACCTGGCGACCTTGTCCTCGCACCGGGTCTCCTCCGACGGGCCCCTGGTCCGCGCCGGCGCCGACCGGGCGATCGCCCGCGCCGCGGTGGTCAACCAGCAGCGTGAGCTGCTGGTTGAGGTGGAGATCACGCCCGGTAAGGCCAACCGCGCTCGGATCAACCGCTCTCCGGTCCGCCGCGCGCGCGAGGTGCTGGGCATCCTGCGCACCGTGCTGTTCGCCCCGGAGGACCTGGCCCTGGTGCGGGGTGACCCGGGTGAGCGCCGCCGCTTCCTGGACGAGCTGATGGTGAGCCGGGCGCCCCGGCTGGCTGGGGTGCGGGCCGACTACGACCGCGTGCTGCGCCAGCGGTCGGCCCTGCTCAAGACCGCCGGGGCGGCGCTGCGCCGCAGCGGTTCCGCCGGTGACGCCGCCGCTACCCTGGACGTGTGGGATGGCCACCTCGCCGAGCTCGGGTCACAGCTGCTCGCCGGCCGGCTGGACCTGCTGACCGAGCTCGCCCCGCACGTCAGCGACTCCTACGCCGCGCTGGCCCCGGAGTCGCGGCCGGCGCGGCTGCACTACCGCAGCAGCCTGGGCGACGCCTTCCCCAGCCCGACGGCCGGGCCGGGCTACGGCGAGCCGGGCGCGGAGCGGGCGGACGCGGAGCTGCTCGAGGCGTGCCTGCTCAGCGAGCTGGCGCGAGTGCGCCGGTCAGAGATCGAGCGCGGGGTGTGCCTGGTGGGCCCGCACCGCGACGACGTGGACCTGCAGCTGGGCGCGCAACCGGCGAAGGGCTACGCCAGCCACGGCGAGTCGTGGTCCTACGCGCTGGCGCTGCGGCTGGGCAGCTTCTCCCTGCAGCGAACCGACGGCACCGACCCCGTGCTGGTGCTCGACGACGTGTTCGCCGAGCTGGACCGCCGCCGCCGCGCCGCGCTGGCGCACGTGGCCGCCGGCGCCGAGCAGGTGCTGATCACCGCGGCGGTGGGTGCGGACGTCCCCGCCGAGCTGGCAGGCACTCGCTACCGGGTGGATGCTGACGCCGGACGCGACGGCGCCACCCGCACCAGCACCATCGAGGTGGAGGAGGCAGCGCATGGGTCGACCTGAAGATGAGGGTTATCCCCCGGTTGTGGACAACACTGGGGACAACCTGTCGACAACTTCTCCCGGAGCCGCTGCGGGAGAGCCGGAGCAGCCGGCCGCGCCGGTGGAGGAGGGGCGCGGCGTGGACCTCGCGCGCCGCGCGCTGGAGGAGGCGCGGGCGCAGGCCAAGGAGCGCGGCGTGGGCATCCACGCCCGGCGCGTGCCAGTGCGTCGCGGCGGCATCAAGTCCGGATCCGCACGGCGTCGTCGCTGGTCAGGGCCGGGATCGGACGACCGCGACCCCCAGCTGCTGGGCCACCTCACCAACAAGCTGGTGCAGGCGCGCGGCTGGTCGGAGGAGGTCTCGGCCGGCTCGGTGCTCGGCCGGTGGGACAACCTGGTCGGGCCGGACATCGCCTCGCACGCCAAGCCGGTGTCGCTGCAGAACGGTGAGCTGACGGTCCAGGCGGAATCCACAGCCTGGGCCACCCAGCTGCGCACCATGCAGCGCCAGCTGCTGGCCACCATCGCCGCTGCGGTCGGTGACGGCGTGGTCACCCGGATCACCTTCCACGGCCCGAGCGCCCCCAGCTGGCGGCGCGGAGAGCGGCACGTGCGCGGCCGGGGCCCCAGAGACACCTACGGCTGACGCGCCCCCGCGGTGGGCGAACCGACCCTTGGAAGGGTGTGAAATGCCCTCCACGTGGCTCTGAGGGGTGTTGCAGGGCCAGTTTGGTCCGCCAGGGGCAGTAGACTGGTTAGGTACCACTTCTGGCTGACCACTCTGGCCGGCCCAGGCTTGAGGAGACACCGAAGACACGTGGCTGACAAGAATGCTTCCTACGGTGCGTCGTCCATCACCGTCCTCGAGGGTCTGGAGGCCGTCCGCAAGCGCCCGGGCATGTACATCGGCTCGACGGGCGAGCGCGGGCTCCACCACCTCATCTGGGAGGTTGTGGACAACTCCGTGGACGAGGCGATGGCCGGCTACGCCACCCGGGTGGACGTGACCCTGCTCGCCGACGGCGGCGTGCGCGTCACCGACGACGGACGCGGCATCCCGGTGGACATGCACCCGGTGGAGAAGCGGCCCACCATCGAGGTCGTGCTCACCGTGCTGCACGCCGGTGGAAAGTTCGACTCCGACTCCTACGCGGTCTCCGGTGGTCTGCACGGCGTGGGCGTCAGCGTGGTGAACGCGCTGTCGCGGCGCCTCGAGGTGGACATCCACCGCGAGGGCAAGAACTTCACCCAGGAGTACCTGTACGCCAAGCCCGGTGAGCTGGTCGAGGTGGGCGCCTCCGACCGCACCGGCACCACCGTCACCTTCTGGGCCGACCCGGAGGTCTTCGAGGAGACCACCACCTACAGCTTCGAGACGGTCGCGCGCCGCCTGCAGGAGATGGCGTTCCTGAACAAGGGACTCACCATCACCCTCACCGACGAGCGCGTCACCCAGAACGAGGCCGAGGTGGACGCCGCGCCGGAGAGCGCCGCGCTGGACACCACCGCGCCCAAGCCGGCGGCCGTGGTCAAGCGCACCTACCACTACCCCGGTGGGCTCGAGGACTACGTCGCGCACCTGAACAAGTCCAAGCAGCCCATCCACACCTCGATCGTCGGGTTCACCGCCAGCGGCACCGGCCACGAGGTCGAGGTGGCCATGCAGTGGAACTCCGGCTACTCCGAGTCGGTGCACACCTTCGCCAACACCATCAACACCATCGAGGGTGGCACGCACGAGGAGGGCTTCCGCTCCGCGCTGACCTCGGTGGTCAACCGCTACGCCAAGGAGAAGAAGCTCCTCAAGGAGAAGGACCCCAACCTCACCGGGGACGACATCCGCGAGGGCCTGGCGGCGATCATCAGCGTCCGGGTGGGCGAGCCGCAGTTCGAGGGTCAGACCAAGACCAAGCTGGGCAACACCGAGGTGCGCTCGTTCGTGCAGAAGACCTGCAACGAGCACCTGAACAGCTGGTTCGAGGAGCACCCCTCCGACGCCAAGATCATCATCAACAAGGCGATCTCCTCCTCGCACGCCCGGATGGCGGCCCGCAAGGCCCGCGAGCTGGTGCGCCGCAAGAGCGCCACCGACATCGGCGGGCTGCCCGGCAAGCTCAGCGACTGCCGCTCCAACGACCCGAGCCTGTCCGAGATCTACGTGGTGGAGGGTGACTCCGCCGGCGGCTCGGCCAAGTCCGGCCGCGACTCGATGTTCCAGGCGATCCTCCCGCTGCGCGGCAAGATCATCAACGTGGAGAAGGCCCGCATCGACCGGGTGCTGAAGAACACCGAGGTCCAGGCCATCATCACCGCCCTGGGCACCGGCATCCACGACGAGTTCGACCTGTCCAAGCTGCGCTACCACAAGATCATCCTGATGGCCGACGCCGACGTGGACGGCCAGCACATCTCCACCCTGCTGCTCACCCTGCTGTTCCGCTTCATGCGTCCGCTGGTGGAGCACGGCCACGTCTACCTGGCCGCCCCGCCGCTGTACAAGATCAAGTGGAGCAAGGGCAAGCCGGACTTCGTCTACTCCGACCGCGAGCGCGACGCGCTGCTCAAGGCGGGCGTGGAGACCGGCCGCAAGATCAACAAGGACGACGGCGTGCAGCGCTACAAGGGCCTCGGCGAGATGAACGCCAAGGAGCTGTGGGAGACCACCATGGACCCCGACCACCGCATCCTGCGCCAGGTGACGCTGGACGACGCCGCCACCGCGGACGAGCTGTTCAGCGTGCTCATGGGCGAGGACGTGGAGGCGCGGCGCAGCTTCATCACGCGCAACGCCAAGGACGTCCGGTTCCTGGATGTCTGACCCGCTGGCGGCCGCCCCCGGCCGCGCCACCCCCCGCTGCGGAGCCCGGCCCGTGCGCAGCGCCGACACCGCGGGCGCGAGCCACCTGAACACCCTGTCGGCACCCCACCAGAATCCCCGAAGGAGCACCACATGACCGACACGCCGCTGCCCCCCGAGGACGGCCCGGTCGGCATCGAGGGTGTCATCCGCGACCGGGTCGAGCCGGTCGACCTCCAGCAGGAGATGCAGCGCAGCTACATCGACTACGCCATGAGCGTGATCGTCGGCCGCGCCCTGCCGGAAGTTCGTGACGGACTCAAGCCGGTGCACCGCCGCGTGCTCTACGCGATGTACGACTCCGGCTTCCGTCCCGACCGTGGCTACGTGAAGTCCTCCCGCGTCGTCGGCGAGGTGATGGGCAACTACCACCCGCACGGTGACTCCTCGATCTACGACACCATGGTCCGTCTCGCCCAGCCCTGGTCGATGCGCTACCCGCTGATCGACGGCCAGGGCAACTTCGGCTCCGCCGGCAACGACCCCGCGGCGGCCATGCGGTACACCGAGTCGCGGCTGACCCCGCTGGCCATGGAGATGCTGCGCGACATCGACGAGGACACCGTCGAGTTCTCGCCCAACTACGACGGCCGCACCAGCGAGCCCGACGTGCTGCCCAGCCGGTTCCCGAACCTGCTGGTCAACGGCTCCGGCGGCATCGCGGTCGGCATGGCCACCAACATCCCGCCGCACAACCTGCGGGAGGTCGCCGACGCGGTGATCTGGGCGCTGGAGAACTACGAGGCCGACGAGGAGACCACCCTGGCGGCCTGCATGGAGCGGGTGAAGGGCCCCGACTTCCCCACCTCCGGACTGATCGTGGGCTCCGACGGCATCAACGAGGCCTACACCACCGGTCGCGGTTCCGTCCGGATGCGCGGCGTGGTCGAGGTGGAGGAGGACGCCCGCGGGCGCACCACCATCGTGGCCACCGAGCTGCCGTACCAGGTGAACCCCGACAACCTGGTCACCAGCATCGCCGAGCAGCTGCGGGACGGGAAGATCGCCGGGATCTCCGACATCCACGACGAGTCCTCCGACCGGGTGGGCATGCGCATCGTGCTCACCCTCAAGCGGGACGCCGTGGCCAAGGTGGTGCTGGCCAACCTCTACAAGCACACCCAGCTGCAGACCAGCTTCGGCTGCAACATGCTGTCCATCGTCGACGGGGTGCCGCGCACCCTGCGGCTGGACCAGATGATCCGGCTGTACGTCACCCACCAGCTCGACGTCATCGTGCGGCGCACCCGCTACCGGTTGCGCAAGGCCGAGGAGCGCGCCCACATCCTGCGTGGACTGGTCAAGGCGCTGGACGCTCTGGACGAGGTGATCGCCCTGATCCGGGCCTCCGCCTCCGCCGACGTCGCCCGCACCGGGTTGATGGAGCTGCTCGACGTCGACGAGCTGCAGGCCCAGGCCATCCTGGACATGCAGCTGCGCCGGCTGGCCGCCCTGGAGCGCCAGCGCATCATCGACGAGCTGGCCGAGATCGAGCGCACCATCGCCGACCTGCAGGACATCCTGGACCGGCCCGAGCGCCAGCGGCAGATCGTCCGTGACGAGCTCATGGAGATCGTGGACAAGTACGGCGACGACCGCCGCACGCGGATCGTGCCCGCCGACGGTGACGTGTCCATGGAGGACCTCATCGCCCGCGAGGACGTGGTGGTCACCATCACCGAGACCGGCTACGCCAAGCGCACCAAGACCGACCTGTACCGCGCCCAGAAGCGCGGCGGCAAGGGGGTGCAGGGCGCCGGGCTGCGCCAGGACGACATCGTGAGCAAGTTCTTCGTCTGCTCCACCCACGACTGGATCTTGTTCTTCACCACCAAGGGCCGGGTGTACCGCGCGAAGGCCTACGAGCTGCCCGAGGCCAACCGCACCGCGCGCGGACAGCACGTGGCCAACCTGCTGGCGTTCCAGCCGGACGAGAAGATCGCCCAGGTCATCCAGATCAAGGACTACCAGGTGATGCCGTACCTGGTGCTGGCCACCAAGGGCGGCCTGGTCAAGAAGACCCGGCTCAGCGACTTCGACTCCAACCGCTCCGGCGGCGTGGTGGCGATCAACCTGCGCGAGGGCGACGAGCTGGTGGGGGCCACGCTGTGCTCCGCCGAGGACGACCTGCTGCTGGTCTCCGCGCTCGGCCAGTCGATCCGCTTCTCCGCCACCGACGACGCGCTGCGACCGATGGGTCGGGCCACCTCCGGCGTGCTGGGCATGCGCTTCAACGGTGACGACGAGCTGCTGTCGCTGAACGTGGTCCGGGAGGGCACCTACCTGCTGGTGGCCACCGCCGGTGGCTACGCCAAGCGCACCCCGATGGACGACTACCCGGTGCAGGGTCGCGGCGGCAAGGGCGTGCTGACCATTCAGTACGACCGTCGCCGTGGCACTCTGGTCGGCGCACTCATCGTGGACATCGACGACGAGCTGTACGCCATCACCTCTGGCGGCGGGGTCATCCGGACCACCGCCAAGGAGGTGCGCAAGGCAGGTCGCCAGACCAAGGGCGTGCGGCTGATGAACCTCGGCGAGGGTGTCGAGCTGATCGCGATCGCCCGCAACGCGGACGAGGCGGGCCAGCCCGGCGACGACCAGCCCAACACCGTTAAGGAGCACTCATGAGCACTCCTCCCCGCCCCGGCGGGTCTGATCAGGGTGCCCCGCGGCCGGAGCAGCGCGGCGGTGAGCGTCCCGCCGCCCGGGGCGGCAACGGCTCCTCCGGCGAGCCCCGCCGCTCCGAGCCGGCACCCTGGCAGCGCGGTGGTACCGGCCGGGGCGGCGCGCCGGGGCTGGACGCCCCCACCACGCAGATGAGGCGCCCGGACCTGTCCCAGGAGATGCCGGACCTCTCCTCGGTGCCCCGCACCAGCGGGGGCCGTCCACCGGCGGGCAACCCGGCGCCTGCCCGGCGCGGGGAGGCCCGGCCGGGCAACGGCCAGGGTGGCACCGCCCGCCCGGCCACCGACCCGCGGGCACGCGACCGGCGGCCGGCCGAGGGCGAGCGGCGGGCCGAGGGCGAGCGGCGGGCCACGGCCACCGTGCAGCGCGGCCGCAAGGGTCCGCGCCGCGCGAGCCTGCAGGTCAAGCACTTCGACCCGTGGTCGGTGCTGAAGCTGTCGCTGGTGCTGTCCTTCGCGCTGTTCCTGGTGTGGATGGTGGCGGTGGGGGTGCTGTACCTGGTGCTGGACGGCATGGGCGTCTGGGACCGGCTGAACACCACCTTCACCGACTTCGTCTCGGTCAACGACCCCAACGCCGAGAGCTCACCGCTCATCGGGCCGGGCCGGGTGTTCGGCGTGGCCGCCATCGTCGGTGCGATCAACATCGTGCTGCTGACCGCACTGGCCACCATCAGCTCGTTCATCTACAACCTCACGTCCGACCTGGTCGGCGGCGTGGAGGTCACTCTCACCGAGCGCGACTGAGCGTCCGTGCGGCAGCGTTCCCGACCGCTGCCGTACGGGCGTTTTGGTACGACCCGGGCCGGTACGGTAACCTCGGTCCGGCATCGGGGCCTATAGCTCAGACGGTTAGAGCGCTTCCCTGATAAGGAAGAGGTCGGTGGTTCAAGTCCACCTAGGCCCACGAGATCCGTTGATCGAAGGAGTGTCAGTCGGCATGAGGATGCTCCTGGTCGCAGCCCTGGCCGCCGCGGCGGCCGGGTTCGCCCGGGCCCGAGCCCGGCAGCGCTCGACGGATCCATGGCACGAGGCGACCGAGCCGGCAGTGTCGGCGCAGCCGTCCTCGGGCAGGCACGCAGCACCAGAACCCCCCGCGGGAAGCTAGGCAGCAGCCCACCCGGGGACGTAGCTCAATTGGCAGAGCACTGCCTTTGCAAGGCAGGGGTTAGGGGTTCGATTCCCCTCGTCTCCACCAGCACAGGCCCCGTCCCCGCGTGATCGCGGAGGCGGGGCCTGTCCCATGTCCAGGGCTGGCTCGGTCCAGGGCTACTCGGTGGTGCGGCCCGCGCCCTCCGGAGCCCCGTTCGTGCCCGCGGGGGCGGCGCTGGGAGCAGTGGTGCCGTTCAGCGTCCGCACGCTCGGCGGGGCGTCTGCCGGCGGCGGCGCCACCGGCCGGCGGGAGGCCACCACGGCGGCGGCAGCGGTACCCCCGACGAGCAGCACGGCCACCAGCGGCCAGCGGCGCCGCTTCTTGGGCGGGTCGATGCGGCGGGCCAGACCGGCGCGCACCTCGGCCACGTCCAGCAGCTCGGGCAGGCTCAGCTCCGGCAGGCTCACCCGGGCAACCAGCTCACGCCCGGCCTCCCCGGTCTGGCGCAGGCGGCGCTCGGCCCGCTTGGCTGCCGCACCCTGGGCGGCCTTGACGGTCATCTTGGCCGCACCCAGACTGGCGACTGCGCCACTCTGGCTGAGCTTGACCGATCCACGGCGGGCGGCCCGCACGCCGGTGCCGACCACTCGGCCGGTCTCCTCGCCGAGCTTGGACAACACGGTCACCTCGTTCATCGTCACTCCTTCTCGCTGGTACCTGCCCAGCACAGGCTGGATCGCCTGAGTCCGGTGGGTCGCAGCCCATCCTGCCCGCCCCACGACAGCCAGGTCGGACGGGGCGCGACGTCGGATTGCCCAGGATGGCAGGATGGATTGGTGACTTCCTCAGAGAACAAGACCGCTGCCCCCGCCACCGCCACGGCGACGCTGCACACCAACCGCGGCGACATCCGCATCGCGCTGTTCGGCAACCACGCGCCCAAGACGGTCGCGAACTTCGTCGGGCTGGCCGACGGCAGCAAGGACTACTCGGAGAAGAACGCCCAGGGCGGGACCTCCGGGCCGTTCTACGACGGGTCGGTCTTCCACCGCATCATCGACAACTTCATGATCCAGGGCGGCGACCCCACGGGCACCGGTCGCGGCGGCCCGGGCTACCGCTTCGAGGACGAGTTCCACCCGGAGCTGCAGTTCGACCGCAAGTACCTGCTGGCCATGGCCAATGCCGGTCCGGGCACCAACGGCTCGCAGTTCTTCATCACCACGGCCCTGACCCCGCACCTCAACCGCAAGCACACCATCTTCGGCGAGGTCGTGGACGAGGAGTCCCGCAAGGTCGTCGACGCCATCGGCACCACCGCCGTGGACCGCAGCGACCGTCCGGTCGAGCCCGTGGTCATCGAGCGCGTCACCGTCGAGCAGGTCTGACCGACGCACTGACACCTCTGGTCACGCTGCGATGAGCAACCCCGCCTGGGGTCCACCCGGTACCGGTGCCTTCGGGGCCCCTGGTGCCGGGGACGGTCCCCAGGCCTGCTTCCGCCACCCCGACCGGCCCACCGGACTGCGCTGCAGCCGGTGCGGCCGGTCGGCGTGCCCGGAGTGCCTGCGCGAGGCCCCGGTGGGCTTCCACTGCGTGGACTGCCTCGCCCAGGGGCAGCGGGACCAGCGCCAGGCGGCGACCGTGGCCGGAGCCCCACTGGCTGCCAGCGCGCCGGTGCTCACCTACGGGCTCATCGGCGTCAACGTGCTCTTCTTCCTGGTCACCGTGCTCGACGCCGGCGGCCAGGTGCTGGACAACAACCGCTCCACGATCTTTCGTGACTTGGCCCTGTGGCCCTACGGGGTGGCCCTCGGCGACTGGTGGCGGCTGCTGAGCAGCGGCTTCCTGCACTTCGGCCCGCTGCACCTGCTGGTCAACATGTTCGCCCTCTACGTCCTGGGCCGGGACCTGGAGGTGCTGCTGGGCCGGTGGCGCTTCGCCGCGGTGTACCTGGTGTCGCTGCTCGGGGGCTCCGCCGCGGTGATGCTCTTCGCCGACCCGCGCAGCCTCACCGCGGGGGCCTCCGGCGCCATCTTCGGCCTGATGGGTGGGCTGGTGGTGGTGCTGCTGCGCCTGCGCCGCAGCGTGTCCGCCGCCCTCGGCATCATCGCCATCAACGTGGTGATCGGGCTGAGCGTGCCGGGCATCTCCATGGCCGGACACCTGGGCGGGCTCGTGGTGGGGGCCGCCGCCACCGCGGCCCTGGTCTACGCCCCGCGGGGTCGCGCCGTGCCGGTGCAGGTGTCGGCGCTGGCCGTGCTCAGCGTGGTCGCCCTCGCGGTGATCGTGGCACGCGTGCTGGCGCTGCGATCCCAGGCGGGGCTGTAGCCGGCGCTCACGCCCCGGGGCCGTCGGCCCCAGACCCGTCGGCCCCGAACCCGTCGGCCCCGAACCCGTCGGTCCCGAACCGGTCGGGGCGATAGCCCTGCACCACCCACAGCACGTCCTCCGGGTCGGTGCCCAGCTCCGCCTTGGTGAGCAGCAGCAGCGACTCGCGGTCGTCCTGCTGGACGGTCAGCTCGAGCACCCCCACCCGTCGACCCAGCCGGTGGTGCTGCACCACCTCGCAGCCGCGCAGCTGGGTCCAGCCCACCCGGCGCGCGCCCCACGGTCCGCGGACGGTCAGTCCACCGGCATCCACCGCCAGCCGGGGACGCGACCGAGCCCCGGCGAGCGCGGTGAGCAGCAGCCCCGCCGCGGCCAGCCCGATCAGCAGCCGGCCGGCGGGCTCGTCGGCGGCCACCGCCACCACCGCCAGCACCGCGCCTCCCACCGCCGCGTAGATCAGGGCGGCCGGCTTGGGGCCCCACGCCTGCGTTGTAGCGCCATAGTCGGACATGCCCTCTAGCATCGCTGATGAGGCACAACCATCCGATTGAAGGGCTGGAAACAACGATGCGTGACGCAGTCATCTGTGCGGCAGTGCGTACTCCGGTGGGCAAGCGTGGCGGGGGGCTCAGCGGGGTGCACGCGGTGGACCTCTCGGCCCACGCACTGAAGGCCCTGGTCGAGCGGACCGGCATCGATCCGTCCGTGATCGACGACGTGCACTGGGGCTGCGTGTCGCAGGCCGGGGAGCAGGCCGGCAACATCGGGCGCAACGCCGTGCTCGCGGCCGGCTGGCCGGAGTCCATCCCCGGCTTCACCCTGGACCGCCAGTGCGGCTCGTCCCAGCAGACCTTGCACACCGCGGCCGCGTCGGTGGTCTCCGGGCAGCAGGACGTGGTGATCGCCGGTGGCGTCGAGGTGATGTCCCGGGTCCCGATGGGCAGCAACGTCGGCACCGGGGCCGGGTTCCCCTTCGGCTCGGCCCGCACCCGGTACGAGAGCCAGCTGCAGGGCGAGGGCTTCAACGGCATGTTCAACCAGGGCGTCGGCGCCGAGCTGATGGCCCGGCAGTGGGGCTTGTCCCGCACCGCGGTGGACGAGTTCGCCGTGCGCTCGCACGAGCTGGCCGCCGCCGCGCAGGACGACGGCGCGTTCCTGGAGGAGATCGCCCCGATCACCGTGGACGGCACCGTCGTCTCGCAGGACGAGGGCATCCGCCGGGGGTCGTCGGTGGAGACCCTGGCCAAGCTGAAGACCCCGTTCCTGCCGGACGGCGTCATCACCGCGGGCAACGCCTCGCAGATCTCCGACGGCGCCGCGGCACTGCTGGTCACCACCAGCGAGAAGGCCGCCGAGCTGGGGCTGACCCCGCTGGCCCGCGTGCACGCCACCGCCGTGGTCGGCTCCGACCCGGTGATGATGCTGTCCGGTCCCATCCCCGCCACCGCCGCGGTGCTGAAGAAGTCGGGCCTGAGCATCGACGACATCGACACCTTCGAGGTGAACGAGGCCTTCGCGTCCGTGCCCATGGCGTGGCTGGCCGAGACGGGCGCCAAGGCTGACCGGCTCAACCCCTGCGGCGGCGCGATCGCGCTGGGCCACCCGCTCGGCGGTTCTGGTGCCCGCCTGATGACCACGATGGTGAGCTACCTGCAGCGCACCGGCGGCCGCTACGGGCTGCAGACGATGTGCGAGGGCGGCGGCATGGCCAACGCCACCATCATCGAGCGGCTCTGACGAGCTGTGCACAACCGGGGACAGAAGTTGTCCACAGGAGTTGTGCACACTGGGGATGAAATAACACCGTTGTGATTGCTCGGGCGCTCCGCGGTATCGACCCTGGTCAGCAGGCCGGGATCGGTACCGCGGGCGACTGGGCGCTCAGCGGGGCGCAACCGCCCCTGTGCGCGGAGGTCAGCGCCAGCGCATGGTCATCAACAGGCCAACGACCATGAGGCCGAAGCCGATCGCGAAGTTCCACGACCCCAGCTCGCTCATCCAGCTGATCTTGTCCACGGCCAGGTAGTTGACCACCAGCCAGATCAGGCCGAGCAGCATCAGGCCCAGCATCACCGTGACGTAGATCGGGTTGGACGGTCCGGCGTTGACCTTCACCGGCGTGCGCCGGGGGGAGCTGGCGCCGATGGGGGCTGACTTCTTGCGGACCTTCGACTTTGGCATGGTGTCCTCGGCTTGGTGGCGGGTCTGGCGTCTCGGCTTTCCACGCTAACGTAGCGGGCGGCCAACGGGGCCGCGGCGAGCGGCGATCTACCAAGTCATGGGGTGGTTGTGGACGCTCGGCAACGCCCCCGGCTCTGGCGGGTGGCCGTGCCGCTGGTGTGCCTGCTCGCCGGGCTGCTGCTGTCCACCACGCGGGAGGCCGCCCAGGGCGGTGAGCTGCGTGGCACCGGTGCCACCCGGCTGTCCGACCTGGTCCGCGGCGCCCAGCAGGACGTGGCCGCCGCAGAGGTCACCCGTACCCGGCTGCGGCTGCAGGCGGAGCAGCTGCAGCAGCGCGCCGCCGCCTCCGACGACGCGGTGGCCGCCGCGCTCGCCGACGTCGCCGCGCTGCAGCCCGGCGCCGGGCTCAGCGCCGTCACCGGGCCCGGTCTCACCGTCACCCTCACCGACGCGTCCCGCACCGCCACCGGCTCCTACGCCGCCGACGCCCAGCCCGACGACCTGGTGGTGCACCAGCAGGACCTGCAGAGCGTGCTCAACGCGCTGTGGGCCGGCGGGGCCGAGGCGGTGATGGTCCAGGACCAGCGGGTGGTGAGCACCTCGGCGCCCCGCTGCGTCGGCAACACCCTGCTGCTGCACGGGCGCACCTACAGCCCGCCCTACACCGTCTCCGCCATCGGCGACGCAGACCGCCTGCAGGACGCCCTGGCCGCCGAGCGGGGCGTGGTGATCTACAAGCAGTACGTCGCCCGCTTCGGCCTGGGGTACAAGGTGCAGGCCCGCGACACGCTGTCCCTGCCCGCCTACGAGGGCTCCGTCGCGCTGACCTCGGCCGTCGTCGTCCCCCGGTAGGAACCGCCGCGGGCAGTCGCTGAGTACCCTCAGTGCATGCGAATTTTGGTTGTCGACAACTACGACAGCTTTGTGTTCAACCTGGTGCAGTACCTGGGGCAGCTCGGCGTGCACGCCACGGTGGTGCGCAACGACGACCCGGTGCTCGACGACATCGCGGACTTCGACGGCGTGCTGCTGAGCCCGGGGCCGGGCACACCGGAGCGGGCGGGCCGGAGCATGGAGCTGGTGCACAGCTGCGCCGCCTCCCGCACCCCGCTGTTCGGGGTGTGCCTGGGCCACCAGGCCATCGGCGCCAGCTTCGGTGCCACCGTGGAGCGGGCCCCGGAGCTGCTGCACGGCAAGACCAGCATCGTGGAGCACCAGGGTGCGGGAATCTTGGCGGGGTTGCCGACGCCGTTCGTCGCCACCCGGTACCACTCGCTGACCGTGCGCCCGGACACCGTGCCGGCCGAGCTGGAGGTGACCGCGCGCACCGCCAACGGCATCATCATGGCGCTGCGCCACCGCGAGCTGCCCATCGAGGGCGTGCAGTTCCACCCCGAGTCGGTGCTCACCCAGGGTGGGCACCGGCTGCTGGCCAACTGGCTGCGCCGGTGCGGGTTCCCGGTGGAGGAGTCACTGGTGGCCCAGCTCGAGCAGGACATGCGCGACAGCCTCGGGGACCTCTCCGAGCTCAGCCCCGCGGCGGTCTAGGCCCCCAGGGAACCGCTCAGGGCACGCCTCAGGGAACCGCTCAGGGCACACAGCCGAGCGGCAGGGCGATGCCAGGCACCGGGCACCTGATGGGTGCCACCTCGGGCGGCGTGGTCGGCGCTGGGGGCGTGGTGGTGGGGGCCTGGAAGCGGCCCACCGTGATGGCGATCGGCGTGGTCGTGTCGATGTCGGTGCCGGCAGTGATGCTCTGCCCCTGCACCAGGCCCTGCTGAGACTGGTCGGTCACCGCCACCGCGGTGGAGGACAGCCCCGCAGAACCGCCCTTCCAGCCCGCCGCCTCCAGGGAGGCCTGCGCAGCGGCGGTGGTGATGCCCACCAGGTCCGGCATGGCCACCCGGTTGCCCCGGGAGACGCTCAGCGTCACCGTCGATCCCTGGGCCACCGAGCCACCGGCCGCGGGCTGCTGGGCGACGACCTTGCCCTGGGGGGCGGAGGAGTCGACGTTCTCCACCCGGCTGGCGAACTGCAGCTGCTTGAGGTTGCCCTGCGCCGACCCCACGTCCAGGCCCACCACCTGCGGGACGGGCACCAGCTGCGGTCCGCTGCCCAGCACCAGGGCGACGGTGCCGTTGGCGTTGGTCTGCGTGCCCGACCGGGGGTTGCTGTCCACCACCTTGTCCAGCAGCTGGGCGCTGGAGACAGCCCGGCCCGGGTTGGGTGCGACGGTGAAGCCGGCGTTGGTGAGCGCCGCGGTGGCCTCCGGCAGCGACAACCCGTTGACCTGCGGCACCGTGGCCTGCGGCGGACCGGAGGACACCCGCAGGATGATCACCGAGCCCTTCTCCTGCGAGCTGCCCACCGGGGGCGCGCTGTCCACCACCGAGTTCTTCTCCACCGTGGCGGAGGTGATGAACTCGCGCTTGGCGCTGAACCCGGCGCTGCTGAGCATGGTCTCGGCCACGGCCAGCGGCTGGTTGCGCACGTCCGGCACGGTGGTCTTCACCGGCCCGCTCTGGTAGGCGAAGGCGAACACCCCGACCAGCGCGAGCACGGCCACCAGCGCCACGGCGAGGGCGGCCAGCAGCCCCTTGCGCCGACGCTGGTCGTGGTGTGCGCCGTTGTCGTCCAGCCGCAGGTCCTCCTCGGCGCGGGCCCGGCGCGAGGCCGCGCTCAGCGCACCGGTGGGCCCGAGGATGGTGTCGCGCTCGGCGTCGGTCATCACCGAGGGGGCCGTCGGCCGGTTGCCGCCGAGCACCCGCACCAGGTCGCCACGCATCTCCCCGGCGCTCTGGTAGCGGTTGGCCGGGTTCTTGCTCATCGCCTTGAGGACGATGGAGTCCAGGGTGGCCGGCACGTTGGCGTGCACGGTGGACGGCGGGCGCGGGTCCTCGCGGACGTGCTGCACGGCCACGGCCACCGGGGAGTCACCGGTGAAGGGCGGTTCGCCGGTGATCAGCTCGTAGAGCACGCAGCCTGCGGCGTAGACGTCGGAGCGGGCGTCCACGTGGTCGCCGCGGGCCTGCTCGGGCGAGAGGTACTGCGCGGTGCCGATCACGGCGGCGGTCTGGGTCATCGTGGAGGCGCCGTCGGCGATGGCGCGGGCGATGCCGAAGTCCATCACCTTCACCGCGCCGGCCCGGTCGATCATCACGTTGGCGGGCTTGACGTCGCGGTGAATGATCCCGTGGCGGTGGGAGAAGTCCAGCGCCGCACAGACGTCAGCCATGATCTCCATGGCCCGACGGGGAGACAGCGGTCCCTCCGCGCGCAGCAGGTCGCGCAGGGTCTCCCCGTCGACGTACTCCATCACGATGTAGGGCAGCGGGCCCTCGTCGGTGTGCGCCTCACCGGTGTCGTACACCGCCACGATGGCCGGGTGGTTCAGCGCTGCGGCGTTCTGGGCCTCTCGGCGGAAGCGCAGGTAGAAGGAGGGCTCGCGGGCCAGGTCGGCACGCAGCACCTTCACCGCGACGTCGCGGTGCAGCCGCAGGTCCACCCCGCGGTGCACCTCGGACATGCCGCCGAAGCCGAGCGTCTCCCCCAGCTCGTAGCGGTCGGAGAGCCTGCGTGGGGTGCTCATCCCGTCGTTGCTCCTGGTGCGCCACCGGAAGTGGCCGTGGGGGTGGGTGTGCCGGTGGCGCCGGCGCTTCCAGTGGACCCGTTGCTGGTGGGCGCGGTACCGCCGGTGGTGCCCCGTCCGCCGGTGGCGCTGGGCACCGTCGGGGCGGGCGCGCTGGTGGTGGTGGGGGGCACAGTCGCCGTGGTCGTGCGCTGCGTCGTGGTCGGCGGCGCAGCCGTGGTGGTGGTGGGCGCCGGCGGCGGGGTGGTCGTGGTGGGCTCCTCGGTGGTGCTGGGAGCCTCGGTCGTGGTGGTCGCGCGGGTGGTGCTGGGCGCCCGCGTGGTGGTGGGGACCTGGGTGGTCGCGCTCGGTGCGGGCGCCTGGGTGGTGGTGGGCACCGGCACGCTGGGCGGGCCGTCGTCGTCACCGCCAGCAGAGCTGAGCAGCGCCCAGCCCCCCACGCCGAGCAGGGCGACCACCAGCACGGCGAGGATGGCCAGCAGCCCCTTGTTGGCGCTGGCGCGCTGCTGCTGGGCGACCGGGGAGTAGTCGGTGGCCTGCGTCGCCCCGGTCGGAGCCGCCGGTGGCACGGGAGAGGCAGCCATCCGCTGGGTGCGCGGGGGCGGAGCCGGCAGCGGTGGGGTCGCGGCCCCGGCCGGTCGCGCAGGGGAGCGCCCGGCCCGCACCGCGGCGATGGCGTCGGCGAACTGCCCCCCGGTGGCGTAGCGCTGCTGGGGGTCCTTGGCCATCGCCGACTCCAGCAGCACCCGGATGGTGGCCGGCACGTGCGGCGGCAGTGCGGGCGGCTGGTCGCGGACGTGCATCATCGCCACCGACAGCGGGTTGTCGCCGGTGAACGGGCGGCTGCCGGAGACCGCCTCGTGGCCCACCACGCCCAGGGCGTAGATGTCGCTGGCCGGGGTGGCCTCCTTCCCGAGCGCCTGCTCGGGGGCGATGTACTGCGCGGTGCCCACCACCATGCCGGTGCGGGTGACCGGGGCGGCGTCGGTGGCCTTGGCGATGCCGAAGTCGGTGATCTTCACCTGGCCGGTGGGCGTGATGAGGATGTTGCCGGGCTTGACGTCGCGGTGCACGATGCCACGGTTGTGCGCCGCAGCCAGGGCGCGGGCCGTCTGCTCCAGCATGTCCAGCGCCTGCTCGAGGTCCAGGGCACCCTCGCGGGCCAGCACGGCCGAGAGCGGCTCCCCGTCGACCAGCTCCATCACCAGGTAGGCGGTGTGGCGCTGGCCGTCGTCGAGGGTGGCTGTCTCGCCGTAGTCGTACACCCCGGCGATGCCCGGGTGGTTCAGCGCCGCGGCGGTGCGCGCCTCCACTCGGAAGCGGTCGACGAACTCGGAGTCGGAGGAGAACTCCGGCTTGAGCACCTTCACGGCGACGCGGCGGTTGAGCCGGGTGTCGATGGCCTCCCACACCTCGCCCATCCCGCCGACGGCGATCAGGCCGGACAGTCGGTAGCGGTCGGCGAGGACGGCGCCTGCACTCAGGCTCATCGGGGAACTCCTTGCAAGGCTGCGGCGATCACGGCTCGGCCGACTGGGGCGGCCACCGACGACCCGAGGGCGGCCAGCCCACGGTTGCCGCCGTTCTCCACCAGCACCGCCACAGCGACCTGCGGGTCCTTGGCGGGGGCGAACGCGATGTACCAGGTGTGCGGTGGGGTGTTCTTGGGATCGGCGCCGTGCTCGGCGGTTCCCGTCTTGGACGCGATCTGCACCCCGTTGATCTCGCCGCCGCTGCCCGCGCGGGCCTCGGCGCCGACCATCAGCTGGGTGAGGGTGGCTGCGGTCTGGGGGGACATGGCCCGGTCCAGCGCCTTGGGGGAGGTGGCGTCACCGAGGGGGGACAGGTCCGGCCCCTGCAGGCTCTGCACCAGGTAGGGCTGCATGCGCACACCGCCGTTGGCCACGGTGGCGGCGATGACGGCGTTCTCCAGCGGGGTCACCCGCACGTCGCGCTGGCCGATGGCGCTCTGCGCGAGGGCGGCGTCGTCGTCGATCGGCCCCAGCTCGGAGGTGGCCACCGGCAGCGGGATGTCCTGGGCGGGGGTGCCGATGCCCAGCGCCCGGGCCTGCGCCCGCAGGGCCGCGTCACCCTCCGCCACGCCGAGCTCGGCGAAGGCGGTGTTACAGGAGCGGGCGAAGGCCTCGGCGAAGGTGACCGTGGCGCCCGTGCCGCAGGTGGTGCCGTTGTAGTTCTCCAGCGTGGTGGTGGTGCCCGGCAGGGTGACCCGCGGGGCGGCGGTCACCTGGCTGTTCGGGGTGATCTTCCCCTCGCCGAGGGCGGCCGCCGTGGTCACCACCTTGAAGGTGGAGCCGGGCGGGTAGGTCTCCGAGGTGGCCCGGTTGGTCAGCGGGGAGGCGGGGTCGTCCTGCAGCGCCGCCCACGCCTGCTGCCGGACGTTCGCGTCGTGGCTGGCCAGCGCGTTCGGGTCGTAGCTGGGGGTGCTGACCATGGCCAGGATCTCCCCGGTCTTGGGCCGGATGGCCACCACCGAGCCGGTGTAGCCGCGAGAGGTGAGCTGGTCGTAGGCGGTCTGCTGCACCCGGGGGTCGATGGTCAGGTTGACGTTGCCCCCGCGCGGGTCGCGCCCGGAGATCAGGTCGAACAGCCGCCGACCGAACAGGCGGTCGTCGGAGCCGTTGAGCACCGAGTCCTCGGCCCGCTCGATGCCGGTGGTGGCGTACTGGATGGAGTAGTAGCCGGTGATCGGGGCGTACACCCGCGGGTTGGTCGGGTACTGGCGCAGGAACTTGAACCGGTCGGAGGTGGCCTCCGACGACGCGAGCACCTGGCCACCGGTGGAGATCTGCCCGCGCTGGCGGGAGTACTCGTCCAGCAGCACCCGCTGGTTGCGCGGGTCGGCGCGCAGGCTGTCGGCCTGGAACACCTGGATGTAGGTGATGTTGCACAGCAGCGCCACGATCAGCACCATCACGGCGAACGCCACCCGGCGAAGTGGTTTGTTCACGGGCGCTTCACCATTTGCGTCGGGGCGTCCGCGATGGGAGTGGACGGAGTCGTGCGCGGGCGACGGGGCTGCGCCGGGCGGCGGGCAGCGTCAGAGATGCGGAGCAGGATGGCCACCAGGATGTAGTTGGCGAGCAGGGACGATCCCCCGTAGGACACGAACGGCGTGGTCAGGCCGGTGAGCGGGATGAGCTTGGTGACGCCACCGACGACGACGAAGACCTGCCAGGCGAGGGTGAACGCCAGCCCGCCGGCCAGCAGCTTGCCGAAGGTGTCGCGGACGGCGATGGCCGTGCGCATGCCTCGGATGACCAGCACCGTGAAGACCATGAGCACCGCGCCGACACCGATGAGGCCCAGCTCCTCGCCGATGGCGGCGACGATGAAGTCGGTCTTGGCGAACGGCACGGTCTCCGGGCGCCCAGCGCCCAGCCCGGTGCCCCCCACCCCGCCGGTGCCCAGGCCGAACAGCGACTGGGAGATCTGGTAGCCGCCGGTGTCGTAGGTCTCGTAGGGGTCCAGCCAGGTCTGCACCCGCACCTGGACGTGGGAGAACAGGTGGTAGGCCACGAAGCAGCCGGCCAGGAACAGCCCGCCACCGATGAGCAGCCAGCTCACCCGCTCGGTGGCCATGTACAGCATCACCAGCAGCGTGCCGAAGATGAGCAGCGCGAACCCAAGGTCCTTGTTGAACACCACCACCGCGATGGACACGCCCCACGCCAGCAGCATCGGTGCCAGGTCGCGGGCTCGGGGCAGGTCCATCCCCAGCACGTGCTTGCCGGCGGTGTCGAACAGGTCGCGCTTGGCCACCAGGAACGCCGCCGTGAAGATCAGCAGCAGGATCTTGGCGAACTCGCCGGGCTGGATGGAGAAGCCGAACAGCAGGATCCAGCTCTTGCCGCCGTTGACCTCGCTGAAGCGGGCCGGCAGCACCGCCGGGGTGATCAGCAGCACCAGGCCGAGCAGGCCGAAGGTGTAGCCGTAGCGGGCCAGGCTGCGGTGGTCGCGGACGAACCACAGCAGGGCCAGGAACAAGGCCAGGCCCAGCGTGGTCCACAGCAGCTGACCGGGAGCGTCTGCGCCGGGAACCACTCGCCCGGCCTGCGACGCCGTGGCGGCTCCCGCCAGGTCGATGCGGTGGATCATCACCAGGCCCAGGCCGTTGAGCAGCGCCACGCACGGCAGGATCAGCGGGTCGGCGTAGGTCGCCCAGCGCCGCACGGCCAGGTGCGCCAGGGCGAAGATCCCCAGGTAGGCGCCGCCGACCACGAGCAGGTCGCTGGAGAGCGTCTGGTCCTGGTTGGCCTCGACCAGGACCAGGGCGGAGGTGGTGATGACGGCGGCGAAGGCGAGCATCAGCAGCTCGGCCCCGCGGCGCGGGCGCGCCTCGGGGCTGACGGAGAGACCGGCGGGCGGGCTGGCCGGGCCGTTGCTGGGCATCAGCCCGCGCCCCGGCAGTCCTGGCCCGCGACGGGGCTGGGCACGGGCAGGTCGGTGCCCCGCGGCTCGTTGCCTGCGGTCGCCCCGGGGTCCAGCGGGCTCAGGCTCGGGGTGGTGGGGGCCGGCGCAGTGGATTGCGGAGTGGAGGACGGCTGCCCGGACGGGGCCGCGGGCACCGGCGATGCTGCAGCCTCCTCGCCGCACAGCGGCAGCAGCTCGGTGCGCACCAGCTGGTTGATCTGTTGGCGGGCCTGGTCCAGGGTGCCGTCGGGCAGCCCCGCGCTCACCTGGGAGCGGGCCGAGGGCCGCAGGTCGGTCAGGCGCAGCGCGGTGCAGCCGTCGCCGGCGGCAGGATCGGACAGGCGCAGCTCACCGCTGGTGTCCAGGCAGGCCTGCTCGGCGACACCCTGCAGGTTGACCCCGAGGATGCTGCCGCTGACGCCGCGGAACACCGCGACCTTGTCGTCGCGCACGCCCACGTAGTAGTTGGACTGGATGAGGGCGCGGCCCACCAGGGTGGCGATCACCAGCAGCACCAGCAGCACCAGCAGGGCGACCAGCCGGCGCCACAGCCGCTTGCGGGGCTTGCCGGCCGGCTCCGGGGGCGGCCCGACCTGCTGGGGTCCCACCCGTGCCGGGTTGACCGCGGCCGCACGGCCGGCGGCGGTGTTGGGGGTGTCCTGCACCTCGTCGATCCCGGAGACCGCCCCGGCCACGATCGGGCGGTCCTCGCCGTACTCGACGTCCACCACGTCGGCGACGATCACGGTGATGTTGTCCGGTCCGCCGCTGCGCAGGGCCAGGTCGATCAGCCGGTCGGCGCAGTCCTCGGGATCGGGAATCTGGAGCGTGTCCTTGAGCGTCTCGTCGCTGACCGGGCCGGTGAGGCCGTCGGAGCAGAGCAGGTAGCGGTCGTGGGCGCGCGCCTCGCGGATGGTGAGGCTGGGCTCGACGTCGCTGCCGGTGAGCGCCTGCAGCAGCAGGGAGCGCTGCGGGTGGTTGGCCGCCTCGTCGGCGGTGAGCCGGCCCTCGTCCACCAGTGACTGCACGAAGCTGTCGTCGTGGGTGATCTGGGTGAGCACGTCGTCGCGGAGCAGGTAGGCGCGGGAGTCGCCGACGTGCACCATGCCCAGCCGCTTGCCGGAGAACAGCATCGCGGTGAGGGTGGTGCCCATGCCGTCCAGCTCGGGCTCGTTGGCCACCAGGTCGGTGATGGCGTCGTTGCCGGCGTGGGTGGCGTTCTCCAGCTGCAGCAGCAGGTCCTGGCGGGGGTCCTCGTCGTCCAACGGGGCCAGCGCGGCGATGACGATCTTGGACGCCACCTCACCAGCGGCGTGACCGCCCATCCCGTCGGCCACCGCCAGCAGCCGGGGACCGGCGTAGACGGAGTCCTGGTTGTTTGACCGGACCAATCCCCTGTCGCTGCGAGCCGCGTATCGCAGAACCAGGGTCATGGGCGCAGCTCGATCACGGTCTTGCCGATGCGCACCGAGGTGCCCAGCGGCACCCGTACCGGTGAGGTCACCTTGTCCCGGTCGAGGTAGGTGCCGTTGGTGGAGCCGAGGTCCTCGACGTACCAGTCCGTCCCGCGCGGGGAGAGCTTGGCGTGACGGGTGGAGGCGTAGTCGTCGGTGAGCACCAGCGTGGAGTCGTCGGCCCGGCCCAGCAGCACCGGCTGGGTGCCCAGGGTGATGCGGGTGCCGGCCAGCGCGCCGTGGGTGACCACCAGCTGGCGGGCGACCTTCGGGTTGCGCCGGGACTGCCGCGGGCGTGTGCTGGTCTGGCTGGGCAGCGCCACCCGCAGCCCGGACGCGGCGTAGAGGTCGGTGCGCAGCACCCGCAGTGCCGCGAACACGAACAGCCACAGCAGGATCAGGAAGCCGCCGCGGGTGAGCTGGAGGATCAGTCCCTGCACGGTTGCGAGCACCTCCCTCGTGGTTGTCCGGTGGCTGTTGCAGTGTGGCACCGCCGTACCGGGTACCGGGTGGGGAGGTGCCCGTGACGGCGCCCCAAGCTCTGGCTGAGGACTCTAGCTAATTCTGGATGTGCACCACGACGTTCGAGCTGCCGGCGCGGATCACGTCGCCGTCGGCGAGCTGCCAGTTCTGCACGGGTGAGCCGTTGACGGCGGTGCCGTTGGTGGAGCCGAGATCGGTGAGCATGGCCACGCTGCCGTCCCAGGTGATCTCCAGGTGTCGCCGGGAGACCCCGGTGTCCGCCACGCGGAAGTCGGCGTCCTGCCCGCGGCCGACCACGTTGCTGCCGTTCTTGAGCGTGTGGGTACGGCCGCTGCCGTCGTCCAGGTGCAGCGACGCAGTCAGGCCCTGGCTCGCGCTGGCCTGCGGGCCGCCGTAGCGCTCGTCGTAGTAGCCCACCTGGGTCTCGAAGCCGCCCGACTGCGGGTAGGCCTGCTCTGAGCCCGGGTTGTTCTCCGGCTGTGGATAACTCGGCCCTTGCTGTGGATAGCTCGGCTGCGAGTAGCCCGCGGGGGCGTATCCGGCGCCGCTGTAGGCCGGTGCGGAGTCCTGGCTGGGGTGCCCCTGCGACGGGTAGGAAGCACCCTGCTGCGGGTATCCACCCTGGTAGCCGGGCTGCTGGCCGTACCCGGGGTCGGCGTAGCCCGGCTGCTGCGGGTATGCGGGCGGCTGCCCGTAGCCCGGTGCGGGGGGCTGTGCATAACCTGCGCGCGGATCCGGAGCCTGACCGTTGCCCGGCTGGTCCTGCGGCCGCTGGCGCTCCGCCTGCTGCGAGTACCCGCCCGGGTAGCCACCCTGCTGCGGTGGACCCTGGTACCCGAAGGACTCGGCCGGCTGCGGGTAGCCCGGAGGCTGGCCGTGCCCGCCCGCCGCGTAGCCGCCCTGGGGGTAGCCGGCCGGCGGGCCGTAGGGGTACCCGCCCTGCGGTGCGGCGGGCGCGGGGCCCTGGGGCCCGCTGGCCGCGGGGGCGTCCGGTGCGGCGGGTGCTGGGTAGCCACCGGAGCGCTCGCCCGGCTCGGCACCGGGTCCCGCGTCCTCGGCGGCACTGACGGGCTGCCAGGGTGCCCGCGGCGCGGAGTCTGGTCCCTGCCCCTCGGGGTGGCGGTCGAAGCCGTTGTCCTGGCTCATGGGGGCTGCTCCTGAGAGGTGGGCGAGGTCACCAGACCCACGCTGGGGGTGCGGCACGTGCTCGGATGAACTCGGTGCGGGCGGGCGGTAGGGCATGGCGTGCACCGCGTCGGGGTCGACGCTCGAGGTGATGCGGAACTGCCCGGTGTGCAGGGAGTCGGAGGGCTCCAGGCGCACCGCGACGCCGCCGTAGGTCTGCCAGGCGTGCTGGTCGATCTCGTCACGGGCGAACCCGGCGAGCATGTCCGCAGCCTTGCGCTGGTCCCCGGCGAGGCGGGTGTGGTCGGAGGTGCTGAGTGCCACGACATAGCTGTTGGGGGCGAGCCAGTGGCCACCGGGAAGCTGGCGGGCGCCGTCGGAGGCTTCCCTGCGCACAGCCTGCTCCAGCTCCTGCGGAACCACCCCGCCCCCGAACACCCGGGCAAAGGCGTCTCCGACAGCGTCCTCGAGCTTGCGCTCGAAGCGTTGGACGATGCCCACTGCGGCCCTCCTCCTGAGTTGTCCAGATCGTGCCTTGTCAGCCGATCGTATCGGCATCGCTGATGGGGAGGCCGTCAAACGGCCCCCCGGCAGCGTGCTAATCTTCCCCGCGTCGCTCGGGCGAGTGGCGGAATGGCAGACGCGCTGGCTTCAGGTGCCAGTGTCCTCCGGGACGTGGGGGTTCAAGTCCCCCCTCGCCCACCGAGAGCTGTTAGTGAGTTGATCACGAACAGTTAGTAGGTTGACAGCACGAGAAGCCCCGGCCTCAGGCCGGGGCTTCTCGTGGTTTTCAGGTTGTTACGCAGCCGCTTCGACGAGGACGTCATCCCCCGCAGCGTGCCGCTGAGCGACCTCCTCGGCTTCGGTGGCGCTGAGCCACTTCCAGCCATGGTTGTCTGCCTCGGGCTGGAGCAGCGGGTGCTCGGCGGGGCCGGTCTGGTACTGCGTGTGCCAGTCGCGGAGCTGGCGGATGTTGTAGCTGACCGCGACAGCGGTGAGCGCCAGACGGACCATGGTGAGCCCGGTGATGTGGAAGTGTCCCCGCTCTAGGTTCTCGGTGGAGGAGTTCTTGATGTTGCCGAAGACACCCTCGACGTAGGTGCGCCGGGCGTAGCTCGCTCGCCAGGTGGCGCCTCCCCAGTAGTGCTCCTGCCACAGCTTGCGCTGGGCGTCGTTCTGCATGGTGATGGTGGTCTGGGTGCAGCACTTGCCAGGGTTGGTGGGCGGGTTCTGGATGACCGGCAGGCCCGTGATGGTTGCCACAGCCTCGCTTCCGGCCACGAGGGGGCAGCCGACTGAGCCAGCGCGGGCCGGGCACATGTACCGCGGTTTGCCGGGCAGGGTCTCCCCGGAGGCGGTCTTGCGGGGCGCGGTCCTACCGTTGCGGGTGAAGGCGAGCAGCTGCCTGCGCTCGATGTCGGCGTGGTGTTGTCGGCGCACCTTTATCGGCTGGGTGGGGGAAGGACTCGGCAGCCGCCCGAGGTCAGCGGCGGTGGTCGGGCAGTGCGGCACTCCTGCGGCGAGCTTGGCGCCCTGGTACTCGCGCCAACCCTGGTCGTTCTCGTGCAGGTCCAGGACCGGTGCGATGCCTAGTGCTTCGAGCTGGAGAGCCCAGCGATCGGGGGTCTTGTAGCTGTAGTGGCGGTCGGCGAGGAGCTCGTCCACGGCGATGTCCCGTGCCTGCATGCGCCTGAGGATGCCGAGGCTGACGTCGACGATGTCCTCGTCGGCCGGGGTGATGTCGAAGTCCGCGATGACGGTGGGTACGTGTCGTCGGTCGTGGCCGAGCTTGGGGACGGAGACGACCGCGTGCATTTGGTAGCCGAAGAAGATTTCCCTTCCTCCGACGCGGGCGGTCTTGTATCCCCACGTGGCGTCCCTGCACCGTTGTGGCCCTCTCCGGGTGAGGGGGTTAGCGGTCGGCGCTGCCTTCTCGAGCTGGTTGGCGTAGGCATGGTCCTGCTCATCGTCCACCGGGCCGCCGTCATTGGGGCTTGCTTTCGGTCCGCCGATGCTCCAGGACCAGACTCCTGTGCCGTCGATCGCGAAGCTGCTGGAGGTGAAGGGCAGCCGGGTAGCGGTGAGCAGGGCGGTGGCGATGGATTCCACCGTGTCGCGCCGCCGTGCTCGCTCGTCGGCGCTGAGGTCGGGGTGCTCACCAGTGCCGTAGCCGAGGTGGCGGTCGATCTTGCGTGTGAGGTTGTAGAAGGCGCTGACGCTGATCATCTTGACCTCTTCGTTGGGAAGTTTTGTGGCGATCCCGAGGGCGTATTGATCGTTCAGGGGTAGGCCCGTGGTGAGCAGTTTGTGGATGTGGGAGATGACGAAGTCGCCCTTCCGGCCACCGTTGAGGATGGCGCCGACGAAAAACAGCCGACAGTGCAGCGCCAGCTGCCCCTTGGGTCCCCTCTGGTCCTTCCTCAGCGCCTGCGCCAGCAATGTCGCGGCGCCGGAGGAGTCGACGACGTGTAGCGCTCGCTCAAGGTCTCCGCGGGTCAGGCTCATCAGCCGACCTCGCCGTCACGCGTGATCACGGTCGTGCTGGTTTCAGAGGTGGCGAGGTAGCCGAGCAGATCGGTCAGGGTGCGGGCTGACCGCAGTCCGGATGCGGCCATGATCACCGAGAGCGGGACAGGGCAGGTCAACAGCCAGGTCAGCCAGGTGCTGCGGAGGCGGCTGAGCTCGATCTGGGGTGCGCCCCCGAGGATGGTGGCTCGCTCGACCACCTTGTTGCCGACGTTCCTGCGGCCCTCCGTCCGTCCCGTGATGAGGTCGGTCTCACGGAGGCCTGCGACTCCGCTGCGGACCAGGTCCTCGTAGCACCGGCGCACCATTACCCGCCGCGGCGTGCGGGAGGTGATAGTCACCAGGATTCCGCCGGCCTCCCCACGATCGTCGACATCGCGACGCCGCAGGACGCGGAAGTCTTCGGAGTCGAGGCCTGCGCCGAGCCCCAGTCCGACCAGGGCGGAGAGCTGGCGACCTGAGGTTTCGGTGGGTTGCGTCGTCGCCACTCGGACGATGGTGGCGACCTCGTCGGCGCTGTAGGGCGGGCGCACCGCCCGGTAGGCGATGGGCGGTGGCTTGGGCGGCGCATCGGGCCCGGGGTTGACCCGGCGTGCCAGCGACCGGAGTGCGGAGCGAATGCTGGCGCGGCTCTGGGTGCTGGGGCAAGACAGGTTGGCGGCGTAGGTGTCGATGCCGGTGTAGGTCATCAGGGCTGCGACGGTGATGGGGCGGTGGCACCGGTGCGCGTCGAGCATGTACAGCGCCAGGTGGGAGAGGGTGTCCTTGAAGGTGCGGGGGCTGGTGACCTTGCTGCGGAGCATGACCTCGCGGAAGACCGGCTCGATGGCTGCCCACTCGGCTTCAGTGGCTCGTGGACGGTAGTCCTCCAGTCTCGCGGCCAGGTCGGGCGGCAACGGGGCGGGGTCGGTGCGCTGGTCGAGCAGGGCCTTGCGGCGTCGGCGCATCTCGGCCTTGCTGATCGTGGGGGCCATGGGTCTCTCCGGTCAGGGTTGAAGGTGTGGTGCCCCCTTACTGGTGCCGGGTAGCTCGGCGTACGCAGTCACCCCAGTGGTGATCTGCGTCATACGGGCTGGCCGTCTCGTAGGACAGCGAGGTGGTGGTCGTCGACAGCTCCCAGGTGCGGCAGCGCGAGCGCCAGGTCGTCCCGGGTGAGACGGTGGGCCCGGGCGAGATTGCGGACCGCGCCTGGCTGGTTCAGGACGTCCAGCACCCAAGCGGTTTGCAGCCGGGCCGGGTGGACGCCAGGTAGTTGCGGTCGGACCTTCGCTGCGCCTGCCCGCACCTCCGCACGGGTCAGCACCGAGCCGCTGTCACCCTGCAGCGCGGCTTTCACCGCGCTGTACAGCTCAGGGGGTAGCGGGGCAACCATCGTCTTCGGAGTGGAGGGCGCTGACCGGGGAATGCCGAGGTGGGCGTCCAGGATCCGGACGAGCCTGCCGCGCTCGTTCGCCAGCGTCTTCTCCGAGCTGCCAGCGGCCCGGCTGAGCGCCGTGTGACGGGCAAGCTGCTGGTGCGTGAGCGCTTCGGAGAGCGAGATGACGGCGCCATGCGGCGAGATCAGGGAGACGAACCGGGTCGTAGTGGAGAGCAGGCTCTTCGCCCGCCAGTAGGACCCGGGGTCGGTGGCACGCACCAGGGCCTTGAGCTCGTCGGCGATGGCCGTCCACTGCGCCTCGTTGAGGCTCGTGGGGGTGTAGGTGTCGAGGAGGTAACCCACGGTGGGGGTCGACGTCCGTGATGAGGGCATGGCCCGCACAGTCCGGGGTAGCGCGCAGGGCGCAAGCATCGCCTGTAGCGGTGTGGCGAGCTGCGATGTGCGGCGACACGGCTCGAACTGCTTACTAGTGCACCACACCTCTGAGGTAGACACACAGTGTGATCACAGCCGCGGAGACAGCAGGGGTCCTAGTCGATGTTTGGGTCGAGGAGGTCCGTCGCCTGGTCCCGGAGGTCCGGAAGCTGAGGGAGACCTATGAAGGGGACTGCCGCGCGCTCGACAGGGGCCGGGAGTGGGCCGTCACCGAGCATGAGCTGACCGCCAGCTGGCAGCGACTGTGGGCTGCCCAGAACCATCTCGTGTGGGCTGCGCACCAAGTAGAGCGGTGGACAGCACGACTCGCCAAAGAGCAGGGAACTCCTGCACCAGAGGAGGACGCTGTGCTGAAAGACCTGCGCAACGCCCTCGAACATCTTGACGAGGCCGACCTCGGCAACTACTACGCTTCGGCCGGCGGCTCAGGCAACACGTCGCTGAAGAGGTTGCCCGGAGCCCGCCTGTTGCTCGGGACGTACAGCCACTCGCGGCGGCTGTTCGGACTCATTGACCCTGATGAGATCGAACGCCGGGTGTGGAGTATCGCGACCGCTGCTGAGCGGATTGAAGAGGAACTCGAGGACTACTAGGCCCGTTGTGGGCGTCGGTGCCGGATCCGTCTCGGTTGGATTGCCCCTGGGGTACAGCAACACGCGGCGAGGCCCCGGCTGGTTGCCGGGGCCTCGCTGTGAACTACGTGAGCAGTGCTTGCACTGAGGAGACGCGCTGCTCGAGGTCTGCACGCAGGGCCGCTGCAGCATCGGAGATGCGCCCGAGTGCCCGTTCGGCGGTACCTGTCTGCTGCAGGATCGTGTCCAGTCGGGTGAGGGACTGAAGGACGTCACCGACCTGCCGCTTGACCTCTGCCACTGGGATGGCGGTGGTGGTAGCCGTACTTGCCGCCGCGGTGAGGCGCAGGAGGAGGTAACAGGCGACGGCGAGCTCGTCCCCCTCATCGGGGTCCCAGCCCAGGACCATCGTGCGCTCGTCGAGCACCACGATGCGTTGCCCTGCGGTAGGCATCAGCTCGGGTCGGGTGATGCCGAGCGCGACTGCGGCGCCGCGGTTCTGGCGGCCAGCGGCCAGCTCCTGGCGCCACTCGGCGACGCTGAGGGGGTTGCCCGCCCGGTCCTTGGCTTCGACAATCAGCCGCGGGGCGGGTGCGCCGAGACTGGTCAGCTCGACGAGCACGTCACCTTTCCTTCCGGTGGTGCCGGTCTTGCCGCCCACCGCCTCCGCGCCCCCGTCTCCGGCCTGGGCAGCGATCCCGCCCAGCAGGTGCGCGCAGGCCCGTTCGAAGGTGAAGCCCTTCCGGGAACTTCTCTTCTCCGCATCGGCGAGCGTATCCCGCAGTGCGAGGCTGTTCCTGACCTCGCCCACGGCCTCCACCAGCTCGTGATGCTGCTGATGAACCGTATCCAGCAGGGACCGGTGGAGACGTTCACGGTCGCTGGTGACCGCGGTTTGGACGCTGGAGGCCTGAGCGGCCAGGGCCCTCTGGATCTCTCCGAGGCTCTGGTCGGTGACCTCCCTGACCGCGAGCTGCACCCGGGCCGGCACGGTCGCCTCAGGCCCGGTCAACAACCTGCTGACTCCCTCGGCGAGCCGGCTCACAGCCGCCTGGCTGGCGGCGGCGATCTGGCCGTCGTGGGGGTCGACTGCGTGGGCTACGGCGAGTTCCAGCTGCCCCAGCGCGGACGTGACCTGCATGGTGACTGCTTCCCCCAGGTTGTCCACTGCCCGCTCGAGGCGGCTGAGGTCAGCTCCGGCGGAGGCGACGGTGGTCGCTGCCGCACCGGAGCGGATGACCGCCGAAACCCACCCGTCCAGGTCCTCACCACGGGCGCACGCGGCACGAGCCGCGCCCACGATGTCGGTGTCGGAGGTCTGCCAGGTCCGGATGAGGAGTGTGTTCCCGCTGAGGCTGGCGAAGCTGTCCTTGATGGGGACCGCGACGGCACTCATGCCGCCACCGGCAGACCGGTGAGCGTGGTGTTGTTCAGGCCGCTGGCCTGGTCTAGTGCCACGCACAGGCTGCACGGTGACGTCAGGTGCTGGGCGGGTGTGCCCGGCGGGGTGTGCCAGCGGGCGTCCTCGGCCGGCATCACCCGCTGGAAGAAGTCCACCGGGTACCGGCGGAAGCGCTCCAAGGTCAGCTCCATCCGCTCGATACGGCGGAAGACGGCCGAAGCCAGGTGGCGCGCCTCGGGGTGGCAGAGGTACTCGATCATGGTTTCACCTGCGGTGATGCGCTCCAGCAGGAGCGTCTCGTAACGCGAGACCTTCGGGGTGGAGCTCGGTTGGGTGGACATGAGGCCTCCAGGCCTGTGGGCGTCCCGGGGCCTGTGCCCCGGCATCCGCCGGAGCCGCGTACTGCGACCCACGCACCACCTCTCGGCGCGGCGGTGTAGCCCACAAGGGGGACAAGGATCTGATCGCACGGGGTGCGGCACCACCGACCTGTGCCGCTCTGGATGCACCGCGCTCAGGGCGGGGAGTCACACCTCGTCGGGGGGGTGGTGTGCGTGGGCACGAGCCCTCCGTCGGGTGGGGCGTCCCGGGGCCCTCTCGGCCCGGGGTCCGCCACGGTGCGAGTTCCGGCGCGCTGACAGCCGGGGCAGATCGGCGTAGCCCGCATGGGACGACGCCGGGAACTTCTCGAGGTCACGTTCGCGAGCGTCCGCGGATGTCCGTGTTGGGCTGCCCGTGGTGGGTCGACCGCGGATACAGTCGTGGTGTGGGGACGACGAGCGGGTGGGTTAGCAAGGCGGTCAACGCCTTTGGTGTTGCGTGCAAGGCGAAGCTGGCGGGGCCGGGTGCCCGGGAAGCCGCGATCCGCTCACCGCTAGAGGCACTGCTCGGCGCCGCCGGTGACGCGCTCGGCGTGCCGGCGGTGTTCCACGACGAGGTGAGCGACACCGAGCGACGGGTCCGCCCGGACTACGGGGTCACGGTGCAGGGCGCCATCACCGGCTACATCGAGGTGAAGGCCCCCGGCCGCGGGGTGGACCCCGCCGGGTTCACCGGACACGACAAGGTCCAGTGGGAGCGGCAGCGAGACCTGCCCAACCTCGTCTACACCAACGGCACGGAGTGGCGGCTCTACCGCGACGGCGAGCTACTCCTTGGACCGGTCACCCTCGGCGGCGGCACCCTCGACACCGCTGGAGCAGCGTTGGCAGCGCCGCTCGGCTTCGAGGAGCTGCTGACTAACTTCTTGCGGTGGAAGCCAGCGCCGATTACCTCGGTGGGCGCCCTCGTCCGAGCGGTGGCGCCGCTGACCCGCCTGCTCCGCGGAGAGGTGCTGGACCAACTCGCGAGCGAGCGTCGGGCGGTGAAGAGCGGCTCCGACGAGGCGTCGCAGCCGTTTCTCGGTCTCGCCCGTGACTGGCGTCGCCTGCTGTTCCCAGCTCCGGCGATGGCCGACAAGGTCAAGGCAGATGCCGCCTTCGCCGACGGTTACGCCCAGGCCGTCACCTTCGCCCTGTTGCTGGCGCGCACGGCGGACATCGATCTCGGCACCACCAAGCTGCACGAGGTGGGATCCGAGCTCGGGCACGACCATTCCCTGATGGGCAAGGCGTTGCAGCTGCTGACAGACGACGTTACCGCCGACTTCCGAGTCACCCTGGACCTCCTCGTCCGGGTGGTCGGGGCCGTCGACTGGCCACGGGTGCGCAAGGGCAAGCGCGACACCTACCTGCACCTGTACGAGAGCTTCCTCGAGGCCTACGACAACGAGCTCCGCAAGCAGTCCGGGTCCTACTACACACCCCGCGACGTCGTGGAGGAGATGGTGCGCCTAGCCGAGGAAGTGCTCACCACCCAGCTCGGCCGTGCCGCTGGCTTCCGGGACCCAGCCGTCCTGACGGTCGACCCTGCCATGGGCACCGGCACCTACCTGCACACCATCCTTGAGCGCGTCGCGGAGCAGACCGAGGCCATCGACGGGCCTGGTGCCGTTCCAGGTGCAGTTACCGAGGTCGCGGAGCGGCTGGTGGGCTTCGAGCTGCAGATGGGCCCCTACGCGGTCGCCGAGCTCCGTGCCGCCGACCTGCTGGCTTCTCACAAAGCGACCACCCCGCCCGGCGGGATGAAGACTTACGTGACCGACACCCTCGATGACCCCTTCGCCGCTGCCAGCGAGCTCGGCTCCGGCCTCCAGCTCATCGCCGCATCGCGCACCAGGGCTAACAAGGTCAAGGCCAGCGCGAACGTCACCGTCGTGATCGGCAACCCGCCCTACCGGGAACGCGCGGAGGGGATGGGCGGCTGGGTCGAGTCAGGGACCCTGGCCAACCTCCACAAAGGAACGACCCACCCGATCCTCGAGGACTTCGAGCTCAAGGACAACGGCCGCACCGAGTACGTCCTGAAGAACCTCTACGTCTACTTCTGGCGTTGGGCCACCTGGAAGGTATGGGAGTCGACTCCGCAGGACGCAGACGACGGGGATGCCGGTGTCGTCTGCTTCATCACCACCGCCGGCTACCTGCGAGGGCCCGGGTTCAAGGGCATGCGGAAATACCTGCGCCGACACGCCTCGGCAGGCTGGATCATCGACCTCACCCCTGAAGGTCAGACCCCTGACGTCCGCACCCGGGTCTTCCCCGGGGTGCGTCAGCCACTGGCCATCGGCATCTTCGTCCGCAAGCCCGACGGCACCACCGACAAGCCAGCCGACATCCGGTATCGCGCAGTTCACGGCAAGCAGGCCGAGAAGTTTACGGCCCTGAGCGCGATGACACTGGAGGGCGAAGGCTGGCGTTCGGTCCGCACGGCGTGGACGGCGCCGTTTACCCCGGCCGCCGACACCGCTTGGGACGACTACCCCGCCCTCAACGACCTCATGCCGTGGACAGCGCCCGGGGTGAAGCCCAACCGCACTTGGGTTTACTCCCCCTCTCGCGTTGTACTCGCCGAACGGTGGAGGCGGCTGACCACCGAGACGAACGCCGAGGCGAAGAAGGCGCTCTTCAAGGAGAGTCGGGATGCCTATCTCGAACGGCTCAAGCGGGTCCTGCCGGGGCGCGACGTGCACGTCTACGAGGGTCCGTTCAGCTCTGAGAAGGGGCCTGCGCCCGCGCCTGTCCGCGTTGGCTACCGCGCGTTCGACCGCCAGTGGGTAGTGCCGGACGCACGCCTCATGCACGCCGAGAGCCCGCCACTGTGGTCTGCCCGGGCGCCCGGGCAGGTGTATGCCGTTGAGCAGCATGCGCAGCCCATCAGCGACGGACCGGGCATGGTGTTCAGCTCGTACATCCCAGACATGCATTACTTCAACGGCCGGGGCGGGCGGGCTGTGCCGCTCTTGCACCCGTCGGGTTCCACAAACCTCGCCACCGGCTTGACTGCGGCCCTACCGGGTAATCAGCCGGCGGTTGACGTGCTTGCCTACGTCGCGGCCGTTGTTGCCCACTCGGGGTTCACCCGCCGGTTCGCTGATGAGCTCACCACCCCCGGTATCCGCGTTCCCTTGTCGGCCGACTCGGACCTCTTCGCAGAGGCCGTGGAGCTGGGCCGGCAAGTGGTGTGGCTGCACACCTACGGCGAGGCCTTTACGGGACCGGGGCGCTCGCACGGGTCGGTGCGTTACCCGACGGGCGACCCCAGGCAGCCCCTGAGCCGCACGGCGATCACCGGCATGCCGACCGAAGTCACCTACGACGCCACACGGCAGATGCTCGTCCTGGGCAGCGGCGAATTCGGACCCGTCAGCCCCGCGGTGTGGGACTACGCCGTCGGTGATCGCAACGTCATCAAGTCCTGGGTCAACTACCGCAAGGCCGTCCCGGGCGGCAAGAAGACCTCGCCCCTGGACTCGATGCACGTCGACACTTGGGAGCCGGCGTGGACCACCGAGCTCGTCGACCTGCTCACGGTGCTCACCCGCCTCGTCGAGCTGGAGGCGGTTCAGGCTGATCTGCTCACCCGTGTCCTGGCTGGCCCCCTGCTGAGCATGGAAGACCTGACGGCGGCCGGTGTCACCTGGCCGACCAAGGCCAAGGATCGGGCCCCCAGTTACTCCACGACCCCGGCCCCAGGTGCCCAGCTTGCCTTCACCGATGACGGCGCCAGCGCCGAACCCGAGTCCTGAGGACCAGATGAAGGCAGGCGCCTTCGTCAGCCGGCGTCTCACTCACTGCCGTTGGAAGGCCGTGACCGCAAGCAGGATCGTTCCGTCGCCTCGGAGCTCGGTGATCACAGCTTCCATCGGCTCGCACCCGCCGTCGCCGACGAGCACGTACTCGCCTACCTCAGGGTCGTGGGAATCCTCGTCCCAGTCCACCAGGTCCGAGCACGCGCGGCCGCCGTTGATCTTCACCATGGTCAGATCAGCGGACAGGAGCGGCCTCGAGGTCACACCGGCACGATAACCCGCATACGGGTGACGGTCCGAAGGTCAGCTGACCTCGGCGGCGGCACTTCGTGTGTGAGATCGCGGGATCCCGTGTGTTTGGCCGACACCCGGTTGCCAGCCTTGGCCACTTCTACCTCGGCAAACGCCGATCTCACTAACACCTCACCGATGTAGTGAGAGAAGCCCCGACCACTGGTCGGGGCTTCTCTCGTTCTCCGGCCCACAGGGAGCCCAGAGCTACGTGCTCGGCTCCTCGCGCGGGGCCGTGGCCGCGTGGTCGTCGCCAGCCTTGCCGTCGCCGTCGCTGGCGCCCTTGTCGTCGCCGGCGCCCGTGGTGTCCGTGGTGTCGTCCGCCTCCTGCTGGCGATGATCGGCGGGCTCTTCGGGCTCTTCGGGCTCTTCGGGCTCCTGGGGCTCCTCGGACTCGTCATCGGGCGCCGCGGGCTCCTGTGGCTCCGTGGGCTCCTCGGACTCGTCTTCGGGCTCCGTGGGCTCCTCGGACTCGTCTTCGGGCTCGGCGGGCTCCGTGGGCTCCTCGGACTCGTCTTCGGGCTCGGCGGGCTCCGTGGGCTCCTGTGGCTCCTCTGCTGCCGGCTCCGCTGCAGCCGCCTCCTCGCGCCGGGCCTGCTCCACCTCCGCCTTCTCGGCCTCACGGTCCTCGATGAGGTTGCCCACCCGGCTGCGCTCCTCGTGCGCCTCCCCGATGGCGCGCTCGGCCTTCTCCAGTGGTTCGCGGCTGGCTTCCTCGTCGGACATCGGTGGCCTCCTCGGCTGGCGGATAGGTAGATGCTGCTGCCCGGACACCGAATCCGTCAACGGTCCGGCGCACCGCCCCGCAGCGCGCTGATCAGCGCAGGAGGGCGCGCAGCACCCTGCGCGCCCGGTCGCCGTCGGCGGCCTCACCGGTCAGCTCGAAGGCGTGGGCGTACACCTCGATGATGCGTGCGGAGGTGTAGGCGAGGTCCTCCAGCGCCACGTCGCCGCCCACGGTGAGCAGGCCCGCCGCGTGGTCCTTGCGGAGCAGGCCGAGGATCCGCGCCACCAGCCGGGAGTGGTAGCCGAAGCGCCGCCCGGTGAGCAGGGTGAACGCGTAGGCGCTGTCGTGGCCGAGGAAGGCCCGGATGCCGGGGTGCTCGATGACGACCAGGGCGTACTCGGCCACCAGGCGCGGTGCCACCGCCTGGCCGTCGTCCGGAAGGTCGCGCTCCAGGTGGTCGAAGGTGCGATCAGCCAGCGACCACAGCGCGTCGGCCACCAGCTGGTCCCGGGAGCCGAACCACCGGTACAGCGTCGTGCGGTTGACGCCGACGTCCTGCGCCAGCGCGGCCATGTCCAGGCGCTCACCCGCCAGGAGCGTGCGGCCGGCCACCCGCAGGGTCTGTGCCTGGGGCGTGAGGACGCGACCCACGCTGGGGTTGGGCAGGCGCGGTGCAGGGTTCTTGGGCATCAGTCTCCGGTCCTTGACGTGATGAAGGTCTCATGGTGTGATCCACGCAACTTGCCAGAGCAACAAACATAACGGTTTGTTGCAGCGGGGGTCCAGGAGGCACGCAGTGTCGGAGATCAGCACAGCCGCTCCGAGCGGGGACAGGCAGCCGGCCGGCCAGGCTGCGGGGGCAGTCTTCGCGGCCTCCGGCGTCTCGGTCAGCTTCGGCGGTCTGGTGGCCCTCAACGACGTCTCCTTCCGGGTGGAACCTGGCCAGGTGCACGGGGTGATCGGGCCCAACGGCGCCGGCAAGACCACCCTGTTCAACGTCTGCTGCGGCTTCGTCGCCCCGGACCAGGGGCGACTGGAGTGGGACGGGCGCGAGCTGGTCAGGCTCCGCACCCACCAGCTGGCCGGCCTCGGCATCGCGCGGACGCTGCAGGGTGTCGGCCTCTTCGCCGGCCTCACCGTGCTGGACAACGTGACGACCGGGCTGGCCGCGCGCCGACGCGCCGGCTTCGTCTCCGCCGCACTGGGCCTGCCGCGGTCTGACCGCGACGAGCGCGAGCTGCGGGCCCGCGCGTGGTCGGCGCTGGAGCGGTTGGGGGCCACCGGCCTGGCGCACCGCTACCCCTCGACGCTGCCCTACCCGGACCAGAAGCGGGTGGCGCTGGCCAGGGCGATCGTCGCCGAGCCCCGGTTGCTGCTGCTGGACGAGCCCGCCGCGGGGCTGTCGGAGGAGGAGATGCACGAGCTGGGCGAGACGATCGCCGCACTCACCAGCGACATGGCCGTGATGCTCGTGGAGCACCACATGGACTTGGTGATGCGCATCTGCGACACCCTCACCGTCCTGGACTTCGGCCAGGTCATCGCGGCCGGGAACCCCGACCAGGTGCGGGACGACCCCGCGGTCGTCGCCGCCTACCTCGGCGCTGAGGTCGACCCCACCGACCAGCTCACCATCGGAAGGGGCTGACGTGCTGCAGGTCCAGGACCTCGTCACCCGGTACGGCCCGGTGACCGCGCTCGACAAGGTCGGCTTCGAGCTGGAGGCCGGCCGCATCACCGCGGTGCTCGGCGCCAACGGCGCCGGCAAGACCTCGCTGCTGCGCACCATCAGCGGGCTCGTCCGCCCGGACAGCGGCCGGGTGCTGCTGGAGGGCAGCGACATCACCTCGGCGCCCGTGGAGCAGATGGTGCGCCGCGGCATGGCGCACGTCCCCGAGGGGCGCGGCGTGATCGCCGAGCTCACGGTGGCGGAGAACCTCCGGCTGGGGATGCTGGGTGCCGCCAAGACGGCTCCCGGCACCGACAGCAGCGACCTGGCCGGCGGCAGCGACCTGGCGGTGACCACCCTCGCCGACGCCTACAACCTGTTCCCCGTCCTCGGGGAGCGCCACACCGCCCAGGCGCACGTGCTCTCCGGCGGTGAGCGCCAGATGCTGGTCATCGCGCGGGCACTGCTGTCGCGGCCGCGGTTGCTGCTGCTGGACGAGCCCTCGCTCGGCCTGGCGCCACGCATCGTCGCGCAGATCTTCGGCCTGCTCCGCCGGCTCGTGGACTCCACCGGGCTGACGGTGCTGCTGGTCGAGCAGAACGCCCGCAGCGCGCTGTCCATCGCCGACACCGGCGTGGTGCTCAACCTGGGCCGGGTGGTGGCCACCGACTCCGCTGCCGCCCTGCTCGACGACAGCGCCCTGCGCCACTCCTACCTGGGCTTCTGACCACCGGCCACCGACCGCCCGGCCGCTGACTGCCTCCGACGACCTGGAGCCCGCCTTGCAGCACTTCGTGAACGTCTTCCTCAACGGGCTGAGCCTGGGGATGATCATCGCCGCCTTCGCCCTCGCCCTGGTCCTCATCTTCCGGTCCACCCGCATCGTGAACTTCGCGCAGGGCTCCATGGCGATGTTCACCACCTACCTCGCCCTCGAGGTGGTCAGCGCCGGCTACTCCTACTGGCTGGCCTTCGCCGTGGCCCTGGCGGCCGGCTTCGTGCTCGGCGGGCTGATCGAGCGGGTGGTGATGCGCCCGGTGGAGGGCAAGGCCGAGCTGAACGCGGTGATCGTCACCCTCGGCCTGTTCGTGGCCATCCAGGCGCTGGCGGCCATCCTCTTCGGCTCCTCGTTCAGGTCCTTCCCCTCCCCGGTGGGGCTGACCGGGTTCCAGGTGGGCAGCTTCAACCTGGCGCTCACCCCCACCGGCCTGCTGGTCTACGGGGTGGTCCTGGTGGTCCTGGTGGGCATCGTCGTGCTCTTCCAGCGCACCAACCTGGGCCTGACCATGCGCGCCGCGGCGTTCGACAACGAGGTGTCCCGGCTGCTCGGCGTGCGGGTGTCCCGGCTGCTCACCTTCGGCTGGGCGCTGGCCGGGCTGGTCGGCGCGGTGGCCGGGATGCTGATCGCCACCGGCAGCCTGGTCTCGCCGGGCTACATGGAGCCGATCATCGTGCTCGGCTTCGTCGCCGCCGTGATCGGTGGCCTGGACAGCCCGGTGGGCGCTGTCGTCGGAGGGCTCCTGCTGGGGGTCGTGCTCTCCGGCGTCAGCGGCTACCTGGCTCCCGAGCTGGTCAACCTTTCCGCGCTGGCCCTGCTGATCGTGGTGCTCCTGCTGAGACCGAGCGGGCTGTTCTCCAGCGCCGTCGCCCGCAGGGTCTGACAAGGAGTGATGATGCGACAGAGCCTTGTGTCCGCCAACCTGGTGCGGTCGAACCTCGTGCGCCAGCTGCTCGTGGCCCTGGTGGTGCTGGTGGTGGCGGTGGCGGTGCTGGAGTCCACCAGCTCCTTCCGCAACTCCCAGCTGGCCACCATGTCCTACTACTGCATCGCCACGGTGGGGCTGACCCTGCTGACCGGGCTGAACGGGCAGATCTCGCTGGGGCACGGCGCGCTGCTGGCCGTGGGGGCCTACACCGCCGCGCTGATGCTGCGGGCCGACGAGCCGCTGGCCTTCCCGCTGATCGCCCTGACGGCCATCCTGGTCACCTCGCTGGTGGGCCTGGTGGTGGGCCTGGCCGCGGCCCGGCTGCGCGGGCCCTACCTCGCCGGGGCCACCCTGGCGCTCGCTGTGGCACTGCCCGGGCTGGCGCTGTACTTCAGCGACACCCTCGGCGGCGAGGCTGGGCTCACCGTGCCCACCCCGCCGGCCCCGGCGTGGTTCAAGGACCTCGTCGACACGCTCAGCGGCAACCCGGTCACCGGCACCAAGTACGTCGCCTACCTCGGCTGGGTGGCCTTCGCCATCACCCTGTTCCTGCTGCTCAACCTCACCCGCAGCCACGTGGGTCGGCACTGGCGGGCGGTGCGCGACAACGACGTCGCCGCCGAGCTGGCCGGGATCAACCTCGGCCGCACCCGGGTGCAGGCGTTCGTGGTCAGCGCGGCGTGCGCCGGGCTCGCGGGGGCGGTGATGGCGCTGGTGGTGCGGCTGGCCGCGCCCAGCGCGTTCACGCTGGTGCTGTCGCTGGGTCTGCTCACCGCCATCGTCATCGGCGGTCTCGGCTCCATGAGCGGGGCAGTGCTGGGATCGGCGGTGCTGGTGTTCCTGCCCGGCACGGTCACCGACTTCGCCACCGCCCGCGGCCTCGACAGCACCCAGGCCGCCCAGCTGGCCCCGCTGATCTACGGCGTCGTTCTGGTGCTGGTGATCCTGCTGGCGCCCACCGGGCTGTTCGGCACCCTCTCCACGGCCTACCGGCGCTTCCGGTCGACCAGGTCCACCCAGAAACCCACCCAACCGAGGTCCACCCCACCGGGCCCGGTCCAGCTGAAGGAGAAGGCATGACCATCCGAAAGAGACGAGGCCTGGCCCTGGCCGGCCTGCTCAGTGCGACCGCGCTGGTCCTGTCCGCCTGCGGCGGCGGGGGCAGCGGTGAGGGCGGCGACGCCTCCGACGTGGGCGTCACCGCGGACAAGGTGGTGATCGGGGGGCACTACCCCCTCACCGGGGTTGCCGCCCCCGGCTACAGCGAGATCCCGGTCGGCGCCAAGGCGTACTACGACTTCGTGAACAAGGCGGGTGGGGTGAACGGCCGCCAGATCGAGTTCAAGTACCTCGACGACGGCTACAACCCGGCCAAGACCAGCGAGGTGGTCAACCAGCTGGTGCTCAAGGACCAGGTCTTCGCCATCGTCGGTGGGCTGGGCACCCCGACGCACAGCGCGGTGGTGGACTTCCTGAACTCGGAGAAGGTGCCCGACCTGCTGGTCTCCTCGGGGTCGCTGATGTGGGACCAGCCGCAGGAGGACCCGATGACCTTCGGCTGGCAGACCGACTACGAGAGCGAGGGCAAGGTCCTCGGCCAGTACATCCAGAAGAACATGCCGGGCGCCAAGGTCGGGCTGTTCCTGCAGGACGACGACCTCGGGGCGGACGGCGCCAAGGGTGTCAAGCAGTTCGTCGGCAACCAGGTGGTGGCCGAGGTCAAGTACGTGCCGGGCAACACCGACGTCGGCCCGCAGCTGGCCAACCTGCAGAAGGCCGGGGCGGACGTGGTGGTCGGCTTCAACGTGCCCTCCTACACCGCGGTGTCCCAGCTGACCGCGATGAAGCTCAACTACAAGCCGAAGTGGCTCTACTCCAACGTGGGGTCGGACCCGAAGCTCGTCGGCTCGCTGCTGAACCGGTTCTCCGAGGGCAAGGTCACCGGCCCGAGCCCGCTGGCCGGGGTGTTCACCACCGAGTACATCCCCGGTGTGGACAGCGCCGACGACCCCTGGGTGCAGCTGTGGCAGAAGGTCTGGAAGGAGCACGGGGACGGCACCGAGCTGACCAACTACAAGATCTACGGCATGTCTGAGGCGTTCACCTTCGTGCAGGCGCTGCAGGCTGCCGGCGCCAGCCCCACCCGGGAGGGCATCGTCAAGGCGATCGAGACGCAGGGCAAGGACTTCCAGGGGCCCAACCTGGTGCCCTACCGCTACTCCAGCGACCGGCACGCCGGAATCGGGGGCATGCGTGTGGTGCAGCTCGACGCCAAGGCCGACGGTGTCCCCGTGACCCCGCTGCTGCAGACCGACGTCGGGGACGCCCCGATCACTGAGTACACCGGCAAGCCGGCCACCCCGCCGGCCAGCGGGATCCCGGACGTGAAGCCCGCGGGCTGATCCCGAGAGACCGACCACCAGGCGCCCGCCCCGCCCTGCACCGGGGCGGGCGCCCTGCCGTGTGTCGAGAAGAGACCGGGGTCACACTACGGGCTGGCCGGGCTGCAGCGGGCCCTGCGCGCCCTGCCGGCCGGCACCGGCGACGAGCAGGTGGCAGGGTCCAGCAGCGGGGGCACCAGCCCCGAGCGCGGTACGGATCCGTTGACCAGCAGGGAGACAGACGTGGGCAAGGCGACCTCATGACCAGCAGCGAGCCGATCACCGTGGCCGTCACCGGGCCCACCGGTGAGATCGGCGCCGCCGCCGTGGAGGCGCTGGAGCGGGATCCGGCGGTGGGCACGGTGCTGGGGATGGCGCGGCGCCCCTTCGACCCGGCCGAGCGGGGCTGGACCAAGACCCGGTACCGCCAGGGCGACATCCTCGACGCCGTGGCCGTGCGGGACCTGGTGGCCGAGGCCGACGTGGTGGTGCACCTGGCGTACCTGATCATGGGCTCGCGCGAGGAGAGCCAGCGGATCAACCTGGCCGGCACCCGCAACGTCTTCGAGGCCACCGTCACCGCCGCCCGGCCGCGGCGGCTGGTCTACACCTCCTCGGTCGCCGCCTACGGCTACCACAGCGACAACCCGGTGCCGCTCACCGAGGACGTGCCGGTGCGCGGATCGGCGGAGCACTACTACTCCGAGCAGAAGGCCGCCTGCGAGCAGCTGCTGGCCGAGACCACCGCCGGGTCCGACCTGCAGGTGTACGTGCTGCGCCCGTGCATCGTCGCGGGACCACGGGCGACGGCGCTGGCCCGCAGCATGCCCTGGAAGAAGGTGAGCGACCGGCTGCCCGGCGCCGTGCTGCGGCTGCTGGACGCCGCCCCCGGGGTGGCACCGGTGATCCCGGACCCCGGGGTGCCCGTGCAGCTGGTGCACCACGACGACGTGGCGTCGGCCATCGTCGCCGCCGTGCTGGGCGTGGGAGCTCCCGGCGCCTACAACCTGGCCGGGGACGGCGAGATCACCCTCACCGACGTGGCGCACGCGCTGGGGGCGCACGCGGTGTCGGTGCCGCCGGCGCTGGCCACGGTCACCGCCGAGGTGGTGGCCCGGCTGCCGCTGGTGCCCGCCATGGCCGAGTGGGTGCACATCCTGCGCACCTCGGTGGTGATGGACACCAGCCGCGCCAAGCACGAGCTGCAGTGGAAGCCGGCGCACACCAGCGCGCAGACGCTGGCGGAGATGGCCGAGGTGCTCTAGCCGGGCTACCGGGCGTCCACCGAGCGCGGCCGCGGGGCCAGCGGCACCACCGGCAGGATCACCCGCCCCCAGGTGGCGTTGGCGACCCCGGCGAAGGAGGCGTACGCCGCGGCCGCTGCCGTCGCCAGCCCGACGTAGCCGCCCCACTTCAGCACCGACGTGCTGTCCATGTACTCGCCGGTGCACAGCAGGATGAAGGTGGCGGCCAGCAGCAGGAACACCAGGGCCACCGCGGCGCTCACCCGCAGCGAGGCGACGAGCATGTAGCAGGTGAAGATCGCCCAGCCCAGCAGGAACACCCCGATGGCCTTGTGCGCGGTGTCCGGGGGCAGCTCGTCGTGGAAGAACTGCACGAAGGCGGCGTAGGACAGCCAGAACGCCCCGTAGGAGGTGAACGCCGTCGCGCCGAAGACGTTGCGGTTGCGGAACTCCCACATCCCAGCCAGCAGCTGGGCGATCCCGCCGTAGAACAGCGCCAGCGGGAGCACCACGGCGTCGAGGTCGGCCGGGAGCAGGTCGGCGTTGAACACCGAGACCACGAACGTCGTCATGGCGAAGGCGGCCAGGCCCAGCGGGGCGGGGTCGGCGACGCCTGGCTCCGCCGCCACGGCTGGGGTGGGCTCGGAACGGATTGTGCTCATCGGCGCCTCCTCGGGTGGGTCGCCCGGGGAGCGACCATGGGATGTGCTCCACGTCACGCTAGGCAGGAATCTGTTGCCTCGCCGCACGAGCGCCGACGGTGCTCCGCCGCAGGTCAGGGGCGCGTGCCGAAGGCGTTGCACCCGAGTCGAAACGGCTCAGACGTCGGGCTCGCCCACCAGGGTCACCACGGAGAACACGTCCCCGGCAGGACCCTGCACCACGGCCAGCCGGCCGGCAGCGGTGTCCACCGGGTCGTTGAGCACGCGGGCGCCGAGCTCGGCTGCGCCGGCCACGGTGGCATCGGTGTCTGCGGCGGAGAAGTAGGTCATCCAGTGCGGCGGGATCTCCAGCGGGACGTCCTCGCCGAGCTGCGCCACCCCGCTGATGGTGCGTCCGTTGCTCTCGATCGAGCAGTACACCCACTCGTCGTCGCTGAGGTCGCGGGTGGTGTAGCCGAAGACCCGCCGGTAGAAGCCGGTGACCTCGGCGTAGTCGCGGGTCATCACCTCGTTCCAGCACACCGTGCCCGGCTCGCCCACCAGCTCTGCGCCGATGAGGCTGCCCGCCTGCCACAGCCCGAACCGCGCTCCACCAGGGTCGACGGCCAGCGCCCGCCGTCCCCCCGGCACGTCGGTGGGTGCAGTGGTCACCACGCCGCCGGAGCTGGTGACCCGCGCCGCGGTGGTGTCCACGTTCTCCACGGCCAGGTACGTCGTCCAGGCCGGCACCGGGCTCTCCGGCGCGCTGGGCAGCTCGCCCAGCCCAGCCACCGGGACCCCGTCCAGGGTGGCCAGCAGGTAGGGCGGGGCTGACGTGTCGGGCCCAGCGGTGTCGGTGGTGGGGTGGGCCAGCGGCTCCGGGGCGCGGAAGTCCCAGCCGAAGATGCCTGCGTAGAACTGCCGGGCCGCGTCCAGGTCGGGCACCATCAGCTCGAACCAGCAGGGAGTGCCCTCTGGCCAGGGCTGGCTGCGGCGGGTCACCGCGGGTCCGGCGCTGGGCTGGGCAACGGTGCACTCACGGGTCTGCCTCCCTGCCTGCGGGGTGCTCTAGTTCACAGTAGCCCGGCCGCGGTGCGACCCCGCTCAGCCCGTGATCAGCCAGCGGCCGGGGTCGGCGAGCCGGTCGGCTGCGGCCGGCCCCATGCTGCCCGGCTCGTAGGGCTGCAGCGCGGGGCGGTTGGCCAGCAGCGGCTCCGCCACCTCCCAGACGTGCGCCAGGCCGTCGGGACGGGTGAACAGCGACCGGTCGCCCTGCAGGATGTCGTGGATCAGCCGCGCGTACGCCGACAGCGGCTCCCCGCCGGCCACCTCGCCCAGCGACAGGGTGGAGGTGCCCACCCCGAGGCTGAACTGTGGACCCGGCGCCTTGACCACCATGGACAGGTCCAGCTCGCCGCTGCCGCGCAGGGAGAACGACACCACCTCGCAGTCGGTGGGCAGCTCGCCGCTGAACGGACCCGAGGTGGGCGGGCGCAGCACCAGGCTGACCCGCTGCTCGGTGAGCGCCAGCTGCTTGCCGGTGCGCAGCAGGAACGGCACGCCCTGCCAGCGCTCGGTGTCCACCCACATCCGGGCGGCCACGAAGGTGTCGGTGGTGGAGTCGGCGGCCACCCCCTCGGTGTCGGTGTAGCCGGCGAACTGGCCGAGCACCACCTCCTCCGGGTCCAGCGGGCGGAAGGCGTCGATGACCGCCTCGCGGGCGCTCTGCAGGTCCTCGGCGGCCAGGCTCGTGGGCGGCTCCATCGCCACCTCCGCGGCCACCTGGAACAGGTGGGTGACCAGCATGTCCAGCACCGCACCGGTGGAGTCGTAGAACTCCGCGCGCTCGGCGATGCCCAGCTCCTCGGGCACGTCGATCTGCACCTGGGCGATGTGCCGGTGGTTCCAGGCCCCCGCGAACAAGCCGTTGGCGAAGCGCAGCACGTGCAGGTTCTGGGTGGCCTCCTTGCCCAGGAAGTGGTCGATCCGGTACACCTGCTGCTCCTGCAGCACCGAGTGCACCATCTCGTTGAGCTCGCGGAAGCTCTGCTCGGAGGTGCCGAAGGGCTTCTCGTAGACCACCCGGGATCCCTCGGCCAGCCCGTGCGCCCCGATGCCCTCGGTGATGCCGGCGAAGGCGGTGGGCGGGACCGCCAGGTACAGCACTCGCTGGGGATCCGCCGCGCCCACGTCCTTGGCTGCGAGGTCCAGCACCTCCAGCAGCTGACCGGCGTCGTCGCCGCTGAAGCCGCCGCCGGCGAACAGCAGCCGCGCGCTGAACTCCTCCCACGGTCCGTCGTCGGGATGGGTGCCGAACTCGGCGAGCACGTCGTGCACGTGCGCGCGGAACTCGTCGTGGCTGCGCTCGCCCCGACCGCTGCCGACCAGCCGCCACTCCGGCGGGAGCAGGCCCTCGGCGGCCAGCTGGAAGAACGCCGGCAGCACCATGCGCCTGGCCAGGTCCCCGGTCGCGCCGTAGAGCACGAACAGGATGGGTTCTGCGGCACCGGAGCTGGCGTCGTCGGGGTGGGGGCGGGTGCTGGTGTCGGCCACGGTCCCAGCCTTGCCGGTGGTGGGCGATCCTGCCACCCCGGTGCATGATCAGGGGGTGCCACAACCCGTCGACGTCCCCATCCGTGACGACACCATCCGTCTCGGGCAGTTCCTGAAGCTCGCCAACCTGCTGGACTCCGGGGCGGAGGCCAAGGCGCTCATCGCCGACGGCCTGGTGCAGGTGGACGGCGAGGTGGAGCTGCGCCGCGGCCGCCAGCTGCACGGGGGCGAGGTGGTCTCCGTCCCCGGCGGGGCCGCGCGGGTCGTCACCGGCAGCTGACCGGAGGGGGTGACCCTGACGCGCCCGGGGCGGCACCCTGAGCACGGACACCGGGTTGTCACCCTGTTGGCGGGTCGGCCAATCATCCTGCAGGGGGATGCGCCGGGCGGCCACCGTGACCAAGGATCGTCCCCATGACTGAAGTTGACACCTCCACCCCCCACCAGGTCCGTGGCTCGATCGTCGCCCGAGCGGTCGAGCTGTCCAAGACCTACGGCAGCGGCGACACCCGGGTGGAGGCGCTGCGCGCGGTCTGTACCGAGTTCACCCAGGGCGAGTTCACCGCCATCATGGGTCCGTCCGGCTCCGGCAAGTCCACCTTGATGCACTGCCTGGCCGGCCTGGACTCGGCCACCTCCGGTGAGGTGGTCATCGGCCAGACCCAGCTGAGCACCCTGTCGGACAAGCAGATGACCCAGCTGCGGCGGGACCGCATCGGCTTCGTGTTCCAGAGCTTCAACCTGGTGCCCACGCTGACTGCGCTGGAGAACATCACGCTGCCGATGGACATCGCCGGGCGCAAGCCCGACGGGGCCTGGCTCGACCAGGTGATCGACACCCTGGGTCTGCGCGACCGGCTGGGTCATCGACCCTCCGAGCTCTCCGGTGGTCAGCAGCAGCGGGTGGCGTGCGCCAGGGCGCTGGCCAGCCAGCCGGAGATCATCTTCGCCGACGAGCCCACCGGCAACCTCGACTCCCGCTCCTCCGGCGAGGTGATGAACATCTTGCGCACCTCGGTGGACACCCTGGGGCAGACGGTCGTCATCGTCACCCACGACCCCCGGGCCGCCAGCTGGGCCGACCGGGTGGTCTTCCTGGCCGACGGACAGGTCGTGGACGAGATGACCGACCCGACGGCCGAGCGGGTGCTCGACCGGATGAAGCGCTTCGAGGCGGCCTGAGCCATGTCCTCCTCCACCGCCATGCGCCGCGTCTCCCTCCGCAACCTCGTCGCGCACAAGGTGCGCCTGCTGCTCACCGTGCTGTCGGTGGTGCTCGGCACCGCGTTCGTCGCCGGCTCCTTCATCTTCACCGACACCCTGCAGAGCACCTTCAACGGCATCTTCGAGGACACCGCCCAGGGCGTGGACGTGCGGGTGCAGAGCGAGGAGGCCCGCTCCAGCGGGGTGCCGCTGTCCGACGTCGAGGCGATCCGCGCCGTGCCCGGCGTGCGCACCGTGCAGGTGGCGGTGTCCACCCCGGTGGTGCTGCTGGACTCCGCGGGCGACCCGGTGCAGGGCGGCGGGGCTCCCAGCATGGGCGAGGCCTACGTCGCTGACGACCAGCGCATCGGGGACCCGCTGCCGTTCCTGTCCGGCCGCCCACCGGCTGCTGCTGGGGAGATCGCGCTCAACCAGGGTGCGGCCGACAACGCGGGGCTGGCCCCTGGCGACCGCACCAAGGTGCTCGTCCCCGCACAGGGCACCGTGGACGTCGTCATCTCCGGCATCTACGACACCGAGGCGGACACCGGTGGCTACGTGGGAGCGCTGTTCACCAGCACCCAGGCGCGTCAGCTGTTCACCGACGGCAACCACGTCACCTGGGTGGACGTCGCCGGTGCCGGGCTCTCCCAGGAGGAGGTGCGCGACCGGGTGGCCCAGGCGCTGCCCGGGCTGAAGGTGCAGACCGGTGACCAGGTGCGCGCGGACACCCAGGCGGAGGTGAACCAGGCGCTGAGCTTCGTCAACTACTTCCTGCTGGCGTTCGGCGCCATCGCCCTGCTGGTGGGCACCTTCATCATCTACAACACCTTCTCCATGATCGTGGCCCAGCGGCTGCGCGAGCTGGCGCTGCTGCGGGCCATCGGCGCCAGTCGCCGCCAGCTCAGCCGCTCGGTGATCCTGGAGGCGGTGGTGGTCGGCCTGGTCGGCAGCGTGGTCGGCCTGGCCGCGGGCGTGGGCCTGGCCTACGGGCTGCGCAGCCTGCTCAACAGCTTCAACCTCGGGCTGCCCGAAGGTTCTCTGCAGCTGGCCCCGCGCACCGTGGTGGTGGCGCTGGTGGTGGGCGTGGTGGTCACCGTGATCAGCGCCTACGCCCCGGCTCGGCGGGCCTCGCGCATCCCGCCGGTGCAGGCGATGCGAGAGGAGTTCGCCTCCACCGGCACCTCGCTGCGCGGGCGCACCATCGTCGCCGCGGTCGTCGGGGTGCTCGGGGTGGCGGCGGTGGGGGCCGGCGCGGCCAGCACCGGTGGTGGGGCCGCCAGCCTCGTGGGGCTGGGCGCGCTGCTGCTGATCGTGGCCGTGCTGCTCGGTGCGCCGGCGTTCTCCCAGCCGGTGATCGGCGCGCTCGGTGCTCCGCTGCGCGGCCCGGTGGGTCGGCTGGCCCGCACCAACGCCGTGCGCAACCCGCGGCGCACCGCCGCCACCGCCTTCGCGCTCACCCTGGGGCTGATGCTGGTCTCGGCGATCGGGATGTTCGGGGCGTCGGCCAAGGCCAGCCTGAACAGCGTGGTGGACAACGACGTCACCGCGGACTACATCCTGAGCGGCCCGGACATGATCGGGGTGCCCTACGCGGCCAGCGACACGGTGCGGCCGGTGCCGGGCGTGGGCCAGGTGGTCGCCGTGCAGAACGTCCGGGTGCAGATCAACGGGGCCGACGAGCTCGGTGCCGCAGTGGACGGTGACCCCGGGCAGGTGATGGTCGTCGACGCCCAGCAGGGCGACGTGGCGGTGACCGGGACCGACATGGCCGTCTCCGAGACCGCTGCCCAGAGCAAGGGGTGGCGGATGGGGGACACCGTGGCGCTCACCAGCCCGGACGGGCGGACGGTGCCCACCACGGTCACCGGGGTGTACGCGGACAACCAGCTGCTCGGCGACTGGGTGGTCTCCGAGCAGGTGTACCGCGACGTCACCCCCGCGCAGGAGCAGGTGCACGCGGTGGTGCTGGTGAAGGCTGCACCTGGCGCCGACCTGGCCACGCTGCGCACCGGGCTGGAGCAGGCCACCGACCCGCTGCTGGTGGTGCAGGTGCAGGACCGCGAGCAGTTCAAGGGTTCGCTGGCCAGCCAGATCGACACCCTGCTGGCGGTGCTCTACGGACTGCTGGCGCTGGCCATCGTGATCGCGGTGCTGGGCATCATCAACACCCTGGCGCTGTCGGTGGTGGAGCGGCGCCGGGAGATCGGGATGCTGCGGGCGGTGGGCATGCAACGGGCCCAGGTGCGGCGCAACGTCTACCTCGAGTCCATGCTCATCGCCATCTTCGGCGCCCTGGTCGGGGTGGCCCTGGGGCTGGGCTTCGGCTGGGCGTTCGTGCGGACCCTGCGCGACTCCGGCCTCGGCGAGGTGGCGGTGCCGTGGACCCAGGTGGTGATCATGCTGGTCGGCTCGGCGGTGGTGGGCGTGCTGGCTGCGCTGTGGCCGGCGTCCCGGGCGGCACGCACCCGGCCGCTGGACGCCATCACCGGCGGCTAGGGCGACCCCCCGAGAGGACCACAAGGGCCCGGAACGCCGTTTCTCCGGCTCTGCCGGGGCGTTCCGGGCCCTTGTGGTCCTGAAGAGCGGTGCCTGCTCAGGCGGCCTGGGGGGTGGCGGCCGCGGTGGGGGTCTTGTCGTCACCGCGCCCGGTCCAGGGCAGCGCCAGCTTGATGATCTTCTTGGCCACCGAGCCGAGCTGGGCGGAGAGCCCACCGGTGTTGTACGGCAGGCCGTAGCGCTCGCAGGCGTCCTTGACCGTGGCCGACATCTCGGCGTAGCGCCGGGCCGGGATGTCCGGGAACAGGTGGTGCTCGATCTGGTGGGACAGGTTTCCGGTGAGCACGTGGAACAGCGGGCTGCCGGTGATGTTGGCCGAGCCCAGCAGCTGGCGCAGGTACCACTGCCCGCGGCTCTCCTGCTCCGCCTCCTCCTCGGTGAAGGTGGCCACGCCGTCGGGGAAGTGCCCGCAGAAGATGATGGAGAAGGTCCACAGGTTGCGGATCAGGTTGGCCGAGGCGTTGCCCGCCAGGGTGATCGGCGCGAACGGGCCGGACAGCAGCGGGAAGAGCACGTAGTCCTTGCCCACCTGCTTCATCGACTTGCGGACGATCTTCTTGCGGACCTCGGAGGTGTCCGCCCACCGCTTCTCGCCGGTGACGAGCTTCTCCACCTCCATGTCGTGCAGCATCACGCCCCACTGGAAGAACGTGGCCAGCGCCACCGCGTACAGCGGGTTGCCCAGGTAGTAGAGGTTCCACTTCTGCGCCTCGCTCATGCGCAGGATGCCGTAGCCCACGTCGCGGTCCTTGCCCACGATGTTGGTGTACGTGTGGTGCATGTAGTTGTGCGAGTGCTTCCAGTTCTCCGAGGGGCACACCGTGTCCCACTCGAAGACCAGGGAGTTCAGGGCCTCGTCGCGCATCCAGTCGTACTGGCCGTGCATGACGTTGTGGCCGATCTCCATGTTGTCGATGATCTTCGACAGCGCGAGCGCGCCCACGCCGGCGACGAACGCGGGCGGGAAGATGCCCACCGCCAGCAGGCCACGGCCCAGCAGCTCGAGCTTGCGCTGCTTGTCCACCACGTTGCGCAGGTAGTTGGCGTCGGCCTCGCCCAGGTCCTCCACGATGCGCTTGCGCAGCGCGTCCATCTCCGCGCCGAAGGCGTCGATCTGCTCCAGCGTCAGGTCCGGCCGGCCGGCCTCCTGGTCGGGGTGACCGGGGTGGCGCAGCGGCAGCGAGGTGGTGGACTTGGGCAGGATCGGGTGGTGCTCGGGCAGGCCGTCGGCGAACACCGACTTCTTGCCCGACGGGGTGGTGCTGGAGCCGTTCTGCTCCGCCGGCACCGTCGCGCTTTTGTCGGTCGAGGTCTGCTTGGCGGGGCCGGTCTGGGTGGTGTTCCGGCCGATGGTGCGATCAGTGGTGGCAGTCATGAGTACTCCCTAGAGATCGACAGTGACGTCGCCGCCGACGGGCACGGTGACGCAGAGCTGGATGTCGGCTTCGGACTCGGTGGTCACTTCGCCGGTGTGCAGGTGCTGGACGTTTCCGGCGGTCTTGCGCCGGGTGCAGGAGAAGCAGATGCCCATGCGGCAGCCGTACTCCGGGGTGAGCCCGAGCGCCTCGGCCTGCTCAAGCAGGGGGCGCCCGGTGTTGTCGGCGGACTTGCCGCTCTTGCTGAACGAGACGGTGCCGGTGATCTCGCCGTCGGTGGGCACGATGGCCGCCGGCGGGTCGAACTGCTCGGCCTTGAGCTGGTGCTCCAGGTCGTGCTCGGCCCACAGCGCTCGCACGTCCTCCACCAGCCGGGCCGAGCCGCACACGTAGGAGGTGGCCTGGCGCCACCCGGGCACGTGCTGCTCGAGCTGGTCGGCGGAGAACCGCCCGGTGATGCCGTCGCGGTCGTTGTCCTCCTGGGTGCACACCCGCAGCAGCCGGACGTTGTCGTGCTCGGCGGCGAGCCGGGTGAGCTCGTCGTCGTAGGGCACGTCCTCGGCCCGCCGGGTGTAGTGCAGGAACGTCACGCGCCCCGTGTACCCCTCGTCACACAGGGTGCGCAGCATCGACATCACCGGGGTGATCCCGCTGCCGCCGCTGACCAGCAGCACCTGCGCCGGCCGGGGTGACGGCAGCACGAAGTCACCCTGGGCCTGGGTGATGTGCACGACCGTGCCCGGGGCCAGGTCGCTGTGCAGGAACCCGGAGACCAGGCCGTCGGGGCCCTTGCGCACGGTGAACTCCAGCAGCCCGTCGCGGTGGTGCTCGGAGCTGGTCACCGAGTAGCAGCGGCTGCGCCGCACCCCGGCGATGATCAGCGTGAACACCACGTGCTGACCGGCCTGGAAGCCGCGCCAGTTGCTGTTGGGCTGCACCTGCAGGGTGATGCTCTCCGGGGCGGAGCGGTGCACCGAGGTGACCACGCCACGCACCTCGCGCAGCGACCACGTGGGGTTGATCATCTCCAGGTAGCGGTCCGGGCTGTGCGGCGTCGCGAGCCGCTCGAGCAGCGGGACCCCTACCTTGGCCAGGAGCCCCGGGCGCGGGTTCGCTGGCGTCGGCATCTGGTTTGCTGGTGCTTGTGTGGACATTCGCTGCTCCTTCGGGGCACTGCGCAGGGCCGCACGGAGGCGGTGCACACTCTGGGAGTACAGGTGTGCGCTCGGAGCACACGCTACGCGGAAGGAGGCCTCAGTGAACAGTCGTGCGCTCAGTGAGGTCGATCACGGTGAGGGGCCGCACGGCGACGAGCCCCGTGAGTCTCGCGAGACCCGCAAGCAGCGCACTCACCGGGCCCTGCTGGACGCGGCTCTGGAGCTCACCGAGGAGCAGGGGTTCAGCAGCGTCAGCCTGCGCCAGGTGACCAAGGCCGCCGGGATCGTGCCCACCGCGTTCTACCGTCACTACGAGAGCATGGACGCGCTGGGGGAGACCCTGGTGACCGAGTCGTTCACCACGCTGCGCGGCATGATCCGCGCCGTCCGCTCCGAGACCGAGGACTACTACGAGGTCATCCACCGGTCCGTGGTGGTGCTGGTGCGCTACGTGCACCTGCACCGGGCGCACTTCCGGTTCATCATCCGGGAGCGCTCCGGCGGGGTGCGGGTGATCCGCGAGTCGGTGCAGCACCACCTGCGGCTGTTCGTCACCGAGCTGGCCACCGACCTGGCCTCCTACCCGGTGGTCGACGAGTGGCTGGAGTCCGACCGCGAGCTGCTGGCGCAGATGATCGTCAACCAGATGGTGGTGGTGGCCGAGCAGATCCTGGACCAGCCCGGGGACGAGGACGCGGCCATCGCCCGGGCCGAGCGCCAGCTGCGGATGATCCTGGTCGGCGTGGTCTCCTGGCGCAGCGAGTAGCGGCAGCGCCTGCTGCGGTGCGGCTCACGCTACTGCCGGGTAGGTTGGTGTGAACCGCTGTCACACACCTTGCGTCACCACCGGGAGTGCCTTCATGCCTGTCCCCAGCCCCGACGTCTTCAAGCGTCTGGCCGCGCACATCGCCATTCCGGCGGAGGCCCAGCGCGACAGCTCGACGGTCATCGAGCCCTTCACCGGCAACACCCTCGCCACCGTCCCCATGGGCACCGCCGAGGACGTCGAGCAGGCGGTGCGCCGTGCCCGGGCCGCCCAGAAGTCCTGGTCGCAGCTGCCGGTGGCCGCGCGAGCCGCGGTGCTCAACCGCTACCACGACCTGGTCCTGGAGCGCCGCGAGCAGCTGATCGACATGGCGCAGGCGGAGACCGGCAAGTCCCGGCTGGCTGCGGCCGAGGAGATCATGGACGTGGCCCTCACGGCGCGCTACTACGCGCGGGCCAGCGCCAAGCTGCTCGCCCCCAAGCGTCGGCAGGGCCTGTTCCCGGGCTTCACCAAGACCGTGGTGCACCACCAGCCCAAGGGTGTCGTCGGCGTCATCGCCCCCTGGAACTACCCGCTCACCCTCGCCGTCACCGACGCGCTGGCCGCGCTGATGGCCGGCAACGGCGTGGTGATCAAGCCGGACCGCCAGACCCCGCACACCGCGCTGGCCGCCATCGAGCTGCTCTACGAGGCGGGGCTGCCCCAGGACCTCTACGCCGTGGTCACCGGCGCGGGCTCGGTGGTCGGCACCGCCATCGTGGAGAACACCGACTACCTGATGTTCACCGGCTCCACCGCCACTGGGCGCACGCTGGCTGAGCAGACCGGCCGTCGCCTGATCGGCTTCTCCGCCGAGCTCGGTGGCAAGAACCCGATGATCGTCACCGCCGGGGTGGACATCCCCAAGGTGGTCAACGCCGCCATCCGCGCCTGCTTCGCCAACTCCGGCCAGCTGTGCATCTCCATCGAGCGCCTCTACGTGGAGCAGTCCATCGCCGAGGAGTTCACCCGCGCCTTCGCCGAGCGGGTGCGCGCGGTCAAGCTCGGCGCGGGCTACGACTACGGCCCGGAGATGGGCAGCCTGGCCTCCCAGGACCAGCTGGACACCGTGAGCGCGCAGGTGCAGGACGCCCTGGCCAAGGGTGCGACCGCGGTGGCCGGCGGCAAGGCCCGCCCCGACCTGGGCCCGTTCTTCCACGAGCCCACCGTGCTCACCGGCGTCACCGACGAGATGGACTGCGGCCGCAACGAGACCTTCGGCCCGGTGGTGTCCATCTACCCGGTGGCCGACGTCGAGGAGGCCATCGAGCGGGCCAACGACACCGAGTACGGCCTCAACGCCAGCGTCTGGGCCGCCACCCGTGCCCAGGGCGAGGCCATCGGCGCCCGCCTGCGCGCCGGCACCGTGAACGTCAACGAGGGCTACGCGGCGGCCTGGGGCAGCACCGACGCCCCGATGGGTGGCATGGGCACCTCCGGGATGGGCCGTCGTCACGGCGCCGAGGGGCTGCTCAAGTACACCGAGTCGCAGACCGTAGCCACCCAGCGCCTCGTCCCCGCCGCACCTCCGCGCGGGGTCTCCCAGAAGGCCTACACCTCGACGGTGTTCGCCCTGGTCAAGCTGATGAAGCACCTGCCGGGCCGCTAGCTCCACCGCACGGTCGCCCCACCTTCGAGCAACCAAGGAGAACTCATGCGCGTGGTCATCGCCGGCGGGCACGGCAAGATCGCCCAGCACCTGCTCAGGCTGCTCGCGGAGCGGGGCGACGACGCCGTCGCCCTGATCCGCAACCCCGCCCACATCGGCGACATCAGCGACCTGGGCGCGGACGCGGTGGTGCTCGACCTGGAGAGCGCCGACGTCGCCCAGGTGGCTGAGGTGCTGCAGGGTGCCGACGCCGTGGTCTTCGCGGCCGGGGCGGGCCCGGGCAGCAGCATCGAGCGCAAGGACACCGTGGACCGCGCCGGCTCGGTGCTGCTGGCCGACGGGGCGGAGCAGGCCGGGGTGCGTCGCTTCGTGCAGGTCAGCTCCTTCGGCGCCGGTGAGCCGGTGCCCGAGGGCACCGACGAGGTGTTCACCGCCTACCTGGCGGCCAAGACCGCCGCCGAGGACGACCTCACCCGCCGCGAGGGGCTGGACTGGACGGTGCTGCGCCCCGGTGGCCTCACCGACGAGGACCCGACCGGCCTGGTTGCGCTGACGTCCCCGCCGCTGGAGCCCGGCCAGGTTCCTCGCGCCGACGTGGCTGCGGTGCTGCTGGCCCTGCTGGACACCCCGGCCACCGCGGGGCACACGCTCATGCTCACCTCGGGGGACACCCCGATCGCCGACGCCGTGCAGGCAGTGGTCGGGGCGAGCGGCTAGCCGGTGGTGGCCAGCGCGGTGGCCAGGCCCAGCGCGAGCCCCATCACCGCCACCTCCACCACCGCGCGCCGCAGCGAGACCTCCGCCGGCGTGCGGTGGTCGGCCGCGGCGGGCACCCACCGGCGCCGCGCCAGCAGGCCCAGGCCGAGCAGCGCCGCCAGCACCGCCACCTTGACCAGCACGATGCGTCCGTAGCCGGTGCTGAGCAGGGCTCCCACACCGCCCACCTCGAGCAGCGCAGTCCCAGCGCCGCTCACGGCCAGGGCGAGCACGCACCAGCCGGCCAGCGCCGAGAAGCGGGGGAGCGTGCGCGCCCAGGTGCCGCGGGCTGGTCCCGCGGCCAGGGCGAGCGCCACCAGGCCGCCGCACCAGGTGGCCGCGGCCACCACGTGCACCACCACCAGCAGCTGGGCCAGCGCGCTGGCATGGGCGTGGCCGGTGAGCGGCCGGGCCGCCAGCGCCACCACCGCCAGGGCCAGCACGCCGGCGCTGCTCCAGGCCGCGCCGGTGCGGCGGGCCACCGCGACCAGTGCCAGCAACGCCACGACGCAGCCGCAGACCACCAGCGCCACCGAGCCGCCGACCGTGGACTGCAGGTACGCGCCGACGCTGGCCGCCCGCACGGTGGGCAACGAGCGGCCGTCGGCCTCCGCCGCAGCCGCGGCCAGCAGCACCACCTCCGCCAGCAGCCACGCCGTGGCCAGCGCCAGCTGCGTGGTGTGCAGGCGCTGGGCCATCGCCGCCCGCCGACGCGGCTGCTCCAGGTACACCACCACGCAGGTGCCCAGCAGCGCGGTGCCGGCCAGCAGCGCCGCCAGCCGCAGGTAGTCCGAGGGCGGCTGGTGCGCCGGTCGCGACACCAGCGCCGCCACCAGCAGCCCGAGCAGTGCCGTGGGCGCGGCCACCAGCAGCACCAGCTGACGCCGGGTGCTGCTGGCCGCGCCCACGGTGCTCACTGCGGCGCGGAGCCCGTGCCGCTGCTCCGGCGGGGACCGCTGCGCAGCCCCACCACCAGGCCGAGGGCGAGCACCAGCACCGCCGCGCCCACCACGAACGGCCAGGCGGGCACCCCGTCGGTGTCGGCCGGCTGCTCGCTGCCCACGGCGCCCACCGCAGGCCCGGGCGTGCCCGTGCCCGGGGTGGTGAGGGTGAAGCTCACGGTGCCGGTGACCGGGTGGCTGTCGGCCGAGAGCACCCGGTAGGCCACCGTGTAGCGCCCGGCCGGGCCCAGCTCGGGGAGCGCCACCGAGGCAGTGGAGCCGGTGATGGTGGCGCTGCCGGTGGACCACTGGTTGCCGTCCGGCCCGACCACGCTCACCGAGCCGAACGCCGGCTGCAGCGGCTCGTTGAACGTCAGCGCGACCTGGGCCGGGCTGGTCGCCACCTCGGTGCCGTCAGCGGGATCGGAGCTGACCAGGTAGCTGTGCGCGGAGGCGGGACCGGCCCCCACCAGCAGGGCCAGGCCCAGCAGCAGGCTCACCGCGGCGGCCCGCAGGCCGGCTCGGGCGCCGCTCACGCGGGCCTGCGGCTGCGCAGCACGGCTCCGGCGCCCAGCCCCAGGCCGAGCGCACCGAGGACGAGGCCGGCCCCGCCCAGCCAGCGCGCGGTGGTGTCGCTGCCGCTGGAGGCCTCGGGGGCGGTGCTCGACTGCGTGGCCGCGCTCGTCGAGCCGTGACCGGACGCCGGGGCAGCGGCAGCGAGGGTCAGCGACGGTGCCGGGTGCTCGGGCTCGTCGCCGTGCACGGTCGCCTGCTGGTCCCAGCGAACCACGGTGCCGTCGCTGTAGACCTGCTCGGCGGGCAGGCTCAGGTTGTCGGTGGCGGGCAGCGGGCCCACCTGCAGCAGGAACTGGCCGAACTGGCCGTCGCCGATGGCAGCGCCGGGCTGAGCGGTCCAGGTGACCGAGGTGGGCACCGACGTCGCCGGGTCCTTCTCCACGGTGGCGGTCCAGCCCGGGGTTGGTGAGGTCCGCACCGACTTCATCGGCGCACCCTCACCGCTCTGGGCGGGCAGGGTGACCTTGAGGCCGGTGGTGGCGGCCGTGGGTGACTCGTTGGGCACCCGGAAGGTGAGCACGGTGTAGCCGCCCTGGGCGGCGTCGGGGCTGCTCACCGAGACGTGGGCGGCGGCCGTGCCGGTGGCCAGCGTGCCGGCCACGGTGAGCGCGCCGGCGGTGACGCAGGCGCGCATGATCCAGCTGTTCATCAGTGTGGTCCTTGAGGTCAGAGGGGGTGCTTCGCCACGCACGTGGCGGTGGGTGCGGAGGGCTCACGCACGCACGGGCGGTCCTCTGCGGGGCACGGAGACGTCGAGCAGCGCCGAGAACAGCGGAGCCGGGGCCACGCCCTGCGGCAGCACGCGGGGCACCCGGGCGCGCGGGAGCAGCGGGGGCAGGACGAGCACGATGCGCTGCAGGGCGGCCACCGACGCGGGTGCCAGCCGCTCGACCAGCGCGATGACCTGCACGCACACCAGCACCGCCAGCGCGTGGGCCAGCAGCATCTGCGCCGAGGTGGCGCCCTGGTGGTGGGCGTCCAGGCCGATCACCTCGTGGCCGGCGACCTGCCCGGTCACCAGCAGGGCCAGGAGCGCGGGGCGGCCTTCGCGCAGGCGCGGCACCGTGGCCGCGACTACGCTGAGCGACACAGCAAGTCCGAGCAGCAGGTAGAGCCCTGTGGCGGTGGGCAGCCCGCCGCCGGAGGCCCCGTGCGCGGCCACCGCCATCGTCGCCGAGGCAGCACCGAGAGCGGCGCCCCGGACCCGGGCTGCGCCGTCGCGGGATCGGCCTCGCTGCACGTGCTCAGGCTACCCATTGCCGAATTGTGACCTTCGGGTCAGGAGGCCTTGGCCTATGGTTACTCCGCTCACACCATTTTTTCGTCATTGCACGTCCTGGTGCAGGAATTGTTCAGGATCGAGAGAGCGGGTGATCGTCAGGCATGCCTGATTTTTGGATCGACGTCTGGGACTACGTGGTCAAGTTCCGCAGACAGCTAGCCATCGACTCGTACCTGCACGTCAGCGCCGCGGTGCAGTGCGTCCTCATCGCCACGATCATCGCCGTGCTGGTGGGAATCGCGGTCTACCGCAGCCCCGCTGCCTCGGCCGTGTCCACCGCGCTGGCCAGCACCATTCTCACCATTCCCTCCTTCGCCCTGCTCGGCCTGCTGATCCCGGTGATGGGCCTGGGCGTGCCGCCCACCATCACCGCGCTGGTGCTCTACGCGCTCCTGCCGATCATCCGGAACACCATTCTCGGGCTGGCCTCGGTGGACCCTGCGGTCACCGACGCCGCCCGTGGGGTGGGGATGAGCCGCATGGCGGTGCTCAGCCGCGTCGAGCTTCCGCTGGCGTGGCCGTCGATCCTCACCGGGATGCGGGTGAGCACCCAGATGGTGATGGGCATCCTCGCCATCGCCGCGTACGCCAAGGGGCCGGGCCTGGGCAACCTGATCTTCTCCGGCCTCTCCCGGGTGGGCAGCCCCACCGCCGTCCCGCAGGCGCTCAGCGCCACGGTCCTCATCATCATCCTCGCGCTCATCCTGGACGGCATCTACGTGCTCATCGGCCGCCTGACAACTTCAAGGGGTATCCGTGCCTGACATGCAGAAGAACAGCACCGTCGCCGCCGAGCCTGACGCCGGTTCCGTCTCCGGCGTCGAGATCGTGCTCGAGGACGTGGTCAAGCAGTACCCCGGCAGCCCGCAGCCTGCGGTCGACCACTTCTCGCTGACCATCCCGGCCGGGGAGATCGTGGTCTTCGTCGGGCCCTCCGGCTGTGGCAAGACCACCACCATGCGCATGATCAACCGGCTGATCGAGCCCACCTCGGGGCGGATCACCATCGGCGGCCGCAACGCCCTGGAGCTCAACGCCGACGAGCTGCGCCGCGGCATCGGCTACTCCATCCAGGCGGCCGGGCTGTTCCCGCACATGACCATCGCCCAGAACGTCGGCATGGTGCCCAGCCTGCTGGGCTGGGACAAGAAGCGGATCCGCGACCGCACCAACGAGATGCTGGAGCTGGTCGGGCTGGACCCGGCGCAGTACCTCACCCGCTACCCGCGCCAGCTCTCCGGCGGGCAGCAGCAGCGAGTGGGGGTGGCCCGCGCGCTGGCGGCCGACCCGCCGGTGCTGCTGATGGACGAGCCCTTCGGTGCCGTCGACCCCATCACCCGCGGCCTGCTGCAGGACGAGCTGATGCGACTGCAGGCGGAGCTGCGCAAGACCATCGTCTTCGTCACCCACGACTTCGGCGAGGCGGTGAAGCTCGGCGACAAGATCGCCGTGCTGGGTGATCGCTCCACCGTCCTGCAGTACGACACCCCGGAGGCCATCCTGGCCAACCCGGCCAACGACACCGTGGCCAAGTTCGTCGGTGCCGGTGCCTCGCTCAAGCAGCTCACCCTGCTGCGGGTGCGCGACGTGGAGCTCGAGCAGCGCCCCACCGCGCGGGTGGACGGATCGGTGGACGAGCTGCGGCTGGCGGTGGGAGACCGACGCGGCTCGTGGGGCATCGTGCTCGACTCGCGCGACCGGCCCTACCGGTGGGTCGGCCCGCACCACCTGGCCAACGCCACCAGCCTGCAGGACGTGGGCATCCCCATCGGGGAGACGGTGTCCACGCAGTCGACGCTGCAGGACGCCCTGGAGGCCCTGCTGGCGGAGAGCAACGCCTCCACCGCCGTCACCGGCAAGCGGGGCGAGTACGTCGGCATGATCACCATCGAGACCCTGGTGGGCACCATCCGCACGCTGCGCGAGCAGCACGAGCACGACCACGACAACGACGAGCCCGGACCCGGTGCGGGGCAGCAGCCCGCGGCCGTGAGGGCCGAGGCATGACCGCACCCACGCAGACTGCGGAGGTCGACGAGTCGCTGTCCTTCGTCGAGGTGGGCCAGGCGGGCGACACCGGGCTGCAGGCGGTCGAGCGCGACGCCCGCCGGGCGGACCGGGTGCGCCTGGTGGTCCAGCCGGTGGCCGCGCTGCTGCTGGCTGCCGGTGTGCTCATCTGGGCGCTGGTGGTCACCGACCTCAACGACACCCAGAAGGCCACCGTCAACTGGACCAACATCCGCGACCTCACGCTCGAGCACCTCAAGATCACCTTCGCGGTGGCGCTGATCGTGGTGGTGGTGGCGATCGTGGTGGGCACCCTGGTCACCCGGTCGGGCCTGACCTGGCTGTCGCCGCTCTTCATCGGGATCGCCAACATCGGTGCCTCCGCGCCGGCCATCGGCCTGCTGGTGCTGTTCTACCTGTGGGTGCAGGAGGGCGGTGTCTGGAGCTTCCTGGAGGGCGACACCTTCTGGGTGGGGGTGCTGCCCCTCGCGCTGTACGCGTTGCTGCCGGTGCTGCGCAACACCATCCTTGGCTACCAAGAGGTCGATGCCATCCTGGTGGATGCCGGCCGCGGCCAGGGCATGTCCGCCTGGACGGTGCTGCGCCAGGTGGAGTTCCCCCTGGCGGTGCCCTACATCCTCGCTGGGCTGCGCACCTCGCTGGTGCTGGCGGTGGGCACCGCCACCCTGGTGTTCCTGGTGGGTGCCGGCGGGCTGGGTCAGCTGATCGACACCGGCTACAAGCTCAACGACATGGTGGCGCTGCTGGTGGGCGCGCTGCTCGCCGTCGCACTGGCACTGCTGGTCGACTGGGTCGGCGCGCTCGCCGAACAGGTTCTCGGCCCGAAGGGACTGCGCTGACATGACGAGGCCAACCATGACGATGACCAAGCTGAGACTGGCCCGACGTGCGGTCACCGCCACCGTGGCGGTGGTCTGCACGACGCTGGTCGCCTCCTGCGGGCTGCAGTCCGGTAGTGCCGTGCCGCTGGCGGTCGAGCCTGGCAGCATCCAGCCGGTGCCCGCCCTGGAGGGCGTGAGCCTGACGGTGGGGTCCAAGGACTTCACCGAGCAGCTCATCCTGGGCTACATGATCGAGTACGCGCTCAGCGCCGCCGGCGCCGACGTCCGCGACCTGACCAACATCCAGGGCTCCAACAGCACCCACCAGGCCATGCTCAACGGCCAGGTGGACATCACCTTCGAGTACACCGGCACCGGCTGGATCAACTACCTCAAGAACGAGAAGCCGATCCCCGACGCCACCAAGCAGTTCGAGGCAGTGCGCGACGCGGACGCCAAGAACGGCCTGGTGTGGGTCAACCCGGCGCCGATGGACAACACCTACGCCTTGGCCATGAGCCGCAAGGTGGCCGAGGAGACCGGCGTCAAGACGCTGTCGGACTACGCCGAGCTGGTGAAGAAGGACCCTGCCCTGGCGCAGACCTGCCTGGAGACAGAGTTCGTCAGCCGCCAGGACGGCTTCCCGGGCATGGCGGCCACCTACGGCTTCGACCCCGCGGTGGTGCCGGTGAAGACGCTGCAGACCGGCCTGATCTACGCGTCCACCGCGACCGGCGGGTGCCGGTTCGGCGAGGTCTTCACCACCGACGGCCGCATCCTCGGCCTGGACCTGCAGCTGGTGGAGGACGACAAGCAGTTCTTCCCCCGCTACAACGCCACGGTGGTCATCCGCCAGGAGGTGGCGGAGAAGTACCCGGAGATCGCCACGGTGCTCGAGCCCATCTCCAAGATCCTCACCAACGAGGAGATCACCAAGCTCAACGCCAAGGTGGACGTGGACGGCGAGGACCCCGCCGAGGTCGCCCGCCAGTGGATGGTGGACAAGGGCTTCGTCACGCTGTAGCGGTCGTGCCCCAGTGACGGTGGGCGGCGACGGTGGCGGGCTCGGTGGAGCCCGCCACCGAGTCGGCCCCGGACACCAGCTCCACCAGCGCCGCAGCGAGCGAGTAGAGGCTGATCCCGTCCTGGCCGGCAACACGGCAGAGCTCGGCGAACGCCTCGGCCTCGCTGTAGCGGAACATCGCCATCAGCATGCCCTTGGCCACGTCGACGTTGGGGCGCTCCTGCAAGCTGTGGCGCAGCACCTCAGCCTCGACCTCGAGCACACGGCCTGCGCTGAGCATTGACTTGTCCTGCACAGAACACCTCCCGCCAACGATGCTGGAAAGCGGTGTTCTCCACTAGGGGCCAAGTCTCGCCGACCTGCGACCAGGGCGCCAGAGATCGTGCAGCGCGTCACAGTGCCCTCCGGCGTGGCCCTCCGGCGTGGCCCTCCGACGTGACCGGCGTGGCAGGGCGGTGGTGACCTAGCCGGTGGCCACCGGGCGGAACCGGCGCAGCCGCAGGCTGTTGGACACCACGAACACGCTGGACAGGGCCATGGCCAGGCCCGCGATCAGCGGGTTGAGCAGCCCCAGCGCGGCCAGCGGCAGCGCCGCCACGTTGTAGGCGAAGGCCCAGAACAGGTTGCCCTTGATGGTGCTCAGCGTGCGGCGGGCCAGCCGGATCGCGTCCACCGCGGCCCGCAGGTCACCGCGCACCAGGGTCAGGTCGCTGGCCTCGATGGCCACGTCGGTGCCAGTGCCCATGGCCAGGCCCAGGTCAGCCTGGGCGAGCGCGGCGGCGTCGTTCACCCCGTCGCCGATCATGGCCACCACCTTGCCCTCGCCCTGCAGCCGACGGACCACGTCCACCTTCTCCGCGGGCAGCACCTCGGCGTGCACCTCCTCGATGCCCACCCGGCGGGCCACGGCGTGTGCGGCGGCGGAGCTGTCGCCGGTGAGCAGCACCGGGGTGAGCCCCAGGCGGCGTAGCCCGGCCACAGCCTCCGCGCTGCTGGGCTTGAGGGTGTCGGACACCGTGAGCACGCCGGTGACCGCACCGTCCCAGCCCACCACCACCGCGGTGCTCCCCTGCTCCTCGGCGGCGTCCTTGGCCTGCTGCAGCTCGGCGGGCAGCGGCTGCTCCAGCAGGGAGGCGCGGCCCACCACCACGCGGTGGCCGTCCACGGTGCCGTGCACGCCCAGGCCGCCGGTGCTGGCGAAGTCCTGCACCGCGGGCAGCGGCTGGGCGGCGCCGGCGGCGATGGCGCGGGCGATGGGGTGCTCGGAGGCGTGCTCCACCGCGGCGGCCAGCCGCAGCAGCTCGTCGGCGTCCACGCCGGGGGCGGGGATCACCTGCTGCAGGCTCATCTGCCCGGTGGTGACGGTGCCGGTCTTGTCCAGCACCACCGTGTCCACCCGGCGGGTCGACTCCAGCACCTCGGGGCCCTTGATGAGGATGCCCAGCTGTGCGCCGCGGCCGGTGCCCACCAGCAGGGCGGTCGGCGTGGCCAGACCCAGCGCGCAGGGGCAGGCGATGATCAGCACGGCAACCGCGGCGGTGAAGGCGGCGTCCACGGGCTCGCCCAGCAGCAGCCAGGTGGCCAGGGTGCCCAGCGCCAGCACGATCACCGCGGGCACGAAGACGCTGGAGACGCGGTCGGCCAGCCGCTGCACCGGTGCCTTGCCGCTCTGGGCGTCGTTGACCATCTGCGCCATCTGCGCCAGCTGGGTGTCGGCGCCCACGCGGGTGGCGCGCACGGCGAGGCGTCCGCCGGCGTTGGTGGTCGCGCCCACCACGGCGTCGCCCGGGCCGACCTCCACCGGCACCGACTCGCCGGTGAGCATGCTGGCGTCCACGGCCGAGGAGCCGTCCACCACCACGCCGTCGGTGGCGATCTTCTCGCCCGGCCGCACCACGAACTCGTCGCCGACCACCAGCGCACTGACGCTGATGCGCTGCTCAACCCCGCCCCGCAGCACCGCCACGTCCTTGGCGCCCATGGTCATCAGCGCGCGCAGCGCGGCGCCGGCGTTGCGCTTGGAGCGGGCCTCGAAGTAGCGCCCGGCCAGCAGGAACACGGTGACCGCCGACGCCACCTCCAGGTAGATCTCGCTGCTGCCGTGCCCGCGGGCGACGGTGAAGCTGAACGGCATGCGCATCATCGGGTCGCCCGCGGCGCCGAGGAACAGCGCGTACAGCGACCAGCCGAAGGCCGACAGGGTGCCGACGCTGATGAGGGTGTCCATGGTGACCGCGCGGTGGCGCAGGTTCAGCCAGGTGGCGCGGTGGAACGGCCAGGCGCCCCACACCACCACCGGGGCGGCGAGGGTGAGGGAGAGCCACTGCCAGCTGTCGAACTGCAGCGGCGGCACCATCGCCAGCACCAGCACCGGCAGAGTGAGCAGCGCGCTGATCAGCAGCCGCTGCCGCAGCGACTCGGTGGCGGCGTCGTCGGCGCTCGGCCGGTCGTCGGGTTCGGCGTCGGCCTCGGGCGGGGTGGGCAGGGCGGCGGTGTAGCCGGTGGCCTCCACCTGCGCGACGAGGTCGGCGGGGTCCATCGTCGGCGGGTAGCTGACGTGGGCCTGCTCGGTGGAGTAGTTCACCGTGGCCTGCACGCCGTCCAGCTTGTTCAGCCGCTTCTCCACCCGGGCGGCGCAGGAGGCGCAGGTCATGCCGCCGATCTGCAGGTCGACGGTGGTGCGGTCGGTGCCGGTCGTGGCGGTCATTGCTGGTCCCTCCCTCCGTCGTCGCTGACCAGCTCGTAGCCGGCCTCGTCCACGGCTGCGGCGACCATGGTGTCCTCCAGCGGGGCCTCGCTGGTGACGGTGAGCTTGCCGGTGGGCAGGTCGACGTTGACGGCCGTAACGCCGGGCAGCTCGCCGACCTCGGTGGCGACCGCCCGCTCGCAGTGCTCGCAGGTCATGCCGGTGACGGTGTAGGAGCGGGTGGTCATCATGGTGTTCTCCTCAGGGTTTGTGGGTGGTCAGGACCGCACCAGGCGGGCGATGGCGTCGGCGGCTTCCCGGACCTTCTCGTCGGCCTCGGCGCCGCCGGCGCGCGCCGCCTCCACCATGCAGCCGGCCATGTGCTCCTCCAGCAGCGACAGGGCCACCGACTCCAGGGCCTTGGTGGCCGCGCTGATCTGGGTGAGGACGTCGATGCAGTACTTGTCCTCCTCGATCATCTTCTGGAGGCCACGTGTCTGCCCCTCGATGCGGCGCAGCCGCTTGAGGTGGTCCTGCTTGTTGGTGGTGTATCCGGGCACCGGGCGCCTCCGTGAGCTTGGTCAACCAGTGGTCGCGTCCTGCTGGTTGATACGGTACCCCCCTAGGGTACCGGCACGCCAGGACGAGCTCGGGATCCAGTGTGCTCTTGGGCTGTCGTGCAGCCGGTCGGCGGCACCGTGGGAGCCCGCCTCGTGCGGGTAGACCTGCACGGTGCCGCGACCCTGGGGCCACCGCTGAGCCGCCGGGACGTTCTACCGGCCATTCCTGGCCGGCACACCAGCGACGGTCTTCGACGGCCGCAGTGCTCGTCGCGTGCTCGACGACCTCACCGTCGCGGATGCAGCACCGCTGCCCATGCAGGTGGACAGGGGCGGGCAGGTCGGGGACCTGACTTGGACGGCGCAACCCGGCAGCCCATCTCCAGCACACCGATCCGCTATCCCGAGCCGGACGTCGCCCTCGACGGTGCCGGCACCGTGTGGATCACCGCCGGGGGGCTGCAGGCCATCCCCGACCAGACCATGACCCCACCGGTACCGCTGGATGTCGCCGACCTGGTCGATCAATCACGCGCCCGGCAACAGCAGTCCTAGACCGGGCAGAAGGTGGAGCGGTCAGCGCACACCCAGGCGGGCCAGCAGGTCGGCCTCGATGGCGTCGAGCTCGGTGGCCACGGCACGGTGGGCGGCCTTGCGGCGGGCCGCCGGCATGCGCTCAGCCGCGTGCACCGCGGTGGACAGCTCGCCCAGCCGTGCCCGAGTGGCGTCGCGGAAGGCCACGGCGTCGCTGTGCGCACCGGTGCCGTTGGCGCTCACCAGCTGGTCGAGAGTGGGCTCCAGGCCGGCGATGCGGGCGTTGAGCGCCGCGCCATGACCGCTGAAGTCGCCCAGCTCGTGCACGCTCACGCCCATCTTGCGGGCCCGGGCCTGGTCCAGCTGGCCACGGGTGGCGGTGGCCGCCTTGTAGGCCAGCGGGGCGAGCACCGGAGCCAGCACGCGCATGATGCCGAGGGCGTTGCGCACCTTCTTGGGGTTGAGGCCCTTCTCCTGCGCCGCGGCCTTCTCGGCGTTCTTCTTCTGCGCCTTCTTGTCAGCCTTCGTGTCGGCCTTCTTGCCCTTGCCGGAGGTGGTCTCCGCCGCTGGCTGCGTGCGCGCCACCGAGGCGGCGACCGTGGCCTTGCCGGTGGCCTTCGCCTTGTTCTTGCGCTTGCGGAGGTCCTTGGCGGCCTTCTTCTCGGCCTTCTCCCGGAACTTGCGCTCCGCCTGGGCCTGCGCCTTGAGGGTCTTGGTGTGCGCCTTGCGCAGGGCACGCTTGCTCGTGCGCTTGGTCCTCGTGCGCTTGCTCAACAGGCCCATCAGTGAGATCCCTCCGGTGCATCGCCCACCACTACCGTCGGGTGCAGCCTAGGGGAGGGCCTACTGTTCCTGCCTGTGGACCAGCCCCAGCACCCTTCTCCGCCGGTGCTGCTGGACTCGGCGGAGCTCACCCGGTGCCGTCACCGGGTGTCGCTGGAGCACATCGGCATCGACCCGCCCGGCACTGTCGACCCCGCCGTGCGCCAGCGCCAGGACGAGGCCGCCGCGCACCGGCGGCGGGTGGCCGAGCTGCTGGCCGCGGGCTCGGCGAGCTGGGTGGAGGTGCCTGCCGACCTGCCACCGGCCGAGCGGCGCGAGCGCACCCGCCAGGCCCTGGCCAGCGGTGCCGAGCGCATCTGGGGGGCGACGCTGGGCCCAGACCGTGCCGCCCACCGCCGGGGCCGCGCCGACCTGCTGGTCCGCCACGCCGGGGGCTACGTGCCGGTGATCGTGGTCAACCACCGCACCACCGACCCTGGCCGCGGGGCCCGCACCTCCGAGCTGCTGCAGTGGGCGCCGCGGCTGGACGAGACGCGCAGCCTGCGCTCCTTCCCGCGCGACCAGCTGCGCCTGGCCCACCTCACCCGGATGCTGCAGACCCTGGGTGCCGCCCCCACCGAGCAGGTCGGCGGGGTGATCGGCCTGGACGCCGACTGCGTGGTGGTGCACGACCTCGCCGCCGCGACCTGGCCGGGCGGGCGCAGCACCCTGCAGGAGTACGACACCCGCTTCGCCGACCGGCTGGCCGTGGCCACCGGCCAGGTGCCCACCAGCGCCTCGCGCATCGGGGAGTGCCGCACCTGCCCGTGGTGGCCGCGGTGCTCGGCCGACCTGCGGGAGAGTCGCGACGTGAGCCTGGTGGTGGCCGGCCCGCAGGTGAGCGTGCTGCGTGCCCTGGGGGTGCGCACGGTGGACGAGCTCGCGACCTGGGCAGGGCCGGCCCCCGCGTCCTGGCCCGGGGGTGCCTTCGCCGACGCGGTGGTGCTGGCCCGGGCGTGGCTGCGGGGCGTTCCGCTGGTGCGGCGCACCGAGCACGTCCAGGTGCACCGCGCTGACGTCGAGGTGGACGTGGACATGGAGAGCTATCTCGAGCACGGCGCCTACCTGTGGGGTGCGCTGCTCAGCGAGCCGGGGCAGCAGTCGGTGTACCACCCGTTCGTCACCTGGGACCCGGTGCCCACCGAGGACGAGGCCCGCTCCTTCGGCGAGTTCTGGACGTGGTTGATGCAGGTGCGCGCCGATGCGGCCGCGCAGGGGCGCACCTTCGCCGCCTACTGCTACTCCGAGGCGGCGGAGAACCGTTGGCTGCTGGCCTCGGCGCGGCGCTTCGCCGGACACCCCGGGGTGCCCACCGAGGCCCAGGTGCGCGAGTTCATCGGCAGCGAGCAGTGGGTGGACGTCTACGCCGCCGTGGGCACCGCCTTCCTCTGCCCGCTGGGCAAGGGCCTGAAGAAGGTGGCGCCGGTGGCCGGGTTCACCTGGCGCGACGCCGAGGCCAGTGGCGCGGCGTCGATGGGGTGGTACCGCAAGGCCGTCGGCCTGGACGGGGACGCCCCTGACCTGGTGCAGCGGCGGCGGCTGCTGGACTACAACGCCGACGACGTGTGGGCCACCCGGGTGCTGCGCGAGTGGATGAGCGGCCCCGCCGAGCGTGAGGTTCCGCTAGCGTCGGAGCTATGACAGTCAACCTAGGCAAGGGTCAGCAGGTCTCCCTCACCAAGGAGGGCGGTGGATCGCTCACCAAGGTCCGGATGGGCCTGGGGTGGGACGCGATGAAGAAGAAGGGGCTGCTGGGTCGGCTCAAGGAGCAGTCCATCGACCTGGACGCGTCGTGCCTGATGTTCGACGCCCAGGGCAAGCTGCTCGACCAGGTCTGGTTCAACCAGCTGCACAGCAAGGACGGCGCCGTGCAGCACACCGGCGACAACCTGACCGGCGCCGGCGAGGGTGACGACGAGTCCATCGCGGTGGACCTGAGCGCGCTGTCGCCCACGGTCACCACGCTGGTCTTCGTGGTCAACTCCTTCACCGGGCAGAACTTCAGCCAGATCGAGAACGCCTTCTGCCGGCTGGTGGACGCCACCACCGACACCGAGCTGGCGCGCTACGAGCTGACCGGATCGGGGACGCACAACGCGCAGGTGATGGCCAAGCTGACCCGCAACCCGCAGGGCTGGACGATGACGGCCATCGGTGCGGTGGCCAACGGACGCACCTTCGCCGACCTGCTGCCGGTCGTGAGCACGACCCTGTAGCCCGTCACCGGGGGCCGTCAGCTGGGGAAACCGCAAGAAAGAGGCTTCTGTGAGCGTAGTGCTGAGCAAGGGCGGAAACGTCTCGTTGACCAAGGAGGCCGGGGCAGCCGGCCTGAAGGCGGTGGTCGTCGGACTCGGTTGGGACGTCCGCACCACCACCGGGGTCGACTACGACCTGGACGCGTCCGCGCTGTTGTGCGGCGCCAACGGCAAGGTGGTCTCCGACGAGCACTTCGTCTTCTACAACAACCTCGCCTCCCCGGACGGGGCGGTCGAGCACACCGGTGACAACCGCACCGGTGAGGGCGAGGGCGACGACGAGCAGATCAACGTCAACCTGGCCACCCTCGGGGCAGAGGTCCAGAAGATCGTCATCGTGGTCTCCATCGACGACGCCGACGCCCGCGGGCAGAACTTCGGCCAGGTGAGCAACGCCTTCATCCGGGTGGTCAACCAGGCCAACGACGTGGAGCTGGCCCGCTTCGACCTCACCGAGGACGCCTCCACCGAGACCGCGATGATCTATGGCGAGCTGTACCGGCACAACGGTGAGTGGAAGTTCCGCGCCGTGGGCCAGGGGTACGCCAGCGGTCTTCGCGGAATTGTCGTGGACTACGGCGTCAACGTCTGATTCCCCGACTCCACGGAAACGGGCACACTGAAGCGAGCAATGGCTGTTCCGTCATCGATGAAGGAGCTCTCGTGGGAGTAAGTCTGAGCAAGGGTGGCAACGTCTCGCTGACCAAGGAGGCGGGAACGGCCGGCTTGTCCGCGGTCACCGTCGGGCTCGGGTGGGACGTGCGCACCACCACCGGTACCGACTTCGACCTCGACGCCTCGGCCATCGCCTGCGGGGCCGACGGTCGGGTCTCCTCCGACCAGCACTTCGTGTTCTTCAACAACCTGAAGACGCCGGACGGCGCCATCGAGCACACCGGCGACAACCTCACGGGTGAGGGCGAGGGCGACGACGAGCAGATCAAGGTGAACGTGGCGTCGCTGCCCGCCGACATCGACAAGATCGTCTTCCCGGTGTCCATCTACGACGGCGAGGCGCGCTCGCAGAGCTTCGGCCAGGTGCGCAACGCCTTCATCCGGGTGGTGAACCAGGCCAACAACACCGAGCTCGCCCGCTACGACCTCACCGAGGACGCCTCCACCGAGACCGCGATGGTCTTCGGCGAGCTCTACCGCAGCGGCGCGGAGTGGAAGTTCCGCGCGGTGGGACAGGGCTACGCCAGCGGCCTGCAGGGCATCGCGCAGGACTACGGCGTCAACGTCTGACCCCGCTGCGGTCGTGTCGCTGGTCACCGGCGGTGGTGGCACCGGTTAGCCTGCAAGCCAACGACATCAGCCGGAGAAGGGAGACCCGTGGCTCAGCTGCGCGTCAACGGCTCACGGGTGCTCGAGGCTCGGCTGCAGGGTGAGGCCATTCGTGCCATCACCGGCGCCATGGTGGCCTTCGACGGACAGGTGGCCTTCAAGAACGCCGGCCTCGGCGGCGGTGACGGCATCAAGGCCGCGCTCAAGCGCAAGGTGACCGGGGAGTCGCTGTCGCTGATGGAGTGCTCCGGCACCGGCGTGGTGCACTTCGCGGTGGACGCCCAGGACATCACCATCGTCGAGCTGGCCAACGAGACCCTGCAGGTCGAGTCCTCGCAGCTGCTCGCGCTGGTGGGCAAGCTGCAGACCGACGTGAAGTTCTCCGGGCTGCGCGGGGCCACCTCCGGGCAGGGCCTGTTCACCACGCTGGTCAGCGGGACGGGCACGGTGGCGCTGCTGTCGGCCGGTGGGCCGCCGATCGCGCTGGAGGTCGCGCCGCAGTTCCCGCTGGTGGTCGACCCGGACGCCTTCGTGGCCTGCCGCGGACAGCTCAACCAGACGTTCGTCACCGACGTGTCCTGGAAGTCGGTGATCGGCGAGGGCAGCGGTGAGCCGTTCTCGCTGCGCTTCGACGGCCAGGGCGTGGTCTACATCCAGCCCGCGGAGCGTTGATGGTCCAGATCGAGCAGGTCAACAGCAGGGTCGCCAAGGCGACGCTGGTCCCCGGTCAGCACGTGCTGGCCCGTCGCGGGGCGATGCTCTACTACAGCGGCGAGGTCCAGTTCATCCCGCACTCGCCCGGGGGCGGGATGAACGGCGGCATGGGTGGCATGGGTGGCGTCGCCGGGCTGGCGGGTCGAGCGATGTCCGGCGAGCACGTCGCCATGATGGCCGCCCAGGGCCAGGGCGAGGTCTTCTACGGCCACGCCGGCCTGCACGTCACGGTGATCAACCTGGACGGCTCCGCGATGCTCACCGTGGAGGCCGACCGGCTGCTCGCCCACGACGCCTCGCTCAGCTCGTCGGTGGTGTTCCTCGGCTCGCAGGGCGGCGTGCGCGGCGCGGTGCGTGGGGCGATGACCGGGCAGGGCCTGTTCACCACCCAGCTGTCCGGGGTGGGCCAGGTGGCGGTGCTGTCCCACGGTGGGTCGTTCGAGATCCCGGTGGGCCCGGGCAGCCAGACGGTGGTGGACCCGCAGGCCTACGTCGGACACATCGGCAACCTGAGCCTGGACGTGTCGGCCTCGGTGGGCTGGCGCGACGCCGTGGGCCGCGGCTCCGGCGAGGCGATCCAGCTCAAGGTCAGCGGCCAGGGCGTGGTGTACGTCCAGGCGTCCGAGCAGAAGTTCTGAGGAGGCCGCGATGACAGACATCCTCAACCCCTACACGCTGCCGGTGGACGACAACGTCCCTGGCAACGACTACGCCTTCTGCGTGGAGGTGGGCAGCGCCCCGTGGTTCATGGCCAAGGGGGCGATGATCGCCTACTACGGGCAGATCACCTTCGAGCCGCTCGCCGCCACCACGGTCAGCGGCCTGGTCGCCGCCCGGTTCTCCTCACCGCTGTACGTCCAGGACTGGGTGGTGACGCAGGGTCAGGGCAAGCTGGTCCTCGGCGACCGCGGCTTCAACATCAACTCCTACGACCTCGACGACGGCAACCTCACCATCCGCGCCAGCAACCTGCTGGCGTTCGAGACCGGGCTGAGCCTCAAGCAGTCGATCGTGCCGGGCTTCCTCACCCTCATCGGCACGGGCAAGTTCCTGGCCTCCAGCAACGGACCGGTGATGTTCGCCGAGCCACCGGTGCGGGTGGACCCGCAGGCGCTGGTGGGCTGGTCGGACTGTCCGTCGCCGAGCCATCACTACGACGCCGGCTGGATGGGCAGCTTCCTGGGAGCGGCCCGGCACCTGGTGCTGGGCACCGAGACCGGTGAGGAGCGCCAGTTCGACTTCACCGGGGCAGGCACCGTGCTGATCCAGTCCAGCGAGGCGGTGCGGGCCGACCACCACGTGGTGAGCCACATCGAGTCGCAGACGGTGCTGCTGGGACAGCCGCAGCTGCAGCACCTGCACCGCAGCATCGGTCAGCGCCTGCAGAGCAGCTAGCCTGCCCCCGGCTCGGCTGGTGCCGGGCTCGTCCAGCGCCGGCTACTTGCGGTGGAAGTCCCCGGGGCGCTTGGCCAGGAAGGAGTCCAGCGCCTCGGTGTGGTCGGCGGTGCCGGCCAGCTCGACGAACGCCTCGCCCTGCACCGCCATGAAGGCGTCCACGTCCAGGGTCTGGGCGCGGTTGAGCGCCTGCTTCACCTTCTCCACCGACAGCGGCACCCGGCTGGCGATGCGCTCGGCCCGCCTCAGCGCGGCGGGCAGCAGGTCCTCGGCGCTGGTCACCTCGGTCACCAGCCCCCAGCCCAGCGCCTGCGCCGGGGTGTAGCGGTCGCCGGTGAGCACCATCTCCTTGGCGGGGCCGAGGCCGATGGTGCGGGCGAGGCGCCAGAAGTTGGCGATCAGGCCGACGTTGACGCCGGCGGCGATGAAGAACGCCGACGAGACGCAGATCCGCAGGTCGCAGGCCAGCGCCACCTCCAGCCCACCGCCGACGACGGGACCGTTGATCGCCGCGATCACCGGCACCCGGCACTGCTCCAGGGCCAGCGCCAGCTCGTCGAACTCCTGCAGGTAGATCCGGGCCTCGTCGGGGCCGGTGGCGACCCGCCGGGTCTCGGACAGCTCGGCGCCGGCGCAGAACGACCGGCCACCGCCGGTGAGCACGACGCACCGCACGTCGAGGTCCTCGTTCACCTCCGCCAGGGCCGCCACCAGCTCGTCCCTGGCTTGCTTGTCCAGGGCGTTCTGCGGCGGCTTGGTGACGGTGACCAGGGCGACGTGCGGTGCGGAGCGGGTGACGGTGACCCGCGGCTCGGTGCTCACCGGGCGATTGTGCCTGAGGGCTCCAGTGCTACTTGCGGCCCCGGGCCCACGTGAGGCCCCAGCCGTAGGCGTCGTCCAGGGCGTCCTGCGCCCCCTCGACGTAGCGGACCTCGCGGCGAATCTTCAGGTCGCCACCGCCACCCTCCAGCAGCGCGATGGCGCACATCCGCGAACCACCGGCCTGCTCGTCCAGGCGCACCTCGATGGGGGCACCGCTGGCCGGAGTCAACGTCACCACCCCGTTGGCCTGGTCGAAGCTGGGCGCACCGTCGTAGATGCAGGCGAACACCAGCACCCGACGGATGTCCTTGGCGTGGGCGAGGTTGATGAACATGTCCTCGCCCCCGCTGTTGGCGCCGGAGCGGTCGTCACCGTTGAGGAAGATGTACGGCGCCTGCTCCAGCGACCCGAAGGAGTTGCCGAGCGCCTGGATGACGCCCTTGCTGCCGTCGTTCAGCTCGTACAGGCAGCCCAGGTCCAGGTCGATCGGCCGGGCGGCCGCGGCGGCGAGCTTCTTGAGGAACCCACCCTTGGCGGGCTCGGGGGAGCGTGCGTCCCAGTTCAGGTTCACCCGCAGCTGCCCGCTCTGCTTGCTCAGCGAGATGGAGGGGCTGGCCTTGGTCAGCGTCACCTTGCTCAGCGACACCGGGCCGCCGCCGTCGCCACCGGCCGCCGCGGCCGGCTTCCGCTTGTTGTAGTCGATGGCCACGGACTAGACCGAGACGCCGTAGTCGGTGGCGATGCCCTTGAGGCCGGAGGCGTAGCCCTGGCCGACCGCGCGGAACTTCCAGTCGGTGCCGTTGCGGTAGAGCTCGCCGAAGACCATCGCGGTCTCGGTGGAGGCGTCCTCGGTGAGGTCGTAGCGGGCGATCTCGCTGCCACCGGTCTGGTTCACGATGCGGATGAAGGCGTTGCGCACCTGGCCGAAGCCCTGGTTGCGCGACTCGGCCTCGTAGATGCTGACCGGGAACACGATCTTGTCGACCTCGGCGGGCACCTTGGCCAGGTCCACCTTGATGGCCTCGTCGTCGCCATCGCCCTCACCGGTGAGGTTGTCGCCGGTGTGCTCCACGGAGCCCTCCGGGGACGTCATGTTGTTGAAGAAGATGAAGTGCTTGTCCGAGATCACCTTGCCGTTGGTGTCGACCATGATTGCCGAGGCGTCCAGGTCGAAGTCGGTGCCGGTGGTGGTGCGGGCGTCCCAGCCGAGGCCGACGAGCACGGCGGTCATGCCGGGCGCCTCCTTGGACAGTGAGACGTTGCCGCCCTTGCTCAGGCTGACTCCCATGGTGTGTTCCTTTCGGTTGTGGTGCGGGGGGTGTTGGAGCGGAGGAAGAGCGAGCTAGAGGTCGAACTCGCTGGGGTTGATCCCCAGGGCGTAGCAGGCGTCCTTGACGGCCTTGCGCTCGTCGGCGTCGAAGTTGCCGTCCGCGCCGCCGATGATGATGCCGATCTGGATGACCGCGCGGCCCTGGTCCGGCTTGGACTTCAGCTTGCCGATGGTGGCGATGGCCTCGACCTGGCCGAAGGCGAAGTCCTTGTTGAGCTTGTCGCAGTACCAGTCGAACTTCTGCTGCAGCTCGGCAGGCGGGAAGATGGTCAGCACGTCGTTGCTGGCGATCAGAGCAGCGGTCTTCTGGCGCTCAGCGGCGTCGATGGAGCCGTCAGCGGCGGCGATCAAGGCGCACATCGCCATGCTGGCGTTGGCGAACTCCTTGCTCTTGAACTGGCCAGCCTTGGTCTTGAGCTGGTCGTTCATGGTCTGCGTCTTCGCTTTCAGCTGGTCCCAGAACGCCACAGGCTCTCCTCGAGATCCGGACAGCCCGGTTGAGGCCATCGATTGTTCAAGCCTGCCAGGTGCGGAGTCAGCAGGCACGGTGCAATGGCCGTCGTGTTCAGGTCACCCGATTGCCGGGTTGCGGCAATCAGGCAGATCAGCGGAGCAGGCCCTTGCCGCGGGCCTGGGTGATCCAGCCCGGGTACTCCGTCATCAGCAGCTCGAACAGCTGGTCGTCGGGGATGGCGGCGGGGTCCTCCACGGCGAAGAAGTCGGCGTTGTCGAGGTAGCGCCCCGGCATGTCGTCCAGCTCCTCCAGGAAGCGGAACTCGCTGCTGCCGCGGGCTGGAGCCGGGGCGGACTTGCGTCGGCCGAACAGCCCCGTGGACGGCGGGGGCGTGGGAGCAGCGCCGGGGGTGACGGAGCGCGAGCTGCGGCCGATGGCCATGAACTGCCAGAACAGCGGCTCGTAGCTGGAGGAGACCACCTGCTCGCGGGCGCCGTCCTCGTCGAAGGTCTGGCCGTCGGTGACGAACATGACGTACACCGGCACCGCGGCGGAGAACGGCTCGCGCCGGGCCGCGGAGCTGCCGAAGTAGTGCTCGCGGATGAGCGCCATGGCCTTGCCGTAGTAGGTCGCCGGCTCCAGCCCGAACTCGCCGAGCATGGTGGGGACGTAGTCGGTGCGGTTGTCCAGCTGCAGCGAACCCGCCTGGTGGCCGTTCTTGCCGAACAGGAAGACGTCCACCTGGCCGTCGTCGTCGAAGCGCAGGCCCAGCGCCAGGATGCGCTCGGCCAGGGCGGCGATGCTGCCGTTGCGGTAGAGCCGGTTCATCGACCCGGAGATGTCCAGGCACAGCGCCACCCGCGCGGTGTGCTCGCCCAGGCCGCGCTTCTCCAGCGACACCGCCGCCTTCTTGGTGAGGCTGAGCATCTCCGGCGCGCTGGTGGTGAGCTTCTTCTCCAGGTCGATCAGCTTCTGCTTCTTCAGGCTGACGGCGGGTGCGCCGGCTTGGGGGGTGGCCGGTGCGGCGGTCTGGGGGGCGGGTTCGTCGTCCACCGAGATGCCGAAGTCGGTGGCCAGTCCCCCCAGCCCCGCGGCGTAGCCCTGGCCGACGGCGCGGAACTTCCAGCCGTCGCCGCGGCGGTAGACCTCGCCGAGCACCATCGCGGTCTCGGTGCTGGCGTCGGTGACGTCGAAGCGGACCAGCTCGGTGCCGGAGGGGTCCAGCAGGCGCATGTGCAGGCCCGGCACCGCGGCGAAGGTGCCGCCGTCGGCGGAGGCGGTGAGCACCACCGTCTCCACGTCGGCCTCGAGCCGGGAGGTGTCCACGGTGACCCCGTCGGTGCTGGCCCCCGCGCCCTTGCCGGTGTGGGACACCGCGCCCGAGGCGTGCTGAGGCTGGTTGTAGAAGACGAAGTCCGCGTCCGAGCGCACCTTGCCGGAGCCGGTGAGCAGCAGCGCGGCGGCGTCGACGTCCGGACAGCCGGGTCCGGGGCTCCACGCCAGCTCCATCCGCACCACCGGAACCGAGAGCGCGACGTTGGAACCCTTGGCCATCAGCGTCATACGTACATCGTGCCTCGTGGGGCACGGCGTGCACAGCCGACTGGGGCAAACGGGCAGACTGACGGCGACGACCACCGCCGCTCGCCGAGGAGACAACCCGTGATCCACTTCGACTTCCTCGCTGAGGACGTGCGTGCGTCGTTGTTCAGCAAGCCACCCCAGCCAGTGACCGCGGACAGTCCGCACGACCTGCTGGCCACCCACCTGGGCGCCACCCTGTACTGCCCTGCCACCCGGCCCAACCTGGCGCGCGACGTGGTGCGCAGCCGCGCCGCCGGCGTCACCAGCATGGTGCTGTGCCTGGAGGACTCGGTGGCCAACACCGAGCTGGCCGCGGCGGAGCAGAACCTGGTGGACCAGCTGGTGGCACTGCAGGCCGACACCGCCCCCAGGCCGCGGCTGTTCGTGCGGGTGCGCACCGCCGAGCAGATCGGCGACCTGGTGCGGCGGCTGGGTCCAGCGACGACGCTGCTCAGCGGCTTCGTGCTGCCCAAGTTCACCGTGCACAACGGGGCGGGCTACCTGCAGGAGCTGGCCCAGGCGTCCTCGGACAGCGGGGTGCGGCTGTGGGCGATGCCGGTGATCGAGTCGGCCGACGTGCTCTACCTGGAGACCCGCGCGCAGGCGCTGGCCGGCATCCGCGCGCTGCTCAACCAGGCGCGCGAGCAGGTGCTGGCGGTGCGCCTGGGTGCCAGCGACTTCTCCGGGGTGTTCGGCTTGCGCCGCACCGCGGAGATGACCATCTACGACGTGCGGCTGGTGGGCAACGCCATCGCCGACGTGGTCAACGTGCTGGGCCGCGCCGACGGCACCGGGTTCACCATCACCGGACCGGTGTGGGAGTACTTCACCGGCGGCGAGCGCATCTTCAAGCCCCAGCTGCGGGCCTCGGTGTTCGCCGAGCACGGAGCCCAGGAGCTGCGGTCGGCGCTGCTGCGCCACGACCTGGACGGGCTGATCCGCGAGGTCCAGCTGGACAAGGTGAACGGCTTGACCGGCAAGACGGTGATCCACCCCAGCCACGTCACCGCCGTGCACGCGCTGTCGGTGGTGACGCACGAGGAGTTCGCCGACGCCAACGACGTGCTGGCCGCGACCTCGCCGGGCGGGGTGCTGCGCAGCGAGTACGGCAACAAGATGAACGAGGTGAACCCCCACCGGGCCTGGGCGCACAAGGTGCAGCTGCGGGCCGCGGCGTTCGGGGTGGCGGCCGAGGACGTCTCCTACGTGGAGCTGCTGACCGCCAGCGACGCCGCGTGAGCGGGTGGACGGGCTCCTGGGTGCACGAGCACCTGGGGGTGCAGCTGCAGGGCGCGAGCGGCGACGACCTCCGGGTGGAGGAGCTGGTGGGCCTGGCGCTGCGGCGCAACCCGCGGCGGGCGCACCTGCTGGTCTCCCGGGTGCTGGGCAAGCACGTCCCCACCGACCCGCGGCTGGTGCGCGCGGCCGGGCTGCTGCTGGGCGCCCGGGTGGCCGCCGAGCTGGGCGCACCCGCGCCCACCGGCTGGCAGGACCCGGTGCGGGCCGCGCTGGCCGGCCACGACGGTGCCGCCCGCGACCTGCGCGACCGCGCCGTCGCCCTGGGCGGCGCCGGTGTGAGCGAGGACGTCTGCGTGCTGGGCTACGCCGAGACCGCCACCGGGCTCGGCCACCTGGTGGCCGAGGCGCTGGACGCCGACGTGTACCTGCACTCCACCCGACGCCACCCCGCCGGCGCGGTGCAGCTGGGCCGCTTCGCCGAGGAGCACTCGCACGCCACCGAGCACCGGCTGCTGCCGCGCAGCCCCGAGCTGCTCACCGGCACCGGACCGCTGGTGCTGGTGGACGACGAGCTCTCCACCGGGCGCACCGTGCGCAACACCCTGGCCATGCTGCACGCCATCGCCCCGCGGCCCCGCTACGTGGTGGCCGCACTGATCGACCTGCGCAGCGCCGAGGACGAGGCCGCCCTGCAGGAGCTGGCCGCCGAGCTGGGCGCCCAGGTCAGCGTGGTGTCGCTGGCCCGCGGGCGGGTGCAGGTGCCCGCCGACGCGCTGCGCCGCGGCGCCGAGCTGGTGCAGGCCCACAGCACGCCGCAGCCCGTGCCCGCCCCGCCGCACCCGGTGCGGCGGGTGGCGCTGGACTGGCCGGTGACCCTGCCCGACGGGGGACGGCACGGAGTGCAGCGCCCGCACCGAGCCCAGCTGGAGCAGGTGCTGCCCGCGCTGGCCGCCCAGCTGGACGCGGCGCTGCAGGTACCGGCCGGCGGGTCGGTGCTGGTGCTGGGCACCGAGGAGCTGATGCACGCCCCGCTGCGCCTGGCCGAGGCGCTGGCTGACCGGCTGGACGACCGCGGCGTGGCGGTCCGCAGCTCCACCACCACCCGCTCGCCGGTGCTGGCCGTCGACGACCCCGGCTACGCCATCCGCGGCGGCATCACCTTTCCCGCCCACGACGACCCGGTGGACGGGCCCGGCCCGCGCTTCGCCTACAACGTCGGCCGCCCGGACGCCGTGGTGGTGGTGGTCGACGACGTGGCCGACACCCCGCAGCTGACCGGCCTGCTCGACGCGCTGCCGGCCCCGGTGCTGCTGGTGACGCTGCCCAGCGCCGGCCCGCTGCCCACCCCGCTGCACGGCCCGGAGTTCGGCTCCTACGCCGCCGACGAGGTGACCTGGCTGCTCAAGGACCTCTCCGCGGTCGCGCTGGAGGCGCCGGTGGAGGAGCGCGAGGAGGCGGTGCAGAACGGCGGGGCTCACTACGCGGAGTCGCTGCCGGTGGAGTACCAGCCCGACCCGGCCTACCTGGCACTGTTCCAGCAGGCCCTGGCCGGCTCCGCCCGCCGCCTGGCCCACGCCGTCGGGGTGCTCACCGAGCTGCTGCTGGCCGAGCGCGGACCCGACCTGGTGCTGGCCTCCCTGGCTCGCGCCGGCACCCCGGTGGGGATCCTGGTGCGCCGCTGGGCGCAGCACGTGCACGGGCTGCAGCTGCCGCACTACGCGGTGTCCATCGTGCGCGGCCGCGGCATCGACCCGGTGGCGCTGCGCTACCTGGCCGCCCACCACGACCCCGCCGCGGTGGTGTTCGTGGACGGCTGGACGGGCAAGGGCGCCATCACCTCCGAGCTCACCGCTGCCCTGGCCGAGCACGAGCTGGCCACCGGTGCGCGGTTCAACCCCGACCTGGCGGTGCTGGCCGACCCCGGGCGCTGCGTGCGCACCTTCGGCACCCGCGAGGACTACCTCATCGCCTCGGCCTGCCTGAACTCCACCGTCTCCGGCCTGGTGTCGCGCACGGTGCTCAACGCCACGCACATCGGACCCGCCGACTTCCACGGCGCCAAGTTCTACGCCGAGCTGGCCGGCTCCGACGTCTCCACCGACTTCCTGGACGCCGTCACCGCCCACTTCGACGCCGTCCGCGCGGAGGTCGCCAGCTCCTGGCCGCACGTCGCGGCCGGCGACCGCGAGCCCACCTGGTCGGGCTGGGCGGCGGTGCGGGAGATCAGCGAGGCCTACGGCATCGGGCAGGAGAACCTGGTCAAGCCCGGCGTGGGGGAGACCACCCGGGTGCTGCTGCGGCGGGTGCCGTGGAAGGTGCTGGTGCGCCCGGACGCCCGCGCCGAGCTGGGGCACGTGCTGCTGCTCGCCGAGCGGCGAGGAGTGCCGGTGGAGGACGTGGCCGACCTGGCCTACTCCTGCGTCGGGCTGATCCACCCGCGCTACACCCGCGGGGCCACCGGGGCCGACGGCGCCGCCGCGCAGGTGCCGGCGTGAGCGCGCCCGGACCCACCGTCATCTGCGCCGACCTCGACCGCACCCTGATCTACTCCGCCGCGGCGCTCGCCCTGGACTGCGCGGACGCCGACGCGCCGTCGCTGCTGTGCGTGGAGCTCTACCAGGGAGCACCGCAGTCGTTCATGCTCACCGACGCCGCCCGGTGCCTGGCCGAGGTGGCCGCCCGGCACGTGCTGGTGCCCACCACCACCCGCACCGTGGAGCAGTACCAGCGGGTGCAGGTGCCCGGCCCGCCGCCGACCTACGCCATCTGCGCCAACGGCGGCCGGCTGCTCGTCGACGGCGCGGTGGACGGCGACTGGTCCACCCACGTGGACACCCTGCTGGCGGCCTCGGCCCCGCTGGCGGAGGTGCGCGCCTGGTTCGAGCCCGCGCCGCAGTTCGTGCGCACCGTGCGGGTGGCCTCGGAGCTGTTCGTCTACGCGGTGGTGGAGCGCGACGACCTGCCGGCGGGCTGGCTCGCAGAGCTCAGCGAGTTCTGCCTGCCACGCGGGTGGACGGTGTCGATGCAGGGCCGCAAGGTCTACTGCGTGCCCGAGCGGCTGCGCAAGTCCGCCGCCGCGGCAGAGGTCCGCCGCCGAGTGGGCGCGGACCGGATGCTCGCCGCGGGCGACTCGCTGCTGGACACCGACCTGCTCGCCGCCGCCGACCTCGCCATCCGGCCCCGGCACGGCGAGCTGCACGACACCGGGTGGGCGGCACCACACCTCACCGTCACCCAGCACCACGGAGTGCGGGCCGGCGCAGAGATCATCGACTGGTTCGCAGCCCAATAACGGCAGCCGCAGAATTCTCAGTACACTTCCGTCGTTCTCGCGACCTTTCCCTATTGCGCCGAAGGATTGTGCTGTGTTCAGAATTTTTGGTTGGTCAGTCGCGATCACCATCGCGGCCCTGGTGGGCACGTTGTTGGTGGGTGGGCCGGCGGCCCTGACCATCGTGGCGATCCTCATCGTGCTCGAGGTCTCGCTGTCCTTCGACAACGCCGTGGTCAACGCCAAGGTGCTCGTCCGGATGAACGAGTTCTGGCAGCGCATCTTCCTCACCGTGGGCGTGCTCATCGCGGTGTTCGGCATGCGGCTGATCTTCCCGCTGCTGCTGGTGGCGGTGACGGCCAAGATCAGCCCGGTCGAGGTGGTGAGCCTGGCGCTGGAGGGCGGCTCGATCGACGAGCCCGGCACGTACGCCAACCTGATCAACGCCGCACACCCCGCCATCGCCGGCTTCGGCGGCATGTTCCTGGGGATGCTGTTCCTGGACTGGCTGTTCGAGCAGCGTGACATCACCTGGCTGAGCTGGCTGGAGCGTCCGCTCGCCCGCATCGGCGCCCTCAAGCAGGTCTCCGTCGCGGTGGCCCTGATCGCCCTCGCCCTGGCTGCGGGCTTCTTCGGCCCGCACGCGCACTCCGGGGACAAGTCCTTCGAGGTGCTCCTCTCCGGGGTGCTCGGCATCGTCACGTACCTGGTGGTCAACGGCCTGGGATCACTGTTCGAGGGCGCCCAGGACGATGACGACGAGGCCGAGCTGGTCCCGGTCGGCGCGGACGCGAGGCAGGCGGACGGCAGCGCGCTCGAGCCCGCCGGCGCGGCCGGCAGCGGCCCCAGCACCCTGGCCAAGGCCAGCGGCAAGGCCGCGTTCTTCCTGTTCCTCTACCTCGAGGTGCTCGACGCGTCGTTCTCCTTCGACGGCGTGGTGGGGGCCTTCGCCATCACCCAGGACATCTTCATCATCGCGATCGGCCTGGGCGTCGGCGCCTTCTGGATCCGCTCGCTCACGGTGTACCTGGTGCGCAAGGGGACGCTGGAGGACTACGTCTACCTCGAGCACGGCGCGCACTGGGCCATCGGGGCGCTGGCGGTGCTCCTGCTGGTGACCGTGGAGTACGAGGTGCCCGAGGTCATCACCGGGCTGATCGGGGTCGGCTTCATCGGTGCCGCGTTCATCAACTCGGTCATTCGGAACAAAAAGGTCGGAGAACGGCCGCACACGTTCGTCTGACCCGCGTCCGCGGCGAGGCGTCAATTCGCGAAAAGAATGGCGCGAACGGCGCAAGCGACGCATTTCGGACATTCGGTAGTGAGGTGGGGCGGGTCCCCCGAAACGTGAGTGACGATGCGGGGTGAGCGCCTCAGCTGAGCGGCGTCCACCAGTCGTCGAGCGCGGGGGCCTCGTCCACCACGACCCGCTCCCCGGGGCGCGGCACGGCGAGCGCCACGCCGTGCTGCAGGGCGGCCTCGCGCACCCGCTGGGCGGGCTCGGGCCAGGAGTGGAAGGCCAGGTTGAAGGTGGCCCAGTGGATGGGGATGAGCAGCCCGCCGCCCAGGTCGCCGTGCGCGCGGACGGCCTCCTCCGGGTTCATGTGGATGTCCGGCCACTGGTCGCCGTAGGCGCCGATGGGGAGCAGGGTGAGGTCGAAGGGGCCGTAGGTCTCCCCGATGCCCGCGAAGGCCGGGGTGTAGCCGGTGTCGCCGCCGAAGAACACCGAGTGGCGTGGTCCGGCGATCACCCAGGAGGCCCAGAGGGTGGTGTCGCGCAGCAGCGAGCGGCCGGAGAAGTGCCGGGCCTCGGTGCAGGTGATGGTCAGCCCGCCCACGGTGGTGTGCTGGTTCCAGTCGAGCTCGACGATGCGCTCCTCGGGCACGCCCCAGCCCCGCAGGTGCGCGCCGATGCCCAGCGGCACCACGAACGGCGCGCTCTGGGTGCGCAGCAGGGCGCGCACCGTGGGCAGGTCGAGGTGGTCGTAGTGGTCGTGGGAGATCACCACCGCGGCCAGCTGCGGCAGCTCGGACAGCTCGGCCGGCACCGGGTGGATGCGCCGCGGGCCGATCACCGGGGAGGGCGAGACGCGGTCCGACCACACCGGGTCGACCAGCACCGTGGCTCCGTCGACCTCCACCAGCACCGTGGCGTGGCCCAGCCAGGTGGCGGCGAGCTCGGCGGCCGGGGTGCTCAGGTCGGGCTCCACCAGGGGCACCGGCCGCGACGGGCGTCCGCCGTGCCGACGCGTGATCATCGACCAGGCCAGCGAGCCGCCCTCCGTGGCGACCACGCCGTCGGAGGGCAGCGTGTTGTGGAAGGAGCCGTCGCGGTAGTGCGACGAGCCCGCGGCGTACGGGCGGATCTGGGACCGGGAGGCGCCCAGCGCGCGGGGCAGGCCCCACGCGGCGCGGCCGACGAAGGTGGCGGGGGCGACCAGGGTGGCCAGCAGGGCGTTGCGGCGGAGAGTGCGGATCATGTCCCAGAGCCTGACACCTGGGCGTGGCTGCTGCCTCTCCGGTGTCGCCACGGGCCCGGGTGACCCACACTGGGACGATGAAGTTCCTGGAGGTCAGCGGTCTTGGTCCGGTCAGCCGAGTGGGGTTGGGTACGTGGCAGTTCGGCTCCAAGGAGTGGGGCTACGGCGACGGCTACGCCTCCGGGGCCGCCCGCGACATCGTGCGGCGGGCTCGCGAGCTGGGCGTGACGCTGTTCGACACCGCCGAGGTGTACGGCTTCGGCAAGAGCGAGCGGATCCTGGCCGAGGCGCTGGGGGCTGAGCGCGCCGAGGTGGTGGTGGCCAGCAAGGTGTTCCCGGTGGCGCCGTTCCCGCCCCTCGTGCGGCGCCGGGCGGAGGGCAGCGCCAAGCGGCTGGAGCTGAGCTCCATCCCGCTGTACCAGGTGCACCAGCCAAACCCGGTGGTGCCGGACTCGGTGATCATGCCGGGGATGCGCAGCCTGCTGGAGGAGGGCCGCATCGGGGCGGTGGGCGTGTCCAACTACTCGCTGCAGCGCTGGCGCAAGGCCGACGAGGCGCTGGGGCAGCCCGTGGTGAGCAACCAGGTGCAGTTCTCCCTGGCCCACGCCGACCCGCTGGAGGACCTGGTGCCCTTCGCCGAGCGGGAGAACCGCATGGTGATGGCGTACAGCCCGCTGGCCCAGGGTCTGCTCGGCGGCAAGTACAGCGTGGCCAACCGGCCCGGTGGGGTGCGGGCGGCCAACCCGCTGTTCGGCACCGAGAACCTGCGCCGGGTGGCGCCGCTGCTGGACACCCTGCGCGAGGTGGCCGCCGGGGTGGACGCCAAGCCCGCCCAGGTGGCGCTGGCCTGGCTGCTCAGCCTGCCGCAGGTGGTGGTGATTCCCGGGGCGTCCAGCGTGGAGCAGCTGGAGTTCAACGTGGCCGCCGCCGACCTGGAGCTGCCCGCCGACGCCCGCACGGCGCTCACCGACGCCGCCCGCGCCTTCCGCCCGGTGTCCACCGTCCGCACCCTCACCGACGGCGTGCGGGAGCGGATCGGCATCTAGCGCAACGCGTCGGAGGGCTAGGCGGCGAGCAGCATCGCCAGTACGGCGGTGTCCGGATCACGGCTGGGATCGACCCCGTCGCGGCTGATCAGCCCGGTGATCGTCCCGCCGGGCTCGGTCTCCACCCACGCTGCCCGGTGCGCCAGCCCCAGGTACGGAATGCCCGGCAGCAGCAGGCACCCCGAGGCCACCCCGGCGCACTCGGGCAGCGACGGGGTGGTCTCCGACGGCGGGTGCAGCATCAGCAGCGCGGGCGGCTGGTGTCCGGCGAAGCGGCCGGGCTGCACCGCTCCCTCGCCCAGCACCGGGCCCTCCGCGGTCACCATGCCCACCGCGCGCAGGTCGGGATCGTCGGGGCACTCCTCGTGCACGCCGAAGACCGTGGTGGTGGGCAGCAGCCCCGGCACCGCGGCGGTGCGCACGGCCAGCACCAGCAGCTGGGTCCACTCCCGGGTGGAGGCCGGCCACCGGCCGCTGACCATGAATCCGCGCAGCTCACCACCCACGTGCAGCGGTGCGACCTCGACGTTGGCGCTCGTCTGTCCGGGCATCACGGACCTCCTCCACGGCGAGGGGACATCCTGGACGCGGACCCCGCTGGCACACAAGGCGTGTCGAGTGCCAGCCCGCGCGGGAACAGCCACCGCCCGTGATCTGTTTCACAGTGCATGACGACCTACGTGGCGGCCACGGCCTACGGCGGACCCGAGGTGCTGGCGGAGTACGACGAGGAGATCCGCGAGCCTGCACCGGGGGTGGCGCGGGTGCGGGTGCACGCCGCGGGGGTCAACCCCATCGACGTCAAGCTCTACAGCGGCCAGATGGGCGACGACGCCGCCAAGCTGCCGATGCGGCTCGGCTTCGAGGTCTCCGGCGTGGTGGAGGCGGTCGGCCCGGGCGGCGCGGTCGGCCCCGCCGGGACGGTGTCGGTGGGAGACGCGGTGATCGGCTACCGGGTGGGCGGCGGCTACGCCGAGGAGGTGTTCGTCCCCGGCCGCGCGGTGCTGCCCCGGCCCCACCACTACAGCTGGGAGCAGGCTGCCGGGCTGATGCTGACCGGCACCACCGCCGTGCACGCGCTGACCGCCACCCGGGTGGCCGCGGGTGAGACGGTGCTGGTGCACGGCGCCGCGGGCGGGGTGGGCCTGATGGCGGTGCAGATCGCCCGGGCGTGGGGCGCCACCGTCATCGGCACGGCCGGATCCGCCCAGCACGACCTGCTCCGCTCCCTGGGCGCGGAGCCGGTGGAGCACGGCGCCGGGCTGGCCGAGCGGGTCCGCGAGCTCGCTCCGCACGGGGTGCAGGCCGCGGTGGACACGGTGGGCGGCGACGAGGCGGTGGACGTGTCGCTGCAGCTGGTGGGCAGCCCGGCCCGAGTGGCCACCATCGCCGCGTTCGGCCGCGGTGACACGGGCATCAAGGTGCTGGGCAACGGTCCCGGCGCCGACCCCGGCACCGCGCTGCGCGACGCCGCCCGCATGGAGCTGGTCGCCCTGGCCGAGGAGGGTGCGCTGACCGTGGTGGTGGACGAGACCTTCCCGCTGAGCCGGGCCGCCGACGCCCACCGCAAGATCCTCACCGGACACACCCACGGCAAGATTATCCTGCGGCCCTGACCCCGCCCGTACCCTCACCCGGGTGCGGGCCACCTTCCTCGGCGTCTCCAGCGTCCTGTTGCGCGACAACAGCTCTGCTGTGCTCACCGACGGATTCCTCACCCGCCCCGGCCTGCTGCGCTCGGTCGTGGGCTCGGTCCGCCCGGACGAGGCGCTGATCGGCTCCGCCCTCACCCGGCTCGGGGTGGACCGGCTGGACGCGGTGGTGGTGGCGCACTCCCACCACGACCACGCCCTCGACGCGCCCACGGTGGCGCGGCGCACCGGGGCTGAGCTGGTGGGCTCGGCCTCCACCGCCCAGATCGGTGCTGGGCACGGCCTGGACGCCGCTCAGGTCCGCGTGGCAACCACCGGCGAGACCGTGCGCTACGGCAGCTTCGCGGTCACCCTCTTCCCCGCCGCGCACACCCCGCGGCCGGCCTTCCCTGGCGTGATCGACCGTCCGCTGCGCCCGCCGAGCTCCGTCCGCAGCTACAAGGAGGGTGGCTGCTACTCCATCCACGTCGATCACCCCGACGGCGCGGTCCTGGTGCACGCCAGCACCAACTTCATCCCGGGAGCACTGGCGGGCGTGGTGGCGGACACCGTCTACCTGGGGGTGGCCACCCTGGGCCGGCGCTCGGCGGAGTTCCGCGACGCCTACTGGCGCGAGGTGGTCACCCGCACCGGGGCTCGCCGGGTGCTGCCGGTGCACTGGGACCGGTTCTGGCGTCCGTTGAGCAAGCCGCTGCAGCCGCTGCCGTTCTTCGTCGACAGCTTCGCCGCCTCGCTGCGGTTTCTCACCGAGCGCGGCGCGGCCGAGGGCGTGCAGGTCAGCGTGCCCACCGCGTGGGAGACGGAGGACCCGTTCCGATGAGCACCCGTGCGCCCCGTCCCCCTGGCCGCCGCCCGAGCGGGGCCCGGCCGGCCCGCCGCACCGCGCCGCCGACCGCCCCCGACCGGGTGGGGCTGCGCACGCGCCTGGTCGCCGCACCGCGACGGGTTCGCGCGCTCGGTGCCGCGGTGGTGGGCCTGGTGTACCTGGGCGCTGTCGGGCTGGCCGCTTCCGGCGGCAGCTGGTGGGTGACGCTGTTGTGCGTGCTGGCCGGCGCGGCAATGGGTGCGGTGGTGGTGGCGGCCGAGCCCGGGCAGACCCAGGCCCTGGCCGAGCGACTGGGCTGGGAGAGCGGCCCCGGATGGCTGCGGGCCGTGCAGTCCGACGTGGACTCCGGCCGGCTGCCCCGCACCGACGCCACCGAGCGGGAGCTGGCCCGCCGCTACGCCTGGGTCCGCCTGGAGCAGCGCCGACCCGCGCAGCTGCTGGCCGCGGGGCTGGTCGCCGCGACAGTGGTCTACCTGCTGGTGGTGCTGCTGGGCGGTGCGGTGCCTGGCTCGGCCGTGCCTGGTCTGGTGGTGTTCCCGGTCGGGGCGGCGGCGGTGTGCGGGAGCACCTGGCGCCAGCACCGCACCTACGCCCGGGTCCTGCGGGTGCTGGGACCGGACGAGCGGACCTGGGAGCTGCGGCGGCTGCGCGCCCGCACCGGCGCGGACCGAGCCTGAGGCCCGCAGCCGTCGCGCTGGCTCAGCGCGAGGGCACCTGGTCCTGGGGGATCACCTGCAGCAGTCCGTCGGTGTTGCCCGCCACCAGGACCTCCCCCGAGGCAGGATCCACCGCCACCGAGTTGGGCTGGCGCACCGTGGGCAGCGTCCCCAGGGTGCGCGGCGCCCGCGGGTCGGCCACGTCCACCACCGCCAGCTGGTTGTCGGCGGTGCGGGTGATGAACAGCAACGCTCGGGCGGCGTCGTAGGCCAGGCCGTACGGCCTCCCTGTCGCCGCGATCCGGGCCAGCACCTGCAGCTGCACGTCGGGGCGGCCCTGGCGGTGGTCGGGCGGGGTCACGCGCACCAGGTACACCGCCTCGCCCACCGTGTCGGCCACCGCCACCACCCCCGCTGCGCTGCCCGTGCCCTGGGTCTGCCCGGGTGCGGCCAGCGCGATGGTGTGGGTGAGCTGGGTGCCCAGTGGCGTCTGCGCCACCAGCGTCCGCTGCGCGGCGTCGTAGACCCACAACCCCTGGCCGCGGACGTCGGAGACCACTGCGTACCCGCCCACAGCGGCGAGCCCGCCCGGCTGCGGTGGTCCGGCGGGCAGCTCGCCGACGACGGCGCCCTCGCGCAGGAACACCACGCCGCCGCCGAGCTCGTTGTTCACCACCACCGTGCCGTCGGCGGTGCGCACGGCGTTGTGCGGGTTGCGGCCAACCTCCGTGGTGCGGCGCAGCACGGCCCCGTCGGCCAGGCTGACCTCCAGCACCGTGTCGTTCTGCTCCAGCGGCGCGAGCACCGGCCCCCCGGGGGCGGCCAGGTCGAGGTGGCGCGGGGCACCGCCGTCGGTGGGCACCACCTGGCGCACCGTGCCCGCGGCCACGTCCACCAGGGCGATGCCGTCGGGGCCCTTGAGCCCCACCGCCGCTGTGCCGTCGCTGCCCACCACCACGGCCTCCGGGTTGTTGCCCACCGCGATGGTGCGGCCGACCGGGGCGACGCTCGGGGCGGGTGCCAGCCCTGGCTCGGCGGGACCGTCGGCCACCGGGGGGTTGCCGGGGGCGGGGGTCTGCGACGCGGTGGAGGACGAGGTGTCCGAGCCGGTGCACGCCGGCAGCAGCAGCGAGCCGGCCAGCGCCAGCGCCACCCATCCCCGCTGGGTCACGGCCGGCCGAGCCCGATCACCGGCGCCCTGCCGCCCGCGCGCACCTCAGCCAGATCCAGCACGCCGCTCATCTTGCGCTCCCGGGCCCGCGGCAGCGACTTCCAGCCGCCACCGCGGCGCCGAGGGCCGAGGGGATCAACCGGGGTGCGCCAGCTCGCCCTGGGCCCCGGCGTCGAAGGCGGCCTGCAGCACGGGGTCGACCTCTCGGCCCAGCGCGGCGCGGCAGCCCCACACCGCCAGCGAGGTCCACCAGCGGGCTCTGCGCAGCATGGCGTGGCTGTCGCCGGTCACCACGAAGCGGGCGAGCCGGTCGGGGACGCCCTGGGCGCGCTCGGCCCAGCGGGCGGAGAGCCGGGCGGGCACCAGCTGGTCCTGGTCCCCGTGGGCGAGCACCACGGTGCGCCCGCGCACGGTGGACACGCTCTCCCCGTCGGGCAGCCAGGGCGCCAGACCCACCACGCCGACCACACGGGGGTGGGCGGCGGCGGCGACCGCGGTGCGCCCGCCCATGGAGTGGCCCAGCAGCACCACCGGAGAGGTGCCGACCAGCTCGGCGAGCACGGCCCGCACGTCGTGCAGGGGGTCCTGGTGGTGTCCGTTCCAGCCCCGGTAGCGGTAGCGGACGGTGCCCACCGCGACGTCAGGCAGCGCCCGCTGCACGGCGCGGGCAAGGGGCAGCATCCGCAGCCGGGCCAGCCCGAGGGGCGTGGGCTGGGCCCGCGAGCTGGCCCTGCCGCCGGGCAGCACCAGGACCACCGGCTCCTCGCCCCGGGGTGCGCGCAGCCAGTCGACGCGGGGGAGGGCGGTCAGAGGAAGAGCACCAGGCAGAGGGCCAGAACGATGGCGAGCACCACCAGCACCGCCACCGGCACCAGCCAGCGCCGGCTGGGGGAGGCGGGCCCGGCGAATGGGGCTGCGTCGCTGTGGGCGCCCACGTGCTGCGGTGCGGCCTGCGGCTGCTGCCCCAGCGTCCACGGCGGCAGGTTGCCCTCTGCGCCGGCCGCGCTGGAGCCGCTCGGTCCGCGCTGGGGACCGACGCCGCCGCGGGCCCACGGGGGAGCGCCGACGGTGGAGTAGCCCGACGGTGCGGAACGGACCATCTGGGTGCGGTCGGCGTCGCCGGTGGGCGCTGCCGAACCTGGTCGGGCCGCCGGTCCGGCAGCGGCCCGGGCGGTCGGTGCCGTCGCACCGGCGGGCCGGCGCACCACCTGGGTGCGGTCCTCGGCGGGCGTGCTGCTGGCGGTGGGGCCGCGGCGGGGGACCACCTGGGTGCGGTCGCTGGTGTCCGCCTCGGCGGGGGTGCTCGCGGCGGGTGCCGGCCGGCGCACCACCTGGGTGCGGTCCTCAGCGGTGGCACCAGCACCCACACCGCCGGCGGCAGGGGTGCCGGCACCGTCGGGCCACTGGAACGGCGGCGGGAAGGGGCCGCCCGAGGCCGGTCCGCTGCCCGCGGCGGCGAGCAGCAGGTCGCGCTGCTGGCGGAACTGCTCGGTGGAGATGCGGCCGGCGGCGACCTCGGAGTCGAGCCTGCTCAGCTCGTCGTGCAGCGCCACTGTGCCTCCTTCTGCCGTGCATGCGCGTCGCGGTGCAGGGGCTTGTCGTGCTTCGGGCGGGGTGCAGGTCTGGTGCGTGGCTGTGCAGGCACGGAATAGCAGCCCCGTCGTGGACTGTTGACATTGTGCACGCACAACCGTGCCGGCAGGCGCAGATCGTCGACGACCTGCCGTCCGATCGACGTAGGGTGTCGCAATGTCCTGGTTCGACAGCATGTTCGGGTCCCCATCCACCGTGATCGCCCCCGGTGACGCGCTGCCCGGGCGGGACACGCCGGTGCGCGCCGGCGAGACGCACTACGTCAACGGCCGCCCGCTGCACCCGCCGTTTCCCGACGGCATGGCCACCGCCGTGGTGGCGATGGGCTGCTTCTGGGGTGCCGAGCGCGTCTTCTGGGAGCTGGACGGGGTGTACACCACCGCCGTCGGCTACGCCGGTGGCCACACCCCCAACCCCACCTACGAGGAGACCTGTACCGGGCGCACCGGGCACGCCGAGTCGGTGCTGATCGTCTTCGACCCGGCCCAGATCAGCTACGAGCAGCTGCTGCGGGTGTTCTGGGAGAACCACGACCCCACGCAGGGCATGCGTCAGGGCAACGACCGCGGCACCCAGTACCGCTCCGCCATCTACGCCATGGACGAGGCGCAGCTGCAAGCCGCCCGCAAGTCCCAGGAGTCCTACCAGGCTGAGCTGGCCAAGGCGGGCTACGGCGAGATCACCACCGAGACAGCGCTGCTGACCGAGGCTGGGGGTGGCGGCTTCTACTACGCCGAGGACTACCACCAGCAGTACCTGGCCAAGAACCCCAACGGCTACTGCGGGATCGGCGGGACCGGGGTGTCCTGCCCGGTGGGTCTCGGCGCGGTGTAACCGCTGATCGGGCCGTCTTTTCGGATGGCCGGCGCACGGCGACGGGGCTACCTTGGGGTGCCTGTCGCCGTGCGAGCCTCCTTGGAGGGCCGATGCAGTGTGTCGTGGGTGCAGCCGCCGCTAGGGCGGTCCGTCCGACCATGCCCGAGCAGTCATGACCGAGGTCGCCCCGCGGCCGGTCGTCACCCGCCCCTACCCGGCCCGGGTGGCGCCCAAGGGCAGCGCCATCGTCAAGTACTTCAGCACCACCGATCCCAAGACGATCGGGCTGATGTACCTGGTCACGGCGTTCGCGTTCTTCATGGTCGGCGGGGCCATGGCCCTGTTCATGCGGGCCGAGCTGGCCCGGCCGGGGATGCAGTTCCTCTCCTACGAGCAGTACAACCAGCTGTTCACCATGCACGGCACGATCATGTTGCTGCTGTACGCCACTCCGGTGGTGTTCGGTTTTGCCAACTACATCGTGCCGCTGCAGATCGGCTCGCCGGACGTGGCGTTCCCGCGGTTGAACGCCTTCTCGTACTGGCTGTTCCTGTTCGGTGGACTGATCACCCTGGGTGGGTTCATCACCCCTGGTGGTGCCGCTGACTACGGCTGGACGGCCTACACGCCACTGTCGTCGGTGGAGAGCTCGCCGGGTGCCGGCGCCGACCTGTGGATCATGGGTCTGGCCATCGCCGGCCTGGGCACCATCCTCGGTGCGGTCAACATGATCACCACCGTCGTCTGCCTGCGCGCCCCCGGCATGACGATGTTCCGGATGCCGATCTTCACCTGGAACATCCTCATCACGTCGGTGCTGATCCTGTTGGCGTTTCCCATCCTCACCGCCGCGCTGCTGGCGCTGGCGAGCGACCGAAACCTCGGTTCGCGCATCTTCGACCCCGCCAACGGTGGGGCGATCTTGTGGCAGCACCTGTTCTGGTTCTTCGGTCATCCCGAGGTCTACATCGTGGCGCTGCCGTTCTTCGGCATCGTGAGCGAGATCTTCCCGGTGTTCTCCCGCAAGCCGATCTTCGGCTACAAGGGGCTCATCTTCGCCACCCTGGCCATCGGGGCCCTCTCGGCCGCGGTGTGGGCGCACCACATGTACGCCACCGGCGCGGTGCTGCTGCCGTTCTTCGCCTTCACCACCTTCCTCATCGCCGTGCCCACCGGCGTGAAGTTCTTCAACTGGATCGGCACCGTGTGGAAGGGCCAGATCACCTTCGAGTCACCCATGCTGTTCGCGATCGGCTTCCTGGTGACCTTCCTGCTGGGTGGCCTCACCGGGGTGCTGCTGGCCGCCCCGCCGATCGACTTCCACGTGACTGACAGCTACTTCGTGGTGGCGCACTTCCACTACGTGCTCTTCGGCACCATCGTCTTCGCCACCTACGCCGGCATCTACTACTGGTTCCCCAAGATGACCGGCCGGATGCTGGACGAGAAGCTGGGCAAGTTCCACTTCTGGCTGACCTTCATCGGTTTCCACCTGACGTTCCTGGTGCAGCACTGGCTGGGCAACGAGGGCATGCCGCGCCGCTACGCCGACTACCTGCCCTCCGACGGCTTCACCACGCTGAACACGGTGTCCACCATCGGGGCGTTCGTCCTCGGCGCCTCCACGCTGCCGTTCCTGTGGAACGTCTTCGTCAGCTATCGCTACGGCAAGGCGGTCGACGTCGACGACCCGTGGGGCGGCGGCAACTCCCTGGAGTGGGCCACCACCTGTCCCCCGCCGCGGCACAACTTCACCGAGCTGCCCCGCATCCGGTCGGAGCGTCCCGCCTTCGAGCTGCACTACCCGCACATGCAGGACCGGATTCGCACCGAGGCGCACGTGGGACCCACCTACCAGCCCCGCACGGAGCCGATCGAGAAGTCCTCGAACCCCAACCTGTCGGAGTACACCCCCGGCGGCAACGAGCCAAAGGATCCGGGCACCACCAGCGGGAGCACCCACCAGTAGCGCTTGCTCTGGCCAACCGCTGCCAGCGGCGGCACACTGGGTCCGTGCCTGAGCTGCCCGAGGTAGAAGCGCTGGCCCACCACCTGCGCGAGCACGCCGTCGGCGCGGTCATCGGTCGGGTGGACGTCGCCGCCGTCACCGTGCTCAAGACCTTCGACCCACCGGTGAGCGCCCTGGTGGGACGGACCGTGACCGGCGCGACCCGCCACGGCAAGCACCTCGACCTGGACTGCGACGGGCTGCACCTGGTGGTGCACCTGTCCCGCGCCGGCTGGCTGCGGTGGTCGGACTCCCTCAGCGCCACCCCGCCCAAGCCGGGCAAGGGCCCGCTCGCGCTGCGGGTGCACTTGGGCGAGCCGCCGGGTGCCCCCGGCTTCGACCTCACCGAGGCCGGCACGCAGAAGCGGCTCGCGGTGTGGGTGGTGGCCGATCCCAGCGAGGTGCCGGGGGTGGCCAAGCTCGGGCCGGACGCGCTCAGCGTCTCCGTGGACGAGCTGGCGCCGCTGCTGGCCGGGCACCGGGAGCGGCTGAAGACGCTGGTCGTCAACCAGTCGTGGCTGGCCGGCATCGGCAACGCCTACTCCGACGAGATCCTGCACGTGGCGCGGCTGTCGCCGTTCGCCACCGCCGCCCGGCTCACCGACGACGAGGTGGCCCGCCTGCACGCCGCGATGCAGACGGTGCTCACCGACGCGGTGCAGCGCTCGGTGGGCCAGGACGCGGCCCGGCTGAAGGGGGAGAAGCGCTCCGGCCTGCAGGTGCACGCCCGCACCGGACTGGCCTGCCCGGTGTGCGGGGACACCGTGCGGGAGGTCTCCTACGCCGAGCGCTCCTTCCAGTACTGCCCCACCTGCCAGACCGGGGGCAAGCCGCTGGCCGACCGCAGGATGTCGCGCCTGCTGCGCTGACTCCACCCACCCGTCGGTGCCGCCTCCGGGTCCGTGGCAGGCTTGACGGCATGGCTGGAGACGACAACGCAATGAACGAGGACATGCTCGAGCCGAGCGTGAGCCTGGACCCCGACGAGATCGGTGACCCGGTGTCGGACACCACCATCGCGGAGACGACCGAGGACTGGCTGGGCGCCGACCGCGTCGGCACCACCGCCGCCGAGGAGCGCGAGGGCGAGACCCTGGACGAGCGCCTGGCCGAGGAGGTGCCCGACATCGAGCCGATCGAGCAGCTCGACCGCCCGGCCGCGGCGCTGGAGCCCGAGGAGCTCGACGAGACGGTGGACGACGTGGTGGTGCCGGACGAGCCCGTGGACGGCGAGGACATCAGCTACGACTGAGCCTGTGCGGCACGGGCGCTCCGTATCCTGACTCCCATGACGAGCTGGAGTGTTGCCGTGCCCAAGCCGCTCAGCGACCGGTTGCCCGCCCGGCTCACCGGCGAGCACGCGCCGGTGGTGTCGGTGGTGCGCCTGCACGGCGTGATCGCCGCCGGAGCGGCCGGGCTGGGCCGCCAGCAGCTGAACGCCGACAACGTGGAGGCCGCGCTCAAGCGGGCCTTCACCGCCGACGGGGTGCAGGCGGTGGCGCTGGCCATCAACTCCCCTGGTGGCTCGCCCACGCAGAGCCAGCTCATCGGCAGCCGCATCCGCCAGCTGGCGGCCGAGCACGACGTGCCCGTCCTGGCGTTCTGCGAGGACGTCGCCGCCTCTGGTGGCTACTGGTTGGCCTGCGCCGCCGACGAGATCATCACCACGCCCACCTCCATGGTCGGCAGCATCGGGGTGGTCAGCGCCGGCTTCGGCATGGAGGGCCTGATCGACAAGCTCGGCGTGGACCGCCGGCTGCACACCGCAGGGTCGAACAAGGCCCGTCTGGACCCCTTCTCCCCGGAGAAGGAGGAGGACGTGCAGTGGCTGCTGAGCATGCAGGCCGACATCCACCGCGAGTTCGGCGCCTGGGTGCGCGAGCGACGCGGCGACAAGCTGGTGGGCACCGACGACGAGCTGTTCACCGGCGACGTGTGGATCGGCCGTCGGGCGGTGCAGATGGGCCTGGCCGACCAGGTGGGCGTGATGCGCGAGGTGCTCGCCGAGCGGTACCCCAGGGCGACGGTGCGCACCATGCACGCCAAGAAGTCGCTGGCCGCCCGGCTGGGGCTGCCCGGTGGCGGTGCGGAGGCCGTGCTCGGCGGGGCCCTGCCCGGTGCGGGGCTGGCGGCGGCCCTGGCCGGGGAGCTCGTGGGCGCGGTGGAGCAGCGCGCCGCCTGGGCCCGCTTCGGCCTGTAGCGACGGCCCCGCGGACCGGGGCGGGGACCGGGGCGGGGACGAGGGCGTGTGCCCGCGCAGGGCCGGCGTGGCAGCATGAAGCGGTGACCGACCTGCCGAGCACCACCGTTGCCGATCTTCCCGCCGAGCTGCCCGAGGGGGTCGTCCTGCTGGACGTCCGCGAGGACGACGAGTGGGCCGCCGGGCACGCCCCCGAGGCGGTGCACGTGCCGATGGCCGACATCCCGGCTCGGCTGGACGAGCTGCCCGCCGACGCCGACCTGCAGGTGGTCTGCAAGGCCGGTGGCCGCTCCGCTCGCGTGGTGGCCTACCTGCAGCAGGCCGGCCGCCAGGCCACCAACGTCGAGGGCGGCATGCTGGACTGGCAGGCCGCCGGTCGCCCGCTGGTGAGCGAGACCGGCGCTGAGCCCACCGTGATCTGATGCAGCAGTTCTGTCACCGGTGTGCCGCCGCGCTGCCCCTGCGGGGACGGCCCATGCAGTGGTGCCCGCGGTGTGGCGGCGTGCTGTCGGCGCCCACCACCACCCCGCCGGTGGCGCTGCGGTGGGTGGCCAAGCCCCCGCCGAGAGTGGTGGAGCGCGTGGTGCTGCGCCGCGAGCTCGGCCCCACCCCCCGCTACCAGCACGTCCCCCGCTGGGGGATGCCGCACACCCCGGTGCCGCGGGTGAGCGTGCCGCGCCCGCCCACTGCCCGCCAGCGGATGGCTGCACTGGCCGACACCGCCGGTGCCCTGCTGACCGGCGCCGCAGTGGTGCTGGCGCTGGCCGCGCTGGCCGAGCTGTGGCGCTACCTGCTGCTGCTGCGCAGCCGGTCCGAGCTGCTGGGCGCCACCACCGTGGCCATCTCCGACGCCGCGGTGATCACCACCGGCGTGCTGTCGGTGCTCACCGTCCTGTTCGCCATGGTCGTCTGCACGGTGTGGCTGGTGCGCGCCCGGGCGGCGGCGGCCGAGCGGATCGGCCGCCGCGATGCGCGCAGCGCCCGCAGCATCGCCCTGGGCATCTTCGTGCCCGGCTGGAACCTGGTGGCCCCCGGTGTGCTGCTCACCGAGCTGGAGCGCGACATCGACCCGGAAAGCCACGGCCCGCGGCCGTCCCGACGGCTGCGCTGGTGGTGGGCCGGGTGGGTGCTGTCGGTGGCGCTGGCCGTCGGGGCGTGGTTGTGGCGGCTGCGCGACAGCGTGCAGGCCCAGGCCGACGGAGTGCTGCTGGTGGCGCTGTCGGACGTGGTGGCTGCCGCCGTGGTGGTGCTGACGCTGCGGCTGGTGCGCGAGCACACCGCGGCGCTGGACCCAGCCGCGGGCTCCCGCCGGCGGCGGCGCACCCGCTGGGTGGCCGCGGTCCCCGTCGGCGCAGCTCCGGCCGTGGCCACAGCACCGAGTGCGGCCGTCGCGCCGCGCACCGAGGCACCCGCGCCGGGCGCCCGGACCGACACCGAACCTGCGCTGGCCGCCACCGGTTCATGAGCAGCGACCTTCCCGGGCAGCGACCTGTGGTGAGCGGGGACTCCGGCCGGCGTCGCACCCCGCTGGTGGTGGCGCACCGAGGGGCGTCGGCGGTGCGCGCCGAGCACACCCTGCAGGCCTACGAGCTGGCCCTGGAGCACGGCGCCGACGCCCTGGAGTGCGACGTTCGCCTGACCCGCGACGGGCACCTGGTCTGCGTGCACGACCGCCGGGTGGACCGCACCTCCACCGGCCGGGGCGTGGTGAGCCAGATGACCCTGGAGGGCCTCGCGGCGCTGGACTTCACCAGCTGGCACGACCCGGTACCGGAGAGCGCCGACGAGCTGGTGGGTGAGGGCTCGCACCGCGCCGACCTCCTCGACCTCGACGCCGGCGAGCGGGGCGAGGCTGATGCGCAGACCGAGGAGACCGACACGGTTCCCAGCATGCTCACGCTGGCCCAGCTGCTGGAGCTGGTGACGGACTACGCGCGCCCGGCCCGGCTGTTCATCGAGACCAAGCACCCGGTGCGCTACGGCGGGCTGGTGGAGGCCAAGCTGCTGGCGGAGCTGCGCCGCTACGGCCTGGCGTCGCCCCCCTCGGCCGCGCACGCCCGCGCGGTGGTGATGAGCTTCTCCCCGAGCGCGGTCTGGCGGGTGCGGCGCTCGGCGCCCATGCTGCCCACCGTGCTGCTGGGGCGCACCGCCGCTGCGCTCGCCCCGCTGACGGTGGCCGCGGTGGGGGCCACCGCCGTCGGCCCCGGCATCAACCTGCTGCGCGCCGACCCCGGCCTGGTGCTGCGCGCCGCCGAGCAGGGCCGCGCCACCTACACCTGGACGGTGGACTCCGCCGAGGAGGCCGCGTTCTGCCAGGAGCTGGGCGTGGGCTGGATCGCCACCAACCACCCGCAGGCCATGCGGGGCTGGCTCACCTGAGGCGGCCGCCGACCACCACAGCGGCCGGGGACGGGCCGGTGCGGCCTCTGTAGGTTGAGCCTGTGGCTAAGAAGAGTGGACGCAAGGCGGGGCCCCGAGCAGGGCGCACCCGTACCGAGAAGGCCCCTCGCCCGGTAGTGGTCTCCCGGCCCTACGAGGGCCTGGCCGCCGAGTGCGACCTGGTGGCGCTGCGGGAGTTCGTCCCGTCCGCCACCGCGCAGCTGACGCTGGCCGAGTCGGGCCGCCCGGTGCTGCTGGGCACGGTGCTGCCGATGGCCTCGGCCGCGCTGGTGCGCGCCGGTGGCGAGGGCGGCACGCCGCCGGAGACCGGCATCGTCGGCCTGCAGGTGCAGACCCGGTCCGACGACATCAGCCGCGACCTGGGTGGGGCGATCGCCTGGTCGCGCCAGGCCACGGCCGGCGAGGTGCTGCAGATGGTGGACGGCACTGGTGAGCACGCTCCCCGGGCGCAGGAGCTGCTCGATCCCACCGCCGAGCTGGACATCACCGTGCACGACGACTTCGGCTGGTGGCTGCCCGAGGGGCAGACGCCCACCGACGAGGTGACGCTGAGCCTGGAGCGGGCCAACGACGCCATCCTGCCCACCGCGCTGCTGCAGGCCGACGGCGTGCGCAGCGCCTGGTGGGTGGACGCCGGGGAGAAGGCGCACCTGCGCTGGGTCCGCCCGGAGGACGAGGACGCGCTGATGCTGGCGCTGGCCCGGGTGCACGCCGAGGGCCGGCTCACCCTCGGTGAGGGCTCCCGCTACGCCGGGTCCTTCCGCGCCCACGGGCTGCTGGTGCCGGTGTTCGACCTCGACCGGGAGAAGCACGCCCAGGAGTGGGCCGAGGCCACCACCGAGCTGGGCCGGGCCCTGGACGAGGCCCTGGCCGTGGACGCGCCACTCACTGCGGAGCAGCGTCGCTCCCGGGACGGGCTGCGCACCCGCCAGATCACCATCCGCTAGAGCTTCCGCACGCCGCGGCGAGCTGCTGCCCGGGCCTACCTGGGCTTGGTCAGCAGCTCGCTCGGCACCGGCTCGTCCGCGGCGATCGCGGCCCAGAACCGGGGGGCGTCGGAGGTCCACCGTGACCCGCCGTCGAACGGCACGGTGGTGGTGACCATTCCGCCGCGCATGGCCCAGCCCATCGCGGCCAGGTGCCACAGGTGGTCGCCGTCGTCCACGGTGAATGAGCTGACCCCGTTGGTGACCAGCGGGAACACCCGGAACGGGTTGAGCAGCGTGCCCACGCTGGAGGCCTTGCCCATCAGCGCGGAGAGGAACTCCCGCTGGTGGGCCACCCGGGTGACGTCGGCGTCGGGGTAGTCGTGCCGGTTGCGGACGTAGGCCAGTGCCTGGGCGCCGGTGAGGTCCTGGCAGCCGGGCTCGAACCGGGCTCCGGAGAACGGGTCGTTCATGCCGGGCGGGTCGATGCACATGTTCACCCCGCCGACGGCGTCGACGAGGTTGGCGAAGCCGCCGAAGCCGATCTCCGCGTAGTGGTCGATGCGCACCTTGGTGGCCACCTCGATGGTCTGCGCCAGCAGCGGCGCACCCCCGATCGCGAACGCAGCGTTCACCTTGTCCCTGCCGTGGCCGGGGATGGTGAGCTCGGAGTCGCGCGGGATGGAGACGAGCGTCGGGCTGTCGCTGCCCTCCGGGATGTGCAGCAGCATGATCGTGTCGGTGCGCGAGCCGCCGGCGTCGGACTCGCTGCCGGTGTTCAGCGCCTGCTCCTGGTCCGGGGTGAGGCCCACCCGGCTGTCCGAGCCGACGAGCAGCCAGTTGGTGCCCGGCGTGTCGGCGACGCGGCCCGGGTAGTCCTCCAGTGCCTCGGTGCGCTTGAGGCTGGAGTCGAGGTAGAAGAAGAACCCGACGAACAGCAGCACCAGCACCAGCGCCACCACCCCGATGCGGCGGCCCCAGCGGGGGCGACGGCGTCGGGGTCGTGGCGGGGCAGAGCCCACTCGGCGGGGGTCGGCCGGGCGCTGGGGCGGCTCACCGGAGCGTGGCTGTGCCGGGGGCTGGTCACGGTAGGGCTGGTCGGCGTAGGGCCGTCCGACGCGGGTGGGCGGGTACTGCTGGTCGGACCGCGCGCCGGCACCAGGCTGCGGGGGCACCTGCGACCACGCGCGGGGACGTTCCCGGGGGGCCTGCGGCATGGCCCTGGTCGGCTCGTCGCCACCACCTCGCGACGGACTTCTGCCCGCATTCCAGCCATCCATGCACAGCGACGATACGCAGGGGGGTGCCGGTCCGGCCGTGAAGCACCCCGCGCCGGTGCGCCGCGCCTCAGCCCGGCAGCGGGTCGCGCACCAGCGGGCAGGACATGCAGCGGGGTCCGCCCCGGCCGGAGCCGAGCTCGGAGCCGGCGATGGGCAGCACCTCCACGCCGGCCTCGCTCAGCCGGGCGTTGGTGCGCACGTTGCGCTCGTAGGAGATGACCACCCCGGGCTCCAGCGCCAGGGTGTTGTTGCCGTCGTCCCACTGCTCACGCTCGGCGGTCACCGGGTCGCTGCCGGTGTCGATCACGCGCAACCGGTCGATGCCCATGGCCGCAGCCGCGGCGCTGCGGAAGGGAGTCGGTCCACCCACCAGCACGGTTCCCGCTCCCGGGTCCCCGTCGTGGCCCGGCCGGATCGTGTACGCGGTGAGGCTGTCCACCACGGCGGAGTACATCACCATGGCGTCCCGGTCGACCATGGTGCAGACGGTGTCCAGGTGCATGGTGGCCCGCTGCTGGGCGATGGGCACCGCCAGCACGGTGTGCGCCACCCCGTCGCTGAACGCGCTGCGCGCCACCGCCTCCGCCCCGGCCGGGGTGGTGCGCTCCCCGACACCGATGGCCAGCACACCGGGCGCCAGCAGCAGCACGTCGCCACCCTCCACCGGCGCCGAGGCGTGGCCGTAGGCCCGGGCGGAGCCGGCGAAGCGCGGGTGGTGGCAGTACACCAGGTCGGTCAGTGCGGTCTCCCGCGACCGGGCGGGCAGGGCCAGCGCGCTGATCGCCACCCGCTCACCCACCCAGAACGACGGGTCGCGGGTGAACAGCAGGTTGGGCAGCGGAGCGAGGAGGAAGTCGCTGCCGTGGTGCATGCGGTGCACCAGCGACGTGCCGGCGGCGGCCCGGCTGACCGGCAGCTCGTCGAAGGTCAGCCCGGCCATGAGCACCCCGGCCAGCTCGGCGGCGTCTAGCTGGTGCAGGTGCTCGCTCAGCGCCTCGGCGAGCCCGGTGCCCAGCCGACGGGCGTCCACGGCCTCGGAGATGCCCCGGATGCGCGCGTCGGTGCCGGTGAGGGTCTCGGTGAGCAGCTGGGCCAGCAGCAGCACCTCCACCCCGCGTCCACGCAGCAGGTCGGCGAAGGCGTCGTGCTCCTGCTGCGCCCGCTCCACCCAGGGCAGGCCGTCGAAGAGCAGCTGGTCGGTGTTGCGTGGCGTCAACCGCGTCAGCTCGGGGCCGGGGCGGTGCAGCAGCACGCTGCGCAGCCGTCCCACCTCGGTGTCCACCGGGCCCACGGTGCTGCTCACAGCCACCCCACGTGTGGGGCGAGCAGGGCGTACCCGACGAAGGCCACCACGTCGATGAGGGCGTGGCCGACCACCAGCGCCCACAGGCGGTGGGTGCGCTGCCAGACCCGGCCGAACACCAGGCCCAGCACAACGTTGCCCAGGAAGCCGCCGAAGCCCTGGTAAAGGTGGTAGCTGCCGCGCAGCAGCGCCGAGGCCAGCAGGGAGCGGTTCTCGCTCCAGCCCAGCTGGCGCAGCCGGGTGATCAGGTAGGCCACTACCAGGGCCTCCTCCGCCCAGGCGTTGGCCATGGCCGCGCCCACCAGCACCGGCACCCGCCACCAGGTGTCGCCCAGCTCGGTGGGGACCACGGTGAGGTTGATGCCGATGGCGCGGGTCACCAGGTAGAAGCCCAGCCCGGGAATGCCGATGAGGGCGGCCAGACCGGCGCCCGACAGCAGGTCGCGCCGCGGTGCGCTGCGGTCCAGGCCCACCGCACGCAGCGCGAGCCCGCCGCGCCAGAGCAGGAAGATGCCGAGCCCACCCCACGCGGCCAGGCGCAGGATGCTGAGCAGCTGGCCGGCCAGGTCGAGCAGGTCGGCCGAGGCCTGCGGCACGTTGATGGCCACGCTCTGGTCCGACAGCGGGGCCGGGGCAGCCAGGGAGTCCAGCAGCGACACCAGGCTGCGCAGCCCGGACATGCCCAGCGTCACCAGCAGCACCAGGGCGATCTCCCAGTGCAGCACCCGACGCTCGCGGCCGGCCACCACCGTCGCGACCGGGGGCGGGGGCCGCAGCCAGGCACTGGTCACGGCTGCGACGTTAGCCGCGCGCACGCCGGTGGTGCGGACTGGCTACCGTCGCAGGGTGGCCACTTTCCTCACCCTCGGCGTCCCGGAGCCGCGCGCGGGCGATCCGCTGCTGGCCCGGCTGCTGGACGACCGCGCCGGTCGACGACTGGCGGGGCCCCTGCACGCCCACCCGGTGGTGCTCGCCTCCCGGCTGAGCCGCCCAGGCGCTGACGGCGGCGCCCCGGCCGCCGGACCGGTGGTGGTGGAGCTCGACGTCGACCCCGCCGGGCTGCCCGAGCACACCGCCGTCCGCTACACCCTGCGCCCACCGCCGGAGCAGGTGGCCGACGCCCTCGCCGTGGACCTGCCCAGCCCCCGCGCCGTGCGGGTGAGCGCGCTGACGGACGTGCACCGGGTGGAGGCGGCCGGGCACCACCCGCAGCTGGACGCCGACGCCGACCCGGCCACGGTGGCCGACTTCCTCGCCGTCCTGGCCCACAGCCCGGTGGGCTTCATCGCCCGGGCCGACGACGCCGCCGGGGTGCTGCGAGTGCTGGCCGCCACGGTGGCCGCGCTGCGTGGCGACGACGTGCGCACCGCCTGGCGGGCGCCGGACGCCGCCCGGGTGCGCGCCGTGCCGGCCCCGGCGGCGAAGGCGCTGCGCGAGGTGCTGCTGAGCGTGGAGGTCCCCGACGCGTCGCGGGTGGCCGCCGACCTGGCCGAGGCCGGGCTGGAGCCACTGCCCTGAGCGGGGGCCGGGTGAGTTCGGGTGTCGCCGACCGAGTATCGGGCGGCCGTGCCTGCGCGACCGGTGCCGCGACACTGCGTAGGGTCGACACGTGCAGCGCGTGAGCTATCTCGGACCGGCGGGAACCTTCACCGAGGCCGCCTGCCGGCAGCTGGTCGACCCCAGCGCCGAGCTGGTCCCCGCCGCAACCCCGCCCGCGGCCCTGGCGCTGGTGCGCGACGGGGTGGTGGACGCGGCCTGCGTGCCGATCGAGAACTCGGTGGAGGGCTCGGTGCCCCCCACGCTGGACGCCCTGGCCAGCGGCAGCCGCCTGCAGGTGGTGGCGGAGACGGAGCTGGCGATCCGCTTCTCGGTGCTGGTGCGACCGGGCACGGCCGCCGCCGACGTCCGCACGGTGCGCACCCACCCGCACGCGGCCGCGCAGGTGCAGGGCTGGCTGCAGGAGCACCTGCCCTGGGCCGACCTGCAGGTGGGCGGCTCCACCGCCGCCGCTGCCCACGAGGTGCAGCAGGGCACCGCCGACGCTGCCGTGGCCACCGCGCTGGTCGGCCGCCAGCTCGGGCTGGAGCCGCTGGCCGAGGGCGTGGCCGACGTCGCCGACGCCCGCACCCGCTTCGTGCTGGTGGTGCCGCCGTGCCCGCCGCCGCCCCGGACCGGCGCCGACCGCACCTCGGTGGTGCTCACGCTGGACAACACCCCGGGTGCGCTGGTGCAGGCGATGAGCGAGCTGGGGCTGCGCGGCATCGACCTCACCCGCATCGAGTCCCGACCCACCCGCACGGCGATGGGCACCTACCGCTTCTACCTGGACTGGGTCGGCCACGTGGAGGACCCCGTGGTGGCGGAGGCGCTCGCGGCGCTGCACCGTCGCTGCACCGAGCTGCGCTTCCTGGGCTCGTGGCCGGCGGCGGTGACCGACCCGGGCTCACCTCCCCCGCCGCCGGGCGATGCCGCACAGTGGGTCGCCAGCATGCGGACGGGAGGCCAGGAGTGAGCGAGCAGGTGGCGCAGGTGGGACTGCCGCAGGGCAGCCTGATCCTGGCTCGGCACGGGCAGACCTTCTCCAACGTGCGCCACCGGCTGGACTCCCGGCCGCCCGGGGCGCCCCTGACCGACCTCGGCCACCAGCAGGCGCAGGCGCTGGCCCAGACGCTGGCGCCGGTGCCCAAGGCGGTGGTGGTCAGCTCGGTGGCGACCCGCGCCCGACAGACGGCGACACCGGTGGCCACCACGTCCGGGCTGGACCTGCGAGTGCTGCCGGGGCTGCACGAGACCGACGCCGGGGCGCTGGAGGACCGGGAGGACCGCAAGGCGCACGAGGAGTTCATCCGCGTGTACGGGTCGTGGCACGAGGGTGCCCTGGACGAGCGGATGCCCGACGGGGAGAGCGGCCGGGAGGTGCTGACCCGGTTCGTGCCCGTGCTGGAGGAGCTGCGGGAGGAGCACCTGCAGACCCCGGACTCGCCGAACGTGCTGGTGGTCAGCCACGGCGCGGCGATCCGGCTGGTGGCGGCTCACCTGGCCAACGTCAACCGCGCCTTCGCCGCCACCTACGCCCTGCCCAACACCGCGCTGGTGGTGCTGCAGCCGACGCTGGACGGGGGGTGGCGCTGCGTGCAGTGGGACACCCACACCCCGCCGTTCACCCCGCCGGACGACGCCGCGGTGCACGGCCCCGCCTGAGCCCTTGGGGCGTCTGCAAGTACCACCAACAGCGCCCCCAGCGGTCTGCAACCGCTACCAAGACCACCCCGGACCGCTACCAGCCCGTCGCAGCGGGCGCGCTCAGAGCCGCAACGCCGAGCCGGTGGACTGGGTCGCGACCGCCTGGGCCTCGCCCAGCAGCGCTGCGGTCGCCCGCACCAGGTGTGCCGGGCTGGCCGGCCGGATGGTCGACCACATGCGGTGGTCGGGCGCGGCCCGCTCGGTGGAGGTGTAGCGACCGACCTCGGTGTCCAGCACCGCGACCACGCTGGGATGGCGCCACCGACGCCCGCGGGTGGTGCACGCCGCTCCGAGCTGCGCGACCCCCACCGCCTTCGCCAGGGCTGCGGCCACTGCCGTGGCGTCGGCGTGCGCGGCGCCCAGCGCCAGCATCGCCTGCACGCCGGCGTCCACCGACCGGGCCGAGGTCTCGTAGGCGGCGGAGAGCTGGTCGGTGGGCCCGCTCACCTGGCCCGTGGCGGCGGCAGCCACCGTGGGCAGCACTTCCACCGTCGCAGCCACCATGGAGCCGGGGGTGATCGGTGTCAGCACCACCTCGTCGTCGCGGCGGACGGCGCGGACGGTGCACTCGTCCTGCCGCACCACGAGGGCACGCACCTCCTTCTCGCCGTCGCGCCAGCGAACGTCCAGCTCCTCGTCGGGACGGGCGAGCGCGTGCAGCCAGCCCTCCAGCCGTGGCTCGACGTGCGTGCCGTGCACCAGGCCGCGGTCCTGGAGCTGGGCACGTGCCCCGTCCAGCAGGGCGTGTCGCTCGGCGAAGGTGTCGCCGTGCGGACGCAGCTGCAGCACCAGCGGGAAGGCGCCCAGCGCGAGGCGCTCCCACAGCAGGTCCAGCTCGAGGGTGGAGAGGCTGCACGGTTGGCCGACCACGGCCACGGTGGCGGCCGTCCTCACTGCTGGTGGTCGGCGCCGATGACCGGGGGTGCGACCACCCGGCCGTCGGTGAAGTGATCGAGGTCCTTGAGGTAGTCCGGCACTGCGTGCTCGTCGTCGTCCTGGCCGTTGGCTCCGCGGGCGCCCGCACCGACTCCGGCCGCGGCGCCACCGCGTGCGCCCGGCTCGCTCGCGGCCCCAGCGGCAGGAACCCCCGGGCGGGCCGCGCCGGTCTCGCCGGGAGCGCCCACGGCGCTGACCCCGGAACCCACCGGGCCACGGGCACCGCCCTCGCCCAACCCAACCGGACCGAGCCGGCCGTGGGAGCCGGCGCCAGCGCTGGGCGCCTTGCCGGTGACGCTGTTGCCGACGCCGGCGTTGCCGACCTGTCCTGCTCGCCCCTGGCCCGCCGCTGTCGTGCCCGAGCCGCCGCTGAGCGCGCCGGTGGACGGAGACACGCCGGCCGCGCGGGCGCCGACGCCGAGCCCTGCGGCACCGGCGGCGGTGGCCGCGGCCCCCGCCCCGCTGCTGCCGCCGGCGGGTGCCGAGCCGGGTCCACCGGGCTGGCCGCCCGAACCGGCGCCGCCCACGCCGCTGGACCCGCCCGGGGCGGTGCCGTGACCGGGGCCCCCGCTGCCCTGCGGGCCTGTGCTGGTCCCCGGGCCGCTCCCGCCTGGCCCGTTCCCGCCTGGCCCACCGCCGCCCGGGCCGTGGCCACCACCGGCGGGAGGAGAATCGCCCACCCCGGCGGGGTGGGTCTGCGGGGACGGCTCGAAGTGGTGGATGCCGGGGCTGGGGGAGCCGGGCTGGCCGGGTGCGCTGCCTGAACCGGGCGAGGCGGGGGACAGCGGCGGGAAGTAGCCCGGGGCACGCCCGTACCCCTGGCCCGGGTCGACCGGAGCGGGAGGCGCGGTCACCGGAACCACGCCGGCGGTCAGCCGAGGAGCTGGCTGCAGCGGCACGGTGGTGGCGGTGGAGCTGGTCGCGGCGTCGTACCGGTTCATGGCGGCGACCGCCTCGGCCTGCTGCGTCGCCGCCTTGGCCTCGGCCACCTCACCGGGCGTGGGCACCCCCGTCATCAGTCCGACGGCGCGGTCGATGAGGTTGTCCCGGACCGACTGGGTGGCCACCACCTCCGGCATGGAGGGCATGGCGGCGCGGGTGGCCAGGAAGGTGGTGCTGTGGCGCGCGGTCTGGGCGCCCAGCTTGTGGGCCATGGCGTCGGCCGCGGTGGCCCAGTCGGCAAACGGGCTCAGCGCGCTGCGGGCCTCCTCGGCTGCGGGGCCCTCCCACCCGCCCATGGCCACCTTCATGGCGCTGTGGAAGTCCTCGTCCGCCTGGGTGAGCGCAGCACTGAGCGCGCGCCAGGCGGTGGCCGCTTCGACCGCCGACGAGGGGCCGGCGCCACCGTTGATGTCGCCGACGAGCTGCACGGTGGGCCGGGACGCCCAGTTGATTCCGGTGGTCATGGTGGCTGTTGCTCCCGAGGGTGCGAGGGGTGACGGACTGGTGGTCGACTCAGTCCGTCAGGAGGACGGGATCGACTGCAGCACGTCGTGCTGCTCGTACTGCTGGGCACTGGTGCGGCACGCCTGGGCCGCGGCGCGCAGCTCCTGCACGCTCGTGGTGATCTCCCGGACGGCGGCGCGCCCCTGGCTGCTGAAGCCGGCAGCTGCCTGGCGGGAGACCTCCTCGGCGCCGGCGGGCGCCACCTGGAGCTGGTGTCCGTGGGCCTTGACTGCCTGCTCGAGGTTGTCGGCGATGGCGTCGAAGCGCTGGGCGGTGGTCAGCAGCTGGTCTGGCTGGACCATGAGCGGCACGGTGGGTCCGATCGGGGCAGCGCTGCCGCCGCCGTCGTGCAACATGGGCATGGTGTTCCTTCCCGAAGTGGCCGCCTGACCCTAACAAGGACGCACCCCACTGGCCGGTGGTTCCACAGAGAACAACATTGCCCTGAACGACCTGCGTACCAGCAGGTTTGGTCACACAGGGTGGCCAGTGGGCCCGGGCGGAGGTCAGCCCCAGCCGAGCTCGTGCAGCCGACCCTCGGAGATGCCGAAGTGGTGGGCGATCTCGTGCACCACGGTCACCAGGACCTCCTCGACCACCTCGGCCTCGTCCGCGCACACGTCCAGCAGTGCCTGCTGGTAGATGGTGATGGTGTCGGGCAGCATCCCGGAGTACTGGGTGTCGCGCTCGGTGAGGGCCACTCCCTGGTAGAGCCCCAGCAGGGTCGGCTCCTCGTCGTTGCGGTCCTCAACCAGCACCACCACGTTGTCCATCGCGTTGGCCAGCGCGGCGGGGATCTGGTCGAGCGCGTCGGACACCAGCTCCTCGAACCGCTCGGACGACATGGTCACCGGCACGGCTCAGCCGCCCTGGATCGTGGCGTCCGGCACGGGCGGGGCGACCGCCGGGGCAGGCGGCGGGGAGGCGGCTGGTGCAGGGGAGGCCGGCGCCGTCGCAGACCCCAGCAGCGGGGCAAACCCCCCGGCGGGCAGCCGGGCGCCCACCAGGCAGCTGACCGACCGGCTGCCGGCGGCCCAGCTCTCTGGGCGCAGGTTGGTCCAGAACACCGTCAACCCTCGCGCGGAGGCAGCCTCGGGGCCACCCAGCGCGGCGGCCGCCGCGGTGCGGCACGCCTCGTCGAGGAAGGCGTCCTGCTCGGCCACCGCAGGGAAGGCGCCGGGAAACCGGCCCGCGAGGTGCAGCACCGCCACCACCTCCGAGGCGTGCGGCTGCCGGCAGTCCACCGGGTCCGACGGCAGCCCCGCCGCGGAGATGTCCGCGCAGGAGCCGACCGGGGCCACGTCGGACTGGTCCAGCTCGGACACCCGGCCCACGATGGGGAACTGCTCACCCTGGCTGCCGACGTGCTGCAGGCCGCAGCGGACGCTGCGCTCGCCGCTGTCCCAGGCCAGCTCGCCCGGGTCGATCAGACCGACGGTGAACAGCCCGTACGGGTCGAAGCGACCGCCGAGGTAGCTGGTGACGGCGGGCACGCACAGGGTGTCCCGCAGGTGGGTGAAGGTGTCAGCGCCCGGCAGCGGCGCGGTGGCCGCGAGCTCCAGCTCCGGGCGGGTGCTCAGGTCGAGGACGGCGGCCACCTCGAAGCGGTGCGGTGTGGCGCAGTCGACCACGGAGAGGTCGCTGACGGTGGGTGCGGTCCAGGTGAGGCAGTCGCCGGGCTGGCTCGCGGTGAAGACCTGCTCGGCCGCGGTGGCCGTGGTGGTGGGCACGGCTGTGGTGTCCACCCTGGTCTGGGCGGTGGTCCCTCCGCTCGAGGTGGCGGCCAGCAGCACGGCCACCCCGCCCAGCAGCAGGGCGGCCACCAGGACGAGGGCGACGGCGCGACGCAGCGACACGGTGGCGACGAAGGGGTTCAGGCGAGCAGGCATCGCTCCCATGATGCCGGGTGCACACGAGGCCGACGCAGGGTGACCGGACAGTGGGTCGCCGCGGCGTGGGGGAGGATCGTCGCCGTGCACACCATGATCACCGCCGAGCAGGCCGAGCTCGCCCAGTCCCGGGTGGCAGGTGCGCTGCAGCACCTGCGGCGGGGCGACCGGGTGGCCCTGGTGGTGCCGCCGGGAACGGACCTGGTCACGGCGGTGGCCGGGGCCCTGCGGGTGGGAGTGGTGCCCGTGGTGCTGGACCCCGGCACGCCCGCGGCCGAGCTGGCCGACCTGCTGGCCGACGCCGACGCGGCCCTGGTGGTGGACTCCGCCGAGAAGCTGGACGAGCTGCACGCCGGCGACCCTGCCCCGCTGGCCGAGGTGCCGCTGGGACGACCGATGCACTACACCTCCGGCACCACCGGCCGCCGCAAGGGCGTCTGGTCGGGGGTGCTCGCGGTGGAGACCGCGCGGCGGCTGTGGGGCGAGGAGCGCGAGCTCTGGGGCTTCGGCCCGGACGACCTGCACGTGGTGGTCTCGCCGCTGTACCACTCTGCCCCGCTCCGGTTCGCCATCGGCACGCTGCTGGCCGGTGGATCAGTCCTGGTGCCCGGACGCTTCGACCCCGAGCGCTTCCTGGCTCTGGCCGTCGAGCACCGTCCGACCACCCTGTTCACGGCGCCGGCCCAGCTGCAGCGGCTGCGCGAGCTCGACGATCCCCGCACCGCCGAGGTGCTCGGGCGGCTGCGGCTGCTGGCCCACGCCGGTGCGCCGTGTCCGGACGTGGTCAAGCGCTGGGTGCTCGACCACGCCGACCACAAGGCGGTGTGGGAGTTCTACGGCTCCACCGAGGGCCAGTTCACCGCCTGCTCCGCCGCGGACTGGGAGCGCCATCCCAACACCGTGGGCAAGGCCCGCCCCGGCCGCACCCTGTCCACCGACCCGGACGGCACCATCTGGTGCACCGTGCCTGAGCACGGCTACTTCGAGTACTGGCGGGCGCCGGACAAGACGGCCCAGACGTGGCGAAACGCCCCGCAGGGCAGGGCCTTCAGCGTCGGTGACCTGGGCCGGCTGGACGAGGAGGGCTACCTCTACCTGGACGGGCGCCGGGACGACCTGGTGATCACCGGTGGGGTGAACGTCTACCCGTTGGAGGTGGAGCGGGTGCTCGAGCAGTGCCCGGCGGTGCACGAGATCGCGGTGTACGGGGTGGACGACGAGCGGTGGGGCCAGCGCGTCGAGGCCGCCGTGGTGCTGCGCCCCGGCGTCGACACGTCCGAGCCGATCGCCGCGTTCGCTCGGGAGCACCTGACCGCCGCGCAGCGACCGAAGGCGCTGCACGTCCGAGACGCTCTGCCCCGCACCAGCACGGGGAAGGTGCTCCGCGGGGAGCTGCGCGCAGGCGGTTCGCAGCGGTCCTGACGAGCACCTGGGCAGCACTGGTGCGGCACCGCGCCGGCCTGTGCGCACTGCCTCGCCATGGCAATCGACCAGGTGCTGTCCGGGTCCACCCGCGGACACCGGCTCGGCACGCGCTGGGCATCGCGCCCCGCGTGGCTCCTCCAACCCGCGGCGAGGCACCATGGCCGGGTGACGAGGACCGGTAGCCGCGCGAGGCTGCGGCGGTTGGTTCCCGCGATCGGGGTCAGCGGCAGCCAGTTCGCCCTCGCTGGCACCGGCTACATCACCTTGGTGCTGGCCGGTCGCAGCCTGGACGCGGCGGACTTTGCGGCCATCACCTCCTTCTACCTGCTCCTCAACGTGGTGGGGCGCGGGCTGTGCTCGGCCTCCGAGCTGGAGCTGACCCGGTCGGTGGCACACGCCCTGCTGCGGGGACTGGGACTCGGAGGTGTCTGTCGTGCCGCTATCCGGCACACGGCGGTGCTGCTCGGCCTGGCGCTGGTGGCGCTGGCGGCTGCGGTGCCGCTGCTGAACCGGGTCTTCGTGGCGGACCCGCTGCTCACCGCGCTGCTCGTGCTCAGCCTGCCTGGCATGGCCGGGGCCCACGTCCTCCGCGGACCGCTCGCCGGCAGCCGCCGGTACGGGCCCTATGCCGCAACCTTCGTGGTGGAGGCAGCGGTGGTGCTGGGGTTTGGTGTGGTGCTCCTGGGGCTGGGCGAGACCAACGTGCTCTGGTGGGCGGTGGGCATGGCTGGCGCTCCGCTGGTGGCCACGGCAGTGGTCGGCTGGCCGCTGCGCCACGCGGCAGTCCGGGCGCTACGCAGCGGAGGACCCGCCGACAGCGACCTGCGGGACCTGGTCGCCGGGGTGGGGATCCTCGCCGGCGTGCAGGCGGTGTGGAACTTGCCGCCGGTGTTGGTGGCGGCGGGTACTGCCCATGACCCGGCCGTTGCCGCAGGGTTCGGCGCGGTGGCCCTGGTGCTCCGCGTCCCCGCGATGCTGTTCCCCGCGATGCAGGCGCTGGTGCTGCCGCTGCTCGGAGCTCGGGAGCCGATATCCGCCCGACCCGGGTTGCGTGCGCAGGTGCTGGTGGGGGCCGGGCTCGTCGGGGTGCTGTGGATGGTGGCGGCCACCGGGCTCACCCCGCTGGCCGTGCGGCTGACCTTCGGCTCGCTCGCGCTGCCGGGCGTCGGGGTGCTGGCGATGCTGGCGGCAGCCGCGCTGGTGGGCGCCGCCGCGCAGCTGGCGCAGACCAAGCTGGTGGCCGACCGCAGGCAGGGGCGGGCCGCTCTGGTGTGCGTTCTCGCCGTGCTGAGCCTGCTGCTGGTGACCTTGCTGCCCGGGGTCAGCCCCCCGAGCGCAGCCGCGGGTCTGCTGGTGGCGCTGAGCGTGCTGCTGGCGGGGTCGACCACGGTGCTCGTGCTCAGCCAGCGCGGTCGGCGACCGTCCCCGGTGGGCGTCGGGCAAGCCTGACGCGCGTGGCTGACGGGTTTGCCGCGCCCGTAGGCTTCGGGTCGTGATCGACCTCAAGCTGCTGCGGGAAGACCCCGACCTCGTCCGCCAGTCCCAGCGTGCGCGGGGGGAGGATCCCGGGCTCGTGGACGCGCTGCTCGAGGCCGACGCGGCCCGACGCGCCGCGGTGCTGGCCGCGGACAACCTGCGTGCCGAGCAGAAGGCGCTGGGCAAGCGAGTTGGCCAGGCCAGCCCCGAGGACCGTCCGGCGCTGCTGCAGGGCTCCCAGGAGCTCAGCGCCAAGGTCAAGGCGGCCGAGGCGGAGCAGACCGAGGCCAACGCCGCGCTGGAGGCGGCCCACCGCGCCATCTCCAACGTGGTGCAGGAGGGCGCGCCCGCTGGTGGCGAGGACGACTACGTGGTGCTCGAGCACGTGGGTGAGCTTCCGCAGATCGAGGACCCCAAGGACCACCTTGAGCTGGGCGAGTCACTCGGGCTGATCGACATGGAGCGCGGGGCCAAGGTCTCTGGCGCCCGCTTCTACTTCCTCACCGGCATGGGCGCCATGCTCCAGCTGGGACTGCTGCAGCTGGCCGCGCAGCGGGCCACCGCCGCGGGTTTCACCATGATGATCCCGCCGGTGCTGGTGCGCCCCGAGATCATGTCCGGCACCGGCTTCCTCGGCTCGCACGCCGCGGAGGTCTACCGCCTGGCCGAGGACGACCTCTACCTGGTGGGCACCTCCGAGGTGCCGCTGGCGGGGTACCACTCCGCGGAGATCCTCGACCTGGCCGAGCCCAAGCGCTACACCGGCTGGTCCACCTGCTTCCGCCGCGAGGCGGGCAGCTACGGCAAGGACACCCGCGGGATCATCCGCGTCCACCAGTTCGACAAGGTGGAGATGTTCTCCTACTGCCGCCCGGAGGAGGCCACGGCCGAGCACCAGCGGCTGCTCGGCTGGGAGAAGGAGATGCTCGCCGCCGTGGAGGTGCCCTACCGGGTGATCGACGTGGCCGCCGGCGACCTCGGCTCCAGCGCCGCCCGCAAGTTCGACTGCGAGGCGTGGGTGCCCAGCCAGCAGACCTACCGCGAGCTGACGTCCACCTCCAACTGCACCACCTTCCAGGCACGCCGGCTCAACACCCGCTACCGCGACGCGGACGGAAAGACCCAGGTGGCAGCCACTCTCAACGGCACGCTGGCCACCACTCGGTGGCTGGTGGCGATCCTGGAGAACCACCAGCAGCCCGACGGATCAGTGCGGGTTCCGGTTGCGCTGCAACCCTTCGTGGGCGCCGAAGTGTTACGTCCGCCTCGCTGACACTAGCGTCTGTTAGGTCGGCTCACGTCCGTTGGCGGTTACGCTGGGCGCAGAGCTTGGCCATGCCCACACGTCGGCGGGGGAGATCTCACGAGGATGGTCTTGAACCAGGAGTCCGGCACTTCCCTGCTCGGCGGCGAGTCCAACCCGGCCGTCCAGCCAGGCCAGACCGCCACCAGGATGGTGGCCCAGCGCTGCCCGTTCCTGGGGCCGTCCACAGTGGTGGCCGAGGCGCTGTACGCCGACACCGTCAGCGGTCGCGCGCGCCGCGCCCGCCAGGAGATCCGGCTCGAGCCGGAAACCGTGGTCAGCCTGAACACCTACTTCGGCCGCTTCCCGGCCAGCTACTGGCAGCGCTGGACCCCGGTGACCGAGGTTCGCCTGACTGCCTGGGCGAGCGGGGCCGGCCGCGTGTCGGTGCTCGCCTCGGACATGGACGGCGACCCGCGCACCGTGGCCACCATCGACGTGGTCGAGGACGGGCCGCTGGAGGTGCTGCTGGCCATCGACCGCTTCGTGGACGGCGGTGCGCTGTGGGCCGAGCTGAGCACCGGCCCCGACGTGCTGGTGGTGCGCGACATGCAGTGGGAGGTCGTCCCTCCGCGCCCGGTGCGCCGGGCCGCAGTGGTGATCTGCACGCACAACCGCCCCGACGACTGCGTGAACATCCTCGAGGCGCTCGCCGGGGACGCCGAGGCGGACGCCTGGACCGAGGGCGTCTACGTGGTGGACCAGGGCACCGACAAGGTGGTCGACAACCCGCGCTTCGCCGCAGCCGCAGCAGCACTGGACGAGCGCCTCACGTACCTGCAGCAGCCGAACCTGGGCGGGGCGGGCGGGTTCACCCGCGGCATGTACGAGGTGGCGGGCAAGGGCGGCGCCGAGCACGCCAACGTGATCTTCATGGACGACGACGTGCGCTGCGAGCCCGACGTGGTGGTCCGGCTGAACGCCTTCGCCTGCTGCACCGTGGAGCCCACCATCGTGGGCGCGCAGATGCTGCACCTGCTGCACCCGCACCGGCTGCACATCGGCGCCGAGCACGCGGACTTCGAGGCGGTTCGGGCGGGCATCGCCAGCCAGCACTCGCCGGTGAACTCCGACATGACCCTGCACAACCAGGACCGCCGCGTCGACGGCACGTACAACGGCTGGTGGACCTGCCTGATCCCCGCCGAGGTGGTCGCGGCCATCGGCTACCCGCTGCCGGTCTTCATCCAGTGGGACGACATCGAGTACGGCTACCGGGCGCGCGCGGCCGGCTTCGCCACGGTGAACCTGCCTGGAGCGGGCCTGTGGCACGTGGACTTCTCCTGGAAGGACCGCGACGAGTGGCCGCGCTACTTCCACGTGCGCAACGCCCTGATCGGCGCGGCGCTGCACACCGGCTTCGACCGCAAGCGCGCGGTGCAGAACCTCTGGCGTGAGATCAGCCAGGACGTGCTGGGCATGCAGTACGGGCTGGCGCTCACCCGAATCCGCGGCATGGAGGACTTCCTGCGCGGACCGCAGGTGCTCGCCGACGGAGGCGCCGCTGCGCTGGCGGCGGTGCGACGCGAGCGTGCGCTGTTCGACGAGACGCGCCGCCAGCCGGCCGCGCAGCTGGACGGGCTGCGGGCAGCCGACGTCAGCATCGCGGAGCTGCCGCCAGAGCCGAGCCGGGAGAACCTCACCTTCGCCCGCCGGATCGTGGACCAGGTGCGGGGACGCTCGATCGCCAGCCCCGCGGGGGTGCCGGCGCGCGACGCCCACTGGTGGCACGTGGCGCGCTTCGAGACCGCGGTGGTCACCGATGCCTCGCAGGAGGGGGTCCACGTCCGCAGGCAGGACCCCGTCGCCCGGCGCGACCTGCTGGCCCGGCTGACCCGGGTCTGCTACCAGCTGTACCGGGAGGGACCCGACGTCGCCCAGCGCTACCGCGACGCCCTGCCCGAGCTGACCAGCCGGGAGAACTGGCAGCGGCTGTTCAGCGGCTCGTGATCGGCCCGCCCCGGGCGCGGTGACACCCGGGCCGAACCGCGGGGGTCAGTCGACCTTGCTGGTGCGCAGCTGGTGGCCCTTGCTGGTCAGGCAGCGCCCGCTCGGCAGGTCGAAGTCCCAGCCGTGCAGCTGGCAGGTGAGGGTGTTGCCCTCGATCACGCCGAAGCGGGACAGGTCGGCCTTGAGGTGCGGGCAGCGCTTCTGCACGCGCCAGCCGTCCATGACGATCTCCGCGCTGTCGTCGTGCTGCTCGGCGAACCAGCCGTCGGCGTAGCTGATGCGCTCCGGCGTCAGGCACTTGAAGAAGGTGTAGAGGAACTCGTTGTAGCCACCCACGCGCCAGGCCCGGAAGCGGGTGGACAGGAAGATGCTGTTCACCCAGTCGGTCTCGCCGTCGCGGAGCACGGTGCGCACCAGCTCCGGCGGGATGGCGAAGCCGTAGCGGGCCTTCTCGTCGGTCAGCGCCCGGACCTCGCGGGCCGGGAAGTCGATCACCACCGACTCCGGGCCCATCTCCAGCACCACCGGTCCGCCGATGCCGGCACAGATGGCGTCGGCCTGGGCCAGCAGCGGCTCGAACAGCTCCTTGAGCGGGCCGAGCAGCGGCTCTCCCTCCGCGGGGGCCCAGCGGGCCTTCTCCGCCTCGATCACCGGGCGCTGGCGCTGCGCGAACGCCTCGATGTAGGCGGCCTTGTCGGTGAAGATCGCCGCGACCTCGTCGTCGGACACCGGGTGCTTGAGCGACGGGGTGGCCGAGCCGGAGAAGTCTGCGACGGAGCCGGGGATCATCAGCAGACCCTGGTCCTGGCCGTTGGCCCGCATCTGCTCCAGGAACACCGTCTGGTCGGGGAAGATGTTGGACGGGTCGCCGTGGTCGTCGTTGAGGTAGCGCAGCTCGTCGTCCAGGAACGCCGGCGGTCCGGCGGAGGGAATGACCCAGGTGGCGCCCACCTGCTCGACGTAGCGGCGGGACCGGTCCATCCCGCGCTGGCGCTTCTGGGTGCCGAAGGCGACCTTGGCGCGCTCGGGCAGGTCGTAGACCATCGGGTACCAGATGGCGCCGGAGAACTGCAGCGCGTGCACGTCCACGCGGCCGAACTCGGCGCGCACCATGTCCAGGTCGACCGGGCGCGCGTCGTTCATGTTGAAGAAGACCGTCTCGCCGTCGTCGAGCACCAGGCCCGAGTCGCCGATGGGGCCGTCCGCCGGCGAGCGCAGCGCGATGATCATCAGGTCCAGCCCAGGCACCGAGTGCTTGACCGAGTCGGTGGTCTCCAGGAACTTGTGGAAGCCCAGCGCCTCGAACTCCTTGCGCAGGTCGTCCACCGGGAAGTCCGGCAGCAGCACCGTGGCGTCCTTGTTGACGTGGCGCGCCAGGTTCTCCCGGTCGAAGTGGTCACGGTGCAGGTGAGAGACGTAGAGGTAGTCGCAGGCACCCAGGCTGTCCCAGTCGAGCTGGGTGTTGTCCGGAAAGGGGAACCAGGAGGCGAAGTACGCGGGATTGACCCACGGGTCGCACAGCACGGAACCGGCCTTGGTCTGGATGCGAAAGCCGGCGTGTCCGACACTGGTGACCTGCACGGGTACGTCCTCCTCGAGATGGGGTCTGCAGCCACCAGGCTATGCGGCCACCGGGTGTGACCGGCAACCGCTAGCCTCATTGCCGTGGAACCTGTCTATGACTCGGTCATCACCTTCGCCCGCGGCATGTTCGCGGCCCAGGGCCTGAAGTTCACCGTCACCGGGTCGGAGAACGTCCCGCGCGTGGGCGGGGCCGTGCTGGTGATGAACCACGTCGGCTACCTCGACTTCACCTACGCCGGCCTGGGTGCTCGGCCGGCCAAGCGCCTGGTGCGGTTCATGGCCAAGCAGGAGGTCTTCGAGCACCCGGTGGCGGGGCCGCTGATGCGTGGGATGCACCACATCCCGGTGGACCGCGCAGCCGGGGCGGGGTCTTACCACTCAGCCGTGGAGGCGCTGCGGGCCGGCGAGATCATCGGCGTGTTCCCCGAGGCCACCATCAGTCGCAGCTTCGAGCTCAAGGGCTTCAAGTCCGGCGCGGCGCGGATGGCGGCCGAGGCCGGGGTCCCGCTGCTGCCGATGATCATCTGGGGGTCCCAGCGAGTGTGGACCAAGGGCCACCCCAAGCGGCTGGGCCGCACCAACACCCCCATCCACATCGACATCGAGCCGCCCGTCTCGGCCGAGGGAAACCCCGCTGCGGTGACCAAGCAGCTGCACACCCAGATGAGCGCGCAGCTGGAGAAGGTGCGCGCGGCCTACCCCGAGCACCCGAAGGGCGCCTTCTGGGTGCCGGCGTCGCTGGGTGGTGGCGCCCCCACGCTGGAGGACGCCGAGGCGCTCGACCGCGAGGAGACCAAGGCGAAGGTGGCGGCCCGGCGCGCCAAGATGGAGGAGCTGCGCAAGAAGGGCAAGCTGCCCCCGACCATCGCCCCCGCCCCGAGCTCCGACGCCTGATGGGCCTGCGGGACGCCGCACGAGCCAAGCTGCAGCGCGCGCTCCGGGAGGTCCTGGACCAGCAGGCGCAGGAGCAGGACGGGAGGCAGACCGAGCGGCACGAGGAGCTGGGCCGCGAGCTGGGCCTGCTGCGCGCGGAGATCGCCAAGCTGCACACCGACGTCACCGCGCTCGCCGCGGACAGCGCGCGGGCGGAGACGCTGGCCGACGTGCGCACCGAGCTGGGGGTGCTGCACGAGAAGCTCCGCCAGGTCGAGGTGCGCGCGCGGCGAGACCTGCACTACCGGGCGGAGGTGCGGGCCGCGACGGAGTCGGCGGCGTTCGCGCTGGAGCACATGCCCACCGTGCCGACGTTCCCGCACCCCGACGAGACGCTGCGCCACGCCGCCGGGCTGGTGACCGGACCCGGCCTCGCCCTGGAGCTCGGCGTCGGCGGCGGACACACCCTCCGGCTGATGCGCGAGCTGCTGCCCGAGCGCCGGGTGGTGGGGTTCGACGTGTTCACCGGCCTGCCCGAGGACTGGCGCACCGGCTTTCCCGCCGGCGCCTTCGCCCAGGACGAGCCACCGGAGGTGCCCGGAGCCGAGCTGGTGGTGGGGCTGTTCGCCGACACCCTGCCCGGCTTCCTGGCCGACAACGACGAGCCGGTGGCCTTCCTGCACCTGGACGCCGACCTGTACTCCGCCACCGTCACGGCGCTGGAGCTGATCGGGCCGCGGCTGCGCGAGGGCTCGGTGGTGCTCTTCGACGAGTACTTCAACTACCCGGGCTGGCAGCAGGGCGAGCACCGCGCCTGGATGGAGCACGTGCAGGCCACCGGGCTGAGCTTCCGCTTCGACAGCTACACCTACGACCACGAGCAGGTGGTGGCGGTGGTGACCGGTCAGGCCCCCAATGCGCCGGAGGATGCCAGCTCTGCCGCTGCCTCGAGCACGGCCACGTCGCCGGAGTAGATGCCCTCAGCCCGGGGGTGGTGCACCACCACGTCGGTGAAGCCCAGCTCGCCGGCTCGGCCCGCCGCGTCGGTGAACGCCGCCACCGAGCTCAACGAGTACACCGGCGCGGAGTCCAGGTTCAGGTAGCGCTCCAGCACGCGCCCCTCGGCCAGGTCGTCCAGGCGCCGCACCAGCCCCGCCACTCCGCGCCACCACGCCTGCTGGCCGTCGGCCGGGTCGGTGCAGCCGGTGGTGGCCCAGCCCTGACCGTGCGCGACGGCCACCCGCATCGCCCGCGGCCCGTTGGCCGCGATCACGAAGGGCAGCCGGGGCTGCTGCACGCACCCGGGCAGCATCCGGGCGTCCACTGCCGCGTAGCGCTCGCCGGTGGCGGTGGTGGCCGGCTGGGTGAGCAGCTCGTCGAGCAGCCCGGTGAACTCGGCGAGGCGGCGCACCCGCTCGCCCGGGGTGAGCAGCTCCTGGCCCAGCACCCGCGCGTCGAAGCCGGTGCCACCGGCGCCCAGGCCGAGGGTGAAGCGGCCCTGGGACAGGTCGTCCAGGCTCAGCAGCTCCTTGGCGAAGGGCACCGGGTGGCGGTAGTTCGGGGAGGCCACCCAGGTGCCCAGCCGGATGCGGGAGGTGACCAGGGCGGCGGCGCTGAGGGTGGGGACGGTGGCGAACCACGACTCGTCCACCAGCGACTGCCAGGACAGGTGGTCGTAGGTCCAGGCGTGGTCGAAGCCGAGCTCCTCGACCCGGCGCCACTGCTGGGCGGCCCCGTCCGGGCCGTGCCAGCGGGCTTGGGGCAGCAGCACTACTCCGACGCGCATGTGGGCGACGGTAGCCGTCCCGACCGACACGGCATGATGGCGGTCGTGCAGACCCCCCGGCTCGTGGCCACCGACGTCGACGGCACCCTCCTGGACCGCAACGACGACATCACCCCCCGCACCCTGGCGACGGTGCGGGCGCTGTGGCAGGACGGCGTGCCCTTCGTGCTGGTCACCGGTCGCCCGCCGCGCTGGGTGGGCCCGGTGGTGGACCAGCTGGGCTTTGCGCCGCTGGCGGTGTGCGCCAACGGCGCGGTGCTCTACGACACGGCCACCGAGCGGGTGCTGCACTCGCAGACCCTGGACGTGGCGCTGCTGCAGCGGGCCACCGAGATCGCCAGGGAGGCGATCCCGGGGTGCGGCCTGGCGGCGGAGCGCGTCGGTGCGCACGACTCGGCCACCCCGCAGTTCGTCACCGCCCCTGGCTACGCCCACGCCTGGCTGAACCCGGAGAACACCGAGGTGAGCTCGGACGAGCTGACGTCGGAGCCGGCGGTGAAGGTGCTCGTGCGGCACAGCGAGATGGCCAGCGCCGACATGGCCGAGCGGCTGCTGCCGCTGTTCGACGGCGCGGTGGACCTGACCTACTCCACCAACAACGGGTTGGTGGAGCTGTCCGCGCCGGGGGTGACCAAGGCCAGCGGCCTGGGCCGGGTGGCGACGCAGCACGGGGTGGCGCAGACCGAGGTGATCGCGTTCGGCGACATGCCCAACGACGTGCCGATGCTGCGGTGGGCGGGCCACGGGGTGGCGATGGGCAACGCGCACCCGGATGCCCTGGCCGCGGCCGACGAGGTGACCGGCTCGCACACCGAGGACGGGCTGGCCCAGGTGCTCGAGCGCTGGTGGAGCTGACCGTCCTCAGTGGCCAGGCGGCATGAGACCGCAGTGGGTGTTGTCGCTTGCTCGCCCTGGTGCGCCACGCTGAGCACGACGCCCCGCAGAACTGCAGCTACCGGCCGGTGTCCGGCTGCATCTCCGACGAGGACGGCTGCACCTGAGCTGGAGGCGTGACTCCGTCACGGGAGTCGTACCGGTAGATCACCGCCTCGCTGTTCTGAAACACCTTCGTCAGGCCCGGGACGCCATCGAGGGCGAGCAGACCCGGCTGACGACCCTTGTGCGGAGGGACGAAGCCCTCGCCGACCACGACCCAGCCGACCCGCAGGTTCGCCGCCGTTTGGCGCACCTCGGGCATGATGTCGATCTGGTTGAAGAATCGGATCAGCAACAGCCGGTCCCGCCCGTAGACGTTCGAGTCTCCGCCAATCGGGGTGGGAAATGCCATGTCGATGTCGTTGAGGGCATAACCCCATCCCATGCCGTCATAGGGATCGTTCAGCACGGTGGAACCATCGTGGACCGTCGCCAGGTACTCCAGTGCCTGTTGTTCGCCGGCGGACAGCGTGGGGCCGTTCCCAAATGCGGAACGGAGCTGCTCCAGCTGCACCGAGCCGTACCCAAAACCAGTGGTGATCCAGATCGCCAGGAAAGCGACCCCAAAGGTGGCCGGGCGGACGATGGACCAGCTGAGGCCGCGGAACCTTCCCCAGTGCGGCTTCAGCAGCGCGAGCAGCCGGTCGCGCACGGCCACCAGGCCGACGCCGGCGATCAGGATTGCCGGTAGCGCGAACAACGCGGCCAGGCGCTGCGTGGTGTCCCACCACAGCGAGGTTATGGAGAGGGCCCAGTCGGTGTCGTAGGCGGCGGCAAGCACAAAGATGACGAGGTAGATCGCCGCAGCCCCGAGGGGCGCCCACATGGTCACGGTTCGCGCACTGACCACCATTCCCACGAAGAACAGCAGGGCGAGAATCCACATGGGTGACGTGAGCCCGAAGTGGAAAGTGGTGAGCATTCCGATCGCAGAACCAGGTGTGGTGATGGCCGGCCAGTCCACGCCGGTGGCCTCGGACGCCCCCGAGACCAGCGAGCCCAGAACCGGGTAGGCCAACACTGCGGTGACTGCACCGGCGACAGCAAGAGCAACGAGGCCTGGAACCACGGCTCGCCGCAAGGTGGCGGCACGAACAAGGACGTGCAGGAAGCACCACAGTGCTGCGCCAAGCCCCACCGAGGGGTGGGTGGCCATGATGCCGGAGAAGATGAGCGCGAGAGTCAGGACAGTGACTACGGCTGGCTGGATGATGACTCGGTCGAGCGCGGCGATCAGTGCAGGGACCGCCACGAGTGCCAGCGTGTACGGGTACAGCGGACCGTAGACGATGGTGCCGAAAGGGAAGTAGGTGGAGAAGGTCGCGAGCAGCACGACGGCAATGGTCACCGCCGGACGGGTGGACACCGTTCGGGCAAGCGTGACCATGGTGAGGCAAAACAAGGCGGGCATGACTACCGAGAAGGCATTGAGCGTTTCGAGAGGCGAAATGGGCAGGAGGTCGCTCACCAGTGCGCCCAGCGCGTGATAGACGTCCGGGTAGTAGTAATCAGCTTTATCTGGCTGGTTGATCACGTTGAGCACCGCGGAATCCGCGTCCTGCACCTCGGCAATGCGCCTGATTGCTGAGGCGTGGAACATTGCATCCCAGCCCTGCGGTACGGCGGTGAGGCGCCTCGTGGCGCGAAGGACGAGCGCACTGGCCCAGGCTCCGGCGGCGAGCACCGTCAGCGTCACCACGAGGTGGTCCGCGGGCCGCCAGCTCGGAGCCTCCTGGCGAGCCTCTTGCCGTGGTGCGTCCGCGCCACGGGTCCGCCACGGTCGGCGCAGCACGAGCAGAAGGATGCACAGCAGCGCCAGTCCCACTGCTGCTGCCCAGGGCGCCCACGCGAGCCCCAGTGTCGAGGTGGCGAGCGCAAGGACTCCGGCAACGCCCAAGGTCAGAGCGGGAGCTGATCCGAGCAGCATCCACCCGCGCAGACCCACCGCCATTCCGGCTGCGAGACCCGGGAGCGTCAGGATGAGCGCGGTGACCAGGAGCACACCAAGAACAGGAGCCAAAACATTCCTTCGCTCGAGTGTCCAGCCCGCCGTTGGCGGAGGCACACCATCGATTGCCTCAGTCGACCCTAGTCAGGTTTGACCGGTGGGAGCCGCGGCGCAGAGCCCTCGAAACGGTTGCCCACTGCGCCGGCGCGAGACAACCTACACCCCTCCAACCCGCCCACCCGGCCGCGGCCGTGGCGGCCCAGTGCCGGTGGCCGGATGCGGGAAGCGTTGCACCGGGAGGGTATTGACGCGCCTGATGGGCGTGGCTGTTGGTGAAGGGCGGCGCAGGTCCGTTCCTCGGTCCCCGAAGGCCCTCCCGCAGGTCAAGCCTGGCCGCCCTTTGTCCATGGGGAGCAAAGCAGTCGTTGTGGCGGTGGAGTCTGCTGCAGGCACGCTTCCTTCCGTGGTGGCCGCTGGTGGCCGGTTGCTCTCCCGCGCACTACCCCGGCCGCCGTGCGCCGCACCCTTGGCGACATGATCGTGCCCCGGGCCCGGCGTGGTGAGGCTGCCCGGCGGCGGTGCTTGGCGGCTGGCCAGCTGCGCAGTGCTGCTGGTGGCGATGCGCGGTCCGGCTGCGCCGCTCGCTGTGGCTCGAGCCCGGCAGCGCAGCTGCCAGCAGGTGATCAGGAGGAACACGCGTGAGAACACCATCGGTCGGCGTAGTGGTGCTGGCGTGGCAGGACGAGCCCTGGCTGGCGGAGTGCCTCGACTCGGTACTGGCCAGCACCGGCGTAGCCGTGCAGGTGGTGTTGGTGGACAACGGCTGCACGCGAGCGGACCTCGACCAGCTGGTCGACCGTCCCGGGGTCACGCTGTTGCGGCCGGGCACGAACACCGGGTTCGCAGGTGGGTGCAACCTGGGGGCAGAGAAGCTCGAGGACGAGTACCTGGCGCTGGTCAACTCGGACTGCCTCCTGGAGCCCGGCACCCTGGCGCAGCTGGTGGCCGAGGCGGCCCAGCCCGAGGTGGGCCCCGTGATGGCCAGCGTCCGGCTCGCCGACCGGCCCGAGCTCATCAACAGTGCCGGCAACCCGGTGCACGTCCTCGGTGTCTCCTGGGCGGGGCGGCTGGACGAGCGGGAGGACCGCACTGCCCCCTACGACGTCACCGGTGCCAGCGGCGCTGCGCTGCTGCTGCGCCGCTCGCTCTGGCAGCAGCTGGGGGGCTTCGACGACTCCTACTTCGCCTACCTGGAGGACACCGAGCTCAGCCTGCGGTGTCGGCGTCTGGGGCTGCGGGCGCGTTGCGTGCCCACTGCGATCGCCCGCCACCACTACGAGTTCTCCCGCAACCCCACCAAGATGTACCTGATCGAGCGCAACCGGTTGATGCTGCTGGCCACCACGTGGCCAGCACGAGCTCTGGCCTTGCTGGCGCCGCTGCTGGTAGTGCTCGAGATCGGCATCCTGGGACAGGCGGTGATGCAGGGCTGGGGACGCCACAAGCTCCGCGGCTGGGTGTGGCTGTGGCGGCACCGGGACCACCTGCTCAGCCGGCGGGCAGCGATGCGGGCTGAGGCGCAGGTTCCCGACGCGGAGTGGATGTCGACTCTCACGTCGAGGCTGGACCCGCACGTCGTCGGCTCAGCCGCAGCCACCCGCGTGGTCAACGCCGGCGTCACTGTCTACTGGCGGCTGGTCCACCGACTGCTGTGAGGCAGGGTGGCTAGCCGGCCGGGGTGCGCGCGACCACGACGAACTCGTTGTAGGGAAAAGCCTTCCCGGCAAACCTGGGCAGCGGGAATGACATGGTCCTGGTGACGACGAGGCCGAGCTGCTCAGCGAGCGTGGTCAGCGCGTCGATGTCGAAGAAGGTGGTGTGGGTGGCGTCGGTGGCGAAGCCGCGCTCCTGCGGGCAGATCAGCACGACGACCGAGTCCGGCTCCAGGTACGGCAGGTAGGCCCCGACGATCGCCGCCTCCTCGCCAGGGGGGAGGTGCTCGATCACGTGGGCGAGCAGCAGGCCGGAGAAGGACCCGAGATCAGCGGCGGATGGCAGCTCGGCGGTGGTGTGCGCGGAGAGGCCCAGGGCCCGACAGTGCGCCACTGAGTCGACGTTGTGGTCCACCCCCACGCTGCCAGGGGAAAGGGCCACCAGGTTCCTGCCGATTCCACACCCGACGTCCAGGACGCGGCGCTGCCCGAGCAGGCGGTGCAGGTTCCACCGGTACGGCCGCTGGACGTCCAGCACCTGCTTCCACCGAGGCGTGCTGAGCTTCACCAATCGCTCGGTGTACTCCTCACCGGTGGTGTCCGGCGGCTCGTCGTGGCTCATTCGGAAAACCTACACGCAACGGGCACAAGGAGAACGCTGGTCAAAGTGGCGCCGTGGTGGGTGGCGGGGGTGCATCTGCGCAGGAGCCTGCGCGCGCCGGGTCGCTGGCACACGGACGTCCGTTACCCTAGGTCCCCGTGACCTCTTCCTCTGACGCGGCAAGTGTGCAGGCAGATCAGCGCTACGACCTCATCATCGTCGGCTCTGGCTTCTTCGGGCTGACGATCGCCGAGCGTGCCGCCACCCAGCTGGGCAAGCGGGTGCTGGTGCTCGACCGCCGCCACCACATCGGGGGCAACGCCTACTCCGAGCCTGAGCCGGAGACGGGCATCGAGATCCACAAGTACGGCGCCCACCTGTTCCACACGTCCAACCAGCGGGTGTGGGACTACGTCAACCAGTTCACCGACTTCACCGGCTACACCCACCGGGTGTTCACCGTGTTCAAGGACCAGGCGTACTCCATGCCGGTGAACCTGGCGACGATGTGCGCCTACTTCGGCAAGTACCTCACCCCGGACCAGGCGCGTGCGCTGGTGGCCGAGCAGGCCGCGGAGATCGACGGCAAGGAGGCCGCGAACTTCGAGGAGAAGGCCGTCTCCCTGGTGGGGCGCCCGCTGTACGAGGCGTTCTTCCGCGGCTACACCGCCAAGCAGTGGCAGACCGACCCCACCGAGCTGCCCGCGGAGATCATCAGCCGGCTGCCGGTGCGCTACACCTTCGACAACCGGTACTTCAACGACACCTACGAGGGCCTGCCGGTCGACGGCTACACCGCGTGGCTGGAGAAGATGGCCGACCACGAGCTGATCGAGGTCCGGCTGGACACCGACTTCTTCGACGTGCGCGAGGAGCTGGTCGCCGCCAGCCCGGACGCGCCGATCGTCTACACCGGCCCGCTGGACGCCTACTTCGACAACGCCGAGGGTGAGCTGGGCTGGCGCACGCTGGACTTCGAGCAGGAGGTCGTGCCGGTCGGGGACTACCAGGGCACCCCGGTGATGAACTACGCCGACACCGACATCGCCTACACCCGCATCCACGAGTTCCGGCACTTCCACCCGGAGCGGGACTACCCCAAGGACAAGACGGTGATCATGCGGGAGTACTCCCGCTTCGCCGAGTCCGGGGACGAGCCGTACTACCCGATCAACACCGCGGAGGACCGGGCCAAGGTCGCGGCCTACCGCAAGCTGGCCAAGACCGAGACCGCCCGCAAGGGCGTGCTCTTCGGCGGACGGCTGGGTACCTACCAGTACCTTGACATGCACATGGCCATCGCCAGCGCGCTCTCCATGTTCGACAACACGCTGGCCCCGCACTTCACCGAGGGCCGGGCGCTCGCCGAGGCTTCAGAGACGCCGGAGGACTGATCTACAGATGACCGCCACCCAACAGCTCACCGACACCACCGAGTCCACCCAGGCGGTGTCCTTGCTGCAGCGCGTCATCCTTCCGCGCAGCGGCGACCCGCTCGACCTGCGGGCGCTCTACCTGGACGAGGACGAGACCAACCGCAAGCGCTCCCGGGCGCTGAGCCGCACTGCGCTGGAGCTGCCCGCGGAGTCCGAGGTGTCCTTCGCGACCTACTTCAACGCCTTCGCCGCCAGCTACTGGCGCCGCTGGACGGTGCTGGACAAGGTGGTGCTGCAGCTCAAGCTGAGCGGCAAGTGCCGGGTGGACGTCTACCGGTCCAAGGCCGACGCCACCATCATCCACGCCGACGGCGCAGTCGTGACGGCCACCGACGACACCACCCTGGAGTTCGCGCTCGACCTGGCCCCGTTCGAGGACGGCGGCTGGCTGTGGTTCGACGTCACCACCGACGAGGGCACGGTCACGCTGCACGAGGCGGCCTGGTTCGCCGCCCAGGAGTCGTCGGTGCGCGCCTCGGTCGCCATCGGCATCACCACGTTCAACCGGCCGGACGACTGCGCCGCCGCGCTCAGCGCGATCGGTGAGGACCCCGCCGTGCTGGACCTCGTCGACGCGGTATTCGTCGCCGACCAGGGCAACCGCAAGGTGGTCGACGCCGCCGAGTTCCCCGCGGCAGCGGCGCAGCTCGGCGACCGCCTGCGCATCCACAACCAGGGCAACCTCGGCGGCAGCGGCGGGTTCTCCCGCGGCATGTACGAGGCGCTGAACACCACCAGCTGCGAGCAGATCCTGCTGATGGACGACGACATCGTCATCGAGCCGGACAGCATCCTGCGGGCGGTGGCCTTCTCCCGGTTCACCGAGCGCCCCACGCTGGTGGGTGGGCAGATGCTCAACCTGCAGGCCCGCTCGCACCTGCACTCCATGGGGGAGGTCGTCGACCGCGACAAGTTCATGTGGCGCGCGGCCCCCAACGTCGAGTACGACCACGACTTCGCCAAGAAGAGCCTGCGCCAGACCGCGCGCATGCACCGGCGCATCGACGTGGACTACAACGGCTGGTGGATGTGCCTCATCCCGCGCGTGGTGGCCGAGGAGCTCGGGCTGCCGCTGCCGCTGTTCATCAAGTGGGACGACGCCGAGTACGGCCTGCGCGCGGGCAAGGCCGGCTACCCGACCGCGACCCTGCCCGGCGTGGCCATCTGGCACATGCCCTGGTCGGACAAGGACGACGCCACCGACTGGCAGGCCTACTTCCACCTGCGCAACCGCCTGGTGGTCGCCTCGCTGTACAGCAAGTACAAGCGCGGCGGCGGGATGATCCAGCACAGCATGAAGAGCACCATCAAGCACCTGCTGTCGCTGGAGTACTCCACCGTGGCCCTGCAGAACCTCGCCATCCGCGACTTCCTGGCGGGCCCGGACGCGCTGTTCGACCAGCTGCCCACCGCGCTCGGCGAGGTCCGCTCGGCCCGGTCGGAGTTCGACGACGGCAAGGTGCTGGCCTCCTCGCGGGCGCTGCCCCTGCCGTCCATGGACGCGGTCAAGGCTGAGCGCTTCCTCAAGCCGCCGACCAACCCGGTGACCATCGGCGCCACCCTCGCCGCCTCGCTGGTGCACAACGTGCTGCCGGTCAAGGAGGAGCACCACCACAACCCGCAGCTGAACATCGCTGCCCAGGATGCGCGGTGGTTCCTGCTCGCGCGCCTGGACGGTGCGACGGTGGCCACTGCCGACGGCCGCGGGGTGGCCTACCGCAAGCGCAACCCCAAGACGTTCTGGAAGCTGCTGGGGGAGTCGGTGCGTGCCCACGCCGAGCTGCGTCGGGAGTTCCCGCGGCTGAGCAAGACCTACCGCCAGGGTCTGCCTGCACTGACCTCCCACGAGTCCTGGCGTCGCATCTTCAATGGCTGACGACGCAACCGGGCAGGTTGCGGATCGTCCTCTCCAGGACCCCACGGCGGGCACCGGCACCCGGTCGGGCGGCGGGAGCCGGTCGCGCAGCGGAGGCCACTCCGGCAACCGTGCGCCAGCCGGCACCGCCCAGCGCGCAGCGGCGCCCACGGGCACCGTCGGCGGTGGCGGGGAGATCCGCTCGCTGACCGGCCTGCGCATCGTCGCCGCGATGTGGGTGGTGGTGTTCCACTTCCAGTTCACCCCCGGCGACGCCTACACCCGCTTCTGGGAGCCGTTGCGCCCGATCGTGTCCTCCGGGGCGCTCGGCGTGGACCTGTTCTACGTGCTCAGCGGGTTCGTGATCACGCTCACCTACCTGACCAAGGTGGGCCCGCGGCTGCGGGTGCGGGCAGCACTGGTGTTCCTGTGGGCGCGGATCTGCCGGATCTGGCCGGTCTACGCCACCGTCACCACGCTGTTCCTGGGCTGGCTGCTCTACAAGCAGACCCGGGTGACCGACGGGTACCTGGCTTACCAGACGGTCCAGCCCGACCTGACCGTGTGGAGCTACCTGCAGCAGCTGCTCATGGTGCAGCTGTGGACCCAGCCGTACTTCGACGGTGTCTCCTTCGTCGGCCCGGCCTGGTCGATCAGCGCGGAGTGGGCCGCCTACCTCGCCTTCCCGCTGCTGGTGCTGGTGCTCTACCGGGTCCGCCGGCTGCCCGCCCCGGTGCTGGGGGCGCTCGCGGTGGCCGTCATGGTCCCCTTCGCCTACCTCAGCTACACCGGCGAGGAGGCCGGTCTGCGCTACGCCTGGCTGCTGCGGATCAGCTGTGGCTTCCTGGCCGGTGCCCTGACCTACCTGGCGGTGCGCAACGTGGGCGCGGCCTCCCGGCTGCGGCGCTATGCCCCGCTGCTGACCGCGATCGCGCTGGTGGAGATCGTCCTCGGCCTGCTGTGGGCCTCCTGGCGCGCGCCCCAGGGCGGCTACGGCGGAGTCGTCGTGGTGATGTTCCCGGTGCTCGTCGCCGGCCTCGCGCTGCACCAGACCGGTCTGGCCAAGGTGCTGGCGCACCCGTGGATGGTGCACGGGGGCCGGATCTCCTTCAGCATCTACCTGGTGCACGTGCCGGTGTTCGAGATCTTCTGGACGGAGATGGCTCTGCGATCCTCCCTGGCCCCTGGCACCGCGCTGGCCACCTTCCTCATTCCGCAGGTGCTGCTGCTGGTTGTGCTGCTGGGTCACCTCTTCTACCGCTTCGTGGAGGAGCCGGCCCGGGTGTGGCTGCGCCGACACGGGCCGAAGTCGTCCTCGGTGCGGGTCACGCCGGTACCCGTGGCGGCAGGGCCGTGAGCGCCGTCGAGGTCCGCGCGCTGGCCGCGGTGCAGCGGAACCTGGCCCACCGGCCCGGTGTGCTCGCCGGCGCTCGGGCGATGTCGCACTTCGGTGAGCACGCGTTGGGCTGGGTGGCTCTTGCTGGCGCCGGCGCCGTGCTGGACCGGCCCCGCCGTGCTCGGTGGGCCAGCGCCGCGGTGGGGGCGGTCGGCGCCCATGCGGTCTCCATCGCCGTCAAGCGGGTGGTCCGTCGTCCCCGGCCCGACCACCCGTCGGTGCGCGTGGGCGTCTCCACGCCCAGCAAGCTCAGCTTCCCGTCCTCGCACGCCACGTCCACCGCGGCCGCTGCCGTGCTGCTGGGCCGGCTCACCGGCCTGCCGCTGCCGGCGCTGCTGGTGCCACCGATGCTGCTGTCCCGGCTGGTCCTGGGCGTCCACTACCCCTCCGACGTGCTCGTGGGTGCTGCCCTGGGCGCGGCTACCGCCCAAGCGCTCCTCACGGCGCAAGATCGACATGGCCTTCCAGGAGGAGATCGATGAGCACACCAGACACCACTGTCACGGGCCCACCCACCGCCCCGATGTCGCTGCCCGCCGGCCTGCTCAAGGCCGTCCGACCGAGGCAGTGGGTGAAGAACGTCCTGGTGCTGGCGGCGCCGGTCGCCGCAGGCAAGGTCGGCGAGCTGTCGATCCTCGGCGATGCCGCGATCGCCTTCCTGGCGTTCTGCCTGGCCGCGTCCGGCGTCTACCTCGTCAACGACGCGATGGACGTGGACGCCGACCGTGCCCACCCGCGCAAGCGCCACCGGCCCATCGCGGCCGGGGTGGTTCCGGTGCGCCTGGCCTACGTGCTGGCGGTGGTGCTGCTGCTGGCCAGCATGGCGCTGTCGCTGGTGGCGTCCTGGGAGCTGCTGGTGGTGATCGCGGTATACGTGGCCGTGCAGCTGGCGTACTGCTTCGGGCTCAAGCACCAGCCCGTGCTGGACATCTGCATCGTGGCCTCGGGCTTCCTGCTGCGGGCCATCGCCGGTGGCGTGGCGGCCGGTCTGGAGCTGTCGCAGTGGTTCCTGCTGGTGGCGGCCTTCGGCTCGCTGTTCATGGTCTCCGGCAAGCGCTACGCCGAGATGCGGGTGGCCGAGCAGACGGGCGGCAAGATCCGCAAGTCGCTGGAGAGCTACACCTCCACCTACCTGCGCTTCGTCTGGACCATGTCGGCCACCGCCGTGATCCTGTCCTACGGGTTGTGGGCCTTCCAGCTCAACGAGACCAGCGACTCGGTCTGGTCGGTCATCTCGATGGTGCCGTTCACCGTCGCCGTGCTGCGCTACGCCGTGGACGTCGACGGCGGCGTGGCGGGGGAGCCCGAGGAGATCGCGCTGCGCGACCGGGTCCTGCAGGTGCTCGCGGTCGCGTGGCTCGTCGTGATTGGAATCTCTGTCTACGCATGACCGGGGGCTTGGACCGGTAACGTGCTCAGGCTGAACCCCAGAACTGCGCCGCTGCCCCACCCGCGGTCAGGTCGGGTGTTCGCAGCAAGCAGGAGGAGGTCCGGTCAATGAGCAACGCCTACCAGCCGCGGAAGCGGCGCTGGGGCATCTGGCTCGTGGTGCTGGTGGCACTGGTGGTGGTCGGCTCGGTCCTCACCCGGCTGCCCGGGTCGGGTCCCGACACGCCCGAGGTTGGCCCGGGCCCCGGCTCCACCGCCACCCAGCCGCCGGGGACCTCCGCCCAGCCGCCGGCGACCTCGGCCAAGCCGGCCGGCTGTCCGGACGTGCAGGTGGTGTTCGTGCCGGGCACCTACGAGACCAACCCGGGGGCCAACCCTGGTGCGCCTGCGGGCCTGCTCGCCGCGGTCGCCAACCCGCTCACCGCGCGGTTCGGCGGGGACGCCGGCCGGGTGAGCACCTACTTCGTGCCGTACCTGGCGCAGTTCAACAACCCGACGCCCTACCTGGCGAGCGAGCAGGACGGGGTGCGGGCCGCCCGGGCAGCCATCGCCGAGACCACCAAGCGCTGCGCCACCACCAAGTTCGCCCTGGTCGGCTTCTCCCAGGGGGCGGCCGTGGCCGGCGACCTGGCTGCCGAGATCGGCCAGGGCGGCGCGGTGATCCCACCGGAGAAGCTGATCGGAGTGGGTCTGGTGTCCGACCCCAACCGCAACGGTGCCGCGGACCGGCTCATCGGCGCCCCGGTTGCCGGCGCCGGCCTGGGCGGGCCGAGGCCGAAGGGCTTTGGCGCGGTGGGGGACCGGGTGGTCACCTTCTGCGCTCCCGGCGACCTGATCTGCGCGACCCCGCCGAGTGCGACCAACCTCGCCAACCTGCCTGCGACGCTCGCGCTGGTGGGCCAGTACATGCAGAGCAACGTTCACTCGTCCTACGCGACGTACAAGGTGGAAGGCGCAACGTCTGCCACCCAGTGGCTGGCCGGATGGCTTGCCGCGCGCGTGGAGGAGGTGCCCAAGGGCTGATCTGTTGACATGATCGTCAGGAAACGTACGCTTCGGACACGCGACCGGCCCAGGCATACACCGGACGAACCTCACGGCCACTGCCGGGGTCCCGGGCCGTGGTGTGAGACCGCTGTAACATACCGCGGGGCGTTCGCGCGGGGGTCAAGTCAAGCAACGGTGCGGTCCGCCGCGCCGCAACGCTGAGCGACCTTACGGGCCCAGAGCCGGGCAACAGGGAGCCAGCGTCGCGCCGACATTCGCGAGCAGCTCGATCGAGGAGGTTCCATGACGGGTCACTTGTCCGTTCAGGATACGAACGACGGCGGGTCCGAGGTTCAGGCCCTGACAGGTGGTGACCTGGTGGCCGGGCTCTCCCGCGGCACCGTGGTGGACCACCTGGAGGCGATGACCGCTGCGCGCGGCGACGCGCCCTCCTTCACCACTGTGGACTACTCCACCGAGGCGGACGGTACCCGGACCACCCTGACCTTCGCCGAGCTCGGCGTGCGGGTGCGCGCCGTGGCCGCGCGCCTGCAGCAGGTGGCCGAGCCCGGCGCGCGGGTGGCCATCCTCGCGCCCCAGGGCATGGAGTACATCGTCGGCTTCTTCGCCGCCGTCCACGCCGGCCTGGTCGCGGTGCCGCTGTTCGACCCGGAGGAGCCGGGGCACTCCGACCGGCTGCACGCCGTGCTCGGCGACTGCGCGCCCACGGTGGTGCTCACCTCCACCTCGGCCGCACCGGGGGTGCGAGCCTTCTTCAAGGCGGTGCCCGCCGCGCAGCGTCCCCGCACCATCGCCGTCGACGGGGTGCCGGACTCCCTGGCCCAGTCCTGGACCGCCCCGCAGCTGGACCGCAGCTCGATCGCCTACCTGCAGTACACGTCCGGTTCCACCCGGGTGCCCGCCGGTGTGGAGATCACCCACGGTGGCGTGCTCACCAACGTCATGCAGATGGTCACCAGCTTCGAGGTCCCGCCGGAGACCGGGCGAGGCGTCAGCTGGTTGCCGCTGTTCCACGACATGGGCCTGCTCGTGGTGATCATCCCGGCGATGATCGGCCGCCCCTGCGCGGTGATGACCCCGCGGGCGTTCGTGCAGCGTCCGCTGCGGTGGATCAAGCTGCTGGCCGAGGCGCCCGGCGTGATCGCCGCGGCACCGGACTTCGCCTACGAGCACGCCGCCCGCCGGGGCCGCCCGCCCGAGGGTGCCGATCTCGACCTCAGCGGGGTCGTCGCGCTGATCAACGGCAGCGAGCCGGTGCGGCCGTCCTCGCTGCAGCAGTTCCAGGACGCCTTCGGCCCCTACGGGCTGTCGCCGTACGCGCAGCGGCCCTCCTACGGCATGGCCGAGGCCACCCTGTTCGTGGCCGCCAGCACCGCTGGCCAGCCTCCGAGGGTCAGCCACTTCGACCGCGACCAGCTCGGTGCCGGCAAGGCGGTCGAGGTGGCCGCCGACGCGCCTGCGGCCAGCATGTACGTCGCCGTCGGGGACATGTCGGTGGAGCAGGAGTCCCTCATCGTCGACCCGCAGACCTGCGAGGCGCTGCCGGACGGCTCCGTGGGCGAGATCTGGCTGCACGGGGAGAACATCGGCGCGGGCTACTACAACCGTGCCGAGGAGACCGAGCAGACCTTCCGCGCACTGGTGGCGGGGAGCACTGACGGCAGGCACTGGCTGCGCACCGGCGACCTGGGCACCATCGTCGACGGCCAGCTCTACATCACCGGCCGGGCCAAGGACATGATCATCATCGGCGGGCGCAACCACTACCCGCAGGACGTGGAGTTCACGGCCACCGAGGCCAGCAAGGTGCTCCGCTCCGGCTTCGTGGCCGCGTTCTCGGTGCCCGCCGCCGACGGTGCCACCGGCTCGGCCGAGCAGCTGGTCGTGGTGGCCGAGCGGGCCTCCGGCCAGGGCAAGGCCGACCCCGAGCCGGCCATCGCCGCCGTGCGGGCCGCACTGGCGCAGCGGCACGGCCTCAGCGTGCGCGAGGTGCTGCTGCTGCCAGGGGGCTCGATCCCACGGACCTCCAGTGGAAAGATCGCCCGACGAGCCTGCCGCCAGCAGTACCTCGACGGCACCCTGCGGGGTGCTCCCCGCCCCGGCGCGTTCCCGGACGTGCAGGATGACACGCACGAGACGGAAGAGACACAGGTGACTGCATGACCGGAGCGCCAGGAGCGGGGACCGTGCCCGGCCAGCCCATGACCGTGGCTGCCCTTCGTGGGTGGCTCGTGGACTGGGTTGCCGGGAGCACGGGACTGCCTCGTTCCGAGGTCCGGGAGGACCGGCCGCTGGAGGAGTTCGGCCTGGCCTCCCGCGACACGGTGGCGCTCTCCGGCGAGCTGGAGGAGATGCTCGGCGTCACCCTCTCGGCCACCCTGGTGTGGGAGTACCCGACCATCGCCGCCCTCGCCACGCGGCTGGTCGAGGGTGAGCCCGCGGTGGAGGAGCTCAGCGGATCGTTCTACGACCACGACGGCACGTCCGGACCGGCGTCCCTGGACGACCAGGTCGCGGTGGTGGGCCTGGCGGCCCGGCTGCCCGGTGGAGTGCGCTCGCCCGGCCAGCTCTGGGAGCTGCTCAGCGGCGGGGTGGACGCCATCAGCGAGGTGGAGGCGAGCCGGTGGGAGGCCTTCGCGGCCAACCCCGAGCAGGCGGCGGTGCTGGAGCGCACCAACGTCCACGGTGGCTTCCTGGACGACGTGCAGGGCTTCGACGCGGAGTTCTTCGGCATCGCCCCGCGCGAGGCTGCGGCGATGGACCCGCAGCAGCGCCTGGTGCTCGAGGTGGCCTGGGAGTCGCTGGAGCACGCCCGCATCAACCCCGACGACCTCCGGGGCAGTGCCACCGGCGTCTACGTCGGTGTGTCCACCCACGACTACGGCCTGATCACCACCGCCGACCTCGGCGGGCTGGATGCCTGGACGGCCACCGGCGCCGCGGGCAGCATCGTGGCCAACCGGGTCTCCTACATGCTCGACCTGCGCGGGCCTAGCATGACGCTGGACTCCGCCTGCTCCTCCTCGCTGCTGGCCGTGCACCAGGCAGTGCGCAGCCTGCGCTCGGGCGAGACCGACATGGCGCTGGCCGGCGGGGTGAACCTGGTGGTCGCCCCCACCACCACAGTGGTCTTCGACCAAGCGGGGGCACTGGCGCCGGACGGCCGCTGCAAGGCCTTCGACGCCTCCGCCGACGGCATCGCCCGCGGTGAGGGCGCCGGAATGGTGGTGCTCAAGCGGCTCAGCGACGCCCAGCGCGACGGCGACGAGGTGCTCGCCGTCATCGCCGGCTCCGCGGTGAACTCCGACGGCCGCTCGAACGGGCTGATGGCGCCGAACCCGGCGGCCCAGGCCGACCTGCTGCGGCTGGCCTACCGCGACGCCGGGGTGCACCCCAACCAGGTGGACTACGTGGAGGCCCACGGCACCGGGACCCTGCTCGGCGACCCCATCGAGGCGCGGGCGCTGGGCGCGGTGCTGGGTAGCGGGCGCGACGCGGACAAGCCGCTGCTGCTCGGCTCGGCCAAGACCAACTTCGGCCACCTCGAGGCGGCCGCCGGCATCACCGGGCTGATCAAGGTGGTCCTGGCGCTGCAGCAGGGCGCCATCCCGCCGAGCCTGCACTTCACCACCCCCAACCCGCACATCCCCTTCGAGCGGGCCCGGCTGTCGGTGGTCACCGACCTGCACGAGTGGCCGCGGCACAGCGGCCAGGCGGTGGCCGGCATCTCCGGCTTCGGCTTCGGCGGCACCAACGCCCACCTGGTGGTGCGCGAGGCGCCGGCCGTCGAGCCAGCGGCGGAGTCCTCCGGCTCGGCCACCGCGGTGCTCGCGCTGTCCGCCCCCACCCGGCAGCGGCTGCAGGACGCCGCCGCCGACCTGGCCGACTGGCTGGTCGACCTGCCCGGGCGCGGTGACTCGCTGGCGTCGGTCGGGCGGGCACTGGCTCGGCGCACCCATGGCCGCCACCGAGCCGCACTGGTGGTGCAGAAGCACGACGAGGCCATCGAGGCCGCGCGCGCCGTGGCCGAGGGCAGCCCGGGCCCGGGTGTGCACCGAGGTGTCGCCTCCGACGTGAGCGGCGCGGTGTGGGTGTTCTCCGGCTACGGCTCGCAGTGGCACGGCATGGCCCGCGACCTGCTCGCCGGCGAGCCTGCCTTCGCCGAGGCGTGGGACGAGCTGGAGCCGCTCATCGAGCACGAGGCCGGCTTCTCCCTGCGCGAGGCGGTGCAGGCCGCGGAGCCGGTGACCGGTCTGGACAAGGTGCAGATCGTGCTGTTCGCGGTGCAGGTCGGCCTGGCTGCGGTGCTGCGCAAGCACGGCGCCCGGCCGGCTGCCGTGTTGGGCCACTCCATGGGCGAGGTGGCCGCGGCCGTCGTCGCCGGCGGGCTGGACCTGGAGAGCGCAGTGCGCGTCATCGTCTCCCGCTCCACCCTGCTGGCCGAGATCAACGACCTCGGTGCCGGGGCGATGGGCCTGGTCGGCATGTCGGCCGCCGAGCTGGCCGAGCTGGCCTCGCGCTGGCCCTCGGTGAGCGCAGCCGTGCACGCCGCGCCCGCCCAGACCACCATCGCCGGTGACCGCGACGAGGTGCGTGCGCTGGTGGCGCACGCCGAGTCGCTGGGGCGGCTGGCCCGTCTGCTCGACGTCGGCGGCGCCGGACACACCTCCGCCGTCGACCCGATGCTGGGTGAGCTGACCGCGGAGCTGGCCGGGCTGGAGAGCAGCGCGTGCGAGGTGGTGCTGTTCTCCTCGGTGACCGGTTCCCAGTCCGCCGGGCCGGGCATGCCCGCGGTGCACGGCTCGGACTACTGGACCACCGGGGTGCGCCAGCCCGTGCTGTTCGCTGAGGCGGTCGCCGCCGCGGTGCAGGCGGGGTACACCAGCTTCGTCGAGCTCTCCCCGCACCCCGTCACGCTGCCCTCGGTGGGGGCCACCGCTGCGGCCGAAGGCGTCAGCGACCCGTTGCTGGTGGCCACCCAGCGCCGCAAGACCGACGGTGTGGCCACCCTGCGGGGCGCGCTCGCCGAGCTGCAGGTGCACGGCCACGAGGTGAACCTGCGCATGCTCCACGGCGAGGGTCCGCTGGCCGACGTGCCCCGCACCGCCTGGCAGCACACCCGGCACTGGACCGAGTCACGACCCACCGCCGCGCTGGGCTCGTCCTCCGCGGTACCGCCGCCCGGCGTCTACGTGGCCCTGCCCGACGGCAGGCACACCTGGCAGAGCAGTGCGGGCACGCCCACCGAGACGCTGGTGGCCGCCGCGGCCACCCAGGCGCTGGGTGCGGGTGCCACCGTGACCACCCTGCAGGTGCACCAGCTGGCGCCCGGGGCCGGAACCCCGGTCACCACCATCCTGCTGCAGCACCCCGGGGGTGCCTCGGTGCAGGTGCACGCCCGGCTGGACTCCGGGGTGGAGACCGCCGACGGGCTGCCCACCCCGCCGTTCTGGGTGCTCCTGGCGGAGGCGGTGGTGCAGTCCTCCGGTGCCACCGAGGTAGCCGTGCACGGCGGCGCGCTGCAGCCCGCGGACGCCCCGGAGCCGGAGCGGACGGTGGAGCCGGAGGCACCTCAGCCGGTGGAGACGCTGCGTCGCATCATCGCCGAGGTGCTGGGCTACACGTCCAACAAGCTGCCCAGCGACGTCCCGCTCACCGAGCTGGGGCTGGACTCGCTGATGGCGGTGCGCATCAAGAACCGGGTGGAGCACGAGCTGGGCACACCGCCGGTGGCCCTGGAGAGCCTGCGCGGGGTGAGCCTCGGCGACCTGCAGGCCCAGCTGGACGACCTCGCCAACGGTGGCAGCCCGGCTGGGTTCGCCGGCACCATGCAGGACGGGCTGCCCAAGGTGGCGGCCGTGGGAGCGCGGGACGCTGCGGAGCGCTGGGTGACGGCGCAGTGGAACGCGGTGATCGGCACGCCGATGCCGGGCGTCACCAACCCGCTGCCCCGACGCACCCCGGGCCAGGTGCTCGACCTGGCCGCGGCGCTCGGTGGGCGCTGGGCGGCCAGCGTGGACCAGGGCGCGGTGGCCACCGCGGGCAGCCTGGCTGAGCTGGCCGACGAGGTGCGTCCACTGATGGAGAATGCCGCCGGCACCGGCCTGGTGCACGTGCTCAGGGCCTCCGTCGTCGCCCCCGGTGAGACCGAGGCTCCGCCGCTGTTCCTGTTCCACCCGGCCGGCGGTTCGTGCTCGGTGTACGAGCCGCTCATCCAGCTGCTGCCGGACGACCAGCCGGTGTTCGGGGTGGAGCGGGTGGAGGGGCCGATGTCCGAGCGCATCGCCCACTACCTGCCGCTCATCCGCCAGCACGGCGGGCAGGGTCCCTACCGCCTCGCGGGATGGTCCTTCGGCGGCGCGCTGGCCTTCGAGGTCGGCAGGCAGCTGCGTGAGGAGGGTGCCGACGTCGAGCTCATCGCGATGCTGGACACCGTGCAGCCCTCCGAGCGGGTGCCCGCCGGGGCCGAGGAGTCCCTCGCCCGGTGGCGCCGGTTCGCCGCCTACGTGGAGCGCACCTACGGCCAGCCGGTGCCCCTGCCGGAGCGGGAGCTGCTCGCCGCCGACGACGAGGAGCAGATGGAGATCGTGCTCGAGCTGCTCAAGACCGCTGCGGTCAAGGCCGGGGCCGGCGGCATCAGCGCCGGGGTGCTGGAGCACCAGCGCACGTCCTGGGTGGACTCCCGGGCGGTGGAGCAGCTGGACCCGCAGCCCTACCCGGGCCGGGTGGTGCTCTACCGCGCGGAGCGCATGCACGACGGTGCCATCGAGCTGGAGCCGCGCTACACCCACGTGGAGCCCGACGGTGGTTGGGCCGGCGCCTGCCCGCAGCTGGAGGTGGTCACCGTGGGCGGGGACCACTTGGCGATCATCGACGAGCCGGTGGTGTCCAAGGTGGCCGACCACCTGGTCGCCACCCTGGCCAACCTGGCCCCGCACGACACGGCCTCCGGCCGGGACACCACGAACAGGTCGGAGGAGGCTCAGGGATGAGCACTGCGGAGAAGCTCGACGCCCTCGAGGCGATGCGCAAGGCCAAGACCACCCAGGGCTCGTCCCGGGCGATCGCGGCGCGGGCGGAGGCGGGCCTGCCCACCGCCCAGCAGCGCATCGACATGCTCTTCGACCCGGGCAGCTTCGTGGAGACCGGCGAGCTGGCCCGCAAGCCCGGGGCGGAGAACCCGCTCGGTGACGGCGTGATCACCGGCTACGGCACGGTCGACGGCCGACCGGTGTGCGTGTTCTCCCACGACGCCACCATCTTCGGCGGCAGCCTCGGCGAGGTGTTCGGGCGCAAGGTCACCGACCTCATGGACCTGGCCATCAAGATCGGCTGCCCGATCGTGGGCATCAACGACTCTGGTGGGGCCCGCGTGCAGGAGGGCGTGGTGGCGCTCGCGTTCTACGCCGAGATCGGGCTGCGCAACGTCCGTGCGTCCGGGGTGGTCCCGCAGATCTCCATGATCATGGGGCCCTGTGCGGGCGGCGCCGTGTACTCGCCGGCCATCACCGACTTCACGGTGGCGGTGGACAAGACGTCCTACATGTTCGTCACCGGCCCCGACGTGCTCAAGTCGGTCACCGGCGAGGACGTGTCCTTCGAGGAGCTCGGCGGTGCCACGGCCCAGGGCGAGGGCGGCAACGTGCACCACGTCGCCGCTGACGACGCCGACGCGGTGGAGTGGGTCCGGGAGCTGCTGAGCTTTCTGCCCAGCAACTACAACGGCCAGGCGCCGGTGCTGCCCAGCGACTTCGACGACCAGCTCACCGACTCCGACCGTGAGCTCGACGCCGCGGTCCCCGACTCGGACAACACCGGCTACGACATGCACGAGATCGTCGGCCGCCTGGTGGACGACGGGCACCTGCTGGAGATCTCGCCGACCTTCGCGCCCAACCTCATCACGGCGCTGGCCCGCATCGAGGGGCGCAGCGTGGGAATCGTGGCCAACCAGCCGATGCACCTGACCGGGGCGCTGGACATCGACGCCTCGGAGAAGGGTGCGCGCTTCGTCCGGTTCTGCGACGCGTTCGGCATCCCGCTGGTGACCGTGGTGGACGTGCCCGGCTACCTGCCCGGTCTGGCGCAGGAGCGCGGCGGCATCATCCGGCGCGGCGCCAAGCTGATCTTCGCCTACTCCGAGGCCACCGTGCCCAAGGTGACAGTGGTGGTGCGCAAGGCCTACGGCGGCGGCTACGCGGTGATGGGGTCCAAGCACTTCGGTGCGGACGTGAACTTCGCCTGGCCCACCGCGCGGATCGCGGTGATGGGCGCCGCCAGCGCGGTGGCGCTGCTGCGCCGGCGGGAGCTGGCCGCGGCCGGTGACGGGGCGGCAGCGCTGCGCCAGCAGTACATGGACGACTACAACGCCACCACCGCCACGCCCTACGCGGCGGCCGAGCGCGGATACGTCGACGCAGTGATCGCGCCGTCGAGCACCCGGCTGCAGCTGGCGGCGGCGCTGCGCGTCCTGCAGAGCAAGGTCGACGAGCCGCACCCGCGCAAGCACAACACGATGCCGTTGTAGCGAGCCGCTGCGTCGGTCCAGGCCGGAGTCCTCTTCGGAAGACGTTGTCCCGCAAGGGCAGGACGATCGTCTGCAGCTGGTCTGAGGATTTTCGTCACGGAGCAGTGCTTGCACCGTTGTACAAGTGAGGGTTACCGCTACTATCCACCCGGCGGTTTGCCCGTCGTACCGTGGAGTTCATGAAGTCCGTTCCGCCTCGGGGGGCGGTTGGTGAAGTGTTACAAAGGAGTCTCTTCCATGCCCATCTCCTCCTCTTGGCGGAAAGCGGTCGGAGTGTGCGCAGCCGCACTCGTGCTGCCCCTCTCGGCAGGTGTCGGTGCGGCGAGCGCCGCGCCCACGCCGTCCCCCACCCAGGTGACCCCCGGCGTCCCGATCGCCGGTGCCAACGGCGCCTACGTCATCGGTGCCCCGGCCATCGCCGGGCAGCTGGCCCGGTTCAACGTCTACTCGCCGTCCATGGGCCGTGACGTGCCGATCCAGGTGCTGCTCCCCGCGGGCTACAACATCAACGCCGCGACGACCTACCCCGAGCTGTACCAGCTGGACGGGCTCCGGGCAGACGCGAACATCACCGACTGGACCCGCAAGGCGGACACCCAGGGCTTCTTCGCCAACAAGAACGTGCTGGTGGTCCAGCCCATCGGTGGGTACGGCAGCTTCTACCAGGACTGGCAGACCGACGACCCGGGCATCCTGGCGCAGGCCAAGCAGAACCCCGGCTCCCCGGTGGGCACGCTCAAGTGGGAGTCGTTCCTCACCAAGGAGCTGCCGTTCGTCATCGGCAACGCCTTCCACGGCAACGGCCAGCGCGCCATCTCCGGCCTGTCCATGAGCGGGTTCTCCGCCTTCTCCCTGGCCGCCAAGCACCCGGGGCTGTACAAGGCCGCGGCCTCCTACAGCGGCTACCCCGACATCCAGGGCTTCGGGCTGCCGGAGTACCTGCGCTACGTGCTGGGCGCAGAGAGCGGCGCGACCAACCCGGACAACATCTGGGGTCCGAACAACTCGCCCGCCTGGACCGCCAACAACCCCACGGTCCAGGTCGCCAAGCTGAAGAACGTCAGCCTCTACATGTCGGCCGGTACCGGTGGCAACGGTCCCTACGACGAGGCGCTGGGCTTCCTCGGCCTGAGCAGGAACTACGTGGGTGCCCTCATCGAGGTCATCTCCAACTACTCCAGCCAGAACTTCGCCCAGGTCGCCGGGGCCAACAGCGTCGCGGTCACCACCGACCTGACCAACCCGGGCGTGCACGACTGGCCCTACTGGAGCGACCAGTACAAGCGCTCCTGGCCGCAGCTGGCCAAGGCCATCGGCGCCACCGAGGGCGTTGCCGTGACGGGCGCGATCGCGGTCAAGTGGAACCAGCTGGGCGGGGCCAACAGCCTGATCGGCACGCCGACCAGCGCCGAGCGGGACGTGCCGGGCGTCCCCGGTGCCCGCGTGGCCAGCTTCACCAACGGTGAGATCTACTGGTCGCAGGCCACCGGCGCCCAGGCGGTGCAGGGCGCGATCCGCGCCCGCTACAACGAGCTGGGCGGCCCCACCGGGCTGCTCGGCCTGCCGGTCACCGACGAGCGCACCACCCCGAACGGGGTGGGCAGGTTCAACCAGTTCCAGGGCTCCGGCGGCGGCTACATCTACTGGACGCCGGGCACCGGCGCCCACGAGGTGTACGGGCTGATCCTGGAGGAGTGGGCGCGCCAGGGCTACGAGAACTCCAAGTACGGCTTCCCGACCCGCGGCGAGTTCGACATCCCGGGCGGTCGGCAGACCAACTTCCAGAATGGCTTCATCCAGTTCGTGAACGGACAGATCATCGCGTCCTGATCGAGCACGCTCCCTGCGGAGCTGAGGCGTCCACTGAGGGCCCCATCCACATCGGATGGGGCCCTCAGTGCTGCGCCACTGCCTTGGGGCGTCTGCAAGTACCACCATGCGGGCTCGGCGGGGTCTGCAACCGCCACCAACCGGGCAGGGGCCGACCGGCGTGCCTGCGCGGGCTACCGCGCCGTGAAGGGTGGAGACGGGGAGAAGCCGTCCTTGCGTGCCCTCAGCGCCTCGGTCAGGGCCGCCACCAGAGTGGTTCCGCCAGCGTCCCCAGCGCGACCATGCTCGCGCCCACCGGCCACAGGCTGGCGTTCTCGGTGGCGCTGTCGACCATGGCGTTGACCGACCAGACCACCGTGAGCACGACGGTGATCGCGGCAGCCGTCGTCCAGGGCAAGCACCGCCAACCACCGACGGCCGCGACCACCCCGAGCGTGAGGGCGAGTCCGACGACCTGCCACGCCTGGTACGGCCCATGCTGGTAACCCTCAGCGTCGACGTACCTGGCCCGGTCCCAGGCGAGCCATCCGCCGTAGGCGATCGCTGTGGCCAGTCCCGCCGAGACGGCGGAACCTCGTCGGTTCAGCGCTGGTTGCCTGGAGCTCGGGGGCATGGGCATCTCGCTCGGGTCCGGGGACGGAAGGTCAGCCAGCTGCCCGGGGTGCAGTGATCACACCCGCAGGAACATCGGCTGTCGAACGCCTCGATGGTAGGGCGGGGCCAGGCGCAACGGGTGACAGTGCCGGGACGCTGGGTGGTACTTGCAGACGGTCCCGGCGGCGCTGGGGTGGTCTGCAAGTACCACCCAGTCAGCTAGGTACTGGGGAGCTCAGTCCGCTCACCGGTGCGGTGGTGCTGGCCAGCTGGGCGGGCCGGGCCGTGGAGCTCCGGGGCACCAGCTCGGTGAGCGCACCCCAGTCCCGGGCCCAGTCGCCGGCGAGGTAGGTGCCCAGGTCGCGCGGGGCCGCGACCAGCTCCAGCCACCCGAGCGGCCCGCCCCCGCTGGCGTCCTGCCACCGGCTCGCGTCACGGGCCAGGAACTGTGCCGGGCTGATCCGGTAGGTGGGGATCTCGGCGACGCCGTTGACCACCGCGAAGGGCCGCTGGCACGGGAACGCCAGCGGTACCACCCAGTCGAGCAGCACCGGCTGGCTGGAGCCGACCACTGTGTTCAGCGTCTGCATCTGTGGCACGCGCGGTGGCGTCACCGCCAACCACGCACCCGGCTGCAGGGTGGACACCACCGCGCGCACCCGCACGGAGTCCACGTCGTCGGGCAGGTCGGCCAGCGGCACGCGCAGGTTGCGCCACGTCGGGCTCGGCCCCGGGTCCAGCGGCACGTAGGCGCCGGTCTGCTCGACGGCGGCACCGCTGCTGCGGCCGTACTCCACCACCAGGGAGGTGCCCGCCGCCGCGGTGGTGCCGGCCGCGGTCAGCACCACCAGCGGTTGGTCGGCCGAGCGCGCGGGCAGGCGGTACCACGACGAGGTGAGGCTGGCGTCGCCCTGTGCGCCGGGCGCGTAGCTGCCCAGCACCGGTACCTCGGGCCCCAGCGCGAAGGGCAGCGGCGCGGGGGTCGCCGGGTCGAAGCCGGTGGCCTCTGCCGAGCGCACCGTGCGCTGGTCGGGCATGGGCAGCGGGTCCTGGCTCACCGGCACCCCGCCCGGGGTGAACCCGTCGTTCGTGACACCGCCGAGGGCGTCCGCTGCCGAGCCGCCGGCCACCGGGGCCAGCACGCTGCCGCTGGGGTCGCGCTCCACCAGCACGTCGTTGGCCAGCGCGCAGGTGTCGCCACTGATGGCCTGCAGGTTGGACTTGCCGATGGTGTAGGCCGGCCAGCGCTGCACCATCGCCTTGGCGAAGACCAGCACCTCGCAGATCACCACCAGCCAGCAGATCACCGCGAGGGTGCCGGGCGCTAGGCCGGCGACCCGGGCCCGCAGCTGGCTGGAGCGTGCGGCGGACGGGCCGTCTCGCAGGTGCTCCCACACCGCGAACAGCGCCGCCAGCACCGCCAGGCCCAGCAGGATGCTGCTCACCTGGTAGCCGGCGATCGTGCCGGGGCGGTCCACCCAGGTGATGCCGTAGCTGGCGGTGTACCACCAGTTGTTGGAGCCGGTCGCGGCGAGCGCCAGCGCCACCAGCACGACGCTGAGGAACACGCCGAAGTTCCGGCGCCGGTGCCGTGCAGGCGCCCGCACGGCGACCACGGCCAGGGCCGCGACGCAGGCGCCGACCCCGGCGAAGGCGCCGAAGTGGTGGGTCCACTTCGTCGGAGTCAGCGAGATGATGGCCAGCGAGAGGGCGCCGGCGCCCAGCAGCCGCTGGCTCGGGCCCAGGGCCGCGCCGGGAACGCGGCCGCGGCGCAGCATCACCACGAAGATGGCCACCAGGCAGAGCAGCAGCAGCAGCACCGGCAGCCGTCGGGCGAACGCGCCGTCAGCACTGAAGTTGTTCATCAGCGTGACGTAGCGCTCGATCTCGTCGTTCCAGTGCCGACTGCCCCCGTAGCTGGTGCGGACCTCGGTGGACTGCAGGACGCTGTGCAGCGTCTGGTCGGCAAAGACCACGTAGAGCACGGATAGCCCCATGGCGACCAGCGGCGCCAGCACCGGCAGCACCCCGAAGTCGCGCACCTTGCTGCGCAGCAGGTGGAACAGCGGTCGCACTGCCGCCAGGAGCACGGCTACGCCGATCAGGCCGGTGGGCCCGGCAGCCAGGGACAGCGCCGCGACGAGCAGGGCCACCGCGGCCGGCAGCAGCCGCTTGGTGGCGATCGCCCGCTCCACCGAGCACCAGGTGATGAGCGTGCCCAGGGCGATGATCGGCTCGGGCCGCAGGCCGTTGTTGTAGGGCAGCCAGAAGAGCAGCAGCACCCCTGCCGCGGTCCAGGTGGCGGCGCTCGAGCTGCGCACCTGCCGGCCCAGCCGAGGCAGCACCTCGCGACTGACCAGCAGCCAGCACACGATCGCCGCCACCAGCGTGGGCAGCCGGATCCACGGGCTGGCGGTGCTGACCTGGGTCATCAGGCTGATCAGCTCGTAGGACCACCCGAAGGGGGCCTCGGGCACGTCGAACCAGCGGTAGTAGTTGCCCATGTAGCCGCTGTCGCGGGCGGCGCGCGCCATGGTGAGCAGGTAGCCGTCGTCGGAGGTGTTGGCGCCGATGACGTACCAGACGCCGAGCACCGCGAGCACGGCCGCATCGCACCAGCGCGGCACCCACCAGCGTGCGGGCAGGGCACGGATGTGCCGGCGTCCGTCCACCCGCTCCATCCGGTACAGCGCCGCCAGCGACCCGATCGCGCACGCCGCACCCACCAGCATCAGGACCAGCTTGAGCGGGGTGGGGCTGGTGGAGTAGCGGGTGTCCACCTCGGCGGTGACGGAGAGCCCAGCCGGAGGCGTCCCCTGGACCTCGGTGAACACTCCGACCACCTGTGGCCTGAGGTCGGTGGTGAAGCTGCGCGTGGTCTCACCGATGCGCACGGTGGTCTGCTCGGCGGTGGACGCGATGCTCACCGAGCAGTCGCTGCCGGCCAGTGCGCTGACCGGCACGCTCAGCAGCGCCTGGCCCCTCGACAGCACGGCGAGCGCGCCGTCCTTGGTCTGCACGGTCAGGCCGAGCTGGGCCGAGCCGGGTGCGGTGGAGGGCACCGTGGTGAGCAGGTCCTGGCCACCCGCGGGCGCGGCGGTGGCCAGGGAGCAGGGCACGGTGACGTCGAGCCGCTGCGGGAAGTAGGAGGACAGTGGCGCGGTGACCGGGTCCAGCGTCCCCTGCTGCGGCCAGCTGATGGTGGCGCTGGTCTGGGAGACCGGCAGCAGCGGCGTGGCCACGGCCAGCAGCGTCCCCACCACGCCGAGCACGGCAGCCAGCAGCACGGCCCACCGCGGTGCCCCCGCGCGCTCGGGGTTCTCGGGGCGAGCTGCGGCCGCCTGTGCTGTCAAGGTCACGACCAGTGAGCCTAGGTGGTGGGTCAGGCCTTGCTGACCGACGGGCTCACCGTGGCGTTCACTCGTCTCGCACCACGACGGTGAACGGTCCGACCCGGGTGGTGGTGAACGCAGGGTGGTCGAACAGGGCCTTGGGCAGGACCACGGTGTAGAAGCGCACGTTGGGGTTCGCCGGGTAGGCGTCGGCGGAGAGCTGGAGGCTGTAGCCCGCGCCGTCCTCGCGCAGGACGAACACCTGCGGCGCTGGCCACGCGCTGGCGTCGAGCTGGCGGAGCAGGTCGGTGGGGTCGGTGGATGCGGCCCAGCGCTGCACCTGCTCCGCTCGGGCGGGGAACTCGGCGAGGGGGTTGGCGTAGTGCGGAGACACCATCTGGAATCCCCGGTACGGGTAGAAGGACAGCCAGCGGTAGTCGGTGCTGAGCACCACCACGTCCCGTGGAGGGCGCTGGGTCTGGCTGCGGATGACCGCGTCCAGCTGTGGGTAGAAGGCGGCGTCACCGGCAGGCGCGCCGTCGGCGCGTGTTCCGTCGGCGGTGGGGTCGGTGTAGGCCCGGCCGATCTCGGTGGACAAGGTCGCCGGGATCGCCTGCGCCAGCCCGAATGCTCCGGCCAGCGCCAGCACCACCAGCGCCGTCCCTGCCGGGCGCAGCAGGTCCTGCCGGTGGCGGGCACGCAGCTGCGCGGCCACCCCCTGGGCCGCGTCCAGCACGCCCAGTGCACCTGCGCAGGCGAGGAGCACCTCCAGCGGTGCCTGCAGGCGGAAGCTCAGCAGGGTGGTCTGGGCGAACACCGCGAGCAGCGACAGCAGCGACCACGCGTAGACGCAGAGCACACCGATGCCCAGTGCCTGCGCCACCGGTGAGCTGCCAGCGCGCAGCACCAGCCACACGGTGCCGACCAGGCAGAGCAGGCCCAGCATCGACGGCACCGTCATCGGCAGCATCAGGTAGGCGCCGTAGCTGGGCAGGTAGCGCTGGGCCGCGCCAGAGCTGGGCCCGCCCTGCGCCACTCGCCACAGGTAGGGCGCCCACACCAGCAGGGCCAGCGTCCCGGCGACCAGCGCCGCCGGCACCAGCCGCACCAGGACGGTGAGCGCCGCTGCCCGGCCTCCGCCCGGGGTGCGGCGCCCAGCGAGCCAGGCCGCCAGCAGGGCCATCGTCGTCACCACCAGCGTCCACAGCCCCAGGTAGAGGGTGTAGAACATGGCCGTGACGCCGAGAAAGACCCCGGTTGCCACCATCGACGGAAGCCAGCGCCGGCGGCCACCGCTGGCGCGCAGGCCCGTCCAGGCCACCACCAGCACCGGTGGAGCCACCATGGCCAGCACCGCGGCGTAGGGCTCGGGCGCCCCCACCGGGACGGCCACCACTGCGCTGGTCGCGGCCACCACCACGGCGTGGTCCGGTCGCAGCAGCCGTGCCCAGAGCACCGCCGCCACCACTGCGCCGACGGCCAGCGTGCCGATGGCCAGGGGCTGGTAGATCTGCCAGCCCGGCAGCCCCAGCCCGTCGGCCAGGCGCCCACCCACCCAGAACCAGCCAGTGGGGTAGTAGGACGGCAGGTCGGCGTAGCTCATGTCGCTGCCGCCCGGGCTGCCCAGCGCGGCGGAGTCGGTGAGCCGGGTGAGCAGCTGGGTGCGGAAGTCCTGGTCGACGCTCACTCCGTTGAGGTACAGCCGAGAGCCCCCCAGCGGCACCGCGAGCACCACGCTGACCAGGGCAGCCAGCGACGCCCAGGACAGCACCGTGCCCAGCAGGCGCCATCGTGGCGCGCGCACCAGCAGCACCGAGGCCGCCAGCGGGACGAAGACTGCGACCAGGGCCACGACCACCACCGCGGAGCGCGTGGCCGAGACGGTGGGCGGGGCCAGCGTCAGCCGGCGCGCAGCCAGCTGGACGGCCGTGGTGCACAGCAGCGCCACCAGCGCCGCCGCCAGCAGCACGACGGTGCGACGCCCGCGGCGCGGTGCCGGGCCAGGGGGCGCCGGCCGACCCGGGCTGGCGGCCGTGCGGCGCAGACCCACAGCGCTGGTCCGCCCATCGGTGCTCTCTGCGGCCTCGGCCCTCATGCTCGCTGATTGTTCTGCCCACCGGGCCTTCGGCACCACTCGAAAGCCAACCCGTAAACACCCGGTGACCAGGCGTAATGGCGCCGCGGCGGGATCAGGCAGCCAGCCCGAGACGCTAGGTCAGGTTGCAGGCACCAGCAGTGACGGCTGCGTGGACCAGCTCTGCCGGGTCACGTCGTGCTCGACTGCGGCGGTGAGGGTGCTGGAGTAGCGCGGCTGCATGCGGTACAGGTGCGCGACGTCCGTGGTCGAGTCGTTGCTGAGGTAGGTGGGGATCTCCACCAGCTCGGTCACGGCCGCCACCCCGGCGAACGTCCCGCCGGCGCCAGGGGCGTAGTTCACCTGTCCGCCGTCGACGTAGCCGCCGCTGCCGGCGAGCCGGAAGTCGGCGACCTCCGCCCGGCCGGCCACGGCCTGCGGCTGGGCGGTGCAGGGGAAGTAGAAGGCCGACGTCCAGTCGGTGGCCACGGTCCGTCCGGCGGTGAGCTCGGCCAGCGTCTGGGTGACCGGGACCCGGGGCGGGGCGACCAGCAGCGCCGGACGGCCCGGGCGGGCGGTGTGTGCTGCCACCAGCCGCACCTCGGTGGCCTCCGGGGCGACGGCGGACACGTCCACCCGTGCGTCGGTCAGCGCGGGACCGGGCGTGAGGGGCACGTCCACCGGAGCTGCCCCCGGGCCCGTGCGGAGCTGGACGGTGAGGGTGGTGGCTGGGTCGGGTGCGCCCTGGGCGGCGACCACCAGCGGCACGGTGCCGGTGCGCGCCCGCTCCGGCAGGGCGACCCAGGTGGTGCTCAGCCGGGAGGTGCCGGTGGGCGCCGACTGCCAGGCAGGTAGCTCGGCCCCGGCAGCCACCGGGGCGAAGCCGCCGGTGGTGGGAGGCTCCGTGGCGGTGCCCAGCACCCCGTCGGCCTTGCGGGGCTCCACCAGCAGGGCCTGCTCCAGCGAGCAGGTGCTGCCGGTGAGGCTGGCCAGGCCTGCGCGCGGGACGCTGTAGGCCTCGCCGCGCTGCTGCAGCACCACGGCGAACGTGCCGACCTGCGCCAGCACGGCCAGCACCAGGGCGGCCACCACCAGCCCGGCGGCACGACGGGCGGCGGCGGCGTCGCGCTGCGGTCCGCGGCGACCGCGCCAGGTGCCCCAGACCACCACGCCGAGCGCCACCAGCACGCCGAGCACCATCACCAGGGTGCTCAGGCCAACTCCCCCCAGCGCCGGCGGGCGCCCACCGAAGGGCACCGCCAGGGAGGACAGGTACCACCAGGTGTTGTTGCCGTAGAGGGTGAGTCCGAAGACCACGCCGGCGCCGGCGTACACGGCAGCACGGCGGGCGGGGGAGGTGTGCGCGGCGGCAGCGGCAGCGTGCACGGCGGCCACCAGCACGGCCGCCCCGAGCACCGCGAACGCGCCGAAGTGGTGCGTCCACTTGGTGGGGGTGAAGGCGATGGCGGCGAAGCAGAGCAGGAACGTGAGGGTGAGCAGGTGGCTGACCCGCCGGTTGAGCCCGGCCACGGTGCGGCCGCCCACCGTGGTGAACAGCAGCAGCGCGGCACCGGCCAGGCTGGCCAGCAGCGGCAGTCGGCGGAAAAGCGATCCCTCGATGTAGCTCTGGTTGGCGAGGGCCTGGTAGCGCGCCAGCTCCTCCTGCCAGCCCAGGCTGGGGCCGATCTCGGTGCGGGCGTGGTTGGCCGACAGCAGTGCCGCGAGGCTCTGGTCGCCGCACATCACCAGCAGCGATAGCCCGACCGAGGCCAGCAGGGCGGTGGCGGCGGCCAGCAACTGCAGCGCGGGCAGCGTGCGCAGCCAGCGCAGCAGCGGGACGAGCATCGCCAGGAAGGGCAGGAACGCGATGACCCCGGTGGGTCCCAGCCCGAGGGTGAGCCCGGCGGCGAGGCCACCCAGGGCCAGTGGCAGCACGGTGCGGGTGACCCGGGCGCGGTCGACGCACACCAGCACCAGGGCGGCGCCCAGCGCGATCAGCGGCTCCGGCCGCACGCCGCTGTTGAACGGCAGCCACCACACCAGGAACGCCGTGGGCATGGCGACCGCCACCAGCAGGGTGGCGCGGGCCCGGAACAGGCGTGGTGCCAGCAGCCGGCTGAGCACCAGCCAGCTGAGCACGCCGGCCACCAGCGCGGGGAGGCGCATCCACACCGGGTCGGCGCTGATGGCGGCCCACCACGAGTAGGGCTCGTAGAACCAGCCGAACGGCGCCTCGGGGGCGTTGAACCAGTGCGAGTAGTTGCCCACGAAGCCGGCCTCGCCCCGGCCCCGCAGGATGCCCATGATGTAGCCGTCGTCCACCGTGGACGGGCCGATCACCGCCCAGACGGCGAGCACCAGGGTGACCACGCCGTCGGACGCCCGGGGTCGCCACGCCCCGGCCGGGGCCCACGGCAGCTGCCGTCGGTGCCGCTCACCGCGGCGCACCAGCGCCAGGGCGGCCACCAGTGCGACCACCGCCGCGGCACCCAGCAGGTACTTCAGCACCGACGGGGAGGTGTCGAAGCGGGTGTCGGCCACGGTCTCGGCGGAGAGGCCGTCCTGCCCGTCCAGCGGGGTGAAGAACCCGACCACCTGGGGACGCTGGTCGGCGTCCACGCGGGCGAGCTCAGCGCCGTCGGCGGCCACCACCTGGGCCTGCGGGGTGAAGCTCAGCGTCAGCCGGTTGCAGGAGGCGGGCAGCGCCACGTCCGTGGCCAGCGGCGACCCGTTGGACAGCACGGAGAGCCCGGTGCCCACCTTGTCCACCCGGAGGCCGGCGGGGGAGGTGGAGTCCAGCGGGTAGGTGGACAGCACGGTGCCGTCGACGGCGGCGGCCACCGCCGTGCACGGCAGGCTGACGTCCAGCGCCATCGGCTGGTAGGGCAGCAGCGGCAGGGCCGCCGCCGTCCCGTCCGTGGCGCTCGCCCAGGAGTAGCTGGCGGTGTGCTCGGTGACCGGGGCCAGCACGAAGCCCAGCGTGCACAGGCCGGACAGGACGGCGAGCAGCGTCACCAGCAGGGGACCCCGGTCGCGGTCGCGCGGGGCGGGGGTGTCGGAGCGGGGCGGTGCGGGGCGCTCGGTGGTGGTGGTCAGACCGGCAGGCGACGGAAGATCGGTCGCGGGACGTGCCGCAGCGTGCTCATCACTGCCCGCAGCGGTGCCGGTGCCCATGCCTGCTCCTTCTTGTTGCGCACCACGTCCAGGATCACCTGCGCCACAGCCTCGGGTGTGGTGGCCAGCGGCGCGGCGTCCATGCCCTCGGTCATCCGGCTGCGCACGAACCCGGGGCGAACCACGGCGACGTGGATCCCGGCCGGGCGCAGGGCCTCGGTGAGTCCGGTGTAGAACGCGTCCAGGCCCGCCTTGGTGGAACCGTAGACGAAGTTGGACCGGCGCGGACGCTCCGCGGCCACGGTGGACAGCGCCACGATGGAGCCGTGGCCCTGCGCCTGCAGCCGCTCGGCCAGCAGCACGCCCACCGACACCGCGCCCACGTAGTTGGTCTCCGCCAGCGCCACGGCGGCGGTGACGTCGGTCCACGCCTGCTCCTGGTCACCGAGCAGGCCGAAGGCCACCAGCGACACGTCGACGTCCCCGCCGGCGAAGCACTGCTCGATGGCCTTGGGGTGGGTGTCGGTGGCGCGGGCGTCGAAGTCCACCGACTCCACGGTGGCACCTAGCTCACGCAGGGTGACCTCGGCGGCGTCCCGCCGGTCGGAGGGGCGGGCGGCGAGGATCACCCGCAGCGGGCGGCGCCCGGCGTAGGCGGCGGCGGTGGCCAGCGCGATCTCCGAGGTTCCTCCCAGCAGCAGCAGCGTCTGGGGGTTTCCAACAGCGTCGATCACAACAGCTCCAGCCTTCGTGCCATGTCAGAGACGAACATTCCGTGGGGGTCGACCGCGCGACGCACCTCGCGCCACTCCTCCAGCCGCGGGTACATCGCCGCGAAGGTCGCGGCGGTGGTGCGCGACTCCTTGGCCAGGTAGAGGCGGCCGCCGGCGTCCAGCACCCGCTGGTCCAGCTCGCTGCACAGCTCGTGCAGCCCGGCGGTGATGGGCAGGTCGACGGTGATGGTCCAGCCGGCGCGGGGGAACGACAGCGGCGCCTGGTTGCCCTCCCCCATCCGCTTGAGGACGTTGAGGAAGGACACGTGGCCCGACCCGGCGATGCGCTCCATGATCTGGCGCAGCTCGGCCCGGGCCTCGAAGGGAATGATGAACTGGTACTGCAGGAACCCCTTGGAGCCGTACGCCCGGTTCCACTCCCCGAACATGTCCAGCGGGTGGTAGAAGGCGGTGAGGTTCTGCACCATTCCGCGGCCGCGCTTGGGGGCCTTGCGGTACCAGACCTCACCGAGTGCGCCGAAGGTCAGCTTGTTGGCCAGGCCGTTGGGGAAGACGTCCGGGAAGCTGAGCAGCTGCGGTGCCTCGAACTTCAGCGGGTCGTGCGCGAGCTTGGCGGGCAGCTGGTCCACCGTGGCCAGCGAGCCCCGGGAGAACACCGCCCGGCCCATCTTGGGCCCGGTGGTGATGGCGTCGAACCAGGCCATCGAGTAGTCGTAGCCGGCGTCGGAGCCGTTGCTGAACAGCTCCAGGGTCTCCTCGAAGCTGGCGGTGCGGTCGGAGTCGACGAGGAAGTACGCGCTCTGGGTGTGCTTGAGCTGGATGCGCGCGCGCAGGATGACGCCGGTGAGGCCCATCCCGCCCACCGTGGCCCAGAACAGCGGAGCGGACTCCCCCTCGGGGGTGAGCGTGCGCACCTCGCCGTCGGCGGTGAGCAGGTCCATCGACAGCACGTGGTTGCCGAAGCTGCCCGCGGTGTGGTGGTTCTTGCCGTGGATGTCCGACGCGATCGCGCCACCGATGGTGACCTGGCGGGTGCCCGGCAGCACCGGCACCCACAGGCCGAAGGCGATGGTGCGGCGCATCAGGGCGTCCAGGCTCACCCCGGCGTCCAGGTCCACCACGCCGGTGTCGGCGTCCAGGGAGTGGAAGCGGTCCAGGCCGGTCATGTCCAGCACGGTGCCGCCGGCGTTCTGCGCGGGGTCGCCGTAGCTGCGGCCCAGGCCGCGGGCGATCAGGCCGCGCTCTCCGGCGTCGCCCAGCGCGTCGAGCACGTCCTGCGGGGTGCGCACGGTGCGGACCGTGGACAGCGTGGGAGAGGTGCGCCCCCAGCCGCTGAGTGACCGCTGGGTCGTCCCTGACGGGGAGTGGGGCTGGGTCGCAGGCATAGGTCTGCAGGTTACCCGGTGGTACCCCCAGAGCCGGTCACCCGTGGTCGACGTCGCTACGGGGTGTTCACCGCGTGGGGGCTGTTGTCGCGGCCGGTGTAGTCGACGGTGGCCAGGGTGGGCAGCCGAGCCCAGCCCGAGCGCTGCACCGTGCCCACCTGCACGTCCACCAGACCCACCGGCAGCGGGTACGACAGCTCCTCGAGGTGGCCCCACTTCAGCCTCGGCGCCCCGGGGCTGGGAACCAGGGTGGTGTCCAGCTCGGTGCCGGTGGCGGTGCGGGAGATCGCGGCGAACACCCCGCCGTTGAGCTCCGTGTAGGCGTTGGCGGCGGTGGCGGCCTCCAGCTCCTCGCCGGCCTGGATGCGGTAGCGCGGCGCCTGCACCATGCCGTCGCGGGCCTGCACCTGGCGCACGCACGGCCACAACGCCGCCGTCACCTGGTCGGCGAGCACGGCTGAGTCGGCCAGCAGGGTGGCGGCACTCTGCTGGCGGCCGTCCTGGTCGACCTGCACGTGCGGGGCGAGGCCGCACCGGTCGCCGGTGAGGAAGTCGAGGTTCACCGCGGCCACCGAGGGCCCGGGGTGCTGGCGCAGCGGCGCGACGACGAACACCACCAGCGACAGCACCACGCCGAGGGCGGTGGCCCCCCACAGCACCGTGCGGTCGGCGGTGACCGCGGTGGGTGTGCCGCGCGTGCGCCGCCGCCACGCCCACCCCAGGCCCAGCCCGGCGACCACCAGCCACAGCAGCGGGCTGCGGGGCTGCAGCAGGCCGAGCTGTGGGGCGGTGGACCAGCGCTGCAGCGGGGTGTCGACCAGCACGTGGGTGCCGAAGGGCTGCCCCCAGTCGCTGAACGGTCGCCAGCTGTTGGGCCCGGCGAACGCCGCGGAGGCGGCGACGACGGCGAACCCGGCCGCGAGCACGCGGGCCGACGTCCGGGAGCGCCGCGGCAGCGGAGTGCTCAGCAGCGCCAGGGCCAGCAGCACGGTGGCGGGTGCGGCGATCGCCCCGAAGTGGTTGACCCACTTGGACGGGGTGGGAGCCAGCGCCACCAGGGTCAGGACCACCACCGTGGCCTGGGCGAGGGCCAGGCGCCGTAGCGGCCCCAGGCGGCGACCGCTGCCCACGGTGACCAGGGCGGTGACCAGGACCGCCAGAGTGAGCAGCACCGGCAGCCGTACCGACCACGGCGAGCTCATCAGGCTGACGTAGTGCTGGAACTCCTCGTACCAGCGGTAGCGGAAGTAGTAGTAGGTGCGCACCGAGGTGCCCTCGATGACGTCGCCCAGGGTGGCGTCGGCCAGGCCCACGGGCACCAGGGCAGTGGTGGCGGCGCCCAGCGCGAGCACCGCCGCCACCCGGTTCAGCCACCCGGTGGCCCGCAGCCAGCGCCATCCCCAGGGCAGGTGCAGCAGCAGCGGCGCGGCCGCCACCAGCGCGGTCGGGGACGCCGTCAGCGTCACCGCGGCCACCGCGGTGGCCACCACCACCAGCCCCACCGACCGACGCAGCCGGCCCAGCTCGCTGAGCGCCAGCACCAGCGCGCCACCGAGCACGATGAGCGGCTCGGGTCGCAGGGTCATCCCGTAGGGCAGCCACCACACCAGGTGCGCCAGCGCCAGGGCCCACGGCGCCCGGGAGTCCAGCCGGCTGCTCCGGCCGGCCAGGTAGTGGCGCAGCAGGGTGCCCAGCAACACCCGGAGCACCACGTAGGTGAGCAGGCCGTAGACCAGGGGGAGCACCCGCATCCAGAGCAGGCTCCAGCTGCCGGCCACCCCCCACGCCTGCATGGCGTACTGGCTCAGCACGAACGGGTTCTCCGCGCTGTTGAACATGTTGATGTAGTTGCCCACGGCACCGGTCTCCGCGGCGTTGCGAGACATCAGCAGGTACCAAGAGTCGTCGATGTTCACCGGCGCCAGGAACATCCACGCCACCGAGGCCGCCGCCACGAGGGCGTCCGGCACCCGGGGGCGGGGCCAGGCCACCGGCGCCCGGCGCAGCCCCGGCCAGGCCAGCAGCGCCGTGGCCAGCAGCGCCAGCAGGCTCAGCGCGTGTGCCACCAGCAGCACGATCTTCAGCGTGGTCGGGCTGGACTGGTAGCGGGCGTCGGTGTGCAGCTGCACGCTCAGGCCGGTGGCCGCGGCGCCGGTGGCGCTGGTCGCCAGCTCGGCCACCTGGGGCACCAGCAGGTCGGGCCGCTGGGCGAGCACCATCCCGTCCCGCGCCACCTCGATCCCGGAGCCGTCCGCACGCACCTGGTAGGTGCAGCCGCCGGCGGGCAGCGGCTCGTCCACCAGCGTGGCGCCGGAGGCCACCACCGTCACCCGCCCGCCCGCGGCCGCCACCACCAGCCCCTGGTCGCGCCCGTGAGCCGCGTCGGCCGGCAGCGTCCGCAGGGCCTCACCGGGGCCGGCGGCCCCACCTCCCACGGCAGCCGAGGCGCCGGCAGTGCTGGATTGCTCGAGTGCGGTGCAGGGCACCGTCGCCGTCAGCTCCAGGGGGCGGTACGGAGACAGCGGAACGATGGTGGAGACGGGTTGCTGCCCGGCCTGCGGCCACGTCACGACCGGATCGTCCACCCGAACGGGTGCCAGCACCGCCAGCACCCCGAGCACGATGGTTGCCACCGCGAGCGTTGCGACCCCCCAGCCGATCCGTGATCGCCAGCCACCGGCTGTGCGAAGGATCATGCGAGGGACTGTAACCGGCGATGCGGTGCACGGCCTGGGGGCGCAGTCGCGCGCCGGTGACCAGCCGGTACTGTCGATCCGAGTGCGCCCTTCGGGCGGAGGGCACCAGCCCCAGCACGCGTCAGCGCAACACCTGAGGAGATCCGTGGCTGCCACCGAGACCGTCGCGGTCCAGCTGCCGCTGCGGACGCAGCTGGTGCGGTTCGTCATCACCGGTGGGCTGTCTGCCGTCGTCGACTTCGGCACGTACCAGCTGATGCTGCAGCTCGACGTCTACATCCACCTGGCCAAGGCCATCAGCTTCGTGCTGGGCACCACCACCGCGTACCTGATCAACCGGCGGTGGACGTTCCAGTCCCAGGGCGGACGCGGCCAGTTCGCGGCGGTGCTGCTGCTCTACGCCGCAACCTTCGCGGCACAGATCGGCGTCAACGCGCTGGTGCTGCTGTACGTGGAGCACAACCTGGTGGGCACCACGCTGGCCTACGTGGTGGCGCAGGGCACCGCCACCGTCATCAACTTCGTGGTGCAGCGCATGGTGATCTTCAAGACCCCTGCCGCTGCTCCGGCCGTTCCGACCGACTAGCTCCCTGGCCAGGCGTCGGCGTCCGGGTCCCTGGGCTCAGTGCCGTCCGAGGCCGCCTCCACCCGATTGCGCAGGCGCTCCAGCTCCAGGCGCATTGCGCCCGTCTCCTCGGCCAGCGTCCGAGTCTGCTCCTCGAGCTCGCCCACCTCCCCGGACAGCTGCAGGGAGATGGCCAGCAGCACCACCAGCGACACCAGGAACAACAGGTTGCTCGGGGTCTGCACGCCGGCGAGGTCAGCGGCCCGGAACAACAGGGACGGGAAGATGGCCAGCACCATCGCGCTCAGGGCGACGGCCACCCAGATCGCCGCGTACTTCTCGCGCAGTCGCCGGCGGCGGAGCAGCTCGAACACCAGCACCAGCAGCACCGCGGCGAGCACCAGCGACCCGACCGCGAGACGGCTCACGCGGCACTCCTCAGCTGGAGGTCGCGAGGATCGGTCTCGGGCACCTGCCGGAACAGCGCGAGGACCACGGCCACGCCCACCCGCAGCAGGTAGAGGGCGGCGCGGGCCGGGCTCTGGCTGGCGGCCCCGGCGGCCCGCACCCGCATCTCCACGGGAACCTGGGTGATGGTCAGCCCCACACGGTGGGCGATGACCAGCGACTCGACGGTGTCACCGAGGTACTCCTCCGGGTAGTGCCGGGCGAACACTGGGATGGCGCGGGGGCCGCTGACGCGGAAGCCCGAGGTGGGGTCAGTGAGCCGGGTGCCGGTGACGCGGCTGAGCACGGCGGCGAGCAGCCGCATCGCCCACCGCCGCGGTCCCTTGGCCTGGTAGGTGCCGCGCCCGGCGAAGCGTGCGCCGACCACGACGTCGGCGGTGCGGGCCGCGTCCAGCAGCTCGTCGATCTCGGCGGGGTCGTGCTGGCCGTCGGCGTCCACCTGGACGACGTAGGACACCCCGTGCGCGTGGGCGTAGCGGAATGCCGCCCGCATCGCCCCGCCGACCCCGAGGTTGAACGGCAGCCGGAGCACGTCAGCGCCGGCGGCACGGGCCACGCTGGCGGTGCGGTCGGTGGATCCGTCGTCGACCACCAGCAGGTTCGCGCGGGGGTGAGCACGGCGCACCTGCTGCACCACCTGCGCCACCGAGGCCTCCTCGTTCAGCGCAGGAAGCACCACCAAAACCTGCCCCACCGGGCCAGCGGGTCGCCCCACAACCGCACGCCTCGCTTCTGTTGGCATCACTAACTGAACGGTACTCAAGCGGCGGAGCCCCGATCGAGGGCGCGCCGGTCATTTCCCGCTCTGCGTCCCAATTACCCCGTGTCACTGGAAGTTTGGTGGCCTGTGCTGCCCGGTCGCCGAGCCCGGGCCCCACCTGTGGTGTTCTTGGGTGACGGTCACCACGAGCGCCGAGCACCACCAGGGCGTCGGGGCGGAGGGCACCGATCCCATCGCCTACGCGTGCCCCGCCCAGACGACGGACGACGAGAGAGCAGGCAGCAGTGCGGACCGAGATCTCGCCGGTGAGACCAGGGGCGATCAGCACGCAGCACGGTGAGAGGCCATCGCCCCTCCGCGCCGCTGCGATCACCGCCCTGAGGTGCTGGTAGCCGTGGTGGTGCGCCAGGAAGCCGAGGCCACCGTCGGGGCGCGCACCGGTGCTGATCCGTCAGGGACCCCGCGACCGGTGCGCGCTGGCGCCTGGGGGCGTCGAGGGCGAGGTGTGGCGGTAGGTGGTGTGCTGGCCGGGCTGCTGTGCTGGGCACGCGTGGAAGGCCTCCTGCACGGAGCGGTGATGCTCGTGCTGACGGCGATCGTAGTGCTGGCCATCCCCACCTCCAGGCAGCTCTCGCGCCGGATCCTGCTCGCTGCGTGCCTGCTGCTGGGGTGGGTGCCGCTGCTGTGGTGGTGGGACCTGCCGGTCGGCGCCCTGGGGCGAGGGGCTGTGCTGGTGGCGGCAGCGCTGGGCGGGCTCAGCGGCTGGGTCGCGGCGGGAACCCGGCCGCGGGAGCGCCTGCGGGAGCTCGTGCCGCGGCTCGCGGTGGTTGACGTCTACCCGGTGCTGCTGACCGGGCTCGCGGCTGTGGTGCTCTGGCCGTGGCTGCAGGCCAAGTCCGGCGTCGCCACGCTGAGCCTGCTGATGGGTGGGTGGGACCACTCGGCGCACTTCTCCATGGTGCAGATGATCCGGGAGCACGGGCTGACGGTGGACCGCATGGCTCCGCCCGCAACCGGCCAGTGGCAGTTCGCGCACTACCCGCAGGCATTCCACGCGAGTGCGGCGACGCTGGTGGAGCTGTTGACCGGCCCGCGCGTGGGCCCAGCGGCGACCGAGCTGGTCGTGTACAGCCAGGCGCTGGCGCTGCTCACGTGCGGCCTGGTGCTCACGGCGACGGCCGGAATCTGCGCGCTGCCCGTTCTTCGGCGTCGGCCGGTGCTGGCCCTGCCGCTGGTGTCGTTCGTGGGGGCCGTGCTGATCTTCGGTCCGGGCGCACCGGCCATCCAGCTCGGGTTCGTGAACTTCGCCATGGCCTGCGTGCTGGTGGCTGCCATCGCCCTGGTTGCCGTGCCGATGGCCAGAGTGCTCTCCCCGATCCATCTTGCCGCCCTCGGTGGCGCGACCGCAGCCGTGGCGAACAGCTGGATCCTGCTGCTGGTGCTCGCGGCGCCGGCTGCGCTGGTGGTGGCCCTCCCATTGCGACGGTCGCGCTGGCGTGCCGGACGAGGCACCGCCGTCGTGTGCGCCGTGGTGGCCGTGGCGACCCTCGCGGCCGTCCTCCGCGCTGCCGTGGTGGTGCTGGTCGGTGCTCCCGGTGAGGACGCGCTGCTGGCGATCGGCGGGACGGAGACTCCGCAGCTGGGGGTGATCATCATGGCGCTGCTCGGCTGCGCCGCCCTGTGCGCCATGCTTGCCTGGACCGGGCGAGGTCGGGGCAGGGGACGCGATGCTCGCGTCGTCGGGCTGGTGGGTGTCGCGCTCGTCGCCGTGCTGGTGGGGGGATGCCTCGCCGCGTTCCAGCTGGCCAACCGGGACAAGCTGAGCTACTACTTCTTCAAGTTCGCCACCGGCGTGGAGATCACGCTGCTGATCATCGCGGTGGTGCCGCTCGGTTACCTGCTGGTGCGCTGGCTGCCGCGACGTCGCGGTGCTCCGGTGGTGCCGGCGTTCAGCGCCGCTGCCGCCGCCGTGGCGGTCACCCAGGCGTTCGGCCTGGCGACCCCCGACATGACCTCGGTGGGACTGCCCTCCACGGCTCCCGGGGCCCAGCTGCGCCTGGTCCAGCAGGACCTGGTGGCCCGTCCGGTGCCTGCTGCGGAGCTGGTCGACGTCGCGGGTGCGGTGCACGACCGGTACTCCGATGCACCGGTCATCTTCATCGCCTACCCGACGGACGGACGCATCCACCCGATGATGTCCACGCAGTGGTACTTCGCGCTGACGAACACGTGGCGGTGGGAGGACAACACCGCCACGAGCAACATCGACTTTCTCGGCAACACCTTGCCGGAGGTGGTGTCGTCGGTGCAGCGGGTGCTGACTGAGAGTCCCGACGTCTACATCGTCGTGGCCCCTGACCAGCTGCTTCCCCTGCGCGCCGCCATGCCATCGTCGGTGTCGGCGAGCCGCATCGTCACCTGGTGAGGCTCAGGGACGGCTGAACCGCTCCTTGCGCCCGAGCGAGCGCAGCCGGAACCACTCGCGCAGCCCCTTCGGGTCGCGGCGGGTGACGAGGAAGTACCAGCTGAAGCGCAGCCACTCCTGCGGCAGCAGCTTGCGCATGCCGGGCTGCGCCATCAGGTAGCCGCGGTTGCGGTAGGTGTAGAAGCGCTTGGTGTCGTTGTCCGGGTACTGGGTGTGCATGCGCCCGCCCAGGATCGGCCGGAACTCGTCGGTGCCGTCCGGGTGCAGGTAGGCGGTGCTCAGGCAGGTGCCGAACGGCAGGCCGGAGCGGGCGAGCCGCCGGTGGATCTCCACCTCGTCGCCGCGCACGAACAGCCGCAGGTCGGGCACCCCCACCGCGTCCACGCAGCTGGCGGAGAACAGCGCTCCGTTGAACAGGGAGGCGTAGCCGGGGATGAGCTCGTCGGCGTCGGTGACGCTGAGCTCGCTGCGGCGGCGGCGCCACACCACACCGCGGCGCAGCGGGAACGCCAGCTTGTCCGGGTCGTTGATGTTGCAGACCACGGGCGAGACCGCCGCCAGGCCGTGGCGCTGCGCGCAGTGCAGCAGCGTGGCCAGCACCTCCGGTCCCTCCGGGCGGCCATCGTCGTCGGCCAGCCACAGCCAGTCCGCGCCCAGGCTCAGCGCGTGCAGCATGCCCAGCGCGAAGCCACCGGCACCACCGAGGTTGTGCTGCGAGCCGAGGTAGGTGGTGGGCACGGGCGCGGCCTCGACCAGCTCGCGCACCTGCTCCTCGTTGCCGTTGTCCACCACCACCAGGTGGTCGATCGGGCGGCTCTGGGTGGTGAGCACCTTCAGCGACTGGGCGAGCAGCTCGGCGCGGTGCATGGTGACGACGACGGCGACGATCGTGCCGGCACCGGTGGGGGCCGCGCTCACCCCGTGATCGCGGGGTCGGCGCCCTGGGCAGCAGCGTCCTTGGCGTCTTCCTTCGCCATCTCCGCCAGCATCCGGTCCACGGTCTCGCCGGCCTCGGGTCCCTTGTAGGAGATCAGGATGTCGCGGATCTCCCCGGCCTCCCGGATGGTGCCGTGGTCGATCCACAGCGCCGAGTTGCACAGCTGCAGCAGGAACTCGTCGGAGTGGCTGGCGAACACCAGGATCCCGGAGCGGGAGACCAGGTCGCGCAGCCGGTTCTTGGCCTTGCGCAGGAACGCCGCGTCCACCGCGCCGATCCCCTCGTCGAGCAGCAGGATCTCCGGGTTGATGCTGGTGACCACGCCCAGCGCCAGCCGCACCCGCATGCCGGTGGAGTAGGTGCGCAGTGGCATGGAGATGTACTCGCCGAGCTCGGTGAAGTCGATGATCTCGTCCATCTTGGCCAGCATCGACTTGCGGGTCTGGCCCAGGAACAGCCCCCGGATGATGATGTTCTCGTAGCCGGAGATCTCCGGGTCCATGCCGACGCCGAGGTCGAACACCGGGGCCACCCGGCCCCGCACCACGGCGCTGCCGCGGGTGGGCTCGTAGATGCCCGACAGCAGCCGCAGCAGGGTGGACTTGCCGGCGCCGTTGTGCCCGACCAGGCCGACGCGGTCGCCCAGCTTGAGGCTGAGGGTGACGTCGCGCAGCGCCTCGATCACCACGACGTTGCTGTCGTTGCGGCCGATGGCGCCACCGGCCTTGCCCAGGAAGGCCTTCTTCAGCGAGCGGCTCTTGGCGTCGAAGATGGGGAAGTCGATGCAGGCGCCGTGCGTCTCGATACTTACGTCAGTCACAGTTCGTCACACCCAGTAGGCCACGCGGGCCCGGTAGTTGCGGAGGGCCCACAGGGCCAGTGCCCAGCCGGCGGCGGTGAAGGCCAGCACGATGTACCAGTGGTAGGCCGCCTGGTCCTGGCCGAGCATGGGCGCCCGGATGATCTCCAGGTAGTGGTAGAGCGGGTTGAGCTCGGCCAGCCGGGCTCGCTCGGCGTAGTCCCCACCGTTCTGCCGGATGGTCTCGGTCATCCACACGATCGGCGTCATGAAGAACAGCAGCTGCACCGCGCTCTCCAGGATGGGCTGGATGTCGCGGAAGCGGGTGGCCACGATGCCGGCGACCAGCCCGATCCAGATCCCGTTCACCGCGAGCAGCCCCAGGGCGGCGAACGCGGTGAACACCGTCCAGTGGATCGGGATCTGGAACACCGCCAGCAGGATGAAGTAGATGATCAGGTTGTGCGCGAACAGCAGCAGCTGGCGCCACACCATGCGGTAGACGTGCACGCTCAGCGGGGCGGGCAGCTGGGTGATCAGGCCCACGTTGCTGGAGAAGACCGCGGCGCCCTCGAGGATGCAGCCGGAGATCATGTTCCAGACGATCAGCCCGAGGGTGATGTGCGGCAGCAGCACCTTGAGGTCCTGGCCGAAGAGCACCGAGTACATCAGCCCCATCGCGGTGGCGGTCGCGCCCGTGGCGATGGTGATCCAGATGGGCCCGAGGAGGCTGCGGCGGTAGCGCTGCTTGATGTCCTGAAACCCCAGGTGGGCCCACAGCTCGCGCTGGTTGAACCCCGTCCTGAGGTCCTCGAAGGCCCGGGCGTAGCTGCGGGACGGCGCGCCGCGGAGCGGTTCGGAGGTCTCGACGCTTGCTGTGACTGACACGGTCGCCGAGACTACCGCCTACGGCCTCGGTACCCCCGGACCCGCGGCGCGCTCGGGGTAGCCTGTGACGGTTGTGCCAGCAGAGGGAGGCTTTTCGATGGCTCGGAAGTTCATGCTCGGAGCCATGGTGGCTGCCACCGCGGTGGCGCTGACGGCGGGATGCGGCAGCGACGCGCCGGCCGAGGAGCCACTGCCCCCGGTGAGCAGCTCGACCACCACGCCGACCCCGCCCGCGCCGACGTCAGAGCCGACCACTTCGCCGGCGGTCACGCCGGCTCCGCAGGCCGCCGCCACCCCGTCCCCGGTCCCGCGCGCCACCACCACGGCCCCGGTGACTGCCGCGCCCCCGCCGGTGGTGCGGTCGCCGTCCTCGATCGCGCAGGTGCCGCTGGACACCAAGCTCTACCCGCCGCCGGAGGTGCCCCGCTCCAGCGGCACCACGCCGAGCAAGAGCGCGTACCTGGACGCCCTGCAGAAGGGCGGGCTCACCCCCACCGCCACCGGCGCCACCGAGCTCACCATCGGTCAGGCCGTGTGCGACGAGCTGGGGCGCGGCGCCAACATCGCCGACATGAAGAAGCTGCTGGTGCCGGCCGGTGCGCTGGCGGCCGGGCTGGCCAAGAGCACGCTCAGCGGCGACCAGGTGGCCCAGCTCTACATCGACAGCGCCACCAGCACCCTCTGCGGCAGCGGGGGCTGACCCGGCGGTCTACAGGTACTGGCCGGTGCTCGCGCCGGCCGGTGGCTCGCTGGTCATGCCCGGCGGCAGCGCGCCGCGCTGCAGCTGCTCCAGCTGGGCCCGCGAGGCCATCTGCTGGGCGAACACGGCGGCCTGGATGCCGTGGAAGACCCCTTCCAGCCAGCCGACCAGCTGCGCCTGCGCCACCCGCAGCTCCCCGTCCGACGGGGCCTGCTCGGAGCTGAACGGGGTGGCCAGGCGGTCGAGCTCCTCGCGCAGCTCGGGCGACAGGCTCGGCTCGAGCTCCTTGACGGACGCGGCGTAGATGTCGCGCAGGCGGCTGCGGCTCGCCTCGTCCAGCGGCGCGCCACGCACCTCCTCCAGCAGCTGCTTGACCATCGTGCCGATCCGCATCACCTTGGCCGGCTGCTGCAGCATCTCGCTCGGTGGGCTGCCGCCCTCGGGTGCCTTGGTGCCCTTCGCGGGTGCCGGACGGTCCGTCCCGGGGCCGACGACGTGGAACTGGTGCGGTTGTGTCATGGGTTCCTCTCCCTGGTGCAGGCCGCCGCCTGCTGGTCAGGCCGCCGCCACGCACACCGCGCGGTTCCTTCCACCGTAGGCGTGCCCTCGCTGGGCAGGGGCCAGGCTGCGTCGCTGGAGCGGTCGACCCGACCTAGCCGGTGGTGAGCACGATCTTGCCCACCACGTCGGCGGAGTCCAGCAGCTCGTGGGCGCGCGCGGCCTCGGCCATCGGCAGGGTGGTGTCGATGATCGGGCGAACTCGGCCGTCGGCGTACATCGGCCAGACGTTGTCCACCACTGCCGCCACCACCTCGGCCTTGCTGGCCTCGCCGGTGACGGGGCGCCCGCGCAGCCCGGTGGCGGTGACGCTGGCCCGCTTGGCGAGCATCTTGCCCAGGTCCAGCTCGGCCTTGCGGCCACCCTGCAGGCCGATGACCACCAGGTGGCCGTCCTTGGCCAGGGCGTCGACGTTGCGGGCCAGGTACTTGGCGCCCATGTTGTCCAGGATGACGTCCGCACCGTGGCCGTCGGTGGCGGAGCGGAGCTCCTCGACGAAGTCCTGCTCCTTGTAGTTGATGAGGATGTCCGCGCCCAGCTCGCGGCAGCGCGCCAGCTTCTCCGCGCTGCCCGCGGTGACGGCCACCGTGGCGCCCAGCGCCTTGCCCACCTGGATGGCGTGCGTGCCGATGCCCCCGCCACCGCCGTGCACCAGCAGCACGTCGCCGGCGTGCAGGCCTGCGGTCATCACCACGTTCGACCACACCGTGCAGGCCACCTCGGGCAGCCCGGCCGCCTCCACCAGGCTGATGCCCTGGGGCAGCGGCATGAGCTGGACCGCGGGCACGACGACCTTCTCCGCGTACCCGCCGCCGGCGAGCAGCGCGCACACCTCCTCGCCCACGTTCCACCCGGTGACACCCTCGCCCAGCTCGGCCACCACGCCGGAGCACTCCAGCCCGAGGATGTCGCTGGCGCCGGGCGGGGGCGGGTAGTGGCCCTGCCGCTGCTGCACGTCGGCGCGGTTCAGCGCGGTGGCGGCCACGTCCAGCAGCACCTCCCCGGGGCCGGGCACCGGGTCGGCCACCTCGGTCCAGGTCAGCACGTCGGGTCCGCCGGGCTCAGTGATCGTGATCGCGTACATGGGTTCTGACGCTAGCGGTGCAGCCAGGTCAGTGGCACGCCGAGTGCCGGTGTGTTCGGCGCTAGCCTCGGGTCATGCGGATCCTCTTCGTGTGCATGGGCAACATCTGCCGCTCTCCCACGGCGGAGGGTGTCATGCGGCACCTCCTCGCCGAGGAGGGCCTGCAGGACGTGATCGAGGTGGACAGCGCGGGCACCGGCGGCTGGCACGCCGGCAACCCGCCCGACCGCAGGGCCACCGCGGCGGCCGCGGCCCGCGGGATCACCCTGGCGGGCAAGGCGCGCCAGATCCGCACCGACGACTTCGAGTCCTTCGACCTGATCCTCGCCGCCGACCGAAACAACATGATCGACCTGCTGGCGCTGGCTCCGCCGGGAACCGACCACAAGATCCGGCTGCTCCGCGAGCTCGACCCGGCGTCGGAGGACGCGCCGGAAGGGGACAGGGCCTACCTGGACGTCCCCGATCCCTACTACGGCGGCGAGCACGGCTTCGAGCACGTGCTCGACCTGGTGGAGGCGGCCTGCCGCGGGCTGCTGACCGTGGTGCGCACGCACGAGGCCACGTGACGGTGGCGACGTGACGGTGGCGACGTGACGGGGCCGCTGGGCCGTCGGCTGAGCGAGGCGCTCGGCCGCGAGGTGCTGGACCTGCGTCCAGTGGCCGGCGGTGACCTCAACGAGGCGTACTCCGCCCGCCTGGCCGGCGGGGAGGAGGTCTTCGTCAAGACCCGGGCCGGGGCCGCGCCCGGCGAGTTCGCCACCGAGGCCGAGGGTCTGCGGTGGCTCGCCGCGGCGGGGGCCCTGCGGGTGGCCGAGGTGCTCGCGGTGGGTGAGGACTGGCTCGCGCTGCGCTGGATCGCGGTGGGTCGGCTCGACGCGGCCGGCCAGGAGGAGCTCGGGCGCGGCCTGGCGCAGCTGCACCGGGCGGGTGCGCCCGCCTTCGGCGGCACGCGGCCACTGCGGCTGGGCCCGCTCGAGCTGCCCAACGACCCGTCGCCGCACTGGCCGTCCTTCTACGCGGGGCGCCGGCTCCTCCCGCTGGCTGGGCGGGCAGGGCTGGACCGCGTGGTCGGCCGGGTCTGCGAGCGCCTCGACGACCTCGTCGGCCCGGCAGAACCCCCGGCCCGGCTGCACGGCGACCTGTGGTCGGGCAACGTGCTGGCCGGCCGGGACGGGCGCCCGTGGCTGATCGACCCCGCCGCCTACGGCGGGCACCGCGAGGTGGACCTGGCCATGCTGGCGCTGTTCGGCACGCCTGCCCCCCGCACCCTGGCCGCCTACGACGAGGTGTGGCCGCGTGCGGCGGGCCACCAGGACCGCCTCGCCCTCTACCAGCTGTTCCCGCTGCTGGTGCACGCCGTGCTGTTCGGGGGCAGCTACGTGTGGGCGGCCGAGGCTGCGGCCCGGCGGTACGTGTGATGACCGCGGCGGCGCAGGGCCGTTCTAGTCTGGCTCCGTGAGCCACGCGAACGTCGAGAGCAGTGCCGCCGAACCCGCTGCTGAGCCGCGCTGGCTGGACAAGGACGAGATGCGGGCCTGGCGCGCGTTCATCCAGGGCAGCCAGCGCCTGCTGGAGGCGCTCAACCGCGAGCTGAGCGAGGCGCACGGGCTGACCCTGGCCGACTACCGCATCCTGGTGATCCTGTCCGAGACCGAGGGCAACTCGGTACGGATGAGCGACCTCGCCGACGGCATCGTGTCCTCTCGCAGCCGCCTCACCCACCAGGTTCGTCGGCTCGAGGAGGCCGGCCTGGTGCGGCGCGAGGAGTGTCCCGACGACCGTCGCGGGATCCTGGCCACCCTCACGGCCGAGGGCCGCCGCCAGCTGGAGGCGGCCGCCCCCACCCACCTGGCCGGCGTGCGCGCCCACCTCATCGACCAGCTCGACGCCGCCGAGCTGCGCACGATGGCCGAGGTGCTCGAGCGCGCCGACAGCGCCCTGGTGCGGGAGGCCCGCGGCCCGGAGTGAGCCGGTCGGGGTGCCTATATGCTCTGCGGCGGAAGCGTGGCAGAGCGGCCGAATGCACTCGCCTTGAAAGCGAGAGACCTGAGAGGGTCCGGGGGTTCAAATCCCTCCGCTTCCGCCACTCCTCCGCTCAGCGCTTGGCCAGGCTGACCAGGAAGTCGATGGTCCCCGTGGGGTCCACGCTGACGAAGCCCAGGTTGGGCGGCTGCACCCCGAAGTCGGTCCACGTCGCGGGCACGCTGCCGGAGGCGACGAGGGTGTCCCCGCTGCGCAGCACCTGCACCGGCACCGTGGCATCCCGGGTGGTGCCCTTGATGGTGACCTGCACCGGCACGGACACCGTCGCGGCCGCCCCGTCGGCGGGCACGCCGCTGAGGTCGACGGGCGTGCGCACCGTGAGCGTCGCCGTCGGGTGGCTCGCCACGTCCATGATGTCGCGGCCGGTGAAGCGGCTGTCCCGCTGCGCGCTGTCGGTGCTGACGTCGGCCACCTGGATGGTGAACTGGGCGGTGGTCAGCGTGTCGCCGGTGATGCTCGCCTGGCCGGTGACCGACGTGGTGGTGCCCACGACGTTGACCGAGGCGCCGCGCAAGATCTCGTGCACGGTGTAGCCGGCCGCGGTCCGGTTGCGCTCGTCCCCGGCCACCACGGTCCACTGGCCGTCCAGGGCGGTGCTGGCGGCCTGGGCGCCCTCGGCGCTGACCGCGGCGGCCGGCGCGTCGTCGGTGGCGATGAAGGTGCCGTACACCCAGGGCGCCACGAAGTAGCCGACGAGCGCGACCACCACCACGGCAACGACTGACCATCCGACTCTGCGCATGCGCCCACCCTAGAGCGGCCAAGGCGAGGCTGACCTAAGCCGGCGTGGGCCGGCGTGCAGCGCGTTCACAGCCCGCCCCCAGGTTGGTCCCACCTGGTGCCCAGCCTCGCCCCCTCTACTGGTCCGGACGCAACGCGAACCGGAAAGAGAGACTCAAGTGCGATTACTCGGCCGATATCGCAAGCAGGCGGAGGTGGTCGACCAGGTGGCAGCCGATGTTGGCGCTGCTGCCAGCGGCTACCAGGCGACGGCGAGCAGGCTGCACGCCTTCAACCGCTACGAGATCAAGTACCTCGTGGACGAGCTCACGGTGCCGCGACTGCGCGCCGAGCTGGCGCAGCGGATGGACAGCGATCAGCACTCCCCGGTGGGCGGGTACCCCGTCACCTCGCTGTACTACGACACCGCGGACCTGCGCTTCTACTGGGAGAAGATCGAGGGCCTGAAGTTCCGCCGCAAGCTGCGGCTGCGTCTCTACGGCGACCCGGCAGACTGCACGGACGACACCAGCGTGCAGGTGGAGATCAAGCAGCGGGTCAACCGCGTCACCCAGAAGCGGCGCATGGCTGTGCCCTACGCCACGGCGCAGCGCTGGCTGCACGGTCGCGAGGAGCTGAGCTGCGGTCGCCGCGAGCAGCCGTTCGTCAACGAGGTCACCACGCTGGTCGGCAACCTGGACCTGCGCCCGGTGGTCACCACCGGCTACCTGCGCGAGGCGTTCGTGGGCACCGGGGCCGAGCTGGGCCTGCGGGTCACGCTCGACCACAAGGTGCACGGCCGCGACCGGGACTTCCACTTCGCCTCCGGAGCGGAGAACCGGTTCATCATCCCGCCAAAGCTGGCGATCCTGGAGATCAAGGCCAACGAGCGCATCCCGTACTGGGTGACCGACCTCACCGCCCGGCTGGACATGTCCGTGGTCCGGGTCTCCAAGTACTGCCAGAGCGTGCAGGCGTTCGGCTTGGCGCCGCGCTCCCTCGCGGGCGCCCCCGAGCTGGTGCTCCCGTCCGACGCCGTCAACCTCGGCCCCCACTCACTCACCGCAACGACAGGAACGGCATGAACTTCGACATCCAGGACCTCAGCGGCACGTTCACGGCGTTCGACATAGTCGTGTCGTTGGCGCTGTCGTTCGTGCTCTCGGCGATCATCGGCTGGGTCTACCGCTACACGCACAAGAACGTCTCCTACAGCCAGTCCTACGTGCAGACGCTGGTCATGATCGGCATGGTCGTCTCGCTGGTGATGCTGGTGGTCGGTTCCAACATCGCCAGGGCGTTCGCCCTCGTCGGTGCGCTGTCCGTGGTCCGCTTCCGCAACGCGGTGAAGGAGACCAGGGACGTCGGCTTCATCTTCTTGGTGATGGCCATCGGCATGACGACCGGCACGCGGTTCTACCTGCTGGCCATCTGCGCGACCGTGGCGATCTGCCTGGTGATGGTGCTGATGAACAAGTTCAGCTGGTTCAAGCTGGACGTGCAGCGCCAGGTGGTCAAGGTGCAGGTGCCGCCCGAGGGGGCCTACGCCGCGCTCGTCGAGGACATCCTGATCGAGCACTGCACCGAGCACGAGCTGGTCTCCACGGACTCGGTGCGGTCCGGGGCGCTCACCGAGCTGTACTTCACGGCGCAGCTGAAGAAGGGAGTCAAGCCCAGTGAGCTGGTCTCCGCGCTCACCGAGGTCAACTCAGGGCAGCGCGTCACGGTGCTGACCGGCTACGACCAGACGGACATCTGATGGTCGAGGGTGCGGAGGTGAACGAGGCGCCACCGAGGGCCCGGTGGCGTCACCGGCTCCCCACTCCGCTTCGCCGGCACTGGAGGGTCCTGGCCGTCTTCGTAGCCTTCGTGGTGGTGATGACCACGGTCTTCGGGGGTGCCCGGGTACGTCCGTACATCACCGGCGATCCCTCGGTGATCGCGTCGTCGATCACCGAGAACATCGCCGGGACGGTGGACCTGTTCGACTCATCGGCCAGCCACGAGGTGGCCGTGCAGATCAGCGACACCGAGTACCGAGAGATGATCGAGGCCTACCAGAAGGACGGGGACAAGGACTGGGCGAAGGCCGCCATCACGATCGACGGCACCCTGGTCAGCGACGTGGGCGTGCGGCTGAAGGGGAACTCCACCCTGATGGGGCTCGGCGGGCGCGGTCCAGGTGCTGGTGCGGATGGCCAAGGACCTCCCGGCATGCAGCCACCGGCGGGCATGCAGCCACCTGAAGGCATGGAGCCACCGGCGGGCATGCAGCTGCCGCAGGGCCCGGGGGGTGGGCAGCCTGGTGGCGGCATGGGGCTGCCCGGTGCGTCCGCGATCTCCAGCGATGATCCGACGTCGCTGCCCCTGCTGATCAGCTTCGACAAGTACGTGGAGGGTCGGGCCTACCAGGGCCTGACTGAGCTGTCGGTGCGCCCGGGCGCACCCGTCCTCAACGAGGCGATGGCCCTGTCCCTCACCGCGGCCACCGACCAGCCCACCCAGCGGTACGCGTACTCGGTCTACTCCATCAACGATGGCGCCACCACCACCCGGCTGCTGCTGGAACACCCGGACGAGCAGTACGCCAGCTCGCTGCTCGACGGCGACGGCTACCTCTACAAGGCCGACGCCTCGTCGAGGCTCGCCTACGTCGGGGACGACCAGGCGGACTACACCGGTCAGTTCACCCTGGTCAACGCCGAGGGCACCGGGGACGTCCAGCCGATCATCAGCTTTGTGAAGTGGCTGGACTCCGCCAGCGACGACGAGCTCGACCAGCACCTCGCCGACTGGGTGGACGTGGAGTCCCTCGCCCGCTACCTCGCCACCCAGAACCTGCTGGTCAACGCCGACGACATGGCGGGCGCCGGGCAGAACTACTACCTCTGGTACGACCTGACGACCAAGAAGCTCTCGGTGGTCTCCTGGGACCTCAACCTCGCCATGACCGGCGCCACCACCGCCGGGCCGAACGACACGATCAGCATGGGGGGCGGGGCCCAGGGAGGACCACAGCGCGGCGGTGCGCCGCAGCCAGCTGGTGCGGACCGGCCCCGTCCCGGTCTCGGTGAGCAGCCCGGCGTGGCCGGGCGGCCGGGAGCACCACCGGACGCCGCGAACCAGCCCGGGGCCGGCCGCAGCATCGGCGGCAACACCCTCAAGGCCCGCTTTCTCGACTCCGAGGCGTTCCAGGGCACCTACCAGGCCGCGTACTGGACGTTGTTCGAGCGGTTCTACGGGGACGGGACTGCGCTGCGGACCCTCGACCAGGTCGCCGCCAGCGTCCCCACCAGCAGCGGGCTGACCAGGGAGACCCTGCAGGCGAGCGTCGAGACGATGCGAACCTGGATCCAGGCACGAACCGCCTCGCTCGCCGCGCTGCGCCCGCAGTGAGAGGCCCTGCGACGGGCGCCACAAAGGGGTGTCCGGTGCCGACCGACGCAGGGCGGTACGGCACCCTTGCGGGTGCCTTGGCCGCTTATCTCCCCAAGTCCGCTATTGGAGACTGTCACCGTGTTCTCCCGGTTCAAACCCAAGAACAACCTGTTCTACGACCTGTTCAGCTCGTGCGGGCACAACCTCGCCTCCGGCGGCAAGACGCTCAGCGAGCTGCTGCAGCCCAGCCCGGACTTCGTGACGGTGTCCGAGAAGATGGCCGAGCTCGAGCACGCCTGCGACGACATCACCCACGAGCTCTTCCGCACCCTGAACTCCAGCTTCGTCACCCCCTTCGACCGATCCGACATCTACTCGCTCGGCTCGGCGCTGGACGACGTGATGGACCACATGGAGGCGGCCACCCAGCTGATGACCCTCTACGGCATCACCGAGCTGACCCCGCACATGCGCCAGATGGTGGAGATCCTGGACAAGTGCGGGCAGGTCACCGCCGAGGCGCTGCCCCGGCTGCGCTCGCTGGACGGGCTGGACGGCTTCTGGATCGAGATCAACAACCTGGAGAACCGGGCGGACAGCACCTACCGCAGCCTGCTCGCCGACCTGTTCGGCGGCGACTACGACGCGCTGACGGTGATGAAGCTCAAGGACGTCGGGGACGAGCTCGAGGACGCCGCGGACGCGTTCGAGACGGTGGCCAACATCGTCGAGTCGATCGTCCTCAAGGAGTCGTGACCGGCGCACATGCTGATGCTGCTGCTGGTCATCGCCCTCGCGATGGCCTTCACCTTCACCAACGGCTTCCACGACTCCGCCAACGCCATCGCCACCTCGGTGTCCACCCGGGCGCTGACCATGCGCACCGCGCTGGCCATGGCCGCGGTCGGCAACCTGCTCGGCTCGTTCTTCGGGGCCAAGGTGGCCTCCACCGTGGGTGCCGGCATCATCAACATCGACGCCAGCGACCGGGCCCTGGTCATCGTGGCGTGCGCCCTGGTGGGTGCCATCGGCTGGAACATGGCCACCTGGTGGTTCGGCCTGCCGTCGTCGTCCTCGCACGCGCTGATCGGCGGCATGGTGGGCGCGGCGCTGGCCGGCAGCATGGAGGTGCTGTGGCACGGGGTCACCACGAAGGTGCTGGTGCCCATGGTGATCTCCCCGCTGGTGGGCTTCGTCGTCGGCTACGCGGTGATGATCGCGATCATGTGGATCTTCCGAAGCTCCTCGCCCTCGCGGACCAGCCGCGGGTTTCGCCACGCCCAGACGTGCTCGGCCGCTGCGATGGCGTTCGGCCACGGCATGCAGGACGCGGCGAAGACGATGGGCATCGTGGTGCTGGCGCTGGTGGTCTCCGGCCGCCAGGAGGGTCACGACATCCCGCTCTGGTGCTTCCTGGCCACCGCCGCCGTGCTCGCCGCCGGCACCGCCGTGGGTGGCACCCGGATCATGCGCACCCTGGGCCGCAAGGTGATCGAGCTCGACCCGCCGCACGGGTTCGCGGCCGAGATGACCGCGGCGTCGGTGCTCTACGTCGCCTCGGCGGGAATGGGTGCGCCGGTGTCCACGACGCACGTGATGTCCTCGGCGATCATGGGCGTGGGCACCACCAAGCGGCTCTCCGCGGTGCGCTGGGGCGTGGCGGGCAACATGCTCACCGCCTGGATCCTCACCTTCCCGGCAGCGGCGCTGCTGGCTGCGATCTGCTACTGGGCGGCCACCTTGGCGTTCTGAGTGAGCCGGTGGTTCGAGAGCTCATTCACCTCAGTAAAGGTTTTGTGACACTCGGTCAGATCGTCAGCGCACTGCGTTGACTTTGGTCTACCTTGACCTCCAATGACACGAACGTCCACAGGGGACGGTCTTGGGGGGAAAAGGTATGCGCCGCAGAAGGATCAAGCTCAGGGGGATCACCCGCAGCCGGGCTGTCGGGACGACGACGGCGGTGGTGCTGGCGGCGAGCCTTTTCCCCGTCCTGGTGCCGTCCGCGGCGTCGGCCGCACCCAGCGAGACCCGGGCCGCCACCGCGTTTCCCGCGCCGGGTGACGCCCACGCCGCTGCCGGCGCCGACATCACCGTCCGGGGCGTCGACCCCGCCGCGGTCGCCAGCGTCACCGTCACCGGCTCGGTCAGCGGTGAGCACCCCGGTGTGCTCACCCGGCTGAGCGCCGCCGAGGGCGTGACCTTCAACCCGGCGGAGGACTTCGTGCCGGGGGAGCAGGTGAGCGTCCGCGCAGCGGGCATCTCCTTCGCCGACACCGGCAGCTCGGAGTACACCTTCACCGTGGCTCGTCCCGGCGCGGCCATCGACCCCGCCGCCCTCGTCGCCGGCACCGACGTCGCAGCTCCCACGCCCTGCCAAGCCGCGCCGCGCCAGTACGTCACCCAGCCCGACCTGGGCGTCGTGCCCGGCGCGTGCGCCTCCGGCCCGGACGCCGACGCCAGTGGCGACAAGATCTTCACCTCGATGGCCCCGGGCCCGGGCATCTACGACCGCACCGGTGAGCTGGTCTGGCACGCCAAGGCCGGCGGCAACATCTTCGGCACCGTCAAGCCGGTCACCTACCGCGGGGAGAACCTGCTGGCCTACTACAGCGGAAACAGCTCCGCGGTGCCCGGCAGCGGCCAGGGTGAGTACGTGCTGGTCGACCAGAGCTACCAGCGGGTGCACACGGTGCGCGCCGCGGACGGCTACCAGGCCGACCTGCACGAGGTCGAGATCACGCCGCAGGGCACCGCACTGGTGGGCATCTACGCCTCGGTGTGGACGCCGCTGGGCGACATCATCGACTTCGTGGTTCAGGAGGTGGAGGTCGACACCGGCAAGAAGCTCTTCGAGTGGCACGCCCTGGACCACGTCGACATCGCCGACTCCTACTTCCCCCGCGCGCTGTTCCTGCCCTGGGACTACATCCACGGCAACTCCGTGCAGCAGACCGCCGACGGCAACCTCCTGGTCTCCGCCCGGCACACCTGGGCCTCCTACAAGATCAGCCGCAGCACCGGTGACCTCATCTGGACCCACGGCGGCAAGCGGAGCAGCTTCGGGCCGATGACGGCCGGCCCGGGTGTGGCCGCGTCCGAGGCGCACGAGTACTGCTGGCAGCACGACGTGCAGGAGGTGGCGCCCAACACCTACACCGTGCTGGACAACGCCTCCGCGCTCGGCATCCCGCAGCGCTGCGGCAACGGGGAGACGCGCGGCCTGCAGTTCACCCTCACCGACCCGGTCGCCGGCGCCCCGGGCACGTCGGTGATCACCGACGTCTACCGGCCCTCACCCGGAGCCGCTGCCGGCTTCGCCGCCAACATGCAGACCCTGCCCGACGGCAGCCGGCTGCTGGGCCTGGGCGGCGTCCCGCGGGCCACCCTGCTCGACGCTGACGGCACCCCGACCCTGGAGATGGGCTTCACCGAGGCCGGCTACCGCGCCTACAGCGCCCCGTGGAAGGGCGCGCCGACCGGCGGGCCCAGCGCAGTGGTGAGCGCCGACCGCAGCACCGTGCACGTCAGCTGGAACGGCGCCACCGAGGTGCGCTCCTACCAGGTGCTCGCCGGTGCCGACGCCACCAGCCTGGAGCCGGTCGGCGCCCGCCAGCCACGCACCGGGTTCGAGACCGCGCTCACCCTCCCGGCGTCGGCAGGCCCGGTGGTGCGGGTGCAGGCGCTGGACGAGCGCGGCACGGTGCTGGGCACCAGTGGCACCCCGGTGTCCGGCAGCACCACGCTGACGGCGCTGCAGGCCACGGCGCCGGTGGGCGCGGGCACGTTGAGCGCCTCCCCCAGCGGCGACAGCCTGCAGCTGCCGCCGGTGACGGCGGACTTCTCGCTGCTGTTCGGTCTGGTTCCGGCCCGCACCACGCTGTCGCTGCGTCCCACCACCAACGCCCAGGGCACGGCGATCCCGGTGCAGGCCAGCTACTCCGAGACCGGCAGCACGCTGAGCTTCCAGGCCCGCCTGCACCTGGAGGACCTGTCGTTCTTCGGGTACTCCGTGCAGCCGCTGATCGGCAGCACCTGCGAGACCACGGCCCCGGTCACGGTGACGCTCACCTCCAGCGGTGACGCCCGCCTGGGTTCGGAGCTCACCGGGTCCTACGCCATCCCCTCCTTCGCGGGCTGCGGGCTGGCGGACGGGTTGGTGTCGTCCATCTCGGTGCCCGACAACACGCTGCGGCTCACCCTCAGCTGAGCCGGGCAGCGGTGCTCGCGTGCCGCTGAGGGACTGCCCTCAGCGGCACGCGATCGTCAGGAACGCGTCGTTCTCCGCCGGGGTGCCGATGCTCACCCGCACGCCCTCACCGGCGAAGGCCCGCACCAGCACGCCGTCGGCCGCGCACTTCTCCGCGAAGGCGGTGGAGTCCTCGCCCAGGGGCAGCCACACGAAGTTCGCCTCGGTGGGGGGCACGGAGTACCCGGCCGCCAGCAGCGCCGCTCGCACTCGCACCCGCTCGGTGGCCACCTGCTCGCAGCGCTGCGCCAGCTCGTCGGCAGCCTCCAGCGAGGCGATGGCGGCCACCTGGGCGATCGCGCTGACCGCGAAGGGCACTGCCACCTTGCGCACGCCCGCGGCGACCTCGGGGGAGGCGTAGCAGTAGCCCACCCGCAGCCCGGCCAGGCCGAAGGCCTTGGAGAAGGTGCGCATCACCACCACGTTGGGCCGGTCGGTGGCCACCTGCACGCCGTCGGCGACGTCGGCGTCCCGCACGAAGTCGAGGTAGGCCTCGTCCAGCACCACCAGCACGTGCGGCGGCACCGCGTCCAGGAAGCGGTGCAGCTCCGCGGTGTGGATGACCGTGCCGGTGGGGTTGTTCGGGCTGCACAGGAACACCAGCCGCGTCCGGTCGGTGATGGCGGCGAGCATGCCGTCGAGGTCGTGGCGGAAGTCCTCGGTCAGCGGTACGGGAACCGGTGCCGCCCCCACCACCCGCACGATGATCGGGTACGCCTCGAAGGAGCGCCAGGGGAAGACCACCTCGTCGCCGTCGTGGCAGGTGGCCTGCACCAGCTGGGTGAACAGGCTCGAGGAGCCACAGCCCACCGCCAGGCGCTCTGCCGGCACGTCCAGGTGGGCGGCCAGTGCCTGCACCAGCGCGTGGGAGGTCATGTCCGGGTAGCGGTTGGCGTGCTGGGCGGCGTCGGTGATCGCGGCCAGCACGCTGGGCAGCGGGCCGCCCGGAACTTCGTTGCTGGACAGCTTGATCGCCCCGGCCTCCGCCCGCCCCGGCACGTAGGCGGGCACGGCGTCGAGGTCGGTGCGGACGTGGGATGCAGGCACCCACCCAGGGTAGGGCCCGGCGGGCACTCCACCGGCCGCGACCCTGGCCAGGCCGAGGCCACGCGTGCTATGGCCGTGGAGTGTGTGCGGTGGGACACTGGCCGCATGTCGGGATCACACGTAGAGGTCGCCGCGCTGGACGGGGCGACGCCGGACTTTGCCAGGGGCCCGGGCGGCCAGCGCGTGCCGCTGACCGTCCAGGAGCCCGACACCGTGGCGCGGGGCGGCATCGTGGTGCTGCAGGGCGCCCACGAGGGCGCCGAGGCCGTGCAGCACCTGCAGGAGGCTCTGGCGGGGGAGGGCTGGGTGGCGGTCGCGCCACACCTGTACCACCGCCACCAGGGCGGGGGCGACAGTGCCGACGAGCTGGACGCGGAGATGGTGCTGGAGGACTGCGATGCCACCTTCTCCTGGCTCGCCGCCCGTGGCATCGACGCTGACCGGACCGGGGTGATGGGCTTCGACCTCGGCGGCTCGGTGGCGCTGATGGTGGCCTCCAGCCGGCAGGTCGGTGCTGCGGTGACCGTGGCCGGCGCTGGGATCGACCAGCCACTGTCCCGCGGGCTGCCCACGCTGCTGGACCTCGCGCCGTCGCTGGCCTGCCCGTGGCTCGGCCTGTACGGCCAGGACGAGGGCATCACCGTCGAGCAGGTGGAGGCGCTGCGAGACGCGGCCGCCACCTCGCTGGTGGCCACCAACCTGGTCACCTACGACGGGGCGGGCCACCGGTTCGACTCTGCCGACGCCGACTCCGAGGCGCTGCAGCGGGTGTTCGACTGGTTCGACAGCCACCTGCGCTGAGCGAGCGCCTCGGCTGCCGCCCCGGACAAGCCCTTCACCTGGGCTTCCGGTGGGGAGCAGGGGGGCGTTTTGCCCTGCGGCCATGCGCCTGTGTAACCTTCTCTTCCGGTGGCCGCAGGGTTCGCTCTACGCCTCGGGAGGCTTCGCCTAGTCTGGTCTATGGCGCCGCACTGCTAATGCGGTTTGGGGCTTCAACCCCATCCCGGGTTCGAATCCCGGAGCCTCCGCTGGGTCGGTCGCAAGACCGGCACAACTGAATGAACACGCGCTCGTAGCTCAACGGATAGAGCATCTGACTACGGATCAGAAGGTTAGGGGTTCGAATCCCTTCGAGCGCACGTTGGTTGAGACAACGCAGAACGGGACCGTCACGCACGTGGCGGTCCCGTTCTGCGTCTGCGTGCTGGTCATCGCCGCGGCGCTGAGTCGGGAACCTCGGGACTAGCGGCGTAGGCCTGCGCAGGGGTGCCGAGGTGGGTCGAGCGACCCCGCGCGACGGGTATGCAACCCGGCTCGGCGGGTTGTGCCGGCGCTGCCCTCGGGGTGGGGGCGAGCAGCACGGGCTGAGCCGGGCTCGGCGCGGCCGGTGGTACCTCAGCAGGAGCGGGAACCACGGGTGGTGGCGCCTGGGGCGGGGCGAGCGGTTGCGGGGTGCCGTTGCGAAGCCGGTCGAAGTACGCCGCAGCCTCGGGTGCCGGGTCCACCGTGTTCGCCCCGCCTGCGCTGGGCACGGTGGGCATGGTGGTGAAGGTCAGCTGCGCTGGCGGCACCTGGCGCAGGATGTTGGCGAGGTCCAGCAGGGCGGGGACCGAGGCGAGGTCGTCGTCGACGGTCACGGCCTTGGTGGCGGCGTTGACCAGGGAGAGCACCTTCCCGGGGTTGGCGAGGGTGCCGGCGCTGGTGAGCTTGGTGACCATCGAGGCGAGGAACGCCTGCTGGGCCTGCTGGCGGCCGAGGTCGCTGCCGTTGCCGAAGCCGTGGCGGGTGCGCAGGAACTGCAGCGCGGGCACTCCGACGAGCGAGTGCCTGCCCGCGGCGAGCTTGAGCCCGGAGTACGGGTCGTAGACGTCGCCGTCCACACACACGTCGACGCCGCCCAGGGCGTTGGACAGCGACACCACCCCCCGGAAGTCGACGAGCACGAAGTGGTCGATCCGCATGCCCGTGAGCTGGCTGGCCGCGGCGACGGTGCAGCTGGGGGCGGCCTGCAGGGTGTTGCCGATGCGGCCGGTGCGGGCATCGCGGACCCGTCCGTATCGGTCCTTGCAGCGGGGCACGTCGACGATGGTGTCGCGGGGGATGCTGGTGACGGTCGCGCTCGTGCGGTCGGGGGTCACGTGGACGAGCAGCTGCACGTCGGCGTTGGCGCCGCCCCGGTCACCCCCCGCCGCGCAGCTTCCGCCCAGCGCGCAGTCGTCGGCGGTGGACCGGCTGTCCGAGCCGATGACCAGGATGTTCAGCGGGGTCCGGCCCTGCGCGTCCTCCGGGTGGTCGGGCTGGGCGGACAGGCCGTCGGTGAGCGGGGAGTGGGCGATGGTGTCGGTCAGCCGGTCGTAGAGGAACGCGCCACCCCCGGCGACCACTGCCACGACCAGGGTGAACGTCAGCCCCGCGGTGGCCCAGGGCGAGCCCCTCCGCCGGGGCCGCGGAGCGCCGTGGACCACGGGGCTGCCGACCGGGCGGGGCGGTCCGGGGAAGCGCCGCAGCAGCGGGTAGCGGCCCGAAGCGGTCACCGCGTGCCCCACTTGGAGTTGCGGATGGTCAGGATCGCGTAGGGCATCTGCCAGACGAAGACGGAGGCGTAGAGCAGCGAGAACAGGATGCTGTACGCCCAGATGCGCTCGGGGCGGTGCACGCGGAAGTAGAGGCCGTACATCAGCGCCATCACCACCACGCCACCGAGGAACCACACCGGGGCGACCGGGTCGAGGGCGAACAGGTGCCACACGACGCGGGCCACGACCAGCGGTCCCAGCAGCGGCAGCACGAAGCCGAGGAGGAACGACACCGACATGATCGGGTTCTTCCGCCACATGAACCGGCACGCCCGCAGCGACTCCCGCGTCCAGCTCTTCTTCCACCGCAGCTGCTGGCGCAGGAACGTCTTGATGTCGTCGGGCACGTTGGTGTGGGCGTAGGCGTCGGGCGCGTAGAGCACCTTCCACTTCTGCAGCATCAGGTTGGTCAGGCTGCGGTCGTCCCCGAACGTGGCCGGCTCGCCGAGGAACGTCTGGTTGCGCCACTCCTCGAGCACCGGGTCGACGGCGGTGCGCCGGTAGGCCGAGAAGCACCCCGAGCAGCAGGTGACGGAGCCGAACAGCGCCTCCGCAGACTTGTGCACCCGGAAGGCCACGAAGTAGCGGACCGCCTGCATGCGGGTGAGCACGTTGGTGTTGCGGTTGAGGACGTCGGTGTGACCGGTGACCGCCCCGACCGACTCGTCGGCGAAGTAGCGCATCATCGTGGCGACCGACTCGGGCTCGAGCCGGGAGTCGGAGTCGATGAACACCAAGACCTCGGCCTCGCCGGCGAAGTCGATCCCGGTGGCCATGGCGTGCCGCTTTCCGCGGTTCTCCGGCTGCGGCACGACGACCAGGCTCTCGCGGGTGCGCTGCAGCTCGCGCACGCGGGCCAGCGTGTCGTCGGTGGAGCAGTCGTCGACCACGACCACGCGCAGCAGGTGGGCGGGGTAGTCGACGTCGAGGCACGCGGTCACGGTGGCCGCGATCTCGTCCTGCTCGTTGTAGGCCGGCACGATCAGCGCCACCGAGGGCAGGCCGGTGGGCGAGAGCTGGGGGGGCTGAGGCACGTAGCACCAGGCGAGGGCGTACCTGGAAAGGATGTAGCCGGAGGTGACCAGCCCGTAGGCCAGCAGGACGGGCTCCTCCCGCAGCACCTCGACGGAGACGATCTTCACGGCCACCACGATCGCCACCAGCACCGCGATCGCCAGGTAGAGGGCGCGCCGCTCGGCCACCACGCTCCGCGGCGCACGGTGCGCGCCCCTGCCGCGTGTCGTCAGCGCCTGTCCCGTCCGGGCCGTCGCTACCGCCGCCGTCACGTCCGGGGCGACGAGGTTCGGGTCAGGGTGGCGGGCGGCCGACCGCGGGCGGCGGGGGGGACTCAGGCCGGCGTGGCGGTGCTTGCCGCGGACCCCGTCGTGGAGAGTCAACGACTCGTCACGGGACGTCGCGGTGCGGAACACCGTCGAGCCGGTAGGTGGTGTCCACGACGCCAGGGACCGCGGTGAGCCAGCCCAGGTCGAGGGAGCTGTGGGCGGTGTGCAGCACGGCGACGTCGACGGTGACAGCGGCGGGGTCCGCGACCCCGGTGAGCACGGACCCGTCGGCCAGGCCCACGCTGGTGATGAGCGGGTCGTAGAAGCTCACCACCGCGCCGGCCGCGGACAGCTCGGCCAGGATGGCCAGCGCTGGGGACTCCCGCACGTCGGCCACGTCGGGCTTGTAGGTGACGCCGACGACGAGCACGCGGGCACCGCGCACGGCGTGGCCCAGCCCGCGCAGCGTCTGCGCAACCCGTTCCACGACCTGGCTGGGCCGCCGTGCGATCGCCGTCATGGCGGCGGAGATCAGGGGTGCGTGCACCTGCTGGCGGCGGAGCTGCCAGAGCAGGTAGTGCGGGTCGCACGGGATGCACTCGCCTCCCACCCCCGGCCCCGGGTAGAACGGCATGAACCCGTAGGGCTTGGTCGCGGCGGCATCGATCACGTCGCTCACGTCCACCCCCACGGTGGCGCACACGTCGGCGAACTCGTTGGCGAGCGCGATGTTCACGGCCCGGAAAATGTTCTCCACGAGCTTGGCCATCTCTGCCACCTCGAGCGAGTCCACCTCGTGCACCGACCCGGCCGCCCGCGCGACGAGCCCGGCGGCCGCCACGGTGCAGCCGGCGCTGGCTCCACCGACCACCCGGGTGACCTGTTCCTGCGGGTACCGGGCGTTGCCGGGATCGATGCGCTCGGGGCTGAACGCCACGAAGACGTCCTGCCCCGCCACCAGGCCACGCATGCGGAGCGGGTCGACGAGCAGGTCGCGGGTGCATCCGGCGTAGGAGGTCGAGGTCAGGACCAAGGTCTGCCCGGGCACGGCCAGCTGGACCAGGGCGGCGCACGCGCGGCGCAGCGCCCGCAGGTCCGGGTTGCGAGCCGCGTCGACCGGGGTCGGCACACAGATGATGACCGCGGCGGCCTCCCGCAGGCGCCACGACTGGTCGGTCAGCAGAAGCTCCGGGTCGGCGAGAGCCACGGCGAGCCGGTCCTGGTCTGCCCCGAGCAGGTCCACCTGGCCCCGGGCGATCGCGTGCAGCCGCTGTGGGTCGAGGTCGATCCCGACCACCCGGTCGCCGGCGTGGTGGAACGCCAGCGCCGTGGGGAGGCCGACGTAGCCGAGACCCACCACGGCCACGTCGTAGGTGAAGGTGGTCGCGCCCCCCGGCGGCGACACGGGTGGGACGACGCGGCTGCCGGTGGTGACTGCGGTCGGGGTGGACAGGTCAACGTTCACCACTTACCCCCCTGGTAGGCAGTTCGGCTGGTCAAACAGCGTGTGCGTGCGACCGCGTGGCCAGTTGCGTCGTCGGTGGCGACCTTGGCAGCAATTTCCGCCCGAGAAACCTCAAAGTATTTGCGCAGAGATTCCCAGTGTGGGGCGACCCTTGTCAACCGGAAAGAAGGGCGAGTGTGACTATTACCACGGTCTACCGAAAACGGAGGTAGAACGGCAAAATCTCTCTCTGTAGAACTGCTGTCACAATGAGTTGTGCGTAATGGTCAGAATTGGCCACTTAAAGTGGCCCCATTGCACTTACGGTGACCGCAAAGAATTGACACCAGTGTCGGAAAGGGCTAGCTGGCCTTGCTCACCGTGACACTGCCGAAGCGGAGCTCGGTGTTGTCCCCGCGCACGCCCACGCGTCCAGGACCGGTCAGCGCAGGGGTCCCGTCCTGCCCGCTGTCGACGGCGGAGAGCACTGGAGCTCCGTTGACCAGCAGGGCGACGTGGACCCCGTCGGCGGCGTTGCGCACGTCCAGGTCCACGTCCACCGGCCGCCCGACGGTGCACGGCAACGACCCCGACGCCATGGTGGTGTAGCGGCCCGAGGTGGGAGCGCCGGCGGTCGGCGCCTTCTTCTTGATCGCTGTCGTCCCGTCCCGACGACACACCGTGACCGCGTACAGCTGGCTTGGTGAGGTGTAGCGCACGAACAGGTGCACGCCGTCCCAGCTGTGCATGCCCGTGCGGGCTGAGGTGGTCGGCGCCGCCACTTCCAGGCTCAGGTGAAACCGGACGTCGGCGAAGTGGTCCGGCCTGCTCACCGCTCGCAGCACCGCGGACCCGGTTCCGCGGCTGGAGCTGACGTCGGGCGAGGCGTCGTCGGGGTAGCCCGACCATGCCCGCCCGCCGTCGGCGAACAGCGATCCGCTCGTCACGATCCAGTCCGGTGAGGTCACGGCCCCGGGCCGGCGCGGAGACCGGTAGGCGACCTCGTTGGTGACCAGTGAGCGGCCCATGTCGAACGTCGGCTGCCACGGCCCGTCCAGCGGTTGTCGTTCCGCGTGCACGAACACCGGGACTAGTGCCGCGGCGAACAGCACTGCCAGCGCCGCGACGAGGTAACGGACGGGTCGACGAGGGATGCGCACTCGGCTCACTGTCCACCCGTTATCGGGTGTCCGCATTCTTGGTCGCTTGACCATCTCGCACCTGGGCGCCAGGCCGTCCCCGCGGAATGGGGCTGGGCGGCCCGGGGAACGCTTTCCGAGAAACGCCATGTGGCGCCCTTCTCCCTCGTCGAGGAATGGCTGTGACAATCGCGCGTGCGCCATTCTAGTGGGTACCGGCGACAATGGTTGGGCAAGTTGTCTCGAGTGCGCGGAGAGCTGTCCGCGGCCTGGGGGTTGTGCGGAACCAGCGAACGCGAGGGGTGGCGCCGACGCGCCACCTGCCGTGTCGCTCCCGGGGCGGACGGGTCGCTAGGGGGCGAGGCTCCGATATTGATTGACACGATGTCGTCACGCATTACAAGATGAGGAGATGGTGCAGGCGGAGCGGTCCGAAGCGGTCCCTGCCGGCACCTTGCCGCAGCGCCGGCTGGCTCGCTCCGCGCCTGCCTACCGCTGGGTGGTGCTCGCCGCGGGGGTGTTCGCCCAGGGCGCGGCCGCGTCGGTGCTGCAGGGTCTGCCCAGCCTGGCGACCACGCTGCGCGCCGAGCACGACCTGTCGCTGGCCGCCCTCGGGCTGGTGCTCGCCGCCAGCACCGTGGGTCTGCTGCTGGCGCTGGTCCCCTGGGGCTGGCTGGCCGACCGGGTGGGCGAGCGCTGGGTGATGACGTGGGGGCTGCTGCTCACCGCCGCCGCCCTGGTGGGGGCCAGCCGGGCGGGCAGCGTGGCGGTGCTGATGGTCTCGCTGCTGCTGGCGGGCGCCGCCTGCGCCAGCGTCAACGCCGCCAGCGGCCGTGCGGTGATCATGTGGTTCCCGCGTCGCCAGCGCGGAATCGCCATGGGCACCAGGCAGACCGCGATCCCGCTGGGTGCCGCACTGGCGGCGCTGGGTCTGCCGGTGGCCGCGCGCGCCTGGGGCCTGCCCGGGGCCTTCCTCTCCGCCGCCGTGGTGCTCGTGGTGGCGGCGGTGGTGGTCTGCGTGTTCGTCACCGACCCGCGCAGCCCGCCGGACGGCGACGAGGAAACCGCAGGTGAACCGGCCCAGCCGGCGGGAAGCGGCCGTGCCGTGGTGCTGCTGTGCGGTGTCTCCGCCCTGCTGGTGATCCCGCAGCTCACCATCGTCAGCTTCCTGGTGATCTACCTGGTGGACGGCCACGGCATCTCCGCCGCCACAGCCGTGGTGCTGCTGGCGGTGGTGCAGCTGGGTGGCGGCGCTGCCCGCATCGGGCTGGGCTGGTGGAGCGACCGGACGGGATCGCGGCTGGGGCCGCTGCGCGCGGTGGCACTGGTGACCACCGGCCTGCTGCTGGCGGCCGCGGCGGGTGAGCTGGTCGGCGGCGTGGTGGCGGTGGCCGCACTGGTGCTGGCGGGCTTCGCGGCCATCAGCTGGAACGGGCTGGCGTTCACCGCGGTGGGCGAGCTGGCCGACCCGCGGCGCATCGGGTTCGTGCTGGGCGTCCAGAACACCGCGGTGGCCGCCGGGATGGCGCTCACGCCGCCAGTGATGGGCACCGTGGTGGAGCTCTCCAGCTGGGCGGTGGCCTTTGCCGCGGTGGCCGCTGCTGCGGCCCTGGCCAGCGTGGTGCTGTCCCGGCTGAGCGGAGTCTCGGCGGTGCGTTAACTCTGGAAGACGGCCCGGTAAAACCCTGTGCCCCAGGGCTGCAACCGGTTGACAGGCCCCACGAGCGGTTGGTCGAATATCTCGTAGTTCGAGACGGCATCTCAGTCAAACCGACAGCGCTGGTGCACAACGGCAGCGCTGACTGACCAACTCGTGGGAGCGCCCCTTATGACCATGATCGACTCGCCCGGGGCCACGGCAGTGGACGAGCGCCTGGAGGTCGGCAACACGCTGATCGCCCAGGACTGGGAGGCCCTCACCTTCAAGGTGCACCGTTCGGCGTACCGGGAGAACGCGGTGTTCAACCGCGAGCGCAACGAGATCTGGGGTCACACCTGGCTCTACCTCGGCCACGAGACCGAGATCCCCGAGGCCGGCGACTTCAAGACCCGCACCCTGGGCGGGCGCCCGCTGATCTTCGTGCGGGACCGGCACGGCACCGTGCAGGCCTACCTCAACGCCTGCCCGCACCGCGGCACCATCCTGTGCCGCGAGCCGGAGGGCCGGGCGAAGAACTTCCAGTGCTTCTACCACGCGTGGACGTTCAAGAACTCCGGCGAGCTGGCGGCCCTGCCGGACAGCGACGCCTACCCGCAGGACAGCGCGTTCGTCGAGTCGCTGTCGCTGCGCACGGTCCCGCGCCTGGGCATCCACGAGGGCTTCGTCTTCGTCGCCTTCGACGAGCAGGTGCCCGACCTGCTGGAGCACCTGGGCAAGGCGGCCGACGTCATGTCGATGACCGCCTCGATCGGGCCCAGCGGCATGACCACCGTGCCCGGCGTGCAGCGCTACAGCGTCAAGGGCAACTGGAAGCTGGCGGTGGAGAACGCCATGGACGGATACCACTTCGCCCCCACGCACAACACCTTCGTCGGGTACCTGCGGGAGACCGGCTTCGCGGTCAACGACGACGCCCAGTACGCCCACGACCTCGGCGACGGCCACGGCCTGGCTGTGCTCACCGGGCACAACGGCCGCATCGGGATGATCTGGGAGCCCCGCTTCGGGGAGCGGGAGAAGATCCGCACCGAGGCCAAGCGGAAGGAGCTGGTCGCCCGGCTCGGCGCCGAGCGGGCCGCGGCCGTGGCGGACTCCTCCAAGATCCTGTTCGTCTTCCCCAACCTGCTGCTGTTCGACCTGGAGGCACTGACCATCCGGCAGCTGGAGCCGGTGGAGCCCGGGGTGACCGACGTGCGGGCCTGGCAGCTGGTGGAGCGGGACGAGCCCGACGACGTCCGCGCCCTGCGGCTGAAGACGATGGCCAGCTTCGTCGGCCCCGGCGGCCTGGCCACTCCCGACGACATCGAGGCCTACGAGGCCGTGCAGCGGGGGGTGGTCGCCACCGCCGACCTCGACCCCTTCGGCGGCTTCGCCGACACCGACCTGGACTGGAGCGACATGTCCCGCGGCATGGCCGACGACCTCACCGGACCGCGCGGACGCTCCATCGACGAGGGCGTGATGCGCAGCTTCTGGCGGCACTGGAGCCGACGCGTCGGCGAGCTGCCCCGGATCGGCCCCGACGCGAGCCGGCTGGGAGGCGTGGCATGAGCACCGGTGCAGTGCACACCAGCGCAGTGCTGCCGAACGGGACCGTCCCGCCGCAGGAGCAGGGCAGCGACCGGGCGGTCGTCCGTGCGGAGGTGGAGGACTTCCTCTTCGCCGAGGCGGCCGCGCTGGACGAGTGGCGCCTGGACGACTGGCTCACGCTCTTCGTCCCCGGTGCGGCGATGCAGGTGCCCACCACCGACGTCACCGGGCTCGGCCCGGAGAACGCCGGCTACTTCGTCGCCGACGACTGGGACCTGGTGCGCGCCAGGGTGAAGCGGCTGAAGAGCCGCAAGGCGCACGCAGAGAACCCGCACTCGCGGACCAACCGGTTGGTGAGCAACGTCCGCCTCACCGAGCGGGCGGGCGACCAGCTGCGGGTCTCGGCGAACTTCGTCGTCAACCGCTTCCGGGACGGCGGGGAGTTCACCTACGTCGGCCGCTACGACCACCTGCTGCAGGTGCAGCCGGACGGGCTGCGCTTCCTGCTGCGGCGCTCGGTCCTCACCAACGAGTCGATGAGCCCGGGAGCCCGCTTGAGCTTCATCCTCTGACCCGCGACCACGAAGGAACCCGAGAACCTCACACACCATTGGGCCGTCGACGAGAACGCTTCCGCCCCGCTCCCGGACACGTCTACCGAGACCCCGGACGGGCGTGGCGTGTGAACCCCACCCACCCCAGGCGGAGGCCACCAGTGAGCACCACCGAGTACGGAGTTTTCCTGCCCATCTCCAACGGCGGATGGATCGTGTCCGACACGACGCCGCCGATCGAGGCCACCTACGACTACAACAAGCAGGCCGCCGTCGCCGCCGACCGGCTCGGCTTCGACTTCGTGATGTCGCAGGGCAAGTGGCGCGGCTACGGCGGTCGAACCGACCACTGGGGCCGCACCCTGGAGTCGATGACCATGATGGCCGGGCTGGCCGAGGCCACCGAGCGGGTCAAGATCTGGTCCACCGTGCACACCATCCTGTTCAACCCCGCGATCGTGGCCAAGATGTTCACCACCCTCGACCAGATCAGCAACGGCCGGGTGGGCATGAACGTGGTGGTGGGCTCCTACTCCCAGGAGTTCGCCCAGATGGGCCTGTGGCCGGAGCACCTCAACCACGCTGACCGCTACCGGTACTCCGAGGAGTGGGTGCAGCTGCTGCTGCGGCTGTGGAGCGAGGACTCGGTGACCGCGCACGGGGAGTTCTTCAAGCTGGAGGACTGCTCCTCGCGGCCGCACCCGGAGAAGACCCCCACGCTGATCTGCGCCGGGCGCTCCCCGGCGGGCATCGACTTCCAGGCCAAGTACTGCGACGCGTCGTTCCTCTCCGCCTTCGACCTGGCCGGGCTGCAGCAGGTCAGCCGGGAGGTGAAGCAGGCGGCCGCCGAGCAGGGGCGGGCGATCAAGACCTACACGATGACCACCGTGGTGATGGACGAGACCGACGCCGCCGCCGAGGCACGCTGCCGGGAGTACTCCCGCGGCGTGGACCGGGAGGCGCTGGAGAACATGGCCATCGCCTACGGCATGCAGACCGACAAGAACGCCACCCCCAGCGCCAAGGCCCAGGAGCAGGCCGGCTTCCAGTCCGAGGTGGTCGCCGGGTCGCCGGAGACGGTGCTGGAGAAGATCGAGGAGCTGGTCAGCTACGCCGAGCTGGACGGGCTGATGCTCATCTTCCCGGACTACGTGGTGGACCTGGAGCACTTCGGCACCCTGGTGCTGCCCAAGCTGAACCAGGCACGGGTGTGACCCTGCCCGGGCCCGCTGCCCACGGGGCCCTGCTGGTGATCGACGTGCAGCGCGACTTCGCCGACCCCGCCCACCTGGGGTGGGTGGACGACGACGGACTGGCCGCGGTGGCCACGGCGGTGCAGCGCACCGGTGAGCTGGTGGACGCCTTCCGTGCCGCCGGCGTCCCGGTGGTGTGGGTGCGCCTGGAGCAGACCCCCGACCAACCGTGGGAGTCCTCGCGCTGGCTGCGCGGACTGACCGCTGACACCCCGTGGCCGGCCGAGGAGCCCTGCGTGCAGGGCAGCGCCGGGGTCGAGTGGTTCCAGCTGAGCCCGGCGCCGGGGGAGACGGTGGTGAGCAAGCGGGGCTACAGCGCCTTCCTGGGCACCGAGCTGGACCAGGTGCTGCGCGACGCCGGGGTGCAGTGGCTGTGCACGGCCGGGCTGACCACCGAGTGCTGCGTGCTGGCCAGCACCTTGGACGCGGCGCAGCTGGGCTACCGAGTGCTGGTGGCCGCCGACGCGGTGGCCAGCTACACCGCCGCCGAGCACGGGGCGGCACTGGGGATCCTGGCGGCGCACGCTGCCCGGCTGACGAGCAGCACCGAGCTGCGCCACGCCCTGGGCGACGGCCTGACGCGAGCGGTGGCGTCCTGATGAAGCTGGCCTACGACCTGTCGTTCACCCACACCGAGGGCCGCTGGGCCGCCCCCGGCTCGTGGGTGGGCACGAGCTATCCCGACCACCGGATGTTCACCGAGCTGGCCGTCAGCGCCGAGCGCGCGGGCGTGGACATGCTGTTCTTCGGCGACGGGGTGGGCATCCCGGACACCTGGAAGGGCTCGCTGGACGCGGCGGTGCGCTGGGGCATCCAGTGGCCCCGCCAGGACATGAGCCCGGTGATCGCGGCCATGGCGCAGCACACCTCGCACATCGGCTTCGGGCTCACCTACTCCTCCACCTACCTGCATCCCTTCTACGTGGCCCGGCTGATGAACTCCCTGGACCACGTCACCGGCGGGCGCATCGCGCTCAACGTGGTGGCGTCGGGCCGGTTGTCGGACGCGGCCAACTACGGCTTTGACGCGCTGCTGCCCCACGGGGAGCGCTACGAGCTGATGGAGGAGTTCGTCGACGTCTGCCGCCGGCTGTGGGCGTCGGTGGAGCCGGACGTGATCGTGGCCGACCGGACCACCGGGCAGTACGGCGACCCCGCCAAGGTGCACCCGATCCACCACCGTGGCAAGCACTTCGCCGTGCGCGGGCCGCTGCCCAGCGTGCCCAGCCCGCAGGGGCGTCCGGTGCTGGTGCAGGCGGGGTCGTCGCCGCGGGGCATCGCGGCCTCGGCCGCCTTCGCCGACGTGGTGTTCGGCGTGGGCGGGCACCGGGAGTGGCAGCTGCGCCACCGCGCCGCCCTCGACCACGAGCTGGTGGCGGCCGGGCGCGACCCGGCGGAGGTGGGCATCCTCTGGGCGGTCCAGCTCATCGTCGCCGCCACCGCGGAGGAGGCGCAGCGACAGCGGGCGGCGATGCTCGACCAGCTCTCGCTGGAGGGCATCGGGACCTACCTGTCCTACAACTGCGGGTTCGACTTCTCCCGGCTGCCCGAGTCGTTCGTGCTGGGCGAGGTGCAGGAGCAGATCGAGGCGGCGCAGGCCAGCCAGGCCGGGTTCGTCAGCCAGCTGGTCGACCGGATGGGTGCCGACGCGCGGATCAGCCGTGCGGAGTTCTTCGACGAGGGCTGGCGCCACGCCACCGGCTACGACCAGACCATCGCCGGGACCGCCGAGCAGGTGGCCGACGAGCTGCAGGAGGAGCACGAGGCCACCGGCGCCCGCGGCGGGTTCATGGTGACCAACCCCGGGTCCATGCCCGGTGCGCTGGACCAGGTGTCCGGGTTGCTGGTGCCCGAGCTGCAGCGACGCGGGCTGCGCCCGGACGGCTACACCGAGGACACCCTCGCGGGCACCCTCCTGGGCCGACCGCTGCGCTGAGCAGCGGACGGGAACAGGTGAAGATGCCGTCTTTCATTACGAGACAGGTGCTCTATGGCTCAGCTTCGTTTCGTCGCGGTTACCTGATGTGAGCGTGTGTTTCTAGTTCGTACCAGGCGCGAAGAAACCGTTGACACCGTTCTGCTTGTTCGCGAACCATCTCGCTTAACGACATGCCGTATCACATCAAGTGAGAGTGAGTGCCGCTCATGAGTGCCAGCCCCACCTGGACGACCCTGGAGATGACGGGCCGTACCGCCGCCCAGAAGCAGGGCCTGCTCTCGCACCTGGTGGTCCCGCGCCCCATCGCGATGATCACCACCGTCGGCGCCGACGGCCAGCTCAACGTCGCCCCGTACAGCTACTACATGCCGGTGTGCGGCGAGCCACCGACGATCGCCCTCACCATCGGTGGGCTGCGGGAGGCCAGCGACGCCCCCAAGGACACCTGGACCAACATCGAGCGCACCGGCGAGCTGGTCATCAACGTGACCGGCGCGGCCCTGGGCCCCTACATCGAGACCGTGGCGCGGGAGTACCCCACTGACGTCTCGGAGGCGGACGTGGTCGGCTGGGAGACGGTTCCGTCCCGGATGGTGTCGCCGCCGTCGTTGGCGCAGAGCCCGGCGCACCTGGAGTGCCGGGTGCGCGAGGTGATCGACCGCGGCGACATGGGCGCCCGGTTCTCCGGCTTCCACCTGGTGCTGGTCGAGGTCCTCTGCATCACCGTGGACGAGGCCATCCTGGCCGGCCCCGGACGCATCGACCCCGAGCGCGTCACGCCGATCGGCCGCATGGGCTTCCCCTACTTCGTCGCCGCCGCCGGCGAGGCCCTGTTCCAGCAGGAGCGCATCGCCTACGCAGACCTGCCGGACACAGCAGACCTGCCGGACACCGCAGACCTGCCGGACACCGCAGACCTGCCCACCACAGCTGACCTGCCTGCCTGATTCTGCTCCGCCCCCAGTGCCACCCGCGCTCTGCCAACTTCCCCGGAGGAACACGTGAGAACTGCTCGAGCCACCCCGATTCTCGCGGGGGTATGCGCCCTCGCCCTGGGGCTCACCGGTTGTGCCGACCGCGCCTCGGACACCCCCGACGCCGCCGGCTCCGGACCAGCCGCCGCGACGTCCAGCCAGCCCGACGTCAACGGGGACGGCAAGGTCGTCATCGGCGTCATCAGCCCCGGCGACCTCAACGACAACGGCTACTACGAGAGCTTCGTCTCCAGCGCCCAGACGTTCGCCGACAGCAAGGGCTGGAGCGTCATCAAGATCGGCTCGGTGAACCCGGCCAACGCGTCCGAGCAGGCCCGCAACCTCTGCCGGCAGAAGGTCGACCTGGTGGCGCTCGCCGCCGCCGAGCTCAAGGACGCCATCCCGGTGGCCGCCGACCCGGAGTGCGCCAAGACGGCCTGGTACGCCCCGTCCAGCACCGACCTGGAGGTCACGCCCTACATCGCCCTGTCCCGCGACTTCGTCAACGAGTCGATGCTGGCGGCCGGCTACGCCAACGGCATCCTGATGCGCGACGCCGGCATGACCAAGGCCGGCTACATCACCGGCCCGCAGGCGGACTTCTCCGTGATGGGCGCGAAGGCGTTCGAGGTGGGCCTGAAGATGGTGGTGCCCAGCGCCACCCTGGCCACCACCTACACCGGTGACTTCAACGACTCGGCCAAGGCTCGCGAGGCCGCCCAGGCCCAGCTGAGCCAGGGCGTGCAGGCGCTGTACCCCTACCTCGGCGGCGCCACCGACTCCGTGGCCGAGCTCGGCAGCGGCAAGGGGGCCATCATCTCCACCCCGGGCACCGACCGGTGCGGGGAGAGCGCGATCAACTGGAGCGTCTCGGTCGTCTTCGACCCGGGCGCCTACTTCTCCGCTGCGCTGAAGGAGTTTGCCGACGGCAAGCTGGCGATGGGAAAGATGCGTGAGTGGCACCTGGGCAAGGACTCGGTGCCCACCGTGCTGCTGTGCAAGGGCACCGACGCGCAGAAGGCCGAGCTGAACGCCTTCATCGCCAAGGTCGGCAGCGGCGAGATCGTGCCGGACAAGGTCATCGCCCAGGCCGGCGCATGACATGACCACTGCCGGCACCGCCCCGGAGCAGCCCGTCCCGCTGTCCGAGGCCCCTGAGATCGGTGGACCGCCCGCACCGCTGGTGCTGCGCGGCATCACCAAGCACTACGGACGCGTCACCGCGTGCGAGGCGATCGACATGACGGTGGGCGAGGCAGAGATCCACGGCCTGCTCGGGGAGAACGGTGCCGGCAAGTCGACCCTGATGAAGATCCTGCTGGGCCTGGTCAGCCCGGACGACGGCACGGTGTACCGGTCGGGCAAGCGGGTCCGCATCGACAGTCCCTACGCGGCGCTGAACCTGGGCATCGGCATGGTGCACCAGCACTTCAGCCTGATCGAGGCGCTCACGGTGTGGGAGAACGTGGTGCTGGGCGAGCGGGGCAAGGTCGACCGTGCCGCCGCCTGCGCCGACGTGGAGGCGGTGGGTGCCCGCTACGGGCTGCCCATCGACCCGCTGGCCACGGTCACCGAGCTCTCCGCCGGCCAGCGCCAGCGGGTGGAGCTGATCAAGTGCCTGCGGCGGGACCCGCAGGTGCTCATCCTGGACGAGCCCACCTCGGTCCTGACCTCGGCGGAGTCGCAGGAGCTGTTCGCGGTGCTGCGCAACGCGGTCGTGGCCGAGAAGCGCTCGGTGATCCTGATCAGCCACAAGCTGTCGGAGATCGCGGTGGCCACCGACCGGGTGACCGTGCTGCGCCGGGGTCGGGTGGTGCACCGCGGGCTCACCGCCGACTCCTCCCCGGCCGAGCTGGCCCGGCAGATGGTGGGCCGGGAGGTCTCGCTGCACCACGGCGGGGCGCTCGGGGTGGAGCTCGACCAGATCGAGCTGGTGGAGCCGGCAGCGTCGGCACAGCTGGGGAAGTCGGTGACCGAGCCGTCGGAGGGGACGGTGCCCGCGCTGTCGCTGGACGGGCTGACGCTGCGCAACGCCGAGGGTCGGCTGCTGCTGGACTCGCTGTCGCTCACCGTGCAGCCGGGGGAGATCGTCGGGCTGTACGGGGTGGAGGGCAACGGCCAGTCCGAGCTGGGCGACGTGGTCTCCGGCCTGGTGCCGGAGGTCACGGGAACGCTGAGCGTGGCCGGCACGCCGGTGGACGTCTCCGCGCCCGGGGCGGTGGCTGCCGCCGGCATCGGGGTGATCCCCGAGGACCGCCACCGCAGCGGCGTGGTGCTGGACATGAGCATCGCCGACAACCTGGTGATGAAGGACCTCACCGCGGTGTCCCGGCGGGGCTGGCTCAACCGCAAGGCGATTCGCGAGCGCGCCGAGCAGCTGGTGGCGCAGTTCAACATCGCCACCCCCTCGGTGGACGCGCCCATCCGCAGCCTCTCCGGCGGCAACCAGCAGAAGGTGGTGCTGGCCCGTGAGCTCTCCGCTCGGCCGGCGGTGCTGGTGGCCGCCCAGGCCACCCACGGCCTGGACGTGGGGGCCATCGAGGACATGTACGTGCGGCTGCGGGAGGCCGCCGACAGCGGCGTGGCGGTGCTCCTGGTCAGCACCGAGCTGGAGGAGGTGATGGCGCTGTCCGACCGGGTGGCCGTGCTCTCCGGCGGCCGCATCGTGGGCGTGCTCGCCCGGTCCGAGGCCACCAACGAGCGCCTGGGCATGCTCCTGGGCGGGGAGGAGGCGGCATGAGCTCCGTCGCCACGATCACGCCCGACCCGGCGCCGCCCGCCCCCGCACCCACCCCCGGGGGCCCGCCGCGGTGGCTGCGGGTGGACGGCTCGGCCGTCGGCCAGCTGGGCATCACCGTGCTTGCGGTGGCGGGCGCGCTGCTGCTGTCCACCCTGCTGGTGGCCGCCACGGGTGGCTCCCCCTGGGCGGTGGCCACCGCGATCGTGCAGGGCGGGGTGGGCGACGCCGCCGCGTGGTCGCAGACCCTCACCGTGGCGGCCCCGCTGCTGCTGGTCGCCGTCGGGGCCTGCGTGGCCAGCCGCGCCGGGGTGTTCAACATCGGCCAGGAGGGCCAGGTCCTGCTCGGCGCGATGGGCGGCACGTTCATCGCGCTGAAGATGGCCGGCCCGTCCACGGCGGTCATCGTGGTCAGCCTGCTTGCCGGAGCCCTGCTGGGCGGGGTGCTGGCCGGCATCAGCTCGCTGCTCTTCCGCATCCGCCGGGTGAACATCGTGGTCTCCACCCTGCTGCTGTCCTTCGTGGCCATCCAGGTGGTCAGCTACGCGGTGAGCACCCCTTGGCTGCTGCAGGAGCCACGCAAGTCGGCCTCGGGCACCGCGGCCTCGCAGTCGGCGCTCATCCCGGCCGACGTCCGGCTGCCCACCATCGGCGAGTACCCGGGGCTGGCGCTGAGCGCGGGGCTCATCCTGGCCGTGCTGGCCGCGTGCCTGGCCTGGACCGTGCTCTCCCGCACCGCCTGGGGCTTCCGGATCCAGATGCTCGGGCTCAACCCGCTCACCGCCGCCCACGCCGGGGTGCGGGTGGCGCTGGTCAGCGCCGCGGCCCTGGCGTTCTCCGGCGCGATGGCCGGGGTGGCCGGCGCCGTCATCGTGGAGGGCTCCGCCTTCCGGCTGCAGCCGGCGGTGTCCAACAACTTCGGCTGGGACGGCCTGCTGGTCGCCCTCATCGCCCGCAACCGGCCGCTGGTGGCCATCCCGGTGGCCATCGCCTTCGGCGCGCTGCGCACCGGGTCCAACTTCCTGGCCTCCACCGGGGTGCCCATCTACCTCGTCAACGTCGTCCAGTCCCTGCTGGTGCTGGCATTCGTCATCGCCCCGGCGATCAGCCTCGTGCTGGCCCGCCGGCGCCTGAACCGGGGGACCGCCGCATGAGCATCGTGGACAGCTCCGAGGTCATCCTCTCCAGCGCGGTGCGCCTGACCGCGCCGCTGGCCTTCGCCGCCTGCGGGGAGTACCTGGCCGAGCGGGCCGGCACCCAGAACATCTCGGTGGAGTCGATGATGCTCTCCGGGGCGTTCACCTCCATCGCGGTGGCCAGCCAGACCGGCAGCGCCCTGGTGGGCCTGGTGGCGGGCGCCGTCCTCGGGCTGCTGGTGGGGATGCTGCACGGCCACCTCGCGCACCGGCTGGAGGTCAACACCTTCGTCGTCGGCCTGGTGCTCAACACCTTGGCCCTCGGGCTGACCAGCTACCTCATCTCCATCGCCGACTTCACCAACCACCAGGTGGACCTGCTCACCATCCCCGGGCTCAGCGAGATCCCGGTGCTGGGGCCGGTGCTGTTCTCCCAGCGCTGGCCGATGTACCTGCTGCTGGGCCTCGTCCCGCTCACCTGGTGGCTGGTGGAGCGCAGCCGGTGGGGCCTGGAGCTGCGGGCGGTGGGCGACAACCCGCAGGCCTGCGACGCCACCGGCATCGACGTCAACCGCCGCCGCCGGCAGGCCCTGCTGTGGTGCGGGCTGCTGTCCGGCCTCGGCGGTGCCTACCTGGCCGTCGGCGAGGTCGGCTCGTTCAACGCCAACATGACCGGCGGCCGCGGCTTCCTGGTGCTGGCCGCGGTGATCTTCGGCTGCTGGCGCCTCAAGGGCACCCTGGTCGGCTGCGCGGTGTTCGGCTTCGCCGACGCCCTGCGGCTGGCGCTGCCCGCCCTGGGCCTGCAGCTGAACTCCCAGGTGCTCATCGCCGCGCCGTACCTGCTGGCGCTGGTGGCCATGGTGGCCATGACCAAGTCCGGCCGCGAGCCGCGCTACCTGGGCCGGCCCTTCGCCCGCGGACTCACCTAGCTCGTCCCGTCCACTCCGACTCTCTGCCGAACCCCCAAGGAGAACCACCATGACGACCTCGACGGCGCTGCAGCCGATCACCGGACCCGCGGCCTGGACCGGCGCCGAGCTCGCCGGCAGCACCGAGTGGGTGTACCTGCTCAGCGACGCCGAGATCGCCGAGCTGGAGGAGGCGGGCCGCCGGTTCGTCACCGACAACCCCGACCTGCGCACCGTGACCCCGGCCGACTACCCGCTGCCGGTGTGCGCGGCGGGCATCGCCACCTGGACCCACGACCTGGACCGAGGCCGCGGCTTCGTGCTGGTGCGCGGCCTGCGCACCGAGCTGTACTCCGACGCGGTGTCCGGCGCCATCTTCTTCCTGCTGGGCCTGTACCTGGGGGCACCCATGCCGCAGAACCAGATGGGCGACCTGGTGGACCACGTGGTGGCCACCTCCAACAAGACGATGGACGACCCCGAGGCGCTGCCCTCGCGGGTGCGCGACAAGCTGGAGTTCCACTCCGACTCCTCCGACGTGGTGGGGCTGATCTGCCTGCGCGGCGCCAAGAGCGGCGGCGAGAGCCGGCTGATCAGCGGTGCGGCGCTGTACAACCGGGTGCTCGAGCTGCGTCCGGACCTGGCACCGCTGATGTTCGAGCCCTGGTACTGGGACTGGTACAAGCAGGACCACGACGCACCCGCCAAGACCTACGTCTCGCCGATGGTCAGCCACACCGACGGCGTGTTCAGCATCTACGCCGGCGGCTCGATGATCTGGAGCGCGCAGGACTACCCGGAGACCCCGCGGCTCACCGACGCCCAGAAGGAGCTGCTGGAGCTGATCCCGGAGATCACCGCCGACGAGAGCCTGCCGCTGGACATGCAGTTCCAGCCCGGCGACATGCAGTGGCTGCTGAACTACGCGGCCCTGCACTCGCGCCGGGAGTTCACCGACTTCCCCTCGATGCAGAAGCGTCGCCACCTGCTCCGGCTGTGGCTGCGCCGCCACGAGCAGCGCCCGCTGGTGCCCAGCTTCGGCAAGCCGGTCACCGCGGACAAGGCCCCGCAACAGGAGGGCGGGTCGTTCGACATCGTCGAGGCCGTCATCCCCCAGGAGACCTGGGGGCTGTAGCCGCGCGAGCAGAGGTTCCGGAACGACGGCACGGCGAAGGGCAGCAGAGAGTGGCGCAGCAGCGAACGGTCATCGACTTCGACCACCACCGGGAGGAGTTCCGCGAGCACGCCACCACGGCCTACGCCCGGGTGCGGGAGTCCTGCCCGGTGGCGTGGACGCCGGCGCACGACGGGTACTGGGTGACCAGCCGCTACGCCGACATCGTGCGCATCGCCCGCGACGACGTCACCTTCTCCTCCGCCCGCGGCGCCAACCCGCAGCGGGGCACGGCCATCGTGATCCCCCGTGGGCCGGGCCTGGAGCAGTTCCCCATCGAGCTGGACCCGCCGCGGGCCACCGTCTACCGGGAGCTGGTCAACCCGCTGCTCACCCGGGAGGCGGTGGCCGAGCTGGTGCCGATGATCCACCGGCACACCGACGAGGTGATCGACGCCTTCATCGCCGACGGCCACGCCGACCTGGTGGCGCAGCTGACCAACCCGCTGCCCACCGCGGTGACCCTGGACTGGCTGGGCTTCCCTCGGGAGGACTGGAAGCGCCTGGCGGGGCCGGTGCACGACATCTTCGCCGCCGCCCCGGGCAGCGAGCGGGCCGCCCGTGGGGGGCAGGCGCTGGGCTGGATGGAGACGCGCATCCGCGATCTGCTCGCCGCCCGGCGCGCCGAGCCGCGCGCCGACGTGCTGAGCCGGCTGGTGGTGCAGACCCGCCCCGACGGCACCCGCTTCGACGACGACGAGCTGGTGTCGGTGGTGTTCCTGCTCATCGCCGGCGGGGTGGACACCACCACCTCGCTCACCGGCTCCACCCTGGTGCACCTGGCCCGCAACCCCGCCGACCGCGCGCGACTGATCGCCGACCCGGAGCTGCTGCCCGCGGCCACCGAGGAGTTCCTGCGGGTGTTCGCCCCGTCGCAGTCGATGGCCCGCACCGTCACCACCGACACCGAGGTGGGCGGTTGCCCCATGAGCCGCGGGGAGCGGGTGCTCATCCCCTGGGTGGCCGGCAACTTCGACCCCGAGGTGTTCACCGACCCCGAGCAGGTGCAGCTGGAGCGCAACCCCAAGGGGCACCTGAGCTTCGGCATCGGCAGCCACCGCTGCGCAGGGGCGCACCTGGCCCGGGCGATGTTCACCGCCATGCTCACCCGGGTGCTGCAGCGGCTGCCCGACTACCAGGTGGACGAGGCGGGGCTGGCGCGCTACGAGTCGTGCGGCAGCCAGGCCGGCTGGGACCGGGTGCCCGTCACCTTCACCCCCGGTTCGCGGCTGGACTCCGCCGCCCCGGTGCGACCGGGCGTGCGGTCGGCGGTGGTGGTGGGCCGCCAGCAGTGGACCGCCGACGTGGTGGCGCTGGACCTCGCCGCCCCCGACGGCGCCGCCCTGCCGCCGTGGCGGCCCGGTGCGCACGTGGCGCTCACCCTGCCCTCGGGCGCCACCCGGCACTACTCGTTGTGTGGCGACCCGGACGACCTCTCCCGCTACACCGTGGCGGTGCGGCGGGAGGCCGCCGGACGCGGCGGCTCGGCGGAGGTGCACCAGGTGCTGCTGCCCGGCACCACGGTGGGGATGTCCGCGCCGCGCGAGCGCTTCGGGCTGGCCGAGGCGCCGTGGCGGACGTTCATCGCCGGGGGCATCGGCATCACCCCGATCATCGCGATGGTGCGCTCGCTGGTCGCCCGCGGCGACACCGCCTGGGACCTGCTCTACTGCGGCCGGGACACCGCGCTGATGCCGCTGCTGGCGGAGGTGCGGGCGCTGGGCGGGCGGGTGCACGTCTCCGGCGAGCAGGGCCGGGTGGACCTGGACGCGGTGGTGGCCGGCCTGCCCGCGGGGGCGGCGGTGTTCTGCTGCGGCCCGGACTCGCTGATGGACGGGGTGGCTGCGGCGGTGGCGCACACCGACACCCCGCTGTTCGTGGAGCGCTTCGGCGCCGGCGCGGAGGTGGACGTGCTGGGCCCGGACGCGGCCGGCTTCGCCGTGCACCTGCAGCGCACCGGCCGCTCGCTGGCGGTGGCGGCCGACCAGACGCTGCTGCAGGCGGTGCGCGAGGTGGTGCCGGGCGTGGCGTCGGACTGCGAGGAGGGCTACTGCGGCTCCTGCGAGGTGCGGGTGCTGGCCGGGCCGGTGGTGCACCGCGACAGCGTGCTCACCGCCGCGGAGCGCACCCGCTCGGAGTCGATGATGCTGTGCGTGAGCCGCTGCGCGGCCGGGCAGGAGCTGGTGCTGGACCTGTAGCTACCCCCCACGGCCCGGTCACGCTTAGCAGGTGGCCGGGCCGTGCGGCGTGCGCGCTAGAAGGTCAGCACGGCCTTGACCACCGCGCCGCTGCGGAGGTGCTCCCAGGCCTCGGCGACGTCGGCGAAGGCGAACGACTGCATCAGCTTCTCCGCGGGGAACCGACCGGCCTCGGCCAGCGCCAGCAGGCTGGGGATGGCCACGTCGGGCAGGCTGGAGCCGGAGATGACGCCGGTGACGGTGCGGCCGTTGAGGACGGTGCGCCAGTCCAGGCTGATGGTGGTCTCCGCCCCGATGCCCACCACCGCACAGGTGCCGCGGCGGTTCAGCGACTCCACGGCGGTGTGCAGCACGCGGCCCACCCCGGTGCTCTCCACCGCGTGGTCCACCCCGTCCGGGGCCACCTCCGCCAGGGTGGCGGCCAGCTCCTCGGGCAGCACCGTGCGGGTGGCGCCCAGCTCCTTGGCCAGCGCCAGGCGCTCGGTGCTGAGGTCGACCACCACCACCTCCCGTGCTCCGGCGGCCGCCGCCGCCATCACCGCGGCCAGGCCCACCGTGCCGGCGCCGAACACCGCCACCGTGTCGGCAGGGCCGGGCTTGAGCACGTTGAGCACGGCACCGGCCCCGGTCATCAGCCCGCAGCCGTAGGGGGCGACCGCGGCGGGGTCCACCCCGGCCGGCAGCGCCACCAGGCTGGACTCGCGCACCAGCATGTGGGTGGCGAAGCTGGACTGGCCCAGGAAGTGCGCGTACGCACCCGCCCCGTCCACGGTGATGGTGGACGAGCCGTCGGCTCGGCCACCAGTGAAGTTCAGCCGGTCGAACTCGCTGCAGTAGGCGGGCTCACCGGTGCGGCAGCGCAGGCAGGTGCCGCACCGGGCGAAGCTGGCGATCACCGCGTCGCCCACGGCGAACCGGCTGACGCCCTCGCCCCACTCCTCCACGTGGCCGGCGCCCTCGTGGCCCAGCACCGACGGCCGGGAGACGTCGTGGGAGAAGTGCAGGTCGGTGGCGCAGATGCCGGTGGCGGCCAGGCGCACCAGCACCTCGCCGGGGCGCGGGTCGTCCAGGCTGACCGTCTGCAGCTCAGGGGCGCGGCCGGGGGTGGTCACCACGGCGGCGAGAACGTCACGGGACACGGGGAGCTCCTTGGTCGGGGGAGGTGCGTCGGGAGGGGTTGTGGCTGGCCTGTGCCCCGCAGGAAACAACGTTGTTAAATGCGAGATAGCGTATTGCTTGCCAAGACGGAAGTATGCCATCGTCCAGTCATGTTGTCGCTGCCCGAATCCCAGCTGCTGATCAACGGGGACTGGATCCCCGCCACCGACGGCGGCACTCTCGCCGTCACCGACCCAGCCACCGGCGAGGTGATCACCACGGTGGGTGCGGCCGGTCCCGCCGACGTGGACCGGGCCGTGCGCGGGGCGGCCGAGGCAGCCCGGGCCTGGGCCCGCACCTCGCCCGCCGAGCGCGGGACGGTGCTGCGCGCGTGGGCCGGGCTCATCGCCGCGGCCAGCGAGGAGCTGGCGGCGCTGGAGGCCCGCGACGTGGGCAAGCCGCTCAGCGACGCCCGCCGCAACGTGTGGATCGCTCACGACATGCTGGTGTACTTCGCCGGGATGGCCGACAAGGTCACCGGGGCCACGCTGCCCTCGCGGCTGGAGGAGAGCTTCGGCTTCACCGTGGCCGAGCCGCACGGGGTGTGCGCGCTCATCACGGCCTGGAACGTGCCGGCGCTGCTGATGATGGCCGAGGCCGCCCCCGCGCTGGCCGCCGGCAACACCCTGGTGGTCAAGCCGTCGGAGGTGGCCCCGCTGGTGGTGCTGCGGCTGGCCGCCCTCGGGGTGGAGGCCGGCCTGCCGCCGGGGACGATCAGCGTCCTCACCGGCCTCGGGACCGACGCCGGACAGCCGCTGGTGAGCCACCCGCTGGTCAACCACGTCAGCTTCGTCGGCTCCACCACCACCGGCAAGGCCATCATGCGTGGCGCCGCCGAGCGGCTGGTGCCGGTGAAGCTGGAGCTGGGCGGCAAGTCGCCCAACGTGGTGTTCGCCGACGCCGACCTGGACGCCGCGCTGCCGCTGATCGCGGCGTCGATCACGGAGAACTCCGGGCAGAACTGCAACGCCGGCTCGCGGCTGCTGGTGCACCGCAGCATCGCCGCCGACGTCACCGAGCGGCTGGCGGCGATCATGGCGGCCACCCGCATCGGGCACTGGGACGACGACCTGGACATGGGTCCGCTGGCCAGCGAGGCGCAGCGGCAGAAGGTGGAGCACCACGTGCAGCTGGCCCGGGGTGCCGGCGCACGCATCGTCACCGGTGGGGGCCGGCCCGAGGGGGAGCGCTTCGCCCACGGCTACTTCGTCACCCCCGCGCTCATCGACCAGGTGGACCCGACCATGGCCGTCAGCCGCGAGGAGATCTTCGGCCCGGTACTCACCGTGCAGGAGTTCGGCGACACCGACGAGGCGGTGAAGCTGGTGGACGACACCGACTTCGGCCTGCAGGTGGGCATCTGGACCCGGGACGTCTCGCGGGCGCTGCGGGTGGTGCGCGAGGTGCGCAGCGGTCAGGTGTCGGTCAACGAGCCGTCCAACGTGGGCGTCATCGGCCTGCCCTTCAACGTCACCAAGGCCAGCGGCTTCAACAGCGGCGGCGGCTACACGGCGATGCGCGAGTACACCGCGGAGAAGGCGGTGAGCATGCGCCTCGGCGCGTGGTGAGCCGGACCTGGCACCGCGAGAAGCCCCGCACCACCCGGTGCGGGGCTTCTCGGGCGCTGGGGTAGGGCTCAGGCCCAGGCGGGGAAGTCCTTCTTGCTGATCAGGCAGTGCACGCCCTTGACGTCGTCCACCACCTGGCTCACCACGAAGTTGCCGGCCGCGCTGAGGTAGAGGTAGGCCACCGACGGCGGCACCTCCGCCACCTCGGCCAGCACCCGGATGGCCTCGCGCACGCACTTGCGCATCGCCTCGTCCAGGTCGCGGTCGAGCCCGATGGCCACCCAGTGGGCGGGGGTCTCGCCGACGGGGCCGTCCAGCGCGCCCACCGAGGCGAAGGCCGCGTCCGGGGTGAGCACGGTGAGGCGCACGGTGGTGCGCAGCGACGCCTCCAGCGCGGTCAGCGACACCTCGCCGTTGCCCTGGGCGAAGTGTGGGTCGCCCAGGTAGTAGCCCGCGCCCGGCACCTGCACCGGCAGGTACATGGTGGAGCCGCCGCCCAGGTCGCGGACGTCGAGGTTGCCGCCGTGGCGGCCCGGCGGGATGGTGTTGAGCGCCTCCTCGGTGGCCGCGGTGACCCCGGACAGGCCCATGAAGGGGTGCAGCGGGAAGGTGATGCCGCTGCCGGAGTCCCAGCGCATGGTCGCGGTGTGCGCGGCCAGGTCCACGGTGCAGAACTGGCTGAGCAGGTTCACCGGCTCACCGGTCTCGTCGTCGACGGGGCGCTCGCCGGCCAGGCAGCCCAGCCCGTGCCGGCTGGAGACCACTCCGTAGGGGACCCGCGGGTCCAGCTGCAGGTACTCGATCTTGAGGACGTCGCCGGGGCGCGCGCCCTCCACGTGGATGGGGCCGGTGACCACGTGCGGGCCGTCCGGGCCGCGGGTGTGCACCACGTCGGAGGCGGCCAGCTCCACCAGGTCGGTGAGCACGTCCTCGGCGGCCACGCCGTGGCTGTCGAAGTAGGTCAGCGGGTCGCGGCCCTGGTCCTCCATCAGCCCCTCGTGGGAGAGGGTGTCGACGGTGACGGTCTCGCCGGAGGCGATGGTCAGCACGGGCTTGCGGTCGGGCGTGGGCAGCCGTCCCCAGGACAGCGCCGCGCCGGTCGCCGTCAGGTAGTGCTGTCCGGGGACAGGGCCGGTGTGAGGTTGCAGGACAGTCAACTCGGGAGCCTTCCAGTGAGCCGGGGAAGCGGAGACGAGTGCCTCGACGGCTCAAAAACTAGGGGTGCGGCGTTCCGGGCAGGTTAACTACGTGTTGCATTACGCTATGACGTCTCACATGGCTTGACGACGGTCTCGGGCGATTCCTAGGGTTCGGACTGTGCACCGCAGGGTGCCGCGACGGAAGGTGAACCGCAGTGACCGAGCCGGTGCAAACCCGCCCCCTGGGCCCCGCCAGCGTGCAGTACGTGCGCCTGGCCGTGCCGGACATGACCGCGACGATCGAGTTCCTCTCGTACCACGTCGGTCTGGCCCTGGAGGAGCACGACGAGAGCCACGCCTACCTGCGGGTGGGCACCGAGCACCACAGCGTGGAGCTGCTGCACGAGCCGAGCCTGTCGGCGTTCCGCTACGACGGCGTGGGCTACAGCGTGGACAACGACACCGTGCTGGCCGACCTGGAGCAGCGGGTGCGAGCCGCCGGCCACGAGGTGCTGCCGCTGACGCAGGGGATGAAGGGGCTGTGCCAGGCGGGCTTCGCCGTGCGCGACCCCAACGGCACGCTGGTGGAGCTGTTCACCGACTTCATCGAGTACGCCGAGACGCCGTGGCCGGACCTGCGCCCGCAGACGCTGGTGCACCCGTTCATCATCACCGACCGCTACGACGAGACCCTGGCGTTCTACCTCGACGTGCTGGGCTTCCAGGCCTCGGACTACGTGGAGGACTTCACCGCGTTCCTGCGCTGCGAGGACCGCTACCACCACAGCCTGGCCGTGCGCCGCAGCGACCGCTTCGCCCTGGAGCACCTGTGCTTCATCATGGGCGACATGGACGGCGTGATGCGCCGCCGCGCGCGAGCGCAGTACCGCAACGTCAAGATCCTCGGCGACGTGGTGAACCACTCCGCGTCCACCTCCATCGCCTTCTACCTCTACGACGACCAGCACGGCCCGCGCTACGAGCTGTGCGACGGCCACCGGATCTTCACGCCGGCCGAGCACGAGACGCACCGGCCGCGCCGCCTCAAGCGCGACCCGCGCAACATCGACGTCTGGCGGGCCGAGGCCGACGACCGGACGTGGGCGCACTGATCCCCGCCGAGCACCTGGCGGACACGGCTGCCGAGCTGGTCCGGCGCGACGACCTGCTCGCCGCGCTGGAGGTGCTCAGCGCCGCACCGGTAGAGCGTGGCGCGGAGCGCAACTGCGCTGAGGCGCTGGCGGCGTGGAGCCGGCAGCGCTGGCCGCAGCTGGGCTTCACCGTGCGGGACACAGGCGCTGGCGGGGCCAACCTGGCGGCGAGCACCGGGTCGGACCGCGGCGGAGTGCTGCTGTGCTCGCACCTGGACACCTCCACCTCCGGCGAGGGCACGGTGCACCGCGAGGTCACCGGCTCCACCGCGCCGTACCAGGCAGGCGTGTGCCTGGACGGTGACGCGCTCTCCGGCTTCGGCCTGGGGGTGGCCCGGGCGCCGGCGGCGGCGGTGCTGGTCGGCTACGCCGCGGCCGCCACCGCGCTGGCCGAGGCCGGGGTGGCCGGCACCGTGCAGCTGCTGCTGGCCAGCGGTGGCACCCACCGCAACACCGCGCTGGCCGAGCCACCGCAGCCGGCCTGCTCGGGGGTTCGGCACTACCTGAACCACGGTGGTGCACCCGACGCGGTGATCGTGGGCAAGTCGGGCCCGCCCGGGGTGCTGCACGAGGAGCCGGGGGCGGCGTTCCTGCGCATCCGGGTGAGCGCGCCCGGCCCGGGGGTGGTGCTCTTCCGTGACCAGGCGCAGCCGGTGGGCGGGCTGCCCCAGCACGTCGGCCTGGTGTGCGCGGCGTTCGAGGCGTGGCGCGGGCAGTGGCGGGCGCTGCCCACCACCGGGCAGACCGGGCGGGAGGCCGGCATCGGCGCCATCCGCACCGGCGCGGTGGCCAAGCCTGACCTGCTGCCGGCGCACCTGGACCTGTTCGTCTACCTGGTGTCGGCCCCCGGCGACGAGCTGGGCGCGCACCTGGACCGGCTGCACAACACCCTGGTGGGGCACCTGCGCGGCAGCCCGCTGGCCGGCTGCACGGTGGAGGTGACGGTGGGCGACGCGGAGCCGGGCGGCGCCACGCCGGCGTCGGCGCCCATCGTGGAGCTGGTGCGCGCCGCGCGAGCCCGCCACCTGCAGCGCGGTGGAGAACCGGACATCACCGGGTGGACCGGCTCCACCGACGGCGTGCTGTTCCGCGCCCGGGGGATCGACACCGTGCGCACCGGACCCCAGGTTCGAGCCGATCCTGACCGGCCTGGACGGGATGTGTGCTCGGCGGAGGAACTTGTACGGTACGCACAGGTGTACGCAGCTGCGGCCGTGCGCTTCGCGGTCAACAGGGGAGAGTGAGTGCACTGACAACCAGCACGGGTCCGGCCACGGCCGACGACCACGACGACGGGTCTGCGCAGGGCCGGGGCCGGGCGCCGGCCATCCAGGCGGTGGAGCGGGCCGCGGTCATCCTGGCTGCGTTCACCCCACAGCGACCGCGGATGAGCCTGAACGAGATCACCGCGGCGCTGGGCACCAGCAAGGCCACCGCGCACCGCTACACCAAGGCGCTGCGGGCGGCGAACCTGCTGCGCTACGACCCCACCGAGACGGTGTACTCCCTGGGCCCGCAGATCCTCACCCTGGCCGCGGCCGCCCGCTCGGCGCTGCCGGTGATCAAGATCGCCGAGCCGTTCATGGACCAGCTGCTGCGCCAGGTGCAGGAGACGGTGGTGCTCAGCGTCTGGGACGGGGAGAGTCCGATCGTGGTGGCCTCCAACGACAACACCGACCACGTGGCTCGGGTGGCAGTGCGCCTGGGCGCGCGCCTGTCGCCCACCGCCTCCGCCCAGGGGCGGGTGTTCTGCACCTTTCTGCCCGAGGGCGAGGTGCCCATGCTCAAGCGGGAGATGCAGACCAACCCCGACTTCGCCGAGGAGCTGGTAGGCATCCGGGAGACCAAGGTGAGCGTGAAGTCGCCGGTGGTCAACGGGCTGCGCACACTGGCGGCGCCGGTGTTCCAAGATGGCCGGGTGGTGGCGGCGCTGGCCGTCATCGCCACGTCGGTGGCCGGGCAGCAGGGCGAGGACGAGACCATCGCCGCCCTGCAGCAGACCGCCGAGCTGATCTCCGCGGAGCTCGGCCGCGCCTGAGCGGCTCAAAGGAAATCGTTGAGATGCAGGCCTTCTCGCGTCAATCTGTCTCTTGTGGACACCCGCAGGAGTGGGTATCTTCGTGCCGGCTGGGGCTGCGGGGGCGTCGGCCTCCGCGCTGTTCCGACTAGACGATCGGTGGCGAGTGCGTGAGCGCGGATGGACTGCCTCTTGGTGTCGCGTCAGTGATCATGGGGGTGCTGATCATCGTCAGTCGGCACTGGATGGGGCGCTTCGAGGAGAACTTCTGGCGCGGTCGTCGCAGCGCTGAGTCCTCGGCACGGTTGTCGTTCGTCATCGGCTGCCTCTTTATCGCAGCCGGGCCCGTCCTCGCCCTCGTCATCGGCGCGCTCGACAAGTAGGGCGCGTGGCTCGGTCAACGGTTTGTCGCAGCAGCAGGGGGGATTCGTCCGATGAGTAGTGCGTGGCCGCTCACCGCAGCAACGATCGTGCTGGGCGTGCTGGCTATCGTGTTCCGGAAGCCCTATGCCAGGTTCCTGGGCCACACAGTGCAGAGCATGCCGACAGCGCCGTTCGGGCTCAAGGACAAGAAACCTGAGTTCTGGCGGAGGTACACCGTGGTCGGGGCCATCGGGATGATGCTGATGGGCATGTTGTTCCTGCTCCTGGTCCCGTAGTCGGGCAGGCGCTACGCGTCGGAGGAGTGGCCCGGCGTCACCGACAGGGCTGGATTCACCAGCGGCGCCAGGTTGTTGACCGCCGACGCCGCCTCGCCGAAGCCCACGCTCATCAGCCGCACCTTGCCGGGGTACTCGCTGATGTCGCCGGCGGCGTAGACCCGCGGGATCGACGTCTGCATGTCCCGGCCCACCACGATGCGCCGCTTCTGCTGCTCCAGCCCCCAGGTGTCCAGCGGCCCCAGGTCGGCGATGAACCCCAGCGCGGCCACCACCGCGGTGGCGGCGAGCTGGACGGGCTCGGGGTCCTTCTTGTTCTGCACGGTGATGCCGGTGATCCACTCCTCGCCGTGCACACCCACCACCTCGTGCGGGGTGAGCACCCGGATGGGGGCGAGCTTGAGCAGCGCCTGGCTGCGCTCGTGCGCGCGGAACACCGGTCGGCGGTGCACCAGCGTCACCGAGGACGCGATCGGCTGCAGGCCCAGCGCCCAGTCGAGCGCGGAGTCGCCACCGCCGACCACCACCACGTCCTGCCCGGCCAGCTCGTCCAGCCGCGGCACGAAGTAGCGCAGCCCGCGGCCGAGGTAGTCCGAGCCCACCGGCAGCTCGCGGGGGATGAAGCTGCCCACCCCGCCGGTGACGAGGATGGCCTTGGCCTCGATGCGGCGGCCGGTGTCGGTGGTGACGGCCGCGCCGTCGTCGCCGTGCTCCAGGGTGGTGGCGGTCTCGCCGAGGATGAGCAGCGGGTCGTGCTGGCGCGCCTGCTCGGACAGGGCGTCCACCAGGTCCTGGCCCTTCACCGCGGTGAAGCCGGCGACGTCGTAGATCGCCTTCTCCGGGTACAGCGCGGCGACCTGCCCGCCCAGCTGGGGCAGGGAGTCCAGCAGCGCGACCGTCATGCCGCGGAAGCCGGCGTAGTAGGTGGCGTACAGCCCGGACGGGCCGGCGCCGACCACCAGCAGGTCCACCTGCACGGTGGGCTGCGGGGCGGTCACGTCGCGGCCCACTCGGTGACGGCGGGGTGGTCGGTGCCCACGGGGCCGATCTTGCGGGCGCCGCCGGGGGAGCCGATGGTGGCGAAGAACTGCTCGTTGATCTCGATGAACACGGCACGGTCGGCCGGCACGTCCTCCTCGTGAAAGATGGAGATCACCGGGCAGACGGGCTCGCAGCGGCCGCAGTCCACGCACTCGTCCGGGTTGATGTACATCATCCGGTCGCCCTCGTAGATGCAGTCCACGGGGCACTCGTCCACGCACGACTGGTCGGTCTCGTCGATGCAGGGATCGGTGATCACGTAGGCCATGGCACTCCTTCACTGGCGTCACGCAATGCAGGTCGTCACCGCGTAATGCGAGATAGACTCGCCGGAGGTGATCGCCGGTGTCAACGCAGATCCCGGCTGCGGCCGGAGATTTACGCACTCGTAACCGTGGCGGACCGGGCAGGCTGCCAGGCCCCTTGCCGGCCCCGCAAGGGACGAGGCCGACGAACGTCGCGGGGGAGCATGGGGCCGGTTGACGCTCTTCGAGTGTCTCGCTTAGCGTTACGGCGACTTGCTCCTGCCGCCCGCGCTGGTGGTGGCAGGGCGTTGGCCAGCCCCGAGGAGCTCCCATGACCGTTCGACCGTGCGCGCGGTGAGCGCCCCCGCCGCGGCTCCCCGCCGGGTTGCCGCTGACACCCAGCAGGTGGCGCTGGTGCTGATGCTGGTGCTCACCTTCGTCACCGGCGTGGTGGACGCGGTGGGTTACCTCGGCCTCGACCGGGTCTTCACCGGCAACATGACCGGCAACATCGTGATCCTCGGCATGGGTGTGGCCGGCGCCGACGAGCTGCCCGTGCTGGGCCCCGCGATCGCCCTGCTGGCGTTCACCCTCGGCGCGCTCGGGGCCGGCATGGTGCTGCGTCGAGCCGCGGCGGCGTGGACCACCCGCGTCACCGCGCTGCTGGCCGCCGGCGGCGTGATGCTGGGAGTGCTGGCCGTCGCGCTGTGGGTGCTCGACGACGGCTACACCCCCGACGAGCAGCTGGTGATCGCCGCGGGCACCGCGCTGGCCATGGGCAGCCAGGCCTGCGTGGCGCGCAAGCTGGCCATCAAGGACATGACCACCGTGGTGGTGACCTCCACGCTCACCTCGTGGGCCAGCGAGTCGCTGGTGACGGGGTGGCGCGGCGCGATCTGGAACCGCCGGCTGGGTGCGCTGGTGCTCATCCTGCTCGGCGCGGTGGTGGGTGCCCTGCTGCTGCAGGTGCACATGAGCGTGGCGATGGCGGTGGCGAGCGTGCTCACCCTCGGTGTGACCGCCGTGGGCCACCGCGCGCTTCGCTGACCCGCGCGCCCTCGTGGGGCGAGCTCAGCGGCCGCCGAGCACCCGCAGCGCGCCCGGCGCCACGCGGACGGTGCACGGCACCCACCCCGCCGGCTCGCCGTCGGCGTAGAGCTCGATGGGCGTCACCGCCGTGAGGTGCACCTGCCGGCCCAGCTGCACCTGCACCACGTCGCCGTCCACGTGGGTGCCGCTGAACAGCTTGGGCAGGTTGGACACGAAGTGCCACCGCCCGGCGTGCGAGACGGTCACCACGTCGAGCAGGCCGTCGTCCATCCGCGCGTCCGGGGCGATCTTCATGCCCCCGCCGTAGCGCCCGGAGCTGCCCACCGCCACGGTGTAGCCGCGAAACGACCGTGCCGTTCCGTCCACGGTGACGGTGAGCTCGGCGGGGACCCAGGTGGCCAGGGTGCGCAGCGCTGCCCACGCGTACACCAGCTGGCCGCGCACCACGGTGGTGGCGTTGGCTCGCCGGGTGGCCTCGGAGTCGAACCCGCAGCTGATCACCCCCAGCACGGTGCGCCCGTCCAGCTCGGCCACGTCCACCGCCCGCTCCACCGCGCCCAGCAGCGCCGCCGCGGCCACCGCCGGGTCGCGCGGGACGCCCAGCGCGGCACAGAAGTCGTTGCCGCGTCCGCCGGGCAGCGGCGCGAGGACCGTGCCCGACGCCCGGGTGCCTGCGGCTGCCCGGCTCAGCAACCCATCGCCGCCGAGTGCGGCCACCACCGTGCCGGGCTCGGCCGCCGCGGCCACCTGCTCGGCGTCGTCGAGGTCACGGGTGAGGTGAGTGCGCACCTGCCAGCCGTTGGCAGCCAGCGCGCGCTGCACCGCCGGCATGGCCGCCGCCGCCCGGCCGCCACCAGAGCTGGGGCTGACGAGCAGCAGCACGTTCACGGCATCATCTTGCCCGGGTTGAGGATGCCGGTGGGGTCGAGCGAGTCCTTCATGGACCGCAGCAGCTGCAGGCCGGTCTCGCCCACCTCCGCCGCCATCCACGGGGCGTGATCGGTGCCCACCGCGTGCTGGTGGGTGGCCGGGGCGCCGTGCGCGGCGATGACGTCAGAGGCCGCGCGCTTGGCGGCGAGCCACTGGCCCTCCGGGTCGGTGGGGTCCCGGTGGGCCACCACGGTGAAGTACAGCGAGGCACCCGTGCGGTAGACGTGCGAGACGTGGCACTGCACCAGCGGGGCGCTGGCGGCGGTGGTCAGCGAGCGGCGCAGCGCGGCGGCCACCGCGGTGTGCAGCGCAGGCAGGTCGCGCCAGGAGGTGGCGGTCTCCAGCGTCTCCACCAGCACTCCGTGGTCGAGCAGCTCGTCGCGCAGGTACGGGGCGTGGAAGCGCCCGTGCGACCAGGCCTGGCCCGGGCCGCTGCCCAGCGGGACACCGCCGTGCTGGCGCAGCAGTGCCGCCGCCGCCCGGCTGCGGCGGGCGACCTCCGCGGCGGTGCCGTCCCAGCCGAAGATGGCCAGGCTGCCGGTGCGGCGTCCGCGGGCGCGCAGGTAGCCGCGCAGCGCGCGGGCGCCGAGGGAGCCCCCGGCCAGGCGCAGCGTGGTGGTGGTCTCCTCCTCGTCGGACAGCCGGCAGGAGTCCGGCGCCACCCCGTGGCCGAGCTGCTGGGCCAGCGCCCGGAACGCCGCCGTGCCCGCCGCGAACGACGGGAACGACCAGCCGGTGAACTTCTGCACCGCCGGCGCGGGGCGCACCGCCACCGTGGCGGAGGTGACCACGCCGAGGCGACCCTCCGAGCCCACCACCACGTCCAGCAGCCGCGGGCCGGCGGCGCTGGCCGGTCCGCGGCCCAGCACCAGGTCACCGCTGGGGGTGGCGCAGGTGGCACCGATCAGCACCTCGTCGAAGCGGCCGTAGCCGGTGGAGGCCTGGCCGGCCGAGCGGGTGGCCACGAACCCGCCGACGGTGGCCTGCTCCCAGCTCTGCGGGAAGTGGCCCAGGGTGAGCCCGTGCGCGCCGAGCTCGCGCTCCACCTGCGGCCCGCGCATGCCGGCCTGCAGCGTGGCCGTCATCGACACCGGGTCGACGTCCACCAGCGCGTCCAGCCGGGTGAGGTCCAGGGCGACGAGCGCGGAGAACCGACCCCTCAGCGGCTCCACCCCACCCACCACGCTGGTCCCGCCCCCGAAGGGCACCACGGCCACCTCGTGCTGCACGCACGCCTGCAGCACCTGCCGCACCTGCTGGTGGTCGGCCGGGCACACCACGGCGTCCGGGGCGTGCTCGGCGTCGCCGCGACGCCGGCGCAGCAGGTCCAGGTAGGACTTGCCGCCGGCGTGCAGCACCCGGGTCAGGCGGTCGGTGCGCACGTGCTCGATGCCCACCGCCGCCACCAGTGCCGCGGTCGCGGCCTCGCTCAGCAGCGGGTCGGGCAGGCGCACCTGCTCCAGCGGCACCGGAGTGCTGCGCTCGCCCAGCAGGCCGGCCGCGGCCAGGTGCTCCCGCGCGGCCCGGGGCAGGGGGGTGCGCCGGGCCGGGTCGCCCCAGCCGTGCCACACCGAGCCGAGCCGCACCGACGAGTGGGCGCTGGCGTCCTCGCTGCTCATGCGGTACACAGTGACACATGACGTCTAGCCGTAACAAGGCCGAGGACGACGACGAGGTCACCGGCCGGATCCTCGACGCCGCCCGGGAGCTGGTCATCGCGTTCGGCCTGCGCCGCACCACCGCCACCGACGTGGCACGCCGGGCCGACGTCAGCCGCATGACGTTCTACCGCCGCTTCCCCGACATCCAGCGGGTGCTGGCCGCGCTGCTCACCCGCGAGTCCGCCGTCCTGTTCGCCGAGGTGGCCGACCACGGCACGGGAACGGCGCGGCAGCGGCTGTGCGCCACCACGCTGGCCGTGGTGCGCCGGCTCAGCACCGACCCGCTGCTCAACCGGGTGCTGGAGGTCGACCCCGAGGTGCTGCTGCCGTACCTGCGCGAGCGCACCGGGGCCAGCCAGCGGATGTTCCTGGACCTGCTGGTCGCCGCCATCACCGCCGGGCACGCCGACGGCTCGGTGCGCGAGTGCGACCCGGAGCTGGCCGCCCGCAACATCCTGCTGATGGTGCAGGTCTTCGTGATGTCCTGGGCGATCACGCTGCGGGAGAGCGACCCGGAGGGTGCGCTGGCCGAGCTGGGCATCATGCTCGACCACTACCTGGCCCCGGGGCTGTCGGAGCGTCAGGCGTGAGCGGCCCGCAGCCCGGCACCTGGCTCAACAGCCGCCGACGCAGCGCCGAGCTGGCCCAGCTGGCCGACGGCGCTGAGGTGGACCTGCTGGTGGTCGGCGGCGGGGTCACCGGGGCCGGCGTCGCCCTGGACGCGGCCAGCCGCGGATTGTCGGTGGCGCTGGTGGAGAAGGCCGACCTGGCCCACGGCACCAGCCGCTGGTCCAGCAAGCTGGTGCACGGCGGGCTGCGCTACCTGGTCAAGGGCGACGTGGCGCTGGCCTGGGAGTCCGCCCGGGAGCGGCACGTGCTGATGGAGCACACCGCCCCGCACCTCACCCGGGCGCTGCCCTTCCTCACCCCGCTGGACGAGCACACCCCGCCGCTGCCGGGGGTGGTGAGCCTGCTGGGGATGCGCATCGGTGACGGGCTGCGACGCGTCGCCGGCACCTCCGCCCACACCCTGCCCGCCCCGCGCCGGGTGTCCAGCACCGAGGCGCTGCAGCTGGTGCCGGGCCTGCGCCCCGCCGGGCTGCGCGGCGGGCTGGTGCACTGGGACGGCCAGCTCACCGACGACGCCCGGCTGGTGATCGGCCTGGCCCGCACCGCGGCCGGCTTCGGGGCGCGGGTGCTCACCTACGCGCAGGCACTGCAGGTGCACGCCGACGGGGCCCGGGTGCGCGACGTGCGCACCGGCGCCGAGCTGGACCTGCGGGCGCGGGCGGTGGTCAACGCCACCGGGGTGTGGGCCGACCGCCTTGCCCCCGAGGTGCGGCTGCGGCCCAGCAAGGGGGTGCACCTGGTGGTGCCCGCCGAGCGCCTGGGCCGGCCCTCCGCCGCGCTCACCGTGGGCGTGCCCGGCCACTTCGGCCGCTACGTCTTCGCCCTGCCCCAGCCGGAGGGGGTGGTCTACGTGGGGCTCACCGACGACCCCGCCGAGGAGGTCAGCGAGGAGCCGCAGGCCGCCGAGCGCGACGTCGACTTCCTGCTCGAGGTGGTCAACGCCGCGCTGCGCACCCCGCTCACCCGCGCCGACGTGCTGGCCACCTACACCGGCCTGCGCCCGCTGCTGGACACCGGCGACGCCAGCACCGCCGACCTCTCCCGCCAGCACTCCGTGCTGGAGCAGCCCCCCGGCGTGGTGACCGTGGTGGGCGGCAAGCTGACCACCTACCGCGCCATGGCCCAGGACGCGGTGGACCACGCCGTGGCGCTGCGCGGGCTGGACGCCGGTCCCTGCGTCACCGCCAAGCTGGGGCTGGTGGGCGCCCTGCCGCGCGCCGAGCTGCTGGGCGTGGACGCGCCGGCCCGGCTGGTGCAGCGGTACGGCGCCGAGGCCCCGGTGGTGCGCAGCGTGGTGGAGCGGCCGGGCGAGCGCGTGGTGCCGGGGCACCCGCTGTGCCGCGAGGAGCTGCTGTTCGGAGCGCTGGCCGAGGGGGCGCTGGACGTCGGCGACCTGCTGTCCCGGCGCAGCCGGCTGACCACAGTGGCCCCCGCCCTCGTGCCCACCGCAGCTGAGGTGGCCAAACAGGTGCTGACTGAAGCGTCAAAAGCTCTGGGCGAGTGAGCATCCCCACCTCTGCGACCGCTCCAGCTGCGGACGCCTACCCTGGTCGCGTGACTGCATCAGTGACCGTTGAGAACACAGCGGCTCCGAACGACGAGAGCAACACCTGGCCGGCCATGCTGACCTGGGCCGGCGACGCCGCCGCGCTGCTCGAGTCCGCCCGTGTCCAGATGACCAGCCGAGCGGTGAAGGTGCACGGCCGCATCGTCGCCGGGCGCACCAGCGCGCACGAGTCGTTCAGCGCCTCCTACGAGCTGCTGCTGGACGAGGCCGGCGTGACCCGTCGGCTGGCCATCCGCAGCACCGTCGCCCAGGGCGACCGGCAGGTGGCCCTGAGCCGGAACTCCGACGGGCTCTGGCTGATCGACCACGGCCAGGGACCCAAGAGCTCGGGCTTCGACGGCGCCATCGACGTGCACGTCGGCGTGAGCTCGTTGTTCGCCACCCTGCCGGTGCGTCGCCTCGGGCTGGTCAACGACCACCGCGCGGAGACCGTGCCCGTGGTGGCGGTGAGCCTGCCCGACCTGACCGTGCAGCCGGCGACGTGCACCTACACCAGCTCGCCCACCGGCGTGGAGGCTGTGACCCCGTCCGGGGTGGCGCTCATGGCGGTGGACGAGGACGGCTTCGCGCTGGACTACGCGGGCATCACCCACCGCATCTGACGTTTCCTCCGGGGCGTTCCACCCCTCGGGGCCGTCGGTCAGTCCTTGCCGTCGACCACGGCGGCCACCCGCAGGATGCCGCGCTCCTCCAGCTTCACCCCGGCCACCTGGATGCCGATCGGCAGCCCGTCCACGGCGCGGGCGGGCACGCTCACCGCGGGTGCACCCAGCAGGCTGAACGGGCTGGTCAGCCGGGACAGCTCGGCCCGCAGGTCCAGTCGCCGGCCAGGGTGCGCTCGCCCAGCGGGGTGGCGCGCAGCGGCGTGGTGCCCAGCAGCAGCGCGTCCAGCCCGTAGGTCCTGCGCAGCGTGGCCATGATCGACGTCCGCAGCCGGTCGCGGGTGCGCAGCGCGCGGATGTACTCCTGCGCGGTGCGCTCGGACTGCGCCAGCAGGCGCTGCGCCGTCTCCGGCTGGAAGTCCTCCCGGCGCTCCACCAGCTCGGCGGCGTGGGTGGCGTGCGCCTCCGCCCCGACGATCACGGCGTAGGTGGCGGCGAGGGCGTCGAGGTCGGGGATCTCGATCTCCACCAGCTCCGCGCCGTGCTGGCTCAGCCGGGCGGCGGCGGCCTGCAGCACCACCTCCAGCTGCGGGTCGTCCACCCCCAGCAGCGCGTTCTGCGGCAGCCCGATGCGCAACCCGGTCACGCCGGGCTCCTGGATGCCGCCCCCGGTGCCCTCGGCGCCGCGGGCCAGCACGTCCCACACCACTGACGCGCCGTGCACGTCGCCGGTGAGCAGCCCGGGCAGGTCCAGCGTGGTGGACACCGGCACCATCCCGGTGGTGGGCACCGCGCCCTGGTGCGGTCGCAGCCCGACGACGCCGCACAGCGCCGCGGGCACGCGGACGTCGCCGCCGGTGTCGCTGCCCAGCGCGAACGGCACGTAGCCCCGCGCCACGAGCGCGGCCGCACCGGAGGACGCGCCGCCGGTGATGGCCCCGTGCTCGTGCGGGTTGTGCGGCGCCGAGCCCACGCCGACGTCGCCGGTGGGACCCAGGCCGAGCTCCTGGCACTGCGCCTTGCCCACCACGATGGCGCCGGCCGCCCGGAGCCGGGCCACCGCCTCGGCGTCGGTGCGAGCGGGTGCGGCGCCGGCGCGCACCGCGCTGCCGCAGCGGGTGGGCAGGCCGGCCACGTCGATGGTGTCGCTGACGGCGACCGCCATGCCGTGCAGCGGTCCGCGCCACTGCCCGCTCGTGATCTCGGTGGCGGCCAGCTCGGCCGCCCGCATGGCGGCGTCGTCGTCGCGCGCAGTGACCAGTCCGCCGGCCTCGGTCAGCCCGGCCAGGGTGGACTCCACGTGGTCCACCGGGCTCAGCCGCCCCGAGCGCAGGTGCATCGCGAGCTCACGGAGATCGAGGGTGGAGTCCTTCATCCTGGCCATGGTGTCCATCCTGCCCGGGGCGCTCAGAGCCGGCGGATCATCCCCCCGTTGCGGCCCAGCGCGCGCAGTCGCTCCAGCGCGTGCGGACCGGTGAGGTCGACGTCGGTGACCTCGGTGCGGTGCAGCTCGTCCAGGCGCAGCCGGGCGGTGTGCCCCGCAGCTACGGTGCTACCCAGGGTTGCGTTGTCGCGCAACGAGTCACGCGCGTTCGTCAGCCGGGTGAGGGTGTCCTCCAGCGCGTCGAGCAGGCTGGTGCGGTTGGCCTCGCACATCGCCTGCACCAGCTCGGGACGGGTGGCCGCCACCCGGGTGCCGTCGCGGAAGGACCCGGCGGCCAGGCTCAGCGCCAGCTCTCCGCCCTCGCCACCCACCGCCGCCAGGACCGCGGCCAGCACGTGCGGCAGGTGGGAGATGGCGGCGACGGCGCGGTCGTGCTCCTCCGCCGACGCCGGCACCACGTGGGCGCCGCAGTCCAGGGCCAGCTGGGCCACGCCCCGCCACACGTCCAGGTCCAGGCCGTCGTCGGCGGCCACCACCCAGGCAGCGTCGCGGAACAACGTGGCGCTGCCGGCGGCCCAGCCGGAGTGCGCGGTGCCGGCCATCGGGTGCCCACCCACGTAGCGCGCGGCCAGCCCGTGCTGGGCCACCGCCGCGGCCACCGGCGCCTTGACGCTCACCGCGTCGGTCAGCGCGCAGCCCGGGGCGTGCTCGGCCACCGCGGCCAGCACCGGCTGCAGGGCGGTCATCGGCACCGCCACCACCACCAGCGCGTCGGCGTCGGCGGCACGGCGCAGGGTGGCGGGCAGGTCGCTGCTGACGTCGTAACCGTCGGCGGGCGCCACTGGGGAGCGGTTGTAGCCCCACGCCGGTCGGCCCGCGTCGGTGGCAGCCCGCAGCAGCGAGCCGCCGATCAGCCCGAGCCCCAGCACACACACCGGTCTGGTCACGCCGCCTCAGCTCCTCGCCTCGCCCCGGTGCCTGGTGGACACCGCCTGCCGGGCACGATCCTGGCACCCCACCGCGACACCGCGTGCCTCGCACCGGGACGACGGTCCGCCGGCGGCTGGACAACGACTACCGTGATGCCCATGTCCGAGCAGCGTGGGTCCAAGAGCAAGGTCGCCCAGGAAGCCTCCGACGACGACCTCGAGGGCACCGCCATCGCCGTCACTCGCGAGGAGGGCACGTGGCGGTGCAAGCCGCTCAAGCCGGCCGCGCTGCACAGCCTGTCCGAGGCGGTGACCGAGCTGCGCGAGCTGCGCAGTGCGGGAGCGGTGTTCGGCCTGCTGGACGTCGACGACGAGTTCTTCCTCATCCTGCGGCCGGGTCCGCAGGGCATCCGGCTGGTGCTCTCCGACGCCACCGCGGCGCTGGACTACGACATCGCCGCTGACGCCCTCGAGCACCTCAACATCGACATCCCCGACCTCGACCCCGACGAGCTCGACGACGTCGACCCGTGGGCCGAGGGCGAGCTGGGCCTGCTGGACGACCTGGGCCTGCCCGCGACCGTGCTCAACGTGATCGCCAGCGACACCGACCTCTACGCCGACGAGCAGCTGACGATGATCGCCGAGCGCTGCGGGTTCGCCGACGAGCTCGCCGCCGCCGTGGACGCCTACGGGCGCTGAGCCCTCCCTCCCGACGTCCGGCGCCCTGCGTGAGCCCCTCCTGGAGCCCTGCCGCCGACGAGGCGATGGTGCGCGCCGCGCTGGACGCCGCGGGGCAGACCCCTGCCGGTGACGTGCCCATCGGTGCGGTGGTGTTCGCCGCCGACGGCACCGAGCTGGCCCGTGCCGCCAACGCCCGCGAGCACCTGGGTGACCCCACCGCGCACGCCGAGGTGCTGGCGCTGCGGGCGGCGGCACAGGTGCACGGCGACGGCTGGCGGCTGCTGGAGTGCACCCTGGCGGTGACCGTGGAGCCGTGCACCATGTGCGCCGGCGCCGCGGTGGCCGCCCGCGTGGGTCGGGTGGTGTTCGGGGCGTGGGAGCCGCGCAGCGGGGCCGTCGGGTCGTTGTGGGACGTGGTGCGCGACCGTCGGCTCACCCACCGGCCCGAGGTGCGCGGCGGGGTCTTGCAGAGCGAGTGCGCGGCGCTGCTGGAGGAGTTCTTCACCGGCCACCGCTGAGGGCCTCCCGGATCAGTCCGAGCTGGCGCCGGCCTCCAGGATCGACACGATGGAGTACAGCGTGAAGCAGACCGCGCCCAGGCCCACCAGCACCCGAGCGGGGACGAAGAACCCGGGGCTGACCACTGCCGCCTCGAACACGAACGCGGCCAGGAACAGGCAGGTCAGCGCGGTCACCACCGGGATGAGCGGGATGCGGCTGGCCAGCGGGAAGCTCTGCCGCCACACCAGGGCCAGCAGCAGCACCTTGGACAGGATGCTGAAGCAGATCAGCCCCAGGCCGATGAGCACGAACCCGGGCGCGTAGCGGGCAGGCCAGTCGGTGCCCAGCAGCACCACCAGGCCCCACACCAGGTTGACCGTCCCCATCGCGGCCACCCACCAGGTCCACCAGTAGCGCTCGCGGCCGGTGAAGGTGTTGCGCACCTGGCGCACGATGCTGAGCACCAGCGCCACCAGGCTCGCGCAGATCATGCCCAGGCCGAGCAGCACGTGGCCACCGACGTCGTCGGCGCCGGCCTCGGCCAGCAGCACCGCCGCGTAGCCGATCGCCGCAACCGCGCAGGCCGCCGGCACCGCGCCCAGCGCCCAGCCCACCGCTGCGGAGTAGGCGCCGTCCGGCGGGCCGGCGTCGGCCGGACGAGCACTGTTGGCCGGGATGCGGGTGAAGGCGGTCGATGCGGTGGCCACGGTGCTCACGCACGTCGCCACCAGCCCGATGCCCACCACCACCGGCCCGATGGTGTGGTGCTCGGTGGAGCTGCCCGCGGCGATCACCGCGCCCCACACCACGGTGGCCAGCGCGACGACGTAGCCCGCGCAGGGCAGCACCACCTTCCACACCGTGCTGTAGCGGTGGATCAGCTGCCGGATGATCGTCGCCGCCGTGGTGAACAGCGCGAAGCAGATCGCGGTGAGGGCGATGAGCACCGTGCCGGCGGTGACGTGGGCGGGCCGGCTACCGGCGTCGTCGGCGGCCAGGCGCACGTCCAGGCCGTAGGCCAGGCACAGCGCGCCCATCACCAACGGGATGGCCCGGAACAGGACGCTGATGCTGACGTTCACGCGACACCTCGCAGGCGCTCGCCGGAGTGGACTGAGATCGACCGTACGTGGGGGCGACGCTTCAACTGGTTGGTCAGGCAACGAGGTGGTTAGTCTCCGTCCATGGTGACCCAGATCGCAGTGCGCGCCGGACTCGCCCGTTCTCGAAAGGTCGCGGCCCTGGCCGTGGCGGGCGCCACCGCGCTGCTCGGGCTGGCGCTGCCGCCCAGCGCTGCCGCGCAGCAGCCCGTGCAGGCCGAGCGCACCGAGGAGCCGGTGACCGGGTCGGCCACCGGGGACGGGGTGCAGGTCAGCTACGTCAGCCTGTACGCGCCGATGCCGGACGCCGCCCCGGCACACCCCGCCGCCTGCGACCGCCTGGGCTACCTGCGGGTGCGCGCCGCCGACGGCCCGGCCGACCCCGCCGAGACTGACAACGTCTACGTGCTCATGCCCGGCATCCTGGCGGGCGCGGGATCGCTGGAGCCCGTCGCGCGCAACGTGGTGCGGGCGGCGGCGGAGACCGGCAAGCAGGTGGAGGTGTGGGCGCTGGACCGCCGGTCCAACTGCCTGGAGGACCACACCGGGCTGCTCGCCGCCGCGGACGCGAGCAGCGCAGACGTCGCCTTCGACTACTACTTCGACGGTGCGGAGCAGGACGGGCGGAGCTACGCCGGCACCGCCAGCGCCGCCGACACCGCCTTCCTCAACGAGGTGGGCCTGGCGCAGACCGTGCAGGACTACGCCACGGTGCTGATGCAGCTGCCCGCCAGCTACCGCAGCAAGGTGATGTGCGGCGGCCACTCCCTGGGCGGCCCGATCACCGCAGCGCTGAGCAGCTGGGACTTCAACGGCACCCCCGGGTACACCCTCTGCGGCGGCTACTACGTGCTCGACTCTCGGCTGAGCATCACCCGGCCCGGCACCGAGGGGCTGGCCGCCCTGCAGGCGATGCTGCCGGTGGGCCTGGCCGACGCGCTCAGCGGGCTGCGGGCCGCCTCCCCCTACATCAACCTCTCCCCGCTGACGCCGCAGACCTTCGCGCTGCTCGGGGTGCTCAACACGGCGGCCGGGCAGGCGCCGGACGCACGCAGCACGGTGCTGCCGCGCATCCCGCGGGACCTCAACTTCGAGGTGGCGCTGCGGCTGTTCGGCGCCAAGGACTGGGCGTCCGCGCTCACCGGGCAGCCCGACCTGCGCGACTTCAACGCCACCAACGCGACGGTGCTGGGCACGGTGCTGGACGACAACTCCTCGCCCATCACCATCCTGCGGGCCAGCTTCGGTGCGCCCACCGGTGGTGGATCGATCGCGCCCAAGAACTTCCCGCTGCCCTACGGCGCGCCCAGCAACTCGCTGCTCGGCGGCAACAAGCTGGTCATCGCCAGCGACCCCGCGGCGGTGAGCAGCTGGCTGAACTACGACGAGCTGCCCGCGGCGGGGGCGACCACCGCCGACGGCGACGTCTTCACCACCCCGGCCAGCGAGATCACCGACGTGCAGCAGTTCGCCTCGGCGTTCAGCATCCCGGAGTCCGACGGGACGGAGTGGTACTTCCCTATCCGGCTGGTCACCGACCTGCAGGCTGCGCAGCTGGGCGACCGGCACGGTTCACTGGCCGGGCTCCGGTACGACGGGCCCAACCAGCGCCCGGCGATCTACTTCGACGCTGGTGACTCCGGGGTGGCCGACGGCCCGGCCATCGGGGGCCCCATCGTCAACGGCGGCGTGCAGGTGGTGCTGCCCGGCTACAACCACCTGGACGTGACCACGGCGGCGTGGAAGCAGAACGACGGGCGCCCCGAGCAGATCAGCCACCGCTTGGTGGAGTTCACCGCGGGCCTTCCGCCCAGGTAGCGGCGTTTTCTGCCGCTGCGAGCAGGATCGTCCGGCGGTACCGTCAGCGCAGTGCCGAGGGCTCGTCCGGATGGGCGGCTGCAGTCCGACGGCGGCACGACGGAGGGTGACGATGAGCGCAATCGACAAGGCCAAGAACAAGGCTGAAGAGCTGATCGGCAAGGCCAAGGAAGCCGTGGGTGGGGCCAGCGGCAACAAGGACCTCAAGCACGAGGGCCAGGGCGACCAGGCCAAGGGCAACGTCAAGCAGGGGGGCGAGAACGTCAAGGACGCTGCCAGCGACACCAAGGACAAGCTCACCGGCGACTAGGCTCGCACCAGGTGGCCCGGGTTGCGTGGGTGGCCCGGCGATGGCTCGTGCGCGGTGCACCCAGAGGTGGCCGGGCAGGAGCGCCGACCGCGATCCGGTAAGGTAGCCGGCGGTAGCGTGTCCGAGCGGCCTAAGGAGCACGCCTCGAAAGCGTGTGAGGGTTCACCCCCTCCGTGGGTTCAAATCCCACCGCTACCGCCACGAGCACCACGACGAAGCCCCTCCCGCGCACGCGGTGAGGGGCTTTGGTCGTCCTGGGTCGTTCCGCCCCAGCACGCAGCGGAGGGGGAGCAGCGGTTCGGCGGGCTCAGGCGTCGTCGCTGCGGTTGTAGCGGTGCAGCAGCCGGGCGAAGGTCTGCACGTCCTCCTCCGACCAGTCGCGCAACCGGCCCTCGATGGCCCGCACCTGCTCGTCCCGGACACCGTGCAGCAGCGTCGCCGCCTGCTCGCTCAGCGCCAGGGTGTGCGAGCGGGGGCGCTCCGGGTCGGGGTGGCGCACCAGCAGGCCGCGAGCCTCCAGGCCGGTGAGCTGCCGGCTGGCGGTGGACTTGTCGACGCGCAGCGCGGCAGCCACCTCGGTGACCCGGGCGCCGGGATGTCCATCCACGTGGGACAGCAGCGAGAAGTCGACGTAGCTCAGCCCGGCCTTCGCCGACCCGCCCTCCGCCCGGATGCGGCGGCTGAAGTCTGCGAGGTCGTCATGAATCTGCTCAGCCCAGCGACGCGCTGAGGGTTGCTGGTCGGCCGCCATGAGTTGTACTCTACAACCTCAACCAGTTGTAAAATACAACCAGAGAGTTCTGCCGATGTCTGCCGCCGCTCACGGCCACCCCCGCGTCTCCGTCTCCTTCGTGCTGAGCCACGCCCTCGTCCCGGTCCTCCTCGGAGTGGTGATGGCGGCGGCCTACGTGGGCGGGTTCGCCAAGCCCGACCCGCAGCAGGTGCCGGTGGACGTGGTCGGCGACGCCCCACAGGCCACTGCGCTGGTGGAGTCGCTGCGCGGCACGCTGGGCGACAAGGTCAGCCTCACCGTGCAGCCCGACCGGCAGGCGGCGGCGGACCGCATCGCGGCGCAGGAGACCAGCGCTGCCTACGTGCTCGACGCGGACCGGCCCAGCCTGCTCGTCAGCTCGGCGGCGTCGGACACCACGGCGGTGACCGTGGAGCGGATGTTCGCCCCGATCGCGCTGCAGCAGTCGCTCCCGCTGGCGGTGGAGGACGTGGTGCCCACCTCGCCGGACGATCCCTCGGGACAGGCCCTCTTCTTCTACCTGGTGGCGCTCACCGTCGGCGCCTACGGCACGGGCACGGCGATCGGCACCGCGGGCGCCTCGCGAACCCTGCGCAGCCGCATCGGCCTGGCCGTGGGTGGAGCCGCGGCCAACGCCGTCCTGGTCACCGCGGTGGCGGAGCTGATCAACGGCACCATGGGCGGACACGTCTGGGCCATTGGCGGGACGGCCTTCGCCTACGCCCTGGTGCTCACCCTCTTCGGCGTCGGTCTGCACACCCTGGTCGGCCGGTTCACCACGGCGTGCATGGTCATCCTGTTCGTGGCGCTGAACTTCACCAGTGCGGGTGGGGTGTACCAGCCGTGGCTGCAGCCCGGCCTCTTCGCGTGGCTGCACCAGTTCTGGATCGGCTCCGGCATGCTCGAGGCCGCCCGCAAGATCGTGTACTTCCCGGACCTGTCCCTGGCCCGTGACCTCGGCACGATCGGGGGCTGGCTGGTGGTCGCCGCGGCTCTGCTGGGTGTGGCGGCCCTCGTGGAGCGGCGTCGACGCGCGGCGGCCCTGCGGGGCGCCGAGGTCAGCGAGGCCGAGGAGCGGGAGATCGAGCTGGCAGAGAGCGTCGTCTCCTAGGTGCACGGGCGGGCGAACGGGTGCATCCGCTCGCTCACCTCTCGCCGCAGCTGCGGGTCGGCGGCCAGCGCTGTCGTCGTGTGCTGCGCTCCCCGGCCCACCAGCTGTGGGTCCACCACGCCGAGCTCGCCCAGGTGGGTCAGCACCTGGTCCTGGGTGCCGAAGGGCAGCGGCTGCCGGTCGTGGTCGCCGAGCACCCCCCAGCGCGACACGTACATCAGCAGCGGGCGATCGCCGAGCGGGAAACCCTGCTGCAGGGTGAGGCGGTCCGCGGCGACGGCACGACGGTCGTAGCTGCCCTCGGTGGCGTCCAGGCAGCTCAGCTGTTCGGCGCTGAGCGCGGACACGGTCACCGCTGCGGTCGCACCTCGCCGCGCGAACGGGGTGGCCGCGACGTACCCGCCCTGGCTGACGTGGGCGGAGTGGCCCACGTCGGTGCCGTGCAGCACCCCCACGCCAGTGGGCACCACCGTGGCGGCGCCGGCTGCGGCGAGCTTGCGGCGCAGCACGTCCGGGCAGCGGTTGGAGCCGATGCCGACCACCAGCGCCCGGCGGGCCAGGGGCGCGGCGCCGATGTCGGCCAGCAGCCTGTCAACCTCGCCCGCGGCCCCGTGCAGGGCGATGAGGTGGTCGTCCACCTGCAGCGCGGAGAACGGCAGCGCCGGCCCGGGGTAGCGCCACGGCTCGGCGCGCAGGTCCACCGCGAGGTTCAGCGAGCGCAGCGTCGGCACCTGACCATCGTGACAAAGGCGGGCAAGTCAATTCACTTCATAGTTACCTGCGAACGTTCAGCCGAAACACTTGCACCTAAAACTATCGCGCAACCGGTATTGCCGGAGAGATTCACTCCTTCCGCTGTAGGGGGCTTCTTTGAGTGACACCCTCATCACCCGCAGTGCTTCTGACCTGGCCTTGACCACGAACACGTCGGTGAACCAAACAACGGCCGAGGTCGAGGAACTGGAGGTCACTTTTCAGCGAAGGGGCGCTGCAGTTCGCGCCCTCCGGGGCGTCTCCCTCACCATTTCCCCCGGCGAGATCGTGGGCCTGGTGGGCGAGTCCGGTTCCGGGAAAAGCGTTCTGGGGTTTTCCCTGCTGGGTCTGCTGCCGCGGTCCGCCGAGCTGGGTGGTGCCGTGCGCGTGATGGGCTCAGACATGCTGCACGGTGACGAGAAGTCGCGGCAGAAGGTGCGGCGACTCAACCTGGGCTCCATCTTCCAGGACCCGATGACGTCGCTGAACCCGACGATGCGGGTGGGGCAGCAGGTGGCCGAGTCGGCCGGCAGCACCGCAGAGGCGGAGCGCCTGCTCGCCGCGGTGGGCATCCCGGACCCGGCGCGGCGGATGCGCAGCTATCCCCACGAGCTCTCCGGCGGCCTTCGCCAGCGCGTCATGATCGCCATGGCGGTCGCGGGCGACCCCGAGCTGATCGTCGCGGACGAGCCGACCACCGCCCTGGACGTCACGGTCCAGGCGCAGGTGCTGGTGCTGCTGCGTCGACTCCGGGACGAGCTCGGGTGCAGCGTCCTGATGATCACCCACGACCTGGGCGTTGCCGCGCAGATCGCCGACCGGGTGGCCGTGCTCTACGCCGGTCGGATCGCGGAGGTCGGGCCCGCCGCGGAGGTGCTGCAAGCCCCCGCGCACCCGTACACGCACGGGTTGCTGCAGTCACGGCTGACCTTCGACACCCACCGCCAGCGTGCGCTCGCAGTGCTGCCTGGCGAGGTGCCCAGCCCCACCGCGGTGCTGTCGGGTTGCCCCTTCGTCCCGCGCTGCCCGCTCGCGCACGACCAGTGCAGCACCCGGCCACCTGCGCCGACGGAGGCCGGGCCGGGCCGGGTGAGTGCCTGCGTGCTGCCGGCACCCACCGTCCTCGCCCGGCTGCACCCCGAGGAGGCCGTACCTCCCGAGGACGCCGTACCTCCTGACGCGGCCGTGCCCCCCGACGAGGTAGTCGCTCCGCAGACCACCACCGACGACCCAGCGCGCGAGCGTGGCGTGGCGGTCTCCGTGCGCGAGGTCACCAAGGCGTTCCCCACGGGCGGCGCGGTGCGGGGACGGGCTCGGTTGCAGGCCCTGCGGGGGGTCTCCCTCACCGTCGGCGCTGGTGAGGCCGTGGCGATCGTGGGGGAGAGCGGCTCGGGCAAGTCAACCCTGCTCCGAGTGATCGCCGGGCTGGAGACTCCGACGACCGGGCAGGTGGGCCTCGCCGCCACCGAGCGCCCCCAGATGGTCTTCCAGGACGCCGGCGCCTCGCTGACACCGTGGATGTCGGTGCAGGAGCTGGTCTCCGAGCGCCTGCGAGGCCGCAAGCTCTCGCGCCGGCAGCGCGACGCGCGGGTGACCGAGGCGCTCACTCGGGTGGGCCTGCCTGCCGACGTGGCCAGGGCCCGCGCAGCCCAGCTCTCCGGCGGGCAGCGCCAACGGGTGTCGCTGGCCCGCGCCACCGTGGTGCCCCCGGCGGTGCTGCTCTGCGACGAGCCGACCAGTGCTCTGGACGTCTCCCTCGCCGCCTCGGTGATCAACCTGATCGGGCAGCTGCGGGAGAGCCTGGACATGGCCGTGGTGTTCGTGACCCACGACCTGTCCGTCGCCCGGGTGGTCGCCGACCGCATCGCCGTGATGTACCTGGGTCGGATCGTGGAGATCGGCGACGTCGAGCAGGTCACCGCCCGCCCCGCCCACCCCTACACGCAGGCGCTCATCGCCTCGATCCCCGACATCGGCCGCGAGCCGGAGGTGATGATCGGAGAGCCGGGCAGCCCTCTGTCACCGCCCTCCGGCTGCGCCTTCCACCCCCGGTGCCCGCTTGCCATCGCCACCTGCAGCGAGCCTGCGCTGGACGTCGGGCTGGAGGGGACGCCCGGCAGCAACCACCGAGTGGCGTGCATCGAGCGGAGGGCGAGCTGACATGACGCTGACCTTGTCCAGGGCGGTGCCGCTGGCCGCACCCGCTCGACGCCGGACCCGCTGGTTCAGCTCACGCGGAGCCACCATGAGCTGGCTGGGAGCCAGCCTGCTGCTGCTGCTCACGCTGGTGGCCGTGGCGGTGCCGGTCCTGGCGCCGCACGACCCCTTGCTGCCCGTGGGAGTACCGCTGACCGGGCCGTCCTGGGGGGCGAACCTGCTGGGCACCGACAGCATCGGCAGGGACGTGCTCAGCCGGGTGCTGTACGGGGTGCGGGCCAGCTGGTTCGCCGCCCTCGCCGTGGTCGCCCTCGGCGTGCTGGTCGGCGGCCTGGTGGGCCTCGTCGCCGGGATGGCCGGTGGCTGGGTCGACTTCGCCCTGATGCGCATCACCGACGGCTTCCTCTCCATGCCGGCGCCGGTGCTGGCCATCGCCGTGGTGGCCGCACTGGGTCCTGGCTTCCTGCACACCTTGATCGCGGTGTCCATCGTGTGGTGGCCCTTCTACGCCCGGCTGGTCCGCGGCGAGGTGGCTCGCCTGATGGCTCGGCCACACGTCGAGGCGGCGCGGTTGGCGGGGGCCGGACGGTTGCGCCTGGCCCGGCGCCACGTGCTGCCCGGAGCCGTTCCCAACACGGTGGTGGCTGCCAGCCAGGACATCGGAGCGCTCGTCCTCACGTTGGCCGCGCTGTCCTTCCTCGGGCTCGGCCAGTCCGCCCCCGCCGCGGAGCTGGGTGCGGACACCGCCCGCAACCTCAGCTACTTCCTGCAGCAGTGGTGGATCCCGGTGCTGCCAGGCGTGGGGGTCCTGCTGCTCACCCTGGTCGCCAACATCGCCGGGGACAGCGCCCGCAACCTCATGAAGACGAGCTGAGAGGACCCGCCGTGCCTGCCTTCGTGCTCAAGCGCCTCTCGGCGATGGTGCTGATCCTGGTGGTCCTCACCGGGGTGATGTTCGTGCTCCAGAGCGTCTCCAGCCTCGACCCGGTGCACGCCCAGCTGGGCGCACAGGCATCTGCGGACGCCGTGGCGGCCCGCCGGCACGAGCTGGGGCTCGACCTTCCGCTCACCACCCAGTTCTGGAACTACCTGGTCGCGGTGGTGCAGGGTGACTTCGGGACGTCCTTCCGCACCCGCCGCCCAGTGGGCACCGACCTGTTGTCGTTCGTGCCCGCGACGCTCGAGCTGGCGCTGGCCGGCATCACCATCGCGCTGCTGCTGGCCATGCTGCTCGCCTTCAGCACCACGCTGCGCTGGCGCGGCGCCGAGGTGCTCCGGGTGGTGCTGTTCACCGGGGCAGCGGCGCCGATGTTCCTGCTCGGCATCGTGGGGATCATCGTCTTCTACCAGCAGCTGGGCTGGCTGCCCGCCACCGGCCGCTCGTCCGTGGCCGACCTGCCGGACGGCCCCACCGGACTGCTCACCGTCGACGGGCTGCTGGCCGGGCGCCTGGACGTGGTGGCCGACGCGCTGCAACACCTGGTGCTGCCGGCCACGGCGCTGGCGCTCGGGCCCGCGGTGGCGATCGGCCGGGTGCTGCGCTCCAGCCTGCTCACCGACCTGGAGAGCGACTACGCCCGCACCGGCCGCGCCAAGGGCTTGTCCAGCCGGGGGGTGCTGTTCAAGCACGTGCTGCGCAACTGCGTCGGATCCTCCCTGGCGATGACCGGCCTGCAGCTGGGGCTGATGTTCTCCGGAGTGCTGGTCGTGGAGCAGGTCTTCGCCTGGCCCGGCATCGGGCAGTACGTGGCCCAGAGCATCCCGGTCGCCGATTTCCCCGCCATCGCCGGCGTCACCCTGCTCCTCGGCGCCGTCTACGTCGTCATCAACGCGGTCGTCGACCTGCTCCAGGCGGCCGCCGATCCCCGCATCAAGGTCTGACTCCCCTCGACCTCCCCTTCCTCCTGCTCTTCCGCCGACAACCAGAGGAGACTGCCGTGCCAGCTCAGCCCCTGATAGTGGGAAATCCCGTGCTCGTGGTCGTCGACATGCAGGAGGGCGCCGGCCTGCCCGGCGACGAGATGGGCATCGAGGTGATGGGGGGCAACGCTGACCGTGTCGCCCGGGTCGAGGGCCTGCTCGCAGCGGCCCGAGACGCCGGCGTCCCGGTGGTGTTCTTCCAGGAGGTGCACCGCCCCAGTGGGATCGACTTCGGGCGCGAGCTGGACGGCGCCGAGGGTCCGCACTGCATCGAGGGTGCCCGGGGCACCGCGCTGGAGCCGAGCCTGCGACCGCGGGAGGACGAGTTCCACATCGTCAAGCGGCGCTACTCCGGATTCATCGGCACCGAGCTCGAGATCGTGCTGCGCGGGCTGCGGGCATCCACGCTGATCCTGGTCGGTGGGCTCACCGACGTCTGTGTGCACTACACCTTCGCCGACGCCCACCAGCGCGACTTCTACGTCCGGGTGGTCTCCGACTGCGTGGGTGGCTCGTCCGAGCGCAGCCACGCGGCCGCGCTCGAGGCCATGGAGTACCTGCAGACCGGTGCCGTGCGCACCAGCGACGAGATCGTCGCTGCGTTCAACAACCTCAGCCTGTCCCACCTCGAAGGAGCAAGCCTGTGAGAAGACGACCGGGACTGACCTCCTCGCGGCGACGCGTCCTTGCCGCTGGCGCCATGGCCGCCGCGGTGGCGCTCACCCTCACCGCGTGCGGGGGTGGTGGGTCCAGCGCACCCAACGCCGCTCCCACCGACACGGTGCTCAAGCTGTCGTTCCTGCAGGACATCGGCCAGCCCCCAGACCCGGACATCTACTACGCGGGTCAGGGCCTGATGCTCACCACCAACACCTACGAGGGGCTGCTCCAGTTCAAGGCAGGCACCGAGAAGCCGGTGCTCGAGCCGCTGCTGGCCACCTCCTGGACTGCCTCGCCGGACAACCGGGTGTTCAGCTTCGTGCTGCGCCAGGGCGTCACCTTCCACGACGGCACCCCCTTCACCGCCGCGGCGATCAAGGCGTCCTTCGACCGGCGGCTCGCGGTGAACCAGGGACCGGCGTACATGGTGGCCGACGTGGCCACGGTGACCACCGACGGCGACTACCGGGCCACCATCACCCTGGCCGAGCCCAACTCCGCGTTCCTGGACTACCTCGCCTCGCCCTACGGCCCCCGCATGATGAGCCCGACGGCGCTGGCCCAGCACGCCGGTTCCGACCACGCCCAGACCTACCTGCAGACCCACGACATCGGCACCGGCCCCTACACGCTCTCCGACGCCCAGGTCGGCTCGCGCTACGCGCTCAAGGCCTACCCCGGCTACTGGGGGAAGAAGCCGTACTTCACCGACGTCGAGCTGCCCGTCCTCACCGACACCTCCGCGCAGCAGCTGCAGTTCAAGAACGGCCAGGTAGCCGCCATCACCCACGACCTGCCCTCGTCAGCGGTGGAGTCGTACAGCAAGAACACCGGGTTCACCAGCTACTCCCTGCCCACCATGATGTCCGGCAACATCTACGTGAACCCCAACAAGGGGATGTTCACCGACGTCACGACCAGACGCGCGCTGCAGCAGGCGATCGACGTGGAAAGCCTGGTCAAGCAGACCTACTTCGGCCGGGGCACGGTGGCCAAGCAGGTCTACCCACCGAACATGATCGACCCGCAGCTCGCGCTGCAGACCGTCCGCCATGATCCAGCGCCGCTGACGAAGGTGGCCGCCGGCCTGCCCTCGGACCAGAAGAACATCACCGTGGGCTACGACTCGTCCAACCCGGACTACCAGCTGGTGGCGAACCTGGTCTCTACCCAGCTGGCGAGCATGGGGATCACGGCCAAGGTCCAGGGGTATCCCTCCTCGGAGGTCTACGGCTGGGTGGGCACCAAGGGCAAGGACGCGCCGGAGCTCTTCGCCTCGAGCGCCTGGCCGGACGCCCCCTCGCCCTACACGTGGGGGCACATCACCTACGACCCCGACGGTGGCCTGAACTACCTGGGCTGCTCCTCGCCAGAGACCACCAGCGCGTTGACGGAGGGCAAGCGGACCGGCTCCAGCGAGGCGTTCTCGACCGCAGCCGCCAGGGCGCTGGAGACGGGCTGCTGGCTCAACTTCGTCGACATCAACGACTTCATCGTCGCGCAGTCCTGGCTCAAGGGCGTGGAGAAGGCCCACGTCGTCACCAACCCCACGGCGCTGCGCCTGGCCGAGCTGACGGTGGGCTGAGCGATGGGAAACCTGGTTCGTCGAATCGTGCTGCTGACCCTCGGCTGGGAAGAGCTGCCCAAGTCGGTCTCCGTGCACGGCGCGCCCGCTCACGAGCGCCTGCGGGAGCCCGTGCCCGGGGTGCTGCTGCAGGCCGACGGGGGGTGGGTGCTGCTGGACACGGGCTTCAACACCGCCCTCATCCGGGACGCTGCCCTGCGCCAGCGCTTCTACCCGGGCGTGGACTACGTCCCGGTGATCTCCCCGACGGGGGAGCCCGTCGAGCAGGCGCTCGCCGACATCGGGGTGGACGTCGACGACATCCACGCGGTGGGCGTCAGCCACCTGCACCACGACCACTCCGGTGGGCTCAAGCTGTTTGCCGGCAAGGTGCCGGTGCACGCCCAGCGGCGGGAGCTGGAGTACGGCCTGTCCAACCACCCGGAGCCGGAGCGCCACGCGATGGCCAGGATCGACTTCGACGACCCGCGGATCGACTGGCGGCTCGCCGACGGGGACGCCGAGATCGCCCCAGGCATCCACGCCGTGCCCACCTACGGGCACACCCCCGGCCACCAGAGCTTCTCCGTCGAGCTCGACGAGTCGGTGGGCGGCGGCGGGTTCGTCTTCGCCTTCGACGCCGCCGACCTGACCGAGAACATCGAGCACGAGCTGGCCATCGGCGGTTTCGTGGGGGTGGCCCCCGAGGAGACCGTGGAACCCATCCGGCGGCTCAAGCGCCTCGCCACCGAGCGCGGCTTCACCCTCGTGCCCGGGCACGACCCGCACGTCTGGCCCGAGCTGACCGAGCACTTTTACGAGCGCTTCGGCCCGGTCGGTGCCCACTCCCACTCCCGTCTCGTCGCCCACCCAGAAGGAGAAGTGCCGGCATGAGCAAGACCACGTCGTTCCAGTCCGTGCCCATCATCGACATCGGTGGCCTGCGCTCGGCCGACCCCGACGCGCAGCAGGCGGTGGTCGCCGAGATCGGCCGTGCCTCCCGGGAGGTGGGCTTCTTCTACGTGAGCAACACCGGGGTCGACCCGGCGCTGTTCGACAGCCTGGTGGAGGTGACGAGGGACTTCTTCGCCCGGCCGCTGGAGGAGAAGATGCGCACCTACATCGGGCTGTCCCGGTGCCACCGCGGGTACGTCCCGATGGGGGAGGAGGGCGACCCGGCGAAGGTGGACCTGAAGGAGGCCTTCGACTCAGCGCTCGACCTGCCTGCCGACGACCCGGACCATCTGGCGGGCAACCCCATGCTCGGGCCCAACACCTGGCCGGACATCCCCGGTTTCGCCGAGACGGTGACCGCCTACTACACCGCGGTGCTCGGGGTCGGGAACCAGCTGCTGCGCGCGTTCGCGGTGGCTCTGGGCGAGGACCCCGAGCTGTTCACCGCCAAGGCCACCAAGACGCCGAGCCAGTTGCGGCTGATGCACTACTGGCGCAACGACGAGGCGGTGGACGTGGAGGGCATCGGGGCGCACAGCGACTACGAGTGCTTCACCCTGCTCAAGCCCACCGCACCCGGCCTGGAGGTGCTCAACGGAGCCGGCGAGTGGATCGACGTCCCACCTGTGCCGGACACCTTCGTGGTGAACATCGGCGACCTGCTCGAGCTGTGGACCGCGGGAGAGTTCGTCGCCACCACCCACCGGGTGCGCAAGGTGCAGGAGGAGCGGTACTCCTTCCCGCTCTTCTTCAACGTCGACTACGACACGGTGGTGGCGCCGCTGCCCCAGTTCGCCTCCGCTGACGGCCGCGAGCGTCCGGCGCTGAAGGCCGGTGAGCACCTCTTCGCCCAGACCGCGCAGTCGTTCCAGTACCTGCGCACGCGGCTGGAGAGTGGGGAGCTCACCCTGCCGGAGGGTTCTGTGCCCCGGGGACAGTTCGGTCAGGGAGCGCTCCAGGCCAAGGCCGGGTAGGCCGGGTCCCGCTGGGGGCGTCTGCTGGCGACGCCCCCAGCTGCGGTGCCGGACGCCGTGCCCCGAGCGGAGGGGCGTCAGGCCGCGGGCCGCGGCACCTGACGGAGCCGGCTCAGCGCCCCGGCCAGCAGCACCGGCCCCAGGCTGGCCAGGTGCACCGCCGGCACCGCCTGGGGGGCGTGGCGCACCAGCGCCCCGGCGAGGGCAGCACCGCCGACCAGCCCACCGAGCGCCAGCAGAGCCCGCTGCGCCGGCTCACCGCGCCGGCCGTTGACCAGCTGCACCACCAGCGTGGTGAGCGTGCCGGTGAGGTACGTGGTGGACAGCCCGGGCACCCCCAGGCGCTGCACCGCGGCAGCCTGGATGCCCAGCGCGAGGCAGCTGGCGACCAGCAGCGCCAGCGCCGCACCCTGGTCGGGGCGCCCGTCCTCGGCCCACCACACGACCGCGTAGACCACCAGCAGCGCCAGCTCCACGGCCAGAGCGGGCTGGACGGCCCGCGGCCACAGCACGTCGGGCTTGCGGGCCAGCCCCACCATCCAGCCGCCGAGGGCAGCGCCGACGACGTAGAGGCCGATGGCGGTGGCGGCCTTGCCGAGGGTGGGCCAGTCCTGGTCGCCGAGGGAGAGCCCGAAGATCACCATGTTGCCGGTCATCACGCTGGTGAAGACGCCCCCGAGCAGCAGGTAGCTGGTGGCGTCGGTGGCGCCGCTGTTCACCGCCAGCAGCGTCACCAGGACGTTGCGCAGCCTGAGGTCAGCAGGCTCTGCGGGGCCGGTGCTGCCCGCCTGGGACGTCACCCTCTCCAGTGTGCCCAAGCACCCACGCGCCCCGGCCCGGGTGGCGTCTGCTCAGCGCGGCGCCTGGGGCACGGGGCTCACGGGGTCATGGGGGTGCTGCCGCGCTCCAGGTACGCGACCCAGCCGCCGAAGCTGGTGATCTCGCGGCCGGTCTCGGCCGCCTCGCTGGGGCACAGGAACCCGGTGCACTGCGAGCCGTCGTCCAGGCGCACCGTGCCCAGCACCATCGGCTCGGGCAGCTCGGCCAGGAAGGTGCCCAGCCCGGCCGGTGGCAGCAGCCACTTCTCCCCGGCGATGGCGGCACCCCAGGCGGCGTCGTGCACCAGTCCCGGCTTGGGCGGGGTGGTGGGCAGGGCGTGCAGGCGATACTCCGGCGCCGTGCGCACCGGGCCCACCAGGCGCGCGCCGCGCTCGGTGAGCTGGTGGTTGAGCGGGTGGCCGGCCAGGTGTGCGCCCACCACCACCAGCTCCAGGCTGGGCTGCGCGCCCACCACCGCCACGTCGTTGCTGCCCTTCCCGTCGAGCAGGTGGGCAACGTCAGCGGCCACCCGGTCGTGGAACGCCGGGGCCAGCACCGTCACCCCGAACGGGGCGCCGTCGGCCTCGCCGGCGGGCACCGCCACCCCGCACAGGTCCAGCAGGTTGGCGAAGTTGGTGTAGGTGCCCAGCCGGCTGTTCACCCCGACCGGGTCGGCCTGCACCTCGGCGATGGTGGGGTTCTCGGTGGTGGTGGGCAGCAGCAGCGTGTCCACCTCGGCGAACACCGCACGCGCCAGGCGGGCGAAGCCGGCCAGCCGTCCCTGGTCCGCCACCAGCTCGTGCGCCGGAACGTCCTGGGCGCCCAGGATGATGGAGGACACCACCGGGTCGGCGTCAGCGGGTTGGGTGGCCAGGAAGGGGCCCACCGCGGCGTAGCGCTCGGCCACCAGCGCACCGTTGTAGAGCAGCGTGGCCGCCTCCAGCAGCGGGGCGATGTCCACCGGCACCAGCGTGGCGCCGGCCTGACGGAGCTGCTCAGCCGTCTCGGTGAAGCGCTGAACCCGGGCGGGCGAGAGGTGCAGCAGCTGAGCCTCGTCAGGCACGCCTACCTTGGGCGCCGGAGGTGCGGCCAGCGGGGCATCGGTGGGCCAGGGGCGTGAGCTGGGGTCAGCAGCCTCGGGTCCGAACAGCACGGCCGTGACCGCCTCCGCCGCGGCCAGGGTGGGGGCGAAGACGCTGACCGTGTCGTAGGAGCGGGCCGCAGGCACCACGCCCAGGGAGGGCACCAGGCCCAGGGTGGGCTTGATCCCGACGATGCCGTGCAGCGCAGCCGGCACCCGCCCCGACCCTGCGGTGTCGGTGCCCAGCGCGAAGTCCACGGTGCCCAGCGCCACGGCGACGGCCGACCCGGAGCTGGAACCGCCGGAGATGCGCTCCGGGGCGTGGGCGTTGCGCACCACGCCGTACGGGCTGCGGGTGCCCACCAGCCCGGTGGCGAACTGGTCCATGTTGGTCTTGCCCACCACGATGGCGCCGGCCTGCACCAGCCGCACCACCGCCGGTGCGCTGACCGTGGGCTGGTAGGCGAAGCTGGGGCAGGCCGCGGTGGTGGACAGCCCAGCCACGTCGATGTTGTCCTTGACGCCGAACACCGTGCCGGCCAGCGGCAGCACCTCGCCCGCCTGCACCCGGGCGTCCACCTCGGCCGCCTCCGCGAGCAGCTCGGCGGGCGGGCGCAGCGCGATCCAGGCCTCGGGACGCTCGCGCAGCGCGAGGCTGGCCAGCGTCGCCTCCACCCGTCGGGTCGCACTGACAGCGGGGGTCTCGAGCACCACCGGGCGCTCCTGCACCGAGGTCGTCGTGCCGCCTCGGCGTGCCGTTGTGTCCATGCGGGCGAAGGTATCCCGCGACAGTTACGCCATCAGGGCCTACGTGTTACGGGCCGGGGTCGGGGCGATGTGCGGGCAGTCACAGTTCTGTCGGTGCTGTCTCCTACCTTGGGAAAGGCCCCAGAGGCCTCGCCCCAGAGGACTCCCGCCCCGACCCGAGGAGAACGTCATGAGCGACCTGTCAGTCAACCCCGCCCCGGCCGGAGGAGAGCTGGCTGAGCTGCTGGGCACCCTGGCCCAGCACCGGCAGTTCCTGCGGCACACCGTCCGCGACCTCACCGACGAGCAGGCCGCCCAGCGGACCACCGCCAGCACGCTGACCCTGGGCGGGTTGATCAAGCACGTCGCCGCCACCGAGCGGCAGTGGGCCAGCTTCCTCACCGAGGGTGCGGCCGCGATGATGGGCGGCGGCACGGCGCAGTGGGCGGACGGCTTCCAGATGGTCGAGGGCGACACCCTGGCCGGGCTGCTCGACGGCTACGAGGAGACTGCCCGCCGCACCGAGGCGCTCGCCGCCTCGCTGCCCGACCTGGACACCGCCCAGGCGCTGCCCGACGCCCCGTGGTTCCCCCAGGGCCTGAGCTGGACCGGGCGCCGGGTGCTGCTGCACCTCATCGCCGAGACGGCCCAGCACTCCGGGCACGCCGACATCATCCGCGAGTCGCTGGACGGAGCCAAGACCATGGCCTGAGCGACGGCCGCCTTCCGCTGGCCGCGTGGTGTGACGCAGGTTACATTTGACCTTCGTCAACGGTGATGAGCGCGCGAGAGGCACACCATGAGCAAGCTGCGGTTCGGCACGTTCCTGGCCCCGTTCCACCCCGCGGGGGAGAACCCGACGCTGGCGCTGCAGCGGGACCTGCGCCTCGTCCAGCACCTCGACGACCTGGGCTACGACGAGGCCTGGATCGGCGAGCACCACTCGGCGGGCAGCGAGATCATCGCCTCGCCGGAGATCTTCATCGCCGCCGCCGCCGAGCGCACCCGGCGCATCAAGCTGGGCACCGGCGTCACCTCCATCAGCTACCACAACCCGCTGTGGGTGGCTGACCGCATGGTGCTGCTCGATCACCTCACCCGGGGCCGCAGCATGCTCGGCGTCGGCCCGGGCTCGCTGCCCACCGACTCGGCGATGATCGGGCTCAACCCCACCGACACGCGCGAGCTGCTCGACGTCAACATCGACATCATCATGCGGTTGCTGGCCGGCGAGACAGTCACCGAGCAGACCGCCACCCACAACCTGGTGGACGCCCGGCTGCAGCTGCGGCCCTACTCCGAGCCCTGCTTCGACATCGCCGTCGCCGCGGTCGCCTCGCCCACCGGTCCCCGGCTGGCCGGGCGCTACGGCGTGGGGCTGCTGTCCATCGGGGCCACGCTGACCCAGGACGGCTTCGACGCCCTCGCGCTGCACTGGGGCGTGGTGCAGGAGCGGGCGGCGCACTTCCACCAGCCCCCGCCGGACCGGGACAAGTGGCGCCTGGTGGGGCTGATGCACGTTGCCGAGACCCGCGAGCAGGCCTACCGCGACGTGGAGCACGGGATCGAGCAGTGGTTCAGGTACTTCCAGAAGGTGGCGGCGTTCCCACAGATGGGGGTGGAGGGCGGCGACGTCCGCGAGATGATCGACTTCATCAACGACCACGGGGTGGGGGTCATCGGCACGCCCGACGACGCCCGCGCCCAGGTGCAGCGCCTGCAGGAGCAGTCCGGGGGCTTCGGCGCCATGCTGCTGCTCAGCCACGAGTGGGCCAACCCCGAGGCCACCCGCCGCTCCTACGAGCTGGTCGCCCAGCACGTGATGCCGCACTTCCAGGGCCCGGGCCGCAGCCACGCCGAGTCCACCCTGGCCGCCAAGGCCTACGCCACCGGAGTGCGCGACAGCCACGCCGACGCCCAGTGGAGCGCCGTCAGCCACATGGCCGACAAGTACGCCAAGGAGCTCGCCGACAAGCCGTGACGGCAGGACTCGCGTGACAGAATGGCTTGCATGGCAACGATCGTTCTGTCCGACAGCATCCTGCGGGTACGGCTGAACGTGGGCGAGCACGTGGGCGGGTTGCTGCGCAACCTCCAGGTGCCCGCCTCGTCCGTGCGAGACGTCGAGCTGGTGCCCAACGGCCTCAAGGCGTTGCGCGGCCTGCGCGCCCCCGGGCTGGGGCTGCCGGGCCTGCGAGCCATCGGCACCTGGCGCCACAAGGGTGAGCGCACCATGGTCTCGGTGCGGCGCGGGCAGCCGGCCGTGCGGGTGCGGCTGAGCGGGCAGCGCTTCGACACCCTGCTGATCGGCATGGACGACGCGGAGCTGGTGGCGGACGCGCTGCGGGCCCGGCTCGGCGTGCGTCTCTGACCGGTGGCGACGGGCTCACCCGCTGGTTGTGCGACAAGATGCCTGCCATGACGACACCTGTTGCCGCACCGGCGCGATCCTGGTCGCTGTACTCCGAGGTCCCTGAGCGTCGCTCGCGCCAGGTGATCAGCGACCTCGGGGTGCTGCTGTGGTGCGTGGTGTGGATCGTGCTCGCCGGGATGCTGCGGGAACGGGTGCTCGACGTCCAGGACACCGCCCGCCGCGCCGAGGCGGCCGGCACCAAGCTCAACAACGAGCTGGGCGACGCCAGCGCCATCCTCGGCAGCGTGCCCCTGCTGGGCGGCACCCTCGCCTCGCCGCTGCGCACCGCCGGCGAGGCCGGCACCGACCTGGTCGCCGTGGGGCGCAGCGCGCAGAGCGCGGTCGGGACCACCGCCACCATGCTCTACGCCCTCGTGCTGGTCCTCTGTGTCGGGGTGGTGCTCGTCTGGTGGGTGGTCAACCGGTTGCGCTGGGCCAACGACGCCCAGGCGGCCAGCGTGCTCCGGGGCAGCCGGGAGGGCCTGCAGGTGCTGGGCCTGCGCGCGGCGGGCCGGGCGCCGGTGGGTGCCCTGGGCGCGGTGCTGCAGTCGCGCCCGGCCGGCGTGGACCAGCAGACCCTGGAGGCGCTGGGCACCCTGGAGCTGCAGCGGCTGGGCGTCCGCCCGCACGGAGGCTGACCGGTGCAGGAACTCCTCCCGTGCAGCTGCTGATCATCGCCGACACCCACCTGCCCAAGCGGGCCCGCGCGCTCCCGGAGCAGGTGTGGGCGGAGGTGGACCGGGCCGACGTGGTGATCCACGCCGGTGACTGGGTCGTGCCGCAGGCGCTGGACGAGCTGGAGCAGCGGGCCCGCCGGCTGGTCGGGGTGTGGGGCAACAACGACGGCGCCGAGCTGCGGGCCCGCCTGCCCGAGGTGGCCCGGGTGGAGCTGGGCGGCCTGCGCTTCGCGGTGGTGCACGAGACCGGACCGAGCACCCGGCGCGACCAGCGCATGCGGGCGCTGTACCCCGACGTCGACGTCCTGGTCTTCGGCCACAGCCACATCCCCTGGGACGGCGAGCACGACGGGCTGCGCGTGCTCAACCCCGGCTCGCCCACCGACCGCCGCCGTCAGCCGCACTGCACCTACCTGACAGCCCAGGTGGGCGGCGGGGTGCTCAGCGACGTGGTGCTGCACCGCCTGCCGCCGCGGGCCGGCTAGAGGCGGAAGTAGCGGATCGCGACCTCGGCGACCTGGTGGCTGGTCTCGGTGCTGTCGGCGGCCGGCAGCACCAGGTGGCTGACGGTGAGCCGGACGACGGCGTCGATGCCGTGCCTGGCGTCCGCGTCGGTGACGTCGGGCAGGTGCTCGGTGAGCCAGCTGACCAGCTGGTCGGAGGCGAGCTCGAGCAGCGAGATGGACGTGGTGAGCAGCGGCAGGATCCCGCCGTCGCGGTGGGCCTCCGGCACGGTCTCGGCCTGCGTGGCCGCTCGCGGGCTGGTCAGCACCGCCTTGAGCAGCGGGCTCGCCGCGGCCTGGTCCATGGTGTGCTGCACCGCGGCGGTGATGCCGGTGCGGACGTCGTCGGGGTGGGCGTCGAGCGCGTCCCGGATGCCGGTGAGGAAGCGGTCGGCCTCCTGCAGCACCAGCGCCTCGCCCAGGCCCTGCTTGTCGCCGAACTCGTTGTAGAGGGTGGTGCGGGAGGTGCCGACCGCGGCCGCGACCTCGCTCACCCGAACTCGGCCCCACCCCTTCTCGGCGGTGAGGGCGTGCGCGGCGGCCAGCGCCTGGGCACGCAGGTGCTGGCGGTAGGACACCCGGAGCGAGTCGGCCGACACGCTGGAGACCCTACGGAGCCGGCTCGCGCCGGCCCACGCGCGGGGCAGGGCCTGGCGGGCTACCGGGCACCGGCAAAGTCGAGCGCGTCCGCCCAGCTGCCCCCGGCGGCGATGCGGGCGCGGTACTTCATGGTCTTGCCGGGCAGGTTCAGCGTGAGCGCCCCGGTGAGCAGGTCGCCGCGACGGAACAGCGCCACCCACTGGTCGCCGGCCAGCGCGTCCGGCCCACCCACCACGTGCACCTCGTCACCGTCGGCGACACCCACCATCTGCAGCTTGTTGCCGTACCACTCCGACCAGAAGTAGGGCACCGCGCGGTGCTCCGTGGCGCTGGCGGGGTCCAGGGCGTTGCGGGCGGCGGTGCCCGCCTGCTCGGTGGCGTTGGTCCAGTGCTCCAGGCGCATGCTGGTGCCGAACAGCGGGTTCACCCAGCGGGCGACGTCGCCGGCGGCGTACACCCCGTCGGCGGCGCGCAGCGTGGGGTCGCACACCACGCCGTCGTCCAGCGTCAGCCCCGAGCCGGCCAGCCAGCCAGTGGCCGGCTGCGCCCCGATGCCCACCACCACCAGGTCGGCGTCCAGGTGGGTGCCGTCCTCGAGCACCACGGCCTCCACCCGGTCGGTGCCCACCAGCCGCTGCACCCCGGACCCGCACAGCAGCCGGGTGCCGTACCGGTGGTGCAGGTCGGCGCAGGCCTGGGCCATCTCCGCGCCCACCGCCCGCACCAGCGGCAGCGGGGCGGCCTCCACCACGGTGACGTCCACCTGGCGCCGGGCGGCGGCCGAGGCCACCTCCGAGCCGATGAACCCGCCACCGACCACCACGGTCTGTGCCCCCGCGTCCAGCGCCGCGCGCACCTGGCGGGCGTCGTCGAGGGTGCGCAGGGTGTGCACCCCAGCCAGCTGCTCCCCGGGCAGGGTGCGCGCGGTGGCGCCGGTGGCGATCACTGCCGCGGCGTATTCCAGCCACTGCCCGCCGACCTGCACGCGGTGGCCGGCGGGGTCCAGCGCGGTGGCGGGGCTGCCCAGGTGCAGGTCCACGTCCAGCTCCGCCAGCTGCTCGCGGGTGCGGTAGCTGCTGGGCGCGGTGCTGCCGTCGGCGTCCAGGAACGCCTTGGACAGCGGCGGACGGTCGTAGGGCAGGTGCTCCTCGGCGCCGAGGAGGGTGATGGGCCCGGTGTGGCCGGTGCGCCGCGCCGCCTCCACTGCCCGCAGCCCGGCCAGCGAGGCGCCGACGACGACCAGCGGCGGTTGGCTGCTGCTCACGCCGGGCGGCGCTCGGGGGTGAAGGTGACCGGCAGGTGGTTCACGCCGTGGAAGAAGTTGCTCACCGTGTAGCTGGGCTCACCGCTCACCGCGATGTCGGGCAGCCGGTGCAGCAGCTCCCGCCAGGTGGCGGTGATCTGGCGGCGGGCGAGCTGGCCGCCCAGGCAGTGGTGGATGCCGCCGCCGCCGAAGGCGATGTGCGGGTTGGGGTTGCGGCCCAGGTTCAGGCGCTCGGGGTGGTCGAAGACCTCGGTGTCCCAGTTGGCGGAGGCGTAGAACAGCACCACCTTGTCGCCGGCGGTGATCTGCGCACCGTTCAGCTCGCAGTCGCGGGCGGCGGTGCGGCGGAAGGTCATGATCGGGGTGGCCCAGCGCACCATCTCCTCCACCGCGGGCTTGATCCGGCCGTCGAAGTCCGCCATCAGCCACTCCCGCTGGTCGGGGAAGTCGGTGAGCGCCTTCATGGTGTGGCTCAGGCTCTGCCGGGTGGTGTCGTTGCCGGCCACGGTGAGCAGGCCGAAGAAGCTGATGATCTCCTCGTCGGTCAGCTGCTCGCCGTCCACCTCGGCCTGCACCAGGTTGGTCATCAGGTCAGCCTCGGGCTTGCGGCGCCGCTGGGCGATGAGGTCACTGGCCACCTCGAAGATGTAGCCCGACGCCTCGAACAGCCGGGGCAGTGGCTCCGCGCCGTCCAACAGCTCGGGGTCGTTCCAGCTGCCGGCGAACTGGGCCTCGTGGGCGACCTTGGCGCGCACCTCCTGCGGCACGCCCATCATGTCGCAGATGTTGTGCATGGGCACCAGCGCTGCGACCTCGGCGACGAAGTCCACCGAGCCCTTGGCGGCGATGCCGTCCACCACGGCGGCGGCGTTGGCGTCGATCTGGCCGTTGATCCGGTCGAGCTGCCTGGGGGTGAAGGCGGAGGTGAGCAGCCGGCGGATCTTGGTGTGCCGCGGTGGGTCCATCGCGATGAAGCCCTGTGCGGTGTCCAGCAGCTCCTGGGGCATGGACTCCATCAGGATGCCCTCACCAGAGAGGAAGTCCTCGTGCCGCTTGGTGGCCTCGATGAGGTCGGCGTGCCGGGTGACGGCCCAGAAACCCTGGTCGTTGGGGTCCTCGAACATCAGGCCCTCGATGGGGGCGTGCCAGCTCACCGGCCGCTCGGCGCGCAGCTCGGCGAAGGTGGTCTCCCGCTCGGCCGCGGTCTTGGACCAGAACGCGGTGGAGGAGATGTCGGCCGGGTCCTTGGGGCGGGTCTCGCGGGGGTGGGCGGTGTGGGGGGTGGTGGTCACGGTGAGCCTCCTGCTGTACACGGCACCCCCTGATGACCAGAAGGTGAACAAAAAAGATCTACGTGTCAATCATCTTTACACGCACTGAGTCTTTGTCAAGGGTGGGGTGGGCGCGCCGCGAGTGGTGCCGGGCAGCATGGTGACCGGCCGGCCGGGCGCACCAGGAGGAGACGACGCATGACTGATCCCACGGAGGGCGAGCTCGCCGAGGACGGCGGCGAGCTCATCGAGCCCAGCGGTGACGCCGACCCCGAGGGCCAGGCGCCGTGGGTGATGCAGCTGGTCACCCGCATCGAGAAGACCGACCCACCCACCCGCTCGGCGGTGTGCGCGGCATCGGCCACTGCCGTGGCCACCCTGCTGGACGACCCCCGGGCTCGCACCGGGGGTGAGTGGGCGCCGGAGGTGGTGCGCTGGACCGACGGGCGCATCCGCAAGCACTCCCGCCGCGCCCGCGGGGCGGCGTGGCAGGCGGTGCAGTCCCTGCCCGGGGTGACCGCCGAGGTGCAGGGCGCGCAGGTGCGAGCCTTCGTGCCGTGCGCCACCGACGCCATCCCCGCTCCCATCGCCAAGCTGCAGCTGGCCGGCAGCGAGCTGGCCGACCCGGACGCGCGGGCCGAGGTCGAGGCGGTGGTGGACGGACCGGTGGTGGTGACGTTGTGCGCCGAGCCCCCGCTGTCGCTGGGCAAGGCCGCCGCCGCGGCCGGGCACGCCGCGCAGCTGGCCCTCTACCGGATGGACGAGCGGCGCCGGGCGGCGTGGGCCGCGGCCGGGTTCCCCGTGGTGATCGAGCAGCCCACCCCTGCCCGGTGGGCGCACGAGCGCACCCAACAGCCGGTGCAGGTGATCGACGGCGGGCTCACCGACGTGGCGCCAGGCACCTGCACGGCCACCGCCCGCTGGCGCTGATCAGCTGCGCGCCTGGCGCTGCTCGGTGAGCGCGTCCTCCATGGCTCGGTAGATCTCCAGCAGCTCACGGGCGTGCTCGCTGCTCGGCTCCTGCTCGAGGCCGGCGCGGAACTTCGCCAGCTTCTCCGCGCCGGCGGGGTAGGGCGGCAGCAGCGGCACGTCGGCATCGGTGAGCACCTCCAGCACCACGGGGCGCTGCGCGGCCAGCGCCTGGCTCCAGGCGTCGCTCAGCTCGCCCGGGTCAGTGACGCGGATTCCGGTGAGCCCCAACAGCTCGGCGTAGCCGGCGTAGGGGAACGACGGCAGCGCCTGGCTGGCCTCGTACCGCGGGTCGCCCTCCATCTCGCGCTGCTCCCACGTCACCTCGCCCAGCTCCTCGTTGTGCAGCACGCACACCACGAACCCGGGGTGCGTCCACTGTGGCCACATCCGCGCCACCGTGATCAGCTCGGCCAGGCCGTTCATCTGCATGGCGCCGTCCCCGGCCAGGGCGACCAGCGGGCGGTCGGGGTGGGCCAGCTTGGCGGCGATGCCGTACGGCAGGGCCGAGCCCATCGAGGCCAGGGTGGAGGACAGGTGCGCGGGCACCCCTGGGGGCAGGCGCAGCTGCCGGGCGTACCAGTAGACGACCGAACCGACGTCCACGCTCACCTGTGCATCAGCGGGCAGCTGCGCCGACAGCGTCCGCACCACCAGCTCGGGGTTCACCGGGCGGGCGGGGACCTGCGCCCGGTCGGCGCTGACCTGGTGCCAGGCGGCGACGTCGGCGCGGACGCTGCGCTCCCAGGCGTGGTCGGTGCGCTCGTGCAGCAGCGGAAGCAGGGCGGTGAGGGTGGCCGCGGCGTCACCGGCCAGCGGCACCTCGATGGGGTAGCGGTTGCCCAGGTGCTCGCTGGCGGCGTCCACCTGCACCGCCCGGGCCTGCCCCGGCGGCGGGTAGTACTCCGTCCACGGGTCGTTGGAGCCGACCACGAGCAGGGTGTCGCACTCGCCCAGCACGTGGGCGCTGGCGGTGGTGCCGAGGTGGCCCATGGTGCCGGCCACCAGCGGGTGGTCCTCGTCCACGTAGGGCTTGCCCAGCAGGCTGGTGGCGATGCCGGCGCCGAGCCGCTCCGCCACCGCCAGCACCTCCGCCTGCGCGTCTCGGGCGCCCTGGCCCACCAGCAGCGCCACCCGCTCGCCGGCGTTGAGCACCTCGGCGGCGGCCGCGAGGTCGTCGGCGTTGGGGACGGCCACCGGGCGGCGCCAGACCGGCGTGGTCACCATGATGGCGTGGGCGTGCGGCAGGTCCGGGGCCGGCAGCTGCTGCACGTCGTGCGGCAGCACCACCACCGTCGGGGTCCGGGTGGTCAGCGCCGTGCGGAAGGCGCGGTCCAGCAGCATCGGTACCTGCTCGGCGGTGAGCGCGGTCTGGCAGAACCGGGCCGCGACGTCGGCGAAGAGCCGCTGCAGGTCCACCTCCTGCTGGTACTGCGAGCCGATGATGGAGCGGTTCTGCTGCCCCACCAGGGCCACCACCGGCACGTGGTCGAGCTTGGCGTCGTAGAGGCCGTTGAGCACGTGCACCGCGCCCGGGCCCTGCGTCGTCATCACCACGCCCACCTGCCCGGTGTACTTGGCGTGGCCCACCGCCATCAGCGCGGCGTTCTCCTCGTGGCGGGCCTGCACGAACTCCGGGTCGTCGCCCGCCCGGCGCAGCGCGGCCATCAGCGGGTTGGCACCGTCGCCGGGGTAGCCGAACAGCCGTGGCACGCCCCAGCTGCGCATCCGCTCGACCACCACGTCGGCCACCAGTCGCTCGTCGCTCACGTCAGATCTCCCTTGGGGCTCGCCGAGATTCACGGGCGCGGCCAGTATGGGACGCCGCTGCGGGGCGGCGCTGAACGAGCCCTTGTGGAGGACCGCCCCGGCGGCCAGGGTGGTCGGATGAACTCGCGCACCGCTGCCGCCCTCGGGCTCAACGCGCTGTACCTGGCCTCGCAGACGTTCATCGGCCGCCGCCTGGGGCCGATGACCAAGGACCTGTTCCGGCTGCAGCTGACCACCTCGGCGCCCACGTTCCGGTCCATCGTGGACGGCTGGGACGAGGGGCAGCTGGCGCGCTACCGCTCGCACCTGCCGCCGGACATGGTGCACCCGGTGATCTACGGCTGCAGCCTCACCGCCAGCACGCTCAAGCTGGACGAGCTGGTGGCGCTGCCACCGCGGGTGCGCACGGCGCTGCTGGTGGCGCCGTGGGTGGCCGCGGCCTGCGACTACGCGGAGAACGTGGCGCACCTGTACCTGCTCGACCACCGCGAGGCGATCACCCCGCCGGTGATCACCGCGACCGGCGTGGCCAGCACCACCAAGTGGGCGCTGGCCGGGTCCTGCGTGGTGACCCTGGCCGCGGGGTACGCCCGCGCCGGGTGGCGGGCGGCGCACAGCAGCCGGTGACGGCTGGTGCCGGCCGATTGCGGAGCCGCGCTCAGGTTCGACGGTCGCTGGGCGATGGGGAGGGTGAGCTCCTCGTCGGAGGTGAAGACCTCCGGGGGTCGTGGACAGGGCTGCCGAGGCGGGCACGTGCCGCTGGCGCCTGCTTCCCGCTGCCGGCGTGCACGCCGACGGCTGCCCCACCGTGCGAGGACGCCTGCTGGGCAAGCGTGGAAGGAAACACTGCAGATGGGTCTCACCGACCGCCTGCGCAGCGTGGCGGTGCTGGCCGCCGTAGCTGCCGCGACCGTTACGGGAGCCGGGCTCCAGCCCGCGGCGGCGCAGGCCGCACCGGCGTGCCAGCCCTACGGGGCCATCGGCGCCTACTGGCAGGGCGCGGGAGCCGAGAGGTCGTTCCTCGGCAGCTGCACCAAGGACGAGCACGCGGTGCCCGGTGGACGGGCCACCGGCTTTGGCGGAGGCACCGTCTACTGGAGCGCGGCCACCGGGGCGCACAGCGTCAAGGGCCTGATCCGGGACGGCTACACCGCCGCCGGAGCCACCGGCTCGTTCCTGGGCTTCCCCACCACCGACGAGGCCTTCACCCCGCGCGTCTTCGGGGCGTTCAACCACTTCCAGGGCGGCAGCCTGTACTGGTCGCCGGGCACCGGGGTCCGCGAGGTGCACGGCTCCATCCGGGACAAGTGGGCCGCGCTCGGTTGGGAGGGCGGCGCGCTCGGGTTCCCCACCACCGGCGAGGCCGGCACCCCCACCAAGGCGGGCGCGTTCAACCACTTCCAGGGCGGCAGCATCTACTGGTCGCCGGCCACCGGTGCGCACGAGGTGCGCGGCGCCATTCGCGAGCGGTGGGCCGGGCTTGGCTGGGAGACCAGCGCGCTGGGTTTCCCCACCAGCGACGAGTACGTGGTGGCCGAGGGGCGGCGCACCGACTTCCAGGGCGGGTCGGTCATCTGGACCGCGGCCAGCAACACCACCCGGGTGGTGGGTGCGGCCGCCACCCCCAGCCCCCCGCCGGCGGCTGAGTCCAAGGGCAAGCGCGCCCTGGCCGTCGCGCACACCAAGCTGGGTGCCCGCTACGTGTGGGGCGGCAACGGCCCCACCGTGTTCGACTGCTCGGGGCTGACGTCGTGGGCGTTTCGCCAGGTCGGGGTGACGCTGCCACGGGTGGCGGCCGACCAGGCCAAGGTGGGCACCTACGTGGACAAGAGCAACCTGCAGGCCGGCGACCTGGTGTTCTTCTACAGCCCGGTCACGCACGTCGGCATCTACGACGGCAACGGCAACGTGCTCAACGCCCCGACCGAGGGCCAGGGCGTGCAGTACACGCCGATCAAGTACCTGCCCTACACCACGGCCCGCCGGATGTGACGGACCTGCAGAAACGACGTGAGCCCCGACCGCTTGGTCGGGGCTCACGTCGTTCGTGGCGGAGGATAGGGGATTTGAACCCCTGAGGGCGTTAACCCAACCCGCGTTCCAGGCGAGCGCCATAGGCCACTAGGCGAATCCTCCGTGGGGCACTCTACCGGGCGACGCCCGGTGAACCCAATCGCCCCCTGCGGCTACACTGATCCACGGACCCCGCGCGGCGTCCATCCTGTGAACTCCCCCAGGGCCGGAAGGCAGCAAGGGTCAACGGGCTCTGCCGGGTGCGCGGGGTCCCCTTCATGTCTGGACCATCGGCCACCACGGAAGGGCAACGGGTACATGTCACTGACGACGCTCGGTCAGCACGAGCTCGCGGACCTGCGAGACGCCCAGCGCCCGGCCTACGAGGAGCTCGTCGCCAAGGCGGTGTCGCTCGACCTCACCCGTGGCAAGCCCGGTCCCGAGCAGCTGGACCTGTCCAAGGAGCTGCTGGAGCTGCCCGGCGTCGAGCACCACCGCTCCGCCGACGGCACCGACGTCCGCAACTACGGCGGCCTGCAGGGGCTGCGGGAGATCCGCGAGATCTTCGCCCCGCTCGTGCGCGTCCCCGTCGACCAGCTCATCGCGGCGGGCAACTCCAGCCTGACGCTGATGCACGACTCGATCATCTTCTCGCTGCTGCACGGCACGCCCGACTCCGAGCGCCCGTGGAGCCAGCACCCGCGCGTCAAGTTCCTCTGCCCCGCGCCCGGCTACGACCGGCACTTCGCCATCTGCGAGCGCTACGGCATCGAGATGATCCCCGTGCCGATGCGCGAGGACGGCCCGGACATGGCGCTGGTCTCCCAGCTCGTCGCCGCCGACCCGCTGATCAAGGGCATGTGGCTGGTGCCCACCTACGCCAACCCCACCGGCACGGTCTGCTCGCCCGAGGTCGTCGCGCAGCTGGCCAAGATGCCCACTGCGGCCGCCGACTTCCGGCTGTACTGGGACAACGCCTACGCGGTGCACCACCTCACCGACAGCCCGGCGGAGCCGGTGGACGTGGTGGGCCTGTGCGCCGAGGCTGGCAACCCCAACCGGGTGCTGGTCTTCGCCTCCACCTCCAAGATCACCTTCCCCGGCGCCGGGGTCAGCTTCCTGGGCGGCTCGTCGGCCAACGTGGCCTGGTACCTCAAGCACCTGGCCGCGCAGAGCATCGGCCCGGACAAGGTCAACCAGCTGCGGCACGCGCAGTTCCTGCAGAGCCCGGACGGCGTGCGCGCGCTGATGGAGCGCCACCGCCAGATCCTGGCCCCCAAGTTCGCCCTGGTGCTGGAGATCCTGGAGAACCGCCTCGGTGAGCTCAAGGCCGCCAGCTGGAGCGAGCCCGCCGGTGGGTACTTCGTCAGCCTGGACGTGCTCGACGGCACTGCCTCCCGGGTGATCGCGCTGGCCAAGCACGCCGGCATCGCCATGACCCCGGCGGGTGCGGCCTTCCCCTACGGCGACGACCCGCACGACCGCAACATCCGCATCGCCCCCACCTACCCCGGTGTCGAGGAGCTGCGGGTGGCCATCGACGGGCTGGCCACCTGCGTGCTGCTGGCGGCGGCAGAGAAGCTGCTCAGCTCCTGACCTGACCGCCTGAGCACCCGGGCCCGGCCGAGGTCACAGCGGCGGTGTGCTGCTGCTGACTGATGGCTGTCAGTGCGCGCCGGTACCCTCACCCCGTGGCCCTCTACCGCAAGTACCGTCCGGCGACCTTTGCCGAGGTCGTCGGCCAGGAGCACGTCACCGAGCCGCTCAGCGTGGCGCTCGAGTCCGGCCGCATCAACCACGCCTACCTGTTCTCCGGCCCGCGCGGTTGCGGCAAGACGTCCTCGGCCCGCATCCTGGCCCGCTCGCTCAACTGCGAGCAGGGCCCCACGGCCACCCCGTGCGGAGTCTGCGAGTCCTGCATCGGCCTCGCCCCCGGTGGTGCGGGCACCCTCGACGTGGTGGAGCTCGACGCCGCCAGCCACGGTGGGGTGGACGACGCCCGCGAGCTGCGCGACCGCGCCTTCTACGCCCCCGCCTCCTCGCGCTACCGCGTCTTCATCGTGGACGAGGCGCACATGGTCACCACGCAGGGCTTCAACGCGCTGCTGAAGATCGTGGAGGAGCCGCCGGAGCACCTGGTCTTCATCTTCGCCACCACCGAGCCGGAGAAGGTGCTCGCCACCATCCGCTCGCGCACCCACCACTACCCGTTCCGGCTGCTGCCCCCGGCCACCATGCGCGGTCTGCTGGAGCGCATCTGCCAGCAGGAGCAGGTGCAGGTGGACGCCGCGGTGTACCCGCTGGTGATCCGGGCCGGCGGCGGCTCGCCGCGCGACTCCCTGAGCGTGCTGGACCAGCTGCTGGCCGGGGCCGGACCTGAGGGCGTCACCTACCAGCGGGCGCTGGCCCTGCTCGGGGTCACTGACGTCGCGCTCATCGACGACGCGGTGGACGCGCTGGCCGCCGACGACGGGGCGGCGCTGTTCGGCACCGTGCAGACGCTGGTGGACGCCGGGCACGACCCGCGCCGCTTCGCCGTCGACCTGCTCGACCGGGTGCGCGACCTGATCCTGCTGCGCGCGGTGCCCGACGCCGGGGAGCGCGGTCTGGTGGAGGCACCCGGCGACGTGCTGGAGCGGATGCGCGACGAGGCCGAGCACCTGGGCGGGGCCACCCTCGCCCGCTACGCCGAGATCATCCACAGCGGACTGGGCGAGATGCGTGGGGCCACCTCCCCGCGGCTGTTGCTCGAGGTGATGTGCGCGCGGATGCTGCTGCCCTCCGCCTCGGACGCCGAGTCGGCCGTGCTGCACCGCCTGGAGCGGGTGGAGCGGCGCATGGTCATCACCCCGCCCACCGAGGAGACCGACCAGGTCGCCCCCGCCGAGCCGGCGTTCCAGCGGCCCTCCCGCCGCGTCGAGCCGGCCGCCGCGCCCGCTCCCGCCGCCGCGCCCGCTCCTGCGCCTGCGGCCGCCGAGCCCGAGCCTGCGGTGGCCGAGCGTCCGGTCGCCGCGCCCGCCCCGCAGCCGGCGCCCGTGCGCCGCCCCGAGCCGGCGGCCGAGTCGGCCCCGGCCGCGCCCCGGCAAGCGCCCACGCCACCGGCAGCCCCACCACCGGCAGCCCAACCCCCGGCAGCCCAGGCCAAGCAGGCGCAGCCCCCGGCCGCACCCGAGCGCCGGGCACCCGCCCCAGCGCCCGCCGCCCCAGCCCCCGCCGCGCCAGCACCGGAGGCGCCCGCGGCTACCGGTCCGGTGGCCGGGCAGCCCGACGCCGCCACCGTGCGCACCGTGTGGTCGGAGGTCCGCTCCGCCGTCCGCGAGCGCAGCCGCACCACCGAGGTGATGCTCTCCAGCGCCACCGTGCGCCGCCTCGACGGCAACACCCTGGTGCTCGGCCACGACTCCGCGCCGCTGGCCAAGCGGCTCACCGAGTCCCGCAACTCCGCGGTGGTCTCCGCGGCCCTGCGCGACGTGCTGGGGGTCGACTGGGTGGTGGTGTGCGAGACCGGTGGCGAGCCGGCCGCTGCCCCGGCGGCGCCGCCCGCCGCCGCGCAGCGCCAGGCCCCCGCCGCCCCGCCGCGCTTCACCCGTCCCTCCGGTGGCTCCACCGGGCAGGCGGCGCCGGCCGACGAGGTGCCACTGCCTGACGGCCCGAGCGACCCCGACGACCCCGACGACGCAGGGCGCCACGCCCCGGAGCCCGAGCCGCTGGACGAGGAGGCGATGCTCGCCGAGGCCGCCAGCGGCGACCTGGGTGACCCGGCCGGCCGACGTGACCCCGAGGAGGTCGCCCTGGAGCTGCTGGCCGCCGAGCTCGGTGCCCGCCCGCTCGACCCCCGCTGAGCGGCGGGCCGAGCGGACCCTCCGCCGAGCTGTCCCTCAGGCCAGGTGCTTGGCCAGGAACTCCACCGCGCGCGGGTAGGCGTCCATCCGGTTCACCCGCTTGGCCAGCCCGTGACCCTCGTCGGGGTACACCAGCAGGTCGCACTCCACCCCACGGGTGGTCAGCGCGTCGTGCAGCTGCTCAGCCTCGCTGAGCGGCACCCGGGGGTCGTTGGCCCCGTGGATGACCAGCAGCGCGGCCTGGATGTCGTCGATGCGGCTCAGCGGTGACGCCTGCTCGAGGAACTCGCGGTCGTGCTCCAGCGTCCCGTACTCGCGCTCCCGCGCCGCCCGCCGGTACGGCGAGGTGTTCTCCAGGAACGTCACCAGCGAGGACATGCCCACGATGTCCACGCCGGCGCGCCAGCGCTCGGGCTGGAACGCGCACCCGGCCAGCACCATGTAGCCGCCGTAGGACCCGCCGTAGAGCGCGGCACGAGCCGGGTCGCAGTCCACGGTGGGCAACCAGTCGTGGATCGCGCCGAGGTCGGCCACCGAGTCCAGCCGCAGGCGCACGTCGTCCAGCGACACCCAGCGCTTGCCGTAGCCGGCCGAGCCGCGCACGTTGGGCACCACCACGGTGTGCCCGGCGGCGGTCAGCGCCACGACGACGGGGCTGAACAGCGGGCGGCTCTGCCCCTCCGGGCCGCCGTGCACCACCAGCACCGCCGAGCCGGCCAGCGCCGTCCGTGCCGTCGGGGGATAGGTGAAGCAGGGGATCTGCTCGCCGTCGGCGGCCGGCACCCGGTGCACCTGCGGCACCGACACCGGCCCGTCCAGCGCGGCGCCGGAGTCGGTGAGCGCACGGATCTCCGCGGTCGCCACGTCCAGCACCAGCACGTCACCGGGCACCGACGGCGCCGCCAGCGACAGCACCACCGTCGCCCCGTCCGGGCTGAACCGCGGGTCGGGGTAGGGCGAGGTGACCACGCCCGGGGTGGGCAGGGCCAGGTCGCGCAGGTGCTCGCCGGTGCGCCCGTCGTGCAGCGCCAGCTCGCTCCAGCCCTCGGCGTTGCGCTCCACCAGCAGGGTGGCGCCGTCGGGGGACAGCCAGCCGGTCAGCTCGTGGTCGTCGTCGGTCACCAGCCACGTCAACCGCTCGTCGTGCACGTCGTAGCGGGCGAGGGCGGCCAGGTCCCGGCCGTGGTTGCTGGTGAGCACGAAGCCCGAGGAGTCCGGCAGCCAGTGGGCGTTCTCGTAGGCCGCGTGCTCGTCGGCGGCGGTGAGCGCCCGCACCCGCTGGTCGGCGGTGACGGCCAGGCTGTCCACCAGCACCATCTGGGTGGACACCGGCTGCGCCCCCACCAGCACCACCAGGGCGTAGCGGGAGTCCGGCGACACCGCCACCGAGGAGACGTTGCCACCGCCGGAGTAGACGACCTCCTCGACGCCGCTGCTGACGTTGCGCAGCACCACCTCGAAGTCCACCCCGTTGCCGCGGTTGGTCCGGTAGGCCACCCGTCCGGGCAGCACCCCTGCCATGGAGTGGATGTAGTCCGGGTCGTGCACCAGCGGCGTCAGCTCGAGGCCACCGTCCTCCGGCGCACGGTCGGGGTGCAGCAAGGACAGCTGGGCACGCTCGTTGCCGCCGTCGTCGTGCTGCACCACGATGGTGCGCTCCCCAGGCAGGTACCGCCCCGAGCACGACCCGGGCAGGTCGGTGAGCACGGTGGGCGGGCCGTCCGGCGACAGCTCCACCAGCTGGACCGACCCGGAGTCGTCCCAGCCGGCCAGCACGCGGCCGGAGTCGTCGACGTCGAAAGCCCGCCAGGTCCTGACGTCGAGCAGCTCGGTGATCTGCACGGTCTAACCGCTCCACCACGGGCGCAGCGGCACGGCCGCGTCGCCCTTCTCGCCGACCTTGACCGCCAGCACCTGGTGCAGCTGCACCACGTTGCGCTCGAAGCCGAGCCGGGACCCGGCCATGTACAGCCCCCACAGCTTGGCGGTGCCCTCGCCGACCTCGGCCACGCACTCGTCCCAGTGCTCCACCAGGTTGCGGTTCCAGTCGCGCAGGGTCAGCCCGTAGTGCTCCCGCAGGTTCTCCTCGTGGCGCACCTCCAGGCCGACGTCCTGGATCTCGCTGATGATGGTGCCCGAGCCGATCAGCTCGCCGTCGGGGAAGACGTAGCGGTCGATGAACTGGCCGGTCTTCACTCGCCGGTCGTTGTGCGGGCGGGTGATGCAGTGGTTGAGCAGGCGTCCGCCCGGGCGCAGCTTGTCGCGCAGGGTGGCGAAGTACGCCGGGTACTGGTCGATGCCGATGTGCTCGGTGAGGCCGATGGAGGAGATGGCGTCGAAGCCGGTCTCGGGCACGTCGCGGTAGTCCATGAACCGCACCTCGGCGAGCTCGGTCAGCCCCTCGGCCGCGATCGCCTCGCGCGCCCACTGCGCCTGCTGGGCCGAGAGCGTGGCACCGATGGCGTGCACGCCGCGGCGGGCCGCGAAGCGCACCATGCCGCCCCAGCCGCAGCCGATGTCCAGCAGCCGCATGCCGGGCTGCAGGCCGAGCTTGTCGAACACCAGCTGGTACTTGGCTTCCTGGGCGTCCTCCAGCGAGGTCTCCGGGGTGGCGTAGGTGGCGCAGGTGTAGGTCATGGACGGACCCAGGACGTGCTCGTAGAAGGCGTTGGAGACGTCGTAGTGCTTGCTGATCGCCTCGGCGTCGCGGGTCCTGGAGTGCCGCAGCCCGTTGGCGATGCGCCGCCAGCGCGGCAAGGTCTCCTGTGGCGGCGGGGCCACCGGCTTGAGCAGCTCCCAGCCCAGCGACCGGGTGATCTGCGCGAGCACGGCTGGCGAGGGGCGCTGCAGCTTGACGTCGTCCATCATCGTGCGCAGCACGGGGTAGGGATCACCCGGGTGCACGCCGCTGATCTGCAGGTCGCCGGCGATGTAGGCCCGGACCATGCCCAGGTCGCCGGGTGCGGTGGCGAGGTAGGTGGTGCCTCGCGGGGCGGTCAGGTGCAGCCCGATCTCGGCGTTCTCGGGCCCGGTGGCGCTGCCGTCGTAGGCGGTGAAGCGCACCGGGACTCGTCCGTCGGCCAGGGTCTCGACGATGTCGGCGAGGTTCATCTTCGGTGCAGGCGTCCGGTGCGACCGGACCGGGGGCTTCCGCAAGGTGGTCATCTGTCCTACTTCCTCCGCACAGCCTTCGCGTAAAGGTCGAGCAGCCTTGACTCGGGGTCGTAGCGCCGCTTGAGCGCCCGGTAGGTGCTGTCGCCGTAGAGCTCGGCGAACGTCTCTGGGGTGTAGTAGGAGTCGGAGTACAACGACTTGTGGCCGTCGAACTCGGTGACGATCTCCTCGATCTTGCGGTTCGTCGCGCCCTCCGGCCCGGCCGGATCCACCGGGACGGACGACCAGAAGCCCACGTTGACGTACGTCTGGCCCGGGTGCAACGGGTACAGCGGCCAGGTGCGCCGGCCGGCCTCGGTGCCGGTGGCCCCAGCGACCTCGCGCAGCCGCAGCGGGCACAGCCACAGCGGCTCGATGGGGATGGTGTCCAGGAACCACCGCAGGAAGTCCGCCGTGCGCTCGATGGGTACCTCGACGTCCTGCACCACGCGCTCGCGCGGGGGCCGGCCCTTGCGGGCCTCCAGCCGGTCGGCCACGTCGTACTTGTGGTCCAGCGCGATCAGCTTCCAGTAGAAGGAGCTGCGCAGCAGTCGCTTGGGCCAGAAGCGGCGGATCGTGGGGTTCTGCGCCCCGAACGCGCGGGAGCACCAGAACCAGTCGGTGTCCCAGCGCCACAGGTAGTCGTGGATGGTCAGCCGGTCGGTGCTGCGCTGCTGGAGGGAGCGGTAGTAGATGTCCCGGCCGGTGTAGTCGCTGACCGGACCCGGCTCGGCGGTGAGGGTGCCCAGGGTCAGGTAGCTCTCCGTGGCGGTGAAGACCACGCCGTCGAGGTAGTCCACCCGCACGCCGTCGTGCTCCCCGGCGGCGGCGATGGCGTCCATCTGCTGCTGCAGCTGGTCGAGGTCGTGCAAGCGCAGGTGCCGCAGCGCCACGTAGGGCTGCACCGGCTCCAGCTCGATGCGCAGCCGGGTGCAGTAGCCGAGCGTGCCGTAGGAGTTGGGGAAGCCGTGGAAGAGGTCGGTGTGCTCGCCGTCGGGCGTCACGGTGAGCACCTCGCCCGCACCGGTGAGGATGTCCATCTCCAGCACCGACTCGTGCGGCAGCCCGTTGCGGAAGCTGGTCGACTCGATGCCCAGCCCGGTGACCGCCCCGCCCAGGGTGATCGTCTTCAGCTGTGGCACCACCAGCGGAGCCAGCCCGTGCGGGAGGGTCGCGGCGACCAGGTCCTCGTAGGTGCACATGCCGGCGACGTCGGCGGTGCGGTTCACCGGGTCGACGTGCAGGACGCCGGTGAGCCCGGAGACGTCGAGCCCAGGGGCGTTGGCAGCAGCCCGGGCGCGGAAGAGGTTGGAGGTCTTCTTGGCCAGGCGCACAGTGGCATTGCGAGGAATGGCCCGGTAGGAGGCGATCAGCTGCCGCACGGCGGCGTCGTGGCCGGCGGTGTCTCCCGTGGCGGCGGGCACAGGCGTTTGCACTCGTGTCAGGTTAGACCCGCACGGTGGTCCGGCGCATGTCTCGCGCCGGTGAGTCTCGACCCGCCACCGACGGCGGATGGCGCTGCGCGGTCTGCTGCGGACTACCCTCGGGAACCGACAGTCGACCCCCCGCGCTGTCGGCACGAGTCCGGCTCGGACTCGCGTGCGTCTCATCGAGAGGACCTGAATCCGTGCAACCCGGTGGCCAGCCCGACATGCAGCAGCTGATGCAGCAGGCACAGAAGATGCAGGAACAGCTCATGAGCGCCCAGGCCGAGCTGGCGCAGACGCAGATCACCGGCCAGGCCGGCGGCGGCCTGGTGACGGCGACGGTGACGGGCACTGGTGACGTGATCGCCCTCGGCATCGACCCCAAGGTGGTCGACCCCGAGGACGTGGAGACGCTGCAGGACCTGGTGATCGGTGCCATCGCCGACGCCAGCCAGAAGGCGCAGGAGAAGGCGGCCCAGCTGATGGGGCCGCTGGCTGGTGGCGGCGGCGGGCTGGGCCTGCCGGGAATGTGAGTGCTCGACCCGAATGTATGAAGGCCCGGTTCAGGACCTGATCGACGAGCTGGGCAGGTTGCCCGGCGTGGGCCCCAAGAGTGCGCAGCGCATCGCCTTCCACCTGTTGACGGTGGAGCCGGCGGACATCGCGCGGCTGCAGGCTGCCCTGCAGAAGGTGCGCGACGGCGTCCAGTTCTGCGTGGTGTGCGGCACCGTCTCGGAGAAGGAGACCTGCCGCATCTGCGCCGACCTGCGTCGTGACCGCAGCATCATCTGCGTGGTGGAGGAGCCCAAGGACGTGCAGGCGGTGGAGCGCACCCGGGAGTTCCGGGGGCGCTACCACGTGCTGGGCGGGGCGCTGGATCCGATGTCGGGGGTGGGCCCCGACCAGCTGCGCATCCGGGAGCTGCTGGCCCGGCTGGGCAACCAGGAGGACGGCGTCGACGTCACCGAGGTGATCATCGCCACCGACCCCAACACCGAGGGCGAGGCCACCGCCACCTACCTGGTGCGGATGATGCGCGACTTCCCGGGACTGAGCGTCACCCGGCTGGCGTCCGGGCTGCCGATGGGTGGTGACCTGGAGTTCGCCGACGAGGTGACTCTGGGCCGGGCGCTGTCGGGTCGCCGGGCGATGTAGCCGCCGGGCGAGGCGGCTGCCGGGTCGGCTCACCCGGTGGCGGGGTGCTCCAGACATGGGTAGCGTTCGAATCTTGCTGGTGGGCCTTGCTGAGGGTGCACGACGGCCCTTTCGCGGTGGTCCGCCTGCAGCTGTGCGTACGCCCGCCCTGCACCCCCCCGATGTCGCGGACACCGCGAGATGGAGATGATCGCCTGTGAACGTCTCGAGCTTGGCACTCACTGCGCTGCGCCCGGCCTACACCGCCGTGCGCCTGCCGCTCATGCTGGTGCAGGAGCAGGTGATCGACCGGTTCGTGCCGGCCGGCGCCGAGCCGCGGGCCACCACCTCGCGCCTGCTGGGCACCGCTGACCAGCTGGTGGGCATGGTGCTGCAGGACGAGTCGTTGATCGAGCGTGGCACCCGCCTCAAGGGCGACGGCGAGAAGCCCGCCCCCGCCGACAAGCCCGCGCCCACCCTGCAGGACGCCGCGGCCAAGGCGGCGAGCACCACCCTGCCCAAGGACGAGCCGCGCCCTGTCCCCACCGCCGAGCCGGTGAAGCCCGCCCCGCAGGTGCGTCCCGCGCCAGTGCTCGACCCGGACGCCCTCACCGAGAAGATCGAGGCGGAGAACGCCCGCGCCGACGCCGCGGCCGCGCTCGAGGCGATCGACCTGGTGCCGGCCGCCCCCGGTGACGAGACCAGCCTGGTGAGCGAGCCTGCCGCGCCTGCCGCGCCTGCTGCGCCGGTGGACAAGGCCACCTTCGCCGAGCTGCAGAAGGAGAAGGCCGACCGTCAGATCGCCGCCGACGAGGCCGCGCGGAAGGCCCGCCAGAGCTAGCCTGGCCGCGCCACCCCCGGCAGACAGCTGACCCCCGGCGCGAGGCGCCGGGGGTCAGCTCTGTCGTGTGCCGCTCGCGCGGGTGCGATGGGTGGGTCAGGCCCGACTGGCCGCCCGGTTCACCGCGGAGAGCACCGCTCGCAGCGAGGCCGTGGTGATGGAGGGCGCGATGCCCACCCCCCAGACGACGGTCTCGCCCACCGCGCACTCCACGTACGCCGCCGCGCTGGCGTCCCCGCCGGCGGACATGGCGTGCTCGGAGTAGTCCAGCACCCGCACGTCGAAGTCCAGCTCACCCAGGGCGTCGACGAAGGCCGCGACCGGGCCGTTGCCGGTGCCGGTGATCTCGTGCTCCGCGCCGTTGAGCAGCACCTTCGCGGTGATGGTGTCCAGCCCGTCGTCGGTCTCGGCGGCAGTGACCTTCTGGCTGATGCGCTCCAGCGGGCTCACCAGGTCCAGGTAGTCCTCGGAGAAGACGTCCCACATCGCCTTGGGGCTGACCTCGCCCCCCTCGTTGTCGGTGACCCGCTGGACGCTCTGGGAGAACTCGATCTGCAGCCGGCGCGGCAGCGTCAGCTGGTGGTCGGTCTTCATGATGTAGGCGACGCCGCCCTTGCCCGACTGCGAGTTGACCCGGATGACGGCTTCGTAGGTGCGGCCCACGTCCTTGGGGTCGATCGGCAGGTAGGGCACCTCCCAGGTGATGTCCTCCACGGTGGAGTCCGCCTCGTCAGCGGCCACCTTCATCGCGTCCAGGCCCTTGTTGATGGCGTCCTGGTGCGAGCCGGAGAAGGCGGTGTAGACCAGGTCGCCACCGTAGGGGTGGCGCTCGGGCACCGGCAGCTGGTTGCAGTACTCGACCGTGCGCCGCACCTCGTCGATGTCGGAGAAGTCGATCTGCGGGTCGACGCCGCGGCTGAGCAGGTTCAGGCCCAGGGTGACCAGGCAGACGTTGCCGGTGCGCTCCCCGTTGCCGAACAGGCAGCCCTCGATGCGGTCGGCGCCGGCCAGGTAGCCCAGCTCGGCGGCGGCCACCCCGGTGCCGCGGTCGTTGTGCGGGTGCAGGCTGAGGATCACCGAGTCGCGCCGCGCCAGGTTGCGGTGCATCCACTCGATGGAGTCGGCGTAGACGTTGGGCGTGGCCATCTCCACGGTGGCGGGCAGGTTGATGATTGCCGGCTGGTCGGGGGTGGGCTGCCAGATCTCGGTGACGGCGTTGCAGATCTCGGCGGCGTAGCCCAGCTCGGTGCCGGTGAACGACTCCGGCGAGTACTGCCAGCGCCACTGGGTGTCGGGGTAGCGCTCGGCCAGCCGCAGGGTGAGCTCGGCGCCGTCCGTGGCGATCTTGGTGATGGCCGGACGGTCGGCGCGGAACACCACGCGGCGCTGCAGGATCGAGGTGGAGTTGTAGATGTGCACGATGGCGCGCTCGGCGCCCTCGCACGCGGCGAAGGTGCGCTCGATCAGCTCCGGCCGGCACTGGCTGAGCACCTGGATGGTGACGTCGTCGGGGATGGCGTTCTCGGTGACCAGCTCGCGGACGAAGTCGAAGTCGGTCTGGCTCGCGGCCGGGAAGCCCACCTCGATCTCCTTGTAGCCCATGGAGACCAGCAGGTCGAACATCCGGCGCTTGCGGGCCGGGCTCATCGGGTCGATCAGCGCCTGGTTGCCGTCGCGCAGGTCCACCGCGCCCCACAGCGGTGCCCGGTCGATGACCTTCTCCGGCCAGGTGCGGTCGGGCAGCGAGATGCGCTCGACCTCGTCGGCGAAGGAGCGGTACCGGTGCGTGGGCATCGACGAGCCACGCTGGGTGTTCCACCGGGGCTGGTCGGCCGGGGCAGGCCGGGACGGGGTGTTGATGCGTCCGGTCCTGGACGCACCGGTGGAGACGAAGGAGTCATGGTTTGGCATGTGCGTGGGGCTCCGAAGGTGTGGCGGGTGATCGACCGGCACGGCGCGTGCGCCAAGAACCCGCGCCGGGGAGCCAGTCTGGACTCAGACCCCGTCGCGGCGGCTAAGCAGGAGCGCACGCTGCATGCCCGCCACGATACCCGCGGGCGCAAGACGCGCCGTGGTGGGCCGCGGCTCGGACGTTAGAGGGCGGTGTGGCGCAGCGCTGCAAGGGGTTCGGAGAACACCGCGGCCAGCGACACCGCGCCGGCGGCCTGCTGCTGGACGTGCTCGCCGGCAGCCGTCACCCGCACGTCGCGCTGCGGTGCAGCCGAGTGCGTGTTGATGGCCGCGGCCACCTCGCGCAGCGTCTGCGGAGCGTCGGTGAAGGCCTGGCCGCCCAGGATGATGTGGTCGGGGTTGATGATGTCGCTGATCAGGCCCACCGCCCGGCCGAGCACCAGGGCGCGCTCGCTGAGCAGGGCCATGGCCGTCGGCTGCCCCGCCGCAGCCTGCTCGTGCAGCTGGGCGATGTCGGTCACCGCCAGGCCCACGGCCACCGCGGCGTCGACCAGCCCGGTGTCACCCACCGCGGCCTCGAGGCGGCCGGTGCGACGGGGGTCCAGCAGGGTGGTGCCACCGGTGGGCAGGTGCCCCAGCGTGCCCGGACCCGACGTGGGGGTGTGCACCGCGCCGTTGATGGTGAGCGACACCCCGACCATCTCGCGGGCGTAGAAGTACAGCGTGGACTCGCGGGGACTGGTCTCCGGCGTGAGCATCAGCTCGGCTGCCGCCATCGCCTCCACGTGCGGGGCCACCGAGACCGGCAGGCCCAGGCTGGCGCTGAGCACCTCCCCGACCGGGGCGTCGGTCCACCCCAGCCGTGGGTGGTCGACCCGGCCGTTGGGGTGCACCCGGCCGCCGATGGCCACGCCGGCCCACAGCACCCGACGGTTCGCCCAGCGGGCCAGGAACCGCTTGGTGCGCAGGCCGATCGCGCGGAGGATCTCGGGCACGCTGGCACCGGGGTCCGGGACCGTGGTCAGCTGCAGGCCACCGATGATGCGTCCGTGCAGGTCGTGCGCGGTCACCACGGTGACCTTGAAGCCGATGTGCAGCCCCACGGTGACGAAGGCGGTGTGGTTGACCTCCACGGGCAGCCGGGGCCGGCCGATGGCCCCGGCGGGGGAGAGGTCGGCACGCTCGCGCAGCAGGCCGGCGGCGAGCAGCGCACCGACCTGGCGGTTGACCGTGGCGCTGCTCAGCCCGGTGGCCGTGGCCACGGCGTCGCGAAACAGCGGTCCCCGCAGGCGGACGGTGCGGAACACCGCGGCAGCGGGCGTGGTGGAGAGCTGCAGCGACGGGGTGCTCACGTGCAGGCGGCGGGTGGTGGCTACGGGTGAGGCAGTCGGGCTGGTGGGCTGGTGCAAGGCGGCGGTCATGGGTCCTCAGGGAGCGGCGTGCGACCGCCGGCCCCACGGGGAGCTGGCGGCTCCGCTCGGGGTGCGACGACTGGTCGCGGGGGAGGGATGGGCGACGTCGGGCGGCTGTGTGGTGCCGAGGGCACTCAGCAGCAGCCGGGACAGTGCGCCACTCGGTCTCCGAGCGCTCGCGGTCGAGGCAGCCGGCACCCCAGCGCGACGGTCACGTAGGTGACGCGCACGGGGTTCCAGGACATGGCAGCGAATCTAGCAGCGATCGGCGCTACAGGTGCAGGTCACGCGGGCGGATCAGCACCGTCGCGACCACGCTGATCACCGAGGTGGCCACCAGGAACCCGCAGGCCAGCCACGGCGCCCCGTTGGTGGCCGCGATCAGCGAGGTGAGGATCAGCGGGGTGAGGCCCGAGGCGTAGATGCCGGAGAACTGGTACACCACCGACAGGCCGGTGTAGCGGATCTCGGTGGGGTACAGGCTGGCGTAGAGGGTGCCCTGGGCGCCGTAGAACAGCGCGTGCACGATGCCGAACACCAGGATCAGGCCCAGCCCGAACAGCGCCAGGTTGCCCGTGTGGAACAGCGCGAACACCGGGAACACCAGCACGCCGTAGGCGGCGATGCCGGCCAGGTACACCCGCTGGGCGCCGTGGCGCTCCACCAGCAGCCCGGAGACCGGCAGCAGCACGGCCATCACCAGCGAGGCCACCGTCACCGCCAGCAGCACCGACACCTTGTTCATGGCCAGCGTGCCGGTGGCGTAGGTGATGGCGAAGACGCCCCAGGTGTTGAACGCCGCGCCCTCGCCCCACCGGGACAGCAGCCCGAGGATGCTGTTGCGGATGTTGCGGCGGCCGGTGAAGACCTGCTTGAACGGCGCGGTGGAGCGCTGCTGCAGGTGCTCGACCTCCCGGAAGGCGGGGGTCTCCTCCACCGCCAGGCGGACCACGATGCCCACCACCACCAGCACCAGGCTCAGCAGGAACGCGATGCGCCAGCCGTAGCTGAGGAACTGCTCCTCGTCGAAGACCACCTGCAGCAGCGCGAACACCCCGGTGCCCAGGGCCAGGCCCAGGGCCAGGCCGATCTGGGGGATGGAGCCGAAGCGGCCCCGCTTGCCCGGCGGGCTGTGCTCCACCGCCAGCAGCACCGCGCCGGCCCACTCCCCACCGAGGGCGAAGCCCTGCAGCACCCGCAGCAGCAGCAGCAGGATGGGTGCCAGCACGCCGATCTGGGCGGTGGTGGGCAGCACGCCCATCAGGGCGGTGGCCACGCCCATCAGCACCATGGTCAGCGCCAGGGTCTTCTTGCGGCCGATGCGGTCGCCGACGTGGCCGAAGACCACCCCGCCGACCGGGCGCACCACGAAGCCGACCGCGAAGGTGGCGAAGGCGAGCATCGTGCCCACGGTGGAGCTGGTGTCGGGGAAGAAGATCTTGTTGAAGACCAGGCTGGCCGCGGTGGCGTAGAGGAAGAAGTCATACCACTCGATGGTGGTGCCGAGCAGGCTGGCAGCCACGACGGTGCGCAACCGCTTGCGCCGGTCCTCGGCGCTCTCGTCCGCACCTCCCGGCGTCGGCTGGACGTCGGACAGAGTGGTCATGCGCAGCCAATCGCGGGGGTGGTTCGGGCAGGGAAGGGCGACGCTAACGTGGTCGCTGCCGCCGGCGTCGAGTTCAAATCACGCAGAGAAAAACTGCGTGCAGGGGTGCGCGGCCGCGCTGAGATGCTCTTGACTGGGCTAGTTCTGACCCGTCGTCGAAGAGGCCCTGATGTCGCTGCGCTTCCACTGGTTCCTCCCCACCTACGGGGACTCCCGCAACCTGATGGCCGGGGGCCACGGCAGCTCCATGTCCGGGGACCGACCCGCGACGCTGAAGTACCTGAACCAGATCGGCGCGGCTGCGGAGACCAACGGCTTCGAGGCGGTGCTCACCCCCACCGGGCAGTGGTGCGAGGACGCGTGGCTGACCACGGCGATGATGATCGACGCCACCGAGACGCTGAAGTTCCTGGTCGCGCTGCGCCCGGGCCTGATGAGCCCCACGCTGGCCGCGCAGATGGCGGCCACGTTCCAGTGGCAGTCGCAGGGCCGGCTGCTGCTCAACGTGGTCACCGGCGGGGAGTCCGCCGAGCAGCGCACCTACGGCGACTTCCACGACAAGGAGCAGCGCTACGCCCGGTGCGGGGAGTTCCTCGACGTCATCCGCCGACTGTGGGCCAACACCGGCCCGGTCACCTTCTCCGGCGAGCACGTGCAGGTGGAGAACGCCGTGCTGGGCCGCTTTCCCGACCCGGTGCCACCGATCTTCTTCGGCGGGTCATCCCCGGCGGCGGGCACGGTGGCCGCGCAGTTCGCCGACACCTACCTCACCTGGGGTGAGCCGCCCGCGGCGGTCGCCACCAAGATCGACTGGATCCGCGGGCTGGCGCAGGCGCAGGGGCGCACCCTCGACTACGGCATCCGGCTGCACGTGATCAGCCGCGACACCGCCGAGCAGGCCTGGGCCGAGGCCGACCGCCTGCTCGGCGCGCTCGACCCGGAGACGGTGGCCACGGCCCAGCGCAACCTGGCCCGCTCGGAGTCAGAGGGTCAGCGCCGGATGCTCGAGCTGCACGGCGGCGGGTCCAGCTACACCGGCAGCGGCGACGCCCGTGCCCTGGAGATCTCGCCCAACCTGTGGACCGGCGTGGGCCTGGTGCGTGGTGGGGCGGGAACCGCGCTGGTGGGCTCGCACGAGGAGGTGGCCGAGCGCATCGCGGAGTACGCCGCGGTGGGTTGCGACCACTTCATCCTCTCCGGCTACCCCCACCTGGAGGAGACCTACCAGTTCGGCGAGGGCGTGCGCCCGGTCCTGGAGCGCCGCGGCCTGCTCACCCCTCGCGCCCTGGACGGCTCGCAGGTGGTGCGCACCCCGTTCATCTCCGGCGACCCCGCGCCCGCAGGCGCCTCCTGAGCGGTTCGCGAGTTCAAATCAGCGTGCGGCCAACCCTTGGCGGGAGAGCGCTCAGCGGGTGACCTGGAGGGCGGTCCCACCCGCACCCCGAAAGGTCGCACCATGACGCTCGCCGACCACACCCGCACCAGCACCACCACCACCACCACCGACCTGCGGGTGGTGAAGCTCGGCGCCCACATCGGGGCCCGGGTGGAAGGGGTGGCGCTGGGTGGTGACCTGGATGCGGAGACCGTGCGCGCGATCAACCGGGCCCTGCTGGAGCACGAGGTGCTGTTCTTCCGCGGCCAGCACCACCTGGACGACGCGGGCCAGCGGGCGTTCGCCAGCCTGCTCGGCGTGCCCACCGCGGCACACCCCACGGTGGCCTCGCTGGGAGCAGACGTGCTGCCCATCGACTCCGAGCACGGCACCGCCAACAGCTGGCACACCGACGTCACCTTCGTCGACCGCGTGCCCAAGGCGTCGGTGCTGCGGGCGATCGCCCTGCCGCCCTACGGCGGCACCACCACCTGGGCCTCCACGGTGGCTGCCTACGCGCAGCTGCCCGCCCCGCTGCGGGCACTGGCCGACACCCTGTGGGCGGTGCACACCAACGTCTACGACTACGCGGCGGAGGCCGCCGAGCAGGTGCGCAGCGCCGCGGTGGACGCCCACCGCGCGGAGTTCCAGTCCTCCTACTACGAGACGGTGCACCCGGTGGTGCGGGTGCACCCGGAGACCGGCGAGCGGTCGCTGCTGCTGGGCCAGTTCGTCAAGGCCCTGGTGGGGCTGGGCACCAAGGAGTCCCAGGCCGTCTACACGCTGCTGCAGGACCGCATCACCCGGCTGGAGAACACGGTGCGCTGGAGCTGGGAGCTCGGCGACGTGGCCCTCTGGGACAACCGCAGCACCCAGCACTACGCGGTGGCCGACTACGACAACCAGTACCGCCGGCTGCACCGAGTGACCCTGGCCGGTGACGTGCCGGTGAGCCCGAGCGGTGAGCACAGCCGAGTGGTGGCCGGCGACGCCTCCCGCTACTCGCCCGTGGTGGCGCCCTGAGATCCTTCGTGGACAGCCGCCCACACCCTTCCTGAACAGGGCACACGCGGTCGCCGAACCACCTCGCTGCGGTGCGAGCGCCACCGCCGCCGCGCGGCATCGGTAGAGTCGGCCCGGACATTCACCCTGAGCTCGACCATTCCAGGAGGTTGACGGCGTGGCGCTCGTCGTGCAGAAGTACGGCGGATCATCGGTCGGCAGCGCCGAGCGGATCCGACGCGTGGCCGAGCGGATCGTCGACCGGAAGAAGGCTGGCGACGACGTGGTCGTGGTGGTGTCCGCCATGGGCGACACCACCGACGAGCTCCTCGACCTCGCCCGCCAGGTGTCCCCGGTGCCCCCGGCCCGCGAGATGGACATGCTGCTCACCTCTGGCGAGCGCATCTCCAACGCGCTGGTGGCCATGGCCATCCACTCCCTCGGTGCCGAGGCCCGCAGCTTCACCGGCTCCCAGGCCGGCGTCATCACCGACGGCTCGCACGGCAAGGCCCGCATCATCGACGTCACCCCGGGCCGGGTCCGCGCCGCGCTGGACGAGGGCTCGATCGTGCTGGTCGCCGGGTTCCAGGGCGTGAGCCAGGACAGCAAGGACGTCACCACCCTGGGACGCGGCGGGTCGGACACCACCGCCGTGGCGCTGGCCGCAGCGCTGGAGGCCGACGTCTGCGAGATCTACACCGACGTCGACGGCGTGTTCTCCGCCGACCCGCGCATCGTCCCGGACGCCAAGCGCCTCGAGTCCGTCACCTACGAGGAGATGCTGGAGATGGCCGCGGCGGGCACCAAGGTGCTGATGCTGCGCTGCGTGGAGTACGCCCGGCGCTACAACGTTCCCGTGCACGTGCGTTCCTCCTACTCGACCAAGCCGGGCACCGTGGTGTCCGGATCGATTAAGGACATTCCATTGGAGCAGGCAATTCTCACCGGCGTCTCGCACGACCGGTCCGAGGCCAAGGTCACCGTCGTCGGTCTGCCGGACAGCCCCGGCAAGGCCGCGCAGGTCTTCCGTGCCGTCGCCGACGCCGAGATCGACATCGACATGGTGCTGCAGAACATCTCCGGCGCCTCCACCGGAACCACCGACATCACCTTCACGCTGCCGCGCAGCGACGGCCCCACCGCCGTGGAGAAGCTGACCAAGCTGCAGGCGGAGATCGGCTTCACCCAGGTGCTCTACGACGACCACGTGGGCAAGGTGTCGCTGATCGGGGCCGGCATGCGCAGCCACCCCGGCGTCACCGCCACCTTCTGCGAGGCGCTGGCCAAGGCGGGGGTGAACATCGACATCATCTCCACCTCGGAGATCCGCATCTCGGTGCTGTGCAAGGACACCCAGCTCGACGACGCGGTGCAGGCCATCCACGGCGCCTTCGAGCTGGGCGGCGAGGACGAGGCCGTGGTCTACGGGGGCACGGGCCGATGAGCGCCCACGACTCGGGTGCCGGCCTGCGCGTCGGCGTGGTCGGCGCCACCGGGCAGGTCGGTGCCGTGATGCGCCGGCTGCTGGACGAGCGTGACTTCCCGCTGGCCGAGCTGCGCTTCTTCGCCTCCGCGCGCTCGGCGGGCACCAAGCTGCCGTGGCGGGACGGGGAGATCGTGGTGGAGGACGCGGCCACCGCCGACCCCAGCGGGCTCGACGTGGCGCTGTTCTCCGCCGGAGCCACCACCTCCCGGGCGCAGGCACCGCGCTTCGCCGCTGCCGGCGTCACCGTGGTGGACAACTCCTCGGCGTGGCGCCGTGACCCCGAGGTGCCGCTGGTGGTCAGCGAGGTCAACCCGCAGGACCTGCAGAACCTGCCCAAGGGCATCATCGCCAACCCCAACTGCACCACCATGGCCGCCATGCCGGTGCTCAAGGTGCTGCACGACGAGGCCGGTCTGCGCCGCCTGGTGGTCAGCACCTACCAGGCGGTCTCCGGCAGCGGCCTGTCCGGCGTCGCCGAGCTGGAGTCGCAGGTGCAGGCCGTGGCGGCCGACGCCGCGCAGCTCACCCACGACGGTGGCGCGGTGGAGTTCCCCGCCCCGGACAACTACGTCGCCCCGATCGCGTTCAACGTGCTGCCCATGGCCGGCAAGCTGGTCGACGACGGCTCCTTCGAGACCGACGAGGAGCAGAAGCTGCGCCACGAGAGCCGCAAGATCCTCGGCATCCCCGAGCTGCTGGTGTCCGGCACCTGCGTGCGGGTCCCGGTGTTCACCGGCCACTCGCTGTCCATCAGCGCGGAGTTCGACCGGCCGCTGTCGGTGGAGCGGGCGCGGGAGCTGCTGGCTGACGCTGCGGGAGTGCAGCTGGTCGACGTGCCCACCCCGCTGGCTGCCGCCGGCGGCGACGTGAGCCTGGTCGGCCGGGTGCGCCAGGACGAGGGCGTGCCCGACGGGCGGGGACTGACCCTGTTCGTCAGCGGCGACAACCTCCGCAAGGGTGCCGCGCTGAACACCGTGCAGATCGCGGAGCTGCTCGCTGCCGCAGGCTGAACCGCCCCCCCGGGGGGTGTGGACCGTGAGGACAGACTTGCACGGTTCCAGAGAGACGCGGACACTCGGGCAGATGGACCTGCAAACCGCTCACCTCGACCCTCGCGCCATGCTGCGCCAGGTGGGGCTGCGGGTGACCGCTCCCCGGGTGGCGGTGCTGACCGCGCTGCAGGAGCACCCGCACTCGACCGCCGACATGGTGGCCTCGTGGGTGCGTGAGGCACATGGTCGCGTCTCCACCCAGGCCGTCTACGACGTGCTGCGGGTCTGCGTGCAGCACGGACTGGTCCGACGCATCGAGCCGGCCGGGTACCCGGCGCTGTACGAGACCAGGGCCGGGGACAACCACCACCACCAGGTGTGCCGGTCCTGTGGTGCGATCGCCGACATCGACTGTGCCACCGGCGCGGCGCCCTGCCTGACACCCTCGGAGGACCACGGCTTCGTCGTGGACGAGGCAGAGCTGGTCTTCTGGGGCTGCTGCGCCGCCTGCCAGGCTGCGAAGGTCTAGCGCCCTGCCTCGCTGCCCAGCGGCCGGCCCGGCTGCTGCCGGGCGAAGCCGACCACCTGGGCGGCCAGCAGCCCCAGGTTGTTCGCCACGGTGGCGTCGCTGACTCCGCCGTCGTCGTCGAAGCGGGCGACGGCGGAGTTCACGGCCGCCCCCAGCGGGGTGGGCCAGCCGCGCAGCGCGTGCACCACCGACCGCAGCGCGGTCAGCGTGGTGACCGAGGCCTGCCAGCCGTAGGCGGTGGCCACGCAGCCCACCGCCCGCCCGTCCAGGTAGGGGCGGGCGTCCTGGCGCAGGTCCTCCACGTAGTCCAGGGCGTTCTTGACCAGACCGGAGATCGTCCCGTGGTAGCCGGGGCTGGACAGCACCACGCCGTCGGCCTCGCGCACCGCGTCCACCAGGGCGCGGGCGGCGTCGGTGCGCTCGGTGAGGGCGGGATCGTAGAACGGCATCACCAGGTCGGTGCCGGTGACGACGGTGGTCTCCGCGCCCAGCTCGCGCGCGGCGGCCAGCACCACCCGCAGGGCCCGCTCGCTCTGCGACCCGCTGCGGGTGGAACCGCCGATGCCCACGATCCTCAGTGGCGCCTGGATCTGCGACGCCTGGTTCTGCGGTGTGCTGCTCTGTGGTGTGCTGCCCTGGGCCACGCTGGTCCCCACTCGCCCGGTGCTGACCAGGGAACCACACCGCGGAGGCCGCCGACAGGTGTGAGCCGGGTCAGCCGAGGCCGAGCACCCGCCGGGCGAAGTCCACCTCGGTGGCCACGTGCTGCACCAGCTCGGCCACCACCAGCGACCCGTGCCCGGCGTCGTAGCGGACCATCTCGTAGCGCTTGCCGCCGGCAGCCAGGCCGTCCAGGTAGTTGTCCACCTGGCGGATGGGGCAGCGCGGGTCGTTCTCGCCGGCCAGGATCAGCACCGGGGCGCGCACCGCGTCGACGTAGGTCAGCGGGGAGCACTCGGCGTAGAGCTCGGGCAGCTCCTCGGGGGAGCCGCCGAACAGCGCGCGGTCGTAGGCGCGCAGCGGCTCCATCTCGTCGGCGAAGGCCGCCAGGTAGTCGGCCACCGGCACGCCCGCGATGACTGCCGCCCACCGGTCGGGCTGGGTGCCCGCGGCCAGCAGGCTCAGGTAGCCGCCCCACGACCAGCCCTCCACCACGCACCGGTCCGGGTCGGCCAGCCCGGAGGCCACCGCCCAGTCCTGCACGGCCGCGACGTCGGCCAGCTCGGTGAGGCCGGGACGTCCCTCGATGGCGTCGCGCCAGGCGCTGCCGTAGCCGGTGGAGCCGCGGTAGTTCACGTGCACCACCGCGAACCCGGCGTCCAGCCAGGTGGCCCGCATCGCGGAGTAGCGGTCCTCGTCAGCAGCGTGCGGCCCGCCGTGCAGGCTGAACACGGTGGGCAGCGGGCCGTCGGCGCCGGCCGGGCGGGCCACGAGGGCGTGCACGTCGCCCACCCAGGCGTCCTCCAGCGGCTGCGAGGCGGGCGCGGGGTCGGCGTCGGGCGGGGTGAGCAGCACGGCGTCGGTGCCGTCGGCGTAGCGCACCCGCACCATGGACGGCTGGGCGGCGCTGGACCAGGAGTACTCCACCGAGGCGTCCGGGCGGGCGTCGGCGCCGCCGATGCTGCCGGGCGGGGTGTCCAGGTCCGACAGCGCACCGGTGATGAGGTCGTAGCGGTGCAGCGTGGAGCGGCCGGCGTGGGTGTGCACCACCACCAGGGCGGTGGCGTCGAGGTAGAAGTCGCCGCTGAGGTCGCCCGGCAGGTCGATGGCCAGCTCGGTCTGCTCGCCGGTGGCCACGTCCCAGATCACGAGCTCGTCGCGGCCCCGGCGCTCGTGGTTGACCAGCAGCCGGGTGTCGCCCTCCACCGGGGCGAAGGCGAGCGCGTCCACGCCCTTGCCCTCGCCGTCGTGCAGCTCGGCCACCGTCTCGGTCACCGAGCCGTCGGCGGCCAGCCGGAACACCCGCAGCGCGGGGTGGCGGGAGTCGCCGTGCTCGGAGTGGTGGATGGCCAGCAGCGTCTCGTCGCGCGAGAGCGCGCCGGTGCCCGCGTCCTGGGCGTGGGCGTAGACCACCTGGGTGGCTGCCGCGCGGGTGCGGTCCGCGGTGGCCCAGATGGTGGTGCCCTCGTCGGTCGAGGCGGCGATGGCGGTGATCTTGCTGCCCAGCTCCAGCCCCGCCGGGTACCCGGCGGTGGTGCCCGCGACCGCTTGCTGCGGGGTCCAGTCGGTGGGTCGGCCGGCGAAGGGCTCCGACACCCAGTGCCCGAACTCGTCGCCGTCGGTGTCGTCGAACCACCACACGTGGGCGCCGTCCGGGCTGATGGTCGCTCCGTGCGTGCCCGAGGGGCGGTCGGTGACCTGGCGACGCAGGTCGGTGAGCCGGTCCCAGGTGTAGATCTCCCAGGTCCCGGAGGCGTTGGAGGAGAACACGTTGCGGTCGGGAGCGTGCAGCGCCCAGTCCGGCAGGCTGATCCGCGGGGCGGTGAACCGGGCCCGCCAGCGTGCCTCGGCCGCGGGGTCGTCGAACAGGGTCTCGGGCACGGGTGCTGCGGGATGCTGGGTCGTCACCCCCGCGATGATGCCAGCCGCGATGCACCCCATCCCCGCGCAGTGCGGGAGCCGGTCAGCGGAGGACGTCCCAGACGTTCTTCTGCACACCGTTGGCGTAGACCTCGTGCTCGACGAGCGCCAGCTTCTGGGTGTCCTTGTCCGCCGCGCTGAAGAGCCGCTTGCCGGCTCCGAGCAGGAGCGGGAAGACGAGCAGGTGGTATCGATCCACCAGCCCGGCGTCGGAGAGAGCGTGGTTCAGCGACGCGCTGCCGTGGACGATGATCGGGCCGCCCTCGGTCTCCTTCAGCGCGGCGACCTCCTCGGGCGAGCGCAGGATCGTGGTCTCGCCCCAGCCTGACGCCAGCTGGTCCTCGGTCAGCGTGGTGGAGACGACGTACTTCGGCATCACGTTGTAGTCAGCGAAGTCCTCCATGTCGGGCCACACCGGACTGAACGCCTCGTAGCTGGTCCGGCCCAGCAGCATCGCGGTGGCTTCCTCCTGCTCCCGGCCCTTGATCTCGTACGCCTCGGGGAGGAACTCCACGTCCTTGAAGCTCCACCCGGCGTTGCGGTAGCCGGGTTCGCCGCCCGGGGCTTCCATGACGCCGTCGAGCGAGAGGAAGGCGGTGCTGATCAGGGCGCGCATGGGTGGTCCCTCCGTGTTGTCGTGTCCTCCTGCCCTTCTGACTGCGGCTGACCGGCAAACTCATCGGTCGCCGTCGGCTGTGGGCTGGCTCACCGGGGACGGTGGGTGGACCAGGCATGATGTGGCTCATGAGTCAGAGAACCGTTCTCCGTGGCACCGTCGTCCTGGCCTCCGGGGTGCTGGCCGCGGCCGTGCTGGCCGGCTGCGGGTCCGACACCAGCTCGCTGGACGGGGAGGGCCCCACCAGCGCCCTGCCCGCCACCACCCAGGACGCTGCGACGGCGACCGCCGCACCCAGCCCGGACGCCAGCAGCACCACGGCGGGCGTGCCCACGCCCACCGCGGCCGGCGAGGCCACCCCCGGCGCCCCGGCGACCGGTGGGTCCACCGGCACGGCAGCACCGGGCGCGGCTCCGGGCCCGGGTGGCACCGGGCCGGGTGGAGCCGGGAGCGCCGGCACCGGCAGTCCCGCAGCCCCGGCCGCTCCCCCGGCCAGTGGTCAGGCCGTCAGTGCCTACGCCAACCAGGTGTGCGGCGCGGTCACCCCGCTGTACTCGCTGAAGGAGCGCTACCAGAATCCCGACCTCTCCGGGATCACCAACGGACAGCAGGCCAAGGACCTCGCGGTGCGCATCCTGGGCGAGGCTGTCGCCCAGGGCAACGCCTCGCTCAGCGCGGTGAGCTCGCTCGGCCCCGCCCCGGACGCCCAGTCCGCCGCGGGCATCGCCGGCTTCGCCCAGGCCCTGCGCGCGGGCGTCGGATCCGCCCAGACGTACCTCGGCCAGGCTCGTGCGGTCGACCCCAACAACCCGCTGGCCCTGGTCAGCCTGGCGCAGCAGGCCCGGCAGCAGGTGCAGACCACCGCGAGCTCTGGGGTGGCGTCACTGCGCTCGGGCAGCAGCCCGGCGATGCTCTCGGCGCTGCGGGCCAGCCCCGGCTGCTCCGCCCTGGGTCTGTAGCCAGCAGAAACAGCAGAGGCCCTGGCCGGCGAACCGGCTAGGGCCTCTGCGTACTGCACTGGTCGGGGTGACAGGATTTGAACCTGCGCCCTCTTCGTCCCGAACGAAGCGCGCTACCAAGCTGCGCCACACCCCGGTGCGGCTCGCCAAGTCTAGCGGATGTTCCTGGCGTCGTTGACCGGGTACCCCCTAGACGGTCCGCCCTACGACGTGGCGGCCGGCTCTTCCGGCCAGCGCCGCTCGATCTCCTCGAGCGTGGTGCCGTAGATCGCCCCGACCCAGATGCGCAGCAGGGCGTCCGCCGCGTCCTCGGGGGCCACCGTGGGGTGGGCCACGCCGTACCAGCGGATCAGGGTCGACTCGGTGAGCAGCGTCAGGGCCTGGGCGACCAGGTCGGCGTTGCACTCCGGGGCACGGCCGGCGGCGATCTCCTCGCGGATGCGCCCGGCGGTGGCTGCAGCGAAGCGATCCTCCACCTCCGTGCGGCCCTCCTTGATGGCGGTCTCGTGGTAGGAGGCCTCCACCAGCGCGTTGATCAGCGTGCCGTGCTCGCGGTACAGCGCGACCAGGCCCTCGATGGCCTGGCGGGAGATGGTGGCGGGGCTGCCCTCCCCGGCCAGCCACTGCGCGCGGTCGCTGCGCTCGGCCAGGGTCACCGTCACCGCCGCACCCAGCTGGGCCAGCAGGTCGAGCCGGTCGGTGAAGTGCACGTAGAACGAGGGGCGGGACAGCGTGGTGCACGCCATCACCCGGTCGATCGTCAGGTCGTGCCAGGGGTTGTCGCGAAGAAACTCCTCGGCGCCCGCCAAGATCTCCTTGCGCGCGTCTTCCGGCGCCCTACGGCGCCGCACCTTCGTGGGGCGCTGCTGAGGAGTCACCGTTGAAGTGTAGATCGTCAATAGCGCTCTGCCCCGCATGCGCAGCTCCACCTCGCGAGGCGGGAACCAGGGTGAGCAGGCTCGCCTCGGGGCGGCACGCGAAGCGCACCGGCGCGTAGGGCGAGGTGCCCAGCCCGGCGGAGACGTGCAGCCAGGTGTGCGCCCCCCAGTGCGAGGCACCCTTGGCCCGGCTGCTGTCCAGCTCGCAGTTGGTGACCAGGGCACCGTGGAAGGGGACGCACAGCTGCCCGCCGTGGGTGTGCCCGGCCAGCACCAGGTCGTACCCGTCGGTGGCGAAGGCATCCAGCACGCGGGGCTCGGGGGAGTGCGTCAGGCCCAGCCGCAGCTCCACCTCGGTGGGAGCCCGGCCGGCGATGGTGGCGTACCGGTCACGCTCGATGTGCGGGTCGTCCACCCCGGCGGCGGCGACGCGCACCCCGGCCACCTCGAGCTCGCGGCGCACGTGGGTGAGGTCCAGCCAACCGCGCTCGGTGAACGCCGCCCGCAGGTCCTGCCAGGGCAGCGCGACACCGTGCACCCGCTTGTGGTTGGTGCGGAAGTACTTGAACGGGTTCTTCGGCTGCGGCCCGAAGTAGTCGTTGCTGCCGAAGACGAACAGGCCGGGCCGGTCGAGCAGCGGTCCGAGGGCCTGCACCACGGCGGGCACCGCGCTGGGGTGGGCGAGGTTGTCGCCGGTGTTGACCACCAGGTCGGGGTTGAGCTCGTCGAGGGCGCGCACCCACGCCTGCTTGCGGCGCTGGTTGGGCATCATGTGCAGGTCGGACAGGTGCAGCACCCGCAGGGTCGGCGACCCCGGGTCCAGCACGGGCAGGGTGACCTCGCGCAGCGCGAAGGCGTTGCGCTCGATGCCCGCGGCGTAGCCGACGCCTGCGGCGACGGTTCCTGCGGCGGCCAGGGCGACTAGCGGGGTGCGGGAGCTGGGGGACACACCTTTAGGGTACGACGCCCCCTTTGCCGCGTAACGTCAGAGCACATGGCAGAGCTGAAGCAACGCATCAAGGCAGACCTCACGACGGCGATGAAGGCCAAGGACGCGCTCACCGTGTCCACGCTGCGAATGGTGCTCTCGGCGCTGCAGTACGAGGAGGTGTCGGGCAAGCAGGCCCGCGAGCTCACGGACGAGGACGTGCTGCGGGTGCTGGCGCGGGAGTCCAAGAAGCGCGGCGAGTCGGCCGAGGCGTTCGACGGGGCCGGGCGAGGCGAGCTGGCGGACAAGGAGCGCGCCGAGGCGCAGGTGATCGACGCCTACCTGCCCACCCAGCTCAGCGACGCCGAGGTGGACGACGTGGTGGCGCGCGCGGTGGCAGCGGTGGCGGAGACCACCGGGGAGCAGCCCGGGCAGCGCCAGATGGGGCAGGTCATGAAGGAGGCCGGCGCGCTGGCCGCGGGCCGGGCCGACGGCAAGCGGCTCTCCGCCGCGGTGCGGGCGGCGCTGGCGGGCTGAGACGCGACCGGCGGACCTCCGCCGGGACCCGAGAACCGCCGAGGGCAGAGACGACGCGAGGCGCGTCCCCAGTGGGGACGCGCCTCGCGTGGCGTTCGGGGACGGCCTAGCCGGGCGGGATGCCCGGGATGACCACGCCGGGCGGCAGCACGATCGGCGGCACTCCCGGCACCGGAACCTGGATGGTCTGCTGGGGAGCAGACCCACCCGAGCCGCTCGAGCCACCCGGGGACGACGATGCCGACCCGGGGGCCGACCCGGGTGCCGGCGACGTCGACCGGCCGGAGGGGGCCTGCCCGGTGCTCACCGACAGGGTGACCGTCGAGCCGGGCTGGGCGGTGCCGGTGACGCTCTGGTCCACCACGGTGCCCTTGGTGGAGCCGTTGGGCTGATCGGTCTGGGCCACCTTGAAGCCAAGATCGGTGAGCCGCTTGGACGCGTCGCCGACGGTCAGGCCCTTGACGCTGGGCACGGCGCCCTTGCCGCTGCCGTTCAGGTACTTCTCGTCCACCGGGGGCAGCACCACGGGCCCGTAGTTGAGGGCGATCGGCTTCATCGCCGCGAACCAGGTGCGCGCGGGTTCCTGACCACCGGTGAGGTCGGGCTTGACGCAGCTGCGCAGCGGGTCGTGGCAGATGCCGCCCGGGTTGCCGGAGTCGTCGAACACCAGGTTGGCCCCGGCCAGGGTGTTGGTGAAGCCGAGGAACGCTGAGGAGTACTCGCGGTCGGTGGTGCCGGTCTTGGCTGACATCGGCAGGTCCCAGCCGACGGTCTTGGCCGCACCCGCCGCGGTGCCGATGGTGTCGTCCTTGCTCATCGCGTTGGCCAGGGCGTGCGCCAGGCCGGGCTCGACCACCTGCTCGCAGGCGGGGGAGCTGACCTTGACCGGCTGCCCCTTGGAGTCGGTGATCGAGTCGATCGGGTTGGGCGGGCACCACACCCCGCCGGAGGCGATGGTGGCCGCCACGTTGGCCATCTCCAGCGGGTTCACCTGCACCGGGCCCAGGGTGAAGGACGCGGAGCCCTCCGCCTTCAGCTTCTCCGCGATGGAGATGTTCGGGGTGGCCGGGCTGGCGGGGGTGGTGGCGTAGGAGCGCAGGCCCAGCTTCACCGCCATGTCCACCGTCGGGGCGACGCCGGTGGCGGCGATCAGCTTGACGAAGGCGGTGTTGGGGGAGAAGGCCAGGGCGTCGGTCACCGTGTACTTCAGCTTGTAGGACTCGTTGTAGTTCTTGACGCAGTAGTCCTTGCTGCCGTCCTCGCAGCCACCCACGCCCACCCCGCTGACCCGCACGGTCTGCGGCGAGTCGAGCACGGTGTTGATGCCCATGCCCTGCTCCATCGCGGCAGCCGTGGTGAACACCTTGAAGATCGATCCCGCGCCGTCGCTCTCCAGCGTGTGCGTCTGCGGGAAGGAGGTCTCCTTCCGGGCGGAGTCCAGGCCGTAGGTACGGCTGCTGGCCATCGCCAGCACCTTGTGGTCGGTCTGGCCCGGCTGGATGATGTTCATGACGCTGGAGATCTTGGGCAGGTCGGCCGGGGCGAACTTGTTCACCGCCGCCTTGGCCGAGGCCTGCACCACCGGGTCGAGCGTGGTCTTGATGGTGTAGCCGCCCTTGTTCACCTGGTCCGGGCTGATGCCGGCGTCGGCGAGGTAGTCCACCACGTACTTGCAGAAGAACCCGTTGCTGGCCGAGTCGCCCACGCCCATGCACCCGTTGTTGGTGCTGTTGGGCTTGGGCAGCACCCCCAGCGGGGAGGCCTTGGCGGCAGCGGTGTCCTGGGCGTTGAGCACGCCGTTGGTCTGCATGGTGTCCAGCACGACGTTGCGGCGAGCCAGCACGGCCTCGGGGTTGGTGTAGGGGGTGACCGAGCTGCGCTGCACCATCCCGGCGAGCATGGCGGCCTGCGGGACCTTGAGGTCCTTGGCGTCCACGCCGAAGTAGGTCTGTGCCGCCGACTGGATGCCGTAGGCCCCGGAGCCGAAGGGCACCAGGTTCAGGTACCGGGTGAGGATCTCCTCCTTGCCCAGCTCCTTGTCCAGGGCCAGGGCGATCCGGATCTCCTTGAGCTTGCGTGCCGAGGTCGCCTCGGTGGCCTCCTGGCGCTCGGCGTCGTTCTGGGCCACCACCAGCAGCATGTAGTTCTTCACGTACTGCTGGGTGAGCGTCGAGGCGCCCTGCTGGGTCTCGCCCGAGGAGGTGTTGGTGAGGAAGGCGCGGAAGGTTCCCCGCCAGTCCACGCCCTGGTGGTCGAAGAAGCGCCGGTCCTCGACGGACACGATGGCCAGCTTCATCGCGTCGGAGATCTGGTCCGCCTCGACCACGGTGCGCCGGCCGGCCGGGTCGTAGAGGTAGGCGATGGGGTTGCCCTGGTTGTCGAGCATCGTGGTCGTCTGGGGCGCCTCACCTTGGGCTAGCTCGGTGGAGACGCTGTCGACGGTGTCACTCATCTTGTTCGAGAGCAGGCCCGCGCCGCCCACGGCAGGGAAGAGCAGACCTGCGAGCAGGACCCCCGCGATGAGACAGCAGCCGGCGAGCCTGACAAAGGGATTAGCTGGAGCCACAGGCACAGGGTACGCAAGGACCCTGGCAAAGCAGGGATCTCACCCTCAGGGGACTACCGAATGGCGAGCGTCACTGCGACACTGTGGAACCCAGGTGGTTAGCGATGCGTCACACACGCCTGGGTGCCGCAGGGGAGCGGCGGGCGCAGATCGACACAGGTAGTTGACGAGGGGGGATCAGCTGTGCGGAGACCAGAGCAACCGTTGGCCGGCGACGAGCGCGCGGCGTGGACGGCCCAGGCGGCGTGCACCGGGGTCGACCCGGAGGAGCTGTTCGTGCAGGGCGCCGAGCAACGGGCGGCCAAGGCGATCTGCCGGCCCTGCCCGGTGCAGCTGGAGTGCCTGGCCGACGCCCTCGACCACCAGGTGCCCTTCGGCGTGTGGGGCGGACTGACCGAGCGAGAGCGCCGCGCCCTGCTCAAGGCTCGGCCGGACGTGCGCTCGTGGCGCGAGCACCTGGAGCGGGTCGAGGCCGGCCACCCCGTGGCTCAGGTCGGCTAGCCCAGGTCGGCTGGCCCAGCCCGTACCGGGCTGGGCTGGGCTAGCCGGCCCCGGTGAGCTCGTCGCCCAGCGCGCGCAGCGCGTCCAGGTCAGCCACCTCGAAGGGCAGGGCGGGCACGCCGATCAGCGGCACCCTCGGGTGGGCGTGGGTGAACCGGCTGAGCAGGTGCACCTCCCGCTCGGCGGTCACCGCCTGGTCGGCGTGCACCCGCAGCGCACCGGCGGCCAGGGCGTTGTCCCCGGTCTTCTCCAGCGTGCCGGCGGCCTCCTCGGCCAGCGCGGGGCTGAGCTCCACCAGGGTGGGATGGGTGCGGTTGAGCACCAGCCCCACCAGCGGCATGTTCTCGGTGGAGAGCCGGTCGACGAAGTACGCGGCCTCGCGCAGGGCGTCGGGCTCGGGTGCGGAGATCACCATGAACGCGGTGCCCGGACGGCGCAGCAGCTCGTAGGTGGCCTTGGATCGCTCACGGAAGCTGCCGAACATCGTCTCGAAGGCCTGCACGAAGGCGGCGGCGTCGTTGAGCATCTGTCCGCCGATGATGGTGGACACCCCCTTGGCGGCCAGGCCCACCGCGCCGCCCACCACCTTGCGCAGCCCCAACCCGCCGGCGCGGGCGGGGGCGGAGAGCAGCCGGATCATCCGGCCGTCCAGGAACGCCGAGAGCCGCTGCGGGGCGTCGAGGAAGTCCAGCGCCGAGCGCGAGGGCGGGGTGTCGACCACGATGAGGTCCCACTGCCCGGAGGCCGCCAGCTGGCCCAGCTTCTCCATGGCCATGTACTCCTGCGTCCCGGAGAACGAGGTGGCGATGGTCTGGTAGAAGGGGTTGGACAGGATGGCCTCGGCCCGGCCGGGCTCGGCGTTCTCCAGCACCATCTCGTCGAACGTGCGACGCATGTCCAGCATCATCGCGTGCAGCTCACCGCCGTGCTCGGGCTCGTCGTCCTTGTCGCCGGTGAGGGCCACCCGCTGCGGGGTGTTGGTCAGCTCGGCCACACCCAGGGCCTGAGCCAGCCGCCGCGCGGGGTCGATGGTCAGCACCACCGCGCGGCGGCCCTGCTCGGCAGCGCGCAGCGCCAGCGCGGCCGCGGTGGTGGTCTTGCCGACGCCGCCGGCACCGCACACCACGATGACCTTCGTCTTCTCGTTGGCCAGCAGCGCGCCCACGTCCAGCAGCCCCGACCCTGCGGCGGTGGCCTCGATGGCCGTGGTGTTGGTGGCGGCGGCGTTGGTGGGCACCGGGGCCTTCTTGGCGCTCATCGCACACCCTGCTCAGCGAGAACCTCGGCGAGCTCGTACAGGGCACCGAGATCCACCCCGTCGGCCAGCGCGGGCAGCTCCACCATCTCGGCTCCTGCCTTGGCCAGCCGAGCTCGACTGGCCTGCTCGGTGCGCACGCGCAGGGCGTGCTGCACGGTCTGGGTGACCAGCCCCGCGATGTCGTCGTCGCTGAGCTTGATGCCGGCGACGTCCAGCCCGGCGCGCAGGGCCTCGGTGTCCACCGCTCCGTCGGCCGCGGCCTGCAGGGCGTCCTCGGGCAGCTCGTGGGCCTTGGCGCGGTTGACGATCACCGCGCCGGTGCGCAGGTCGGCCGCCCGCAGCTCCTCGAGCGCGTCCAGGGTCTCCTGCACGGGCAGCTCCTCCAGCAGCGTCACCAGGTGCACCACCGTCTGGTCGGAGTGCAGCAGCTCGATGACGCCCTCGCTCTGCGCGCGGATGGGACCGCTCTTGGCCAGGTCGGCCATGGCCCGGGTGACGTCGAGGAAGTTGACCACCCGGCCGGTCGGTGGCGCGTCGACGACCACCGCGTCGTAGGTGCGGCGCCCGTTCTTCTCGGTGCGCACCACGCACTCCTTGATCTTGCCGGTGAGCAGCACGTCGCGCAGGCCCGGCGCCAGGGTGGTGGCGAACTCGATGGCACCCACCCGGCGCATCGCCCGGCCGGCGAAGCCGAGGTTGTAGAACATGTCGAGGTACTCCAGCAGAGCCGTCTCGACGTCGATGGCCAGTGCGCGCACCTCGCCGCCGTCGGCCGCCACCGCGATCCGCTTCTCCTCGTGGGGCAGCGGGGGCGTGTCGAACATCTGCGCGATGCCCTGCCGCCCCTCCACCTCCACCAGCAGCACCTTGCGCCCGCCCGCGGCGAGGGCCAGGGCGAGGGAGGCCGCCACAGTGGACTTTCCGGTTCCGCCCTTGCCGGAGACCACGTGCAGGCGGGCCTGGGCGGCTGCGGCGGGCCAGTGGGTCTCGGCGGCCGCAGCAGTAGTCGTGTCGGTTGCAGGCACGCGCAGCACTCTATGCGCGCCGTACAGTGAGCGCATGACCACCTGGGAATACGCCACAGTTCCGCTGCTCACGCACGCCACCAAGCAGATTCTCGACCAGTGGGGTGCCGACGGCTGGGAGCTCGTCGCGGTGCTGCCCGGGCCCACCGGCGAGCAGCACGTCGCCTACCTCAAGCGCCCGCGCTCCTCCCAGGGCTGAGCGGGCACCCCGATGGCTGACTGGTCCACCCGGCTGTCCTTCCTCGGCATCACCCTCCCGCCGGTCGCGGCGCCGGTGGCGGCCTACGTGCCCGCGGTGCGCTCGGGCAGCCTCGTCTACACCTCCGGCCAGCTGCCCTTCGTCGACGGCGCCCTCGCCGGCACCGGCAAGGTCGGCGACGCGGTGAGCCCCGAGCAGGCCAAGGAGCTCGCCCGGGCCTGCGCCCTCAACGCGCTGGCGGCTGTGCACGCCCTCGTGGGCATCGACTCCGTGGTGCGGGTGGTCAAGGTCGTCGGCTTCGTCGCCTCCGCCGAGGGCTTCACCGGCCAGCCCGGCGTGGTCAACGGTGCCTCGGAGCTGCTGGGCGAGGTCTTCGAGGAGGCCGGCCAGCACGCCCGCTCCGCCGTGGGGGTGGCCGAGCTGCCGATGAACGCCCCCGTCGAGGTGGAGCTCGTCGTCGAGGTGCTGGCGCCGGCCGCCGTGCTCGTCTGATGCTGTGACGACGGCGACACCGCCGGACGTAGCATCACGAAGGTGACCTCACCAGACGCTGCTCCGGCAACCCCGCTGCGGGACGCCTCCACCATTGCGCTGGTGCGAGACACCGATGCCGGCATGGAGGTCTTCCTCCTGCACCGCACCACCGCGATGGCCTTCGCCGGCGGGATGACGGTGTTTCCCGGTGGTGGTGTGGACGCGCGCGACGAGGAGACCGACCTCGGCTGGGTGGGACCGCCGCCGAGCTGGTGGGCCGAGCGCTTCCGCTGCCCGGAGAGCACGGCAGCCGCCTTGGTGTGTGCAGCCGTGCGGGAGACCTTCGAGGAGTGCGGCGTGCTGCTCGCCGGCCCCACGGCCGACACCGTCGTCGCCGACACCTCCGGCTACGGGCCGGCCCGGCAGGCGCTGGTGGACCGCGAGCTGTCGTTCGCGCAGTTCCTCGCCCGCGAAGGGCTGGTGCTGCGCGCCGACCTGGTGCGTCCCTGGTCCAACTGGATCACCCCCGAGGCGGAGACCCGCCGCTACGACACCCGCTTCTTCGTGGCCGCCATGCCGCAGGGGCAGATCGCCGACGGCGTGACCACCGAGGCCTCCGACGCCGGCTGGCAGCGGCCACAGGACGCCATCGCCGACTGGCAGCAGGGCCGGCGGGGACTGCTGCCTCCCACCTGGTCCACGCTCCGGGAGCTCGACGCCTGCGGCGACGTGGCCGGGGTGCTCGGCGCGGAGCGCGACCTGGACCCGGTGGCCCCCAGGCTGGTGTCGGACGGCACCGCGGTGCGCATCGAGTTTCCCGGCGGGGACGACTACCCGGTGGGCCTCGGTCGCCAGTCGGCCCAGGACGCGTCATGAGCCTGGTGCACCCGGCGTACGGGCAGCTGCGACAGGTGACCCCCAGCGCGGCGGTGCTGCTCTGCGAGAACCCCTCGGTGATGACCCTGGAGGGCACCAACACCTGGGTGCTGCGCGCGCCCGGCTCCGAGCAGTGCGTGGTGGTGGACCCCGGACCGGACGACGAGGCGCACTTGCGGCGGGTGGCGGCGGTCGGTGACGTGGTGGCCACGGTGCTCACCCACGGCCACGTCGACCACGCCGCGGGAGCCAAGCGGTTCGCCGAGCTGACCGGCTCCGTGGTGCGCGCGGTGGACCCCGCGCTGCGGCTGGGCTCGGAGGGTCTCGCGGAGGGGGACGTGGTGGCCGCCGCGGGGGTGGAGCTGCGGGTGCTGGCCACTCCGGGCCACACCGCGGACTCGGTGTGCCTGGTGCTCGACGGCGACGGCGAGCGCGGCAGCGTCATCACCGGGGACACGGTGCTCGGCCGCGGTACCACGGTGATCGCGCCGCCGGACGGTGCGCTGGGCCCGTACCTGGAGTCGCTGCGGATGCTGGCCGAGCTGCCCGAGGGGGCCACCGTGCTGCCCGGGCACGGGCCCGACCTGCCCGACGCCCGTGCCGCGGTGCAGTACTACCTGGCCCACCGCGAGGAGCGCCTCGAGCAGGTGCGCGGCGCGCTGCAGACGCTGGGCGCCGACGCCACGCCCCGGCAGGTGGTGGAGCTGGTGTACGCCGACGTGGACCAGACGCTGTGGCCGGCGGCGGAGTGGTCGGTGCGGGCCCAGCTGGACTACCTGCGCTAGCGGACGGGGACTGGGCGCGGGCCCTGCACGCACCACCGCCGCCCGCGGGGTGCGGACGGCGGTGGGTAGCGGTTGCAGACGCAGCCGGGCGCGCTTGGTGGTACTTGCAGACGCCCCTAGCCGAGCTCGGCGTGCAGCGCGTCCAGGGTGCGGTCCCAGGCCAGCTTGGCCTTGTCGGCGTCGTAGGTGCCCATCAGGTTCTCGTCGTTGAAGAACGCGTGCCCGGCGTCGTAGCGGTAGAACTCCGGGGCGCGACCGCTGCCCTCGGTGATCTTGGCCTCCAGCTCGCCCAGCGCCTCCTCGGAGATCATCTGGTCGTGGGTGCCGAAGTGGCCGACCATCCGGGCGGTGAGGTTGGTGAAGTCCGGCTCGGTCTGCAGGATGCCGTAGAAGGGCACGGCCACGGCGATCTTGTCGCCGAGCTGCGCCGCCATCGAGATGACGAAGCCACCGCCCATGCAGAAGCCGACCACGCCGACCTTGTCGGAGGTGACGGCGTCGTTGCCCAGCAGGAAGTCCACCGCACCGGAGAGGTCACGGGCGGCCTGGTCCACGGGCAGCTTCTGCATCAGCTCGCCGGCCTCGTCGGCGTCATGGGCGGTGGCACCGCCGTAGAGGTCGGGTGCCAGCGCCACGAAGCCCGCTGCGGCCAGCCGGTCGGTCACGTCCGCGATGTGGGTGGTCAGGCCCCACCACTCCTGGATCACGATCACACCGGGGCCGCTGCCCGACTCCGGGAGCTTCAGGTAGCCGTGGGCGGTCGAGCCGTTGCTCGGAAAGGTGACGTTCTGCACGGGGTTCTCAGCTGTCATGTGCCCAATGAGAGCACGGGTGGTGCGGTGGTGCCGAATGCCCTGGGTGGCGGGCGCGGCCCGACCGGGAGCCTGAGCGGGGGTGGTGCTCACCGGCTCCCGGACGTCAGCGGCTAGCGCGCGCGGCGAGCCAGGCGCTCGGGGTCGGAGATGAGCACGCTCTTGCCCTCAAGGCGCAGCCAGCCGCGCTGGGCGAAGTCGGCGAGGGCCTTGTTGACCGTCTCGCGGGAGGCGCCGACCAGCTGGGCGATCTCCTCCTGGGTGAGGTCGTGGGTGACCCGCAGCGCGCCAGCCTCCTGGGTGCCGAAGCGCTGGGCCAGCTGCAGCAGGGCCTTGGCGACGCGGCCGGGGACGTCGGTGAAGATGAGGTCCGCCAGGTTGTTGTTGGTGCGGCGCAGCCGGCGGGCCAGCACGCGCAGCAGCTGCTCGGCGATCTCCGGGCGCTGGGTGATCCAGGACTTCAGCGCGGAGCGGTCCATGCTCACCGCGCGCACCTCGGTGACCGTGGTGGCGCCGGACGTGCGGGGGCCGGGGTCGAAGATCGACAGCTCACCGAACATGTCCGAGGGGCCCATGATGGTCAGCAGGTTCTCGCGGCCGTCCGGCGAGCGCCGACCGATCTTCACCTTGCCCGAGATGATGATGTAGAGCCGGTCGCCAGGCTCACCCTCGTTGAAGATGGTGTGACCGCGGGGGAAGTCCACCGGCTGCAGCTGATGCGTCAGCGCCTGCACCGCTGCGGGCTCGACGCCCTGGAAGATGCCCGCCCTGGCGAGCACCTCGTCCGTGTCCGTGTCCACTACCACTCCTCTTTCGATCACCAGCCGCACAGGTTTTGCCCGGGTGCGCGCCGACGTTGATGCCGGGACCAACCATCTTAGTGCGCTGATGTCACTGGCATCACACCACGTCGGTCAGTGGGATTGCGCACCCAGCCCGGTCGCGGTGGCCGCGACCTTGGCCTTGCGACGGCGCGCCCGACGGCCCGCCCGGCGACGGCGAATGCGGAAGACGTCCATGCTGCGCGGCAGCCCCTCGCGGACAAAGGTGTTGACCTCGTCGTCGCTCGCCTGGGCGAAGAACTGCTCGAGGTCCTCACCACCCACGGAGCTGCGACGCAACCGCGACTCGACCCGCTCCATGGACAGCGCGAAGAACATCAGCAGCACCGGGAAGATGACAACAGCGAGGCCCTCCATGCTTGCGAGTATCCCCCATCTCACTGGCAGCTCTCCCGCGGAGGGCGCACGGTGACCGAGCCGTGACCCGCGGCGGCCACGGCTACGTACTGTGTGGCTGTGACGAGAGGACTGGCCCGCAGCCGCGCTGCGGAGACGCGGCTGGGGCTGGTGCGCCGAGCGCGCCGGATGAACAGGGCGCTGGGCGTGGCGTTCCCGCACGTCTACTGCGAGCTGGACTTCAGCACGCCGCTGCAGCTGGCGGTGGCCACCATCTTGTCCGCCCAGTGCACCGACAAGAAGGTCAACCAGGTGACGCCGGCGCTGTTCGCCCGCTACCCCGACGTGTACGCCCTGGCCGGGGCCGACCGCACCGAGCTGGAGGAGCTGATCCGCCAGACCGGCTTCTACCGCAACAAGGCGTCGTCGCTGCTCGGTCTGGCCCAGACGGTGGTGGAGCAGCACGACGGGGTGCTGCCGAGCACGCTGCCCGAGCTGGTGGCGCTGCCCGGCATCGGCCGCAAGACCGCGAACGTGATCTTGGGCAACGCCTTCGGGGTGCCGGGCATTACCGTGGACACCCACTTCGGACGGCTGGTGCGCCGCTGGGGCTGGACCGCCGAGGAGGACCCGGTGAAGGTGGAGCACGCCGTGGGCGCGCTGTTCGAGCGTCGGGACTGGACAGTGCTCTCGCACCGGGTGATCTTCCACGGCCGCCGGGTGTGCCACTCGCGCAACCCGGCGTGCGGGGTGTGTGTGCTGGCGGCTGACTGCCCCGCCTACGGCACCGGCCCGACCGATCCCGCCGCCGCCGCCAAGCTGGTGCGTGGGCCGGAGGCTGAGCACCTGCTGGCGCTCGCCGGGCAGCAGCCTGCATGACGCGACTGCGAGCCGCGCTGCTGAGCCCCACGGTGCGGTGGAACATCGTCGGCGTGGCCGTGGTGCTGGCCCTGGTGGCCGCGCTGTGGCCCCGGACCGACTCCGCGCCGGTGCCGGGCTCCGCCGGAACCCAGGCCACCCAGCAGCAAGACCCTGCCCGGCTCGCCGAGGTCGCGGCGGCCGCCAACCTCGACCCCTGTCCTGCCGCCGACGGCCCGCGCAGCACCGGCCCGCTGGCTGACCTGCGGCTGCAGTGCCTGGCCGGCGGGCAGACGGTGGACCTGGCCACCGCGCTGGGTGGACGACCGGCGGTGCTCAACCTGTGGGCCTGGTGGTGCGGCCCCTGCGCCAAGGAGCTGCCGGTGATGGCCGAGTTCGCCGCGCGAGCCGAGCCGGAGGTGGCGGTGCTGACCGTGCACAGCGACCCCAACCAGCTGCGCGGGCTGCAGGCGATGCGCGACTACGGGGTGCACCTGGCCTCGGTGCAGGACTCCCAGCAACGCCTGGGCGCGCTTGCCGGGGCGCCGGCGGCCTACCCCGTTACTGTGCTGCTGCGGGCGGATGGAACTGTCGCGCAAGTGCTCGCGGTCGCGTTCAGCAGTGTGGACCAGGTCGCCAGCGCAGTCGACCGGTGGTTGGGGGTGCAGGTATGACCGTGCGGCTGGCTGGGCCGGAGGTGCACGTTCCCCCGTTGCTCGAGGGGTTGCTGCGCACCCTGCAGGACGTGTCCATGGCCGACCTGACCCGGATGCGCACGCCGCCGGTCTCCGCGCGTCCCGCGGCGGTGCTCATGCTGTTCTCCGGTCACGACGTGGACGACGCCGACGTGCTGCTGCTGGAGCGCGCCAGCTCGATGCGCACCCACAGCGGCCAGGTGGCCTTCCCCGGCGGAGCCCTCGATCCCGGCGACGACGGACCGGTGGGCGCGGCGCTGCGCGAGGCGGAGGAGGAGACCGGCCTGGACGCCTCGGGAGTGCACCCGCTGGCCCTGCTGCCCGAGCTGAACGTCCCGCCATCGGGCTTCCGGGTCACCCCGGTGCTCGCACACTGGGCCCAGCCCAGCCCGGTCCGCGTGGTCGACCCTGCCGAGGCCGCCCGCGTGGAGCGCATCCCGCTGCGCACCCTGCTCGACCCGGCCAACCGCTTCCAGCTGCACCACCCCTCCGGCTACACCAGCCCCGCCTTCACCGTGGACGGGTTGCTGGTCTGGGGCTTCACCGGCGGTCTGCTGGCCACCCTGTCGTCGCTGGCCGGCTGGGACCGCCCCTGGGACACCGGCGACGTCCGTGACCTGGACACCGTGCTGCGGCGCACCGGCACCGACCCCGAGCCCGAGGTGACCGCGTGAACTGGGTGGACCTGCTGGTCATCGTGCTGGCGCTGCTGGCCGCGGCGTCGGGCTGGCGGCAGGGGGTGGCCGTCTCGCTGCTGGCCTTCGCCGGCGTGCTGCTGGGCGCGGTGGTCGGCCTGCGCCTGGCGCCCACCTTCGTGGAGATGGTGGACGGCGCCGCCGCCCGGATCGCCGTCGGTGTCGGCGTGGTGGTGATGCTCATCGCCGTGGGGGAGACCCTCGGGGTGCTGGTGGGGCGCACCATCCGCGGCACCATGCGCGTCGCCGCAGTGCGAGTGGTGGACAGCGCGCTGGGCGCGGCGGTGCAGGCGGCGGCCGTGCTCATCGCCGCGTGGCTGCTGGCGGTCCCGCTGGCCTCCGCCGGCGACGCCGACCTGGCCAGCGCGGTGCGTGACTCGCGGGTGCTCGGCGAGGTCAACGACGTGCTGCCCGACAGCGCTCAGCGGCTGCCCTCGGAGTTCGGCGACCTGCTGGACACCTCCGGGCTGCCCACTGTGCTCAGCCCGTTCGCCCGCACCCCCATCACCGAGGTGGAGGCCCCGGACACCGAGGTGCAGGCCAGCCAGGTGGTGCAGCGCACCCGGGCCAGCGTGCTCAAGGTGCGGGCCGCCGCGCCGTCGTGCTCGCGCGGCCTGGAGGGCACCGGGTTCGTGGTGGCCCCGCAGCGGGTGATGACCAACGCCCACGTGATCGCCGGGGCCAACAAGGTGGCGGTGGAGACCGCCGGCGGCCAGCTGTCGGCCACCGTGGTGCTCTACGACCCGCAGAGCGACCTCGCCGTGCTCGCCGTGCCGGGGCTCACGGCGCCGGTGCTCTCCCTGGCCCAGGAGCCGGCCACCACCGGGGAGTCGGCGATCGTGCTCGGCTACCCCCTGGACGGGCCCTACACCGCCACCCCGGCCCGGGTGCGCTCGGAGATCTCCCTGCGCGGGCCCAACATCTACGACGACTCCACCGTGGTGCGCGACGTCTACACCGTCCGCGGCCAGATTCGCAGCGGCAACTCCGGCGGGCCGATGATCGACACCAACGGCTTCGTGCTGGGGGTGGTGTTCGGCGCTGCCCTGGACAACGCCGACACCGGCTACGTGCTCACCGGCCCGGAGGTGCGCGACGAGGTGGCGGCCGCAGCGGGGCTGGACCGCCCGGTGGCCACCGGCACCTGCACCGCGTCCTGAGCCGGGAGCGCCGGGCCCGACCGGCGCTAGGGCAGTCGCTGCAGGAAGCCGGCCAGCAGCGCGTTGGTGCGCTCCGGGGCCTCCTGGTGCACGAAGTGGCCCACGCCCGGCAGCAGGTGGTAGTCGCGGTAGGGCGCCCACGGGCCGGACGCCGCTGCGGTCGCGGGCAGCAGGCAGGGGTCGAGCTCGCCGTGCAGCTGCAGCACGGGGATGGTCAGCGGCCGGTCCAGCTCCACGCTGAAGCGGTGGCCGTCGCTGCGCAGCTGGCTGCGCATGGCCCAGCGGTAGTACTCCATCGCGGAGTGCACCACCCCGGGCACCTGCATGGCCTGCTGGTTGCAGCGAGCCACCTCGGCGAACTCGGGGGAGGCGGCCCAGTCCGGACCGGACCACTCCCGCAGCACCCGTCCGATGGCGGCGGCGTCGTCGGCGGGCAGCGTGCGCTCCGGCCAGCGAGGCAGCTGGTAGGCGGCGGCGTGGCGCAGTGCCTTGGCCTGGGCGCCGCCGCTGCGCAGCGCCCGGCGCAGGGCCACCGGGTGCGGGGCCCCGAGCACGGCGAGCCCACGGACCAGCCGCGAGTGCAGGGTGGCGGTGGACCAGGCGATGAGCCCGCCCCAGTCGTGGCCGACCAGCACCGCGCTGGTCTCGCCCAGGGCCCGGATCAGCCCGGCGACGTCGCCGGCGAGGGTCCAGCCGTCGTAGCCGCGGGGCGGCTTGTCGGAGTCGCCGTAGCCGCGCAGGTCCACCGCGACCACGCGGGCACCCTGCTCGGCCAGCCCGGTCAGCTGGTGCCGCCAGCTCCACCAGAACTCCGGGAACCCGTGCAGCAGCAGCACCAGCGGGCCGGAGCCGTCACGGCCGTCAACCTCGGCGACGTGGAAGCGGATCCCGTTGGCGTGCACGTCGCGGTGCGTCCAGGGACCCTCGATCCGGACGCTGGAGGGATCCAGCGGGGACATCTCAGCTCGCGCGCTTGACGATCTTCGCGTTGTCCTTGATCGCGTCGATGGTCTTCTCGGGCTTGCGGACCTTGCGCACCTTGCGGTAGCCGAGCAGGCCGAACACCGCGGCCACCACGACCATGAGCGCGAAGACGATGCCGAAGGCGGCCGAGCGCGGCAGCCAGATGTCGATGACCTCGGCGATGGTGAAGAACAGGAAGAACGCGCTGAACAGCGCGACGGTGAGGGCGATGACGAAGAAGATGCTGCCCTGCACGCCCTTCTTGACCTCGGCGGTCACCTCCTGCTTGGCCAGCTCCACCTCGGCGCGCACCAGGGTGGAGACCTGCGCGGTGGCGTCCTTCACCAGCGTCCCGATGCTGGGGTTGCCCCGGTCGATCTCGGACAGCGGGATGGAGGCCACCGTGGTGGGCACTCCCTCTCCCGTGCTGCGTTGGCCGGTGCTGCGGTCGCTAGTGCTCAACTCGCCCCTCCACGTGCGTCTTGTGGGCGCCACGGCGCAAGGCCCGGCCACCGCTCGTCAGGGGTCATGGTGCCACGGTTGGTCGCGGACAAGCCGATCAGGCACTGCCCGCGACCAACCCGTGGTGTGCATCGCGGCTCAGGAGGGCTTGTTCAGTCCAGAGGAGATGAGGTCCATCACGGTGGAGTCGGCCAGTGTGGACACGTCGCCCACCTCGCGGTTCTCCGCGATGTCGCGCAGCAGCCGGCGCATGATCTTGCCGCTGCGGGTCTTGGGCAGCTCCGGCACCACCAGGACCTGGCGGGGCTTGGCGATGGGGCCGATCTCCTTGCCGACGTGGTTGCGCAGCTCGGCCACCAGCTCCTCGCCGCCGTCGTCCTGGCCGCCGCGCAGGATCACGAACGCCACGATGCCCTGCCCGGTGGTCTCGTCCGAGGCGCCCACCACGGCGGCCTCGGCCACGGCGTGGTGGCTGACCAGCGCCGACTCCACCTCGGTGGTGGAGATGCGGTGCCCGGAGACGTTCATGACGTCGTCCACCCGGCCGAGCAGCCAGATGGCGCCGTCGGTGTCGATCTTGGCGCCGTCCCCGGCGAAGTACCAGCCCTGCTCGGCGTAGCGCGACCAGTAGGTGTCCTTGTACCGCTCCATGTCTCCCCAGATGCCGCGGAGCATCGCCGGCCAGGGCTGGTCGAGCACCAGGTAGCCGGAGACCTCGCCGTCCTCGGCGTGCAGCACGTTGGCCTCCTCGTCCACCACGGCGGCGGAGATGCCGGGCACGGTGGCCATGGCGGAGCCGGGCTTGCAGGCGGTGACGCCGGGCAGCGGGGAGATCATGATGGCGCCGGTCTCGGTCTGCCACCAGGTGTCCACGATCGGGCAGCGGCCGCCACCGATCACCTCGTGGTACCAGAGCCAGGCCTCGGGGTTGATCGGCTCGCCCACGCTGCCCAGCACCCGCAGTGACGACAGGTCGTGGGCGTCGGGGATCTCGCGGCCCCACTTCATGAACGTGCGCACCAGCGTGGGGGCGGTGTAGTAGATGGAGACCTGGTACTTCTCCACGATGTTCCAGTGCCGGTGCTCGTCGGGGGAGTTGGGGGTGCCCTCGTAGACCACCTGGGTGGCACCGTTGCTGAGCGGTCCGTAGACGATGTAGGAGTGCCCGGTGACCCAGCCGATGTCGGCGGTGCACCAGTAGACGTCCTGGCCCGGCTTGTGGTCGAAGACGTAGTGGTGGGTGTACGACGTCTGCGTCAGGTACCCGCCGGAGGTGTGGATGATGCCCTTGGGCTTGCCGGTGGTGCCGGAGGTGTAGAGCACGAACAGCGGGTGCTCGGAGTCGAAGGCCTCGCAGGTGTGCTCGGGTGAGGCCTGTGCGACCGTCTCGTGCCACCACAGGTCACGGCCCTCGGTCCAGGCCACCTCGGAGTCGGTGCGGTTGACCACCAGCACGTGCTCGACCGACTTGGCTCCGTCCACCGCCTCGTCCACCGCGGCCTTGAGCGGGGCAGCCTTGCCGCGGCGCCACTGCCCGTCGGTGGTGATGACCAGGCGCGCTGCGGCGTCGTCGATCCGGGAGCGCAGCGCGCCGGCGGAGAACCCGGCGAACACCACGGAGTGGGTGAGGCCGAGCCGGGCGCAGGCCAGCATGGAGACGATGGCCTCGGGGATCATCGGCATGTAGATGGCCACCCGGTCGCCGGTGACCAGGCCCAGCTCGACGAAGGTGTTGGCGGCGCGGCTCACCTCGGCGAGCAGGTCGCGGTAGGTGATGTCGCGGGAGTCGCCGGGCTCGCCCTCCCAGTGGATGGCCACCCGGTCGCCGTTGCCGGCCTCCACGTGGCGGTCCACGCAGTTGTAGGCGACGTTGAGCTTGCCGTTGACGAACCACTTGGCCACCGGGGCGTCGGTCCAGTCCAGGACCTGCTCGAACGGCTCGTGCCAGTGCAGGCGCCGGGCCTGCTCGGCCCAGAAGGCGTCCCGGTCGGCGTCGGCCAGCGCCTGCAGCTCGGTGCCGGCGTTGGCCTGCGCGGCGAACTCGGGGGTCGGTGCGAACACCTCGGTCTCGGCGTGGGGGGTCTCAGCGCTGGGGGTCATGAGATCAACATATGCGTCGTGCGTCACACCGGCGACCGTAGGTGGGGGTGACGTGGCGCAACTCCGTGCGGTAGTGGCGGTGCACGCCGGTAGCGTTACTCGACGTGTCTGCCGCCGCTCGTTCCTCCGCGCAACCCTCCGCCGACGACCCCCTTGTGCCGATCCTGCGGCTTCCTGGTGTGGCCGAGGCCGCAGAGTCCGCCGGGGCGGCGATCGCCGAGGTGCACCGCCACCGCGCCAACCGGCGGGGCTTCCCGCTCTCGGCCACCGAGGCCTCCATCCGGGCCGCCCGTGCGTCGGCCACCCTCGACGGTGGCGCGCCCGAGCTGCCGGCGGAGGACTCCGACGGCGAGGTGGCCGACCCCGTGCTCGCCGGCTCGGTGCGGGTGGCAGCGGCGCTGGACGGCACCGCCCTGGAGGCCACCCTGCGGGTGTGGAGCCGGGCCCCGCTACAGGTGCTGGCGCGGCTGCACCTGCTGGCCGCGTCCGGGCTGAGCGATCCCGACGCGCTGGGCCGGCCGCGCCCGGGCGCCGGGGTGGCCCAGCGGCTGGACCTGCTGGCCCAGCTGGTCACCGGGGGCACCAAGGTCCCGGCCGCGGTGCTCGCCGCGGTGCTGCACGGCGAGCTGGTCACGCTGGCGCCCTTCGGCACCGCCGACGGGGTGGTCGCCCGTGCCGCCTCCCGGCTGGTGGCGGTGAGCACCGGGCTGGACCCGAAGAACCTCACGGTGCCCGAGGTGTACTGGATGCGCCGCCCGGCCCAGTACCGCGACGAGGCGGCCGCCTTCGCCGCCGGCAGTGCCGACGGCATCGCCACGTGGGTGCTCAGCTGCTGTGCCGCGCTGGAGGCCGGTGCGCGCGAGGCGACCTCCATCGCCGACGCCCACCCGGGCTAGTGCCCTACGCTCCGGAGCAGTTGTGGTCCGCGTCACCAGGATCGGCCACGGACGTGAAGGAGATTTCCGTGAGTGCTGCAGAGCAGAAGCGCGGCCGCAAGATCGCCATGTCTGCGCCCGAGCGAGACGCGTTCCTGGCCGAGCAGCGCACCTGCCGGATGGCCACCGTCAGCGCCGACGGCGCCCCGCACGTGTCACCGCTGTGGTTCATCTGGGACGGCGAGGCGCTGTGGATGCAGAGCATCACCCGCAGCAAGCGCTGGGCCAACCTGGCCCGTGACCCCCGGGTGGCGGTGGTGGTGGACGACGGTCACGACTACCTGGAGCTGCGCGGGGTGGAGCTGCACGGCAGCGTCGAGGTGGTGGGCGAGGTGCCTCGCACCGGTGCGCCCGACGAGGTGCTGGTTCCGATGGAGCGCAGCTTCGCCCAGAAGTACTTCGGTCTGGACGAGCTGCCGCACGACGGCAAGCACGCGTGGCACCGGCTGGTGCCGACCAAGATCGTCAGCTGGGACTTCCGCAAGCTCGCCGAGCTGGGCCGCTAGCCCGCCTCGCCCCCGCGCACGCGGAACGACGCCCCGCCAGGGGTGGCCGGGACGCCGTTCACGGTCACGAGCAGCTCGGGTACCAAGCGTGCACGGTGCGCGGAGTTGGTAGGCCTCGGCGTCAGAGGACATCTGTCGACTGTCGCAGGCCCTGCCACGCTGCCTTTGTCGTCGGCCTGCGCGTGGGTTCCGAGCGTTTCGCGTCGAGCCTCGAGTGGGGGGTGAGACCTTCTCATCCGATCCCACCGTGGCCGGTTCGCGGCTCTGCCCTCAGTTCTACGCCGTGATTTCGCCCACATCAAGACTCTTCGGGCAACGACTCCTGCCCCGTGCTGGTGGCGGATCAGCGCCCGCGGCGACGGCGGGCGAGGCCGTACCAGGTGGCGCCGGCCGCCGCGGCACCCAGCCCTACCGCGGCGGTGGCGACGGCGGAGGAGGAGGCCGTGGGGATGCGGGCTCGCAACGGCACCGGTGCGGAGAAGGTGAGCATCGGCCAGCCCCGCTGGGTGGCCTCCTTGCGCAGCAGCCGGTCGGGGTTGACGGCGGTGGGGTGCCCGACCGCGGTGAGCATCGGCAGGTCGGTGGAGGAGTCGCTGTAGGCGTAGCTGGCCTCGAGGTCGTAGCCGCGCTCGTCGGCGAGCCGTCGGATCGCCTCCGCCTTGGCCTCGCCGTAGCAGTAGAAGTCGACCTCGCCGGTGTAGCGCCCGTCGGCCTCCACCATGCGGGTGGCCACGCTGTGGTCAGCACCGACCATCCGGGCGATGGGGGTGACCATCTCGTCGCCCGACGTCGACACCACCACCACGTCGTGGCCCCGCGCCTTGTGCTCGGTGATGAGCTCGGCGGCCTCGACGTAGACCAGCGGGTCGACCACGTCGTGCAGCGTCTCCTCGACGATGGCCCGCACCTGCTTGACGTCCCAGCCGGCGCAGAGGGAGGTGAGGTGGGCACGCATGCGCTCCACCTGGTCGGCGTCGGCGCCGGCGAGCAGGAAGAGGAACTGCGCGTAGCTGCTCTTGAGCACTGCTCGGCGGTTGATCAGGCCCTCGTGGAAGAACGGGCGGCTGAACGCCAGCGTGCTGGACTTGGCGATGATCGTCTTGTCCAGGTCGAAGAACGCCGCTACCGGGCGCTGGTTGGTGGGCACGGCAGCGGTCACACGAGGCAGCATAGGGCGCGGCCCCGACATCGGCCGGGGAAGTATCGACACGGGTGGTGCATGTGTCGAAGTTTTGGGGGTAGAGTCGACGTCGCCTGGACTTGTTCCAGGTGTGCTCAGCCCGACCCCCCGGGGCTGAGCTCGACGACCCCCGCCCCTCCCCCCTGGCGGGGGTCGTCCCTTAACTTCTGGACGCTGTCGTCAAGGACGAGTTCTCCTGTATTTCGGAGTCCCGACCTCCAGCGTTACCGCATCCGCAGGAACAGCCGCAGCAGCGGTCCCTGCAGGACCAGCAGGAGCAGGGCCCACAGCCCCACGGTCGGCATGGCCACCCCGAGCGCCAGCGCTGCGGCCAGGGCGACCGCGGCGCTCGCTGCGTGCTGGACGCCGAGCCCGGTGCGCTCGCTCGGGGCCGTCAGTGCCTCGTCACGACTCATCAGCACCGCCATCGCCACCCCCGCAGCGCTGGTCACCAGCATGGTGCCGATGTAGAGGCCCACCGCTCCACGGTGCTGACCGTCGAGCGTGGCCACCACCTGGGTGGGAAACGGCAGGAACACGATGCTGAGCAGCCACAGCATGTTCAGCCACACCAGCGCCGGCGTGTGTCCCCGCAGCGGTTGGAACAGGCGGTGGTGGGCCGCCCAGAAGCGGCCGATCACCACGAAGCTGAGCACGAACGCGAGCAGCTGGCTGCGGTGGTCGGCGAGCACCTCACCGAGCGGTCTGGCCTGCACCTCGGGCGCGATGTCCACCAGCGGCAGCACCAGCAGCGTGGCGGCGATGGCCACGACCGCGTCGCTGTAGCTGATCAGCCGCTCGACGGCGCGTTGCTCGCTCACCCGCTCGGGAAGGCGTCGTACCCGGTCATGCGGATGAGCTTGGCCGGCACGCCAGCGACGATCGCGTTGGCCGGCACGTCCTTGGTCACGACCGAACCAGCTCCCACGATCGCGCCGTCACCGACCGTCACGCCCGGGACGACGGTCACCCCAGCACCGAGCCACACCTTGCGGCCGATCACGACCGGCGCCGGGGACATGTCCGCGCGCTGGTCGGGGTTGATCCCGTGGTTGAGCGTCGTCAGGGTGCTGCCGTGGCCGATGAGCGCACCGTCCCCAACGGTGATGCCGCCGGTGTCCTGGAAGCGGCAGCCGATGTTGATGAAGATGTCCTTGCCCAGGGTGAGGTTCTTGCCGAACTCGCTGTAGAACGGCGGGAAGACAGCGACTGACTCGTGCACGGTCTTTCCGGTGAGTCGAGCCAGCAGGGCGCGCACCTCCTCGGGGGTGCGGTATCCGGTGTTGATCTCGGCCACGGTCCGCAGCGCCTCCTGGGCGGCGCCGTGCATGAACTGGTGTTGTTCGGAGCCGGCTTCGATCAGCGCGCCGCGGTTCACGTGGTCCAGGAAGTCCTGCAGCTCCATCGTCCGGATCCTGCCACTCAGCGCTCGTCGTGGTGCCGCGGTGCCTCAGTGATCACTGGGACGGGGACTTCTGGGGCGTGCCGGGTGGCCCTGTCCACAGCGGGCGGAGTCATCCACAGGTCACAGCCGCACCACAGGGCTCGCGGGGGAGTCCGCCCACGCTGACTGTCATGACCACCACGGCCCCACGGATCCTCGCTCTGCTGTCCGCCGAGTCGCTGCAGGAGGAGGCGCTGCGCCTGGCTGCGGCCGCGGGCTGCGAGCTGGAGCTCTGCCTGGACCCCGGCGGGGCGCGGCTGTCCTGGGGCAGCGCGCCGCTGGTGCTGCTCGACGACCGGGCGGCACAGGGCTGCGTCGCGACCGGGCTGCCGCGCCGACCCGGGGTGGTGGTGCTGGGCGAGGGACCGGTGGGCGACGAGCCGTGGCGCAGCGCCGTGGCGGTGGGGGCGGAGCACGTGGTGACCCTGCCCGAGGGCGAGCGGTTCCTGGTGCACCTGATGAGCGAGCAGCAGGAGACTGCGGCTGGCGCCGGGCTGGTGGTCGCCGTGCTCGGCGGACGCGGCGGGGCGGGGGCCTCGGTGCTCGCGGCTGCGGTGGCCACCGCAGCGGTGGCGGAGGCTCACCGCTGCCTGCTGGTCGACTGCGACCGCCTGGGCGGCGGGTTGGACCTGGTGCTCGGAGCCGAGGACCGCGCGGGCCTGCGGTGGTCCGGGGTGGCCCTGACCGGCGGCAGGGTGGCAGCCGGTGCGCTGCGGGAGGCGCTGCCCAGCGCCGACGCCCGCGGTCTGCTCACGGTGCTCTCCTGCGGGCGGCAGGAGAGCGTCCCCTCGGCCGAGGCGGTGGCGGCAGTGGTGGACGCCGGGGCGAGGGGTGGCGAGGTGGTGGTGTGCGACCTGCCGAGGGAGCCGGGCCCGGTCACCGCCGCCGTGCTCGACCGCGCGGACCTGGCTGTGCTGGTGGTGCCGGCCGAGGTGCGGGCGTGCGCCGCAGCCGCCGCCCTGGTGCAGGCGCTGGGGGCACACGGTGCAGGGCTGCAGCTGGTGGTGCGCGGCCCGGCACCCGGTGGTCTTCGCGCGGTCGACGTCGGGCAGGCGCTGGGGCTGCCGCTGCTGACGACCATGCGCCCGCAGCCGGGGCTCGGTGCAGCGCTCGAGCGGGGTGGGCTCAGCGAGACGCGGCGCTCGCCGCTGTTCAGCGCGGCCCGGCAGGTGCTCGCCGCGCTGGAGACCGCCGGTGGCCGCGGGTGGGCGGCGTGAGCGCGCTGCTGGAGCGCGAGGAGCTCCTGGACCGGGTGCGCCACCGCTTGGCCGAGGTTCCCGGGGAGCTGAGCCCGGCGGTGGTGGCCGCTGCGATCCGCGCAGAGTCCGGTGGGGTGCTCGGGGACACCGACCTGCTCGCCGCGCTGCGGATGCTGCAGACCGAGCTCTCCGGTGCCGGGCCGCTGGAGGGGCTGCTGCACGAGCCTGACGTCGCCGACGTCCTGGTCACGGCGCCGGACGCGGTGTGGGTGGACCGTGGCGCCGGGCTGCGGCGCAGCGAGGTGCGCTTCGCCGACGAGGCCGCCGTCCGCCGCCTGGCCCAGCGGCTGGCGCTGTCGGCCGGGCGCCGGCTGGACGAGGCTCAGCCGTGGGTGGACGGTCGGCTGCCCGACGCGGGCTACGGCGGGGCCGGGGTTCGGCTGCACGCGGTGCTGCCACCCGTCGCCGCCGATGGCACCTGCCTGTCGCTGCGGGTGCTGCGCCCGGCCACCCAGGGCCTGGACGCGTTGGTGGCCGGCGGCGCCGTCAGCGTGGAGGGCGCGCAGCTGCTGGCGGCCATCGTGTCCGCGCGCCTGGCCTTCCTCGTGGTCGGCGGCACCGGCGCCGGCAAGACGACCCTGTTGGCCGCCCTGCTCGCCCGGGTGGATGCCGCCGAGCGCATCGTCTGCGTGGAGGACGCTGCCGAGCTGGCGCCCCAGCACCCGCACGTGGTCCGCCTGGTCGCGCGTGCGCCCAACGTGGAGGGCGTCGGTGAGGTGACCGTGCGCCAGCTGGTGCGCCAAGCCCTGCGGATGCGGCCGGACCGGGTGGTGGTGGGGGAGGTCCGCGGCGCGGAGGTGGTGGACCTGCTCACCGCCCTGAACACCGGGCACGACGGGGGAGCCGGCACGGTGCACGCCAACTCCCCACAGGAGGTGCCCGCCCGGCTGGAGGCACTGGCCGCGCTGGGCGGGCTGGGGGCCAGCGCGCTGCACAGCCAGCTGGCCGCCGCGGTGCAGGTGGTGCTGCACGTGCACCGCGGCGCCGACGGGGCCAGGGGGTTGACCGGCATCGGCGTGCTCACCCGCTCGCCCGGCGGCACCGTCTCGGTGCTGCGGGCGTGGACCCGCGACGACGGCGCCGGCGCGGGCATGGGGCTGCTGGTCGAGCTGCTCGCCCAGCGCGGGGTGCCGCTGTGACCGCCACCCTCGCCCTCGCAGCCGGCCTGCTCGTGCTGCCCGACAGCGGTGCCCGAGCGCGGCTGCGTGGGCTGGGCCACGACGCAGCTGCGGCACGCCGCCTCCCGACGCTGTCGGCGGCCGGGGTGGCTGTGGCCGCTGCGAGCGTCGGCGTGCTGGCGGGCGGACCGCTGCCGGCCGTGGCGGCGCTGCTGCTGGCGGTCACCGCCCACCGGCGCTGGCGGCTGCGCCGACGGTCCCGCGAGGACGCGCTGGCCTCTGCCACGCTGGTCGCGGCGCTGGAGGTGCTGGTCGGCGAGCTGCGGGTGGGCGCCCACCCGGCAGCAGCGTGCGCCGCGGCGGCTGCGGAGGTCAGTGGTCCGGTGTCGGTGGTGCTCGCCGAGGCCGCTGCCCGCGCCCGGCTGGGTGCCAGCGCCGCGTCCGGGTTGCGCTCGCGCCGACCCGGGCTGGACGCCGAGCTGGACCGGGTGGCCGCCGCGTGGCGGGTGGCCGACGAGCGCGGGGTGGCGCTGGCCGAGCTGCTCGAGGCGGTGCGCCGCGACCTCGCGGGCCGGTTGCGCTTTCGCAGCCGCACCGAGGCCGGGCTGGCCGGTGCCCGCTCCACGGCCGCGGTGCTCGCGGGTCTGCCGCTGCTGGGCATCGCGCTGGGCCAGGCGATCGGCGCGCACCCCGTGCGGCTGCTGCTGCGCGACACCACCGGCGGACTGCTGCTGGTCACCGGCACGGTGCTGATCTGCGCGGGCCTGGCCTGGACCGGGCGCATCACGGCCAGGGCCGTGCGGTGACGGCCACGGCGGTGCTGCTCGCGCTGGCTCTGCTGGCGGCGCCCACGGTGCCGTCCCGCGCCCGGGTGCAGGCCCTGCTCAGCGCCGCGGACCCGAGCCAGTCGAGTCGGGCTGACGCGGTGGCCCCGGTGGTGGTGGCTGTACTGCTGGGGCTCGCGGCCGTGCTGGGCATCGGCGGTGCTGCCGGAGCGACCTGCGGGGTGCTGCTGGCGGCGGGTGGCTACGTGGGGATGCGCCGAGTCAGTCGCGGTCCCGCCACTCCGCCAGACCGGCTGGGTGCGGCGGGTGCCTACGACCTGCTGGCCGCGTGCCTGCACTCCGGGCTGCCGGTGGCCACCGCCGTGCTGGTGGTGGCCCCCTCGGCGCCCCCGGCGATGGCTGCGGCGCTGCGCCAGGCGGGCGAGCTGCTCCAGCTGGGTGCCGACCCGGCAGCGGCCTGGGCCACGGCGGCGGAGCAGGAGGACACCGAGCCGCTCGCCCGGCTCGCCCGCCGCTCCGGGCGCTCCGGTGCGTCGCTGGCCGGGGGCGTGGCCGAGCTGGCCGAGCTGCAGCGGGCGGCCGCCGAGGACAGCGCGGCCGCGGGGGCCGAACGCGCGGGCGTGCTGGTGGCCGGGCCGCTGGGGCTGTGCTTCCTGCCGGCCTTCGTCTGCCTCGGCGTCGCGCCGGTGGTGGTGGGGCTGGCCGGGCCGCTGCTGCAGGGCGGGCTTGTCTGAGCCACGAGTTGTCCACCGTGGACGGTCCACGGTGCGCAGAAGGGGGACGTGATGACCAGAACCACGCAGGACGTGCGGAAGCAGGACGGCGCAGGAGCGAAGGGCACGGGGGAGACGATCAGCCTCAAGCAGCGGCTGACCACCAGGCTGCTGCTGGCAGCGGCGCAGGACGACGGGATGTCCACGGCCGAGTACGCCATCGGCACCATCGCCGCCGCAGCCTTCGGGGCGGTGCTCTACACCGTGGTCACCGGTGACTCGGTGGTCGGTGCGCTCACCGGCCTGGTGCAGCGAGCGCTGTCCACCAGCGTCTGATGCGAGCCGTCGGTCGGGCCGCCGTCCGCGATGACTGTGGCGGGGTCACGGTGGAGGCAGCCATCGCGCTGTCCTCGCTCACCGTGGTGCTGGTGGCGGGGATGGGCGCGGTGCTCGCGGTGGCGATGCACGTGCAGTGCCTCGACGCTGCGCGGGAGGCGGCCCGGCTGACGGCGCGGGGAGAGGGAGAGCGGGCGGTGTCGGTGGCCGAGCAGGTGGCGCCCCGCGGAGCGGCGGTGTCGGTGCGCACCGAGGGTGACACCGTGGTGGTGCGAGTGGAGGCCACCAGTGCCCTGCTGCCCGCGGTCGACATCTCCGGGGAGGCGGTGGCGGTGCTCGAGCCCTCTGCCGGAGAACCCAGCGCCGCGCTGGTCGGGCCGTGAACGAGCGGGGTTCGGCCACCGTGTGGACGGTGCTGGGCATGGCCACGCTGCTGGTGGTGGTCGGCGTGGTGGTGCAGCTCGGTGCTGCAGTCGGCGCCCGCCACCGTGCGGAGGCCGCTGCCGACCTCGCGGCGCTGGCTGCGGCGAGCCACGTGCTGGAGGGGGAGGCCGCTGCTTGTGGGCGGGCGGCGGTGGTCACCGACGGGATGGACGTGAGCCTGGCGTCGTGCCGCCTGGACGGCTGGGACGCGGTGGTGGAGGTGGACGCCGCCGGACCCGCCTCGCTGGGCTCCGCCCACGGCCGAGCCCGCGCCGGCCCGGTGCAGGGCGAGTGAGCGGGGGCTGGGCGGAGGTGGCTAGGCGGAGATCGCGGCGAGCACGGCGTCGAGCACCCGCACCGCGCCCGCCTTGTCCAGCGGGTCGTTGCCGTTGCCGCACTTGGGCGACTGCACGCAGGACGGGCAGCCGCTGGTGCACTCGCACGCCGCGATGGCGTCCCGGGTGGCCTGCAGCCACCGCGGCAGCTCGGCGTGCCCGCGGTCGGCAAAGCCCGCCCCACCGGGGTGGCCGTCGTGCACGAACACCGTGGGCAGCCCGGTGTCGGGGTGCAGCGCCGTGGACACCCCGCCGATGTCGCCGCGGTCGCAGGTGGCCACCAGCGGCAGCAGCCCGATGGCGGCGTGCTCGGCGGCGTGCAGCGAGCCCGGCACGTCGGCCGCGGCCACCCCGGCGCGGGACAGCAGCTCCTCGGTGACGGTGTACATCACCGCGCGGGTGCGCAGCGTGTTCGCCGGCATGTCCAGCTCCACCGACTCCAGCACCTCCCCCGACGGCGCCCGGCGCAGGTAGCCGGTCACCTGGCTGGTCACGTCCACCTCGGTCAGTGCCACCGACACCTCGCCGTGGTTGGTCTGCTCCAGCACCTTGACGATGGCGATGTCACTGGCCTCCCGGGCCGAGGTGGACCAGTCGGGGTCCTCCGCGTGCACCAGCGCCACCCCGTGCTCCAGGTCCAGGGCGTCCACCACGTACGACTCACCCTGGTGCAGGTGCACCGCGCCGGGGTGCACCTGGGCCGGGGCCTGCCCGCTCTCCACCGTGCCCAGCATCCGGCCGGTGGACTCCTCCACCACCGCCACCAGCAGGCCACCGGAACCACGCAGGTCCAGCTCCTGGTGCGGGTGCTGCCCCGCGGCCAGGTACCAGCCGCGCGGGCGTCGGCGCAGCACGCCCAGCTCGCACAGCTCGGCCAGCAGCTCCGTGGGCGAGCCCCACAGCTGCTCCACCTCCGCGTCGGTCAGCGGCTGCTCGGCCGCGGCGCACGCCAGGTGCGGGCCCAGGATGTAGGGGTTGGTCGGGTCGGTCACCGCCGCCTCCACCGGGCGGTCCAGCAGCGCCGCGGGGTGGTGCACCAGGTAGGTGTCCAGCGGGTCGTCCCGGGCCACCAGCACCACCAGCGAGCCCTCGCCGCGCCGTCCGGCCCGGCCGGCCTGCTGCCAGAACGACGCCACCGTGCCGGGAAAGCCCGCCACCACCACCGCGTCCAGGCCGGCCACGTCCACCCCCAGCTCCAGCGCGTTGGTGGTGGCCACCCCCAGCAGGGTGCCGTCGTTGAGCGAGCGCTCCAGCTTGCGGCGGTCCTCGGCCAGGTAGCCGGCCCGGTAGGCGGCCACCCGCCCGGCCAGCGCGGGGTCGACCTGTGCCAGCGCGCGCTGCGCGCCCAGGGCGGTCAGCTCCGCCCCCCGGCGGGAGCGCACGAACGTCATGGTGCGGGCGCCCTCCACCACCAGGTCGCTCATGATCCGCGCGGCCTCGGTGCCCGCGGGCCGGCGCACCGGGGCGCCGTTCTCCCCGGTCACCTCGGCCAGCAGCGGCGGCTCCCACAGCGCCACCGTGCGCGGTCCGTGCGGCGAGCCGTCCTCGGTCACCGCCACCACCGGTGCGCCCACCAGCCGCGACGCCGCGGGACCTGGGTCGGCGGAGGTGGCGCTGGCCAGGATGAACACCGGCTCGGAGCCGTAGCGCGCGCACAGCCGCTGCAGCCGGCGCAGCACCAGGGCCACGTGCGAGCCGAACACCCCGCGGTAGGAGTGGCACTCGTCCACCACCACGTAGCGCAGCCGGCGCAGGAAGCGCACCCAGCGCTCGTGCCGGGGCAGCACCCCGCGGTGCAGCATGTCCGGGTTGGTGAACACCCAGCGCGAGTGCGCCCGCACCCAGTCGCGCTCGTCCAGCGGGGTGTCGCCGTCGAACATCGCCGCCCGCACCTCCCGGTCGCCCAGCGCCTGCGCCGAGCGCAGCTGGTCCGCGCCCAGGGCCTTGGTGGGAGAGAGGTACAGCGCGGTGGCCCGCGGGTCCTGGGCCAGCGCGGTGAGCACAGGCAGCTGGTAGGCCAGCGACTTGCCCGACGCGGTGCCGGTGGCCACCACCACGTGCTGCCCGGAGTGGGCCAGCGTGGCCGCGGTGCTCTGGTGGGTCCACGGCTGGGCCACCCCCCGCTCGCCGAGCGCGGACACCAGGGCGGGCGTCACCCAGCCGGGCCAGGCGGTGTGGGCAGCCACCCGGGCAGGCAGCTGTGCGACGTGCGTCACAGGTGACTGTGCGCCGGGAACGCCGGCCAGCACCCGGTCGAGCAGCTCGGAGCCGTACGTGCCGGGTGAGCAGGGCAGAGAGGTAGTCATCTGGGTGCGACCCTAGTCCCGCCCGCACCCCTGCACGAGCACCCCCGAGCGGCGCGGATGGGGTGTGCATCACAGAGATTTGGGGTGATTTCTGCCCGTGGGGTGTCGCCGAGGCGAAGATCGTGGTTCACTTGTACTCGGTCGCAGCTTCTGTGTTCGTGAGGTCTTGAGAAAGCACACGCGCTCGCAGGATCGGTGTTGCGGGTGTGGTGTCTTTCGGGGGGCCCACTCGTTACCGACCCGGTAGGTCGTACGTGCGGCCGACTGAAATCATTTTGCAAGAGGAGATACAGGCATGGCACAGGGAACTGTGAAGTGGTTCAACGCGGAGAAGGGGTTTGGCTTCATCGCCCCCGAGGACGGTTCGGCTGACGTCTTCGTGCACTACTCCGAGATCTCGGGCAGCGGCTTCCGCACCCTCGAGGAGAACCAGCGCGTGGAGTTCGAGGTCGGCCAGGGCACCAAGGGTCCCCAGGCGACGGGCGTCCGCGCCCTCTGAGTTTTCCCACTCAGCTTCACTGAGCCCCCACCGTCCTCGACGGTGGGGGCTCAGTCATTTCTGGGCACGGGCGCCGGCGGGCCCGTCGACCGTGCCGCGTCAGCTCAGCACACAACCGGGGGACATGAACGATGCGGGGCAACACCAGCTGTCGAGGGCAGGGCCGGCGGTGACCGACCAGCTGTCCTTCTTCTCTGCGGACATGGCCGTGCCCGCGGTGAGCGACCTGGCGGGGCTGCTGGTCGCGCACGGGCAGGCGTTCCGCGCTGGGGGGCGCACGCGCGTGTCGGTGGTGCTCGATGCCCCGTGGCGTGCCGTCGCGGTGGCTGAGCTGATCCGGGAGACCGGACTCACGGCTGAGACGGACGTCTCCGAGCAGGGTGCGCCGCTGGTGCGCACCGGTGGCTCCGACGGGCTGGCCGCGCTGGGCCGGGCCTGGACCAAGGGGGCGGTCAAGGCCGTGCCCCGCGGCTGGGTGCCCGACGGCCGGGCGCTGCGCGCGTGGGCCCTGGCAGCGGGCCGCTGCCAGGACAACGACTACGTCCTGGGGCTGGACCCGCACGCGCCGGACACCCACCAGGCCGCGGCCGCCGCGCTGGCCCGCGCCGGCCTCGCCTCCATCCTGCTGGGCGCCCGTGGGGGTGGCCCGAGCCTGCGGGTGAGCGGGCGGCGACGGGTGCTGCGCCTGAGCGAGATGCTGGGTTCGGCACCGTCGGCAGTGCCCGCCAGCGGGTACTGGCCGGTCGCGAAGCGCTGAGACTCAGAGCGCACCGCACCCGGCCGCCTACTGTGGTTGTGGGCGTCGTGTGCCACTCTGTGCTTGCCGCAGGGCTCGGGCAGTGAGCGCGTGGCACGTCGGGGGCAGCAGGAAGGTGCGGATCTAGTTGGCAACACGCAGCAAGGCGGCAGGCAGCGGCACGCGCCGGTTGGTGATCGTCGAGTCACCCACCAAGGCGCGCAAGATCGCCCCCTACCTGGGTGCTGACTACGTCGTCGAGGCTTCCAGCGGGCACATCCGCGACCTCCCCCGTGGTGCCGCCGACGTTCCCGCCAAGTACAAGGGCGAGGGCTGGGCCCGGCTGGGCGTGGACGTCGACCACGACTTCGCCGCCCTCTACGTCGTCAGCCCGGACAAGAAGAGCAAGGTCGCCGAGCTCAAGCGGCTGCTGGCCGACGTGGACGAGCTCTACCTCGCCACTGACCCCGACCGCGAGGGCGAGGCCATCGCCTGGCACCTGCAGGAGACCCTCAAGCCCAAGGTGCCGGTGCGCCGCATGGTGTTCCACGAGGTCACCGAGAGCGCGATCCGCGAGGCCGCCGCCAACACCCGCGAGCTGGACACCGACCTGGTCGACGCCCAGGAGACCCGCCGCATCCTCGACCGCCTCTACGGCTACGAGGTCAGCCCCGTGCTGTGGAAGAAGGTCATGCCGCGGCTGTCGGCCGGCCGCGTGCAGTCGGTGGCCACCCGCATCATCGTGCAGCGGGAGCGGGAGCGCATGGCGTTCCGCTCCGCCTCGTACTGGGACATCTCCGCCACCATGGACGCCGGCGCCGACGCCACCCCGCAGACCTTCGGCGCGCGGCTGTACAGCGTGGACGGCGCCCGGGTGGCCACCGGCCGCGACTTCGGCCCCGACGGCCAGGTGAAGTCCTCCTCCACCGTCACGGTGCTGGACGAGGCGCACGCCCGCCGCCTGGCCGAGGCGATGCAGGGTGTCGGGCTCACCGTCACCTCCGCCGAGGACAAGCCGTACACGCGCCGTCCCTACGCGCCGTTCATGACCTCCACGCTGCAGCAGGAGGCCGGCCGCAAGCTGCGCTTCTCCAGCGACCGGACCATGCGCATCGCCCAGGGGCTGTACGAGAACGGCTACATCACCTACATGCGCACCGACTCCACCACGCTGTCGGAGTCGGCCATCAGCGCAGCCCGCACCCAGGCCCGCGAGCTCTACGGCGAGGCCTACGTGCACCCGCAGCCGCGCCAGTACACCAAGAAGGTGAAGAACTCCCAGGAGGCGCACGAGGCAATCCGCCCCGCCGGGGAGCGCTTCCAGACCCCGGGCGAGCTGCACTCCACGCTCACCCAGGACGAGTACCGCCTCTACGAGCTGATCTGGCAGCGCACCATCGCCTCCCAGATGGCCGACGTGCGCGGCACCACGCTGAGCCTGCGCATCAGCGGCACCGCCGGCACCGGCGAGGAGTGCGTGTTCGCCGCCTCCGGCCGCACCATCACCTTCGCCGGCTTCCTCAAGGCCTACGTGGAGACGGTGGAGGACAGCTCCGACGCCGCCGCCGACGACGCCGAGTCGCGGCTGCCGCAGCTGACCGAGGGCCACGTGGTGACCGCCGCCGACCTCGAGGCCGACGGCCACACCACCAGCCCCCCGGCGCGCTACACCGAGCCGAGCCTGGTCAAGGCGATGGAGGAGATGGGCATCGGTCGCCCCTCCACCTACGCCGCGATCATCAAGACCATCCAGGACCGCGGCTACGTCTACAAGCGGGGCAGCGCGCTGGTGCCCTCGTGGGTGGCCTTCGCCGTCATCGGGCTGCTGGAGGGGCACTTCGGCAGGTTGGTGGACTACAACTTCACCGCCTCCATGGAGGACGACCTCGACAGCATCGCCGGGGGCCGGGAGAGCCGCATCGACTGGCTCACCTCCTTCTACTTCGGCGGCCAGGACGGCGACGCCGACTCCGTGGCCCGCACCGGTGGGCTGAAGAAGCTGGTGGGGGTGAACCTGGAGGGCATCGACGCCCGCGAGGTCAACTCCATCCGGATGTTCGACGACTCCGAGGGTCGAGCGGTCTACGTCCGGGTGGGGCGCTTCGGCCCGTACCTGGAGCGCACCGTCACCGGGGAGTCCGGCGAGCCGGAGTCGCAGCGGGCCAACCTGCCCGACGACCTCTCGCCCGACGAGCTGACCCTGGAGGTGGCGGAGAAGCTGTTCGCCACGCCGCAGGAGGGCCGCAAGCTCGGCACCGACCCCATCAGCGGGCACGAGATCGTGGCCAAGGAGGGCCGCTTCGGCCCCTACGTCACCGAGCTGCTGCCCGAGCCGCCGGCCGAGGCCGAGGCCCCGGCGGAGGCTGCTGCCGAGGAGCCGGCCGCGTCGACCGCGACCAAGACGGCAACCAAGACCGCAGCCAAGAAGACTGCTGCCAAGAAGACACCGGCCAAGAAGACGGCGAAGAAGGCGGCCGGCCCCAAGCCGCGCACCGCCTCGCTGCTGAAGTCGATGGACCTGTCCACGGTGACGCTGGAGGACGCCCTGCGGCTGCTGTCGCTGCCGCGGGTGGTGGGCGTGGACCCGGACAACGGTGAGGAGATCACCGCGCAGAACGGCCGCTACGGCCCGTACCTCAAGCGCGGCACCGACTCCCGTTCGCTCACCGACGAGGAGCAGATGTTCACCGTCACCCTGGAGGAGGCGCTGAAGATCTACGCCGAGCCCAAGCGGCGGGGACGGCAGGGTGCGGCCAAGCCGCCGCTGCGCGAGCTGGGCAAGGACCCCAACACCGACCAGCCGATGGTGATCAAGGAGGGCCGCTTCGGTCCCTACGTCACCGACGGTGAGACCAACGCCAGCCTGCGCAAGGGCGACGCGGTGGAGAGCCTGACCGACGAGCGGGCCATCGAGCTGCTCGCCGAGCGTCGGGCCCGGGGCCCGGCACCCAAGAAGTCGCCCGCCAAGAAGGCCCCGGCGAAGAAGGCGGCGGCCAAGAAGGCGCCTGCCAAGAAGGCTGCAGCCAAGAAGGTCGCTGCCGAGAAGTAGCACGGGCACGAGGCAAGAGGTGGAGTTCAGGTGAGCGGAGTCTTCGACCGGCTCGTCGGCCAGCAGGCCGTGGTCGACGGACTGTCAGCTGCTGCCACGGCCGCCAGGTCGGCGACCGCCGCGGCCGGTGGCGACTCGGCCATGACGCACGCCTGGCTGTTCACCGGCCCGCCCGGCTCCGGTCGCTCGGTGGCCGCGCTGTGCTTCGCGGCGGCGCTGGAGTGCACCGCACCGGGCGAGCCCGGCTGCGGGGTGTGCCAGGCCTGCCACACCGTGCTGGCCGGCACCCACGGCGACGTGCGCCGGGTGATCCCCGAGGGCCTCACCATCGGGGTGGCCGAGATGCGGGCCATCGTGCAGATCGCCTCGCGCCGGCCCAGCACCGGCCGCTGGCAGGTGGTGGTGGTGGAGGACGCCGACCGGCTCACCGAGGGCGCGGCCAACGCGCTGCTCAAGGTGGTGGAGGAGCCGCCGCCGCGCACCGTGTTCCTGCTGTGCGCGCCGTCGGTGGACCCGCAGGACATCTCGGTGACGCTGCGCTCGCGCTGCCGGCACGTGGCCCTGCGCACCCCGTCGGCCGACGCCATCGCCCAGGTGCTGCGCGAGCGCGACGGCCTGGAGCCCGAGCGTGCGCAGTGGGCAGCCTCGGTTGGCGGTGGCCACGTGGGCCGCGCCCGGCGCCTGGCCACCGACGGCGACGCCCGCCAGCGCCGCGCCGCGGTGCTGCAGATCCCGCACGCCGCCACCAGCCCGCGCACCGCCTACGCCGCGGCGGAGGACCTGGTGGCGGCCGCCGAGGCGGAGGCCAAGGCCGCCTCTGCCGGCCGCGACGCCGCGGAGACCGAGGAGATGCGCACCGCCCTGGGCGCCGGCGGCACCGGCAAGGGGGCGGTGGGGGCGCTGCGCGGCTCGGCCGGGGTCCTCAAGGACCTGGAGCGCCGGCAGAAGTCGCGGGCCACCCGGGCCCAGCGCGACGCCATGGACCGCGCCCTGGTGGACCTGGCCGGCTACTACCGCGACGCCCTGGCTCGCGCCTGCGGAGCCCAGGTCAGCGCCACCCACCCCGACCAGGCGGACGCGGTGGGCCAGCTGGTGGCCCGGTCGACGCCGGAGGGGCTGCTGCGCTGCCTGGAGGCCGTGCTGGCCTGCCGGGAGGCCCTCGCCGCCAACGTCAAGCCGCGGATCGCGGTGGACGCCATGGTCGCCACGCTGGGATCAGCCGTCCGCTAGGAGCCCGGGTTGGGCCCGCAGCCCAGGGGCTCGCTACACTTGCCGCGCCCTCAGGGGCACGCCGCCTTAGCTCAGTCGGTAGAGCATCTCACTCGTAATGAGAAGGTCGTCGGTTCGATTCCGACAGGCGGCTCCACCATCTCCCTCGGTCACGCTGGTTTCCTCTACAGCGAGGCCGGGGGATTATTCATTGAGGATAACCACGGGGCAGGAACTTTGATGAACACCGCAGAGCTCGAGATCCCGGTCCGCGGCGGACCGCGTCCCTCGACCACATCGACCAACCCGCACGTGCAGCTTGATCAGAACGCCCCGGTCGAGCTGCAGGACCAGCTACGTGACCACGCCCTGTCACTGCCGGGCGTCAGCCGCGGCGAGAGCCGGGTCTCCGTGCCCGGCACCGTCGCCTTCTTCCTCAACGATCCGGCGGAGCCGCCGGCGCTGCCCGACATCCTGGGCGGTGAATGGGGCCACATTCATCCCCACCTCGATGGCAGCCTGCATCTCCACGTCCCGACCGCCCTGGCCGAGCGGTTGATCGCGGCCGGCTGGGCGGAGTACCACTGCCTGGTCGCCCCAGGCTTCATACCGCCGATCGTGATCATGCTCTACGGGCCTCGCGACGAAGAGGAGCTCGCCGTCTGCGCAGCCATTGTCGAGGAGGCCTACCTGGCCGCTGGCGGGCACCTCAGCGATCAGGACGGACGCGCCCTGGGCCTCGACGAAGGCTGACCAGTGCATCCGGCCGCCCTCCGGTCCGGTCCGGAAGCTGCTCGATCGCGGCGTCGTCCCCGCCCTGCGCGAGCTCGTCGCGCAGCAGCGCGACGCTGCCACGCAAGACCACTGAGTCGGCACGCTGTCATCATCCCTCGCCGGCTTTCGCCCTCCCCTGCTAGTCGCGCCGCACGGCGTCCTCGGTGTGGCGCAGCACCAGCCGCAACGCCGCCTCCAGCTGCTCCCGATCACCGGTGTCCAGCCCGGCCAGCAGGCTCTCGTCCAGCGCCAGGCAGGCCGGCAGCTCCCGCTCCACCAGCGTGCGCCCGGCCTCGGTCAGCTCCAGCAGCACCACCCGGGCGTCGCGGTCACCCCGCGAGCGCCGCACCAGGCCCGCCTCGGCCAGCCGGGTGGTCAGCTTGGTGGTGGAGGCGTTGCTCAGCAGCGTGGCGGCAGTGACCTCGCTGGCCCGCAGCGGACGATCCGCACGGGCCAGCGAGCACAGCAGGTCGAGCTCGGTGCGCGAGACGCCGGCCGGGCGCAGCCGACGCTCCTGCGCCTGGTGCCACAGTGCCGCGATGCGCCCCATCCGGGCGATCAGCTCCATCGACGAGGTGTCCAGCGTCGGGCTGGCCTCGGCCCACGCCGCCCGGGCGCGGTCGACGAAGTCCCCGGTGGAGCCGGAGTCGGTAGTCATGGGAGGTCCTGCTTCCAGCACGGCGGCGCGAATACGTTTCAGGGATAGTTTACCGGTGTATTATTAGCGGAGTGCCGGTCCCCGCGTCGATGACCACCGCCCGAGTCCAGCACACCCGGAGCGCCCTGGCGCACGCCTGGTCCCCGCACGCCTGGCGGGACGTGCTCGCTGTCCGCCCCGCCGACGCGGCCATCGTGCCAGCCCTGCGGGTCGCCGTGGCCATGCTGGTGACCCTGTGCGTCGGTGGACTGGTGGGCCAGCAGCAGCTGGCAGCCATCGCCACCCTGGGCGCGCTGTGCTCGGCGTTCTGCCGCTACGAGGCCTACCCCTACCTGGCGCGGCGCCTGGTGCTGGTGGGGCTGCTGCTCGTCGCCAGCACCGCGGTGGGCGGCGGGCTGGGTGCCGCGGAGGCGCCCATCGGCGTGCAGGTGGGGGTGCTCGCCGTGCTGGGCGCGGTGGCGCTGGTGGTGCTCACCGCCTTCCGCATCCTCGGCCCCGGACCGGTGATCATGATGTTCGCCGCCTCGGCCGGAGCCGGCTTCGCCGACAGCGCCGCCGACGTCGGACGGGTCACCCTGGCCACCGGCCTGGGCGTGGCGGTGGGCGCGGCCTGCTGCCTGGTCGGCGTGCTCTGGCTGCCGCTGGGGCCCGCACGCCTGGCCGTCGCCCGAGCGCTCGGTGCCCTCGACCGCCACGCGCCGGGGGCGAGCGTCGAGCCGGTGCGGCAGGCCGTCGCCGCTGCTCGCACCACCGTCGCGTGGAGCCCGGCCGGCCCCCGCACCGACCCCCGCCGCCGCGTGCTGTGGGCCCTGCTGGACCAGGCCGAGCAGGTGCTGGCCACCGGCGACCTCGCGGGGCGCCAGCGGCTCACCCGCCACGAGCCGGCCCTGCGGCGGCTGTGGCCGATCCCCCTGGACACCGAGCACCTGGACGCGGACCTGCTCGCCCACGCCGACCAGCTGGGCACCCCGGCCCGCACACCGGGACTGCTCGCCCAGTCGTTGCGCCGCCTGGCGGACGCGGAGCTGCTGCGCGGGTCCGTGCGGGTGCTGGCGGGCGCGGCACTGGCCGGGCTGCTCGCGGTGGAGCTGGGCCTGGCTCACCCGCTGTGGGCGGGGATGGGGGCGATGGCGGCGCTGCAGGGCCTGACCTACCACAGCACCCTGCAGCGGGGCGTGCAGCGTCTGTCCGGCAACGTGGTCGGCGGGCTGGTCGCGGCCGGTCTGCTGGCGCTGGACCTGGGCTACTGGCCGCTGGCCGCGATCGCCGTGCTGCTGCAGCTGCTGGTGGAGCTGATGGTCGCCCGCAGCTACCTGTTGGTGCAGGTGGGGGTCACGCCGATGGCGCTGTTGCTGGCGTCGCTGGGCAGCCCGTTCGGCCCGAACATGGCACTGGACCGGGTGGGCGACACCCTGGTGGGGGTGCTGGTCGGCGCGGTGGTGGGCGTGGCGACCATCTCCCTGGCCGACCACCACCACCTCCAGGTGCGCCACCAGTAGCTCAGCCGAACACCCGCTCGCCACCCACCAGAGTCATCCGCACGGCGTCGGAGCGGGGTGCGGCCAGCACCTCGGCCAGCGGGGCGTGCAGCAGCACCAGGTCAGCCAGGACGCCCGGACGGACGCGGCGCGCCGGGCCGCCGGGGTCGTCCGGCGGCCCGAGGTAGCCGGCCAGCGCCTCGGCGGGCGTGAGCCGTTCGGCGGCACCGACCACCGCACCGGACGCTGCGCGCCGGGTGACCGCCGCGGCCAGCACCGCCCACGGGTCCAGCGGCCCGTAGGGGGCGTCGCTGGACAGCGCCAGCGGCACCCCGGCGTCGAGCAGCGTGCGGCAGCGGTACAGGTCGGGGAGGTCGCAGGCGTCGACGTGGGCGAGGTAGTCATCGCCGCGGTCGGCGAGGAAGCCCGGTTGGGTGATCACCCGCAGCCCGTGCCGGCGCAGCTCGGTGAGGCTCTCCACCGGCACGAGTGCCGCGTGCTCGACGCGGTCGCCCGGTCGCGCTCCCACCTCCTCGAGCGCCGCGAGCAGGATCAACAGCGCCTCCCGGGACACGCAGTGCGCCGCGATCGGCCGCCCCTGACCGTGCACCTCGGTCACCAGCGCGGCCAGCGCGGACGGCTCGGGCAGCCCGGAGTCGGCGAGCACGATCTTGTACGGGCCCACGGTGAGGCGCTCGGTCGCAGCCATCCCGGTCGGGGCGCCCAGCAGCTGCACCCGTTGCGGGAGCTGACCACCCTGCACCGCCTCGGCGATCGCGCGCACCGACTTCTCGGCCAGGTCGGGGGAGGCGTCGGTGACCGCGGTGATGCCCAACCGGGACAGGTCCGCGCCCACGCCCGACAGCGGGGGCGGACCGCTGGCCGGCAGCCGCTCGCGCAGCCAGTCGTCGGCGCGCCACACCCGTCCGGTGGGCCGTCCGGCGGTGTCGCGCTCCACCCCGGGGTGGGTGGCGGTGTCCAGCCCGACGGCGGCGGCGGCCAGGTTGTTGAGCACCCACAGCGCGCCGCTGCGGTGCTGCAGCCGCACCGGGCGCTGCGCGCAGAGGGCGTCCAGGGTGTCGCGGTCGAGGTCGCCGGCCACCCCCTCGTGGTAGCCGACCCCGCGCACCCAGCCGTGGGGGTCACCGGCCGCGGCGTGCAGGGCCCGGGCCAGGCCGGTGGCGTCGGTGCACCGTCCACACCGGACGGACTGCGCGTGGGCGGTCACGGCGTGCAGGTGCAGGTGGTGGTCGGCCAGCCCGGGCAGCAGGGCACCGCCGCGGGCGTCCACCACGAGGCGCCCTGGGGTCGGCTGCAGGCCACGGCCGACCTCGGCCACCACTCCCGCCACCACCTGCACGTCCACCCCGGCCTGGCCGTCCACCTCACAGCCGCGCAGCAGCAGGCTGGTCACGGAGCGGCGATCCCGAGGCCGCGCAGCACCTCGTTGGTGCTCGCCCCGCTGGTCGGCGCGAGCCCGCGTGGCGGCCGGGCCCGCGGCAGCGCCACCGGCAGGTCCTCCTCACCCCGCACCACCCAGCCCTGCTCGCCCCGCACCACTCGTCCCTCCGGCGCCGGCCCGCTCAGGGTGGCCGCGACCACGTCGGCCATCGACACGTCCCACAGCGCCCCGCCGCCGCCCAGTGGGTCGGACATCGCCAGCGCCGCGGCGGTCAGGCCAGTGAGCGGATCGGCCAGGGCGTCACCCACGAACACCGGAAGCCCGGCCGCGTCGTGAGCCACCAGGCCGCTGGACGCCGCCACGTCGTCGCCGAAGCCGACGCGATCACTCGCCCGGCCGGCCGCGGTGATGGAGACCCAGGTGCCGCCGCCGGACACGTGCTCCGCGGCGCTCAACCCGAACCGGGCCAGTGCCCGCGGACGAGAGGACTCGATGACGATGTCGGCCCGTCGCACCAGGGCCTGCAGGGACTGGCGGCCCCCGGCGGTGGCGGGGTCGAGCACCACCGAGGCGTGCCCGCCGTGCAGCAGGCGGTAGAAGTCGGGGTTGCCGCGGCGCGCTCCGTCGGGACGCTGCGGGGTCTCCACCGTGACCACCCGCGCCCCGGCCAGGCCCAGCAGGTGCGCGCACAGCGGTCCCGCCCACAGCGCGCTGAAGTCCACCACCAGCAGCCCGGCCACCGGTCGGGGACGCGCGGGCCAGAGCGGCGCCGCAGCGCGAGGGTGCACCGGTGCGGCCGGCACGCCCAGCAGCTCGGCCCGCTCTGCCAGCTCGGCACCGGCGGTGACGCGCAGCCAGGCTGCCACCGTGGGCCACGGGTCCTCGCCCAGCGTCTCGCCCACCAGCGCACCCAGCAGCAGCGGGTCGCCGGGTCGGGCGCACGAGACGGCCGCCCAGCCGTCGGCGGTGGGCAGCAGCCTGCAGCTGCCGCCCAGCGAGGTTGCGCCCTGGCGCTGGTGGCCAGTGAGGGCGGCGCGCTCGGCGAGCAGCGCGCCCCCGTCCACCTGCGCCGTCCCGCAGGTGGCGTCGGCGATCCAGGAGGCGAGCCGGCGGGCGGTGGTGGCGGCGTGGCCGGGTGGCAGCAGCGGCGGCCCGTCCCGGTGCCCGGTGAGCGCGAGGACCCCGCTGGCGGCCCAGTCGCGCACCACTTCTCGGCTGTCCGGCGCAGTCTGGTGTGGACCTGTGGGCAGCGGTCCCGGCACAGCGGCGATGTTACGCTCCGCCACAGGTCAGGCACCGCGAGTCGGCCGGAGAAGGGGTTCGCGCATGGCGTCCCCGCTGCGACGACTCACCCCGCGCGAGCTGGCCGACGGCGCCGCCGAGTGGCCGCCGCTGCTGGACGGCGCTGGCCTCGTCGACCCCCTGGTGGTCGTCGACCTCGACGTGCCCACCGGCGCCGACACCGCCCGCCGGGCCGCCGAGCGGGCCGGCAGCGTCGACCGGCTGCTGGTGGGGGTGCGCACCCGGGGCCAGGTGCCCCCGGAGCTCGCCGTGCTGACCGAGGCCCTGGACACCACGCTGGCCCCGACGGGCGGACGCACCGTCGTGCCCAGCGCTGACCCCGCCGCCGCGCTGACGCTGCTGCAGGCCGCGGTCACCGTCCACCCCCAGCCGGTGCTGGTGCTCGGCCAGGTGCTGCGGACCTCGGAGCACCTCAGCGTGGACGCCGCGCTGGACGTGGAGTCCTACGCGTACTCCACCCTGCTGGGCGGGCCCGACTTCGCCCACTGGCTGGGCGAGCGCGGACCGCGGCCGCTGCCACCACCGGCCGTGCGGCCGCCGCTGCTGGTGCGCCGCGCCGGCGACACCCTGCACCTGACGCTCAACCGGCCCGAGCGGCGCAACGCCTACGGCGCCCAGCTGCGCGACAGCCTGGTGGAGGCGCTGCGCCTGGCCGTGCACGAGGAGACGCTGCAGGTGGTGCTCGACGGGGCCGGTCCGGTGTTCTCCGCCGGCGGTGACCTGGACGAGTTCGGCACCACGCCCGACCTGGCCACCGCCCACCTGGTGCGCACCCGCGGCGGGGCCGGCCGGCTGCTGCACCGGCTGGCCGAGCGAACCACGGTGCACCTGCACGGCAGCTGCATCGGTGCGGGGATCGAGCTGCCGGCCCTGGCCGGGCGGGTGCTCGCCCACCCCGGCACGGTGTTCCGGCTGCCGGAGGTGGGGATGGGGCTGATCCCAGGGGCCGGTGGAACGGCGAGCCTGCCGCGCCGCATCGGCCGGTGGCGAGCCTTCCACCTGTGCGCCACCGGCGTGGCGCTGGACGCCGCGACCGCGCTCGCCTGGGGGCTGGTGGACGCGCTCACCGGCGATACGGTGGGCTGATGAACGGCGAGATCGACCTGTACCGGCACGTCTACGGCAACGTGACCGCCCCGATCACCGTGGTGGAGTACGGCGACTTCGAGTGCCCGTACTGCGGGGCGGCGGCGCCGGTGCTGCGCGAGCTGGTGGACACCTCCGACGGCGCGGTGCGGCTGGTGTTCCGGCACTTCCCGCTGTTCGAGGTGCACCCCTTCGCGCTCACCGCAGCGCTGGCGGCAGAGGCGTCCGGGGAGCACTTCTGGCAGCTGCACGCGCTGCTCTTCACCCACCAGGACCACCTGCGCGACCCGGACCTGCAGAGCCTGGCCGACAAGGTGGGCGCGGGGCCGGTGACGGGGGAGGCCGCGCAGGCGTTCCAGCCCGCAGTGCAGGCCGACTACGCGGCGGGGATCGCCGACGGCGCGCGGGGCACGCCCACGCTGTTCATCAACGGGCGCATCTACACCGGGCGCACCGAGCTGCGGGCGCTGCAGGCCGCGCTGGTCTGAGGGCTCACGACCGGGCGCGGGCGGTGGGATCCACCCACGGCCCGGACGGCAGCGGCGGTGGGCCGTCGGGGTCGCTCACCTCGCACAGCGGCAGCCGCTCACCCAGCACGCGCAGCACCAGCGAGCCCAGCACCGCCGCCACCAGCGACCCGACGAGCACGCCGATCTTCGCCTCCTGGCGCAGCTGCTGGTCGTCGAAGGCCAGCCCGGTGATGAACAGCGAGATGGTGAACCCGATGCCCGCCAGCATCGCCCCACCCACCAGGTGCCCGTAGCGCACCCGCCCGGCCAGGGTGCCCACCCCCATGCGCAGCACCAGCCCCGCGGTCAGCGAGATGCCCACCGCGTTCCCGGCGACCAGGGCCACCACGATGCCGATGGTCACCCCGGACTGCGCGGCGTCGCGCAGCGCGTCCCAGCTCAGCAGCACCCCGGCGTTGGCCAGCGCGAACAGCGGCAGCACCAGGTACGCGCTCACCGGGTGCAGCGCGTCCTGCAGCCGGTGGTTGGCCGAGACGGTGGCCCGGGCGGCGGCGGTGGCCAGTCGCACCCGCCGCGGATCGGCGTTCTCGAGCACCGCCCGCCCGTAGAACGGCAGGTGCTTGCGGGCCTCGGGCCCGACCGCGGCGGCCGGCACGAGCAGGCCGACCAGCACGCCCGCCAGCGTGGGGTGCACGCCCGACTCGTAGACGGCCAGCCACAGCCCGAGCCCCACCAGCAGGTACGGCGTCAGCTGCCACACCTGCGCCTGGCGCAGCACCACCAGCGCCACCACCAGCGCGGCGGCCACCAGCAGCGCCACCACCGACACGTGGTCGGTGTAGAACACCGCCATCACCACGATGGCGCCGATGTCGTCCACGATGGCCAGGGTGAGCAGGAACAGCCGCAGCTGGTCGGGGCAGCGCGGGCCGAACAGGGCCAGCACCCCCAGCAGGAACGCGGTGTCGGTGGACATGGGGATGCCCCAGCCGGCCGCGGCGGGACCGCTGGGCTCGAAGGCCAGGTAGATCAGTGCCGGCAGCACCAGGCCACCCAGCGCGCCCACGGCGGGCACCACCACCGTGCGGGCGTCGCGCAGCTCCCCGACGGTCAGCTCCCGGCTGATCTCCAGGCCCACCACCAGGAAGAAGAGGGCCATCGCCCCGTCGTTGACCAGGTGCTCCAGGTCCAGCGCCAACGACCACGACCCCACCTGCACCGACGTCACGGTGTGCCAGAAGGAGGCGTAGGTGTGGCCGGGGAGGTTGGCCCACACCAGCGCGGCCAGGGTGGCGCCGAGCAGCAGCGCCGCGCTGCCCGACTCGCGGGCCATGAAGCGGCGCACCGACTCCGACAGGTAGGGCAGCGGGACGGTCACCCGCGACGAGGGACCCGGTCGGCCTGGGCGGGGCAGGAGGCTCTCGGTGCTCACCGTCGGTCTCCCTCACCGTCCGTGGCCGTCATCTGCGGTGGTGTTTCGCCGATCCTGCCACCGGGTTGGCCGGGGCTGCGCTCAGGAGTGGCGGCGGATGGCGGCGCGGGCCGCCGGTGACAGCCGCCACGTGGGGGGCAGCAGCCGGAAGGCGACGCGGACGACGGTGCCGAAGCGGCGCAGCCGGCGCTCGTCCTCGGCGCTCCAGTCCCAGCCGAGCTTGCGTCGAGCCACCGGCGGCAGCGTGCCCCGGGTGACCCAGGCCAGCATCCGGTTCAGCTTGGGCCCGGCCAGCAGCCACACCAGCCGCGGGATGCGCTCCGTGGGCCGCTCCGGCATCCGGTCGTTGAGGGCCCGGGACCGGCGCACCGTCTCCGAGGCCACCAGCACGTCGGTGACCACGTGGTCCCAGTACCGCTGGAAGTCGGCCCAGGTGGCGGGCACGTCCTGCATCGGCATGCCGTACAGGGCGTACCACTGCACCGACTCGGCGTAGAGCTGCTCCTTCTGCGCCTCGGTCAGCGGGTCGCCGAAGTACTCCGCCCACACGTACTGGGTGTAGAGGAAGGTGGCGTGCGCCCAGTAGAAGGGCTCCGGCGCCAGGGCGTGGTAGCGCTGCCCCTCGGCGGTCTCGCCCCTGATCTCGGTGTGGAAGCTGCGCACCCGGCGCGCCACCTCCCCGGTGGGGTCGTACAGCGCCCCGACGATGGGCGCCGACGAGCGGGCCAGCCGCGCGGTCTCGTTGTCGAAGACGTCCGAGTGCTGCACCAGCGCGGTGTCGATCACCGGGTGCATCGCCTGCAGCGCACCGGCCCACAGGGTGAGCAGGGTGGTGCGCCAGTCGCCGAAGCGGTACCAGGTCATCGACTCCGGGCCGAGCGGGCGCGGCTCGGTGCTGGTGGCCGCCACGTCCGTCGCCGCCACGTTCGACACCGCGCTCATGCCACGGCCACCGGGGCGTCGATGCTGACGTGGCGGTAGCTGTCGGCGTCGAAGACCTCCGTGCGGTCGCGGTACTCCGCCACCCGGCCCGGCCAGTTCGCCGTCACCCGGCCGCTGGGGTTGCGGTACCAGCTGTCGCACAGCGTCCACACCCCGCCCTGCACCCGGCCCTGGATCTCCGCGTCGAAGCGCTCCTCCACCTCCGGGCGCACGTCCAGGTAGCCCGGTCCGCCCACCTCCAGCCGGCGCATGGCCTGGCGCAGGTAGCGGGCCTGGCACTCCTGCATGTAGACGATGGAGCCGGCGCCCAGGTTGGTGTTGGGCCCGTACATCAGGAACAGGTTGGGAAAGCCCGGCACGGTCATGCCCAGGTAGGCCCGCGCGCCGTCGCGCCAGTGCTCGCTCAGCTGCTGGCCGTCCAGCCCGGTGATGGTCATCGGGGCGAGGAACTCGGTGGCGGTGAACCCGGTGCCGTAGATGATGGTGTCCACCTCGTGCTCGGCGCCGTCGGCGGTGCGCACCCCCCGCGGGGTGATCTCGGTGATGGCGTCGGTGACCACCTCCACGTTGCGCTGGGTGAGCGCGGGCAGGTAGCTGCTGGAGAACAGCACCCGCTTGCAGCCCACCGGGTAGTCCGGCGTCAGCTTGGCCCGCAGCGTCTTGTCCCGCACCGTCATGCGCAGGTGGGTCAGGCAGGTCTGGCGGATGGCTGCACCCAGGGCGGGCACGGTGGTGAAGCCCAGGGTCATCGCCTCGGCCAGCGCCCACACCGTGCCCCGGCCGAGCAGCTGGGTGGTGGGCAGCCGGCGGAAGGCGGCGTGGTGGGCCCGCGTGTAGGTGCGGTCCGGTCGCGGCAGGACGAATGGCGCCGAGCGCTGGAACAGGCTCAGGTGCGACACGCGGGGCTGGATCTGCGGCACGAGCTGGACGGCGCTGGCGCCGGTGCCGATCACCGCCACCCGGTCGCCGGTGAGGTCGCGGCTGTGGTCCCAGCGGGCGGAGTGGAAGGAGTGCCCGGTGAAGGTGTCGATCCCGGGGATGCGGGGCATGGCGGGACGGGAGAGCTGGCCGACGGCGGGGACCAGCACGTCGGCGGAGAAGGTCTCCCCGGTGCTGGTGTGCACCCGCCACTGCCCGGCCGCCGCGTCGAACTCCGCGCTGGTCACCTCCACCCCGAAGTGGGTGCGCTCGCGCACGCCGTGCTTGGTGGCGGTGCGCTGCAGGTAGGCCAGGATGTCCGGCTGCAGCGAGAACCGCTTGGGCCACTCGGGATTGGGCTCGTAGGAGAAGGAGTACAGCGGGGAGGGGATGTCGCAGCCGGCGCCGGGATAGGTGTTCTCCCGCCACACCCCGCCCACGTCGTCGGCCTTCTCCAGGACGGTGTAGTCGTAGCCGGCCGTGCCGATCTCGATGGCCGCCGCGATCCCCCCGAAGCCGGTGCCGATGATCAGCGCGGTGGGCTTTCGGTAGGTCGGCTGTCGCTGGTTCATGCAGTCCTCCTGCGGCGCGCACCCACGGCTCTTCGGCGCCATGCTTGACATCAATCGAGGCAGTGGTGTCGACTAACATGGCATCGACATCACCCGCTGTCAACAGTGCGTGATGTCAACATTTGGGAGGACGCGATGGGGCGCACCGACGCGCTGCCGAACGGCACCAGCTACCACCGGGCGGGCCACGGCCCACCGATCGTGCTGATCCACGGCATCGGCAGCCGCTGGCAGGTGTTCGAGCCGATCATCGACGCCCTGGCCGCCGAGCACGAGGTGCTCGCCCTGGACCTGCCCGGCTTCGGAGCCACCCCCGCGGTGGCCGGGGTCGCCTCCACCGTGGACGGCTACGCCGCGTGGGTCGCCCAGCTGCTCGACGAGCTCGGCATCACCCGCCCGCACGTGGTGGGCAGCTCGATGGGTGGCGGCATCGCCATGGAGCTCGGCCGGCGCGGGGTGGCCGGCCAGGTCACGGCCTTTGCGCCGGTCGGGTACTGGACCGGCCCCGGCCGGGTGTGGTGCCAGTCGGTGGTCACCACCATGCGGGTGGTGGGCCGGGCGCTGCGTCCGGTGATCACCCCGGCCGCGCAGACCGCCCTCGGCCGCGCCGCGCTCTTCGGACCGTTCTTCGGCCGCCCGTGGCAGGTCTCGCCGGAGGCCGCCGTGGGTGACCTCGACGGGCTCATCGGCGCCACCCGCTTCACCGAGGCCCGCAAGGGCTTCGCCACCTACGACCTCACGCGGCACCCGCGCCCGGCCGGCGGGCTCGCCGACATCCCGGTGACGGTGGCCTGGGGCACCAGGGACGCGGTGCTGCTGCCGCGGCAGGCCGAGGTGGCCCGGGCGCTGCTGCCGCAGGCCCGGCACGTCACCCTGCGCGGGTGCGGTCACCTGCCCTTCTCCGACGACCCGTCGCTGTGCGCCGACGTGGTGCTCGCCCCGGCCGAGGCGTTCGCCGCACCAGCGCTGCCCTCACCTGCACCAACCGGCACCACCCGATCCGACGATGGAGATGTGGCATGAGCACCGTCAGCGAGCCCACCCAGACGAGCCCCGCCCAGGCCAGCCCTGCCCAGGCCAGCCCTGCCCAGGACGGCACCGAGCAGGGTCCCGCCTTCGTGGAGTCCCTCAACCCCGCCACCGACGCCAGCGTGGCCCGCTTCGCCGTGGACGGGCCGGCCGCCGTGGACGCCGCGGTCGCCCGCGCACACGAGGCGGCGCCGTGGTGGCAGGAGCAGGGCTTCGCCGGGCGGCGCCGGCACCTGCTGCGCTGGGCGTCGTGGATGGCGGCGCACCGCGACGAGGCGGTGGACCTGCTGCACCGGGAGAACGGCAAGCCCCGCCCCGACGCCACCATCGAGCTGCTGATGACGCTGGAGCACCTGGACTGGGCGGCCAAGCACGCCGCCAAGGTGCTGGCCGACCAGAGCCACCGCCCGGGGCTGCTGCTGGCGAACTTCTCCGCCACCACGTCCTTCGTGCCCTACGGCGTGGTCGGGGTGATCGGGCCGTGGAACTACCCCATGTACACCCCGTCCGGCTCCATCGCGCTGGCACTGGCGGCGGGCAACACCGTGGTGTTCAAGCCCAGCGAGCACACCCCCGCGGTGGGCGACTGGTACGTCAAGGCCTTCGCCGCGGCCAACCCCGACGCCCCTGAGGGGGTGCTGTCGGTGGTGCACGGCTTCGGTCCCACCGGGGCGGCGCTGGCAGCGTCGGCGGTGAACAAGGTGGCCTTCACCGGCTCCACCGCCACCGGCCGCCGGGTGATGATGGCCGCGGCCCAGAACCTCACCCCGGTGGTGATGGAGCTGGGCGGCAAGGACGCCGCGCTGGTGGCCGCCGACGCCGACGTGCCCGCCGCCGCCGACGCCATCGCCTGGGGCGCCATGGGCAACAGCGGGCAGACCTGCGTCGGCGTGGAGCGGGTGTACGTGCACCGCTCGGTGCGTGACCAGCTGGTGGCCGAGCTGCAGAAGGCGCTGGCGCAGGTGCACCCGGGCTCCGAGGACGGCGCCAGCTACGGGCCGATGACCATGCCCGCGCAGGTGGACGTGGTCCGCAGCCACGTCGCCGACGCCCTCGAGCGCGGCGGCACGGCCGTGGTGGGTGGGCTGGACTCCGTCGGCGAGCGCTACATCTCCCCGGTGGTCATCCTGGACGCCCCCGAGGACAGCCTCGCGGTGCGGGAGGAGACCTTCGGCCCCACGCTCACCGTCACCACGGTGGACGACATGGACGAGGCGGTGCGCCTGGCCAACGACTCCCAGTACGGGCTGGGCGGGGCGGTGTTCTCCCAGGCGCGCGGCGCCGAGCTGGCCCGGCGCCTGGACACCGGCGTGGTGTCGGTGAACTCGGTGATCGGCTTTGCCGGCATCCCGTCGCTGCCGCTGGGCGGCACCGGGGCCAGCGGCTTCGGGCGCATCCACGGTCCCGAGGGTCTGCGCGAGTTCTCCCGCACCAAGGGCATTGCCTCGCAACGCTTTCCGCTGCCCGGGGTGAAGCTGCTGAGCTTCGGGCGGGCCAAGGCCATCACCGCGCTGCTGCCCCGCGTCATCGGGCTGCGCCACGTGCGCCGCTCCTGAGCTCGCCCGTCCTGCCCCGCTGCGTCCTGCCCTGGCCCGACCCGTTCGCCGACCCTGAGGAGCTCGTCCGTGTCCGACACCTTTGACTACGTCGTGGTGGGCTCGGGGTCGGCTGGCGCCGTCGTCGCCGCCCGGCTCAGCGAGGACCCCGCCACCTCGGTGCTGCTGCTGGAGGCGGGCCCGCGGGACAACGTCACCGCGGTGAGCATCCCTGCGGCCTTCCCCCAGCTGTTCCGCACCGAGCGCGACTGGGACTACTGGACCGAGCCGCAGCCGGGCCTGGCCGGGCGCCGGCTGTACTGGCCGCGCGGGAAGATGCTCGGCGGCAGCTCGTCGATGAACGCCATGATGTGGGTGCGCGGCTTCGCCGCCGACTACGACGGCTGGGCGGAGCAGGCCGGCCCGGGCTGGTCCTACGAGTCGGTCCGCGGCTACTTCGAGCGCATCGAGGACGTGAACAACCTGCCGGGCGAGGGGCACGGTGTGGGCGGTCCGATGCCCGTCAGCACGCAGCGCTCCACCAACCCGCTGACCACCGCCTTCCTGCTCGCCGCGGGCGAGGCGGGTCACCGGGTGGACGACCGGGCCAACCGGGACACCCCGGAGGGCTTCACCGCCACCGAGGTCACCCAGCGCCGCGGGCAGCGCTGCAGCACCGCCGCGGCCTACCTCAAGCCGGCCCGCAGCCGCCCCAACCTCACGGTGCGTACCGGCGCGCACGTCACCCGGGTGAACCTCACCGGCCGGCGCGCCACCGGCGTCACCTACGTGCTCGACGGCGTGCACCGCCGCGCGCAGGTGCGCCGCGAGGTGGTGCTCTCCGGTGGGTCGATCAACACCCCGCAGCTGCTCATGCTCTCCGGCATCGGCCCGGCCGAGCACCTGCGCTCGCACGGCATCGAGGTGGTGCGCGACGCCGCCGAGGTGGGCCAGAACCTGGCCGACCACCTGTGCGCGGCCCTGGTGGTCGGCTCGCAGGGGCCGGAGTCGATGTTCACCGCCACCGAGGCCAAGCACCTGCTGGCCTACTTCACCCGGCGCCGCGGGATGCTCACCTCCAACGTCGGCGAGGCCTACGGCTTCGTCCGCAGCCGCCCCGAGCTGGCGCTGCCCGACCTGGAGATGCTCTTCGCCCCAGCCCCGTTCGTCGGGCAGGGCCTCACCGAGCCCACCGCGCACGGGATGACCGTCGGCCCGATCCTGCTGAGCCCGCACAGCCGGGGCGAGATCACCCTGGCCTCGGCCGACCCGTTCGCCGCCGCCAAGATCGACCCGCGCTACCTGTCCGACCCCGAGGGACTGGACCGGCAGGCGCTGCTCACCGGGCTGGGCCTGGCCGAGGAGCTGCTGAGCATGCCCGGCCTGGCCCGGCACTGCACCGGCGAGTACCTGCAGCCCCCCGGCGGTGACCCCGCGGAGCGGCTGGTGGCTGCTGCGGAGCGCTACACCCAGACGCTGTATCACCCGGTGGGCACGTGCCGGATGGGCAGCGACGAGCAGTCGGTGGTCGATCCCGAGCTGCGGGTGCGCGGCATCGACGGCCTGCGGGTGGCCGACGCCTCGGTGATGCCGGAGATCATCCGCGGCCACACCAACGCGCCGGCCATCATGATCGGGGAGCGGGCCGCGGACCTGCTGCGCGGCCGGGTGCGCACGCCGAGCGCCACCACCCCGGCCACCGCGACCGTGTCGGCGTGACCTCGCCGACACCCCCACCGCCACGGCTGCTGGGACCGCCGGCCGCACCAGGTGCCGGTGGGAGGATGGGCTGATGGACCCGGTGCGGGAGGCGGCGGTGGAACCCGGCCCCAAGCGGCCGTGGCGCGGGCAGCAGCCCGAGCAGCGCCAGGCCGAGCGCCGCGCCAAGCTGCTCGAGGCCGGCCTGCAGATCCTGGGCACCGAGGGCGCGGCCGCGGTGACCATGCGTGGGGTGTGCCGCGAGGCCGAGCTCACCGAGCGCTACTTCTACGAGAGCTTCCGCAACCGTGAGCAGCTGCTGGTGGCGGTGCTGGACATGGTGGCGCTGCGGGCCCGGGACGCGGTGCTGCAGACGCTGTCGGCGGGAGCGAGCAACCGGGCCGAGCTGATCCGCGAGCTGGTGCGGGTGTTCACCCGCTACGTCCGCGACGACCCCCGGCGGGCCCGGGTGATGTTCGTGGAGTCGCTGGCAGCCCCGGAGCTGATCCGTCGTGGCGCGGAGCTGGTCAGCGAGTTCACCGCCCCCATCGCCGCGGTGGCGGCCAGCTTCGGCACTGAGCGCGGCCGGGTGGACGAGCTGGACGTGGAGCTGGACGCGCTGGCCACCTTCGGGGCGGTGGCCTACCTCTACCAGCGGTGGCTGCGCGACGGCTTCACCATCTCCACCGACCGCATGGTGGAGCACGTCTCGCTGGTGGTGGAGCAGCTCGCCGGCGTCAGCTCCACCGGCTTCTGACCCGGCGCCCAGCGGCCGGCAGCAGCGAAGTTACCGGCGGGTAACCTCGGGTCGTCCCCACCCCGGACGACCACTGAGGAAGGCCCCCGTGAGCGAGCTGCTGTTCAACCCGAGCACCTACGACCCGACGCACCTGGACGTCGAGTCCCGGCGCCTGCTGCGGGCCACCATCGACTGGTTCGAGGCGCGGGGCAAGGACCAGCTGATCGCCGACGACCTCAGCGGCGTCTGGTACACGGAGTTCCTGGACTTCGTGCGGCGGGAGAAGCTCTTCGCCACCTTCCAGACCCCGGCCGCAGAGGCCGACGGGCACCCGGACAAGCGCTGGGACGCCACCCGCAACGCCGCCCTCAGCGAGGTGCTGGGCTTCTACGGCCTGCAGTACTGGTACGCCTGGCAGGTCACCATCCTCGGCCTCGGCCCCATCTGGATGAGCGAGAACGCCGACGCCCGCCGCCGGGCCGCCGCCCTGCTCGACGACGGCGCGGTGTTCGCCTTCGGGCTGTCGGAGAAGTCCCACGGCGCCGACGTCTACTCCACCGACATGGTGCTCACCCCCCAGCCAGACGGAGGATTCACCGCCAGCGGCGAGAAGTACTACATCGGCAACGGCAACGTCGCCGGGATGGTGTCGGTGTTCGGCCGTCGCGCCGACGTCGAGGGCCCCGACGGCTACGTGTTCTTCGCGGTGGACAGCCAGCACCCCGCCTTCCACCTGGTCAAGAACGTGGTCCCGTCCCAGATGTTCGTCAGCGCCTTCGAGCTGCGCGACTACCCGGTGCGCGAGGTCGACGTGCTGCACACCGGGCCGGAGGCCTTCAGCGCGGCGCTGAACACCGTCAACGTCGGCAAGTTCAACCTCTGCACCGCCTCCATCGGCATCAGCGAGCACGCCTTCTACGAGGCGATCACGCACGCGCACAACCGCGTCCTCTACGGCCACCCGGTCACCGACTTCCCGCACGTGCGGGCCGGCTTCGTCGACGCCTACGCCCGCACCGTGGCCATGAAGCTGTTCAGCGACCGCGCCGTGGACTACTTCCGCACCGCCACCCCCGAGGACCGCCGCTACCTGCTGTTCAACCCGATCACCAAGATGAAGGTGACCAGCGAGGGCGAGCGGGTGATCGACCTGCTGTGGGACGTCATCGCGGCCAAGGGCTTCGAGAAGGACACCTACTTCAGGATGGCCACCCGCGACATCCGCGCGCTGCCCAAGCTGGAGGGCACCGTGCAGGTGAACCTGGCGCTGGTGCTGAAGTTCATGCCCAGCTACCTGCTCAACCCGCAGGACTACCCGCCGGTGCCGCAGCGCCACGACGCCGGTGACGATTCGTTCTTCTTCCGCCAGGGTCCCGCCCGGGGGCTGGGCAAGGTCACCTTCCACGACTGGCGCACCGCCTACCAGGGCTTTGCCGAGGTGCCCAACGTCGCGGTGTTCACCGAGCAGGCCGACGGCCTGGTCCGCTTCCTGACCGAGTGCGCCCCGGACGCCGAGCAGGCCAAGGACCTGGACTTCCAGCTGGTGGTGGGCCAGCTGTTCACCCTGGTGGTCTACGGCCAGCTGGTGCTGGAGCAGGCCGAGCTGGCCGGCCTGGACCGCGACGTGCTGGACCAGGTCTTCGACGTGCTGGTGCGCGACTTCTCCGCCTGCGCGGTGCAGCTGCACGGCAAGGCGTCGTCCACGGAGGCGCAGCAGCGCTGGGCGCTGGCGCACGTGCGCAAGCCCGCCACCGACACCGCCCGCTTCGACCGCGTGTGGCAGCAGGTGGCCGCCCTCTCCGGCACCTACGAGATGAACGAGTAGCTGATCCACGGCTAGCCCTGCGCGGGCGCCGGTCCGGCGGTACGGTCACGCCACTGAGTCGGACCGGCGTTGGGGGACAGCCATGATCGGCGGAGTCAAGCAGGTCGACAACGAGACCATCGCCGAGGTGCTGCGCATCCGCGGGGGTGTCGACCAGTCCGCCCGAGAACCTCAGGACCCCGGCAGCGGCCCGCACCCGTGGCTGGCGCTGCTGGACGGCTTCGCCCACCAGGACGTGATCGACGCGGTGTGGATGCACTACAGCCACGAGTCCCGCGCGGTGTGGCCGGCCGACGTCATCGCCCGGGTGGAGGCGCTGGCCGCCGAGCGGGTGCAGGCGGCGGAGTCGCTCAAGGACCTGGCACTGCAGGAGCGCTCGGACTGGACGGACGAGCAGCGCGCGGCCTGGATGGTGGTGTGGGACGAGGCGCTGGGCCGCGGGGAGTCGGTGGAGAACGCGGTGGCGCTGGCCGACGAGGCGGCCCCGGACGTGGTGGGTGAGGAGCAGGCCGAGAGCGAGGTGTCGGCCGAGCGCGCCGGCTCCGAGAGCGCCTGACGCCGACCTTGCCTGGCTAGCCCTCGGCCACCGCGCCGGAGCTCAGCAGCACCTGCACCTGCTCCTCGGACAAGCCGCTGCCCAGCAGCACCGCACGGGTGTCGGCGCCGACCACCGGCTGCGGTGTCGGGGTGTCCAGCGAGGTGGCGGAGAACCGCGGGGCCGGCGAGGGCTGGGTGATGCCGTCGGCGGTGAAGAAGGTGTTGCGGGCCACGTTGTGCGGGTGCTGCGGGGCCTCGGCCATCGACAGCACCGGCACCACGCAGGCGTCGCTGCCGGCGAAGACCTCCTCCCAGTGCGCGCGGGGCTGCGCGGCGAAGGCCGCGGTGAGCCGGGCCCGCAGCTCGGGCCAGCCGGCGCGGTCGTGCTGCGGGGCGGGCAGCTCGCCCAGGCCGAGGCGGGCAACCAGCTCGGCGAAGAACTGCGGCTCGATCGGCCCCACCGACACGTGCTCGCCGTCGGCGGTCTCGTAGACGTCGTAGAACGGGCTGCCGGTGTCCAGCAGGTTGGTCCCGCGCGGGCCCCACGCGCCGCGGGAGTGCCCGCCCATGATGGGCGCCAGCAGCAGCGCCGAGCCGTCCACCATGGCCGCGTCCACCACCTGCCCCTCGCCCCCGCGGGCCACCGCCAGCAGCGCGGCCAGCACGCCGGTGGCCAGCAGCATCGCGCCGCCGCCGTAGTCGCCCACCAGGTTCAGCGGCGGCACCGGGGCCTGTCCGGCGCGGCCGATGGCCGACAGCGCGCCGGACAGCGAGATGTAGCTGATGTCGTGCCCGGCGGTGTGGGCGAGCGGGCCGTCCTGGCCCCAGCCGGTCATCCGGCCGAACACCAGCCTGGGGTTGCGGGCCAGGCACTCCTGCGGCCCCAGGCCCAGGCGCTCCATCACCCCGGGCCGAAAGCCCTCGATCAGCGCGTCCGCGCTCTCCACCAGCCGCAGCACCGTGGCCGGGCCGTCCGGGTGCTTGAGGTCGACCGCGACGGAGCGCCGACCGCGCCCGGTCACCTCCTCGTCGGTGGGTCGGCTGCCCGCTGCGCTGGCACGGTGCAGGCAGATGACGTCGGCGCCCAGGTCGGCCAGCACCATCCCGGCGAACGGGGCCGGCCCGATGCCCGCCATCTCGAGCACGGTGTAGCCGGACAGTGGTCCCACGGGGGGCTCCTCAGGTCGACCGGTGCGCCACGTGGACGCCGTGCGCCGATCCTGGCAGCGAGAGCCGGGTGTGTCCGGCCTGCTCCCGCCTGACGGTCAGGCCCGCGCGGCCCGGCCGGAGCCCCGCAGGAAGCTCAGGGCGTAACAGGCGGTGGCCAGGGCCAGGATGCTGAAGCTCGGCGGCAGCGACGGGAAGGCGTAGCTGAGCACCAGCCCGCCCACCATGGAGCCCACCGCGATGACCGGGGCCAGCGCCAGCGCCACCCACGGCCGGTCGGTGAGCCGCAGCGCCGCGCCGGCCGGGGCCGCGAGCAGACCCAGCAGCAGCAGCGCCCCCACGGCCTGGGTGGCCTCGGCGGCGGTCAGTCCCACCACCACCAGGAAGCCCACGCCCAGCGCTCGCACCGGCACCCGTCGCGCCGCGGCCACCGCGGGGTCGAGGCTGGCGAACAGCAGGGGGCGGGCGATGAGCAGGGTGAGCACCAGCAGCCCCCCGGCCACCCCGGCCGCGGTCCACGCGCTGGCGGCGCTGAGGCCGAAGATCGACCCGAACAGCACGCTCACCCCGGCGGCCCCGCCCACCGCGGAGCGCTCGCTGGCGGTGTAGAGCGACAGCGCCAGCACGCCGATGCCCAGGATCCAGGCGAACACCGTGCCGGTGACCACGTCGTCGGCCCGGCCGCGGTTGCCCAGCACGCCGAGCAGCGCACCCACCGCGACGGTGGCCACCACCAGGCCCAGCCGCAGGTCCACCCCGAGCGCCAGGGCCAGCGCCGCCCCGGTGAAGGCCACGTGGCTGAGGGCGTCGCCGGTGAAGACCTGGTTGCGCAGCACCATGAAGAACCCGACCACCCCGGACAGCGCGGCGATGGGGATGCCGGCCAGCAGCGCGTGCCGCACGAACGGCTGGGCCAGCATGCCGCCCTCGGCGGCCAGCACGGTGGCGCTCACCGGTCGTCCCCGGCAAGGGCGCCCCGCGCCCAGGTGCCGCCGGCGACCAGCAGGTACCCGGCGAAGGCGATGGAGGTGATGAAGAAGCCGATGGGGTAGTCCAGGTAGTACGCGACGAACAGCGAGGCCCAGGTGGTGAGCACCCCGATCAGCACGGCCAGGCCGGCGCTGACCACCGGGCGAGCGGTGATCAGCTGGGCGGTGGCGGCGGGCGCCACCAGCAGCGCGAACACCAGCAGGCTGCCGGTGATCTGGGCGGCCGCGCCCGCGGCCACGCCGAGCAGGACCAGGAAGCCCGCGCCCAGGGCCCGCACCGGCACCCCGCGCGCGGCGGCCACGTCCGGGTCGACCGAGGCGAACAGCAGCGGCCGGGCGATGGCGGCGAGGATGGCCATCGCCACCACGGCGATCACGGCCAGCACCTGCACCTGCGCCGCGGTGATGCCCAGGAAGCTGCCGAACAGCAGGTTGTTCACCCCACCCAGCTGGCCGCCGTGCAGGCTGAGGAAGAGGAAGCCGCAGGCCAGCGCGAAGGCCTGCACGGTGCCGGTGACCGCGGACTCCTCGCTGTAGCCGCCGGAGCGCGAGCCCGGGATGGCGGCGATCACCAGGGCCGCCGCCACGGCGAAGGTGAGCAGGCCGTAGGTGGCGCTGACACCCAGCAGCACCGCGCCCGCGGCACCGGGGAACCCCACCACGGCCAGGGTGTGGCCGGCGAAGCTCTGCCGGCGCAGCACCATGAACCAGCCGACCAGCCCGGCCAGCACCGCGACGATGGTGCCGGCGCGGAAGGCGTTGACCATGAACGGGAACTGGAACATCTGGCGGACGTCCTCCACCAGGTTCCAGGTGAGCACCGGCTGCATCAGTGGCGGTGTCCGGCCGGGTCGGAGTGCCGCGGCGCGTGCAGCGACGGCGCCTGGGGCTCACCCACCACCACCAGCCCACCGTCGGAGGTGGTCAGCACCTCCACCTGGGTGCCGTACAGCCGGGTGAGGGTGTCGCTGGTGATCACCTCGTGGGCGGGGCCGGCGGCGGCGCCGTGCTGAGCGAGGTACACCACCTGGTCGAGGTAGGTCAGGATCGGGTTGACGTCGTGGGCGACCATCACCACCGCCACGTCGTGCTCGTGGCAGATGCGGGAGATCAGGGCCGCCACCGACGCCTGGTTGGGCAGGTCGAGGGAGTCCAGCGGCTCGTCCAGCAGCAGCAGCCGGGGGCGCGAGACCAGTGCCTGGGCGATGAGCAGGCGCTGCTGCTCACCACCGGACAGCCGGCCGATGGGGCGGTCGGCGTAGTCCTGCGCCCCCACCATCTCCACCACGTGGCGCACCCGCTCCTCCGCGGCGCGCGCGGCGGCGCTGAAGCGGCGGCGGCCCGGCAGCGGGAAGCCCCACCGGCTGCCGTCCAGGCCCAGGCGCACCACGTCGGTGCCGCGCACCCGCAGGCTGCGGTCGAAGCTGCGCCGCTGCGGGAGGTAGCCGATCTGCCGGTTCGCCCCGGGCGGGGACTGGCCGAGCACGCTGACCTCGCCGGCGGACAGGCGGACCTGCCCGAGCGCGGCCTTGACCAGGGTGGACTTGCCGACGCCGTTGGGGCCCAGCACCGCGACGAACTCCCCGGCGGCGACGGTGACGTCCAGGCCGTCCCACAGCGTGGTGGCGCCGCGGCGCACCGCAGCGCCGCGCAGCTGCAGCACCGGGTCCGCAGTGGCAGTGGCGCCGCTCGTCATCGTGCGCTGCTGGCCGACAGCGCGTCGCGCAGCGCCACGAGCTGGTCGGTCTGCCACTGCTGCCAGCTCTGCGTGCCCGCGGGCGGGGTCTCGGTGACGGTGGTGACCGGGATGCCCTGGGCGCGGGCGGCGTCCACCTGCTGCTGCACGTCGGGGGAGGCGTTCTGGGCGTTGTAGACGTAGGCCTTGATGGCGCCGCTGCGGATCTGCTGGTCCGCGGTGGTCTTGTCCGCCGCCGTCGGCTCGTCGCCGTGGCTCACCGCGCTGAGGAAGCCGGGCGGGGTGACGAGGTCGAGGCCGAGGGAGGGCACGAGCATCTCCAGGACGCTCTCCGAACCGCCCACCGGGGTGCCGCCGAAGGTGGTGCGGATCTCGGTGGCCACCTTGTCGTACTCCGCCATCGCGGTGGTGCTGAAGGCCTGCAGCTGGGTGTCGAAGTAGCCGGCCTGGTCGGGGCTGATCTTCTTGTAGGCGGCGGTGATGCTCTCCGCGACCTTGGCCACGTCGGCGGGGTTGTACCAGCGGTGCGGGTTGGCATCGTCGGGCAGCGCCAGCACCGAGCCCACGTTGAGGTTGGCCCGGTTGGGGGCGGGGTTGGCTGCGGCCAGGTCGTCGGCCCAGCCGTCGTAGCCGAGTCCGTTGACCACGGTCAGGTCGGCGGTGGCGATGGCGCGGGCGTCGGAGGCGGTGGCCTCGTAGTCGTGCGGGTCGGCGCCGGGGGAGCTGACGATGCTGTGCACATCCACCTTGTCGCCACCGAGCTGGTCGGCCAGCAGGCCCCAGAAGTTCTCCGCGGCCACCACGGTGATCGTCTTGCCGGGCTCGCTGCCGGAGGCGCTCGGGGTGGAGGGGCTGGTGGCGCACCCGGTGAGGACCAGCACGGTCCCGACGAGGGCGGCGCACGCGGCCCGGTGGATCTTTCGCACGGTTTGCTCCTGCACTGGCGGCACGTCGACACCAGGTGTCTGAGACACCTGCCTTATTGGTGATGACAACGATACCCGATAAGGATCTGTTCCCGGCACCTGGCAGCCGTCCTCGCCACGTCCTCAGATCGTGACGGTGGCGCCGGTGGCCGCGGTGGTGTCGCTCGGCGACTGCTTCCGTCGTGCGCGGCGATCGAAGTACGTCGCGGCCGCCATCGCCCCCACCACGCCGACCACGGCGTAGCCGAAGAGCACCCACAGCGGTTGCGCCATCTCGGTTCCGTGGAAGTAGGCGATGTTGCGGACGCCGCTGGTGGCGGCGCCGGGCGTGAGCCACGGACCGATCGCGGCCCAGAACGGGGGGATCAGCTGGGTGCCGTAGGCGCCGCCGGCGCTGGGGTTGCCCAGCACCACGAACAGCCCGATCACCAGCCCGATGCCCACGAAGTCCAGCGCCGCCTCGAGGAAGAGGGTGAAGGCGAAGGTGGCGAAGACCACCAGGGCGCCGAGCGCAGCCAGTGACCAGAAGTGCCCGGAGTACACACCGAGCACCGGCTCCACGATGATGGCGGTGCCGATGCCCGACAGCACGGCGTAGCCGACGGCGACGAGCAGCCGCCGCGCTGCCGTCCGAGGGGCGCGGGAGCTGCCGGCGACCAGCTCCATCACGGTGGCCAGCAGGTAACCGCCCACCACCCAGCCGACGGCGATGTAGAAGTCGGAGAGGCCGCGGTTGTCCCCGGAGCTGATGGGCACCAGGTCGTCCACGGTGACGGTGCGCTGCTGGGCGGCGGCGAACTGCGTCACCACGGTCTCCACGGCGTCGGCCACCGAGGTGCTGGCGGCGCTGGCCACGAGCAGGGTGTCCCTGCCGTCCGGCCCCAGGACCAGTGCCGACTCCACGTCGCGGTTGGCCACCATCGAGCGGGCCTGCTCCACGCTGGTGGTGGTGCTCGGGCTCAGCGGGTGCCCGGGCAGCGACCCCAGCGCCGCGACGGTCTGCTCCGCCGCCGGAGCCGGGCCCACCACGGCGATGTCCACGTCCCGCGGTGCTGGGTCGTGGAACGCACCCACGTAGCTGAGGATGAAGCCGAGCTGCAGGATCAGCACGCCCAGCACCACCAGGCCGCCGAGGACGATCGCCGTGCGCCCGGTGTCCCGGGTCGGTGCCAGCTCGAGCTCGGCCGTCGCCGAGCGGTCGCCGTGGTCAGTCGCCATGTCGGTCTCCCCCGCCTCGCCACCGCTCGCCCGGGGCGCTCGCTCGAGGGTGCTGCACTCACCAGAACGCAGGGGCTCTGCACCAAACGTACAAGCCAGTGCGGTGGGCGACCCGGCGCAAGCCGGCCGCGACGCGCCACCCAACGGTGCTGCGTTGTGCCGCAACCAAAGTCGCCCCAACCGGTGGGGCGGGCGGGAAGGACGGTGCTGGGTGGACGCTCGCCGGTGGACGTGGGGCTCCGTGCCCCCAATACAGTGTCCGCATGACTGAGAGCGCCTGGAAGTCCGTAACCGTCGACCGCGCCGGGAGCGTCGCGCAGGTGACCCTGGTCGGGCCGGGCAAGCACAACGCGATGGGCCCGGACTTCTGGGCCGAGATGCCGCAGGTGTTCGCCGAGCTCGACGCCGACCCCGAGGTGCGCGCCGTGGTGGTCGCCGGCTCCGGGCGCAACTTCTCCTACGGGCTCGACCTGGCAGCGATGGGGGAGACGCTCGGCCCGGTGATGAGCGGGGAGAACCTGCTCGCCGGCCCGCGCACCGCGCTCTACGACGACATCAAGAAGATGCAGAAGGCGCTGAACGCCGTCGCCGACTGCCGCAAGCCGGTGATCGCCGCCGTGCAGGGCCGCTGCATCGGGGGCGGCGTCGACCTCATCGCCGCCTGCGACGTCCGCTACGCCAGCGCCGACGCGTCCTTCAGCATCCGCGAGGTGAAGGTGGCCATCGTGGCCGACATGGGCAGCCTGCAGCGGCTGCCAGCGATCATCGGCGACGGCCACCTGCGCGAGCTGGCGCTGACCGGTCGCGACATCGATGCCGCCCGCGCCGAGCGCATCGGCCTGGTCAACGACGTGCTCCCTGACGCCGAGGCCGTGCTCGCCGCCGCGCACGCCACCGCCAAGGAGATCGCAGGAAACCCACCGCTGGTGGTGCACGGCATCAAGGACGTGCTGGACCAGGAGCGCGCCGCCCGGGTCGCCTCGGGGCTGCGCTACGTGGCCGCGTGGAACTCCGCGTTCCTCGCCTCGGAGGACCTCGGCGAGGCGATCCAGGCCGTCTTCGCCCAGCGCGCCCCCGAGTTCAAGGGCAAGTAGGGGCGTCTGCAAGTACGCCCTACCTGCCCCCGCGGGGTCTGCAACCGCTACCAACCGCCGTCCCGGCTCGAGCTGGGACGGCGGTTGGGCGTTGCTGGGCGAGCTGGACGTGGACGTGGTGCTGATGGACCTGCAGTTCGCCGCCGCGACTGCCCGCGGGCTCATCCGCCGGTAGGTGCGTCTGCAAGTACCACCAAGCGCGCCCCGCACCGTCTGCAGCTGCTACCAACCCGCCCCGGGCCGAGCGAGCGGCGTCAGCCGGGCTTGACCACCATCAGCACCACGATGGCGATGAGCAGCAGCGAGACGATTCCCGAGCTCATCGCGATGCGGCCGTAGTCCGGGCTGCCGCCACGCGGTGCCGTGGCCTCGCTGCCGGCGGTGGCCGCCACGCCCGCGGGCTGCAGGGTGTCGGCGGCCTTCTGCAGCGCCGGAACCACCATCACCAGGCTGAGCACCAGGGCGATCACGTAGAGGATGATCGAGATGAGGATCCACGGAGTGGTGAACGAGAGGTCGTAGTCGACCACCGACACCAGCCCGAACCCGAAGATGACCACCAGCACCGAGGCCAGCGTCATGATGTTGGTCGACTGCGCCAGCGAGCGCACCTGCGCGGCATCTCCGTTGCGGACCGCGCGCAGCGCGGTGTGCGGCAGGATCGCCATGGGGCCGACGATGAAGACGCCGGTGACGACGTGCAGGACGTTCAGGACATCTTCCATGCGCTCAGCCTAGAGCGCGCCTGCCCGCGGCCCCAACGGTCGGCGTGTCTGCCCATCTAGGACACCTGACCACCTTGCACGGTCGCCGATCCGCACGCACCCTTGCGTCGGACAGCTGCTGGAGTCCGCGGTCCCGGAAGGGGATCCATGCCCACCACCCAGGCGACGCCGGCGGCGTCCGGACCGGGCTCGCCGGAGACCGGGGTCTTCACCCACCGTCAGATCCTCACCATCCTGTCCGGCCTGGTGCTGGGCATGTTCCTGGCCGCGCTGGACCAGACCATCGTCTCCACCGCGGTGCGCACCATCGCCGACGACCTGCAGGGCTACTCGGTGCTGGCCTGGGTCACCACCGCCTACCTCGTCACGTCCACCATCACGACGCCGCTGTACGGCAAGCTCTCCGACCTGCACGGGCGCAAGCCCTTCTTCATGCTGGCCATCACGATCTTCGTGGTGGGGTCGATGCTCTGCGGCATCGCCACGTCGATGTACGAGCTGGCCGCCTTCCGCGCGGTGCAGGGAGTGGGTGCCGGCGGGCTGATGTCCATGGCCCTGGCCATCATCGGCGACATCGTGCCGCCGCGGGAGCGGGCGCGGTACCAGGGGTACTTCCTGGCCGTGTTCGCCACCGCCAGCGTGCTCGGCCCGGTGCTCGGCGGGGTGCTGGCCGGACAGCCGTCGCTGCTCGGCGTCACCGGCTGGCGCTGGGTGTTCTACCTCAACGTGCCGCTGGGCGTGCTGGCTCTGCTGGTGGTGTGGCGGGTGCTCAACCTGCCGGTGCACCACCGCGAGGCCAAGGTCGACTGGTGGGGAGCGACGCTGCTGAGCGTCGGGGTGGTTCCGCTGCTGGTGGTCGCCGAGCAGGGCCGCACCTGGGGCTGGTCGTCCCCGGCTGCGCTGTGCTGCTACGTGGTGGGCGTGCTGGGGGTGGCTGCCTTCGTGCTGGCCGAGGTCCGGATGGGCGACGAGGCGCTGATCCCCCTGCGCTTCTTCCGCAACCGGCTGTTCTCGCTGTGCATCGCCGTCAGCGTGATCGCCGGAGCGGGGATGTTCGGCGGGATCTCGCTCATCCCGCAGTACCTGCAGGTGGTCAAGGGCTCCTCGCCCACGCTGGCCGGCTACCAGGTGCTGCCGATGGTCGGCGCGATGATGCTCGCCTCCATCGTCTCCGGACAGCTGATCTCGCGGACCGGGCGCTACAAGATCTTCCCGCTGGTGGGCACGGCACTGATGAGCGCGGGCATGTTCGCCCTGCACCTCGTGCGCGCGGACACCCCGCTCTGGCTGACCATGACCATGATGGCCACCTTCGGCCTGGGCCTGGGCTGCATGATGCAACCGCTGACGCTGGCGATCCAGAACGCCATGCCGCCCAGGGACATGGGGGTGTCCACCTCGGCGGCCACCTTCTTCCGCCAGATCGGCGCGACGCTGGGGGTCGCGGTGTTCCTGTCCCTGCTGTTCTCCCAGCTCACGCCCGCGACGTCGGCAGCGCTGACCACCGCCTCGACCGACCCCGGCTTCCGCAGCGCGCTGCAGGCGGCGGCGCAGGGCGCGGACCCCGCACAGGCACACCTCGCCCAGGGCGTGGCGGCCGGTGACCCCGCGGTGGCCGGGGCGGCCCTGGTGGACACCTCGTTCATCCAGCGCCTCGACCCGGTGCTGGCCGAACCGTTCAAGGTCGGCTTCTCGGCTGCGATGGACCACGTGTTCCTGGCCGTCAGCGCGCTGATGATCGTCGGCTTCGTGCTGGTCTGGTTCGTCAAGGAGGTGCCGCTGCGCACCATGTCCGGCCTCGCCGCCCAGCAGGCCGAGCGGGACGCGGCCGCCGCGGCGCCGCAGAGCGGGAGCAGCACCGCCGGAGCAGGCCCCACGCGCCAGCAGGCCCCAGCAAGCCCCAGGCACGCCGAAGGGGCTGGGCAGCCGGTGATCGGCGTGCCCAGCCCCTCGACGGGCGGTGCGGCGGGCGTGGAGCCGCGCCGGCTCAGTTCCGGCTAGTGCCCCGGGTTGTCCTTCTGGCGCTGGAACGACGCCGCGATCTCCTTCTCGGCGTCGGCCCGGCCGACCCAGTCGGCCCCCTCGACGCTCTTGCCCGGCTCCAGGTCCTTGTAGACCTCGAAGAAGTGCTTGATCTCCAGGCGGTAGAAGCTCGACACGTCGTCGATGTCCTGCATGTAGGAGAACCGCGGGTCGGTGGCGGGGACGCAGAGCACCTTGTCGTCGCCGCCGGCCTCGTCGGTCATCCGGAACATGGCGACCGCGCGGCAGCGGATCAGGCAGCCCGGGAACGTGGGCTCCGGCAGCAGGACGAGAGCGTCCAGCGGGTCGCCGTCCTCGCCGAGGGTGTCGTCGATGAACCCGTAGTCAGCCGGGTACTGGGTGGCCGTGAAGAGCGTGCGGTCCAACCGGATCCGCCCGGACTCGTGGTCCATCTCGTACTTGTTGCGCTGACCCTTGGGGATCTCAATGGTGACGTCGAATTCCACGCGCCCTCGCTTAGTGAGTGGGTTGACTGGGATGTGACTTCTCGACGCTAGTCTGACGTACCAGGGTCGCCGAACGGTGAAGCAGGTCGGCAAACGGCGCGGCCCAGGTGTGAGAGGTGGGTTCGTGCGGCGTAGACGGGCGCTCCGGCAAGCCGCCGGACTGGTCCTCGTGGTGCTGGTGGTGGTGATCGCCGTCCTGGTGGTCGTGCGCACCTCCGACCGGGACTCCAGCACGGCTTCGGCGGCGGGCACCAGTGCCCCGCCGACGCCGGTCCAGGTCAGCCCGCAGATCAAGCCGGCGTCCTCCGACGCCCCGATCCCCACCCCAGCCGGGCTGGCCGCCACGCTCGCCCCGCTGGTCACCGATCCCTCGCTGGGCACGCTGACCGGGCGGGTGGACGACGCCGAGACCGGCGCCGTGCTGTGGCAGTCCAGCCCCGACGTGCCGCAGCTGCCCGCCTCCACCTCCAAGGTGCTGACCGTGGCCGGTGCGCTGCTGGCGCTGGGCCCGGACCACACCGTGCAGACCCGGGTGATGAGCTCGGCGGTGCCCGGCCAGGTGGTGCTGGTGGGCGGCGGTGACGTCACCCTCACCGCAGCCCCGGTGGGCACCCAGGGGTACTACCCGCAGGCGGCGCACCTGGACGACCTGGTCAACCAGGTGCGCGCCAAGGGCATCCAGGTGTCCTCGGTGGTGGTGGACACCAGCGCGTACGCCGGCCCGCCGCTGGCCACCGGCTGGATCGGCGCCGACGTCGGCGAGGGCTACATCGCGCCGATGGAGCCGCTGATGCTGGAGGGGGGCCGGCTCGACCCGAGCAAGGAGGAGTCGCCGCGCTCGGCGACCCCCGCCCTGGACACCGCCCGGGTCTTCGCCCAGCGGCTGGGCGTGCCCGCGCAGGCGGTGACCGCCGGGGTGGCCGCACCCGGGGCGCAGGAGCTGGCCGTGGTCAGCTCGGCGCCGCTGCGGATCCGCATCCAGCAGCTCACCGAGCGGTCCGACAACGTGGTCGCCGAGGCGCTGGGCCGGGAGGTCGCCGCCGCCAAGGGCCAGCCCCAGTCCTTCGTGGGGGCGGCATCGGCCGTGGCCACGACGCTGTCCGAGGTGGGCGTCAACACCAACAGCCTGATCATGCAGGACACCAGTGGCCTCTCCATCCTCAACCGTGCGCCGGCGCGGGTGCTGGCCGACGTGGTGCGGATGGCCGCGGGCAACGGCCCGCACGCGGACGCGCTGCGCCCGATCCTCGCCTCCCTGCCCGTGGCCGGGGTGAGCGGCACGCTGACCGACCGCTACGGCGGCCCCGTCGCCAAGACTGGCGCCGGGTGGGTGCGGGCCAAGACGGGCACACTGACGGGGGTGAACTCCCTCGCTGGAACCGTCACCGACGTCGACGGCCGGGTGCTGACCTTCGCCCTGATCGCCAACGGCGCGGCCACCGCGGACACCCGCCCCGCCCTCGACGCCATCGCGGCCACCCTGCGGACCTGCGGCTGCCGATGACTGCCCAGGCCCCGGTGGTGGACTGGCGGCTCGCGGGCCGCACGGCCCAGCGGCTGGTCCGCCCCGGCCCGGTGGTCAGCCCCCAGCAGGCCACCGAGGTCGTTGCCGAGCTGCATGACGCCGCCGGCCGTGCCGAGCTCCCGGTGCGTGCGGTCACCGGCCTGGCCGACGGCGTGCCCGTGCCCGCCGCCCAGGTCCTGGACCGGCCGCGCTGGGCCGCCGCGGCCGCCACCTCGATGGGCGCGCTGACCGGTACCGCCGTGCGTCCGGGCGGCCCGGGCCCCGGGTTGTCCGGACGCACCGCGGGCCTGCAGGTGGGGGTGGTGCTGTCGTACCTGGCCTCGGCCGTGCTCGGCCAGTACGACCCGTTCGCCCCGGTCACCGGCGCCGACGACGACCCGGCCGGCGGCGGCTCCCTGCTCCTGGTGGCGCCCAACGTGGTGGCCACCGAGCGCGCCCTGCAGGTCGACCCCGCCGACTTCCGGCTGTGGGTGTGCCTGCACGAGGTGACCCACCGGGTGCAGTTCACCGCCACCCCGTGGCTGGTGGACCACATGGCCGCCACCGTCACCACCCTGACCACGGGCCTGGACGCGCCACTGGGCGAGCTGGCCGGCCGGCTCAGCGGAGTGCTGCGCTCGGTGGCGCGGGAGGGCACCGGCCCGGACGGGGTGGTGGGGCTGCTCGGCGCGCTGCAGGCGCCGCCCCAGCGGGAGGCCCTGCAGAAGCTGATGGCACTGGGCACCCTGCTGGAGGGCCACGCCGACCACGTGATGGACGCCGTCGGGCCCGCGGTGGTGCCCTCGGTGCGCCACATCCGTGCCGGCTTCGACCGGCGTCGCGCCCGCCCGGCCAACCCGGTGCAGCGGGTGCTCCGCGCGCTGCTCGGCATCGACGCCAAGATCGCCCAGTACGAGCGGGGCAAGGTCTTCGTCGAGCACGTGGTGGGCCGCGAGGGCATGGCCGGGTTCAACCAGGTGTGGTCCAGCGCCGCCGCGCTGCCGGTGGACGCCGAGATCACCGACCCGCAGCGCTGGATCAACCGGGTGCTGGCATGAGGGGGCCGGACCCGGCCGTCGCGGAGACCCGGGTGGCGGTGCGCCGCTGGCTGGCCGAGCACGCCCCGCAGGCCCCGGTGGTGGTGGCCTGCTCCGGCGGCGCCGACTCCCTGGCGCTCACCGCCGCCGCCGTGCACGAGGCGCCACGGGTGAGCGTGCTGGTGGTCGACCACCAGCTGCAGCCGGACAGCGCCCGCACCGCCGCCACCGCCGCCGCACAGGCGCGCGCCCTGGGTGCCGCCGAGGTGCAGGTGCGCACCGTGGAGGTGGTGGGCACCGGCGGGCTCGAGGCCGCCGCCCGCCGCGCGCGCTACCAGGCGCTGCGCACCGCCGGCTCGCCCGTGCTGCTGGGGCACACCCTCGACGACCAGGCCGAGACCGTGCTGCTGGGGCTGGGCCGTGGCTCGGGGCCGCGCTCGGTGGCCGGCATGCGGCCCTGGGACGCGCCGTGGGGTCGCCCGCTGCTGGGCGTGCACCGGGGCGTCACCCTGGCGGCGTGCCAGGCGCTGGGGCTGCACCCGCACCACGACCCGCACAACGACGACCCCGGCTTCACCCGCGTGCGGCTGCGCCACGAGGTGCTGCCGCTGCTGGAGGACGTGCTCGCCGGCGGCGTGGCCGAGGCGCTGGGGCGCACCGCCACCCAGCTGCGCGAGGACTGCGACGCCCTCGACGCCCTGGCTGCCGAGCTGGCCACCCAGGCGCTGCGCGGGCCCGAGCTGGACGCCGACGTGCTCACCCCCGCCCCGGCCGCCCTCCGCCGCCGGGTGCTGCGGCAGTGGCTCACCGCACACGGCGCCACCGCGCTCACCGACCGCCAGCTGCGCTGGGCCGACGAGCTGCTGGGCGCGTGGCGCGGGCAGGGCGGGGTCTCCGTCGGTGGCCACTTGGTGGTGTCGCGCCGACATGGCAGGCTCTCGGTGCAGTCCCAGCCGGCGCGGTCGGAGACGGTTCGCGCCCCCCGGCAGGCCGGATCCGCGCCGATCGCAGGCGAAGAACCTGCAGCCCAACAAGTCTCACACGAACAGCCAAGGAGTCGACGCGGTGTATGAGGGCGATATCTCTTCGGTGCTGATCTCCGAGGAGCGCATCCGCGAGCGGACCCACGAGCTCGCCGCGGCCATTGCCGCCAACGAGCCGGCGGACGCCGCTGACGACCTGGTGCTGGTGGGGGTGCTCAAGGGCGCCGTGATGTTCATGACAGACCTCGCCCGCATCCTGCCGGTGCCGGTGCAGCTGGAGTTCATGGCCGTCAGCTCCTACGGCTCGGCCACCTCGTCCTCGGGCGTGGTGCGCATCCTCAAGGACCTCGACCGCGACATCACCGGCCGCCGGGTGCTCATCGTGGAGGACATCATCGACTCTGGGCTGACGCTGTCGTGGCTGCTGCGCAACCTCGCCTCGCGCAACCCCGCCTCGCTGCAGGTGTGCACCCTGCTGCGCAAGCCCGACGCGGTGCGTGCCGCGGTCGACGTCGCGCACGTCGGCTTCGAGATCCCCAACGAGTTCGTCGTGGGCTACGGCCTGGACTACGCCGAGCGCTACCGCGACCTGCCCTACATCGGCACCCTGGACCCCAAGGTGTACAGCGACTGATGTACAGCGACTGAAATGTCAGGTTCCCGCCGTCAAGGTAGCCTGGGGATCTCTCTGGATGTCTCCGGAGATCCTGGCTCCTGGAAGGACGAGGCCGCACCGGCCGCAGCTGTATGACACGTAAGCCTTTGTACCGCACCCTGGCCATCGTTGCCGGTGTCCTGCTGGTCATCTTCGCGTTCAGCTACTTCGGCGACAACACCCGGGGCTACAAGTCGGTGGACACCTCGGTGGCGCTGCAGCAGCTCGCCGACGGCAACGCCGAGTCCGCCCAGATCGACGACCGCGAGCAGCAGCTGCGGCTGACCCTGAAGCAGCCCGTCGACGGCGACGAGAAGATCATCACCAAGTACCCCTCGGGTGCGGCGGAGGAGATCTTCAACGACGTCCAGGACGCCCGGCTCGCCAGCTACTCCACCACGGTCACCCAGCAGAGCTTCCTGGTCTCGATCCTGTCGTTCATGCTGCCGATCCTGCTGATCATGGGTCTGCTGTTCTTCGTCATGAACCGCATGCAGGGCGGCGGCCGCGGCGGCGTGATGGGCTTTGGCAAGTCCAAGGCCAAGCAGCTGAGCAAGGACACTCCCAAGACCACCTTCGCCGACGTCGCCGGTGCCGACGAGGCGGTGGAGGAGCTCTACGAGATCAAGGACTTCCTGCAGAACCCGGGCCGCTACCAGGCCCTGGGCGCCAAGATCCCCAAGGGCGTGCTGCTCTACGGTCCGCCCGGAACCGGCAAGACGCTGCTGGCTCGGGCCGTCGCCGGCGAGGCGGGCGTGCCCTTCTTCACCATCTCCGGCTCGGACTTCGTGGAGATGTTCGTCGGTGTCGGTGCCTCCCGGGTGCGCGACCTGTTCGAGCAGGCCAAGCAGAACAGCCCCTGCATCATCTTCGTGGACGAGATCGACGCGGTCGGCCGCCAGCGCGGCGCCGGCATGGGCGGCGGCCACGACGAGCGGGAGCAGACCCTGAACCAGCTGCTGGTGGAGATGGACGGCTTCGGTGCCCGCACCGGCGTCATCCTCATCGCCGCCACCAACCGGCCCGACATCCTCGACCCCGCGCTGCTGCGCCCGGGTCGCTTCGACCGGCAGATCCCGGTGGCCGCACCCGACCTGGCCGGGCGCCGCGCGATCCTCAAGGTGCACTCCGCGGGCAAGCCGATCGCCGGCGACGCCGACCTGGACGGCCTGGCCAAGCGCACCGTGGGCATGTCCGGCGCCGACCTGGCCAACGTCCTCAACGAGGCGGCCCTGCTCACCGCGCGCGAGAACGGCAACGTCATCACCGGCGCCGCGCTGGAGGAGTCGGTCGACCGCGTCATCGGCGGGCCCCGCCGCAAGAGCCGCATCATCAGCGAGCACGAGAAGAAGATCACCGCCTACCACGAGGGTGGTCACGCGCTGGCCGCGTGGGCGATGCCGGACATCGAGCCGGTGTACAAGGTGACGATCCTGGCCCGCGGGCGCACCGGCGGCCACGCCCTGGCCGTGCCCGAGGACGACAAGGGCCTGATGACCCGCTCGGAGATGCTGGCTCGGCTGGTGATGGCCATGGGTGGCCGCGCCGCCGAGGAGCTGGTCTTCCACGAGCCCACCACCGGGGCGTCGTCGGACATCGACCAGGCCACCAAGATCGCCCGCGCCATGGTCACCGAGTACGGCATGAGCTCGCGCCTCGGCGCGGTGCGCTACGGCCAGGAGCAGGGCGACCCCTTCCTGGGCCGCACCATGGGCACCCAGAGCGACTACTCCCTCGAGGTCGCCCACGAGATCGACGAGGAGGTGCGGGCGCTCATCGAGGCCGCGCACACCGAGGCGTGGGAGATCCTGAACACCTACCGCGACGTGCTCGACGAGCTGGCCGCAGAGCTGCTGGAGACCGAGACGCTCAACCGCAAGGACCTGCAGCGGGTCTTCGCCGACGTGCAGAAGCGTCCGCGGATCACCGCGTTCAACGACTTCGGTGGACGGACCCCCTCGGACAAGCCGCCGGTGAAGACTCCGGGCGAGCTGGCGATGGAGCGCGGCGAGCCGTGGCCGCCGGCCCCGCCGGAGCCGTACTTCCGCAAGCAGACGGAGCCGGTGGGTGCCGGCAGCTACGGCCAGCAGAGCAACCAGGGTGGCTACCCCAACCAGGGCAGCCAGACCGGCCAGTGGGGGCAGGGCAACCAGGGCTCCTACGGCAACCAGGGCGCTCCCGGAAACCAGGGTTCCTACGGCAGCTCGCCCGGCGGCTACAGCTCGCCGCCGCGCAGCGGCTCCCGCCCGGACTACGGCGCCCCTCCCGGGTGGTCGGCCCCCGGCTGGCCCCCGCAGCGAGGCAACGACCGTCCCCAGCCGAACGGGCCGTGGCAGGGCGACGCCCAGCAGCCGGCGACCCCGGGCTACGGGAACCAGGGTCATGGCGGCCAGGGTTACGGCGAGCAGGGTTACGGCGACCAGGGTTACGGCGACCAGGGGCAGGGCCGGCAGGACAACGGCCAGCCCGCCGGCAACGGCTACTACGATGCCCCCGAGGGCAACGGGGGGCAGGGCGACGCCGGCGACGGTGGGGGAGCCCAGCACCGCCGCGACTGATGGTCGTGGTGCTGGTCCGGGGGACCGTTGCTGACAGCCGATCGAACTTGGAGGCCCGACGTGCCCACCCCTGTCCCTGCCGAGTCGCCTGCCGTGCCGGTGAGGGGGCCCGCGGTGCCGGGGAGTGACACCTTCGACCACGTCCGCGCGGCCAACGCGGTGCGCGAGCTGCTGCTCGCGGTGGGGGAGGACCCCGACCGCGCCGGGCTCAAGGAGACGCCGGAACGGGTGGCCCGCGCGTACCGGGAGATGTTCGCCGGCCTCTACACCGACCCCGACGAGGTGCTGGCCACCACCTTCGACGAGGGCCACGACGAGCTGGTGCTGGTCAAGGACATCCCGATGTACTCCACCTGCGAGCACCACCTGGTGCCCTTCCACGGGGTGGCCCACGTCGGCTACATCCCCGGCCACCACGGCCGCGTCACCGGCCTGTCCAAGCTGGCGCGCGTGGTGGACCTCTACGCCAAGCGGCCCCAGGTGCAGGAGCGGCTCACCGGTCAGGTGGCCGACGCGCTGATGCGCCGCCTCGACCCGCGTGGGGTGATCGTGGTGATGGAGGCCGAGCACCTGTGCATGGCCATGCGCGGCATCCGGAAGCCCGGTTCCACCACCACCACCTCGGCGGTGCGCGGGCAGTTCAAGACCTCGGCGCCCTCCCGCGCGGAGGCGCTGTCGCTGATCCGCGGCCGATGACCTTCGCCACGAGCACCGCCGGGCAGCGCTGCCAGGTGATGGGCATCCTCAACGTCACCTCCGACTCGTTCTCCGACGGTGGCCGCTACCTCGACCGGGGTGCGGCGATCGCGCACGGCGTGGAGCTGCGCCGTGCCGGTGCGGACGTGGTCGACGTCGGCGGGGAGTCCACCCGGCCCGGTGCGCAGCGGGTGGACGCCGCGGCCGAGACCGAGCGGGTGGTTCCCGTGGTGGCGGCGCTGTGCGCCGAGGGTGTGCCGGTGAGCGTGGACACCATGCGCGCCAGCGTCGCCGCGGCCGCCGTCGCCGCGGGCGCCACCATCATCAACGACGTCTCCGGCGGCAAGGCCGACCCGGACATGGCCCGGGTGGTGGCCGAGACCGGCGCCACCTGGGTGCTGATGCACTGGCGGGCGCACAGCGACACCATGGCCCAGCTGGCCACCTACGACGACGTGGTGGCCGACGTGCGGACCGAGCTGATGGCCCGGGTGGAGGAGGCGGTGCGGGCCGGGGTGGACCCCAGCCGGCTGGTCATCGACCCCGGCCTGGGCTTCGCCAAGACCGGCGACCACAACTGGGCGCTGCTGCGCGCGCTGCCCGACCTCGTCGCCACCGGGCTGCCCGTGCTGGTCGGCGCCTCTCGCAAGCGGTTCCTCGGCGCGCTGCTGGCCGACGCCGACGGCACCCCGCGCCCGGCCGCCGGCCGGGAGGTGGCCACCGCGGTGCTCAGCGCGCTGGCGGCCACCCACGGCGCCTGGGGCGTGCGGGTGCACGACGTGCTCGCCTCGGTGGACGCGGTGGCCGTGGCCGGCGCCTGGCAACGAGGCTCGGCCACCGCATGAGCGCTCCCAGCGCCGACGGCGACCGCATCGAGCTGACCGGCCTGCGGGTGCGGGGAAACCACGGCGTGTTCGCCCACGAGAAGCGCGACGGCCAGGACTTCCTGGTCGACCTCACCGTGTGGGCCGACCTCGCCCCGGCTGCGCGCACCGACGACCTGGCCGACACCCTCGACTACGGCGCGCTGGCCCAGCAGGCAGCGAGCGTGGTGGCCGGGCCCAGCCGCGACCTCATCGAGACGGTCGCCCACGAGATCGCCGAGGCGGTGCTGGCCGGCGACCCGCGGGTGCGCGGGGTGCAGGTGCGCCTGCACAAGCCGTCGGCGCCCATCCCGCTGACGTTCGCCGACGTGGCTGTGGTGGTGCACCGCACCCGCGGGCCGGTGCAGCCGTGAGCACCGCGGTGCTGTCCATCGGCTCCAACCTCGGCGACCGGCTCGCTCACCTGCAGCTGGTGCTGGACGAGCTCGGCCCCGCCGTCACCGCCTGTTCCTCGGTGTACGTCACCGCTCCGTGGGGCGGGGTGGAGCAGGCGGACTTCCTCAACGCCGTGCTGCTGGTCTCCGACGCCGGCACCGACTGCTGGGGCTGGCTCCGGCGGGGCCAGCAGCTGGAGGCCCGCGCACACCGCGAGCGGGTGCAGCACTGGGGCCCGCGCAGCCTGGACGTCGACGTGCTGGACTGCGACGGGTTGCACAGCGACGACCCCCGGCTGCTGCTGCCCCACCCACGTGCCCACGAGCGGGCCTTCGTGCTGCTGCCCTGGCTGGAGGTCGACCCTGCCGCGGTGCTCACCGGCCGTGGCCCGGTCGCCGACCTGCTGGCCGCCCTGCCCGCCGGCGAGCGCGCCGGGGTGCACCGCAGCGACGACCAGCGGCTGGTGCGAGCGTGAGGTTCACCCGCTGGCAAGACCTGTTGACCATCCTGGTGGTGGCCGCGCTGGCGAGCTGGCTGCTGGTGCGCACCAGCTACGGCTCCATCCCCCCGCTGCCCCGCTTCGCCGGGCTCACCCTGCTGGCGCTGGCCGTCGCCGAGCTGGTGCTGGCCTTCGTGCTGCGCTCGCGCATCCAGCGCCGGGGCGAGCGCCGCGACGACGCCCGGCTGCTCGACCCGCTGATGGCCGCCCGCTCGGTGGCGCTGGCCAAGGCGTCGTCCCTGGTGGGGTCGCTGATGGCCGGGCTGTGGGGCGGGCTGTTGCTCTACACCGCGCAGAACCGCGCCGTGCTCACCGCGGCGGCCCAGGACCTGCCCGGCGCAGCCATCGGCGTGGTCAGCTCGCTGCTGCTGGTGGCCGCGGCGCTGTGGCTGGAGCAGTGCTGCCGGACGCCGCACGACGACGAGCCGGCCCGCCCCGACGACCGCGACGACTGACCGGCCCAAGCCCGCTGCCAGCCACTTCTCAAGCCCAAATCGCTTCTCCCACAGGTATCGTCACGCGCATGACGCAGCTCGCCGACCGCGCACACCCCCGTGCCGCAGCCGGCGCCCCGGCTCGCACCCCCGCCCAGCTCGCGCTGGGAGCGGCGCTCGTGCTCGCCGTGGCCGGCAGTGCGCTGCTGGTGTTCTCCAGCTCGGCCCCGCTGCTGCGGCTGGCGGTCGTGGTGCTGGCCTGGGTGGCCATGCTGTGCGGCATCGCCCTCACCCGGTACCGCCGGGAGGCGGCGCTGAGCGACGCGCGAGCAGACGAGCAGCAGAAGATCTACGAGCTGGAGCTGGCCCGCGAGCTGAACGCCCGCCAGGAGCAGCAGCTGGTGCTGCAGCGCACCTTGCGCGCGGAGATCAGCGAGCAGGTGCGGGCGGAGGCCACCGACGAGCTGGCTGAGCTGCGCGCGGAGATCAGGGCGCTGCGCGAGACGCTCTCGGCGCTGTTCGACGGCCAGATGCTGGTGGAGCGGGTGTCGCTGCACGCGGAGTCCACCCGAGTGCTCTCCCGCGGCGACACCACGCTGCTCACCACCGGACCGGCGACGCTGGAGGCCCACGGCGTCGGCATCGACGACAACGTGGTGGACGTCGAGCCCACCGAGTACTCCGAGCCGACCGAGCCGGGGTGGTCCGCCGAGCCAGCCGCAGACCTGGACACGGCAGACCTGGACCCCGCAGACCTGGACACCGCAGACCTGGACACCAGCGCGGAGCCTGCCACCGACGAGCCCACCACCGCGGAGCCCTCCACCGACGAGCCGGACGGGGCGCACTCGGCGGGCCGGTCGGTCACCGAGCTGATCGCGGCCTATGGCGGGTCCGTCCCCGGTGGCCGTCGCCGTCGCCGCACCGGCGACTGAGCACCAGCCGCCACCGCTACTTGTCGATGTCGCCGACCACCACGGCGAACGAGGCCAGCGCGACCGGCAGCTGCTCCAGCGACGTCCCGGGCAGCAGGCACGACAGCGCCTGGACGTTGTTGAACGACGCGGTGCGCAGCCGCAGCCGCCAGGGAGTGCGCTCGCCGCGCGACACCAGGTGCACCCCGGCGATGCCCAGCGGCGCCTCGCCCCACACGTACACCGAGCCCTCCGGCGGGGCGATGGTGCTGGGCAGGCGCACGTTCACCGGCCCGTCCGGCACGTCGATCAGGCACTGGCGGGCCAGCTGCACCGCCAGGGTCACCTCGTCCAGCTGGCAGGCCACCCGCGCCAGGGCGTCGCCGGTGGTGCGGGTGATGGTGCGCAGCGGGGCGAGCTGGTCGTAGCCGGGCGCGGGGTCGTCGCGGCGCAGGTCCACGTCCAGGCCGCTGGCCCGCCCCACCGGACCGCTCACGCCCAGCGCGGTGGCGTCGGCCAGGCTCAGCACCCCCACCCCGGTGTGCCTGCCCACGAACTCGGCGTCCGCGACGGTGCACGCGCTGATGGCTGCGGCGGCGGTGGTCACCGTGTCCAGCGCGGCGGCGACGTGGTCGAACCAGGCGGCGGGCACGTCCTCGCGCAGCCCACCCACCCGGTTGGCCATGAAGTGGATGCGCCCGCCGGAGGCTTCCTCCAGCACGCGCTGCAGCGCCTCGCGCCCTGCCACTGCGGCGTCGGTGCCGGCGGTGTTGGTGCCGGGTGCGGCGGGGTCGCGGGTCAGCGGGGTCAGGAAGCCCAGGTGGGCCATGGCGCGGGTGAGCTCGCACAGCAGCACCCGCAGCTGCACCGCCCGCGGCGGCGGCGTCATGCCGGTCATCTGCTCCACGGCGTGCGCCACCAGCAGCTCGTTGGCGAAGGCCGCCCACCAGTCGTGCCGGTTGGCCAGGGCCATCACCTGGCGGTAGTCGCGCACCTCGTACAGCTTCTCCGCACCACGGTGCAGGTGGCCCACCAGCGGCACCGCCTCGCGCACCACCGCGTCCACACCCACGCGCAGGCGCAACCGGTAGGCGCCGTGCGCGGCCGGGTGCAGCGGTCCGAGGTCCACCACCTGGTCCACCCCGAGGTGCTCGGTCGCGGAGCCGATGCCGACGGTGAGGGTGCGGTCCACATCCGCGATCGTGCCCCAGGCTAGAGCCGCAGGTCCACGTGGGTGGGGTGCAGCACCCAGCCGAAACCGCCAAGCCCGTCGGGGTCGGTGAGCTCGGCCAGCTGCCCGGCCCGCACGGCCCGCTGCAGCCACGGCTGCTCCGGCGGCGTCCCCCCGGCCAGCGTCCCCCCGGCCAGCGACCCCAGCGCCTCGGCCTGGGTGGTGGTGCTGCCGGGGGCGAGCGCGGCCACCGCGTCCAGCGCGACGTGGGCGGTGAGGTCGCAGGTGCCGTCGGGCACCGGCCGCACCTGCCGCCCCGCGCGGTAGGCCGACAGCGTCCCCGCAGCCGGGCGGGTGCCGCGCACGTGCCCGTAGTCCACCGCCAGCGCCGCCCCGGCGCGCAACCGCCGCCGCACCTGCACCCACGCCCGCTCCCGCGGCAGGCCCACCTCGGCGCGCTCGCCGTCGGCCAGCGGCCACCAGCGCCGCAGCCAGGCCAGCTCCGGGGCGGCCACTGGTGGGCCGAGCCGCTCCTGGCCGTCGGGGGCGACCTCCAGCCGGTGCACCACCGCACCGTGGCGCTGCACCACCGGGCAGGCCAGCGCGTCCAGCCACTCGTGCGCCACCACCAGGCCGGTGATGGTCGCGGGCAGGGTCGAGCGCCACGGCAGCGCCCACCCCGGCGGCGCCGCGCGCAGGTCCACCGCCACCGGGCGCAGCCGGCGACGCAGGTCCGGCTCGGCCAGCTCCCACACCGCGGCCAGCAGCTCCCCACCACCGGCGCCGAGATCCACCACGTCCAGGCGGGCCGGGCGCTGCAGGGCGTGGTCGGTGCGCCGCAGCAGCTCCAGCATTGCCTCGGCCAGCACCGTGCCCACGTGCACCGAGGTCCGGAAGTGCGCCTCGGGCGGGCCGGCGGCGTGCACGAAACCGGCGGGCCCGTACAGCGCCTGCTCCCACGCCTGCTCCCAGTCGGTCCAGCGCGGGGTGGGGGGCACGAGATCAACTCTGCCCCAGTGAGTCGAGTCACCTCGGGCCGCCACGACGCGGCGGGTGGGCCTACGCTTTGCCCCGACGACGTCCGGTACCTGCTCAGCAGGACTGGAACGACAGAGAGGACAACGGTGAGTTCAGCCGAATTCACTGGTGCGCACCGCCGCGCCCAGGGTCGGCCCCGCCTCGCGGTGGGGGTCGTGTCAGCCGGCCGGGTGGGCACTGCCCTCGGTGCCGCTCTCGAGCTCTCCGGACACCGCGTCGTCGCCGCCTCCGCCATCTCCGAGCAGTCGCTGCGCCGCGCCGCGCAGCGCCTGCCCAGCGCCGAGGTCACCACGCCGGACGAGGTGGCCGCCCGCGCCGACCTGCTGGTGCTGGCCGTGCCCGACGTCGAGCTGCCTGGCCTGGTCCGCGGCCTGGCCGCCACCGGCTCGGTGCGCCCGGGCCAGATCGTGGTGCACACCGCCGGTGCCCGTGGGGTGGACGTGCTCGCCCCGCTCGCCGCACTGGGGGCGCTGCCGCTGGCCCTGCACCCCGCGATGACCTTCACCGGCCGCGACGAGGACACCGCCCGCCTGGCCAGCTGCTGCTTCGGCGTCACCGCCGCCGACGACGCGGGCTGGACGGTGGCCGAGGCGCTGGTGCTGGAGGTGGGGGCGGAGCCGGTGCGCATCGCCGAGACCGACCGCCCGCTCTACCACGCCGCCCTGGCCCACGGCGCCAACCACCTGGTCACCCTGGTGCGTGACGCGGTCAGCGTGCTGGAGTCCATCACCGCCGGCAACACCACCCCAGCCGAGCGCGTGCTGGCCCCGCTGCTGTCTGCCGCGCTGGACAACGCCCTGCGCCACGGCGACCGCGCGCTCACCGGCCCGGTCGCCCGCGGTGACGCCGAGGCGGTGGCCACCCACCTGGCCGTGCTGACCGACGCCGACGCCGGCGTGGGCGCGGCCTACCGTGCCCTGTCCCGGCGCACCGCCCAGCGGGCGCGCGAGGACGGCCTGATCAGCGCCACCGCGGCGCGCGCAATCCTGGAGGAGCTGGCATGACGCTCGACCTGACGGCGACCACCGTCTACCACGACCCGGCCGAGCTCCGGCGGGTCACCCGAGCGCTGCGGGGGACCGGCCGCCAGCTGGTCCTGGTGCCCACCATGGGCGCGCTGCACGCCGGTCACCTGGAGCTGGTGCGCGAGGCCAGGTGCGTGCCCGCGGCGGTGGTGGTGGTCTCCATCTTCGTCAACCCGCTGCAGTTCGGGCCCGGCGAGGACCTCGACGCCTACCCGCGCACCCTGGACCGCGACGTGGAGCTGCTCCGCGAGGCCGGCGTCCAGCTGGTGTTCGCGCCGTCGGCCGCACAGATGTACCCGCACGGAGGCGCTCGCACCACCGTGGTGCCCGGCCCGCTGGGCGCCGAGCTCGAGGGCGTCTCGCGGCCCACCCACTTCGCCGGCATGCTCACCGTGGTCAACAAGCTGTTCAACATCGTCGGTCCCCACGTCGCCCTCTTCGGGGAGAAGGACTACCAGCAGCTCACCCTGATCCGGCAGATGGTGCGCGACCTGGACATGGACGTCCGCGTCGTCGGGGTGCCCACCATCCGCGAGCCCGACGGGCTGGCCCTGTCCTCGCGCAACGCCTACCTCACCGCCGACCAGCGGCGTGCGGCCACGGTGCTGTCGGCCGCGCTGGTGGCCGGCGCGCACGCCGCCCGAGACGGGGCGGCCCAAGCTGTTGCCACAGCACGTGCCGTGCTCGACACTGAACCGGACATATCGGTCGACTACCTGGAGGTCCGGGACCCGCACCTCGGACCGCCGCCCGAGCACGGAGCCGGTCGGCTGCTGGTGGCAGCCCGGGTGGGCTCCACCCGCCTCATCGACAACGTCGGAGTGGCGTTGGGCAACGAACACCATGCGAACCAGCTCTGACCGGGAGGAAACCCATGTTCCGCACCATGCTGAAGTCCAAGATCCACCGCGCCACCGTCACCCAGGCTGACCTGCACTACGTCGGCTCGGTCACCATCGACCAGGACCTGATGGACGCCGCCGACCTGCTCGAGGGTGAGCAGGTGGCCATCGTGGACGTCACCAACGGCGCCCGCCTGGAGACCTACGTCATCCCCGGCCCCCGCGGCAGCGGCGTGATCGGGATCAACGGTGCCGCCGCGCACCTGGTGCACCCCGGCGACCTGGTCATCCTCATCTCCTACGGGGTGATGGACGCCGAGGAGTGCCGCACGTACCAGCCCAAGGTGGTCTTCGTGGGCAGTGACAACCAGGTCGTCGAGCTCGGTGCCGACCCGGCGCACGCCCCGGCCGGCTCCGGTCTCACCTCCGGCAGTCGACCCGCTGACGAGCTGCTGTCGGTCTAGCCCGGTGCTGCTCACCGTCGACATCGGCAACACCAACGTCGCGCTCGGGCTCTTCGAGGGGACCGGCGCCGACGCCGTCCTGGTGCACAACTGGCGGATGCGCACCGACGCCCGGATGACCGCTGACGAGATGGCGCTGATCATGCGCGGGCTCATCGGCAGGTACCTGCCGGAGATCACCGGGGTGGCCGGGCTGTCCACGGTGCCGTCCCTGCTGCGCGAGCTGCGCAGCATGCTCGAGCGCTACTGGGCCGGCATCCCCCAGGTCATCGTGCAGCCGGGGGTGCGCACCGGGGTGCCGCTGCTGGTGGACAACCCCAAGGAGGTGGGTGCCGACCGGGTGGTCAACACCCTGGCCGCGCACCACCTGTTCGGCACCGCCTGCGTCGTCGTCGACTTCGGCACCTCCACCAACATCGACGTGGTCTCCGCCCGCGGGGAGTTCCTCGGCGGGGCGCTGGCCCCGGGCATCGAGGTCTCCATGGACGCCCTCACCAACCGCGCCGCGGCGCTGCGCAAGGTGGAGCTGGTCCGGCCCCGCTCGGTGATCGGCAAGAACACCGTCGAGTGCCTGCAGTCCGGCGTGGTCTACGGCTTCGCCGGACAGGTCGACGGACTGGTCGGGCGAATCATCGCCGAGCTCGGCACGGCTGGACCGCCGGTGACGGTGCTGGCCACCGGGGGCCTGGCACCGCTGATGGTCACCGAGTGCCGCACCATCACCCACCACGAGGCGTTCCTGACGCTGACCGGCCTGCGGCTGGTCTACGAGCGCAACCTGGACCGCATCTCCGCTCGGGTCTGAGCACCGTGCCTGACCCGAGCACACCGCCGACCGGGAGGGCCACCACCATGACCATCGACGAGCTGCTGGAGCAGGCCCGCGCCCGGCTGGACCGACTCAGCGCGGAGCAGCTGCCCGCGGCCGTGCGCGCGGGCGCGGTGGTGGTGGACATCCGCCCCGCCGCCCAGCGGGCCGAGGAGGGCGAGCTGCCCGGCGCCCTGGTGATCGAGCGCAACGTGCTGGAGTGGCGCTGTGACCCCGCCAGCGACGCCCGGCTGCCGGAGGCCGTCGACCACGACGTCGCCTGGGTGGTGATGTGCTCGCAGGGCTACACCTCCAGCCTGGCCGCCGCCGCCCTGCAGCAGCTGGGACTGCACCGGGCCACCGACCTCGTCGGCGGCTACCAGCAGCTGCAGGCCGCGGGGCTGGTGGACGTGCTCACCGACCGCTGACGTCGCTCGCGGTGCCCGGGGTGCGTGTGGTGCAGGACGCTGACGCACCGTAGCTAGGCTGGGGACCCGTGACCGACGCCGCGCAGCCGCATTCCTCTGACGACCTTCCCGAGCAGATGCGGATCCGGCAGGGCAAACGGGAACGGATGCTCGCCGAGGGCCTCGACCCCTACCCGGTCGCGGTGCCCCGCACGCACACCCTCGCCGAGGTCCGCGCCGCCCACCAGAGCCTCGAGCCGGACACCGCCACCGGCGAGCAGGTCGGGGTCGCCGGCCGGGTGATGTTCATCCGCAACACCGGAAAGCTCTGCTTCGCCACCCTGCAGGAGGGCGACGGAACCCAGCTGCAGGCGATGCTCAGCCTGGCCGGCGTCGGTGAGGAGTCCCTCGCCGCCTGGAAGGCCGATGTCGACCTCGGCGACCACGTCTTCGTGCACGGCGAGGTGATCACCTCCCGCCGCGGTGAGCTCAGCGTGATGGCCGACGAGTGGCGGATGGCGGCCAAGAGCCTGCGGCCGCTGCCCGTGGCGCACAAGGAGCTGAGCGAGGAGACCCGCATCCGCCAGCGCTACGTGGACCTGATCGTGCGCCCGGCCGCGCGCGACATGGTCCGCCACCGCAGCACCGTGGTGCGCGAGCTGCGCCGCTCCCTGGAGCAGCGCGGCTTCCTGGAGGTGGAGACCCCCATGCTGCAGACCCTGCACGGGGGCGCGGCCGCACGCCCGTTCGTCACCCACTCCAACGCCCTGGACCTGGACCTCTACCTGCGCATCGCCCCGGAGCTGTTCCTCAAGCGGTGCGTGGTCGGGGGCATCGACAAGGTGTTCGAGATCAACCGGAACTTCCGCAACGAGGGTGTGGACTCCTCGCACTCCCCGGAGTTCGCGATGCTGGAGACCTACGAGGCCTACGGCACCTACGACGACTCCGCCCGAATGACCCGCGAGCTGGTGCAGGAAGTGGCGCAGGCTGCGTTCGGCACCCAGGTGGTCACTCTCGCCGACGGCACGGAGTACGACCTCAGTGGTGAGTGGACCACGCTGGAGATGTATCCCTCCCTCTCCGCCGCGATCGGCGAGGAAGTGACGCCGGCCACCAGCGTGGAGCAGCTGCGTGCATTGGCCGAGCGGGTGGAGATGCCGGTCGATCCGGCGCACGGGCACGGCAAGCTGGTCGAGGAGCTGTGGGAGCACCTGGTCGGCGACGACCTCGTCGCACCCACCTTCGTGCGCGACTTCCCTGTGGAGACTTCACCTTTGACTCGGCAGCACCGCACAATTGACGGTGTTGTCGAGAAATGGGATCTGTATGTGCGCGGTTTCGAGCTCGCCACCGGATATTCCGAGCTGGTTGATCCAGTGGTGCAGCGAGAGCGCTTTGTGCAGCAGATGCGCCTGGCTGCAGCAGGTGATGACGAGGCCATGCGGCTGGACGAGGACTTCCTTACCGCCATGGAGTATGCGATGCCGCCCACAACGGGAACCGGAATGGGTGTCGACCGGTTGCTGATGGCGCTTACTGGGCGCGGGATCCGGGACACGATCCTGTTTCCGCTGGTTCGACCCGGCGGCTGAATTGCGCTACTCTCGGTGACACCGATCAACATGAGGGAAAAGGAAGTCGACTAATGTCGCAAAAGGTCACCGTCACATTCGTTGACGACATCGACGACGAGCTCGCTGCTGACGAGACTGTCGAGTTTTCTGTGGACGGTGTGAACTACTCGATCGACCTATCCGCGGACAATGCGCAGAAGCTCCGCAACGACTTCGCAATGTGGATTGCGCACGCCCGCAAGGAAAGTGGACGCAAGCGCACTTCTCGTGGATCGACCACCAAGGGCCGCGCCTCGGTGGACCGCGAGCAGAGTGCCGCGATCCGCGAGTGGGCCCGCCGTTCCGGCCACGAGGTCTCCGACCGCGGCCGCATCCCGGCCGCGATCATCGAGGCCTACCACCAGGCCAGCTGAGCGCTCCCGAGCAGCAGCACGACGGACCCCTGCCCTTCCTGGGCGGGGGTCCGTCGCTGTTCGCCCTGGGCGTAGCGAGAACGGGATCGCTTGGTGGGACCGGTGCGTTGGACCGGTGAGTCGCTGTTAAAGACCCCGTGAGCGCCACGTGGCTGCAAGCGGCCCACTAGAGTAGGCGGACGTTCCCCGTGGCGAGACACGTCGTGGCGGACACCGCAGCAGGAGTGTGAGGAGCGCCATGTTCGAGAGGTTCACTGACCGCGCCAGGCGCGTCGTCGTCCTGGCTCAAGAAGAAGCCCGGATGCTCAACCACAACTACATCGGTACCGAGCACATCTTGCTCGGCCTCATCCACGAGGGTGAGGGTGTCGCCGCCAAGTCGCTGGAGTCGCTCGGCATCTCCCTCGAGGGTGTGCGCAGCCAGGTCGAGGAGATCATCGGCCAGGGCCAGCAGGCGCCGTCCGGGCACATCCCGTTCACCCCGCGTGCCAAGAAGGTGCTCGAGCTCTCCCTCCGGGAGGCCCTGCAGCTCGGCCACAACTACATCGGCACCGAGCACATCCTGCTCGGTCTCATCCGCGAGGGTGAGGGTGTCGCCGCGCAGGTGCTGGTCAAGCTCGGCGCCGACCTCAACCGGGTCCGTCAGCAGGTCATCCAGCTGCTGTCGGGGTACCAGGGCAAGGAGCCCGCGGAGTCCGGCGGGCGCGGCAGCGAGGGCACCCCGTCCACGTCGCTGGTGCTCGACCAGTTCGGTCGCAACCTCACTCAGGCTGCCCGCGAGGGCAAGCTCGACCCGGTCATCGGGCGGGAGAAGGAGATCGAGCGGGTCATGCAGGTGCTGTCGCGGCGCACCAAGAACAACCCGTGCCTCATCGGTGAGCCGGGCGTCGGCAAGACCGCCGTGGTCGAGGGCCTCGCGCAGGCCATCGTCACCGGCGAGGTCCCCGAGACGCTCACCGACAAGCAGCTGTACACCCTGGACCTCGGTTCGCTGGTGGCCGGCAGCCGCTACCGCGGTGACTTCGAGGAGCGCCTGAAGAAGGTGCTCAAGGAGATCCGCACCCGCGGCGACATCATCCTGTTCATCGACGAGATCCACACCCTCGTCGGTGCCGGTGCGGCCGAGGGCGCGATCGACGCGGCCTCCATCCTCAAGCCGATGCTGGCTCGCGGTGAGCTGCAGACCATCGGTGCCACCACCCTGGACGAGTACCGCAAGTACGTGGAGAAGGACGCCGCCCTGGAGCGGCGCTTCCAGCCCGTGCAGGTGGGCGAGCCCAGCGTCGAGCACACCATCGAGATCCTCAAGGGTCTGCGTGACCGGTACGAGGCGCACCACCGCGTCTCCATCACCGACGGCGCCCTGGTGGCGGCGTCCACGCTGGCCGACCGCTACATCTCCGACCGCTTCCTGCCGGACAAGGCGATCGACCTGATCGACGAGGCCGGTGCCCGGATGCGCATCCGCCGGATGACCGCGCCGCCGGACCTGCGGGAGTTCGACGAGAAGATCGCGAACACGCGTCGGGAGAAGGAGTCCGCGATCGACGCGCAGGACTTCGAGAAGGCCGCCAGCCTGCGCGACACCGAGAAGCAGCTGCTCAGCCAGAAGAGCGAGCGCGAGAAGCAGTGGCGCGCCGGTGACCTGGACGTCGTGGCCGAGGTCGACGACGAGCAGATCGCGGAGGTCCTGGGCAACTGGACCGGTATTCCGGTGTTCAAGCTGACCGAGGAGGAGACCACTCGGCTGCTGCGCATGGAGGACGAGCTCCACAAGCGCATCATTGGTCAGCGTGAGGCAGTCACGTCTGTTGCCAAGGCAATTCGTCGCACGCGCGCCGGACTGAAGGACCCGAAGCGGCCCAGTGGCTCGTTCATCTTCGCCGGCCCGTCCGGTGTTGGAAAGACCGAGCTGAGCAAGGCGCTGGCGAACTTCCTCTTCGGTGACGACGACGCACTCATCCAGATCGACATGGGCGAGTTTCACGACCGCTTCACAGCGTCTCGGCTGTTTGGCGCCCCGCCCGGATACGTCGGTTACGAAGAGGGCGGACAGCTCACCGAGAAGGTGCGCCGCAAGCCATTCAGCGTGGTGCTGTTCGACGAGATCGAAAAGGCGCACCAGGAGATCTACAACACGCTCCTGCAGGTTCTCGAGGACGGCCGTCTCACTGACGGTCAGGGCCGCACGGTGGACTTCAAGAACACCGTGCTCATCTTCACGTCCAACCTGGGCACCAGCGACATCTCCAAGGCGGTCGGTCTCGGGTTCTCCAGCGGATCGGGTGCTGACTCCAACTACGACCGGATGAAGCAGAAGGTCAACGACGAGCTGAAGAAGCACTTCCGCCCGGAGTTCCTCAACCGCATCGACGACATCGTGGTCTTCCACCAGCTGACCTCGGACGAGATCGTGCAGATGGTCGACCTGATGATCACCCGGGTCGAGACGGCGCTGAAGAACAAGGACATGGGGATCGAGATCACCGACCAGGCGAAGCAGCTGCTCGCCAAGCGGGGCTTCGACCCGGTGCTGGGTGCACGGCCGCTGCGTCGCACCATCCAGCGCGAGATCGAGGACCAGCTGTCGGAGAAGATCCTCTTCGGCGAGATCCAGCCCGGCCAGATCGTGGTCGTGGACGTGGAGAACTGGGACGGCGAGGGCACGGGGGAGGACGCGAAGTTCACCTTCCGCGGCGAGGCCAAGCCCGACTCGGTTCCCGACGCACCGCCGATCGACCTGGCCAAGGCGGCTGAGGGCGGCAACACCTCGGAGTCCAGCTCCGAGTAGCCACCCGCGGCGCCTGCACGAACCCGACACCGTCGCACCCCTTCGAGGGTGCGGCGGTGTCGTGCGTCCGGGCACGCCGCCGTGGCCGGTGCCTGGGGCGCCTCCGGATGCGTGCGCAGCTCGGCACCGGTAGACAGGGGACATGGCAACTCCCGACGAAGCCCCTGCCCGCGAGCTGCTCCAGGAGGGGTTCGACCACTTCACGAGGGTGGTGCACCAGCTGCCCGACGACGCGTGGACCAACCAGACGCCGTGTACGGACTGGACGGTGCGCGACCTGCTCAACCACGTGACGGCCGAGCACCTGTGGGCGCCGCGCCTGCTCGCCGGGGAGACCATGGCCCAGGTGGGTGACGCCTACGACGGCGACGTCCTGGGCGACGACCCGGCAGGTACGTGGGACACCGTGGAGATCGCCTCCCGCGAGGCGTGGGCGGCGGCGTCCGACGACACCACGGTGGACCTGTCCTTCGGGCCCACCCCGGCCGGGGAGTACGCCGAGCAGATGCTGCTGGACCTCACCGTGCACGCCTGGGACCTGGCCAGGGGCGCCGGCGTGCCGGACGACACGCCAGACCCGGCTGCGGTGCTGCACGTGCTGGCCTACGTCCGCGACAACAACCTCGCCGGTGCGTCGGTGTTCGGCCCGCCGGTGGAGACCAGCTCGGACAACCCGATGGAGCAGCTGGTGGCGCTGCTGGGGAGGAAGCCCTGATGGTGCGCATCGGCTACACCCTGCTCGGGGAGCAGGCATCGCCCAAGGACCTGGTGGCCAACGCGGTGGCTGCCGAGCAGGCCGGCTTCGACCTCGCCGTCGCCAGCGACCACTACTTCCCGTGGCTGGACGCCCAGGGCCACGCGCCGTTCGTGTTCTCCGTGCTCGGCGCGGTCGCCCAGGCCACCGACACCATCGACCTGATGACCTACGTGACCTGCCCCATCAAGCGCTACCACCCGACGGTGGTCGCCCAGATGGCCGCCACCGTCGACCTGCTCGCCGACGGCCGGTTCACCCTGGGGCTGGGCTCCGGGGAGAACCTCAACGAGCACGTCACCGGTGGTGGGTGGCCCCCGGTGAACGTCCGCCACGAGATGCTGGCCGAGGCCATCCAGATCATCCAGGCGCTGTTCACCGGCGAGTACCTCAGCTACCGCGGCGACCACTACCAGGTCGACTCGGCCAAGCTGTGGGACGTGGGCACGCCGCCACCCAAGATCGGGGTGGCGGTCTCCGGGCCGCAGTCGTGCGAGCTGGCCGGCGAGCTGGCCGACGTGATGATCGGCACCGAGCCCAAGGCTTCGCTGGGGGAGGCGTTCGACCTGGCCGGCGGTGCCGGCAAGCCCCGGGTCGGCCAGGTTCCGGTCTGCTACGACCCCGACCGGGACACCGCGGTGGAGCGGGCCCACGAGCTGATGCGCTGGTTCAGCCTGGGCTGGAAGGTCAACTCCGAGCTGCCCGGCACCGCGGCGTTCGCGGCGGCCTCGGCCAACACTCGTCCGGCGGACGTGGCCGAGTCGATCGCCTGTGGCCCGGACGTGGAGCTCTTCGTCGAGGCCGTGCGGCCCTACGTGGAGGCCGGGTACACCGAGGTGGCGCTGGCGCAGGTCGGGCGCGGATCCCAGGCCGACTTCATCCGGTGGGCCGAGGCCGAGCTGTTGCCCGAGCTGCGCAAGCTGTAGGCGCCGTCAGGGCAGGGTGATCGGGGAGCGCTCGCTGCTGGTGCCGAGGTCGCCGCGCACCACCAGCGTGAGCCCGCGGGTGGGCTGCTCCGCCGGCAGCTGGTAGACCAGCTTGCCGCGCTTGGAGGCGTTGGGCTCCAGGGTGTCCGACAGAGACCCCTGGCCCACCGGCGCGGTCAGCCTGGTGTCACCGTCGTAGAGACCGAACCCGAGCATGGTGGGCACCATCTTCACCTGCCCGGTGAGGTTGGTGACCTCCACGTCCAGGGCGATCCACCGGGTGCCGGCCGCCGGCTTGAAGATCGACGTCGGGTTGGTGTACGGGTCCTCGACGCCGAGCACGCTCGCCTTCCAGCCGCCGGCCTGGGCCCGGCCGACCTCGCCAGCCGGTGCCGCGGGGCTCGTCTCCGCCGCAGCGGGGTCGGCAACCGCCTCGCCCGGCTCGGCGGAGCTGCAACCCGCGCCGACGAGCACGGTGGTGGCAGCAAGCAGCGCGGCTGCCGCAGGGCGCAGGTGCATCGGAGGACCCTTCAGGGGCTGAGGACTTGTCGGCACACGATAAGGCGCGCGCAGCGACGGAACTACCTGCCCCCCACCGCAACCGGATCCAGGGGTGAGCGTGTGCTCAGCTGGGGTCGACGTGCAGCACCACGTCGAACTCCAGCAGCGAGGCACCGGTGGCCACGGGCTTGGCCCGCTCGCCGGCGTGTGCCGCCATGCCCGAGCCCTCGGCCCAGGCCTGGTAGGAGGCCTCGTCCTCCCAGCGGGTGTAGACGAAGTACCGGCTGTCGCCGCCGGTCGGGCGCAGCAGCTCGAAGCCGAGGAAGCCGGGTGAGCCCTCCACCGCTCCGGCCCGCGCCGCGAAGCGCTTCTCCAGCTCGGCTCCGGCGCCCTCGGGGACCTCGATCGCGTTGATCTTCACAACAGCCATGGCGCGAGGTTACCTGCGGGCGGGTGCGCGCCGGTGGTGGGTAGCGTCCTGCCTCGTGCTGCACGACTACGGGGGTGCCGGCCCGCCCATCCTCCTGCTCCACGGGCTGATGGGACGGGCCCGCACCTGGGTTCGCTGCCTGCCGTGGCTGCGCGAGCACGGCCACGTCTGGGCCCTGGACGCCGCCGGCCACGGCGACGCGCCAGCGCGGGGCCCCTGGCACACCGAGCGCTTCGTCGCTGACGCCGCCGCCGCGGTGGAGCGCATCGACGCCGGCCCGGTCGCGGTGCTCGGGCACTCCATGGGTGGCCTGCACGCCTGGTGCCTGGCGGGGACCCGGCCCGAGCTGGTGCGCGCGCTGGTGGTGGAGGACATGGCACCGGACTTCCGGGGGCGCACCGCCGTGGGCTGGATGGCGCAGCTGGAGCAGTGGCCCGTGCCCTTCACCGACCCGGACGAGGTGCTGGCGTTCTTCGGTCCGGTGGCCGGGCGCTACTTCCTGGAGAGCTTCGACCACCGCTCCGACGGCTGGCACCTGCACGGCGAGCTGGCGCACTGGTTCGCCATCGCCGAGCACTGGGGCAGCCGGGACCACTGGGCGCAGTGGCAGGCCGTGCGGGCGCCCAGCCTGCTGCTGGAGGCGGAGCACTCCTTCACCCCGCCCGGGCAGATGGCGCAGATGGCTGAGGTGGCTGCGGCGCCGTGCACGCACCTGGTGGTGGCTGGGGCCGGGCACCTGGTGCACGACGACGCGCCACAGGCCTACCAAGCGGCGGTGGAGGGGCTGCTGCGCTCGCTGCCAGCGGGCTAGCTGGTGGCCGGCTCGCCCTCGCCGGCCAGTGCGAACAGACCGGCGGCGGTCTGCTCCACCAGCCCGTCGGTGAGCAAGGAACCCAGCGCACGGTCGCGCTGCACGGGGTCAGCCGGCCAGACCACGTCCAGCTGCGTTCGCTGCACCGGCGTGGTGCTGGTGCGCAGCACCTCCATCAGCAGCCCGCGCACCTGTCGGTCGGTACCGGCGAAGCGCTGCCCGGGACGGCGGGGCTCGGTGCTGGCCGGGCGGCCCAGCGCCACCCACCGGCACTCCTGACGGACCGGGCACTGCGGGCAGCCGGGGTTGCGGGCGGTGCACACGGTGGCGCCCAGCTCCATCAGCGCCGCGGAGAACACGGCGGCGCTGGGCACGTCCTCGGGCAGCATCGCGGCCACGTCGGCCAGGTCACGGGTGGTCGAGGGCAGGCCGGGCTCGGCGCGCCCGTGCACGGCCCGAGCCACCACCCGGCGCACGTTGGTGTCCACCACCGGCACCCGCTGACCGTGGGCGAAGCAGCACACCGCCCTGGCGGTGTAGGCGCCGATGCCGGGCAGGGTCAGCAGGGTGTCCACGTCGCTGGGCACCACCCCGTCGTGGCGCTCGACGATCGCGGTGGCGCAGGCGTGCAGCCGGACGGCGCGGCGCGGGTAGCCCAGCCGGCCCCAGGCGCGGAGCACCTCGGCCGGCGACGCCGCGGCCATGTCGGCGGGCGTCGGCCACTGCTGGACCCACTGCAGCCACACCGGCGCCACCCGCGCCACGGGGGTCTGCTGGAGCATCACCTCGCTCATCAGCACCCCCCAGGCGGTGGTCCCGGGCTCCCGCCACGGCAGCGCCCGCGCCGTCGCGGCGAACCAGGTGTTGAGCACGTCGGAGTCCACGGCAGAACCGTACGTGCGACACGCGGGGGTGCTGCACCCTGCACCCGGGGGCAGGGCGCTACCTTCGGCTCGTGCTCAAGCCCGTGGGACCGGAGTCCCGAGACGTCTACCTGCGACGACGCGCTGCGCTGGTCGGAGTGGCAGTGGTCGTGATGGTGGCCGTGGTGTGGCTGCTCACGTCCGTGGTCGGCTCCTCGCCAGGAGCTCCGCAGCCCGCCACCGCAAGACTCACCTTGCCGCCGACCCCCGCCGCGCCCTCGGACACCCCCGCCCCGTCCACCGCGGGCACCGCCACGGCGCCCTCGGCCACCGCTGCAGCCGCCCCCACGCAGCCCCCGACGGCACCCCGCCCCGCGCCGGTGGTGCTGGGCAGCGACGGCGTGCCGGTGCAGCCCTGCAGCGACTCCGCGGTGGAGGTCCGGGCCGAGTCCGCCGCCCCTGGTTACCCGCGCGGCACCCAGCCGGTGTTCCGGCTGCTCTTCAGCAACACCAGCACCGAGCCCTGCGCGCTGGACGTGAGCCCCAACCGGCAGCAGGTGGTGGTCTACCGCGCCGCCGACAAGGCCCGGGTGTGGTCGAGCAGCGACTGCTCGCCAGGCACCACCACCGAGGCCCGCGCGCTGGCTCCCGGGGAGCAGGTGGTCTACAGCGCCCAGTGGTCCACCAACACCTCCACCGAGGGGTGCGCCACGCCGCGCACGCCGGTCCCGCCGGACCGCTACCTGGTGATGGCGGTGCTGGGGGCACGGCAGAGCCCGCCGGTGCCCTTCGCGATCGTGGAGTGAACCCAGTGGAGTGAACCCAGTGGGGGCGAGTGCAGCAGCAGTGCTGCTACCCGTAGCGCTCCACGATGCTGGACTCCGCCAGGCGGGACAGCCCCTCCCGGACGTAGCGGGCCCGCGCCTCGCCCACCCCGTCCACCGTCTGCAGCTCGTCGGCGGTGGCGGCCAGCAGCGCCTGCAACGAGCCGAAGGCATCCACCAGCCGCTCGATGACGGGGCCGGGCAGCCGGGGGACTCGGGCCAGCAGCCGGTAGCCGCGCGGCGACATCGGCATGTCCAGGCTGTCCACCGAGCCGGGCAGCCCGAACGACCGGGCCAGGGTGGTGAGGTCGATGAGGTCCTGCGGGGTCAGCGCGTCGAGCGCGTCGAGCACCGGCCCCAGGGCGGCGTGCTGCACGTCGTCGCCGGGCAGGTAGTCGCGCACCACCAGCTCGCGGTCGTTGTCCGTGCCGCCGGCCAGCTCGGCCAGCTGCAGGGCCAGCAGCCGCCCGTTGGTGCCCAGCTCCACCACGTCGCCGGTGATCTCGGCGGAGATGCGCCGCACCATCTCCAGGCGCTGCACCACCGTCATGGCGTCGCGCAGGGTGACGAAGTCCTCGATCTCCAGCGCGGACAGCTGCTGGGTGACCTCGTCCAGGCGTGACTTGTACCGCTCCAGGGTGTCCAGCGCCTGGTTCGCGCGGGACAGGATGGTGGCCGAGTCGTCCAGCACGTGGCGGACGCCGTCGACGTAGACGCTGATGATGCCCATGGACTGGCTGACCGACACCACGGGGTAACCGGTCTGCACCGCGGTGCGCTCCGCGGCCCGGTGCCGGGTACCGGTCTCGCCGGTGGGCACGGTGTAGTCGGGCACCAGCTGCACGTTGGCGCGCAGGATGCGGGTGGCGTCGGTGGAGAGCACCACGGCGCCGTCCATCTTGGACAGCTCCCGCAGGCGGGGCGGGGCGAACTCGATGTCCAGCTCGAACCCGCCGTCGCTGATGGTCTCCACCAGCTCGTCGTAGCCCAGCACGATGAGCGCCCCGGTGCGGCCCCGCAGGATGCGCTCGAGGCCCTCCCGCAGCCCCGTGCCCGGCGCGAGGCGGGCCAAGGTCGTGCGCAGCGCCGACATCGGCTGCTCAGCCACTCACTGTCCCCTCGTTGCACCCGGTCAGGCGCCCCCGGGCGCCGCGTTGTTGCCTATCGTGCCTGATCAGCCGAAGAGCACTCGTAGCGCGCTAGGGATGTCGGCCACAACGGTGGTCCGCACCCCCGGCGGCATGGGCCCGGAGTCGGGCGGGACGAGGGCGTGGGTGAATCCCAGCCGGCGCGCCTCGGTCACCCGGCGATCGGTGCCGGCGACCCTCCTGACCTCGCCGGCCAGGCCCAGCTCACCGATGACCACCAGATTGCTGGGCAGGGCCCGGTCGCTCGCGGCCGAGGCGACGGCCAGCGCCAGGGCCAGGTCAGCGGCCGGCTCGGTGACCCGCATGCCGCCGACCGTGGCGGTGTAGACCTCGGCGTCGGAGACCTTCACCCCGCCGCGGCGCTCGAGCACGGCCAGGATCATCGCCACGCGGGAGGAGTCCAGCCCGCTCACCGCGCGGCGCGGGGTGGCCTGGCTGGATGGGGCCACCAGGGCCTGCACCTCGCACAGCAGGGGCCGCTTGCCCTCCACGGCCACGGTGACGGCCGTTCCGGGCACGGCGGCCCCCTGGTGGTGCAGGAAGAGCCCGGAGGGGTCGCTGACTCCGTGGATGCCGTCGGCCCGCAGCTCGAAGCAACCCACCTCGTCGGCAGCACCGAAGCGGTTCTTCACCCCCCGCACCATCCGCAGGGTGGAGTGCTTGTCGCCCTCGAAGTGCAGCACCACGTCCACCAGGTGCTCCAGCGAGCGGGGCCCGGCCACTGCACCGTCCTTGGTGACGTGACCGACCAGGATGATCGGCAGCCCGCGGGCCTTGGCCAGCGAGGTGAGCGCGGCGGTGATGGCGCGCACCTGGGTGACGCCACCGGGCACGCCGTCCACGTCGGCGGCGTACATGGTCTGCACCGAGTCGACGATGAGCAGCTCGGGCTGCACCTGGTCCACGTGGCTGAGCACGGTGGCCAGGTCGGTCTCCGCCGCCAGGTACACCTCGGGGTGCACGGCGTCGGTCCGCTCGGCCCGCAGCCGCACCTGCGCGGCCGACTCCTCGCCGGTGACGTAGAGGGCCTTGCTGCCCGGTGCCCACTGGCGGACCACCTCCAGCAGCAGGGTGGACTTGCCCACGCCGGGCTCACCGGCCAGCAGCACCACCGCGCCCGGCACCATGCCGCCCCCGAGCACCCGGTCCAGCTCGGCCACCCCGGTGGGCCGCACCGTCGCGGTCTGCAGGTCGACCTCGGTCATCGGGACGGCGGGAGTGGCCGGGACCAGTGCGGTGGCGGAGCTGCGTCCGCCGACCGAGGTCAGCGCCGGGGCCTCGGCGATCGAGCCCCACTCGCCGCACTCGGGGCAGCGGCCGACCCACTTGCTCAGGGTGTGCGCGCACTGGGCGCAGCGAAAGGTGCTCCGGGGTTTGGCCACCGGGTCAGGCTAGGCGGCGCCCCCGACAGGCCCGGACGCCGTGCCCGACCTTGACGCGATGCCCGGCCCGGACGCGACACCCGGCCTGAACAGACACAGCCCCGGCGCCGTGGGCGTCGGGGCTGCGTCTTCAGCTGGGGTCGAGCGGCGGTCAGTGACCGCCCTTGCTGTCGGAGTGCTCGCCGGTCGATGCCTTGGGGGTGGGGCGCTCGGTGGTGGCCGGTGCGCCCATCGGCACGGGCAGCGTGATCTGGCCGGCGCGCTCGAACGTGAAGGTGACGTCCACCGTCGGGCCGGGGCCGACGTCCTGCTTGAGGCCCTCGAGGGTGGCCGTGAGCTGGCCCTCCTTGTCCGTCGAGCGGCCCGGGGCCACTGCGGCGGCACTGGGCTGGGAGCTGTTCGGCGCGGTGGCGACCAGGTTGGTGCCCGCGCCGATGTCGGTGGCGCCGGAGAGCGTCACCTCCTGGGCGGCAGCGCTGCTGACCGAGACCAGCTTGTCGCCCTGCACGCTGGGGTTCGCGACGGTGAAGAGCAGCGGGGCGCTCTCGCCGGACCGGTAGTAGTACTGCTCGCCGACCGGGGCGGCGATGGTGGCGTCGAGCACCGTCAGCTCGCCGACGCGGGCGGTGGCGCCGTTGACGGCGGCAACCTGGCTGCCGATGGTGTTGACCTGCCCGGCGCCACAGCCGGCAAGCAGGGTGACCGAACCCACGGCCAGCGCGGCGCCGATGGCGGCCTTCACGGAACTTCTCATGGGGCTCGCCGAGCTTCCCAACCAGATCACTGTGCGTCCTCTCAGACGGTGCGCGGCCCGGGGCCGATCGATCGCCGTACGAGCGCGGTTGCGCCTCGACTCGAACAGGCAGACTAGTGGTTGTGGTAGTGCATCGGTCAGACCGGGTCGATTAGGCACGTTCGGGGCGGGTTGTCAACCCCCGTCACAGGGGCCACGCTCCCGATCCTAGGCCCCTGACCTGCGAAGACGTTCAACCTGCAGGTCAGCCGCATGCTAGACTGCTGGGAGCGAAAGGGGCTGCGAGCAGATGATTTTCAAGGTCGGCGAGACTGTCGTTTACCCCCACCACGGTGCTGCGCTCATCGAGGCAATCGAGACGCGCACCATCAAGGGTGAGGAAAAAGAATACCTAGTTCTCAAGGTTGCACAGGGCGACTTGACCGTTCGCGTGCCGTCCGGCAACGCCGAGTACGTGGGCGTCCGTGACGTGGTGGGCCAGGAGGGCCTGGACAAGGTGTTCGAGGTGCTCCGCGCCCCGCACACCGAGGAGCCGACCAACTGGTCCCGGCGGTACAAGGCCAACCTCGAGAAGCTCGCCTCTGGTGACGTGAACAAGGTGGCCGAGGTCGTGCGCGACCTCTGGCGGCGCGAGGAGGACCGCGGGCTGTCGGCCGGCGAGAAGCGCATGCTAGCCAAGGCTCGGCAGATCCTGGTGGGCGAGCTCGCGCTCGCCGAGGGCACTGACGAGGAGAAGGCGACCAGCATCCTCAACGAGATTCTTGTCGAGGCCTCCTAGCCGGACGCCCGGCGTGGGTGAGGTCGTCGCGGTCGTGCCGGCCGCGGGTCTCGGGCTGCGGCTCGGTTCGGACGTGCCCAAGGCGTTCGTGCAGCTGGCGGGCAAGACGCTGCTGCGACGCAGCGTCGACGTGCTGCTCGGCGTCGACGGCCTCGCCCTCGTGGTGATCGTCGTCGCCCCCGATCTCGTGTCGGAGGTCGCCGAGCAGTACGCGGACGAGGCGACGCTGGTGGTCGCCGGCGGCGCGGAGCGCTCGGAGTCGGTGCGCGCCGGGCTGGCCGCCGCCGTGCAGGCGGTGCCGGGTGCCCGGTACGTGCTGGTGCACGACGCCGCCCGTGCGCTCGCCCCGGCGGAGCTGGCCTGTGACGTGGTGAACGCCCTGCGCGCCGGGGCCGTGGCCGTGGTGCCGGCCCTGCCGGTGGCCGACACCATCAAGGTGGTGGACGCCGCCGGGCTGGTCACCGCCACCCCGGAGCGAGCCACCCTGCGCGCGGTGCAGACCCCGCAGGGATTTCACGTGGACGTGCTGCGCACGGCCCACGCCCAACAGCTGATCGCCACCGACGACGCCGCGCTCGTGGAGCGTGGCGGCTCGCCGGTGCACACGGTGCCCGGCCACCCGCTGGCCTTCAAGATCACCACCCCGCTGGACCTGCGGCTGGCCCAGGCCCTGCTGGCCGAGCAGTGAGGACGACCCCGTGCGGGTAGGCATCGGCACCGACGTGCACCCGGTGGAGCCCGGTCGGGAGTGCTGGGTGGCCGGGCTGCTGTTCCCCGGGGTGGACGGCATGGCCGGGCACTCCGACGGCGACGTCGCCTGCCACGCGCTGTGCGACGCCCTGCTGTCGGCCGCCGGCCTGGGTGACCTGGGTGCGGTGTTCGGCACCGGCAGGCCCGAGTGGGCCGGCGCCTCCGGCGTGCAGCTGCTCACCGAGGTGCGCCGACTGCTCACCGACGCCGGTTGGCAGCTGGGCAACGCCGCCGTCCAGGTGATTGGCAACACCCCCAAGGTGGGTCCGCGCCGTGTGGAGGCGCAGACCCTGCTGTCGGAGGTCCTTGGTGGGCCCGTGTCGGTCTCGGCCACCACCACCGACGGGCTGGGGCTCACCGGCCGCGGCGAGGGCGTGGCTGCCACCGCAACCGCGCTGCTGGTGGCGTCTGCGGGCTGAGGCAGGCCGGTAGCATGGCCCGTTGTGAGCCTGCACCTGTACGACACCGCCACGCGCACGCTGCGTGAGTTCGTCCCGCTGAAGCCGGGGCAGGCGTCCATCTACCTGTGCGGCGCCACCGTGCAAGGGGTCCCGCACATCGGGCACGTGCGCAGCGGCGTCGCCTTCGACGTGCTGCGCCGCTGGCTGGCGCACAACGGCAGCGACGTGCTGTTCGTCCGCAACGTCACCGACATCGACGACAAGATCCTCACCAAGGCCGCCGACCACGGCCGGCCGTGGTGGGAGTGGGCCGCGACGCACGAGCGCGCCTTCGACGACGCCTACGCCGCCCTCGGGGTGCTGCCGCCCTCGGTGTCCCCGCGCGCCACCGGACACGTCACCCAGATGATCGAGCTGATGCAGCGCCTCCTCGACACCGGCCACGCCTACGCCGCCGAGGGCAACGTGTACTTCGACGTGGTCAGCTACCCCGCCTACGGGGAGCTCTCCGGGCACCGCCTGGACGACGTGCACCAGGGCGAGACCTCGGCCGCCGGCAAGCGTGACCCCCGCGACTTCACCCTCTGGAAGGCCGCCAAGCCCGGCGAGCCCTCCTGGCCCACCCCGTGGGGCCACGGTCGTCCCGGCTGGCACCTGGAGTGCTCGGCGATGGCACGCGCCTACCTCGGGCCGCAGTTCGACATCCACTGCGGCGGCCTGGACCTGGTGTTCCCCCACCACGAGAACGAGCAGGCGCAGAGCCGCGCGGCCGGTGACGGGTTCGCCTCCTGCTGGATGCACAACGGCTGGGTGACCCTGGGCGGGGAGAAGATGTCCAAGTCGCTGGGCAACGTGCTCTCGGTGCCCGAGGTGCTCAAGCGCATCCGGCCGCAGGAGCTGCGCTACTACCTCGGCGGCGCCCACTACCGCTCGATGATCGAGTTCTCCGAGCAGGCACTGCAGGAGGCCGCGGCCGGCTACCGGCGCTGCGAGTCGTTCGTGCACCGGGTGCGGGAGCGCGTCAGCGCCCCGCCCGTCGGCGAGGTGACGGCCGAGTTCGCCGCTGCCATGGACGACGACCTCGGTGTCCCGGCCGCGCTGGCCGTGGTGCACGGGCGCGTCCGGGAGGGCAACACCGCACTGGAGGCCGGCGAGCACGCCGCGGCCCTGGAGGCGGCGGCGAGCGTGCGGGCCATGTTGGACATCCTCGGCGTCGACCCGCTGCACCCGCACTGGGCGGCGGCCGAGCACTCCGCGGGCACCGACCACGCGCTGGAGGTGCTGGTGGGCGCCGAGCTCGAGCGCAGGCAGGCTGCCCGCGCCGCCAGGGACTTCGCCACCGCCGACGCCGTGCGCGACCGCCTCGCGGCCGCAGGCGTGGAGGTCACCGACACCCCCGACGGCCCGCAGTGGAGCATCCGCGACGCGGCCCCGGCACCCAGCACCACCACCACCCCCGCACCGGGCTCCCCCGGGCAACCAGACACAGATGCTCAGCAGCGGACTGCAGCACCACAGGAAGAGGTCCACTGATGGCAGGCAACTCCTCGCGCCGCGGCGCGGTGCGCAAGGGCGACGCCAAGAAGGGCGCCACCGTCGGCTCCGGCGGCCAGCGCCGCCGGGGTCTCGAGCCCCGCGGCGCCACCCCGCCCGCGGAGGAGCGCACCAAGCACGCCGCGCACCGCCGCGCCAAGGCCAAGGCGAAGGCCGCGCAGACCGGGGGTCGCCCCAGCAGCGGTGGCCGGGGCCGCCCCGCGGGCAAGCCCGTGGACGGGCCGGAGACCGTGCTGGGCCGCAACCCCGTGGTGGAGTGCCTGCGCGCCGGCGTGCCGGCCACCGCGCTCTACATCGCAGTGGGCACCGAGTCCGACGAGCGCCTGGACGAGAGCGTGCGCTACGCCTCCGAGCACGGCATCGCCATCCTCGAGGTGCCCCGCACCGACCTCGACCGGATGAGCAACAACGGGCTGCACCAGGGCGTGGGTCTGCAGGTTCCGGCCTACACCTACGCCCACCCCGACGACCTGCTCTCCCGCTCCCGGGCCGACGGCGGGGCCCCGCTGCTGGTCGCGCTGGACAACGTGACCGACCCGCGAAACCTCGGGGCGGTGATCCGCTCGGTGGCGGCCTTCGGCGGCCACGGCGTGGTGATCCCGCAGCGGCGCAGCGCCAGCGTCACGGCCGTGGCCTGGCGCACCAGCGCCGGGACCGCCGCCCGGCTGCCGGTCGCCCGCGCCACCAACCTCACCCGCACCCTCAAGGACTGGGCGGGCAAGGGCATCACCGTGGTCGGCCTGGACGCCGAGGGCGACACCAGCCTGGACGACTTCGCCGCCGCCACCGAGCCGCTGGTCATCGTGGTGGGCTCGGAGGGCAAGGGGCTCTCGCGCCTGGTGCGGGAGAGCTGCGACGCCACGTTGAGCATCCCGATGGCCGGCCCGGTGGAGAGCCTGAACGCGTCGGTGGCCACCGGCGTGGTGCTGGCCGAGATCGCTCGGCGCCGCCGACAGGCCTGACCCGGCCTGACCCCCGGCGGGCCTGCGGAGCCGGGGGTCACGCGCTGGCTGGTCAGGCGCTGCGGAGGTCCAGCAGCACCCGCAGCGCTGACAGCACGTCGTCGATCTCGCCCACCCGGTAGCGGGCGGCGCTGACACCCTCGCCGACCTTCACGCCCACGTCGTCCGGGCGGAGCACCCGGAACGCCTTCTCGTCGGTCACGTCGTCGCCGAAGAACACCACGGCGGTCGCCTCGTGCTGCTCGCGCAGCAGGTTCAGGGCCAGCCCCTTGTCGGTCTCGATGACGGCCAGCTCGATCACCGCCTTGCCCTCGGTGACCTGCACCCCTGACCAGGTGGCGGGGCCCAGGCGCACCAGCTCCAGCACCTGCTTGCCCACGTCCATGGCGGCGTTGCGCACGTGCACGGCGATGCTGGCCGGCTTCACCTCCAGGCTGACTCCGGGTCGGTCAGCCGCGATGGCCTGCAGGGTGGCGTGCAGCCGCCGGTGCAGGTCCAGCTCGGCGGGCCCCTGGGGCCGGGTGAAGCCCGCGGCGAACTCCGCGCCGTGGCTGCCCACCAGCTGCACGTCGGCACCGGCGCCGGACAGCACCGCCAGGTCGTCCCTGGCGCGCCCGGAGACCAGCGCCACGGCGGTGTCGGGCAGGTCGGCCAGGGCGTGGAGCAGCTCGATGGCGTCCTCGCGCGGGAAGGCCTGGCTGGGGTCGCTCACGAACGGCGCGATGGTGCCGTCGTAGTCCGACGTCACCAGCAGCCGCGGGGTGGCGGCGATCGTCTCGAGCGCGGCACAGAGGTCGACGGGCAGTCCCATGGCAGAGAACTTACGTGGGCTGGGCCGCGAGGGCGCCCGAACCGGCTGGGCGGTGACCGCCCGGGTGGCTCAGGCAGTGGGGTCGGCGGGCGCAGTGGACTCGGGGGGCGAGGTGACGTCCTCGTGGCTGAGCAGCAGGCGGGCGGTGAGGTCGAGGCGGTTGGCCACGTCGGTGGCCGAGGCCCGCCGGGTGACCCAGGCAACCAGGTTGGCCAGCCACACGTCGCTGATCACCCGGGCCACCGCGCGCTGCTCGTCGGTGGGCTCGGCGGAGAACATGGCCTTGGCGAACATCGTGTCCATCAGCCGGCCCACGGCATCCACCTCGGCGGACACCGAGGCGTCGGCGAACATGAACGCCCGGGTCATGGCCTCGGTCGTGTTCGGGTCGCGCTGCATGCCGTTGGTGGTCTGGCGCAGGATGCGGCGGGCCCGCTCGTAGGCGGTGTCGCCGGGGGCGGGCAGCCGCGAGGCGCGCTCGTGCAGCCGCTGCAGCTCGCGCTCCAGGGCGGAGACGAGCAGGTGGATCTTGGAGGGGAAGTACCGGTACAACGTGCCTACCGCGACATCGGCCTTCTCCGCCACCGCGCGCATCTGCACGGCGTCGTAGCCACCCTTGGAGGACAGCGCGAGCGTGGCGTCCAGGATTCGCTTGCGCCGCTCCCGCTGGGCCGAGGAGCCCGATCCCTCGTCGGTCGGCTTGGTGGCCATGCTGAGTTCCTAACACGCGTGGGGTGGCACTGCCCGGCAGAAGACTGGAACACGTTCTACCCTGTGGGGAAATCTTATCGCTCTCTCCGTGCAATTCCTCATCAGGAGTGAACTCAGTGTCGATCGCCACCACCGACGAGCAGCGCGCCGTGCAGGACGCCATCCAGGCCTGGGCCGACCGGGCGCACCCGGCGGACGCCGTCCGCGCTGAGCAGGACGCGCCCCGCGCCGCCTGGAGCTCCTTCGCCGAGCTCGGGTTCCTCGCGGTGGGGCTGCCGGAGGAGCTCGGTGGCGCTGGCGGGACCACCGTGGACCTGGCCGTGGTGGTGGAGGCGGCCGCCGCGGCGCTCGTGCCCGGACCGCTGGTGGGCACCGTGCTGGCGGGTCAGGTGCTGCTGCGCTCCGGGGCCCCGGCCGCCCAGAAGCTGCTGCCCGCGCTGGCCGAGGGTGCGCTCAGCCTGGCGGTGGCCCTGGACGCGGGCTCCCTGGTCGCCGAGCGGGACGCCGACGGCGCGCTGGTGGTGAGCGGCTCGGTCGGGCCGGTGCTGGGTGCGGACGCGGACACCGCCCTGGTGCTGGGCACCACGGTGGGCGCCGACGAGGTGTGGTTCGTCCTCGACGCCGGAACGCCGGGGGTGCACCTGGACCCGCGCCAGGCCAGCGACCTCTCCCGCAGCCTGGCCCACGTGCGCCTGGAGCAGGTGCGCGTGCCGGCCGAGCGGCAGCTGGAGCGGATCAGCTCGGCGGAGGTGCGCGACCTGGCCGCCTGCCTGTTCGCCGCGGAGTCAGCGGGCGTCGCGGGCTGGTGCCTGCGGACGGCCACCGAGTACGCCCGGGTGCGCGAGCAGTTCGGTCGGCCGATCGGCTCCTTCCAGGCCGTCAAGCACCTGTGCGCGGAGATGCTCACCCGGGAGTCGCTGGCCACCGCGGTCGCCTGGGACGCGGCCACGGCCTGGGACGCCGCCACCGAGGGGCCCGGCACTGGGAACGCCGCCACCGAGCGGGCGCTGGCCGTGGCGGTCGCCGCGGCCGCCGCGCTGGACGCGGGGGTGGACAACGCCAAGGACTGCATCCAGGTGCTCGGCGGCATCGGCTTCACCTGGGAGCACGACGCGCACTACTACCTGCGCCGTGCGCTGGTGCTGCGCCAGCTGCTCGGCGGCAGCGGCCGCTGGCGCCGGCGCACCGCCGACCTCGCCCTCGGCGGGACCCGGCGCTCGCTCGGCGTCGACCTGGGGGAGCAGACGGAGGCCGGCCGCGCCGACGTGCGCCGGCAGGCCGAGCAGATCGCGGCGATGGCACCCGGTGAGCAGCGCCAGGGCCTGGTGGACGCCGGCTTCCTCGCCCCGCACTGGCCGCGCCCGCAGGGCCTGGACGCCAGCCCTGCCCAGCAGCTGCTGATCGACGAGGAGCTGGCCCGGGCCGGGGTGAGCCGGCCGGACATCGTCATCGGCGCCTGGGCCGTGCCGACCATCCTGGAGCACGGCACCCCGGAGCAGGTGGAGCGCTTCGTGGGGCCCACCCTCACCGGCGAGGTGCGCTGGTGCCAGCTGTTCAGCGAGCCCGGCGCGGGCTCGGACCTGGCCGCGCTGCGCACCAGGGCGGTGCGGGTGGACGGCGGCTGGAGGCTGTCCGGGCAGAAGGTGTGGACCTCGCTGGCCAAGCAGGCCACCTGGGCCATCTGCCTGGCCCGCACCAACCCCGACGTGCCCAAGCACCGCGGCATCACCTACTTCCTGGTGGACATGAGCACTCCGGGCATCGACATCCGCCCGCTGCGGGAGATCACCGGCGACGCCCTGTTCAACGAGGTGTTCCTGGACGACGTCTTCGTGCCCGACGACGCGGTGGTCGGGGAGGTCGACGGCGGCTGGAAGCTGGCCCGGACCACGCTGGCCAACGAGCGGGTGGCGATGGGTGGCGGCTCCAGCCTTGGGGAGGGGGTGGAGGCGCTGCTGCGGCTGGTCGCCGAGCGCGGGCTGGACACTGACCAGAGCGTGCGGGAGACCCTGGGCGTGCTGGTGAGCGAGGGGCAGGCCCAGTCGGTGCTGGAGGTGCGCACCACGCTGCGCCAGCTGGACGGGCAGGACCCCGGCCCGGAGTCGAGCGTGCGCAAGCTGGTGGGGGTGCGGCACCGCCAGGCGCTGTCGGAGGCAGCGCTGGAGCTGCTCGGCCCGGACGCCGCCGAGGCGGGCCCGCTGCTGCGCACCTTCCTCAACGACCGCTGCCTGTCCATCGCCGGCGGCACCACCCAGATCCTGCTCAACGTGGCCGCCGAGCGGATCCTCGGCCTGCCCCGCTAGTCCGGCAGCGGGACTGCGACCTGCGAGGCCAGTCGCTTGGCGCGAGCCGGCCCCCCGCCACCCTCGGGCTGGTTGACCTCGCCCCAGACCGCGTCCAGGGAGAGGCCGAGAACGCCGGCGATCGCGGCGACGGTCGGGAAGGACGGGGTGGCCACGCGGCCCGACTCGATCTTGCGCAGGGTCTCCGGCGACACACCAGCATCGAGCGCGGTCTCCAGCATCGAGCGCGCCCCCCTGGCCCGGCGGAGCACCGCACCCAGGCGCTGTCCGCGCTCGAGCTCTGCAGGGGTGAGCGGCAACCTGACCATGACGCCAATTCTAGTACCGGGATACCATGGCCGGGATAGTTGTTGGCTACCCGTGAGGAACGCGCCACGTGATCGAGATCCTGAACCCCTCCCAGCTGGCCCGCGCGAAGGAGGCGGGTGCGCTGGTCGCGGACATCTTGCAGACCCTCAGGGGCCGCAGCGCAGTCGGCACCAACCTCCTGGAGATCGACCGGTGGGCCCAGGCCCTGATCGCCGACGCCGGGGCGCTGTCCTGCTACGTCGACTACGCGCCGTCCTTCGGGCGCGGGCCGTTCGGTCACTACATCTGCACGGGCGTGAACGACGCCGTGCTGCACGGCCTGCCGCGCGACTACGCCCTCGCCGACGGCGACCTGCTGTCGCTGGACCTCGCCGTCACCAAGGACGGCGTCGCTGCCGATGCCGCCATCAGCTTCATCGTGGGCGACGCGCAGCCCCCGGAGAGCGTCGCGATGATCGAGGCGACCGAGCGCGCGCTGCACGCGGGGATCGCCGCTGCCGGCCCGGGAGCCCGCATCGGGGACATCTCCCACGCCATCGGGACGGTCCTGCGCGAGGCGGGGTACCCGGTGAACACCGAGTTCGGCGGTCACGGCATCGGCTCGACGATGCACCAGGACCCGCACGTGGCGAACACCGGACGGCCCGGCCGTGGGTACAAGCTGCGCCCCGGCCTGCTGCTCGCGCTGGAGCCGTGGGTCATGGCCGACACCGCAGAGCTCGTCACCGACGCCGACGGGTGGACGCTGCGCAGCGCGACCGGCTGCCGGACCGCCCACAGCGAGCACACCATCGCCATCACCGGTGACGGCGCGGAGATCCTCACCCTGCCCTCGCGCGCGCACGCCTGAGCTCGCGGCCGGCCATGGTGCGGCCCGACCGATGACTGCGGCCCCCGCCCGGATCGGGTGGGGGCCGCAGTCGGGTCGGCGGTGGTGCCTCGCAGGCTCAGGCGGTGGTCAGCACACCGTCGGCGAGCACCGGGGCGTCGTCGCGCTCCACCACGCTGGCGGTGACCAGGTACTGGCCGTCGTCCTCCCAGATGCGGGTGCGCAGCGTCTCGCCCGGGAACAGCACGCCGGCAAAGCGCACCCCGAAGGAGGCCACCTTGCTGGTGTCGCCCCCGAGCACGGCGTCCACCACGGCCTTGCCGGCCACCCCGTAGGAGCACAGCCCGTGCAGGATGGGCTTGTCGAAGCCGGCCGCCTTGGCGAACTCGGGGTCAGAGTGCAACGGGTTGCGGTCGCCGCACAGGCGGTACAGCAGCGCCTGCTGCGGCAGGATCGGCGACTCCACCACGTGGTCGGGCGCCCGGTCGGGCAGCTCCACCTTGTCGGAGGGGCCCCGCTCGCCGCCGAAGCCGCCCTCGCCCCGGGCGAAGATGCCCGACCGGGTGGTCCACAGCGGGTTGCCGTCCGCGTCCACGGTCTCGCCCTCCTGGATGATGACGGCGGCCTTGCCCTTGTCCCACACCTCGGCGATACGGGTGCGGGTGGTCGCCGTGCCCGCGGTGGGGATCGGGCGGTGCACCGTCACCTTCTGGTGTCCGTGCACCACCTTGGCCAGGTCGATCTCCACACCCGGGAAGGAGACCTTGGGGGCCTCGGTGGCGTGGAAGCTGGCGGCCACGGTGGCGAAGGTCGGCAGCACCTGCAGCCGGTCCTCCAGCACGTAGGCCAGCTCCTGGGGGTCCAGGCTGTGCGCCCCGGCTCCCACGCCCAGCTGGTAGAGCTGGACGTCGGAGGCGGTCCAGGAGAAGGTCTGCTCGGGAAGCTCCGCGCCGAGTGCGACGGAGAGATCAATGGGCACTGGTGGCCGCCTTCGTGTCGTTGTTGTCGGGCTTGTTGCCGGCCTTGCGGGCGGCGATGTCCAGAGCGGCCAGGTAGCCGAAGGTCATCGCAGGGCCGATGGTGGCGCCCGGCCCGGCGTAGGTGTGGCCCATCACCGGCCCGGAGGCGTTGCCCGCAGCGTAGAGGCCCTCGATGGCCGAGCCGTCCTCGCGCAGCACTCGGCCGTTGACGTCGGTGCGCATGCCGCCCTTGGTGCCGAGGTCACCGGGCACGATCTTCACCGCGTAGAACGGTCCGACCTCGAGCGCGCCGAGCGTGGCGTTGGGCTTGTTGCAGGGGTCGCCGTAGTACAGGTCGTAGCCGCTGTCACCGCGGCCGAAGTCCTCGTCCTTGCCCTTGGCGGCGAAGCCGTTGAAGCGCTCGACGGTCTCGCTCAGCACGTCGGCGGGCACCTCGATGCGCTCGGCCAGCTCGGCGATGGTGGAGCCCTTGACGATGACACCCGCCTTGAGCCAGCGGCCGGGGAACGGTGCGCGCGGCTGCAGGCCGGCGAACATGTACCGGTTGCGGTAGCGGGTGTCGATGATCATCCAGGCCGGCACGTTCTCGCCCGGACCCTCGCCCTGGCCGTGCTCACCGCCGTACATGCGGTGCACGGCCTCCACGTAGGGCGCAGCCTCGTTGAAGAACCGCTTGCCGCGGGTGTTGACCATGATGCCGCCGGGCAGGGTGCGCTCGGCCAGGCAGAACCAGGGGCCGCCGGTCAGCGGGATGGACGGGCCCCACCAGGCGTCGTCCATGAGGTCCAGCGCGGCGCCCAGCTTCTGTCCCGCCAGGATGCCGTCACCGGTGTTGGCCTTGGCGCCCACCGTCCACTCGGTGCCGATCGGGCCGCGCTGGTACTTCTTGCGCATCTCGTCGTTGTGGTCGAAGCCGCCGCTGGTGACGATGACGCCGTGACGGGCGTGCAACACGGACACCGCGCCCTCCCGCAACACCTCCACACCCGTGACCCGGCCGTTGGTGCTCACCAGGTCGCGCATCGGGGTGTCCAGCAGCACCGGCACGCCGGCGTCCAGCAGCCCCGCGCGCAGCCCGCCGGCCAGCGCCTGGCCGCGTCCGACGAGAGCCTTGCCGGTGGCGCGGCTGTACATCCAGCGGGCACCCACCCGCAGCACCCGTGCGGGACCGCGGGGGTTGCGCATCATCAGGTTCAGCCACTTGAAGTCAGCCTGGGTCACCACCACGCCCAGCGGTGCCTTCGCCACGTCGGGCTCGAGGTTCTCGGCCTCCTTGCCCAGCTTCTTCAGGTCGAACGGCTTGGGCTCCACCGAGCGGCCGCCCAGGCGACCACCGGGCGCCTCGGGGTAGTAGTCGGAGTAGTTGGGCACCCAGGTCAGCTTGAGCGGGCTGTTGCGGAGCACGAACGACAGCATCTCCGGGCCGCGGTCGAGGTAGGCGTCGATGCGCTCCACGGGCACGTCCTTGCCGATGATGCTCAGCAGGTAGGTGCGGGCCGCCGCGGGAGTGTCGTCGGTGACCCCGGAGGCCTTGAGCGCCTCGTTGTTGGGGATCCAGACGCCGCCGCCGGACCGGGCGGTGGAGCCGCCGAAGTGCTTGGCCTTCTCCACCAGCACCACCGACAGGCCCTGCTTGGCCGCCGCGAGCGCCGCGGTCATGCCAGCCGCCCCGCTGCCCACGACGACTACGTCGTAGGTCTCGTCCTGGCCGCGCGCGGGCGCCGCGCTGCTGGTGTCGGTTGGCGTCTGCTCGGCCTCGTTCGCACCCATGGATCCTCCACTTGGTCGGGCTGCAACAGGTTGTAGCTGTTGCGCTCAGGATCGCCATCCTAGGCGCACGAACAGGCACGATGGCTCTGCGCAGGCAGTGGAACCTGTTCCAGTAGCGGGTGGCCTGGGGGCGGCGGGGCCGGCACGCAGGACGCCCGGTCGCCGTGCGGCAACCGGGCGTCCCGCGGTGGTCGGCCGACCGCGTGGCGGCCTACTCGGAGTAGGTGACCTTGACCGTGTCGGTCATCGGCAGTGCCTGGCAGGCGAGCACGAAGCCGTCCGCGAGGTCCTGGTCGTCCAGGATCTCGTTGACCAGCATCTTCACCTCGCCCTCCTTGACGATGCAGGCGCAGGCGCTGCACGCGCCCTGGCGGCAGGAGAACGGCGCGTCGATGCCCTTCTCCAGCAGCAGGTCCAGCAGCAGGGTGTCGGCCGGCCACTCCAGGCTGTGCACCGTGCCGTCGAGGTCCACCTCGACGGTGGCTGCCGTGCCGGCATCCTCGGCGGACACCTCCTGCTGCGTCGGCGCGAAGGGGTCGCCGATCAACGACTTGAACAGCTCGACGTGGATCTGGTGTCGGTCCATGCCGAGCTCGCGCAGCGCGTGCGTGGCCACGTCCATGAACGGGCCCGGCCCGCAGATGAACGCCTGGTAGCCGATGAACGGCCGGGACAGCTCCTCCAGCTGGGCGCGGGAGGGCAGGCCCTGCACGCTCTCCAGCCAGTGGATGACCCGCAGCCGGTGCGGGTGCTCGGCGGCCAGCTCGCGCAGCTCGTCGGCGAAGATCACCGACTTCTCGTCCCGGTTGGCGTAGAGCAGCACCACCTGGCCGTCGCCCTTGGCGAGAGCCGACTTGAGGATGGCCATCACCGGGGTGACGCCGCTGCCCGCGGCGAGCAGCAGGAAGTCGTCGTCCAGCGACTTGGGCACGAACAGTCCGGCGGGCGGCAGGACCTCGATCGTCATGCCCGCGGTCACGTGGTCGCACAACCAGTTGGACCCGTAGCCGTCGGAGGTGCGCTTGGCGGTCACCTTGAGCACGCCGTCGGTGTGCGGCGAGCTGGACAACGAGTAGCAGCGCGCCACCGAGCCGGTCTGGTCGCTGGGGATGCGCAGCGTGAGGAACTGCCCCGGCTCGTAGGCGAAGCGCTCCTTGGCCTCGGCCGGGATCTCGAAGACCAGCGACCGGGCGTCGTGGGTCTCCTCGACGACGTCGAGCACTCGCAGCAGGTGCGAGTGTGCCCCTGTGGGCACCGACTCGGCGGTCACCGTCTCAGTCACTGTCACTCCTGTTTCCGGCTTCCCCGTCGGGGTCGCCCACCTGCAGCATGCCTTCGGCCACTGCGTAGCTGATGCTGGCCCTCAGTCTGGGGCAGGTGTCGGGCAGCGCGGTCATCGACCCCGTGCTCGTTCCGGCCCGCAGCTCGGGACAGCTCTCCTTCGCGCGCGTCGTCCACTGGATGCTGGTGTGCTGCTTGCTGTTCTTCTTCACCAGCACGCGCGTCCCGCAGGTCCCGCAGTCGACGGGCTGCAATCCTGCCGTGGTGTACAGCAGCTTGTCAGCCTCAGTCTCAGCGTGCAGGCGCTCGGCGACCTCGCGCTGGTTGGCGAAGCTGGGTGCCTTGGCCCAGGTGGCGGTGTCGGCCATGGTGCTCAGACCTCCTGGGAGGTCTTGGCGGCCTCGGCCTCGGCCTGCATCCGCCGCATGTTCTCCTGCACCTCGGCCTCCCAGTTCTCGTTCGCGTGGGTGGTGTCCACCTCGAACTCGAAACGCTGGGTCATCTCCTCGGTGACCTGGTCGACGTCGACGTAGAACTGCTCGTACCAGCGACGCAGCTGGTAGACCGGGCCGTCCTCCTCGGTCAGCAGCGGGTTCTCGATCTTGGTCTTGTTCTTCCAGATCTCCACGTCCTGCATGAAGCCCTCGCCCACGCCCTCGGCGAACTTGCGGCCGATCTTCGCGGCCGTCTCGTCGCTGACGCCCTGGGGCTTCTTGACGATGACGCCGTACTGCAGCACGAACTTGTTGGCCGAGACGGGGTAGTGGCAGTTGATGAGCACGCTGTCCACCTCGTAGCCGCCGTACTTGTTGACCAGCGGGTTGATCATGTACGAGGGGCCGTAGTAGGCGGCCTCGGACTCGACCAGCGTCTCGGTGCCGGCGTACTGGGTGGACATGCCGACGTCGGGGCGACCGCGGCTGTTCATGTACTGCGAGGCGATGTGGCCCTCGAAGATGTTCTTGAAGTACAGCGGGAAGGCGTAGTGCACGTAGAAGAAGTGCGCCATGTCCACGACGTTGTCGATGATCTCGCGGCAGTTGGAGCCCTCGATGACCAGCGTCTCCCAGGTCCAGTCGGTCCACTCGTCGCTGAAGGCGCCCTCGATGCGGGGGATGGTGACCTCCGCCGGCGGCGGGTTGCCCTCCGGGTCGTTCCACACGAAGAGCTGCTGGTTCTGCTCCATGGTGGTCCAGGCGGCGGTGCGGGCGCGCAGCGGGACGCGCTTGGCGTAGGGCACGGCCTTGCACTTGCCGTCGCCGCCCCAGCGCCAGTCGTGGAACGGGCAGGCCACCGTGTTGCCCTTGACCTGGCCCTGGGAGAGGTCGCCGCCCATGTGGCGGCAGTAGGCGTCGAGCACGCTGATCTTGCCGTCCTCGCCGGCGAAGACCACGAGCTTCTGGCCGAATGCCTCGATGGAGTGCGGCTTGCCGTCGCGGAAGGTGTCGGCCAGGCCGATGCAGTGCCAGCCGCGGGCGAAGCGGGTCTGCAGCTCGCCGACGTCGATCTGCCGCACCTCGTCGGTGTCGTGTGCGGTGCTGCTGGTCTGGGTCATCTTGGTGCCTCCGAGCTAGGGCCGATCTGGTGGTAGAACACGTTACAGAATGGGTGGCTAAATCGCCAGCGCGAGTGGCCTCGACACGAATTGGAACATGTTCTAGTCTGGGCCGCAGAAGACGGTGCCGCACGGTCGCCAGGCACCCCGGCCAGACACGGGAGCACGGGATGAGCGAAGTAGGCGGACACGACGTCCTGGCCGGTGTGAGCACGCTGCTCCCGGCGTTTCGGGCGCGTGCGCAGGAGGCGGAGGACCTGCGTCGCATCCCCGACGCGAGCATCAAGGAGCTGCAGGAGCTCGGCTTCTTCCGGTTGCTGCAGCCGAAGACCTACGGCGGCCACGAGGCAGACCCGGTGACGTTCTACTCGGTGGTCAAGGAGATCGCCGCCGCGTGCGGCTCCACCGGCTGGGTCTCCTCCATCATCGGGGTGCACAACTGGCACCTGGCGCTGTTCCCCAAGCAGGCGCAGGAGGACGTGTGGGGGGAGAACCCGGACACCCGCATCTCCTCCTCCTACGCCCCCATGGGCAAGGGCGTGATCACCGAGGGCGGCTACCGGCTCACCGGCAAGTGGTCGTGGTCCTCCGGCTGCGACCACGCCACCTGGGTGATGGTGGGTGGCCCGGTGCTCAACGGTGACGGCAAGCCGGTGGACTTCTGCACCTTCCTGGTGCCCCGGCCGGACTACACCGTCAACGACGTCTGGGACGTCGTCGGCCTGCGCGGCACCGGCAGCAACGACATCGTCATCAACGACGTCTTCGTCCCGGCCCACCGCGTGCTCAGCTTCATGGACATGAGCAACGGCACCGCCCCGGGCCTGGTGGAGAACACCGCCGCGCTGTACAAGATGCCCTGGGGCACCATCCACCCCACCACCATCAGCACCCCCATCGTGGGCATGGCCGCGGGTGCCTACGCCGCACACGTGGAGCACCAGGGCAAGCGGGTGCGGGCCGCGTTCGCGGGGGAGAAGGCCAGGGACGACCCGTTCGCCAAGGTCCGCATCGCCGAGGCCGCCAGCGACATCGACGCCGCCTGGCTGCAGCTCGCGGGCAACGTGGCCGCCGAGCACGCGCTGCTCGCTGCCGGCGAGGAGGTGCCGATGTCGTTGCGCCTGCGGGCCCGCCGGGACCAGGTGCGCGCCACCGGCCGCGCCATCGGGGCGGTGGACCGGCTGTTCGAGAACTCCGGCGCCAGCGCCCTGCAGAACGGCACGCCCATCCAGCGCTTCTGGCGCGACGCCCACGCCGGCCGGGTGCACGCCGCCAACGAGCCCGAGCGCGCCTACGTGATGTACGGCAGCGGCGAGTTCGGGCTGCCGATCACCGACTCGATGGTCTAGACAGGGGCCACGCAGGACCGAGCCGGCCCGTCCGCGCTCGCTGACCGTTCGACCGACTTCGGAGTGGGAGTGACGTGATGGGGATCCGTTCGCTGGCGTACATGCGCATCGAGACCACCGACATGGCCGCGTGGCGGGAGTACGGCCTCAAGGTCCTCGGCATGGTGGAGGGCAAGGGTGCCGATCCGGCGGCGCTGTACCTGCGGATGGACGACTTCCCGGCCCGGCTGGTCATCGTCCCCGGCGAGCACGACCGGCTGCAGCTCTCCGGCTGGGAGACCGCCAACGCTGCCGAGCTGGACGACGTCCGCGCCCGCCTGGACGCCGCCGGGGTCCCGTTCAAGGAGGGCACCGCCGAGCAGCTGGCCGACCGTCGGGTGGTCGGGCTGATCAGCTTCGCCGACCCCTCGGGCAACACCCTGGAGGCGTTTCACGGCGCGGCCCTGGAGCACCGCCGGGTGGTCAGCCCCTACGGGCACCGCTTCGTCACCGGCGAGCAGGGCCTGGGCCACGTGGTGCTGTCCACCGACGACGACGCCGCCGCGCTGACCTTCTACCGCGACGTGCTCGGGTTCCGGCTGCGCGACTCCATGCGGCTGGCTCCGGAGTTCGTCGGCCGGGCGCCGGACAGCGAGCCGGCGTGGCTGCGCTTCTTCGGCTGCAACCCGCGCCACCACAGCCTGGCCTTCCTGCCCATGCCCACCCCCAGCGGCATCGTGCACCTGATGATCGAGGTGGAGCACTCCGACGACGTCGGACTCACCCTGGACCGCGCGCTGCGCCGCAAGGTGCCGATGTCGGCGACGCTGGGCCGGCACGTCAACGACCAGATGCTCTCCTTCTACATGAAGACCCCGGGCGGCTTCGACGTCGAGTTCGGCTGCGAGGGCCTGCAGGTGGAGGACGAGGGCTGGATCGCCAGGGAGAGCACCGCGGTGTCGCTGTGGGGACACGACTTCAGCGTCCGGGGCCAGCAGTGAGCCTGACCGACGCTGCCTTCGACTCCACCCGCTTCCGCACCGTCCTCGGCCAGTTCGCCACCGGCGTCACCGTGGTCACCGCGGTCGCCGACGGGGTGCCGGTGGGCTTCGCCTGCCAGTCCTTCGCCGCGCTGTCGCTGGACCCGCCGCTGGTGACCTTCTGCCCGGGCAGGCTGTCCCGGGCCTGGGCGGCCATCCGCAGCTCGGGCCGGTTCTGCGTGAACGTCCTCGCCGACCACCAGCGCGACGTCAGCTCGGTGTTCGGCTCCCGCGCCGAGGACAAGTTCGCCGGGCTGACCTGGTTCCCGTCGCCGGGCGGTTCTCCGGTGCTCGACGGCGTGCTGACCTGGGTGGACTGCGTGATCGAGGACGTGCACCCCGGCGGAGACCACGACATCGTGGTGGGCCGGGTGGAGACGCTGGGCCAGCTGGGGCACGAGCGTCCGCTGCTGTTCTACCGGGGCGCGTACACCTCGGTGGACCTCGGGGACACCGGCCCCGCGCCCGAGCGGACCGACCTGGAGGCCTTCCTCACCTGGCCGCGGCACGACGACTGGGTCTAGTCCGGACTCGTGGCCCCACCCGCCGCGGGTCGGCGGGCAGCGCCGCGCGGCTGACTGGCCCAGGGCGATGCCCGGACCCAGGGTGAACGTGTTCTAAAGTGGAGCCGATCACACCGACCCGATGGATTGAGGTGAGCAGTGCGGATCGCACTCCTGTCCTACCGAAGCAAGCCGCACTGCGGGGGACAGGGCGTGTACGTGCGCCACCTCAGCCGTGAGCTCGTCTCGCTGGGCCACACCGTCGAGGTGTTCTCCGGCCAGCCCTACCCCGAGCTGGACCCGGGCGTGGCGCTGACCAAGGTCCCCAGCCTGGACCTCTACCGCGACCCCGACCCGTTCCGCACGCCGCACCTGCGGGAGATCCGTGACGGCATCGACGTGCTCGAGGTCGCCACCATGTGGACTGCCGGGTTCCCGGAGCCGCTCACGTTCAGCCTGCGGGCCGCGCGGCTGCTGGGGAAGCGGGCCGCGGAGTTCGACGTGGTGCACGACAACCAGAGCCTCGGCTACGGCCTGCTCCGCCTGGTCAAGGCCGGGCTGCCGCTGGTGGCCACCATCCACCACCCCATCACCCGCGACCGCGACGTCGACCTCGCTGCCGCGCGCGGCCGCCGCAAGCTCAGCCTGCGCCGCTGGTACGGGTTCCTGCGCATGCAGGGCCGGGTGGCCCGGCGGATCCCCGCGCTGCTCACCGTCTCCAAGTCCTCCGAGCAGGACATCCGCACCGCCTTCGACGTGCCGGACGGTCGGCTGCAGACCATCCCGCTGGGCGTGGACACCGAGATCTTCGCCCCGCCGAGCACGCCCCGGGTGCCCGGGCGCATCGCCTGCATCGCCAGCGCGGACATGCCGCTGAAAGGCGTGGCCAACCTGCTGGAGGCCGTGGCGAAGCTCCGCACCGAGCGCACCGTGGAGCTGGTGCTGGTGTCCAAGCTGGACCCGGCGGGTCGCTCCGCGCGGCTGATCGAGCAGCTGGGCATCGCCGACATCGTGCAGACGGTGTCCGGGGTGGACGACGACGAGCTGGGCCGGCTGATGGCCTCGGCCGAGGTCGCCGCCGTGCCCTCGCTGTACGAGGGCTTCTCGCTGCCCGCCGTGGAGGCGATGTCCTGCGGCACCCCGCTGGTCGCCACCCGCACCGGGGCGCTGCCCGAGGTCGTCGGCGAGCACGGTGACGCGGCCCTGCTCGTGGAGCCCGGCGACTCCGAGGCGCTGGCCGGCGCGCTGGCCACCTTGCTCGACGACGCCGCGCTGCGGGAGCGGATGGGCACCGCGGGACGCGCCCGCGTCCTGGAGCGCTACAGCTGGGCCGCCGTGGCGGCCCGCACCGCGCAGTTCTACGCCACCACCATCGACCGGTTCCACCAGGAGAACGGCACTGGGGAGCAGAAGGAGCCACGCACAGCATGCTGACCGTCGACTTCGATCGTCTGGGCGTCAAGCCGGGAGACAAGGTCATCGACATCGGGGCCGGAGCCGGACGGCACTCCTTCGAGCTGTACCGCCGTGGCGCCGACGTCATCGCCTTCGACCAGAGCGAGTCGGACATGGCCGCGGTCGCGGACATGTTCGGGGCCATGGAGCTGGAGGGCGAGGTCCCCGAGGGGGCCACGGCTCGCACCGAGGTGGGTGACGCCCTCGCCCTGCCCTACGAGGACGAGTCCTTCGACGTGGTGCTGATCTCCGAGGTGCTCGAGCACGTCCCCGAGGACGAGCGGGCCATCGCCGAGCTCACCCGCATCCTCAAGCCCGGCGGCGTGGCCGCGGTGACCGTCCCGCGGTACTTCCCGGAGAAGATCTGCTGGGCGCTCTCGGACGCCTACCACGAGGTGGAGGGCGGCCACGTCCGCATCTACCGCGCCGACGAGCTCGCCGCCAAGCTGGAGGCGGCCAACCTGACGGTGGAGCACGTCCACCACGCCCACGCGCTGCACTCGCCGTACTGGTGGCTCAAGTGTGCCGTCGGGGTGGACAAGCAGGAGCACCCGCTGCCCAAGGCCTACCACCAGATGCTGGTCTGGGACCTGATGAAGGGCCCGTGGCTGACCCGGACCGCGGAGAAGCTGCTCAACCCGGTGATCGGCAAGAGCGTGGTGTTCTACCTCAGCAAGCCGAAGGCCCCCGTTGCGGCCGTCTGACCTGCGGCGTCGACAGCCGACGCCCCGGTCGGACCGGCACCCGGCGCCCGCGGTGCCCGGAGTGCTCACCGCCGAGCAGGCGGTGCAGACCGGACGGGCGATCGCGGCCATGCAGGAGCCCTCCGGTGCCATCCCGTGGTTCCCTGGCGGGCAGACCGATCCGTGGGACCACCTGGAGTCGGCCATGGCGCTGACCACGCTGGGCCTGGACGAGGAGGCCGACGCGGCCCTGGAGTGGTCGCTGCGCACCCAGCGCGCCGACGGCTCCTGGCCGATGCAGGTGCGCGGCACCACGGTGGAGAACGCCGGCACCGACAGCAACTTCTGCGCCTACCTCGCGGTGGCGGCCTGGCACCAGCACCTGGTGCGCGGCGACGCCGCTCGCACGGCCCGGCTGTGGCCGGCGGTGCGGGCAGCGATCGACCTGGTGCTGCAGCTGCAGGCCCCGGGCGGGGAGATCTACTGGGCCCGGGGCCCGGGCGGGGTGCTCACCGAGGCGCTGCTCACCGGCTCCGCCAGCATCCACCAGAGCCTGCGCTGCGCGGTGCTGCTGGCCGAGGAGCTGGACGACCCGCAGCCGGAGTGGGAGGTGGCGCTGTACCAGCTGGGCCACGCCCTGCGCCGCCACCCGGAGGCGTTCACGCCCAAGCCCGAGTTCTCCATGGACTGGTACTACCCGGTGCTGGGCGGGGCGGTGCGCGGTGAGCAGGCCGCCGAGCTGATCGCCGAGCGCTGGGACGACTTCGTGGTGGCCGGCCTGGGCATCCGCTGCGTGGACCACAAGCCGTGGGTGACCGGCGCGGAGACCTGCGAGCTGGTGCTGGCGCTGGACGCCATGGGCCGGCGGGGGCAGGCGCTGGAGCTGTTCACCAACATGCAGCACCTGCGCGACCCGGACGGCTCCTACTGGACCGGGCTGGTCTACGCCGACGGCAAGCGCTGGCCCGAGGAGAAGAGCTCCTGGACCAGCGCTGCGGTCATCCTGGCCGCCGACGCGCTCTCCGGCGCCACTCCTGGGGCCGGGCTGTTCCGCGACGCCGCGCTGCCGGCCGCCGAGCTCGGGCCGGACAGCTGCGGCGACCACTGCTACGCCAGCGGCTCCCCGGTCTGACCGCTGGTGCGCTCGAGCACCCGCAGCGAGCCCTGCACGGAGACCTCCTTGAAGTCACCGGTGGCCAGCGCGCGCTGGTAGATCTCGTACGGGGGACGGCCGCCGTCGGCGGGGTCGGGGAAGACGTCGTGGATCACCAGCGCGCCACCCACCGCCACCCACGGCGCCCAGCCGGAGAAGTCGGCCTGCGCTGCCTCGCTGCTGTGCCCGCCGTCGATGAACAGCAGCGACAGCGGGGTGCGCCAGAACGCCGACACCTGGGTGGACGCGGCCACCACCGTGACCACGTGCTCCTCCAGCCCGGCGTCGGCCAGGGTGTGGCGCAGCCGCGTGGAGGTGTCGAACCGGCCGGTGTGGGCGTCGATGAACGTCGGGTCGTGGTACTCCCAGCCAGGCTGGTGCTCCTCCGAGCCACGGTGGTGGTCCACCGTCACCACGGTGGCGCCCACCGCCTTGGCCGCGGCGCCGAGGTAGACGGTGGAACGGCCGCAGTAGGTGCCGATCTCCACCCCCACCCCGTCGCCCAGGTAGGCCAGGGCCGCCTCGTGCAGGGCGGTGCCCTCGTCGATCGGCATGAAGCCCGGGGTCTGCTCGGCCAGGTCCACCAGCTCGATGGGCAGGGTCTGGGTGCTCACGGTCAGCGGTCCTACTTTCGGTTGGCGGCCACGCGCCCCACCATCGCGTCCAGCTTGGTGCCCTGCGCCCAACCGACGTAGTGGCACAGGAAGAGCGCGATCTCGCGGAGCTGCGTCTCGTCTAGCTCCTCATTGTGCAGTGCCGCACCCACCTGGATCTCCGCGACGTCGATCTGGCCCTGTGCGGTCAGTGCTCCGAGCAGCAGCAGGCGGCGGTCCCGGATGCTCAGCCCCGGCCGCGACCAGATGTCGGCGAATAGGTGGTCGGCGGTGGCGGCGAAGTGCGCGCCGGGGCCGTCCTGCATGGTGAAGCCGTAGACCTGCTCCATCATCTCGAGCCCGCGGGCCCGCCGCTCGGCGCTGGTCTCTGTGCCTGGTGCGTCCACTGCTGCTTCTCCGCTCACTGCTGCTCCTTGTCTGCTGCTGCTTCTCGGGCGGTGCTGCCCTGGCCTACCCCGAGTCCGGGGCCGAGCCGGGCCAGCGCCAGCCGGGCCAGGGGCAGGTCCACCTTGGTGCGCTCGCCCAGGTCCAGCGCGAGGGACAGGTCCTTCTCGCCCAGGTTGCGCACGTGGCTGAGGATGGCGTGCCAGCCGTCGCTGTCGGCCACCGGTGCCGCGGTGTCGCGGTGCATGATCGCCCCGGCGCCGCCGGTGAGGGCGTCGGAGTGGCGCACCACCTTGCCGAGGTCGACGAGGTTGAGCCCCGCCGCCTCCGCCAGCTGGGCGGCCTCGGTGACGGCGGTGAAGGCCACGAAGTGCAACAGGTTGCGCGCCAGCTTCATCCGGGTTCCTGCGCCCACCTCCCCGGCGTGCAGCACCAGCTCACCGATCAGGCCGAAGGGCTCGCGCACGGCCGCGAAGGCCCGCTCGCTGCCGCCCACCATCACCGCGAGGGCGCCGGTGGCCGCGCCGGCCGCGCCGCCGCTGACCGGGGCGTCCACCAGGTCCACCCCGGCCTCGGCGCACACCGCGGCCAGCTCGACCGCGGTGGCGTCGCTGATGGTGGAGTGCACCGCCACCACCGTGCCCGGGGCTGCGCCGGCCAGGATCCCGTCCGGGCCGGTGAGCACCTGGCGCACCTGCTCGTCGTTGACCACCGTGACGCAGACCAGGTCGGCGGCCTGGGCCACCTCACGGGGGCTGGCGGCGGCGGTGGCGCCGGCCTGCACGAACGGCTCGACCGCCTCGGTGCGGGTGTCGAAGACGACCAGCCCGCCGGGCCACGCCAGCAGGCGCTTGGCCATCGGCGCACCGATGTTGCCCAGGCCGATGTAGCCCACCGGGCGCTGTGCCGCAGTCATGACCGGATGACCTGGCCACCGTCGACGTTGAAGATCTGCCCGGTGACCCAGCCGGCCTCGTCGGAGAGCAGGAACAGGCACATGCCCACCAGGTCCTGCGGGGTGCCGATGCGCTTGAGCGGCAGCGCCTTCACCATGTCCTTGACGATGGTGCCCGGGGTGACGGTGCGGGTGGCCTCGGTGTCGATGGGACCCGGGGCGATGGCGTTGATGCGCACGTTGGCCGGACCGATCTCGGTGGCCAGCTGCTGGGTCATCCCGTTCACGCCCACCTTGGCCAGGCCGTAGAAGCCGGAGTACAACCACGCCGCGGTGGAGGACTGGTTGACGATGGCGCCACCCCCGCGCTCGGCCATGTGCGGGTACACCGCCCGGGTCACGTTCAGCGCACCGTCGAAGTTCACGCTCATGAACTTCTTGTAGTAGTCCCACGGCACGGTGATCAGGAAGTCCAGCTGCATGCCGCCGTAGATGGCGGCGTTGTTCACCAGGTAGTCGATGCCGCCGTAGGCCTGCACCGCCGCCTCGGCCAGCGCCTTCGCGGAGGCCTCGTCGGCCACGTCGACCTCCTGGAACACCGCCGTGCCACCGTCGCTGGTGATCTGCTTGGCCACCGCCTCGCCCAGCTCGCGGTTGAGGTCGGCCACCACCACGGAGGCGCCCTCGGCGGCGAGCGCGCGGGCGTAGGCCTCCCCGATGCCCTGCGCGGCGCCGGTCACGATGGCGGTCTTTCCCTCGAAGCGGTTCATCCGTGGATCTCCTTGGTGCACTGGGTGGGGCGGTGGTCGGGGGTGTGCGTGGCCGCGCGCGGGCGCATCAGGAGGCCGGCTCGGCGACGAGCTTGGTCTCCAGGTACTCCTCGAAGCCCGCCACGCCCATCTCGCGGCCGATGCCGGAGGCCTTGTAGCCGCCGAAGGGCGCGTCGATGCCGTACCAGACCCCGCCGTTGACCCCCAGGGTTCCGGTGCGCACACCGGCGACGACCGCGGCGAGCCGGTCGGGGTCGGTGCCGTAGACCTCGCCGGAGAGGCCGTAGGGGGAGTCGTTGGCGATGCGCACGGCGTCCTCGTCGCCGTCGTGCGGCAGGATCACCAGCACCGGGCCGAAGATCTCCTCGCGGGCGGTGCGGGCGGTGTTGTCCAGCCCGGCGACGAGGGTGGGCTCGATGAAGAAGCCGTGCTCCTTGTCGGCCGGCCGGCCGCCGCCGGCGGCGATGGTGCCGCCCTCCTCGGTGGCCAGGCGCAGGTAGCCCTCCACGCGGTCGCGCTGACGGGCGGAGATCAGCGGACCACAGATGGTGCGGCTGCTGTCCGGGTCGCCGGCACGCAGTCCCGCCATGGTGTCGGCGGTGGCCTTGACCGCCTCCTCGTACCGCTCCCGGGGGACCAGCAGGCGGGTGGTGAGGGCGCAGCCCTGGCCCGCGTGGGTGCACACGGTGAACGCCGCCATGGTGCAGGCGCCCGCCACGTCGGCGTCGTCGAGCACGATGAACGCGGACTTGCCGCCCAGCTCCAGGAAGACCTTCTTCAGCGTCTGGGCCGCCGCGGTCATCACCGCGGTGCCGGTGGCGGTGGAACCGGTGAACGACACCAGGTCCACCCGCGGGTCGGTGGCCAGCTGCGCACCCACGGAGTGGTCGGTGGAGGTGATCACGTTGACCACCCCGGCGGGGATGTCGGTCTCCTCGGCGATGATGCGGCCGACCAGGGCGGCGCACCACGGGGTGTCCGGGGCGGGCTTGAGGACCACCGTGTTTCCCGCGGCCAGCGCGGGGGCCAGCTTGGCGAAGTTGATCTGGTGCGGGAAGTTCCACGGGGTGATGGCCCCGACCACGCCCACCGGCTCCTTGAGCACGTAGCGGTTGGTGCGCACCCCCATCGGCTCAGCCACCCCGAGCTCCTGCCGCCAGGCGTAGGACTCCGCCAGGTCGGCGTAGTAGCCGAGGTACTGGATGGGCAGCTCCAGCTGGGGGCCGGAGGTGAGGAAGCGGGGTGCGCCCACCTCGGCGATGGTGATCTCCCGCAGCTCCTCCAGGTGGTTCAGCAGCGCCTGCTGCAGCTGGCGCAGGCAGCGCACCCGCAGCTGCACGTCCCGGGACCAGTCGGTCTCGTCGAAGGCGCGGCGGGCGGCGGCGATCGCGGCGTCCATGTCTTGGGCGGTGGCGTCGGCGGCCTGGCCGATGACCTCCTCGGTGGCTGGGTTGAGGATGTCGAACACCCCGCCCGCGCCGGGCACGAGCTTGCCGTCGACGAGGAGGGAGGAGCTCTCCGTGGGGCCCGGCCGGAGCGGGGTCGTGGTCGTGGTCATCGCGCACCGCCGTGGTTTCTGGACATGTGTCTGGACCGTAGTCCACGGGTGAGGGCCGCGCAATGGTGCGCAGGCGCATGCGCTGTAGTAGTGTCTGGACACGTGTCTAGTAGTATGAACAACGAGTCGACCCGCAGGCGCCTCACCGAGAAGCAGGCCGACACCGTCGACCGGCTCACCAAGGCCGCCCTCGACGTGCTGCGCGAGGTCGGCTTCAGCGGGCTCACCGTGCGCCTGGTCGCCTCCCGCGCCGGGGTGGCCCCGGCCACGGCCTACACGTACTTCTCCTCCAAGGAGCACCTGGTGGCGGAGATGTTCTGGCGCACCCTGGCGGCCGCGCCGGACCCGGAGCCCGCCACCGACGACCGCACCGGCCGGGTGGCGGCGGTGCTGCGCAAGATCGCGCTGCTGGTGGCCGACGAGCCCGAGCTGGCCGGGGCGGTGACGGCGGCGCTGCTGGGTGGTGACCCGGACGTGGAGCACCTGCGTGCCCGCATTGGCCTGACCATCCGCCGCCAGCTGGCCGACGCGCTCGGACCCGACCACACGCCGGCCGAGCTGGAGACGCTGGAGATGCTCTACTCCGGCGCCCTGGTGCGCGCGGGGATGGGCTACGGGTCCTACACCACCGTGGCCGACCGGCTCGAGGCTGCGGCCGCCCTGGTCGTGCCCAACACCGCAGGCGCCGGCACCCGGGCCGGCCCGACAGGGGAGTGACGATGACCGAGACCGCGAGCACCACGACCACCAGACCGCCGCTGGCCTTCAGCCCGTACGACTACGCGATCCACGAGGACCCCTACCCCACCTACGAGCGGCTGCGCGACGAGGCGCCGCTGTACTACAACCCCGACCTCGACTTCTGGGCGCTGTCGCGCCACGTCGACGTGATGGCGGGCTTCCGCGACGCCGAGCGGCTCTCCAGCGCCAACGGTGTCTCGCTCGACCCGGCCGCCTACGGCCCGCACGCGCACAAGACCATGTCCTTCCTCGCCCTGGACGACCCCCGCCACCAGCGGATGCGTCGGCTGGTCTCCAAGGGCTTCACCCCGCGGCGGGTGCAGGAGCTGTCCGGGCGCATCCTCGAGCTCACCCGCCAGCACCTCGAGCCTGCGCTGGCCCAGGGGGAGTTCGACTTCATCGAGGAGGTGGCCGGCAAGCTCCCGATGGACGTCATCTCCGAGCTGATGGGCGTGCCCGAGGCTGACCGGGCCGAGCTGCGTCGCCTGGCCGACCTGGTGATGCATCGCGAGGAGGGCGTGCAGGACGTCCCGGTGCCGGCGATGGAGGCGTCCCTGCACCTGGTCGGCTACTACGCGGACATGCTGGCCGAGCGACGCACCAAGCGCACCGACGACCTCACCTCGGCCCTGCTGGACGCCGAGCTGGACGGTGACCGGCTCACCGACGACGAGATCATCGGCTTCATGTTCCTCATGGTGGTGGCCGGCAACGAGACCACCACCAAGCTGTTGGGCAACGCGCTCAGCTGGGGCTTCCGCAACCCCGACGAGCTGGCCAAGCCGTTCGCCGACCCCGCCCGGGTTCCGGAGTGGACGGAGGAGACGCTGCGCTACGACACCTCCAGCCAGATGTTGGCGCGCACCGCCAAGGTTGACCTGACCTACTACGGACAGACGGTGCCCGCCGGAGCCCAGGTGCTGCTGCTGGTGGGCTCGGCCAACCGGGACTCCACCGTCTTCGCCGACGCCGACACCTTCCGCATCGGCCGCGACCACGACAACAACCTGGTCAGCTTCGGCGGCGGCACCCACTTCTGCCTGGGTGCGCACATGGCGCGGCTGGAGGCCAACATCGCGCTCACCGAGCTGGTGCGCCGGGTGGAGAGCTTCGAGGTGGACGAGGCCAGCGCTCGCCGGGTGCACTCCTCCAACGTGCGCGGCTTCGCCACCCTGCCGGTGCGGGTGACGGTGCGCGCCTAGCCGACCGGTGGGGGTCGCCGGTCGGTGGCGCGCGCGGGTGCGATGCCGCTCAGCGCGGCGCGCAGCACCGTGTCGTAGATCAGCTCCAGGTCCAGCTCGTCACCCAGGAAGCCGCTGTTGACCAGCGTGGCGAAGCCGTGCAGCGCGGCGAAGAGCGACACCGCGGCCTGCAGCGACTCCTCCGGCGGCACACCGCAGGACAGGAGCATCTCGCTGAGCACCGTGTTCACGTCCAGCGCCGCCACCACCAGCTCGGTGCGTTCCACCGGGGCGGCAGTCAGCGCCTGGTAGCGCTGCGGGTGGGTGGTGGCGAACGTGCGCAGGGTGTCGGCCAGGGCCGTGATGCCCGCGGTTCCGGTGCGACCGAGCGCGGCCGCGCGCAGCTGCTCGCCCAGCTCGGCCATGGTGCGCACCTGCACGGCGCCGCGCACGTCGTCCAGGCTGCGCACGTGGTTGTACAGCGACGGGACCACCACGCCGACGCGGGCGGAGAGGCTGGTCATCGACAGCTGGTCCCAGCCCAGCTCGTCAATCACCTCGACCGCGGCACCGATCACCTTGTCGCGGTTCAGGGTTCGGCGTCGCGGCGCACGCGGTGCGCTCATCGGTGGCCTCCCGGCTCGTCCAGGGTCAGCATGCCTTCCCTTCTAAACTAATCTGTGTAGTTTAACGGTGTTGGCTAGATCACACCCCACGCTGCCGAGGTTGACCATGACTGCTTCCGTCTCTGACCGAACCCCCGTGCCGGACCTGAAGGACGCTGGCGTCTACGCCGAGGCGGTGCCGCACGACTTCTTCACCGAGCTGCGCACCAGCTGCCCGGTGTACTGGCAGCCGGAGGAGGGCGGCAGCGGCTTCTGGGCCGTCACCCGTCACGCCGACGTGGTGGCCGTCTCCCGCGACATCGCCACGTTCTCCTGCGCCGCGGGCACCACCCAGATCGACGACTTCGACGAGGAGGCCCGCGCCAAGCAGGCCGCCATGCTGATCAACCTCGACCCGCCGGACCACACCCGCCTGAGGTTGCTGGTCTCCCGCGGCTTCACCCCGCGGGTGATCGCCACGCTGGAGGAGCACATCCGGGAGATCTGCACGCGCATCGTGGACCGGCTGTTGGAGCAGGGTGACGTGGACTTCGTGCGGGGTGCTGCCTCGCCGCTGCCGCTGGAGGTCATCGCCGCCCTCCTCGGCGCACCCGCCGAGGACGTGGACAAGCTCTACGACTGGTCCAACCGGATGATCGGCTTCGACGACCCGGAGTTCGGCACCACCGAGGCCGACGGCGAGATGGCGGCGATGGAGATCTTCCTCTACGCCAACGAGCTGGCCGCCCAGCGCCGGCTGGAGCCTCGCGAGGACATCGTCACCAAGCTGGTCCAGCCGGACGAGCACGGCGACGTGATCAGCGAGATGGAGTTCAACATGTTCTTCGTCCTGCTGGTGATCGCCGGCAACGAGACCACTCGCAACGCCACGGCCGGCGGCATGCAGGCCTTCATCGACCACCCCGAGCAGTGGCGCCTGCTGCAGGAGCGCCCGGAGCTGGTCGGCTCGGCGGTGGAGGAGGTGCTGCGCTGGGTGAGCCCGGTGATGGACTTCCGGCGCACCGCCACCCGGGACTGCCTGATCGGCGAGCAGCCGGTGGCAGCCGGCGACAAGGTGGTCATCTTCTACCCCAGCGCCAACCGGGACGAGTCGGTCTTCCCCGACCCCTTCCGCTTCGACATCAGCCGCGACGCCAACCTGCACCTCGCCTTCGGCGGCGGTGGAGCGCACTACTGCCTGGGCACCCACCTGGCTCGGCTGGAGCTGAAGGTGCTCTTCGAGGTGATGGCTGAGCGCATCGACCGGGTGGAGCCCACCGGCCACGTGCGCCGCCTCCGGTCCAACTTCATCAACGGCATCAAGGAGATGCCGGTGCGCATCCACGCGCGTTGAGGTTCGGCGCTGCGGAAACCGTTGCCCGGCCCGAGTAACTGGGTTACTGTCCAGACATGTGTCCAGAACAGCAGGTGACTGATGCCTAGGTTCCAGCCCAACCCACCCAGGCGCCCGGCCTACATCACCGGTGCGTCGTCGGGGATCGGCGCGGCCACGGCGCACGCGCTGGCCGAGCTGGGCCATCCCGTCGCCCTGGGGGCTCGCCGGGTGGCCGAGTGCCAGGTGCTCGCGGAGAAGATCCGGGCCGACGGCGGAGAGGCCTTCGCGCACTACCTCGACGTCTCCTCCACGGAGTCGGTGCAGGAGTTCGCCACCGCGGCGGAGGCCGCGATCGGCCCGGCCGAGATCGTGCTCTCCGGGGCCGGCGACCAGGACTTCGCGCTGGTGCACGAGATGGACCCCGAGCGCTTCGAGCTCCAGGTGAACGTGCACCTGGTGGGCACGCAGCGGCTGGCGCACCGGCTGCTGCCGGGGATGATCGAGCGTCGCCGGGGCGACTTCGTGGTGATCGGGTCGGACTGCGCCGACCAGCCCCGCCCCCGGATGGGGGCCTACAACGGGGCCAAGACCGGTGTCGAGGCGCTCGCCCACCAGATGCGGATGGAGCTGGAGGGCACCGGCGTCCGAGCCTCCGTCGTCCGGCCGGGGCCCACCCAGACCGCCATGGGCATGAACGCACCGTCGGAGGTGATCGACCCGCTGATCGCGGACTGGGAGAAGTGGGGCTTCGCCCGCCACCCGTACTTCCTGCGCGCCAGCGACATCGCGGCGGCCGTGGCCACCGTGGTCTCCACCCCGCGCGGGGCACACCTGGTCCTCGTCGAGGTCCAGCCCGAGGCGCCCCTGCGCCAGGACGACCCAGCAAAGGACAACCGATGACCACCTCCGTTCCCCAGCGCGTCTCCGGCGGACAGACCGAGCACGGCCACCTCGACGAGCTCCGCACCGACCCGATCGCCCTGATGCGGCGGGTGCGCGAGGAGTGCGGCGACGTCGGCACCTTCCAGCTGGCCGAGCGCAACGTGGTGCTGCTCTCCGGCGCCGAGGCCAACGAGTTCTTCTTCCGCTCCTCCGACGAGGACCTCGACCAGCAGGCGGCCTACCCGTTCATGAAGCCGATCTTCGGCGAGGGCGTGGTGTTCGACGCCAGCCCGGAGCGGCGCAAGGAGATGCTGCACAACCAGGCCCTGCGCGGCGAGCAGATGCGCGGCCACGCCGCCACCATCGCCGCTGAGGTCGACCGCATGGTCGCGCAGTGGGGGGAGTCCGGGGAGATCGACCTGCTCGACTTCTTCGCCGAGCTGACCATCTACACCTCCTCTGCCTGCCTCATCGGGCAGAAGTTCCGGGAGCAGCTCGACGACCGCTTCGCCCACCTGTACCACGAGCTGGAGCAGGGAACCGACGCGCTGGCCTTCGTCGATCCCTACGCCGACATCGAGAGCTTCCGCCGCCGGGACCAGGCGCGGGTGGCGCTGGTCGCGCTGGTGCAGGAGATCATGGTCGGCCGCATCGCCAACCCGCCCGCCGGCAAGGAGGACCGGGACATGCTCGACGTCCTGGTGTCCATCAAGGACGAGGACGGCACGGAGCGCTTCACCGCCGACGAGATCACCGGCATCTTCATCTCGATGATGTTCGCCGGGCACCACACCACCTCCGGCACCGCCGCCTGGACGCTGATCGAGCTGCTGCGCCACCCCGACCAGATGAAGAAGGTCGTCTCCGAGCTGGACGAGCTCTACTCCGACGGCTCCGACATCAGCTTCCGCGCGCTGCGGCAGATCCCGGTGCTGGAGTCGGTGCTCAAGGAGACCCTGCGGCTGCACCCGCCGCTGATCATCCTGCTGCGCCTGGCGCGGGGTGACTTCGAGGTCGGTGGCTACCGGATCGCGGAGAACGACCTGGTCGCGGCCACCCCGGCCATCTCCAACCGGATCGCCGAGGACTTCCCCGAGCCCGACCTGTTCAACCCGGAGCGCTACATCGACCCCAACCAGGAGGACATCGTCAACCGGTGGACCTGGATCCCGTTCGGGGCCGGACGGCACCGCTGCGTGGGGGCGGCGTTCGCGATGATGCAGCTCAAGGCGATCTTCTCCGGGCTGCTGCGCGACTACGAGTTCGAGATGGCCCAGCCCGCGGAGTCCTACCGCAACGACCACTCCAAGATGGTCGTCCAGCTGGAGCAGCCCTGCCGGGTGCGGTACCGGAGGCGGGTGAGCTGATGAAGGTGACCGTCGACCTCGATCTCTGCCAGGGCCACGCCATGTGCGCGCTCGAGGCGCCCGACGTGTTCACCGTGCCCAAGAACGACAAGGTCCACATCCTCGAGCCGGAACCGGCCGAGAGCCTGCGCGAGGACGTCGAGCAGGCCGTCCGCTACTGCCCCACCCGTGCGCTGCGCCTGGAGGAGTCCGGCGACGCCAACCTGAAGGAGACCCCCGATGGCCCCGTTTGACCGCGCCGAGCTCGACGAGATGGTGCAGCGCTGGATCGACGAGAACAAGCGCTGCGAGGAGAAGCGGGACTGGAAGCCGCTGGCCGAGATGTACACCGAGGACGCCACCTACGGCTGGAACTACGGCCCCAAGGACGACTTCATGGCGGTCGGCCGGGACGAGATCCGGGAGATCGCCCTGGGCCAGGAGATGTTCGGCCTGGAGGGCTGGGAGTACCCGTACCAGGAGGTGGTGGTGGACGACCGCACCGGCAACGTGATCGGGCTGTGGAAGCAGACCGCAGACCGGACGCGCCCGGACGGGACGCCCTACGAGGTGCACGGCATCGGCGGCAGCTGGTTCCGCTACGGCGGCAACTTCCAGTGGTCCTGGCAGCGGGACTTCTTCGACTTCGGCAACGTCTCCCACCTATTCCTGGAGATGATCACCGCCAACGCGCTCTCGGACGGGATGAACGAGCGGATCGCGCGCTCCGGCAAGGGCCGGCTGCCCGGCTGGTACCGGGTGGGGCAGGCTCCGGTCCCGCTGTGGTGAGCCCGCTGCGCGCGGCTCCCGCCGCGACGTCGCCGTTCGCCGCGCTCAGCCGCGAGCAGCTGGCGGTGCTGCTGCCCGAGCTGCTGCTCACCGGGCAGCTCATCGACCGCTCCGGCATGGCGCACGTCATCGGCGCGTTCGGCCGGGAGGGCATGGTCGAGGTGGCCATCGAGGAGTGGCAGAGCTCCAGCCCCATCTACACCCGGCGCATGCAGCAGGCGCTGGGCTTCACCGGCGACAGCGTGGAGACCATCTTCAAGGGCCTGCAGCTGGACATCGGGGCGCCACCGCAGTTCATGGACTTCCGCTTCCGGGTGGACGACCACGACCACGGCGAGTTCTGGCTGGACCACTGCGGTGCCCTGATGGACGTGGAGCCGATGGGCGAGGAGTACGTCCGTGGCATGTGCCACGACATCGAGGACCCCACCTTCGACGCCACCGCGCTGGCCACCAACGACCGCGCCCAGGTGCGGCCGATCCACCGACCGCCGCGCGACCCGGCGGGCCGGCACCCGCACTGCGCGTGGACGGTGGTCATCGACGAGTCGCACACGCCGCCAGCCGTGCCCGACGGGCTGCGCGCCATCGAGAAGTCCGCGGCCGCGGGGCTGGAGCTCACTCCGATCAGCTCCGCGGGGGAGGGCCACCACGACTACGCCGGGCCGCTGCTCAGCGACCTGCGCTTCGGCGACTTCTCCCACTCGGCGCTGGTGCGGATGGCCGAGGAGGTGTGCCTGCAGCAGCAGCTGCTCACGCTGGGCTTCCTGCGCTCGCTGCGGGCTCGTACCGATGAGGCCAGCGTGCGGGAGATCGCCCGCAAGCAGCTCACCGGCATCGCCGGGCTCACCGCCGAGCGGCTGCGCGACGCGCTGGAGCTGGGCGACGACCTCGCCGCGCTGGCCACCGTGCTGACGGTGCACCCGCTGGTCAACCCGCACCAGTACGTGGACGCCGAGGTGGTGCACGGCGCCCGCCTCGAGCTCCGGCTGGGCCGTCAGGCCGCCGCGGACGCCGACGGTGCCTGGCCCACGCTGGTGGACGGCGAGCACCTCGAGGCGCTGCACGCGCTGGTGCGCGGGGTCAACCCGCACTTCGCCGTGGAGGTGCTGGCGGAGGACGAGCAGGCGCTGACCGTCGGCGTGCGGGTGGCGGAGGAGGCGGCCAAGGAGGCGTCGGAGGTGCGGATCACCCGCTTCAGCACCGGCGCCGACTTCGCGTTCGCCGATCGCGGGATCCCGCTGCCGCTCACCGTGCTCTAGGGGGTACTTGCAGACGTACCAACCTGCGGCACGGTACGTCTGCAAGTACCACCAAGCGGAGGGTCAGGCGCTGGCCACCGGGGTCCGGCCCAGCTTGCCGGCCAGCCGGCCGAGGTAGGCCACCACGTCGGCCTCCGGCTTGTCCGGCAGGCCGTAGATGGTCTCGGTGACGCCCAGCTCGGCCCAGCGCGCCAGCTTCTCCGGGTCGGGCTTGCCGTCGAGCACCGCCACCTGTGGGGTGCCCTCCCGCCCGGCGTCGCGCCACATCTGCTGCAGCACCGGCACCCGCTCCTCCACGCCCTCCTGGGCCGGCGTGGTGAGCCAGCCGTCGGCCGAGCGCACGATCCACGCGAAGTTCTTGTCCGTGCCCGCCGCACCCACGAGCACCGGCACGCGCGGCTGCTGCACCGGCTTGGGCCACGCCCAGGACGGTCCGAAGCTGAGGAACTCCCCGTCGTAGGAGGCCTGCTCCTGCGACCACAGCGCCTGCATCCCCTCCAGGTACTCCCGGAGCATGGTCCGCTTCTTGGCCAGCGGGACCCCGTGGTCGGTGAGCTCGTCGAGGTTCCACCCGTAGCCGACGCCCAGGGTCACCCGGCCGCCGGAGAGGTGGTCCAGCGAGGCGATCGTCTTGGCCAGGGTGATGGCATCGCTCTCCACCGGCAGCGCCACCCCCGTGCCCAGGCGGATGCGCTCGGTGACCGACGCCGCGGTGGCCAGCGCGACCCAGGGGTCCAGGGTGCGCATGTAGCGGTCGTCGGGCAGCGAGGAGTCACCGGTGCGTGGGTGCGCCGCCTCCCGCTTGACCGGGATGTGGGTGTGCTCGGGGACGTAGAACGAGTCGAACCCGTGCTCCTCGGCGGCGCGTGCCGCAGCAGCCGGGGTGATGCCCCGGTCGCTGGTGAACAGGGTGATGCCGTGCTTCACGTGCTCTCCTCGGGTGCTCAGGGGCTTTTCCAGACCCTAGTCCGGACACCTGTCCAGCAACAGGGGTTGGGCGTACTTGCAGACGCACCAAGGGCGGCGCCAGGCAGCAGCAACCGCTGCCCAGACGCCGCCCCAGGGGACGTGCACACCACCTACAGCCCGGCCATCGACTCCAGCCGCAGCAGGTGCTCGGACGGCTGGCCGAACAGCTGGGCGGTGCCGTGCGCGCGCTTGAAGTACAGCTGCGCGTCGTGCTCCCAGGTGATGCCGATGCCGCCGTGCAGCTGGATCGCCTCGCCCGCCACCGTGCTGAACGCCTCGGAGCAGTACACCTTGGCCGTCGCCGCCAGCTCGGCAGCGTCGGCGGTGCCCCGGGAGACGGCGTCGGCAGCGGCGTAGGAGATCGATCGCGCGCTCTCCACCAGCACGTACATGTCCGCCATCCGGTGCTTCAGCGCCTGGAAGGAGCCGATCTGCCGGCCGAACTGCCTGCGGTCCTTGGTGTAGGCCACCGTCAGGTCCAGCACGGCCTGCGCGCCGCCGACCTGCTCGGCCGACACCGCCACCACCGCGACGGTGCGCAGCTTCTCGGCCAGGTCCTCCGGTGCGGACAGCCGGGTGGCGGCCACGCCGTCGAAGTCCACCGTGGACAGCCCGCGGGTGGGGTCCATGCTGGGTCGTGCCGTCCGGCGCACGCCGTCGGCGTCCGCCGCCACCTCGTGCAGCGAGACCGCCGCGCCGTCGGTGGCGAGCACCAGCAGCACGTCGGCGTGCTCGCCGTCGAGCACGTAGTGGGCGCTGCCGTGCAGCACGCCGTCTCGCACCGCCACCCCAGGGGTGTCCCAGCCGGCCGCGCTGGCCCAGCACACCGCCACGGTGGACTCACCGGAGGCGATGCCGGGCAGCAGGCGGGCGCAGGCTGCGTCGTCGCCGGAGAGCAGCAGGGCCTGCACGGCCAGCACCGCCGAGCCCAGCATCGGGGTGGGAGCGAGCCGGCGGCCCAGCTCCTCCTGCACCACGTGGCACTCCATGAACGTGGCGCCCACGCCGTCGTAGGCCTCGGGGACGGCCAGCGCAGCCACCCCCACCTGCTGGCACAGCCGCTCCCACAGCGCAGTGTCGTGGCGCTGCTCGGCCTGGATGGCCTTGCGCACCGCGGCGGAGTCGGAGTGCTTGCTCAGCAGGTCGCGCACGGACGCCCGCAGGCCGGCCTGCTCCTCGGTGTCGATGCCCGGGGAGTCGGTCACCGGTGAGCTCATGCCGGCTCCGCCGCGGACACCGCCGCCAGCACGCGGGCCCGGTGCACCGCGGGGGTGCCCCACGAGGTGAGCAGCGCGCGCGTGCGGGTCAGGTACAGCGACAGGTCGTGCTCCTGGGTGTAACCGATGGCACCCATCACCTGCAGCGCCGTGCGGGCCGCGCGGTTGGCCGCAGCGCCGCAGGCGATCTTGGCGGCGGAGACGTCCCGCGAGACGTCCGCAGCGCGCTCCACGTCGCTGACGCCGTCCACGGCCAGTGCCGCGCCGAGCAGCAGCGGGCGGGCCATCTCCAGGGCGATCGCGACCTCGGCCAGGTGGTGCTTGATGGCCTGGAAGCTGCCGATCTCGCGGCCGAACTGCTTGCGCGCCTTGGCGTACTCCGTGCTGATCGACAGCATGGTCTGGCCCAGGCCCTGCAGCTGGGCGGCGGTGGCCAGCGCGGCCAGGTCGAACGCCCGGGTGGTGTCCACACCGGTGGCCAGGCTCGCGCCCGCGGTCAGCGGGAACAGGCTGCGCGCCGGGTCCACCGACTGCTTCGCGGCACCGGGCTCACCCACGGCCAGCGCGCCGTCGGCGTCCACCAGCAGGGTCAGGTCGGCGACGCCGGCGTCCACCGCGAAGGGCACGTGCGGCGCCCACGCCAGGGTGGCCAGCTGGCCCTCGGCCAGGCTCTCCAGGCGGTCGGTCAGTCCCGCGGCGGCCAGCAGTGCCGGCGCGGCCGCGACGGTCTCGGCGACCGGTCCAGGCACGCAGTGGCGGCCCAGCTGCTCCACCGCCACGATCATCTCCACGGCCCCGGCGCCGAAGCCACCGTGGTCCTCGTCGATGACCAGGCCGTTGACGCCGGTCTCGGCCAGCCGTGCCCAGACCTTGCGGCCGGGCTCGGTGTCGCCAGCGCCCCAGGCGCGGACCACGGCGGGCAGGTCGGACTTGGCCAGCATCGAGTCGATGCTGGCACCGAGCTCCTTGTGCTCCGGCTCAAGGACGAATCTCATCGGTCGCCCCTCGGTAGGCCGAGCAGCCGCTCGGCGATGACGTTCTTCTGGATCTCGTTGGTGCCGGCGTAGATCGGGCCGGACAGGGAGAAGAGGTAGCCGTCGGTCCAGCCGTCGGCCAGCTCGGCGTCGGCGGCCTGCAGCTCCAGGGCGGTCTCGTGGGTCGCGATGTCCCACTCCGACCAGAACACCTTGTTGATGGAGGACTCCAGGCCCAGCTGGCCGCCGTCGGCCAGGCGGGTCACGGTGCCGAAGGTGGACAGCTGGTAGGCGCGCGCGCCGATCCAGGCGTCCACGATCTGCTCGTCCACGGCGGTGCTCACGGTGTCGGCCTGGCGGGCCCGCAGCGCGAGCAGCCGGTCGACGGTGGCGAGGAAGCGGCCGGGCGAGCGCAGCGAGAGGCCACGCTCGTTGGCCGCGGTGCTCATGGCCACCTTCCAGCCGTTGTTCACCTCGCCGATCACGCCGGAGGACGCGGGGTCCTCGGGGGAGTCGGGGACGAACACGTCCTCCAGGAACAGCTCGGCGAAACCGGGCTCACCGTCGAGCTGGGCGATCGGGCGAACGGTGACGCCCGGCGCGCGCAGGTCGAACATGAAGTAGGTGATGCCCTTGTGCTTGCCGGCCTCGGGGTCGCTGCGGAACAGCCCGAACCCCCAGTCGGCGAAGCTGGCGCGCGAGCTCCAGGTCTTCTGTCCGTTGAGCACCCAGCCGCCGTCCACCCGCTTGGCGGTGGAGCGCAGGCTGGCCAGGTCGCTGCCGGACTCCGGCTCCGACCACGCCTGCGCCCAGATGTCCTCCGAGCGGGCCATGCGGGGCATGATCCGGTCGAGCTGCTCGGGCTTGGCGTGCTCGAACAGGGTGGGGGCCAGCAGGAAGATGCCGTTCTGGCTCACCCGTGCGGGGGCACCGGAGCGGTAGTACTCCTCCTCGAAGATCACCCACTCCAGCAGCGACGCGTCGCGGCCGCCGTAGGCCTTGGGCCAGGAGACGACGGCCAGGCCGGCGTCGGCGAGCCGGCGCTCCCACTGCCGGTGGGCCTCGAAGCCCTCGGCGGTGTCCATCGACGACAGCGGCTCGGCAGGCACGTTCGCCTGCAGCCAGCTGCGCACCTCGTGACGAAACGCCGTGGTGGCGTCGTCGAACTGCAGGTCCACGGTTACTGCCCCTTCTTCGCGGAGTCGCGCATGGAGCGGGCGTCCATCCCGCCCAGGGAGTCGCCGTCGGCCTCGGCGTTGGCGGAGTGAGCGAAGTGGTGCCACCCGAACACCGAGTCCATCGCGTTGCGCAGGCCCATCTGGTCCTCGCAGATGTTCACGGCCTTCTTGGTCAGCGACAGGCCCAGCTGCGGCATCTCGGCGATGTTCGCGGCGATGGAGGCGACCTTGGCCTCGAGCTCCTCGCGCGGCACGACGTGGTTGACCATGCCCCACTGCTCGGCCTTGGCGGCGCTGAAGCGCTCGCCGGTGTAGAGGATCTCCTTGGCCCGGCGCGGGCCGAGCACGAAGGCGTGGGCGAAGTACTCCACGCCGGGGATGCCCATCCGCACCACGGGGTCGGAGAAGAAGGCGTCGTCGGAGGCCACGATGAAGTCGCAGATCCACGCGAGCATCAGCCCGCCGGCGATGCAGGCGCCGTGCACCTGGGCGATCACCGGCTTGGGGATCTCCCGCCAGCGGCGGCACATGCCCAGGTAGACCTCGAGCTCGCGGGCCAGGCGCTGGTCGCCGCCGCTGCGGTCGGTGTGGTCCCAGTGCAGCGCAGCCTTGTTCTCGTACTGCACGTGGAAGTCGCGCTCGGGCGTGCCGATGTCGTGGCCGGCGGAGAAGTGCTTGCCCTTGGCGCGCAGCACGATCACCTTGACCGAGGCGTCCTCGACGGCCTTGATGAAGGCGTTGTCCAGCGAGTAGGTCATCACCGAGTTCTGGGCGTTGCGGAACTCGGGACGGTTCAGGCTGACGTAGGCAACCCCGTCGGCCACCTCGTAGGCGACGGGCTGGGTGTCGGGCCCGAGCTCGTCCTGGCTCAGTGGGGCGGGGATGGAAGCGTGGGTCATGTCCGTCCGTTCCGTGTGCCGTGCACAACTACTACCTAGCAAGTGCTTGGTTGGGATGCTACGGCGGTTCCGCCGGCACCACCATGGTCAGTCCCGGCGCAGCTCGCGCTTGAGGATCTTGCCGCCGGCGTTGCGGGGGAACTCGTCCACGAGCACCACCGAGCGGGGCACCTTGAAGCCGGCGAGCTTCTCCTTGCTGTAGGCGATGACGTCGTCCGCGGTGAGCGCGGAGCCGGGCCGGACCCGCACGAACGCGCGCCCCACCTCGCCCAGGCGGTGGTCGGGCACGCCGATGACCGCGGACTCCACCACGCCGTCCAGCCGGGCGAGCGCCTGCTCGACCTCGGCGGGGTAGACGTTGAACCCGCCGGAGATGTACATGTCCTTGAGCCGGTCGGTGATGCGCAGGTAACCCTGCTCGTCGATGGTGCCGACGTCGCCGGTGTGCAGCCAGCCGTCCGGGTCGATGGTCTGCGCCGTCGCCTCGGGGTCGTCCAGGTAGCCCTTCATCACCAGCGGTCCGCGCACCAGCAGCTCCCCCTGCTCGGACAGCCGCATCTCCATGCCCTCGATGGCTCGGCCGCACGTGGTGGCCACGGTGACGTCGTCGTCGCCGGGCAGGCAGGTGCTGACGAACCCGCTGGTCTCGGTCAGCCCGTAGGCGGTGACGACCACCTCGAAGCCCAGCTCGGCCTGCATGCGCTCCATGAGCACCACCGGGACGATGGCCGCGCCGGTGGTGGCGAAGCGCAGCGAGCTGAGGTCGTGGTCGGCCCGCTCGGGGGCGTCCAGGATCGTCTGGAAGATGGTCGGGGCGCCGGGGAAGACGGTGGCGCGCTCGTCCTGGATCAGTGCCATGGCGGCGGTGGGGGAGTACACCGACAGCGGAATCATGGTGGCGCCGTAGTAGAGGCAGACCAGGATCCCGGCCTTGTAGCCGTAGGAGTGGAAGAACGGGCTGGCGATGAGGTAGCGGTCGTCCTCGGTCATGTCGCCGATGGCGCCCCAGAGCCGGCCGACGGTGACGCCCTGCTGGTGGGTGGCCAGCACGCCCTTGCTGCGCCCGGTGGTGCCGGAGGTGAACAGGATGTCGGCGATGTCGTCACCGGTGAGAGCGTCGGCGCGGCCGTCGGCCTGCGTGCGCAGCTCGTCGGTGCCGGTGGCCAGGAAGTCGTCCCACTCCAGCACGCCCTCCACCGGGGCGTCGGCAGCGCCCAGCGGGACGCGCACGATGGTGTGCAGCTCGGTGGCGGCGGCGAGGTCACCGTCCGCGGCGGCGCGCAGCTCGGCCAGCCGGTCGGACTTGAGGAACGTCCCGGCCACGACGAGCGCCACGGAGTGCGACCGCTGGACCAGGTCGAGCGTCTCGGCGCCGGTGTAGCGGGTGTTCACCGGGATGAGCGTCGCGCCGGCGTAGTGCACGCCCAGCGCCGCGATGATCCAGTGGTGGGTGTTGGGCGCCCAGACCGCCACCCGGTCCCCGGCCTGCACGCCGCTGCCGACCAGCGCGCCGGCGAAGGAGCGAACCTCCTCGAGCAGCTCCGACCAGGTCAGCCGCACGTCCTGTCCGGGCTGGACGTCCGCGACCGCCGTGCGCCCGCCCCACCGTGCTGCGGCGCGCCGCAGCGCGTGCGGCGTGGTCGGGACAGCGCCGTCCCCTGTGTCCGTAGCCACCGTTCCTCCGATACCTAGCAAGTGCTTGGTAGGTTACCGTAGCAGGGCATTGCCGGGGTGACTGGCGAGCGGTTCAGGCGGAAGGATCAGACGGTGACGACCCAGGAGCGTGCGGAGGACGAGGTCCTCGCCCACGAGGTCGGGCAGTGGCTCGAGGAGAACCTGACCGGCAGGTTTGCGGACCTGCGTGGCAAGGGCGGGCCCGGCAGCGAGCACGAGTTCTTCGAGGACCGGCTGGCCTGGGACCGCCACCTGGCCGCGGCCGGCTGGACGTGCCTGGGCTGGCCCACCGAGCACGGTGGGCGGGCCGCGACGCTGGAGCAGCAGGTGCTGTTCCACCAGGAGTACGCCCGGGCCAACGCGCCGGCACGGGTGAGCCACGTGGGCGAGGAGCTGCTTGGGCCCACGCTCATCGCCTTCGGCACGGAGGAGCAGAAGAAGCGCTTCCTGCCCGGCATCAAGAACGTCACCGAGCTCTGGGCGCAGGGGTACTCCGAGCCCGGCGCCGGTTCCGACCTCGCCAACGTCTCCACCACCGCCCGCCTGGAGGGGGGCAAGTGGGTGATCAACGGGCAGAAGGTCTGGACGTCGCTGGCCCACGTGGCGCAGTGGGCGTTCGTCATCTGCCGCACCGAGCCCGGCTCGCAGCGGCACAAGGGGCTGAGCTTCCTGCTCGTCCCGCTGGACCAGCCTGGCGTCACCATCCGCCCCATCCAGCAGCTCACCGGGACCTCGGAGTTCAACGAGGTCTTCTTCGACGACGCCGAGACCGAGGCCGAGCTGGTGGTCGGCGAGCCCGGCGAGGGCTGGAAGGTCGCCATGGGCCTGCTGCAGTTCGAGCGCGGGGTCTCCACGCTCGGCCAGCAGATCGGCTTTCGCCGGGAGCTCGAGGCGGTCGTGGCACTCGCCCGGGCCAACGGGGCGGACACCAACCCGGTGGTGCGCGAGCGCATCGCCCGTGCCTGGCTGGAGCTGCACGTCATCCGGGCCCACGCCGTCCGCACCCTCGCGACGGTGGACACCGGGGGCAGTGGCGGGGAGGCCTCGGCCGCCAAGCTGCTCTGGGCGAACTGGCACCGCAACCTCGGCGAGCTGGCCATGCAGGTGCAGGGAGCGGCGTCGCTGGTCGGCCCGGACGCCACGAGCGAGGGCGTGCCCAACAACCTGCACGACCCGGAGCACCTGGAGCTCGACGAGCTGCAGCGACTCTTCCTGTTCACCCGGGCCGACACCATCTACGGCGGGTCCAACGAGGTGCAGCGCAACATCATCTCCGAGCGGGTGCTGGGCCTGCCGCGCGAGGCGCGTCCGTAGGCCGGTGACGCAGGCCATATCGCCCGGAGGGGCGGTCCGTGCCAGCATGAGACCAGCGGGAGCGGCGCTGCCGGGCTCTGACCAGCAGGTTCGCCCCGCCCGCGGGGTGCTGTCCAGGCGATTTGACGTGGCCCCGCGGAGTGCGTAAATTTCTCCTTGTCAGCGAGGCGGACGCCGAACCGGTCACCACGACGGTCACGAGGTTGGACGCCGGTAGCGGACCACCTGCGGTACTGAGCACCTTCGGGTGCGTGTACAGTAGGACAAGTACGAACAAGCCCCCGGATGCACCGGCTGAATAGGCCGAGGTTTTTGGGTGTGCGTGTGTTCTTTGAGAACTCAACAGTGTGCCGATGAATGTCAGTGCCAATTTATTTTGTTTTGGCTCCTTCATTCG